>NZ_SWKM01000019.1 GCF_005871205.1 Marinobacter alexandrii | reverse complement strand
GGGTGACAACGTGAAGATGAGTGTTACCCTGATCGCTCCGATCGCCATGGAAGATGGCCTGCGCTTCGCGATTCGCGAAGGTGGTCGTACCGTTGGTGCCGGCGTGGTCGCCAAGATCATCGAGTAATATACTCGAAGAAAGTGCACTGTGTAGTTTCGGTGCAGGCCAGTAGCTCAATTGGCAGAGCAGCGGTCTCCAAAACCGCAGGTTGGGGGTTCGATTCCCTCCTGGCCTGCCATTTTTTAACATCCGGATACATAAGTTGATTCCTATGGAGTCAAAAGCCGTTCAATCAGCCAGCCGTTTCGATGCAGTGAAATGGCTGGTTGTTTTCGTTCTGATCGCCATCGGTGTGGTCGGGAATCAGTACTTTAGTGCTGAGTCCCTGCTGTATCGTGTTCTGGCTCTCGTAGGGCTTTCGATCGTGGCCGCTTTGGTGGCGCTTCAGACCGATCGTGGTCGTCGTTTCGCCACGCTTCTTAAAGAGGCGCGCGTCGAGATCCGGAAGGTAGTGTGGCCTACCAGGCCCGAGCTGGTTCAAACCACCGTGATTGTGGTGGTGTTTGTTCTGGTGGTGGCATTGTTGTTGTGGGGTATGGATTCGCTGATCAGTATGTTGGTCGCCGGATTTATCGGTTAAACAGGAGTGGGCAATGGCTAAGCGCTGGTACGTCGTTCATGCGTATTCTGGCTTCGAAAAGCACGTAATGCGCACTCTGAAGGAGCGCGTTGCGCTAGACGGCATGGAAGACAAGTTCGGCGAGATCCTGGTCCCGACCGAAGAAGTTGTCGAAATGCGAGAGGGTAAGAAGCGCAAGAGTGAGCGCAAGTTCTACCCGGGATACGTACTCGTGCAGATGGAAATGGACGACGCTACGTGGCACCTTGTTAAGAATACGCCGCGGGTTCTTGGTTTTATCGGCGGCACCAAGGATAAGCCAGCTCCGATCACCGAGCGTGAAGCTGAGGCGATTCTTCGTCGCGTTGAAAGTGGCGCCGAGAAGCCAAAGCCTAAGACTCTGTTTGAGCCAGGCGAGATTGTCAGGGTTGTTGAAGGCCCGTTCGCGGACTTCAATGGCGTTGTAGAAGAAGTCGACTACGACAAGAGTCGAGTCAAGGTTGCTGTCTTGATTTTCGGCCGTTCAACTCCGGTAGAGCTGGAGTTTGGGCAGGTTGAGAAGGATTAAGCGGCAGTCGAAAAGCTGAAAGCTCGCGCGCTCTGGCGACGCGGGCTTTTTGTGTCTGCTATTGGCAGGATTAACCACAGGGGAGCCGAAAGGCGTTTGAACCCGCAGGAGATGAATCATGGCAAAGAAGATCGAAGCGTACATCAAGCTTCAGGTTGCTGCCGGCAAGGCTAACCCGAGCCCCCCCGTTGGTCCGGCTCTGGGTCAGCGCGGCGTAAACATCATGGAATTCTGTAAGGCGTTTAACGCCCAGACTCAGGACATGGAGCCTGGTCTGCCGATTCCGACTGTTATCACAGTATACAGTGATCGCAGCTTTACCTTTATTACCAAGACTCCACCGGCGCCGGTTCTGCTGAAAAAAGCAGCTGGCATCAAGAGTGGTTCTGGCCGTCCGAACACTGAGAAGGTTGGCACCGTTACTCGCGAGCAGCTGGAAGAAATTGCCAAGACCAAAGAGCCCGATCTGACTGCAGCCGATATGGATGCAGCAGTTCGTACCATTGCAGGTACTGCCCGTAGCATGGGCCTGAACGTGGAGGGCCTGTAACATGGCAAAGCTGAGCAAGCGTCAAAAGCTTATTCGTGAAAAAGTCGATGCTACCCGTGCCTACTCCGTAGACGAGGCTGTTGCCCTGTTGGTTGAACTGGGTCAGAACGTCAAGTTCAAAGAGTCGGTAGATGTTGCTGTAAACCTCGGGGTTGATGCGCGTAAATCGGACCAGGTGGTTCGTAGCAGCACTGTTCTTCCTCACGGTACCGGCAAGACCGTTCGTGTCGCCGTGTTTACCCAGGGTGCCAATGCCGATAAGGCGACGGCAGCTGGCGCAGACATCGTTGGCATGGACGATCTGGCAGCGGAAGTTAAGAAAGGCAACATGGATTTCGACGTGGTTATCGCCACTCCGGACGCCATGCGTGTTGTTGGTCAGCTGGGCCAGATCCTGGGTCCCCGTGGCCTGATGCCGAACCCGAAGGTTGGCACGGTAACTCCTGACGTTGAGACCGCGGTGAAAAACGCCAAGGCCGGTCAGGTTCGCTACCGCACCGACAAGAACGGCATTATCCACGCTCCGCTGGGTAACGTTGAATTCTCTGCACAGAACATCAAGGAAAACCTTGAGTCGCTGATCGCAGATCTGAAAAAGGCCAAGCCTTCATCGGCGAAGGGCGTGTATCTCAAGAAGATCACTGTTTCTTCGACCATGGGTCCTGGTCTGACTATCGATCAGAGCGGTCTGGCAATCTGATCCTCTGAACGGTAGTTGCTTTGTAGTCTAGGCGGAAGCCAAGGCTGTCAAAGACCGCAGGCCCCCGAGGCCCTCTGCTTGCAGAGGGGCGCAAGGGTTAAAGCAACGCCTGCGCAGACGGTGTGAAGACGTTCTCTCTGAACCCAAACACCGTTAAGGCGCCCGTAAGGGCAATGATGGGTTTGCCGGGATAACCCCGGCGAAATCGAGGAGAAATCCAGTGGCAATTAGACTCGAAGACAAGAAAGCGATCGTCGCTGAAGTCAACGAGACTGCCGGTGGTGCTCTGTCTGTGGTAATGGCTGACTACCGTGGTGTCACTTCCGGTGACATGACGGCTCTTCGTGCCAAGGCTCGTGCCGAAAACGTGCGTCTGAAGGTTGTTCGTAACAACCTGGCAAAGATCGCGATTCGTGGTACTGAGTTCGAGTGCATCGATGAGGCTCTAGTAGGCCCGACCATTCTGGCATTCTCTATGGAAGATCCCGGCGCAGCAGCACGTCTGCTCAAGGATTTTGCCAAGGAGAAAGAGGCGTTTGAGATCAAGGGACTGGCCGTCGGCGGAGAGCTGATGGGTGCAGACCAGATTGATCGCCTTGCCAAGCTGCCAACACGTCACGAAGCGTTGACGATGCTGGCCGCGGTTACACAGGCACCGATCACCAAGCTGGCACGGACACTGAACGAAGTTCCTTCGAAAGTGACTCGTGCTGTAGCGGCAGTTCGCGACCAGAAGCAAGAAGCTGCTTGATTCTGTTGAACACCATTTTTTATATTTTTGGGAGAAAGTCATGGCTCTGTCTAACGAAGACATTTTGAACGCAATCGCAGAAATGAGCGTAATGGACGTAGTTGCGCTTGTTGAAGCAATGGAAGAGAAGTTCGGTGTATCTGCCGCTGCAGCCGTAGCTGCTGCACCTGCAGCTGCTGGTGGCGAAGCTGCCGCTGCTGAAGAGCAGACCGAATTTGACGTTGTTCTTACCGGTCCTGGTGAGAAGAAAGTCAACGTAATCAAGGCCGTTCGTGAACTGACCGGCCTGGGTCTGAAAGAAGCTAAGGAAATGGTCGACAGCGCACCTTCCGTTATCAAGGAAGCTGCTAGCAAAGACGACGCTGAAGAAGCCAAGAAGAAGCTTGAGGAAGCAGGCGCTTCTGTTGAGCTCAAGTAAGAGTCGGCTGTTGATCGAAACCGTGCATTAAGCATGGATAGGCTGGTGGCCTTGTGCCACCGGCCTTTTTCTGTTTGTTGTATATGCTATAGAGTCTGGTGAGCAATTACAGGTCGATGTCGGATCTTTAACCTACAGCCAGAGTCTTGTTCAAGACGGCGCGATATGCCGAGCAATTCGGCCCCGAAGCAGAACAATGGTTGCTTCTTGATACCAGGTATCAGGTCTAAAGCTGGGGAATGCAGATGACTTACTCCTACACTGAGAAAAAGCGGATTCGCAAAGATTTTAGTAAATTGCCTTCCGTGATGGACGTCCCCTATTTGCTGTCTATTCAGCTGGATTCATTCCGGGACTTCCTCCAAATGGAAGCCGCTCCTGAGGACCGTCGGGAAACCGGTCTTCACGCAGCATTCAAATCCGTATTCCCGATTGTCAGTTACTCTGGCAACGCCGCGCTCGAATACGTGAGTTACCGTATTGGCGAGCCGGTTTTTGATGTCAAGGAATGCCAGCTTAGGGGCGTAACCTACGCAGCACCGCTGCGCGTGAAAGTCCGCCTTATCATTTACGATAAGGAATCGTCCAACAAGGCGATCAAGGACATTAAAGAGCAGGAAGTCTACATGGGCGAAATGCCCCTGATGACTGAAAACGGTACCTTCGTTATCAACGGTACCGAGCGTGTTATTGTTTCCCAGCTGCACCGTTCGCCCGGTGTATTCTTTGATCATGACAAGGGTAAGACCCACTCATCCGGCAAGCTGCTGTATTCGGCCCGGGTGATTCCTTACCGTGGCTCCTGGCTGGACTTCGAGTTCGATCCGAAGGACTCCGTGTTCGTTCGTATCGACCGTCGTCGTAAACTGCCGGCGTCCATTCTCCTGCGCGCTCTGGGCTACACCTCCGAGCAGATGCTGGAAACGTTCTTTGAAACCAGTAAGTTCAGCCTGGGCGCGGAAGTGTGCAAGCTTGAGCTGGTTCCGAGCCGTCTGCGTGGCGACATCGCGACCTTCGACATTAAAGACAATGACGGCAAGGTTATTGTTGAGGAAGGCCGCCGGATTACCGCGCGCCATATCAAGCAGCTTGAAAAGGCCGGCATCAGTGAGCTGGAAGTACCGACTGAGTACCTGTACGGCCGTGTTTTGGCCAAGGACATGGTTGATACCAAGTCCGGCGAGGTGCTGGTTGAGTGCAACTCCGAGCTGACCGAAGAACTGGTTACCAAGATTCTGGACGCGGGTGTTACGGACATTGAGACTCTGTACACCAACGACCTGGACTGCGGTCCGTTCATGTCAGACACCCTGCGTATCGATCCGACCCGCACGCCGCTGGAAGCGTTGGTCGAGATCTATCGCATGATGCGTCCTGGCGAGCCGCCCACCAAAGAGTCGGCTGAGAACCTGTTTAACAACCTGTTCTTCTCCGAAGAGCGGTACGACCTGTCTGCTGTGGGTCGGATGAAGCTGAACCGTCGCTTGCGTCGCGAAGAGAGCACCGGTGCAGGCATCCTGACACACGAGGACATCATTGATGTCCTGAAGACGCTGATCGATATCCGTAACGGTCAGGGCAATGTCGACGATATCGACAACCTGGGTAACCGTCGTGTTCGTTGCGTTGGTGAAATGGCCGAAAACCAGTTCCGCGTTGGTCTGGTGCGGGTCGAGCGCGCCGTGCGCGAGCGTCTGAGCCTGGCTGAAAGCGAAGGCTTGATGCCGCAGGATCTGATCAATGCCAAGCCGGTTGCGGCTGCGGTCAAAGAGTTCTTTGGCTCAAGCCAGCTGTCCCAGTTTATGGACCAGAACAACCCGCTGTCAGAAGTCACCCACAAGCGTCGTATTTCTGCGCTTGGGCCAGGTGGTCTGACCCGCGAGCGTGCTGGCTTCGAAGTCCGTGACGTACACCCGACCCACTATGGCCGTGTGTGCCCGATCGAGACTCCGGAAGGTCCGAACATCGGTCTGATCAACTCGCTGGCGACCTATGCCCGTTCCAACTCCTACGGCTTCCTTGAGAGCCCGTACCGGAAGGTTGTTGAGGGTGTGGTCACCGACGAGGTGGTTTACCTGTCCGCCATTGAAGAGAGCAACTTTGTTATCGCCCAGGCCAGCGCGGCTATGGACGATGAATCCAAGCGCCTCACCGATGAGCTGGTTACGGTACGTCACCAGAACGAATTTACGGTTACGCCGCCGGAAAGCGTTAACTTCATGGACGTATCGCCGCGCCAGGTTGTGTCGGTTGCTGCGTCTCTGATTCCGTTCCTTGAGCACGACGACGCTAACCGGGCCCTGATGGGCGCGAACATGCAGCGCCAGGCTGTGCCGACCCTGCGTTCACAGGTACCGCTGGTTGGTACCGGTGTGGAGCGGACAGTGGCTCAGGACTCTGGTGTCTGTGTTACGGCTCGCCGTGGCGGTGTGATTGAGAGTGTAGATGCGGCCCGTATCGTGGTTCGCGTCGACAACGCCGAAACTGAGGCCGGTGATGCGGGTGTGGATATCTACAACCTCACCAAGTACACCCGGTCGAACCAGAACACCTGCATCAACCAGCGTTCGATTGTTCGTCAGGGTGATGTCATTGCCCGCGGCGACGTGCTGGCTGACGGTCCGTCCGTTGATCTGGGTGAGCTGGCTCTGGGTCAGAACATGCGCATCGCGTTCATGCCCTGGAACGGTTACAACTTTGAGGACTCCATCCTCATTTCCGAGAAAGTGGTGCAGGAAGATCGCCTGACCACCATCCACATCCAGGAACTGACCTGTGTGGCTCGGGATACCAAGCTGGGTAGCGAAGAAATCACCGCGGATATTCCGAACGTTGGTGAAAGTGCGCTGTCCAAGTTGGACGAGTCCGGCATTGTGTACATTGGTGCCGAAGTTGGCGCGGGTGACATCCTGGTCGGTAAGGTCACGCCGAAGGGCGAGACCCAGCTGACTCCGGAGGAGAAGCTCCTGCGTGCCATCTTTGGTGAGAAGGCTTCCGACGTGAAGGACACGTCGTCACGGGTGCCAACCGGTACCCGCGGTACGGTTATCGACGTACAGGTCTTCACCCGCGACGGTATCGAGAAGGACCAGCGAGCTCAGTCTATCGAGAAAGAGCAGCTGGACCAGTACCGCAAGGACTTGAAGGACGAGTACCGCATTGTTGAAGGTGCCACCTTTGAGCGTCTGATGAACGCGCTGAAAGGGCAGGAAGTCATCAGTGGTCCGGGGCTGAAAAAAGGCGCCACACTGGAGGAAGGCTACCTGGCCGAGCTGCCGCGCTCAGACTGGTTCAAGCTGCGTATGAAAGACGACGGCCTGAACGAACTGCTGGAGAAGTCCGAGCAGGGTCTGGAAGATCGCAAGAAGGAGCATGAAGAGCGGTTTGACGACAAGAAGGGCAAGCTGCAGCAGGGCGACGACCTCGCTCCGGGCGTCCTGAAGATCGTCAAGGTATACCTCGCGATCAAGCGTCGTATCCAGCCGGGTGACAAGATGGCCGGTCGTCACGGTAACAAGGGTGTTATTTCGTCGGTTATGCCGATTGAAGACATGCCTTACGACGAGTTCGGCAACACGGTTGACGTTGTTCTGAACCCGCTGGGTGTTCCTTCGCGGATGAACGTAGGTCAGGTGCTTGAGACGCATCTGGGCGCCGCGGCCAAGGGTCTGGGTGAGCGTATCAGCCAGATGCTGGACGAGCAGCGCAAGATCGCGGAACTGAGAAAGCTGTTGGATGAGATTTACAACCACTCTGATGAAGTGTTCAAGGTGGATCTGGATTCTCTGACCGACAAGGAAATCCTGGAAATGTGCCACAACCTCCGTGGCGGTGTACCGATGGCAACACCGGTATTCGACGGAGCCAAGGAAGCCGAAGTCAAGCGTATGCTTGAGTTGGCGGGACTGAGCACCACCGGTCAGACCATGCTGTACGACGGTCGTACCGGTGACATGTTCGATCGCCCGGTGACGGTTGGCTACATGTACATCCTGAAGCTGAACCACCTGATCGACGACAAGATGCACGCTCGTTCCACCGGCTCCTACAGCCTGGTTACCCAGCAGCCGCTGGGTGGTAAGGCTCAGTTCGGTGGCCAGCGCTTCGGTGAGATGGAAGTGTGGGCCCTTGAGGCTTACGGTGCGGCGTATACGCTGCAGGAAATGCTCACCGTTAAGTCTGATGACGTGAACGGTCGGACCAAGATGTACAAGAACATTGTCGATGGCGATCATCGCATGGAGCCGGGCATGCCCGAGTCCTTCAACGTTCTTGTCAAGGAAATCCGCTCGCTGGGTATCGACATCGAGCTGGAATCCGAGTGAGCCGAATTGTTTTTGGCAGCGTGAGCGGGCACCTCGTGTGCCCGCCCGAGATTAACGCCATCCGGAGCTTTTACTGATGAAAGATTTGCTGAATCTTCTCAAGAGCCAGAACCAAAGCAAGGAATTTGATGCCATCCGTATCGGGCTGGCATCGCCTGACATGATTCGCTCATGGTCTTTTGGTGAAGTGAAGAAGCCTGAGACCATTAACTACCGTACCTTCAAGCCGGAGCGTGACGGTCTTTTCTGTGCCAAGATTTTCGGCCCGATCAAAGACTACGAATGCCTGTGCGGTAAGTACAAGCGCCTCAAGCATCGCGGTGTTATCTGCGAGAAGTGTGGCGTAGAAGTAGCGCTGGCGAGTGTTCGCCGGGAGCGTATGGGCCACATCGAGCTGGCCAGCCCGGTTGCTCACATCTGGTTCCTGAAATCATTGCCGTCCCGCATCGGTTTGATGCTGGACATGACGCTGCGTGACATCGAGCGCGTGCTGTACTTCGAATCGTTCATCGTGATCGATCCGGGTATGACCACCCTTGAGCGTGGCCAGCTGCTGAACGACGAGCAGTATTACGAAGCCCTGGAAGAGTTCGGCGACGAATTCGACGCGCGTATGGGCGCCGAGGCCGTCAAGGAGCTGCTCGAAGGCATCGACCTGCAGGCCGAAGTTGATTCGCTGCGGGAAGAAATTCCGCAGACCAACTCCGAGACCAAGATCAAGAAATTCAGCAAGCGTCTGAAGATTCTTGAGGCGTTCCTTTACTCTGGCAACAAGCCGGGCGACATGGTCATGACCGTGCTGCCTGTGCTGCCGCCGGATCTGCGTCCGCTGGTACCGCTGGACGGTGGTCGTTTTGCCACCTCCGACCTGAACGACCTTTACCGTCGGGTGATCAACCGGAACAACCGTCTCAAGCGCCTGCTGGAGCTCAACGCTCCGGACATCATCGTGCGCAACGAGAAGCGAATGCTGCAGGAAGCGGTCGACGCCCTGCTGGACAACGGTCGTCGCGGCCGTGCCATCACTGGCACCAACAAGCGCCCGCTGAAGTCCCTGGCTGACATGATCAAGGGTAAGCAGGGTCGTTTCCGTCAGAACCTGCTGGGTAAGCGTGTCGACTACTCCGGTCGTTCGGTTATCGTGGTCGGTCCATACCTGCGTCTGCACCAGTGTGGTCTGCCCAAGAAAATGGCCTTGGAGCTGTTCAAGCCGTTTATCTTCTCCAAGCTGGAACATCGTGGCCTGGCGACCACCATCAAGGCCGCCAAGAAGATGGTTGAGCGCGAGGAAGGCGTAGTCTGGGATATCCTGGACGAAGTCATCCGTGAGCACCCGATCATGCTGAACCGTGCGCCGACACTGCACCGTCTGGGTATCCAGGCGTTCGAGCCGGTTCTGATCGAAGGTAAGGCGATTCAGCTGCACCCGCTGGTTTGTGCGGCCTACAACGCGGACTTCGACGGTGACCAGATGGCCGTTCACGTGCCGCTGACCCTGGAAGCCCAGCTCGAAGCCCGTGCGTTGATGATGTCTACCAACAACGTGCTGTCGCCCGCCAACGGCGAGCCGATCATCGTGCCGTCCCAGGACGTGGTACTGGGCCTGTACTACATGACCCGTGAGCGTGAAAGTGCGCAGGGTGAGGGCATGACCTTTGCTGACGTTAAGGAAGCGCATCGCGCTTACGGCGCTGGCAAGGTGGATCTGCAGGCCAAGGTCAAGGTTCGTGTCAAAGAAGTTGCGATCGCTGAGGACGGTTCACGTTCTCACGCATACAACATCGTAGACACCACCGTCGGTCGTGCTCTGCTGTTTGATATCGTTCCTGACGGACTGTCCTTCGAGCTGGTCAACAAGCCGATGGTCAAGAAGGCAATCTCGAACCTGATCAACACCTGTTACCGGGATGCGGGTCTGAAAGACACTGTTATCTTCGCCGACCAGCTCATGTATATGGGTTATCACTACGCGACGGTTTCCGGTATCTCGATTGGTTTCAACGACTTCGAAATTCCGCCGGAGAAGTACGAGCTGGTAGATGCGGCTTCTGAGGAAGTGAAGGACATCGAAACCCAGTACGCGTCCGGTCTGCTGACCCAGGGCGAGAAGTACAACAAGGTTATCGATATCTGGTCCCGGGCCAACGACAAAGTGTCCAAGGCCATGATGGAGCGCCTGGCGAAAGAACAGGTTATCGGTCCTGATGGCAAGCCAGTGAAAGGCGAGGACGGCGAATACCTGATGCAGGAGTCGTTCAACTCGGTTTACATGATGGCTGATTCCGGCGCACGGGGTTCCGCAGCGCAGATTCGTCAGCTGGCCGGTATGCGTGGTCTGATGGCCAAGCCGGACGGCTCCATCATCGAGACGCCGATCACCGCGAACTTCCGTGAAGGTCTGAACGTACTCCAGTACTTCATCTCGACTCACGGTGCTCGTAAGGGTCTGGCGGATACCGCTCTGAAGACCGCGAACTCCGGTTACCTGACTCGTCGTCTGGTTGACGTGTCCCAGGACCTGGTTGTTACCGAAGAAGACTGCGGTACCGACGAAGGCCTGCTGATGACACCACACATCGAAGGCGGCGACGTTGTTGTGCCGCTGGGTGACCGTGTCCTTGGCCGGGTAACGGCACGTGATGCCTTTACCCCGACCGACAAAGACAACGCTGTTGTCACCGCCGGTACGCTGCTCGACGAGAAAACCGTTGAGTCGCTGGAGCGTGCGGGTGTGGACGAAGTATGGGTACGCTCTGCGATTACCTGTGATACCCGTCACGGCATCTGTTCGAAGTGTTATGGCCGGGATCTGGCGCGTGGCCATCGGGTCAACGTTGGTGAGGCAGTCGGTGTTATCGCCGCCCAGTCCATCGGTGAGCCGGGTACCCAGCTGACCATGCGTACCTTCCACATCGGTGGTGCGGCAAGCCGGGCATCCGCGGTTGATAACATTCAGGTCAAGCACGGCGGCACCGTTCGTCTGCACAACCTGAAGTCGATCGAGAAGACCAACGGTTCGCTGGTTGTGGTTTCCCGTTCTTCCGCCCTGGCCATTGCCGACGAGCAAGGTCGTGAGCGTGAGTGGTACAAGCTGCCATACGGTGCGGTACTGTCGGTCAAGCACGGCGACACTGTTGAGGCAGGCGTTGCGGTAGCCAAGTGGGATCCGCACACCCACCCGATCATTGCCGAGGCCGAAGGTACTGCCAAGTTCGTCAACATGGATCAGGGCATCACCGTCCGTACCCAGACCGACGAGCTGACCGGTCTTTCGACCATGGAAGTTATCGATCCGAAGGAGCGTCCGGCTGCTGGTAAGGACATTCGTCCGGCTATCCAGATGCTCGACGAGAACGGAAACGACGTTGAGCTGCCAGGTGGCGGTGCCGCGATGTTCTTCCTGCCGGCGAACGCCCTGGTCACCATGGCCAACGGAGCGCGCATCGAGCTGGGTGACGTGGTTGCCCGTATTCCGCAGGAAAGCTCGAAGACCCGGGACATCACCGGTGGTCTGCCGCGGGTTGCCGACCTGTTCGAGGCCCGTCGTCCGAAAGAGTCGTCCATTCTTGCTGAAATCAGCGGTATGGTCTCCTTCGGTAAAGAAACCAAGGGCAAGAAGCGCCTGGTAATCACTCCGAAAGACGGTGATGCCTACGAAGTGCTGATCCCCAAGCATCGCCAGCTCAACGTATTCGAAGGTGAAACGGTTGAGAAGGGCGAGGTGATCTCGGACGGTCCGTCCAACCCGCACGACATTCTGCGTCTGCTGGGTGTGGTCGAGCTGGCCAAGTACATCACCAACGAGATCCAGGACGTTTACCGTCTGCAGGGCGTTGTCATCAACGATAAGCACATTGAGGTTATCGTTCGACAAATGCTGCGGAAGGTTGAGATCACCGATCCGGGTGACACCACGTTGCTGTCTGGCGACCAGGTGGAAATCACCCAGGTGCTGGAAGAGAACGAGAAAGCCAACGCTGGCGATAAAGAAGCGGCACGTTTCGACCGTCTGCTGCTCGGTATCACCAAAGCGTCACTGGCAACTGAATCGTTCATTTCAGCTGCTTCGTTCCAGGAGACCACGCGTGTCCTGACCGAAGGTGCGGTGACCGGAAAGCGGGATTACCTGCGCGGCCTGAAAGAAAACGTTGTGGTTGGTCGACTGATTCCTGCGGGAACCGGCCTTGCCTACCACGCGGAGCGTCGTCGCAAACGCGAACTGGAAGCACAGGGCGTGACTGCGGCAGACGTGGAAGAAGCTCTGAGTGCCGAGCTCAACCGCGAAAGCTGAGTTGGGCCGGTGCACCGCCTCCGGGTAGATACCTACCCGCGGGGTGGTTAAAAAGAGACCAGTCATCTTGACTGTCCTGGGGCGCAGGCTTACACTTGCGTCCCTTAAATTTTACCCCCTGCATTGGGGGTAAGTTTCATTGATATGGTTTTTTGGAGTTTGCTTACATGGCAACGATTAATCAGTTGGTGCGTAAGCCTCGTAAGCGCAAGGTAGCCAAGAGCGATGTTCCTGCTCTTCAGGCCTGTCCTCAGCGCCGTGGTGTATGCACTCGTGTATACACCACAACGCCGAAGAAGCCGAACTCAGCACTGCGTAAAGTGTGCCGTGTTCGTCTGACTAACGGCTTCGAGGTTTCGTCATACATTGGTGGTGAAGGTCACAACCTTCAGGAGCACAGTGTCGTGCTGATCCGTGGCGGTCGAGTAAAAGACCTTCCGGGTGTGCGCTATCACACTGTTCGCGGTACTTTGGATACCCAGGGTGTTCAAAACCGTAAGCAGGGCCGCTCCAAGTACGGTGCAAAACGACCCAAGTCCTAATGTCCCAGACGGGTGTCTTTTATCGTTGCTTGTCAGAACGGTAAGAGTAAGGCTGAGTAGCAGATGCTATCTCAGGGGTTCCTGAAGACCTTTAAATAGAAGGGCTTATCGATGCCTAGAAGAAGAGTTGCAGCAAAACGGGAAATTATCCCGGATCCGAAGTTCGGCAGTGCACGGCTTGCCAAGTTCATCAACCACGTGATGGAAAGCGGCAAGAAATCCGTAGCGGAGCGCATTGTTTATGGCGCGCTCGATATCGTTGCCGACAAGTCTAAGGAAGAGCCGATCGACATGTTCGAGAAGGCCCTGGAGAACATTCAGCCGATGGTCGAAGTTAAGTCCCGTCGTGTGGGTGGTGCTACTTACCAGGTGCCTGTAGAAGTACGGCCTTCCCGTCAGAACGCGCTGGCTATGCGCTGGCTTGTGGAATATTCGCGGAAGCGCGGTGAGAAGTCCATGGCGCAACGTCTGGCCGGTGAAATTATGGACGCCGCTGACAGCAAAGGTTCTGCGGTTAAGAAGCGCGAAGACGTTCATCGCATGGCAGAAGCCAACAAGGCGTTCTCTCACTTCCGTTTCTAAACAGCCGAGGTTAATACAGTGGCACGCAAGACTCCTATCAAGCGTTACAGAAACATCGGTATTTGTGCGCACGTTGATGCGGGCAAAACCACAACCACCGAGCGGGTCCTGTTCTATACAGGTATTTCCCACAAAATCGGTGAGGTTCATGATGGTGCGGCTACCATGGACTGGATGGAGCAGGAGCAGGAGCGTGGTATCACCATTACCTCTGCTGCGACGACCTGTTTCTGGCAGGGCATGGACAAGCAGTATCCTGAGCACCGGATCAACATCATCGACACCCCGGGGCACGTTGACTTTACCATCGAGGTAGAGCGTTCCCTGCGTGTTCTGGATGGTGCGGTCGTCGTGTTCTGTGGCTCCTCTGGTGTAGAGCCGCAGTCCGAGACTGTATGGCGCCAAGCCAACAAGTACGAAGTTCCCCGCATGGTATTCGTCAACAAGATGGACCGTGCCGGCGCGAACTTCCTGCGTGTTGTTGACCAGATCAAAAACCGTCTGGGCGCGAACTGCGTTCCCGTTCAGCTGCCGATTGGTGCCGAGGATGACTTCGCCGGCATCGTCGACCTGATCCGGAACAAAGCCATCTACTGGAACGAAGACGATGCGGGTGCTACCTATGACCAGCGTGACGTTCCGGCAGAAATGGCTGACGAAGTCGCCATGTACCGCGAACAGATGGTTGAGGCCGCCGCCGAAGCCAACGAAGAGCTGATGGAGCGTTACCTGGAAGAGGGTGACCTGAGCATCGAGGACATCAAGAAAGGTCTGCGTATGCGTACGCTGGCTAACGAGATTGTCCTGGCTACTTGCGGTTCTGCGTTCAAGAACAAGGGTGTACAGGCCGTTCTGGACTCCGTTATCGAGTTCCTGCCGGCACCGGACGAAGTTAAGGCGATCCGCGGTGAAGTCGATGAAGACGGCACCGAAGAGACCCGTCAGGCTGATGACGATGCTCCGTTCGCGGCGCTGGCGTTCAAGATCGCCACCGACCCGTTCGTAGGTACGCTGACCTTCTTCCGTGTTTACTCCGGTAAGCTGGAAAGCGGCAATGCGGTCTACAACTCTGTGAAGGGTAAGAAAGAGCGTGTTGGTCGTATGGTTCAGATGCACTCCAAAGATCGTCAAGAGATCAAGGAAGTGCTGGCTGGCGATATCGCCGCCGCCATCGGTCTGAAGAGCGTTACCACCGGTGATACTCTGTGTGACGAGAATAACAAGATTATTCTTGAGCGCATGGAATTCCCGGAGCCGGTTATCTCTGTGGCCGTTGAGCCGAAGTCCAAGGCTGATCAGGAGAAGATGGGTGTTGCACTGGGCAAGCTTGCTCAGGAAGATCCGTCATTCCGCGTTCGTACCGACGAAGAGTCCGGTCAGACGATCATCTCTGGTATGGGTGAGCTTCACCTGGACATCATCGTTGACCGTATGCGTCGCGAGTTCAAAGTAGAAGCGAACATCGGTAAGCCTCAGGTGGCGTACCGTGAGTGCATCCGTAAGCCAGTTGATGTCGAAGGCAAGTTTGTTCGTCAGTCAGGTGGTCGCGGTCAGTACGGTCACGTCAAGATTAAGCTTGAGCCTCTGCCTCTGGATGATGAGGATGGCGAAAACTTTATCTTCGTGAACGAAATCGTGGGTGGTGTGGTTCCCAAGGAATACATCCCGGCAGTTCAACAGGGTATCCAGGAGCAGATGCAGAATGGCTGTCTCGCCGGCTATCCGCTGCTTCGTATCAAGGCTACTCTTTACGACGGCTCGTACCACGATGTCGACTCCAACGAAATGGCCTTTAAAGTTGCCGGTTCCATGGCAATGAAGAAGGGCGCCTTGGAGGCGAATCCGGCACTGCTTGAGCCGATCATGAAGGTTGAAGTTGTGACCCCGGAAGACTACATGGGTGACGTTGTTGGTGACCTGAACCGTCGCCGTGGTGTTATCCAGGGCATGGATGACGGCCCCTCTGGCAAGATCATTCGTGCAGAAATTCCGTTGTCGGAGATGTTCGGTTACGCCACCGACCTGCGTTCTGCAACACAGGGGCGGGCGTCTTATGCGATGGAGTTTGCTGGGTATTCAGAAGCACCGTCGAACATTGCCGAAGCGATCATGAAACAGGGTTGATCCCTAGGACTTAAGAAACAGGAAGAGGTGTAACCGTGTCTAAAGAAAAATTTGACCGTAGTAAACCGCACTTGAACGTTGGCACCATTGGTCACGTTGACCATGGTAAGACCACACTGACCGCCGCCCTGACTCGTGTATGTCACGAAGTTTGGGGTACAGGTTCTGCGAGTGCATTCGATCAGA
>NZ_SWKM01000018.1 GCF_005871205.1 Marinobacter alexandrii | reverse complement strand
TTGATCATTCGAGGCATCGTCGTCGTTTCGTTGACAGTTTTGGTTCTCGATATGACAGAGGTATTTGTAAGTCATTGAAATATGGTGGGCCCAGCTGGACTCGAACCAGCGACCAAGGGATTATGAGTCCCCTGCTCTAACCAACTGAGCTATAGGCCCGTGTACGACTTGCTGTTTTGAAAGGTGTTTCCGGGAGGGGAAACAGAGCGGGCGCCATTATACCGGTGAGGTGGGGCGCCCGCTACTGTTGTGGCTATTATCCCTGGGGATTGCCCTGATCGTCGATAAAGCCACGCAGGTGATCGGAACGGGACGGATGACGCAGTTTGCGCAGAGCCTTGGCTTCGATCTGACGAATGCGCTCCCGGGTGACGTCGAACTGCTTGCCGACTTCTTCCAGGGTGTGGTCGGTATTCATTTCAATACCGAAACGCATGCGCAGTACCTTGGACTCACGCGCGGTCAGGCCGGCCAGTACCGAACGGGTGGCTTCGCGCAGACCTTCGGCGGTCGCGGAATCCACCGGAGACAGTGCCTGGATGTCCTCAATGAAGTCGCCCAGATGGCTGTCTTCATCATCACCGATCGGGGTTTCCATGGAGATCGGCTCTTTGGCGATCTTCAGAACCTTACGGATCTTGTCTTCCGGCATTTCCATGCGCTCACCCAGCTCTTCCGGCGTGGGCTCGCGGCCCATCTCCTGCAGCATCTGGCGAGAGATCCGGTTGAGCTTGTTGATGGTCTCAATCATGTGCACCGGAATACGGATGGTGCGGGCCTGGTCCGCGATGGAACGGGTGATGGCCTGACGAATCCACCAGGTGGCGTAGGTCGAGAACTTGTAACCACGACGGTATTCGAACTTGTCCACGGCCTTCATCAGGCCAATGTTGCCTTCCTGAATCAGGTCCAGGAACTGCAGGCCGCGGTTGGTGTACTTCTTGGCGATGGAGATTACCAGTCGCAGGTTGGCCTCAACCATTTCCTTCTTGGCACGGCGAGCCTTGGCTTCACCGATGGAAACGCGACGGTTGATTTCCTTGACGTCGGCCACGTCCAGGTCCACGTCGGTCTGCACGTTCTGGATGCGCTTCTGCAGGCGAACGATTTCGTCGATGCGCTCGGACATCGGCGCGGCGTAAGGCTTCTTGCTCCGGCCAATCTTTTCGGCCCAGTCCAGGTTGGTCTCGTTGCCGGGGAAGGACTTGATGAAATCCTTGCGCGGCATTTTGCAGTCGCGGACACAGATCTGCATGATGGCGCGTTCGTTTTCCCGCACCAGCACGTTGGTTGAACGGACCACGTTGACCAGCTCGTCGAAGGCCTTGTTGGCCAGCTTGAACGGGGCAAACACTTGGCCCAGCTCGTTCAGTGCTTCCTGGGTTTTCTTGTCACCGCGCCCGTGCTTGGCCAGCGCCTTGTCGGCTGCTTCCAGTTTCTCGGTCAGCAGTTCGAACCGCAGCCGGGTCTCTTCGGGATCCGGGCCGCTCTCGGTTTCTTCCTCGTCATCATCGTCATCGTCGGATGAAGAACCGGAGGTATCAGTGCTGGTGGCCGGGGTTTCCTCGCCCATGAACGGCTCGGCGTCGTCGGGATCCAGGAAACCGGTGACGATGTCGCTGATGCGGCCTTCGTTCTCGATGATGCGGTTATACGCCTGAATCACAGTGCCCGCGGTGCCGGGGAAATGGGCGACAGCAGCCATGACATCGCGAATGCCTTCCTCGATGCGCTTGGCGATAACAATTTCGCCTTCACGGGTCAACAGCTCTACCGTACCCATCTCACGCATGTACATGCGCACTGGATCGGTGGTGCGGCCGGCATCGGTTTCAACCGCGGCGAGTGCGGCTGCGGCTTCGGCAGCAGCAGCTTCGTCAGCGGTGGAGTCGCCTTCGGTCATCAGCAGGGTATCGGCATCCGGTGTTTCTTCGGTTACCTGAATACCCATGTCGTTGATCATGCGAATGATGTCTTCGACCTGATCCGGGTCGGCAATGTCTTCCGGGAGGTGGTCGTTTACCTCGGCGTAAGTCAGGTAACCTTGTTCCTTGCCTCGTGCAATGAGGTCTTTTAAACGTGATTTTTGCGAATTGCCTGACATAGACACCCTGTGAACTCGCTTTGAGAAGGAAAAAAGTGAAACAGCCATTATAGCTGTCGCTCGGTCGCACTGCCACCGAATGGTTAGATGGTGATCAATGCGTCTAGTTTCAAGTCCTGTTACTCCTGAGTGCCACTACTCAGGGTTCGTAATTCTTTCCGTTCCTCGGCTGTGAGGTTCGAGAAGTTGCGCAACAGAGACGCAAGTCGCTGTTGTCGCGATGATTCTTCGTTCGGGCTCAGCAGTTCCCGTGCCGCCGCCAGCGTGCTCTCCCTGGCGGGAATGTGCTCAATGCCATCAAACAGATGGAAGAAGCGGTCCCGGGCCTGGCCATCAAGGGCCAGGCAGCGCACCAAAGATTTCCGATTCCGGACTTCCTGGTCGAGAATCCAGCTGGCGAAGTTGCGGGCCTGGGTAAACTGACGCGAACTTCGCGACAGTTCGACCACTTCGGTGGCCATTTCCGGCGCTTCCAGCAGAGCCAGGCATAAGATGCTGTCTTTGCTGAGTTTTACGTCGATACGCTCTTCCGTAACCCGGTCCCGTCGACCGTCTTTCCAGTTTCCGCCCTGATTCTTCGGCCGGTTCTGCCACTGATTGCGGCCGCCACAAAGTCGGAGCATTTCGTGCCACATGGCATCCCGCAGGGTGCTCTTCGGCATCTTGTTCAGCAGTGGCTCTACCCGGGCCCTTAACTCGCCCCGGTGTTCCGGCAGTTGCAGGTCCAGGCCCTCACTCTGTCGGTCAAACAGGTAGCGCGACAGCGGTGTGGCACCGTCAATCCGTGCCTGGAACGCCTCCGGGCCTTCCTTGCGCACCAGCGTGTCCGGATCCTCACCTTGGGGCAGCATCAGGAATTGCAGGTGCATTCCGTCGGCCATCAGCTCAAGCGCGTTGTCCATGGCGCGGTCAGCGGCCCGGAATCCGGCCTGGTCGCCATCGAAGCAGAACACAATATGCCGCACCTGCCGGAGCAGGGCGGTCAGGCTGTCCTGGTTGGTTGCCGTGCCCAACGTTGCGACAGCGTAGTGAATGCCATGTTGGGCCAGGGCAATGACATCCATATACCCTTCAACAACCAGCAACTTGTCCAGCTGCCTTACTGCCTGTTTGGCTTCGAACAGGCCGTATATTTCCCGGCTCTTGTGAAAGACATCAGACTCCGGGGAGTTGATGTACTTGGCCTTGTCGTCACCCAGGGTCCGCCCACCAAAGGCAATGGTTTTGCCCCGGCTGTTGCGGATCGGGAACATCACCCGATTGCGGAACAGGTCCCGGGGCCGCCCGTATTTGTCGGAGACCGTGCCGGTTTCCACCAAAGGGCCTTTCAGGTCCTTGCTGGCGGCGTCGAACAGGGCCGTTCCGGCCGAGGGCGCGTAACCAATCTGATACTGCTGCACGATGGCGTCGTCCAGGCCCCGCTGTTGCAGGTAATCCCGGGCGTAGGCGCCTTGCTGGCTGGTCAGTGCGGACTGATAGAACCGGCTGGCAAAATCGAGCGCGTCCGTCAGCGTTCGGGCCTGCTGGATCTCCTGCTTGGCGGCCTTATCGTAAGGCACTTCCAGGCCGGCCCGCTTGGCCAGCTCTTCAACCGCTTCGGTGAAGCCAAGGCCCTCAAACTCGCGAATAAAGCTGATGGCGTCGCCATGAGCACCGCAGCCAAAGCAATGGTAAAAGCCCTTGTCCGGTCGCACGTTGAATGACGGCGTCTTTTCATCGTGAAACGGACAGCATGCCTTGTAATTCGCGCCGGCTTTTTTGAGAGTTATGCGTGAACCGATCAACTCCGCCAGATCGAGACGATCAAGCAGGTCTTCAACAAAACGTTGAGGGATCAGTCCACTCATGGAGACTCCAGATCAACCGGGACTTGTGTCGGGTTCAGCCATAGCTAAAAATGCCGCCGAAGCCAGGCCTCGGCGGCATTTTTGAAGTCGCTCTGTGCAGCCTGCGGCTGAACAGGCAATCAGTGCTTTGCAGGCAAGCGGCGTCTATATAACTTAGTACAGACGCTCGAACTTGCGCTGCTCCCGCTGAAGCTTCTTGAGATGACGCTTAACGGCAGCGGCTGCTTTGCGCTTACGAACAGCGGTCGGCTTCTCGTAGTGCTCACGACGACGTACTTCGGAAAGTACACCCGCTTTTTCGCAGGAACGCTTGAAGCGACGCAGTGCTACGTCAAACGGTTCATTCTCTTTCACTTTAACAGCTGGCATTCGGAAATCACCTACCTGATAGATTCGGTTTCAATGTAATCCGCCTGGCAGCGCCAGACCGGTTCGATCCCTGGTCAGATTGGCTAAAACTCGACCAGTGCATATTTTAGGGCGGCAATGATAGCGCCTGGGTTATGGCAAGGTCAATGATTGTTCAGATGAATCTGACAGGGCGTTTCGGGTTTCTGCTAAAATGCTGCGTTTTCCACACATGTCTATTAACGTGGCCCCGATATTATGCTGATTCTCGGTATTGAAACTTCCTGCGATGAAACCGGCGTGGCCCTGTTCGACAGCGAGCAGGGGCTGCTTGCGCACGCCCTGTTCAGTCAGATCGATATGCACGCGGACTACGGCGGCGTGGTTCCGGAGCTGGCATCGCGGGACCATGTGCGCAAGTTGCTGCCGTTGTGCGATCAGGTGTTGGCCCAGGCCGGCAAGGTTCGGGCTGACCTGGAGGGTATTGCCTACACGGCCGGGCCTGGATTAGTCGGAGCGTTGATGGTCGGCGGCTCGGTTGCCCATTCCCTGGGCTTCGCGTTGGGCGTGCCGGTTCTGGGAGTGCATCACATGGAGGGGCATCTGCTGGCGCCGATGCTGGAGGAAAATCCGCCCGCTTTCCCGTTTGTTGCCTTGCTGGTATCCGGCGGCCACACCCAGTTGGTGAGGGTCGACGGCATTGGTGCCTACGAAATGCTGGGTGAGTCGGTTGATGATGCCGCCGGGGAGGCTTTCGACAAGGCGGCCAAGATGCTCGGGCTGGATTACCCCGGAGGGCCACGGATTGCCGCGCTGGCCGAGCAGGGTACACCGGGCCGTTATCGGTTTCCGCGTCCGATGACCGATCGTCCCGGCCTGGATTTCAGTTTTAGTGGCTTGAAGACCTTTACACTGAATACCGTCAGTGCGGCCCGTGATGCGGGCGGTCTTGATGATCAGAACCGTGCCGACATCGCCCTGGCGTTCGAAACCGCCGTGGTCGAGACCCTGACCATCAAGTGCCGGCGTGCCCTGGAACAGACCGGTTGCAAGCGTCTGGTTATTGCCGGTGGTGTCAGCGCTAACAAGCGTTTGCGCGCTGGGCTGGAGGCCATGACCGCCAAGCTAAAGGCTGCGGTGTTCTACGCCCGCCCGGAATTCTGCACCGATAACGGCGCCATGATTGCCTATGCCGGCGCCCAGCGCTTGCGGGCCGGGCAGCAGGATGGTGAGCGGATTGTGGCGGTTCCGCGCTGGCCGATGAATACCCTGCCGGCGATTACCGAGCCGCGCTCAACTGGATTGGTGGATTAGCCCACGCCTTGTCCTGGCGGACGATTGACGCTTTAAAGGCCGGCTTCCCGGCCCTGAGCCAGTCGGATCAGGTTATTCCGGTGCCGAACCACGATCAGCAGTGCCAGTAGGCCGAACAGGGCCAGGGTATCGGGTTCGATCAGGGCGCTGATGATCGGGCCGGAAACGATGGCGATCAGGGACGCCAGTGCCGAGATGCGACAGCGCCAGATCACCAGCAGCCAGATGGCTGCCATCAGCGAGGTGGTTATCGGTGCCAGTGCCAGGCCTGCGCCCAGTGCGGTCGCCACGCCTTTGCCACCCTTGAATCGGTAGAACACGGGGATCATGTGGCCGGTAACGGCACACAGCGCCACTATTGCCTGCGCCATCACCGACAGCCCCAGGTTGTGGGCCAGCCAGACGGGCAGCCAGCCCTTGGCCGCATCCAGCGCCAGTGTTACCAGAGCCGGTGCCCAGCCGCCGGTTCGGTAGACATTGGTAGCGCCAGGATTGCCTGAGCCCTGTGCCCGTGGATCGGGCAGTTTCCACCATCGGCACACTGGCAGGGCAAACAGCACTGAGCCGGCCAGGTATGCGACAGCGCAGAGCAGTACGGTGACAACCGGGTCGCTAGAGAGTGTGGTGGCGAGTGTGGTGGAGAAGGTCATGGTGTCGGCTCGAAGGCGGAGACGTCTCAGGGTGTAGTGTGCGAAAATGCCTTCCCTGAAAAAAAAGGCCAGCGATATCACAGTATCCGTTGGTTGTGCGTTATTCAATCAGCAAAGAGTGGAATACTCCGGGAGTCCCCTTGGCAGACAGTGTGCTTATTGAAGGTCTGGTAGTTGAGACCGTTGTCGGTGTCTACGATTGGGAACGAAAGGTCGACCAGCGCCTGTTGGTGGACCTGGAGATGGCCTGGGATAACCGGGTTCCGGGTGCCTCGGATGATGTCGGGGACGCCCTGGATTATGCCGCGGTCAGCGAACTGGTCACATCGTTCCTGCAGACGCTTCAGCCCAAGTTGCTGGAGCACGGTGCCGAGCAGCTCGCGGCACAACTGCAGCGGCAATTCGGGATTACCTGGCTGGCACTGACACTGAGAAAACCCGGAGCGGTGCCGGCGGCGCAGGCAGTGGGAGTCCGAATTGAAAGGGGAACGCGGTAATGGCCGATCAGGTCCGGGTATACATCAGTATTGGCAGTAATGTAGACCGGGAGCGCTACGTTACCGCGGCTCTGGACGCGTTGGCGAACTGGTTTGGGGGCCTTGAGATTTCACCAGTCTATGAAAGCGAGGCAGTGGGTTTTAATGGCTCACCGTTTCTGAATCTGGTGGTCGGGGTAAAAACCGGGCTATCGGTGGGTGAGTTGTCCCGACGCTTCAAGCAACTGGAGGCCGATAATGGCCGCCGCCGGGATGTGCCCAAGTTCAGTGCCCGAACCCTGGATCTGGATATCCTGACCTATGGCGATCGGGTGGGGTTAGTCGATGGGGTCGAGCTGCCCCGTGGCGAGATCCTGAAGAACGCCTTCGTGCTGCAGCCTTTGGCAGACATCGCGCCCGACGCGCTGCATCCGGTGACGGGGCAGAGTTATCGGGAGTTGTGGCGGGATTACCGGTCCGACCAGAAACTCTGGCCGGTGGCCTTTACCTGGCAGGGTCGTCAGATCTCAGTAATCGCCGACTGACCTGAACAGTTCGATCAGGTGATCGGTTGAGCTGTCGCTGCCTGTGTCCTGCTCGTCCTTTCCTAGTAGACGGGGCAGGATGCCTTTACCCAGTTGTTTGCCCAGCTCCACGCCCCATTGATCAAATGAATCCACGCCCCAGATAACACCTTGAACAAACGTCCGGTGCTCGTACAGGGCGATCAGTGCCCCCAGGGTCTCCGGTGTTACCTGTTCCAGCACCAGGGTGTTGCTGGGTTTGTTGCCGGGAATCACCTTATGGGGCGCCAACTCCTCAATTTCCGCATCCGAATGCCCTTCCGCTGCCAGTTCGGCCCGCGCCTCCGCCAGTGATTTGCCTGCCATCATCGCCCGGCTCTGACTCAGGCAGTTGGCAAACAGGTCGGCGTGGTGGGTGGCCACGGGGTTGTGGGTTTTCAACGGAATGATGAAATCGGCCGGTATCAGCCGGGTGCCTTGATGGATCAGCTGGTGGTAGGCGTGCTGGCCATTGGAGCCAGTACCACCCCAGATAATCGGGCCGGATTCACAGGCCAGTGGCGCCCCGGTCTCGGTCACACTCTTGCCATTGCTTTCCATGTCCAACTGCTGGAGGTGGTCCGGAAGGCTGCGCAGGTATTGGTCATACGGCAGGATGGCGTGGGTGTGAGCGTTCCAGAAGTTGTTGTACCAGACGCCCAGTAAGCCCATGACCACGGGCAAGTTCTGCGCCAGTGGCGCATCCTGGAAGTGGCTGTCCATGGCATGGGCGCCAGCCAGCAGGCTCCGGAAATTGTCCATGCCGATGGTCAGCGCCACCGGCAGGCCAATGGCGGACCAGAGCGAGTAGCGCCCGCCAACCCAGTCCCACATCGGGAACACCTGATCGGCCTGAATCCCGAAGCTTTCTGCGCCCGGTACGTTGGCGGTTACTGCGAGGAAGTGCTTGGCCACTGCCGAGTCGTCGCCGCAATAGTCCACCAGCCACTGCCGGGCCACGTTGCTGTTCTCGAGGGTTTCCTGGGTGCGAAATGATTTCGACTGGATCAGGAACAGAGTGGTTTCCGGGTTGACCTGCCGGAGCGCCTCCAGGATATCGGTACCGTCGATGTTGGCCACAAAATGGCAGCGCATTCCGCCCTGCCAGTAAGGCTGCAGGGCCTCGTTGACCAGTTTTGGTCCGAGATAGGAGCCGCCGATGCCAATACTGACCACGTCGGTGAAGGCCTTGCCGCTGTAGCCGGTTCGAGACTGATCCAGAACGCCGGTGACCACCGCTTCCATCCGCCCCAGGGTGTGCTGGACCTCGGCCACCACATCGACTCCGTCCACCATGATGGAGGCGTTGCCGGGGTGTCTCAGGGCTGTGTGCAGGGCCGGACGTTGTTCGGTGCGGTTGACCGGCTCGCCGCGCAGCAGTGCGTCCCGGCGTGCCGGCAGGTCGCAGCGCTCGGCCAGCGCCAGTAGGGCGGTCAGGGTTTCGTCAGTGATGCGGTTCTTGGAAAAATCCAGGGATATCCCCGCGCCCCTGATGAAGTACCGGCTGGCCCGTTCCGGGTCCTCGGAAAATAGCTGCTTCATCGGCACCGACTGCATTTTCTGCCGCTGTTGTTCCAGCGCCTGCCACTCCGGGGAGGAGGTCAGTTGGGGCGCGCGATCAGACATCAGAACATCCTTTTCCGTGATTTGGTGGGTATTGTCTTAGCGACTGACGGATAGGTTATCAATCAGGCGCGTGGAGCCCAGGAAGGCCGCCACCAGCAGCGTGATATCGGTGTCTTCGGTGGTGGCCGGCTTCAGGGTCTGGCTGTTAACGATGTTGAAATAGTCGGGCCGCAGGCCGGCCTCGGCGAGCCGGTTTCGGGCTTCTTCCTCAAGGGTCTGGAAATCCGAGCGGCCCCCGGTCAATTCACGGGCGGTAGCTTGCAGGGTTTGGTACACAACCGGGGCGATTTTGCGTTCGCTCGGCGTCAGGTAGCCATTCCGGGAGCTCTTGGCCAGGCCGTCGTCTTCCCGGATGGTAGGCGCGCCTACGATTTCCACCGGTAGCATCAAGTCCCGGGCCAGCTTTCGAATCACCGCGAGCTGCTGGAAATCTTTCTCGCCAAACACTGCCACGTCCGGTTGAACCATGTTCAGGAGCATGGTGACCACCGTTGCCACGCCCTCGAAATGACCGGGGCGACTGGCGCCGCAATGACCGTCGCTGACTTCCGGAACCACCACCTGGGTCTGCCGGGCCAGGCCTTCGGGATAGACCTCCTCCACACCAGGAGCAAACACCAGGGTGTTGCCGGCGGCTTCCAGTTGTTCCTGATCTTCCGTCAGTGTGCGCGGGTAGGTGTCCAGATCCTCGCCGGCCCCGAACTGCATGGGGTTTACGAAAATGCTGGTGACTACCACGTCGGCAGCTTCCGCCGCTTTACGCACAAGGGAAATATGGCCCTCGTGGAGGTTGCCCATGGTCGGCACCAGGCCAATGGTTTTGCCCTGGCGACGATAGCCGCGGAGGATGGTGCGAAGTTCTTTCAGGGAATGTACGGTTCTCATGCCTTGAACGTATGCTCCTCGGCGGGGAAAGTTCGTGCGCGCACGGCGCTCACGTAGGCCTCAATGGCCTCCTGGACGGAATTGGTCTCGGCCAGGAAGTTCTTCACAAATCGGGGTTTTCGCCCGGTGGTGACACCCAGCATATCGTGCAGGACCAGCACCTGGCCGTCAGTATCGGCGCCAGCGCCAATGCCGATGACCGGCGCCTTCACGGCCTGGGTGATGCGGGCAGCGAGGGGCGCGGGTACGCACTCGAGCAGGATCAGGTCAGCGCCGGCTGCTTCCAGTTCGCAGGCGTGCTCGATCATCATTTCTGCCGCTTTCTCATTACGGCCCTGCACTTTGTAGCCGCCAAACTTGTTGACGAACTGAGGGGTCAGGCCCAGGTGCGCACACACCGGCACGCCACGCTCGCTCAGGGCGTGGATGGTGTCTTTCATCCAGTCGGTGCCTTCGAGCTTGACCAGGTGGGCACCGGCACGCATCAGTTCCGCCGCATTTTCCAGGGCGGCTTCCACCGTGCCGTAGGTCATGAACGGCATGTCGGCCATGATCAGAGCGCCGGCATTGCCCTTGGCAACACAGCTGGTGTGATAAACCATTTGGTCCATGGTGACCGGCAGGGTGCTGTCGTGGCCCTGCAGCACCATGCCCAGGGAGTCACCGATCAGGATTACATCGACACCCGCTTCACTGACCACCTGGGCAAACGTGGCATCGTAAGAGGTCAGGACGGAAAAGGCTTCGCCCTTTTGTTTGTATTCCCGAAGGGTATTGATGGTAACAGCCATAAAATCCTTGCCTTGTGGGTGGATGGGCCAAGACCGGGCCGGGGTCTGCCGGCGTTCAGTGCTAAGGGTAATCCGGGGCTATGTTTGAGGCAATAGTAGCACGGGCCCCGTTAGGCCGGGGCAGTCAGTGTGCCTGGCCGGGTGTTGCTCGGAGCTGGCTTGAGGGCGGCTCAGGACGGAGCGAAGGGCTCCCGCGCTATCGGCGGCAGCTTACGCAGCTCGTTGTCCGGGCAATGCTGGCGCAGTTCCTTGACGGTGCGGCCGTCGGGCAGGGTCAGGGCAGGTTCCAGGTCCAGCAGGGGCTGGAGTACAAAATCCCGGTTCGGAAGTTCTTTGTGAGGCACGGTCAGGCGCTCGTCAGTCAGGGTCTGGTTGCCAAAAACCAGCAGGTCCAGATCCAGCGTCCTCGGGCCCCAGTGCCGGAGTCGCTCACGACCGTGGCGCTGCTCGATGGACTGCAGGTGGTCAAGAAGCTCATGGGGAGGCAGGGTGGTGCGCAGCCAGACTGCGCCGTTCACAAAGTCCGGCTGATCCTGGGGGCCAACTGGCCGGCTGGCGTAAAAAGGCGACTGCGCCACTAGCACAGAATCCGGCAGGCTGGCCAGGGCAGCAACCGCCTGGGCCAGCTGAGCCGCCGGGTTCTCAAGGTTGCTGCCGAGGCCAATAAAGGCGTCCGTGGTCATTACTCGGCGGGGCGCTTGGTTGGCGGCTTGCGCCGACGTTTGCGCTTCTTGGGAGCATCACTGCCCAGCTCTGTCAGCATTCGCTCCTGGCCGCGCTCATCGGTTTGCTGGAAATCGGTCCACCATTGGCCGAGGCCTGGCTCGATCTCACCCGCGGCTTCGCGCACCAGCAGGAAGTCATAGGCAGCCCGGAATCTGGGATGGCTCATGGCGGCAAAAGCGCGCTTGCCCTGACGACGGGGCAGGCGCATCTGCATTTCCCAGATCTCTTTCATCGGACCGGAGAAGCGCTTGGGAATGGACGTGGCCTGAACTTGGCGGCCAATGACCTTGCCAATGGCACCGTGCAGGGCTGGCTGAACCGGGTCCCCGTTATCCTGGCGCCGGGTCCATTCCGCCTGCAGGGCCGGCCAGAGCATGGCGGCAAACAGGAAGTAAGGTGTCACCGACTTGCCCTGGGCAATGCGGGCATCGGTATTGCGCAGGGCCTGACGGATTAGCTCGTCCGACTCGCCGTTATTGATCGCCCGTACGGTCTCGGGGAACAGCGGTGCCAGCAGGTTATAACGGCTCAATAGGTCGTAGGTCGCCTCGCCTTGGCCGGCGGAGAACAGTTTCAGCACTTCCTCGAACAGGCGTGCCGGGGGAATGTGCGTGAGCAGGGGCGCGAGCTCCTGGATCGGCGCCTCGGTGTCCGGCTCGATGTCGAAATCCAGCTTGGCGGCAAAGCGAATGGCGCGCAGCATGCGCACCGGGTCTTCCCGGTAACGGGTTTCCGGATCGCCAATCAGCCGGAGTTGGCGATTGCGCAGATCCTCGATGCCATCGGCGAAATCGATCACAGTGAAGTCGCGGATGCAGTAGTAGAGGGCGTTGACTGTGAAATCCCGACGCAGGGCGTCTTCTTCCTGGTTGCCGTAGACGTTGTCACGCAGCAGCAGACCGTGCTCGGAGGTCTTGCGATCGTCGTCCGGCGCATCGTCCTCGGCTTCGCCGGCGTTGCCGCGGAAGGTGGTCACCTCGATGACTTCACGGCCAAACACCACATGCACGATGCGGAAGCGGCGGCCAATCAGCCGGGAGTTACGGAACAGTTCGTGCACTTCTTCCGGCGTCGCGTTGGTCGCGATGTCGAAGTCTTTGGGTACACCACCGAGCAGTATGTCGCGTACGCCGCCGCCAACGAGGTAGGCCTCGAATCCAGCTTTGTTCAGCCGGTTGAGAACCTTCTTGGCGGGTTCGCTGATGGCCGAGCGGGAAACATTGTGTTGGTCGCGGGGAATTTCCCGGCGCTGATAGGGACGGAGCTTCTTCTTCCCGCTGCCGGGAATAAAGGAACGAAGTTTTTCGACGAGTCGTTTAGGCATTGAAATCCGTGGTTGCGAAGAGCAAAAACCGAGAGTTTAACGGTTTGTGCAGGTTTTGCCCACGTTTGACTGGGAATGAGGCACTGAAAGGTGGTCGGTCCAGATAATCAAAAGGCGGATCCGTTTTCACGAATCCGCCCTGAAAGCGTTGACGATCTGCATTGTTTTTGTTGTTACCGGGATTCTTCTTTATTTTTCTACCCCACTGCATGTCCCCAATTTCGGGGGTCAGCGGTGCAAACGGAAAGCTTTGAACACACAGAGCAGTCAGAGACATCGAATGAGATTCGGGCAGGTGCAGTGTCGCCTCAAGGACGATTCTTCTCTACATCTACAACTCACACGTGCCGAGGGACCACTAAAAAGCAAAGTACCCAAAACACTCAGTTCGCTCACGTTCTGTATTTGTTTTTGTTACCGAACGTTCTTCTACAGCTTTTTGTTTTTGTTTTGACGCTGCGTTGTCACTATTGTTTTTGTTGTCGTGCGCCCTATAGGTTGCAGTCCGTGTGCCAGGTTTTATAAGTTCTTTATTAACAGTGCCTTACGATTTTGCAGGCCATAAGTGTTACCCCGTACACACCGAAAGTGTTACTGAGGTCTCATTAACTCTGTAGTAAGTGTTACCGGGAGGAACAGGTGGTAACAATGGGGCTTGGGTTCATTTTTTAGAGGAGCCGAGCCGGGGCAAACTCGAATTGCCCCGGACGGATTAATTGCCAGAACTTTTCTTGCGCGGGATGCCCAGGCGCTGACGACGTTCCCACAGGGACTTTCGGCTGATACCCAGCTTCTGGGCGAGCTCGGTTTCGCTCATGCGATCCTGGTTTTCCAGAACAAAGTGCTGGAAGTAGTCCTCGAGCGACAAATCGTTCGAGGAATCGACGTCGGTGGTGCGGGTTTGTTCGTTGTTGCCTTCGACCAGTGTTTCCGGAATGTGTTCGTCACCGGCTTCACTGTCGAGATCGAGCAGCCCCGGTGAGATCACGTCGCCGTCACATAGGATGGTCGCGCGTTCAATGGCATTCTCCAGTTCGCGGACATTGCCCGGCCAGCGATGTCGCTCTAGTGCCCTCATGGCTTCCGGACTCAGGTTAAGGAGGGGTTTGCCCATCTTCTCACCCTGACGTTTCAGGAAGCGTCGGGCCAGGCCCAGTATGTCGGCCTGGCGCTCGCGCAGTGGCGGAATGCGGATCTGCATGACGTTGAGGCGGTAATAAAGATCTTCACGGAACTCACCGGTTCGGGTCATGGCTTTCAGATTACGGTGGGTCGCAGCAATCATCCGAACATTCACGGTTCGGCTCTGGGTTGAACCCACCTTGCGGATTTCGCTTTCCTGCAGCACTCGCAACAGGCGCGCCTGGGCTTCCGCCGGCAGTTCGCCAATCTCGTCCAGAAACAGACTGCCACCGTCGGCGGCCTCAATCAGGCCGGTCCGCGCGGAAACTGCACCGGTAAACGCGCCTTTCTCATGCCCAAACAGCTCCGACTCGATCAGGCTTTCCGGTATCGCGGCACAGTTCACTGAGATCAGTGGCTTGGAGGCGCGGGGGCTGAGCAGGTGGAGGGCCCTTGCCGCCAGCTCTTTACCGGTACCCGATTCGCCCTGAATCAGCACTGTGGTTTCGGTCGGTGCGACTTTGCGAATCAGCGTGAATACGCGCTGCATGGGGTCGCAATGGCCGAACATGATGTTGGCCGGGTCACTGTCTTCCGGGCTGGTTTTTGAGCCATTCTGCAAGTCGCCCGAGCCTGCGTCCGACATTTTTCGGGCCAGAATCTTCTCTACGGCGGCCAGCATTTCATCGTGATCGAAGGGTTTGGCGATGTATTCGACCGCGCCCATCTTCATCGAATCGACCGCCGAGCGTAGGCTGGCGTAACTGGTCATGATCAGCACCGGCGTGTTCGGAGCCCGGTTGATCAGTTCGGTGCCGGGGGCGCCCGGCAGCCGAAGGTCAGAGATAATCAGGTCAAACTTTTCCGGCTCGTAATGCTGCTCGGCTTCCTCTACTGATCCGGCATCGGACACCGTGTATCCGGCATGTTGGAGCAGTTTGCGCACTGCTGAGCGAATAATGTCTTCATCTTCTACGATCAGAATGCGAGGCATATAGGTGTCATGACCTTTCGTTCTGGCTGATGGTGGTGGTGCCGGTTTCCGGTTCGTAGGCGGGTAGCCTCAAACGCACACAAGTGCCGGTACCGGTGTCCGGGTTAGCCGGGCTGTCCACCTGGATGTTGCCGTAATGTTCTTCCACGATACTGTACACCAATGACAGGCCCAGCCCTGTGCCTTTGTTCGGGGCCTTGGTGGTGTAAAACGGTTCGAAGATGTGATCGAGCTGGTCCGCCGGTATGCCGGAGCCCTCATCGACGACCTCGATGATAGCGGAGTAGCCGTCGCCGTTTCCACTGACCCGGACCGTACCGCCGATGGGGGAGGCGTCCCGGGCGTTGGCCAGAAGGTTGATGAAAACCTGCACCAGGCGTTGTTCATCGCCGAGCACACGGAGATTCGGGGGGCAGTCGTTAACAAAGTGCACCCCCATGCCTTTGTCGCTCAGCGACAGCAGGTTGATGGACTCATCCACGCACCGGTGAATGGTCACCGGCTCATAGCGGTTCGCGTGGGCACGGTTACCGGTTCGGGCAAAGTTCATCAGCGATTGCAGGATGGTCGAAATCCGTCGGGTTTGCTGCTGAATCTGGTCGGCGGTATCCAGGATGTCCGGATTGTCGGTTTCCAGCCTCAGATTCTGTGCCAGTGAGGAAATGCCGGTCACTGGGTTGCCAATCTCATGGGCGACCCCTGCCGCCAATCGTCCCACCGAGGCCAGACGCTCGCTGTGCATCAGCTCGTCTTCCAGTTGCCGGGTTTCGGTCTGGTCTTCCACCAGTATGATGCTGCCGCCCTCGGTATGATCCGGCCCGCTCAGGGCTGCCTTGTGCAGATTGAGCCAGTGGGGTTTGCCGCGCAGGTCCAGGCGATGTTTGTAACGATGCAGTTCGTCGCCGTGGTGGAAGTCGTCCAGCAGGATGTGCCAATGCTCAGGTAGGGCCATCAGGCGGGCACCGACAACATCATCGGCGGTGATGCCGGTCAGGCTTTCTATAGCATGGTTCCACATCAGGATTTCGCCGTCCTCGCCGACCGAGCAGGCCGGGATCGGCAGGTTCTGCAGAGTCTGGCGATAGTGTCGGCGTAGGTTGTCCAGCTCACCGGCAAGGCCGGTCAGCTGATTTTGGTATTCTCCGAGTGCCCGCTCGACATAGCGGATGTCCTGGCCGGTTCCGTTCCGCGTCATGGGTTTGAAACCAAGATGCCGTTTCACCATGTCCCGGGCAACCGAAGGCCCGAGCAGGCCAGACAAGTTGACCTCAATTTGATCCCTCAGTCGGCGCAGCTGGTACGGGCGGTACTCGAGCTTGGGCAGTTTCAGCTGTGCCAGCGCTCGTTCGACTTCCCGTTTGGCCACACCCCGGCCCAGAGGATCGGCCAGTTGCTGGGCGAATTCTGTGGAGGAAGCCGCCAGAAGCTCACGTCGCTGGGGACGGGAGAGTGCGCCCAGTGAGCAGGCCTGGGCTGCGCTGTTTTCTTCGTTGCTGCTGGTGCTGACCATGGATATCAGCGCGAACACCGCGACATTGGCAGTCAGGCTGATGAAGGTAAAGATGTGCCAGTTGCTGTAGTCCGGCACCAGCGGGGCGTCAAGCAGGGCGAGCAGATTGGTGGTGTGCGCAAATGGCAGCACCAGGGTGGCCACCCAGATGGCGAGCCCGACTAACAGGCCGGCGATCAGGCCACGGCGATTGCCCTCTGGCCAGTAGATCACCCCGAGGGCGCCGGGCAGCAGCTGCAGTACGCCGGACAGGGAAATAATCCCCAGAATGGACAGGTCCAGGTTCTTGCCAAGAGTTTCATGGAACAACAGGGCCAGGAAAATGATGCCGGCGATCAACAGGCGCTTGATGCCCTGCAGCCAGCGGTAAATGTCACCCTGGTCCCGAGGGGTTTTCACAGGTAATACCACGTGATTGAGCACCATCCCGGCCAGGGCCAGGGTGCTGACGATCATCAGGCCGCTGGCTGCCGATAACCCGGCGATGTACATCAGCAAGGTCAGTCCGGGGCTGCCTAGGCTCTGGGCGACGCCAATGGCGTAAAAGCTGGGGCCTGTGGTCACCGCCAAGGCCTGGCCGCCCCACAGAATCAGCGGAACCGGCAGGCCTAACAACAACAAGTACAGCGGCAGCCCCCAACTGGCTTTGGCGAGGGCCTTGGGTGACGGGTTTTCGCTGAACGTCATGTGGTACATGTGCGGTAATACCAGGGCCCCGGCGAACGACATCAGCATAAGTGCGCGCCAGCTGCCGTCGTCAACACTGAGGGTCATGGTAGTGGCGGGCGAGCTGTTGCTGATCAGCCAGCCTTCGAGGCCGCCCATGCCGCCAAAGACGCCAAACAGAATGACCCCGCCCAACACCAGCATGGCCACCAGTTTGACCAGGGAGTCAAAGGCAATGGCCAGGACCAGCCCCTGATGATTGTCCGACTTCTGGTCCCGGCGGGCACCAAACAGCATGGCAAACAGCACAACGGTGATGCTGAACATCACGCTGATAGCCTGGGGCGAGGTGTCGGGCGCCAGAATGCTGGCAGAGGTGGTAACGGCCTGAATCTGCATGCTGAGCAGGGCCAGGATGGCGCCGCCGGAACAGAGTGTAACCAGTGTGCCGGCCCACTGGCTGCGGTAACGATAGGCGAAAAGATCGGCCAGTGAGGTCAACTGGTAGGCGCGGCCGATGCGTAGCACTGGGTTCAACAGCACCGGCGCCAGCAGGAAGGCACCGCTGATACCCAGGTAATAGGCAAGGAAGCCATAACCGGAATCCGCGGCCACGCCAACAGCGGCATAAACCGCCCAGATACCGGCGTAGACGCCCAGGCTGAGGGTGTAGATCAAAGGATGCCTGACCCAATGCCGGAGCAGGGTCCCCTTTTCGGTCACCCAGGCGATAGCAAACAGGATGACCAGGTAGAGCAGGCTGGCAGCGAGTAGACCGGCGGCGCTAAAACTCATTGGGATCCCGTCGCCATTCCAGCCAGAATCCGATGGCAATGATGCCCGCCCAGATCAGGTAGGGGCTGTACCAGGCGTTACCCGGCGAGGTCCACCAATCAAGGATGTTGGGAGAAAAAATATAGATGGCCAAAACCAACAGGAAGACCAGACGGTAGATATACATCAGGCATGCTATCCGCGCTGAGGTTTGTGAACCGCTTTATACCACGGGGTTCACCCGGATGTCAGGTGAATGGCCTCGCGCCGCCAGTGGCTGGTGCCCCAATCCAGAATGCTGTCGACCGATGCGCCGGTGAGTGACGCCGGTGGCATCTGGCCCAATGCCGCCAATGCCTGGATCAGGTTGTCGGCGGGTTGGTCATCGGCCAGCGCCGGGGCGTGGGTCTGCTTGCTGAGCTTCTGGCCCTGTTCATTTACGATGACCGGTACATGCAGCCACCGGGGAGGGGCGGCGCCCAGCGCGCGATAGATCTGGGTTTGCTGGGCGGTCATGTCGAGCAGGTCCGAGCCCCGGACTACATCGGTAATGCCCTGGTCAATGTCGTCCACCACTACGGCCAGTTGATAAGCGTAAAATCCTTCCTTGCGCAGTATTACCGGGTCGTCCAGTTCGGCGCTGACGACTTGGCTCTGGGGGCCCAGCAGCAGATCCTGCCAGTGGTTGTGTTCATCGGTGAGGGCAAAGCGAACCGCCGAAGGCCGATCGGTGCGGTTGGCTTGGCGCTCCCGGCAGCCATGGGGGTGTCGGCCGCCGTGGTGCTGGAGTTCCTTGCGGGAGCACACACACCGATAGGCGTCGCCGGTGGTCATCAACAGATCAATGGCTGCCTGATAGGCATCGTGGCGGCGGGACTGGAAACGTACCGGTTCGTCGGAAAACAAGCCGTGGGCTTCAAGGCTGTTCAGGATCTGGCCAGTGGCTTCGGCGGGCTCCCGGAGCGGATCCAGGTCTTCGATACGAACCAGCCATTGGCCGTTGTGGCAGCGGGCTTCCAGATAGCTGGCAAGGGCCGCGACCAGAGAACCGAAATGCAAAGGGCCGGTGGGTGAGGGCGCGAATCGGCCCCGGTAACGTACTGAGGTCATGATCGGTCAGTCAGCCGGCGGCTTGAGAGAAGCGCGGCCGGCTGCTGCGGGTAAGCCGGCTCAGATGCCAGTCTGGCGCTCGCGGATTTCGGCCAGGGTTTTGCAATCAATGCATAGGGTCGCTGTTGGCCGTGCCTCAAGGCGACGGATGCCGATCTCGACACCGCACTGATCGCAGAAACCGTAGTCATCTTTGTCGATGCGATCGATGGTCTTATCAATTTTCTTGATCAGTTTGCGCTCGCGATCGCGGGTTCGCAGCTCCAGGCTGAATTCCTCTTCCTGGGTTGCGCGATCACTGGGATCGGCGTAATTTGCTGCGTCTTCCTGCATGTGGTGCATGGTGCGGTCCACTTCTTCCATCAGCTCCTGTTTCCATTGCAGCAGCAGATTTTTGAAGTGCTCCAGCATGTCAGCACTCATGTACTCTTCACCCTTCTTCATTTCGTAAGGGGTGAAGTTAGTAAAACGTTCGCGTGGTTGTTCTGCAGTGTTTGCCATTGAACCCGGCCTCTTGTTTGTACTTCACAAGAACGCTTTGCTTCCCACCGCTTGAGCCCCCGTGGCTGAGCGATTTAACCCTGGATGAAGCATTCGTCCTGAAACGGGAATTTGCGGAAAATAGCAGATAAGTCACGGGGGTGCCAGCCTTGTGATACCGACTTTTGAATGGAGACCACATGAACTTTCCCGAACCCCTGGTCGAAGGGCGCCTGATTCGCCGATATAAACGCTTCCTGGCGAACGTGCGTTTGCCGGACGGAAGCGAGGTAACTGCCCACTGTCCTAACACCGGCTCCATGCTGGGTTGCCAGCCGGAAGATGCCCGGGTTTGGCTGAGTCGAAGCGACAATCCCAAGCGTAAACTGCCCTATACCTGGGAGCTGGTGGAGACCTCTCCGGGCATGCTGGCCTGCATCAACACCGCGCGTCCCAACACCCAGGCTCGTGTAGCCGTCGAGAGTGGCGTGGTGGTGGAATTGGCGGATTACTCGGGCTGCCGGGCGGAAGTGAAGTACGGCGAGGAAAAGAGTCGGATTGACCTCCTGCTGACCGGTCATGACCATCAACCGGACGCCTGGGTGGAAGTGAAAAACGTCACCCTTGCAGAGGATGGCCAGGGTTTTTTCCCCGATGCGGTAACTACTCGAGGCCAGAAGCACCTGCGGGAATTGATGGCGCAGGTGGCTCAGGGTGATCGGGCAGTGTTGTTCTTTGTGGTGAATCACACCGGCATTCAAACCGTGCGCCCCGCCGATCACATTGACCCAACCTATGGCAAGTTGCTGCGGGAAGCCTGCGATGCGGGAGTTGAAGTGATTGCCTACCGCGCCGGGTTGGTGACGGACAGTGGTGATCCTTCAGGAGACATGACATTGACTGAATCGGTTCCGGTTATTCTGGAAGTCTGATCTGAATGGAACCGCCCTCTATCCGCAGATCGAGGGCGGTCAGGGCATCACCCCGGCAGGGGCCGGCAATGCATTCGCCGGTGCCCGGTTTGAACAGCGCGCCGTGGGTGGAGCACTGAATAAACAGGTTGTCGGCATCCATGAACTGGCCGGGCATCCAGTTCAATTCAATGCCGAGGTGCGGGCATTGATTGACGTAGGCCTGGGGCTGGCCATCGTGCAACAACAGGAAACCGGTTAGCGGCATGGCACCCGGTTCCGCAGCTGGCCGCTGGATGCGAAACTCCACGGGTTGTCCCGGCTTGAGCTCGTCCTGCTGGCAAACGGTTTGCCACTTGTCGCTGTCTGGTGCCGTTTTCGCCAAGGTGTTCCTCCCGAATCTGGTTGTCAGCGCGGGGTCAGGCCGAAATGCTGGCGGATCCGATCGGCGACCGCCTCGGCCACGTGCTCCTGATCTGTCTGCAGATGAATGGTGTGGCTACGTTCTTCCGGAGTTAAGGGTTCGTACCAGGTCTGCTGCTCGTCCAGCAGCTCTTCAGTGGCTTCCGAGGCGTCTCCGCTGCGGTTCCGAATCCATTCCCGGCGCAATTCCTCAGGTGCATCGCAGTGCAGCAGCGCGAAAGGCACTGCCAGGTCCTCGGCGACATCGGCAAACAGCGAACGCTCACGCGCCTTCAGACACGCCGCATCCACCACTACCGGCATGCCTGCCGCCAGCAGCTGACCGGCCAATGTCGCCAGTCGCTGGTAAGTTTGCTCATTGGCTTCCTGGGTGTAGAGGTTGCCGCCGGTGGGGGACTTGCTGCTTTCCAGCGGCGCCAGCCCATGCAGGCGTTTGCGCTCAACATCGGAGCGCAGCCGGATCAGTCCCAGTTCACCCGCCATTGCCGAACAGACACAGGATTTGCCACTGGCTGACAGGCCGGTGGTCGCCAGCAGGTAAGGGTTGGGAATGATACTGTAGTCTTCCGCCAGCTGGGCGTAGTCGCGGTAACGCTGGTGCAGGCTCGCCTTCTCCTGGTCGCTGAGGGCGGGATTGCCCAGGGTGAACAGGGCGATTTTGGCGCGAACCATGGCCCGGTAGGCCTTGTACAATGGCAACAGGGGCAGGGCTTCGAAATCGTCTCGATACTCCAGATAGGTGTTCAGGACCAGGTTCGCCAGCGCCTCTTCCTGCCGGGATTCCAGATCCATCAGCAGGAACGCGAGATCGTTGATGACATCGATCCAGCGGAATGGCTCACTGAACTCAATGCAGTCGAAGACCGTGACCTTGCCGTCGTAGCTGGTGATGTTGGCCAGGTGCAGGTCGCCATGGCACTCCCTCACCAGTCCCTTGGCGCGGCGCTCGGCGATCAGCTCACGGTGCCGTTCAAAGGTGGTTTCGGTCCAGGCCTCCAGGTTGTCGAGCTGGGCCAGCAGGGTTTTGTCGTCAATCATCGGCCGGATCTGGTCGAAGTTCTCCTGCATGGCCGCGTACACGGCTTCGGGTGTACCCAACGGCTTGTCATCGGGCACTGGCGGCAATTGTTCGTGGAATCCGGCAACCTGCCGGGCAAGATCGGTCAGGGCTTCGGGCGCGAGCTCGCCCTTTTCCTGCAGGCGATCGAACAACTGGTCCTGGTTGAACTGGCGCATTTTGATTACATACTCAAACGCCTCGCCGGTGCCACCAAGTACTGGCTTTTCAGGGCTGCCAGTGATGGGCAGAACCTCCAGGTACAGAGGTTCGGCCAGACGGCGGTTCAGCCGCAGCTCTTCCTCACAAAAATGCTTGCGGCGGGCCAGTGTCGAGAAGTCCAGGAAGCCGAAATCCATGGGTTTCTTGATCTTGTAGGCGAACTCACCAGTCAGGATGACCTGGGAAATGTGAGTCTCAATGACCTGAAATTCATGAACCGGATGCGCGTACAGGTCAGGATTTTGCATTGCCTGGATCAACGTGCCTGGGGAAGTCTCGCTCACAGTGTGCTCCTAAAATGCCTTGGATAGTGCTCTAGAAAGTGCTCTAGATAGTGCGCTGGATAGTGCTTTAATCTAAAAAATGCCCTGAACCTCTTGAATTCCCAGGCTCTACTATAACGGGCGGATTACAGAAATAACACACAGTTGGCCTGCCTTTGGAGCGATCGCCTTCGGTATAATCCTCACATGAAAAAATCGACGTCCTCCTCCAAGCACAACAGAAAAACACCCCGTAAATCACCAAGAAACGGTCGCCGCCCCTGGTTTTGGCGTTTCGTCTTTCGGGCGGGTGCCATCGGCCTGGTCTTGCTGGCGGGATGGACGGTTTATCTCGATGCCGTAATCACCTCACGCTTTGAGGGCCGCCGCTTTGAGGTGCCGTCCCGGGTGTATGCTCGCCCGCTCGAGCTATACGACGGCGCCGGAATCAGTGCCAGTGCCCTGGAACGGGAACTGGGGTTGTCTGGTTTCCGGAAGGGCGACGGTTCACGAGCCGGCACCTATCAGCGCAGCGGCGGTCGCTTTATTATCAGCACCCGTGGCTTTCAATTTCCAGATGGAAAGGAGCCCAGGCGCCGGCTGGCACTCACCGTGTACCGGGATCGGGTTGAGAATTTCTCGGTGCTGAGCGGTGACGCCTCACCCATCGTCCGGCTGGAGCCTGCGCAGATCGGTGGGATCTATCCATCCCACAAGGAAGACCGGATTCTGGTGCAGCTGGAGGAAGTGCCGGCGCTGTTGCCTACTACCCTGATGGCGGTCGAGGACCGTAACTTCTTCGACCATGTCGGGATCGCGCCGCTGTCTATTGCCCGGGCGATGCTCGCCAACATTCGCGCCGGCCAGATTGTCCAGGGCGGCAGCACCCTGACCCAGCAGTTGGTCAAGAACTTCTTCCTGACTCGGGACCAGACTCTGGTGCGCAAGGCGAACGAAGCGCTGATGTCGCTGTTGCTGGAACTGCACTACGAGAAGGGGGATATCCTTGAGACCTACCTGAACGAGGTGTATCTGGGGCAGGCTGGAACCCGCAGTATCAATGGTTTTGGTCTGGCCAGTCAGTTCTATTTCGGGGAATCCCTGCGTGACCTGCAGGAGCATCAGATCGCCCTGCTGGTGGGCATGGTCAAGGGACCGAGTTATTACAACCCGCGCCGGCACCCGGAACGCGCCACCAAGCGCCGGAACCTGGTGTTGTCGGAGATGGAAGAGGCAGGCCTGATCGATTCAGTCCGGGCGGCCAAAGCCAAGGGCAAGCCGCTCGGGGTCAGTGCCCGTCCGTCCTACTCGGAGAACCGGTACCCGGCCTACATCGATCTGGTTCGCCGCCACCTGGCCCGAGATTACCGGGAAGAGGATCTGCGTAGTGAAGGCCTGCGAATCTTCACTACCCTGAATCCGGCCATTCAGTATGCAGCGGAGTATGCTGTGACTGACACCCTGGGGCGGCTGGCCAGTGGCGAAACCCGCGAGGCGCTGGAGGCAGCCATGGTAGTCACCGCCAAAGACAGCGGTGAGGTGTTGGCCTTAGTGGGTGGTCGCGATCCGCAGTACGCCGGCTTCAACCGGGCACTCGATGCGAATCGGCCCATTGGTTCACTGATCAAGCCGTTTATCTACCTGGCTGCGCTGGAACAACCGGAGCGTTACACCTTGATCACTCCAGTGTTGGACAAATCCTTCACGCTGGAATTTGACGACGGCCGTCGCTGGCAGCCGAAAAACTATGACAAAACCGAGCGTGGGGAGGTGCCGCTGCATGAGGCGCTGTCTCACTCCTACAACCTGCCGGCGGTGCGGGTTGGGTTGGATATCGGTGTGGATGTGGTCAAGGACACTCTCCAGGCGTTCGGGGTGACATCCTCGATCTCCGAGTACCCGTCCATGCTGCTGGGCTCGGTGACCATGAACCCGGTAACGGTGGCACAGATGTATCAGGGCTTGGCCACCTCCGGCTTCAACACGCCGCTGCGCACCATTCGCGAGGTGACCGATGCTGGTGGGGAAGCCCTGTCCCGCTACAGTCTGGAAGTGGACCAGGTTGCAGATCCGGCCGCGGTGCATCTGGTGCAATACGCCATGCAGGAGACCATGCAGGAAGGTACCGGCAAGTCCGCCTATTACACAGTGCCCGAGGAGCTGACGCTGGCAGGTAAAACCGGCACCACCGACGACGGTCGGGACTCCTGGTTTGCTGGCTTCAGTGGGGATTTGCTGGCGGTATCCTGGGTAGGCCGGGACGATAACGGCCCGACGTCGCTCACCGGTGCCAGTGGCGCTCTGCCAGTCTGGTCCCGGTTTATGGCCCAGGTGCCCCAGCACAGCTTCTCGCCGGTGGTGCCGGATGGGGTTCAGTACCAGTGGGTGAATGCCGAGCGCCAGGCGCTGACCAAGGAGCATTGCAACGGGGCACGGATGGTGCCACTAATATCTGGCAGTGAGCCCACCCAGACGGTGTCCTGTTCTGGTAACCTGCAGCGGCAAATTGAAGGCTGGTTTGAGGGACTGTTCCGATGAATACGCGTTTTTTGATTTATTCCGCCACGGCGGCGGCGTTTCTGGGCCTGGCGGGCTGCGCTTCGGCGCCGGGCGAATCCATTTATGTGCCGGTCGGTAGCAGCAAGGCTGAGGCGCCGGAGCCACCCAGGGCCAGTAGCAAAGAGGACAAGCCGCGGGTATGGCGCAAGAGCGAGCAGCCGGAAGTATCTGAGCCGGCACCGCGCAGCAGTTCACCCAGCTACCGGGATGCCGGCGATAGCCTGTCACCGGCCGCCGTCAGCCTGATCCAGGAAGCCGATACCCTGCTGGCTCAAGGTGATGCCCCGGCGGCCATCGCCCGGCTTGAACGGGCCCAGCGCATTGCGCCGCGCTCGGCCGAGGTGTATTTCAAACTCTCGGAAGCCTATGTCGCCAGCAATCAGCTGGGTACGGCGGAGCAGTTCACCCTGAAAGGGTTGTCCCTGGCGGGCAGCAATGCGCGCCTTCAGCGTTCAGGCTGGTTGCTGCTGGCGGATATTCGTCGGGCGCGGGGCAATGTGGCGGGGGCGGATCAGGCTGAGGCGAGGGCTTCGCGTTTGTGAATGTCAGCCTAAGACGTCGTGACTAGTCCCAAAATACGTTGTCATCTGGAGGATAAGAGATGGACAACGTATTTCAGGACGGGACATTGCGAATAAAAAAGCCCTGCAATTTTGCGGGGCTTTTTTGATCGGTAGAACCAGACTTATTATTGCGTCAATGGGATCGTTTTCGCCTGGGTAGTTTCACCTGCGACCACGGTGACGTTCTGGGTACCATCAAATTGCAGTGTGTCGTCCGTTTCGTTGTCGTCCAGCTGACAGCTGTAACTGACGGTGTACTCGCCTGCGGGCAGGAAGCCAGCAGTGTACGTGTAAAGGTTGGACTGGTCGTCCGGCGCGACCGGAAGCACCAGTAACGGGTTGCCGGTGTCGTTGTTGACATTGAGGTCGCTGGGCACGACACCCGCTCCGGCGAAGACGTAGGCAGAGCCTTCGTAATTGGGAGCACAGTCGTCCAGCGCATCTTCAGTATCGTCCACACCACGAGTGGAGTTGATCTGCGCGTAATCCACCAGGCCACTGATGCTGCCTACCTCCAAGTTGTTTACCAAGCGCATACTGGGCTTGAGCAGGTAATCCGCCAAAGAGTCGCCTTGCGGGTTTACGATGGACTTATGCACATCGAAATCCACCGTAAAGTCGGTGGAGGTATCCGCGGCTACAATGAAATCGCCCTTGAGCTTGAGGCCACTTTGCTCGCCTGAAGGCACGGCAAGGGTGTACGTACTGTCGCCCTGAGATTCGAGCTTGACGAACGAGTTGTTGGTGTCGACGATCAGTCGCAGTTCGGTGTAGTTGCCAGCCGGCACTTCTTCATCGGTGATCAGCGGAGCACTGACGCCACCTTGCAGTTCCAGCAGGTTCTGGTCCTCAAAACCATTCAAAGGGAAACTGATCCAGTCGCCGTCTTCCGGCTTAAGTCGGATCTCCGTGAAGGCAACTGTAACGTTGCTGAATTCCGTTGCCGGTGCGTCGGTGACCCCAAACGATACCGTGCCCGTCTCGCTTGAATCACTGCCACCACCGCAGGCGGTAACGCCAGCAGCCAAAGCAGAAATACCAATAAGCCGAAGTGACCGATACATAACAACCTCCTCAATCCGTCCAAAAAAATCACCGACAAGACATGAGTGCCGATTCTCCTTTCACTCTAGCGACATGTTGGAGGGATAGGTAGGAGTGTTAAGCAAACGTAACAGTCTGGATAGGTTGGGATGCCGGGTCGGGAGACGACCCGGCGAGTTCTTTAATGAGCTTAGAGTCCGGCGTTTTTCAGACGGTTGGCGTGCTGTTTGAAAACCGTTTTCGGGTCGGTCTCAAATAGGCTGTGCAGGCCCAGGGCCTGATTCACTTCGTCCAGATGGTTCATGAAGTAATTGTCGCGAATCACCTTGCCGAAGTGGTTGCTGCAGCGTCCGACCAAACCGTCATTCTGGCTGAAGCCAAACGCCAGGCTGGTGGTGCCCAGCAGGGCGTCAGACGGATCCAGAATGTTGGTGAGTACGCCAGTCCCGCCCCAGGAATAAAAACGAATGCCATTGGCGGCATGGGCGCCTTCGCCGCAGGAGGTGGTGGGCATGCCCGCTGGCGCAAAGTTGTTGAATTCCGCGCTGCCTTCGGAGGTCAGCGAATACAGGCTGGAGCGCAGATCCTGGCTGTAGCCGCCCCCTGAGATCAGATCGATCAGCCCGCCCAGGGCATTACCCAGGGAAGCCGCCAGACTCTCCGCCGGAGAACCGTAAATCAGGTCTGCCACCGGCGATCCTTTGTGGGGGGAGCCCACGGAGGTCACAGAGGCGACCAGATCTGGCCGTACCCGGGCAATGTAGCGGGCGGTTGGGCCGCCGTGGCTGTGCCCCACCAGATTGACCTTGCCATACACCGCGGCAATGGCTTGCACCTGAGGCAATAGCGCTTCGCCTCGGGCAATGGTGCTGTCCAGCGCGGGTACTTGTGTGGTGTAAACGTCAGCGCCGTATTTGCGCAGGTCTTCAGCCACGCCGTACCAGTAATCGACACCGGCAATGGAGTCAAAACCGAACATGCCATGGACGAGAACAATCGGATACCGGGTGTCGGTATAGTTTGAGGGAGTTGAGTTCCACCACCAGGCGGCGGCGGGAGCTGACCACGCCACAGCGCAGGCCAAAGCCATCACTTTGATCCAGGATTTCATTGTCGTTCCTACAGTTTGATGTTGTGTTTGTTATTCAAACTGCCCCGACGGGCTAGGTGCTTGCGTGCATCCGTGCGCTGACTACGTTGTTGTGATTGTTGAGTCGTTACCGTCAGAGCATCTCTTGCGAGATCTGAGGATAATTTGATCAGCTGGGTGTGTAAGTCAATGCGACAGGGCGAGAAAGCGGGGAGTTCTGGGGCGGGTTGTGACACCGGTCACAGCCATGGCCCGCGATGACACGTCAGAAGTGACGGTCATGCGGGCCGATGCGGATGTTGCAGTTAACGCATGGCGAATTAGAGTGTGGCCATGACCTTGTGAGCTGCGTTTACTGTGTGCTCGATATCGGCATTGGACAGTGCGGCCGTGGTGAAGCCGGCTTCAAACGCTGACGGCGCCAGGTACACGCCCTCTTTGAGCATGCCCTGGAAGAACTTCTTGAAGCGCTCGACATCGCAACCCATGACCTGATCAAAGCGGGTTACCGATGCTTCGTTGGTGAAGAAGAAGCCAAACATGCCGCCTGCGCTCTGCACGGCCAGGGGAATGCCGGCCGCGTCGGCAGCGGCCTTGAAACCATCGCGCACGGCGTTGGTCTTCTCGGTCAGCCGGTCGTGGAAGCCAGGTTCGGAGATCGCATTCAGCGTGGTCAGGCCTGCACGCATGGCCAGCGGGTTGCCGCTGAGGGTGCCGGCCTGGTACACCGGCCCTAGCGGGGAGATGTGTTCCATGATTTCGCGCTTGCCACCAAAGGCGCCGACCGGCAAGCCGCCGCCGATGACCTTGCCCAGGGCGGTCAGATCGGGTGTTACGCCGTAATATTCCTGGGCGCCACCACGGGAAACCCGGAAGCCAGTCATCACCTCGTCAAAGATCAGTACCGTGCCGTGTTCGTCGCAGACTTCCCGCAGGCCTTCCAGGAAGCCTGGTACCGGTGGGATGCAGTTCATGTTGCCGGCAACCGGTTCAACGATGATGGCGGCTATCTCGTCGCCCATCTTGGCGAAGGTTTCGTGCACGCTGTCGATGTCGTTGAAGGTCAGGGTCAGGGTGTGTTCCGCCAGGCTGGCGGGAATGCCCGGTGAGTTGGGCACGCCCAGGGTCAGGGCGCCAGAGCCGGCTTTCACCAGCAGGGAATCCACGTGGCCGTGGTAGCAGCCTTCGAACTTAACGATCTTATCCCGGCCGGTGTAACCGCGGGCCAGCCGCACCGCACTCATGGTCGCTTCGGTGCCGGAGTTGACCATGCGCACCAGATCAATGGACGGCACCAGTTCACAAACCTTCTTGGCCATGTCGGTTTCAAGCGAAGTGGGCGCGCCGTAGCCAATACCCAGGTCGACCTGGGCGTGTAGGGCCTCTTTGATACGAGGGTCTGAGTGGCCGAGGATCATCGGGCCCCAGGAGCCGATGTAATCGATGTAGCGGCGGTCGTCCTCGTCGTACAGGTAAGCGCCTTCGGCGTGCTTGAAGAACACCGGGGTGCCACCCACGCCGCGAAACGCCCGGACCGGGGAGTTCACACCGCCGGGAATGTATTTCTGGGCCTCTTCGAACAGAGTTTCGGAGTGTGTCATGGGCTGGGTCCTGTTATCTGGAGATTGAAAAAAGTGGATGATGTTCCTGGAACAGGCGGGTAAAGGCCCGTGCGCGCTGTTCGATGTCTGCCGGGCTGCCGCCGAATACGCCGCCGACCACCGCCAGCATGTCCGCGCCCGCCAGAATCAGCGGAGTACCGTTATCCACGGTGATGCCGCCGATCGCCGTTAGTGGACGCTGAAACCGCTTGGCGCTGCTCAGTACCGACGGGCTGGCCGCCGGCGCATTGGGCTTGGTGCCCGAATGGTAGAAGCGGCCAAACGCCAGGTAGCTGGCGCCGGCGTCGTACGCCTCTTGCGCCAGCTCCAGGTCAGCGTGACAGGTGATGCCGATGATCGCGTCTTCCCCCAGTACCTCCCGGGCCCGCCGGTGCGAGCCGTCGGTCTGGCCGAGGTGAACACCGGCGGCGCCAATACGTCGGGCCAGCTCCACATCATCGTTGATCAACAGCGGCACGCCAGCATTCGAGCATATTGCCTGAAGATCCTGGGCCTGGCGAAGTCGCTCTGGCATGGGCGCCGACTTCTCGCGGTATTGTATCAAAACAGCGCCACCACGCAGAGCCGCTTCTACCGAGGCAATCAAGGATTCCGGGGGTGTCAGCTTGCTGTCGGTAATGGCGTAAAGCCCGGGCTGGAGAATGTTGCTCATCGTTCCCACGCAATGCCCCGATCGGGGACGGGCTGGCCTTTGCCCACTTCCAGGGCATGCACAATGGCGCGGTTCACGTAGTTTTGCGCCTGGGAGATGGCTGCCCGGGGCGACAGGCCGCTGGCCCGGCCAGCGGCAATGGCAGCAGCGAGGGTGCATCCGGTGCCATGATATTCACCACCCACGCGTTCGATTTCCCAACTAATTGGGTTTGGGGCGTGGTTGAACAGGGTGTTGATGATGTGTGGCCCGGTGCCGTGGCCACCGGTTGCCAGCACGGATTTGCAGCCGCCGTCGAGCAGGTTCTGGGCCGCCTGTGCCGGATCACCGTGATCACCCAACATGCTCAGCTCAATGCCGTTGGGAGTAATCATCTCGGCCATGGGGAACAGGCGCTGTTTCATCGCGGCAATCAGGTCGTCATCGGCCAGGTCGCCGCCACCGGCAGCCTTGATCACCGGGTCGGTAATCACCGGAATGCCCGGATGCAGGGCGAGGAACTCCACCAGTACATCGACAATGGCGGCGTTGCCCAGGGCACCGGTTTTAATGGCGTGAATCGGGGCGTCGTCGGCCACGCATTTCAGCTGCTGTCGGACCAGTTCGGCGTCAACGGCTTCGGCGCCGTATACGTTGGTGGTGTCCTGCACTGTCAGGCAGGTCAGTATTGGCAGCGGGTGGCAACCCAGTGAGGTGACGGCCTGAATATCCGCCTGGATGCCGGCACCGCCCGAGGGGTCCAGGCCGGACAGGATCAAAACCTGAGGTCGGGTATAACGTTTGATGACTTGGCTCCTTCAATGAGTCTGAAAACTAGAAAGGTCTCACAACGGCCAGAATAACAACGGCCAGCAGTACAAACACCGGCAACTCGTTGAACCAGCGATAAAACACGTGGCTGCGAGTGTTGCGGTCGTCGCGGAACACCTTGACCAGATGGCCACAGTAGAAATGATATACGACCAACAGCGCGACCAGCACCAGCTTGGCATGCAGCCAGCCCTGACTGGCATACCCGGACGGGTTGTAGCCGATCAGCCAGAAGCCAAAGATCAGCGTGGCCACCATCGAAGGTGTGGTGATGCCCCGGTACAGCTTGCGCTCCATAATCTTGAAGCGTTCACGGCCGGGCTCGTCGTCGCAGGCGGCGTGATACACGAATAGCCTGGGCAGGTAAAAAATGCCGGCGAACCAGCACACCATTGAAATTATGTGAAAGGCTTTCACCCACAGCATGCATCAGCTCCGTCGGTATTGGTAATGGCTTTCGATATCGGATTTCAACACCACGCCGTAAACCCGTTGAATCATCGGTGCGACATGCCTTTGTACGTACAGAGCCTCGGCATTGGTTGTATCGAATTCGTTCAGGGCCTCCTCCAGCGTGGCCTGATACTGTACGGGCGCCACGTCACGGCGGTTGGCCGGGATGTTCATCAGGTCCACGGATTCCGGCTCCTCGGATACGTCTTCGGTCCCGGGCTGTTCGGTATCCTCCAGATAGCGGGCCAGATCAACAGCGGGAAGCAGGGCGGTGGGCCCGTTACTGCCTTCGACAATCAACCATTTTGGTTCCGACTTCAGGACCCCCCGGGCTTCTTCGACCGTCAGGTGACGCTCGGTTCGGAGAATGTTCCGATCCATGATGGCGCCCACGGAAACCCGCCTCAGGGCCTGGGTAACTGGTGAATTCTGGTAGCTCAGTCCCTGGCTTTTCAGAATGGTCAGGAACAGGGATTTCTTTCCGAAGGCTTCGCTGGTGACCAGGCTGGAGGTGGTAATGATCAACATGCCGGGCAGGATGATGTTGGGATTGCGGGTCAGCTCCATCAGTGCCATCAGCGCCGCCAACGGCGCCTGCAATACTGCGCCCATCATCGCGCCCATGCCCAGCATGGCGTAGAGACCAACGGATGACGCCTGCTCCGGTAGGATCTGGGCACCGACCAGTCCCATGGCGCCACCCAGGGTAGCGCCCATGAATAGAGTCGGGCCAATGACTCCGCTGGGCATCCCCAGGCCGATGCTGAGTGAAGTAATCAGCAGCTTGGACACGCCAATGCCCAGCAGCAGCCAGAAGCCTAGCTGGCCGTTGATGGTTTCGTTCACCGTGTCGTAGCCGATGCCCATGGTTTCTGGTATCAGGATGGCGAACGGCACCATCAGCAAGCCGGCCAGGGTGATCCTGAGCATAATCGGGCGGTTCTGATGGCGCCCCATCATTTCCACCACATGAATAAAGACGGCTGCAGCAATGCCGATGATGATCGCGATCACCAGTACCCAGGGGATTTCCAGCAGCGAATTCATGGTCAGGGCCGGCACGTTAAACGCCGGCTCCGAGCCGTACACTGCCTGGGTCACGATGCCGGCGCTCACGGCCGCCAGGATGATCGGCGTAAAGCCGGCGATGGTGTACTCCATCATCACCACTTCCATGGCGAAGATGACACCGGAAATAGGGGTGTTGAATGACGCCGAGATCGCCGCGGCGCAGCCACAGGCCACCAGGGTGCGGATGCTGTTGTTGGGCAGGCGCATCCACTGGCCCATCAGGCTGGAGAATGCCGCGCCCAGGTGCACCGCGGGGCCTTCACGGCCCGCCGACTGGCCGGTCACTACGGTGGCCACGCCGGCCACAAACTGGACCACGGCACTGCGGAAGGGGATGTAGCCCTGGTGATAATTCAGGCGCTCCATGACATGAACAATCCCGACCTTACGGTCCTGGATCGCCAGCCGGTGGAGTATGAAACCAAGGATCAAGGCGCCGGTGAGCGGCAGCAGTCCGCGGGTCAATAAGTCCAGCTCTTCAAAGGATTCCGAGCCGGCGCCGGGCAAGAAGTATTCAAGAGGCCATTCGATGGCCAGTCGGAACAACAGGATGACACCGCCGGTGATCAGTCCCGATAGCAGGCCCAGAACGGCCAGTTGCGGCAGGGCATCAACACCGGATAGCCGGCGCCGGAAAAGCGGGATGAGGTGCTCGGTAATCTGATGCCAGAGTCTTTGCATGAACGCCGGAGTTCCGGTTAGGTGCGATGGGCAACAGCGCCTTTTGGACCACATTGTAACGGTCGCCCTGCTAGCTGCAATAAGTCCTTGGTTTATCATGGTAGACTATGGGGTCAATCCTCCCATCCCGGAGATGACGTCACTGGAGACGCTGGAGAGTAAGGTGATAAAAGTAGGCATCGTTGGTGGCACCGGCTATACCGGTGTCGAACTGCTGAGAATTCTGGCGGTTCATCCTGAAGTTACCGTAAGTTGCATCACGTCCCGGTCGGAAGCAGGCATGCCTGTTGCCGATATGTATCCGAATCTGCGCGGGCATTATGATCTGGCTTTTTCCGAGCCGGAAGCCGACGTGCTCAAAGCCTGTGACCTGGTGTTTTTTGCCACGCCTCACGGGGTGTGCATGCGCATGGTGCCTGAGCTGATGGCTGCGGGCGTTCGGGTCGTTGATCTGTCCGCCGACTTCCGCCTGAAGGATCTCGATGTCTGGGCCAACTGGTACGGAATGCCACATGAGAGCACCGAATGGGCGGGCAAGGCCGTTTACGGTTTGCCGGAAGTCGCCCGCTCCGCCATTCGCGAAGCCCAGTTGGTTGCCAACCCGGGTTGTTACCCGACGGCGGTACAGCTTGGTTTCCTTCCGCTGCTGGAGAACGAACTGGTTGATCCGGCCCGCCTGATCGCCGATGCCAAGTCGGGTGCCAGCGGCGCCGGCCGGCAAGGCAAGATTGGCATGCTGCACGGTGAGGTCGGTGAGAGTTTCAAGGCCTACGGTGCCTCGGGCCACCGCCATCTACCGGAAATCAGGCAGGGGCTGGCAGGTGCGGCAGGAACCGATGTTGGCGTCACCTTTGTTCCGCACCTGATCCCGATGATCCGCGGTATCGAGGCCACACTCTACGCTGAGCTGAAGAACCCGGCGGATTTCGATCGGCTGCAGAGCCTGTTCGAAGCGCGCTTCCAGGACGAGCCGTTTGTTGATGTCATGCCGTTTGGTAGCCACCCGGAAACTCGCAGTGTCAGGGGTGCCAATCAGTGCCGGATGGCGCTGCACCGTCAGGAGCAGAGCAATATTGTCATCGTCTCCTCGGTGATTGATAACCTGGTGAAAGGCGCAGCCGGACAGGCGGTTCAGAATATGAACATCATGTTTGGCCTGAAAGAAACGCTTGGGCTGGAAGCCCCGGCACTTCTGCCATAGGGAGCTTTGGTGAGCCAGGATCAAAAGCCCGAGCACGAGTATGTGGTGATCCGACACCGGCCAGGTTATAGGCTTCGGCGGACCGTCATCCTGCTGGTCTTTTCCATCGTCGCGGCTATTGCCGGGTATGCCACCGGGCTGTCACAGGGAGGCTTTCGCTCCTCCAGTGTTGCAGCCTCAAACCAGGTGTTGGAAGAAGAATTGGACTCGCTTCGGGTGAAGTACACCGAGGCTCGGCAGCAGGTCATCAATCTTGAGCGCGGCCGGGCCATCGATGGCCAGGCAATGAAGCAGGCGCGGACGACCATTGTTAAGCTGGAAACCCGAATTGCATCGCTGAAATCGGATCTGACATTCTATAAAAACATTATGGCCCCGTCAGAAACCAGCAAGGGGCTTCAGGTGGACAGCCTTACGTTGGCCCCCGATCGGCAGCCCGGTGCGTTCGACTTCAAACTGGTGCTGACCCAGGTGGGCAATAATAAAAGCTATATTTCAGGCGTGGTGGCGGTAAACGTCATCGGCCTGCGCGACGAAGAGAAAGAAGTCATCGCCTTGCGCGACCTGTCTCAGGATATTGAAGACCTCGGTGTAAAATTTCGCTTCCGCTACTTCCAGGATGTGGAAGGTGTGCTGGCGCTGCCAGACGGATTCGAACCGATCGAAATCCAGGTAGTGGCTCAGGCCGAAGGGCGGAAATCCTCACAGGCCGAACGAACATTCGACTGGGATGACTTAACGGAGAAATAACATGTTTGGAAATAAAAAACAGAAACCGCGCCGCGCCTCAGGCCATTTTGACACACTGATTTCGTCCCGCACCCGGGTCGATGGCGACGTGCAGTTTTCTGGCGGTTTGCACGTGGATGGTCATGTCCATGGCAAAGTAATTGCCGAGGAGGGCAGCGATGCCGTCTTGCGGATCTCGGAAATTGGTGAAGTCTCTGGTGACATCGTGGCACCGCACGTCATCATTAACGGCACCGTTCACGGTGATGTCTACGCCTCCGCTCATCTTGAGCTGGCGGAAAAAGCCTCGATCAATGGCAACGTCTATTACAACTTGATCGAAATGGCCATGGGAGCCTCAGTTAACGGCAACCTGGTGCATCAGCGCGAGCCAACGGGATTGCTGACCAACGACCAGGGCCGGTCAAAAACCGGTAGTCAGTCCGAAGCCGTTGTTACCAGTGAAGTAGCGACCGGCGAAATGGCGACCGACACCGCCGATGGTGGAAAGTCCGAATAGTTGATTGTTTTACTCAGGAATACCATAATCGCCTGAGTTGTTACCACGTAATCCGGAGGCAAACTTGAGTGTAGTCCAGCAACAAATGGCCGCCCCGCTGTTCTTCAGTGACAGTGCCGTTGCCAAGGTGCGGGAGCTGATTGAGGAAGAAGAGAACCCCAATCTCAAGCTTCGTGTGTTTGTTACCGGTGGTGGTTGCTCGGGCTTCCAGTATGGGTTTTCTTTCGACGACAGTCAGGACGAAGAGGACACAGTGGTCGAAAGGGACGGTGCCAGCTTGCTGGTCGACCCGATGAGCTATCAATACCTTGTGGGCGCCACCATTGAGTACCTGGAGGGGCTCCAGGGCTCACAGTTTGTGGTGCAAAACCCCAATGCCAGCTCTACCTGTGGTTGTGGCAGTTCGTTCTCGATTTAACGTAGGCAGGCAGGTATGACACGCGATAAAAAGGAGAGCTACAGGCTCTCCTTTTTATTTACGGCGTCAGAAAGAGCAGGGTGTCAGGCATGATGAATCGCGCCCAGTATTCGTGGGCCCCGTGCGCCGGTCACCTCCGCCAGGTTGCCGGGCTGACCGGCCAATGACTGCTGCGCCAGCCACGCAAAGGCGACGGGCTCAACCCACTGGGGATTCAGCCCCAGGTCACTGGTAATGGCCAGGGGCGCCGGGCTCAGAGCTTGTTCCAGTTCCCGCATGAACACCGGATTCCGGGTGCCACCGCCGCAGGCGTACACCTGCAGTGCCGGAACCTCTGGCAGTTGGTGAATAATGCTGGTGACCGTCAACTGAAGCAGGGTTCGCTGCACGTCTTCAGGCGGCAGGTCGGGGTGTCGGCGCACCAGGGTTTTAACCCACTCCAGGTTAAATCGTTCCTTGCCGGTACTCTTGGGGGCCGGGCGGGAGAAGTACGCGTCCGACAGCATGTCGTGCAGCAGGGCCTGATTGACGGTGCCTTCCTCGGCCCAGTGGCCGTCGGTGTCGTAAGGCAGGCCGGTCTGATTCAGGCACCAGGCATCCATTAGCGCGTTGGCCGGGCCGGTATCGAACCCGGTTACCGGTTTGCTGTGGTCTGCAGGAATCCAGGTGATATTGGCAATGCCACCCAGGTTGAGGATGCACCGATCCTCGGTGTCCGAATTGAAAAACGCCTTGTGAAACGCCGGTACCAGGGGCGCACCCTGGCCACCCGCGGCCATATCCCGACGTCGAAAATCGGCAACGGTGGTGATGCCGGTTCGTTCTGCGATCACCGACGGGTTACCAATCTGGATCGAAAACGGTGCCGAGCCAGATGGCTGGTGTCGGATGGTTTGGCCGTGACTGCCGATGGCACGAATGGAGGTGGGCGATACGTCAGAAGCTTCAATAACTTGGCAGGCCGCGTCGGCAAAGAGGGCGCCGGTCAGCGTGTCGAGTTCGCCAATCTCATCGGGGGTGCCCTGGTTCTGGCTTACGGCCAGGAGCCGGTGTCGAAGGTCGTCTGGGTAGCTCAGGGTCTTGGCGGCGTGTACTTCTAATGAGTGGCCATTGAACGACACCAGCACGGCGTCAATGCCGTCCATGCTGGTGCCGGACATGAGTCCGATCCAGGCATCCATTTCCGTTATTCGTCCGATGCTAGAGCAAGTTGCTGAAAGTTCTCGCGAAAGCCATTGAACTGCGCCAGCCGCTGCTCGGTATAGCGCTTGAAGCGCGCCATTTCTGAGGCAGGAACCGGCTTGGCATCTGGCAGTTTGACGGTGCGGGAGTTACGAGGTGCGCCGTTCAGGCGAAATTCATAGTGCAGGTGCGGGCCAGTTACCATGCCAGACGAACCAACGTAGCCGATGGTTTCGCCCTGTTTGACCTTGGCACCGTTCTTGATGCCTTTGCCCAGGCGACTCATGTGTGCGTACAGGGTGGTGATGTTGTCGCCGTGCTGCAGGATAACAGTGCGGCCATAGCCACCCTTCCAGCCAGAAAAGCGAACCCGGCCTGCGCCTGCGGCCTTGATCGGAGTGCCTGTTGGTGCGCCGTAGTCGGTGCCCTCATGTGGCCGGACCACATCCAGGACCGGGTGGCGGCGCTGCAGGTTAAAGGCGGAGGACACCCGGGCGTTGATCGGCGTTCTCAGAAAGGCCTTGCGCATGCTCTTGCCGTTCGGGGCATAGTAGTCGCTTTCACCGTTGCTGTCGGTGTAGAGCAGGGCGGTGTTGTCTTCACCCCGATTTACGAACCGGGCTGACAGGATGCGGCCGGTGTCAAACTTCTTGCCGTCGAGATACAGCTCTTCGTAAACCACCTCAAAGCGATCGCCTTTGCGGACATCGTAAACGAAATCAATTTCCCAGCCGAAAATGCCCGCCAATTCCATGGTCAGGCGGTCATTCAGACCGGCTTCGCGAGCGGAAAGGTAAAGGGAGCCGTCGATAGTGCCGGAGGCAAACGCCGGACGTGCTTCCGGTTCCCGGATAACCGTCTGACCGGAGAAGCCTTCCTCGGCCTTTTCGATTTTCAGGGATTCGAGCAGGCTGCGTTGCAATTCAATGGCGGCCAGATCGCCAGCGTTGTCCGTGGCAAACCGGATGGTCTCGCCGGCGTACAGGCGCTGAAGCTTGTCCGCCTCGCCTTCTCCGTGGATAACCGACAGCATGATGCCATCGTTAAAGCCGGCTTTCTTGAACAAAGAAGAGAGTGTATCGCCTGATTTGATCTTGTAGGTCTGCCATTCGAGTGCGGGCTCAGCCTCAGGGGCCGGTTTGGTTACCTTGGCCTGTTGCTCGGCATCCGCCACCGGAGCCTGTCCATTAATTACCACCTCATTCGGCGCTTCGGGCTCAGGCGTTTCTACAGTGCCATTGTCAGACACCGTGCCCTGTTCCAGATCCAGCGCATAGGACATGCGCTTGGCTTCCACTTGGGCACTCGGGCTCATAAGAATGGCGGCAGTCACTACAACGGTTGCAGCGGCGGCAATGGTAAGGTGTGTTTTGGGAAACATATTTAGCACGTATCGCACCCGTTTTAATCGGTATTACGGTAGGTTGAACTACCTAATTAAAGCTGTTATTCAAGTATAGACAAACAGATTACCGTATAAAATGCATGCGGGACAGCGTGGAACATTACGGTTGCTGCCCCATCCTCCGGATTTCTGCGGGCGGCATTGCTATAATACGCCGCCCTGCCGAGTCAGAGTTGCTCAAAAACTAGGCAAATCTACTGTAGCAGGAGTGCAGGTAACTCACAGATTTCTTTTGTAGAGGTCTGTAACTGTCAGAATCCATTTAGGTAAAACTGGGGACGTGTTGTTCATGGCATCTATTGATGAGGCGTTGGCCGTAATCAAGCGCGGCGTTGACGAGCTTATTCCGGAAGAAGGGCTGATTGAGAAGTTAAAGGAAGGTCGCCCGCTTCGAATCAAGGCAGGCTTCGATCCCACCGCCCCGGATCTGCATCTGGGGCACACCGTCCTTATCAATAAGCTGAGGCAATTCCAGGATCTTGGTCATGAGGTGATGTTCCTCATTGGCGATTTCACCGGCATGATCGGCGACCCCACTGGTAAGAGTGCTACGCGTCCCCCGTTAACAGAAGAACAGGTTGCACAGAACGCTCTCAGCTATAAAGAGCAGGTGTTTAAGATTCTCGATCCGGCCAAGACCCGAGTCATGTTCAACTCCGAATGGATGAGCAAGATGACGGCGGCGGACATGATCAAGCTGGCGGGCCAATACACAGTGGCGCGGATGCTGGAGCGTGATGATTTCACCAAGCGCTACCGAGCCGAGCAGTCCATCGCGATCCATGAGTTCCTGTATCCCTTGGTACAGGGTTACGACTCGGTGGCCATGGAAGCCGACGTTGAACTGGGCGGCACTGATCAGAAGTTCAATCTGTTGATGGGTCGGATTCTGCAAAAGGCCTATGGTCAGACCCCGCAGGCGATCCTGACCATGCCGATCCTTGAGGGTCTGGACGGGGTCCAGAAGATGTCCAAGTCGCTGGGCAACTATGTTGGCGTAAATGATTCCCCGGGTGAGATGTACACCAAGTTGCTGTCCATGCCCGACGACCTGTTGTGGCGTTACTTTGAACTGCTGAGCTTCCGGCCGCTCGCCGAAGTGGATGAGTTCCGCAAGGCAGTAGAAGGTGGTGCCAACCCCCAGGACTATAAGAAGCTGTTGGCGGAAGAGATCATCACCCGCTTCCACAATGAGGAAGCGGCCAACTCTGCGCACAAGTCTGCCGGTAACCGGGTGGCGCTTGGTGCGATTCCCGATAATGTGCCGACAGTGGAGGTATCACTGGACGGGCAGTCAGAAATTCCGATGGCGTCGGTTCTGCGTTTGGCTGGCCTGGTAAAGAACGGTGCGGCAGCTCGGGATGTCCTGGGCCGCGGTGCTGTCTTTGTGGACGGAGAGCAGTTTGAAGGTGATCGCCTCTTTATAGAGGGGGATGACTGTGTGGTACAGGCTGGTAAGAAGAAGATTGCCCGAGTTGTGATCACTGCGTGATCGATCTACGGCGATTTTGAGTTTTTTTCAGAATCGCCGTTGACACCTCTGAGCAGGTCTGTAGAATGCGCATCTCTTCTGAGGGACAAGCCACTGACACAGCGGCACCCGAGGACGGCAACCGTTTGAAATTGTTGAAGAAATTGAGTTTCAAAATTCTTCAGAAAGCGGTTGACAGAGGCTTGATTCGCTGTAGAATGCGCCTCTCGAAACAAGCAGTAAGCCGGTTGATTTTCGGCGCTTTCCGGAGACGGAAAACATCGAAAATAAACGGTTGACAAGGCGGCGACACGATGTAGAATACGCCACCT
>NZ_SWKM01000017.1 GCF_005871205.1 Marinobacter alexandrii | reverse complement strand
AAGTGAAACAGGCCTGCGCCGATGGTAGTGTGGCATTTGCCCATGTGAGAGTAGGTCATCGTCAGACTCTTAATACCGAAAAACCCCAGCTTCCTCGAGGCTGGGGTTTTTTATTGCCTGAACGAAAGGCACCGAAGGGGCATTTGCCACAAAAGGCGTTGGGGGTCTTACGCGGCTAGGGCAGCCAGATCTCAAAAACGCCGCCACCGAGCTCGCCACCGTTGTGCAGTTTGATGGATCCGAATCTATCACCTTCCCGGTGCAACTGGGCAACCGATGAAGCAAAGAACAGCCCCAGGCTGGTGCTGCCAGTATTAAAGTCCAAGGATTTGAACGTCAGGGGGCCTGTGTGCTGCATGCTCACCGGGTATCCCGCACCATCATCTTCTACCCCTAAAACCAAATAGCCGTCCCTAGCCTCCGCCGTCAGCCGGATCTTTTTCCTGGTGTACCTCAGGGCGTTGTTGATGGTGTTGTTGAGCACTCCGGTCAACAGATCGGCATCAAAGAAACCTGTGATGTCGCTGGCGTCGATTAGAGCTTCTATACCCAGGCCCTGGAGTAGGGGCTCATGGCGCGCCATGTGCTCGGCCAGGAAGTCGGGCAGGTAATGCTCCTCAAGGTGCGCCGAAAGATTCTGCTCTCCCAGTCGATAGATTCCCAGCAACTGCACCAAATCGTTGTGCATGCGCTCGGCCTCGTACTGCAGGGAGTTAAATCGTGGGGAACCATTGAAAGTTGAGCTGTGCTCGGCTCTTAGCTCGTCCAGAGAGTTCAGCAACATTCCCAGGGAGTTCTTCATGTCATGGACGGCTGAGGCCAGGACCATGGAAAAGTCGATGCTCTGGTCGCTCTCATTGGCCGGCTTAGCTGGGTCTTGGGGATTGGTCATTGGTTTAATCCCTTCAGTTTTTGGCTCAGTGCCATATAGCGCCGATACTGTCGATGCTGTTCCGGCAATCCCTGCAGGTGCTCAAGTCTTGCCCGACACTGCTCAAGTAGTTGGCGATTCGTTGGATCCACTTCGTACATTTTCAACAGGACCTGCACCAGATTCAGGTTTACCGAAGAGTGATTTGGAACTACCTCAAGCGCTTCTGTAAACGCCGCTGCAGCTGCTGCAAGGTCACCGGCTTCGAAGGCTTCAATGCCACCTCGGGTGAGTTTCCGTGCCTTCAGCTTTTGACGGAATCCGACAGGCTCGTCCCGTAACGCTTCGATGCGTTGCAGGAGGTCTGATTCACCGCTGTGCTGCTCGGCGAGGCGGGCAAGAAGATCCCTCGCTTCAGCGTCACCGCCAATTCGAAACAGGGTTTTGGCGTAGTCCAGGCTGGTGTCGGGATCGACCGGGGGGTTGCGATCGAAGTCCGCCCTCAGGCTGCTCTGTAGTGCCCCTGCCTCTCGATGTTGTCCCTGCCCGAACAAAACTCGGCATTGAACGATGCGGCTGCGAAGTTCAACTGTCGGTTGATCGGCAAAACGCTTCTCCATGGTGCCAAGAATGGCGATTGCCTCGGTGGCGTGCTCGGCGCTCTGAGTGCTGTCGTCGTCCTCGCTTAGGTCTGACAGGCTCTGGCCCAGGGCCAGATAGTGGTCGGCGCTGTCGTGTATCGAGTGGATGCCGAGGGATACCGTGCGGCGCCAGGAATCGGCCGCGGTCTCTATGTCCTGATTGGCCTCGGCAACCTCCGCCAACTGTTTTTGCCGGAGCAGAGCATTGGGCGATTGCAATGTGGCCTGCTCGAGTACCCGCTGTGCTTCAGAGAGTTTGCCTTGCTGCCGCAGTCCGTCGGCGAGCAGGTCGTAGGCTTCCATGTAATCGGGATGGTTTTCGATCAGCTGCTTGAGGCTGGCGATGGCCTGATCGTGGCTACGATTTGCCAGTAATACCCGGTTGTGCCCAAGCCTGGCCCAGGACAGCTCACGCTGTTGCAGCACGTCGTCAAAGACTTTGGCCGCGTGGCTAAGATCCCCCAGGCGGTAGTAGAGATCGCCCAGGGTCTTCAATAGCCAAGTCTTATGGCGGGGGTTCCGGGGTAGGGCCTGAAGGCACAGGGAGATGGCTTCCGGATAATTTTCCCGATCGATCTCCCGGTTAATCGGAAACAGTGCCTTGCGCTGCTCAATCAGGGTGATCAGGCGCTGTTCCAGCATGGCACGGTTGATGGGCTTGGTCAGATAGCCGTCGGGCTGGTTTTCCCGTGCCCCCATCACCATTTGCTTGGAGGTTTCCGCGGTGACCATCAGAAACAGCGATGATCGCTTCAGCAGGTTCTTGTGGCGCAGTTCCTCAAGCACATGCTGGCCGTTCTTGCCTCCGCCGAGGTTATAATCGCACAGCACCACATCCACATGATTGTAGGTGCAGTATTTAATCGCTTGCCCGGCGTTGCCGACCAGTTCAATTTTATAGGCTCCGCAGCTTCGAAGCATCTGCCGGAGAGATAGACGGAAGTTCTCGAAGTCGTCGATGATCAGGTAAGTCAGTTCATGGAAGGCGTCCGTTCGGTAGCTCGACTCGCTCATGACCGTTTCTGCTTCAGTAACTTGTTGACCAGCGCCCGCAATGCAGCCGGCTTCACGGGTTTATAGAGCAGATGATAGCCCCTGGCAATGGCATCTTCGCGCACTTCGGGCGCCATGTAGCCGGTAATCAGGATCCCCGGAATATCCTTGCTGAGCGCCGCCCTCAGGCTATCCATGGCATCCAGCCCGTTTTTGTTATCGTCGAGCTGGTAGTCGGCGAGGATGATCTCCGGGGCATGTCCGTTGAGCTGGTCGGTAGCGTCGTCCAGGCTTTCTGCAGCGGTGACATCGCACTTCCAGTTACCCAGGAGCGCTACCATGCCCTGAAGAATAGCCGGGTCGTTGTCGATACAAAGAACGTGCAAGCCGCCAAGGCTTGAAACCCGACGGGATCCGGCCGATGGTCGCTGGACGACTGCGGGCGCCTGTTCCGGTGCGGTCATCGGGACGGTTATGCCGAACAGGCTGCCGCGACCCTGAATGGATTGCACGGTTACCGGGTGGTCCAACATGCCGCTGATTCGGTCCACGATGGCCAGCCCGAGGCCAAGACCTTTCTTGTCTCGACCCGCCTGGAAGCGGCGGAATTCTTCAAAGATGTGTGCCAGCTGATCTTCCGGGATACCCGGGCCAGTGTCCCAGACATCGATCCGGAGAAAGCCTTTCAGCCGCCGGCAACCCAGCAGAATTTTGCCCTTGGGGGTATAGCGAATAGCGTTGGAGAGGAAGTTCTGCACCACCCGACGCAGCAGTTTGGCGTCAGAACGTACCCACGCGGTGCTGGGTACCACATGCAGTTCCAGCCCCTGATCTTTGGCAATGGCTGAGAAATCCGTGGCCAGGTGGCGCAGGATATCATTGACTGGGAACACGCCAATGTCCGGCTCCAGTGCACCGGCATCCAGCTTGGAAATGTCCAGCAGGGTGCTGATGATTTCTTCGGCGGCACCGAGGGAGCTGTCGATGTGATCAACCAGATCCTTCTCTTCGCCCTCTGGAGCCTTTCCGGCCAGCGCTGAAGTGAATAATCGGGCAGCGTTGAGGGGCTGAAGCAAGTCGTGGCTTGCCGATGCCAGGAAGCGGGTCTTGCTTTGGTTCGCCTGTTCCGCAACGGATTTCGCTTTCAACATCTGCTCGTTAATGACCTGCAGTTCCTGGGTGCGCTCTTTGACCCGCTGCTCCAGGTAGATGTTGGTTTCCTTTAGCGCCTGCTCGGTCCGGCGCATGGCGGTGATGTCCTGAAAGGTGGTGACGTAGCCGCCGCCGGGGATGGGGCTGCCATCAACTCGTATCACGGTGCCATCAGGCCGCTGGCGCTCATACGACATGGGCTGGCCGTGACGCATACTGCCACAGCGGTCGGCAACGATTTCGTCTATGCGTCGGGCCGACAGGTTGGCATTGGTCAGGTTGTAGCGCATCAGGTCTTCCACCGGCCGACCCACCCGCACGAACCCTTTTGGGTAGGTGAACAGCTCAAGATAGCGCTGGTTCCAGACCACCAACTGCTGCTGGTGGTTGACCACAGATACCCCGAGGCGAATGTTCTCGATGGCTGACTGCAGTAATTCTCGGCTGAAGGTCATGGCCTGGGAGGCTTCGTCGACAATGCTGACAACGTCCTCGATCTGCATGTCGCGACCGGTCAGAGTGGATTCCAGAACCACCCGCGCCGTAGAGGCGCCAATCACCGAGGCCAGTTGGCGCTCAATGTACTTCATCAGGTGGTTGGATGCCGGACGCTGCGGGTGCAGGCGAATGGCGTTGCGCCGCTCATAATTGCGCAATATGGTCTCGGACCGCTCCTCACCCATGAACCGGTCAGTCAGCGCCTGCAGATCCGAGGTCAGGATTTCGCCTTGCCAGCTCTGGTGCTGGGGCGTCTCCGCCCTAGGTTGTGGATCGTGGAAGAACGACGCGATCTGGATTTTCTCCCGTACCCGCTGGCGCGTCAGCATCGATAGCATCACATAGGTCAGGGTGTTAATGCCAAGGCTCCAGATAATGCCGTGGCTGATGTGGTCAAGTTCAGAGCCGAACAGCGCCGTCGGGCGAGTCCAGCCCAGGCCCCAGAGCCCCTGATTGATCAGGGTGTCGGTCATCCATCCGGTAGTCGCCAAGGCCGGTAACAGCAGGGTGTAGCACCACATCAGGAAACCAAGTGCGAGCCCCCAGACGGCGCCCATGTAGTTACCCCGGCGCCAGATGATGCCGCCGACCAGAGCAGGGCCGAACTGCGCGGCGGCGGCAAAGGACAACAGGCCAAACGCCGTCAGGCTGTAGTCTTCGCTGGCCATCCGGTAGAAGCCGTAAGCGGTCAGCAGCACCACGAAAATGGCAACCCGACGGATGCTCAGCAACAGGTAACTGAGGTCAGTGCGGCGGTTCATTCGGGGGCGGAAGAATTTTAGCAGCGCCGGCATGATGATTTCGTTGCTGACCATAGTGGCGATGGCTACGGAGCATACAATCACCATGGCCGCCGCCGCTGAGCCGCCGCCCAGGAAGGCGAGAATGGCCAGCCATTTTTCGCCAGCCTGGATTGGCAGTTGCAGGATGAGAATGTCGGGGTTACTCGTCACGCCACCGGGTGACAGCAGGCCAGCGGCGGCAATCGGCAGCACAAAGGCGCTGGCAATAATCAGGTAGATGGGCATAGCCCAGCGTGCGACTTCGAAATCCCGATGATCGGTGTTTTCGACCACCATGACATGGAACTGTCGCGGCAGGCAGATGATAGCCAGCATCGCCACCAGAGTCTGGGTAATGAATGCCGGGGCTTGAACACCGTCTGTGGTCAGGGTGCCAATCAGGTCTGCATCCTGGACACGGCCCAACAGGTCACCAAAGCCGCCGTAGAGTCCGTAGCCGACGAACAGGCCCACAGCCACGAAAGCCACCAGCTTGATCAGGGACTCAAACGCCACCGCCTGAATCATGCCGCGATGGTGTTCGGTGGATTCAAGGTGGCGGGTGCCGAATAACACGGTAAACACCGCCAATGCCAGCGTGATGTACCAGGCCGAGTCGGCCCAGGGTGCTGAGCTGGCCGCCTGAACATCGATGCCGGTTTCCGACAGCACGTTAAAGCCCATGGAAATGGCTTTAAGCTGTAGTGCGATATAGGGAACGCTGCCAATGAGCGCAAAGGTCGCGATCATGGCGGCAAGTACTTGGGACTTGCCATAGCGCGAGGCGATGAAGTCGGCAATTGAGGTACTGTTGTTGCGCTTGCTGATGTAAATGATGCGGCGCAGCAAGGGGGCACCAAAGATGAACACCAGCAACGGGCCAAGATAGATGGGAAGAAAGCCCAGGCCCTCCTGGGTGGCGCGGCCGACCGCACCGTAGAAGGTCCAGGAGGTGAAATAAACCGCGAGAGACAGCGCGTAAATGTGAGTACGCGCGAGCCGGCGCCGGTACAGTCCGGGGTGTTTGTCACCGGCCCAGGCGATGACAAACAGCACCGAGATGTAGGTGATGGAAATTAAAACCAGCAGCCAGGCATTAATCATGGATACGCGGCTCTCTCGGTTGCAGGCGGTCTGGGAACCTCATTTCAGCTGGTGCAGACGGTTGTCAGAAGTCTATCCGTGGAGTCGAGCATTTTCATGTTATCGACCCGCGGTGTGCCGTCTGAACCCAGCGGCACCAGTTCCCGGGATTGGCAATTGAGAATATGGACCCGGTGGGAGATAGCGTCAGTCAGCTTCTGTTCAAAACGATACAGCGTGAAGCGAACGATGTCCGGGTTGGTCGTGTCCTGGCTGATGCTCTTGGTGTCGACAGTGGAAAAAGCCGTGACATAGGGGAAGGCGAAGGTCCAGGGGCGCCACAGGATGCCATCGGTTTCGGTGTCAACGACCACGGCTTCCTCGGGGAGCATGTCTTGCTTGTGGTCGTACCAAGTGTACTCACCATGAATCAGGTAACCCAACATGCCCAGACCGGCAAACGCCGGAATGATCCACTTGGGGGCTTTGTTGCGGGTGGCCGCACGGATGCCGAGGGCGATACCGGCTGCGCCCAGGCCACAGAAAACAGTGGCGACAAAGGTCCAGAACATAGAGTTGTTTCCTCAAAAAAGAACGGGCTCCCTCGGTGAGGAAGCCCGTCCAGTATAACCTGTCAAGTTATTGAATCAGGTCGCTTTGTAGCTTAGTGGTCTTGAGCCTGGCCGGAACCACGTGGGTAACGGACGCTCTCAACCAGCTCCTGAATCTCAACGGGCGGCTCTTCAGTAGCGTTGGATACCACGAAGGCTACCGCAAAGTTGACGATTGCACCAACCGCGCCGATGGACAGCGGGGAGATGCCCAGTACCCAATTCTCTGGCGTGTCTGCCAGGTTGTTGGTGCCCGGAATGAACAGCCAACCCTTGTACACGAAGATGTATGCCAGGGTGAAGCCCAGACCGGTCAACATGCCGGCAATGGCGCCGGTGTTGTTAACCCGCTTGGAGAATATACCCATCATCAGAGCCGGGAACAGAGACGCTGCGGCAATACCGAACGCCAGGGCCACCACTTGAGCCGCAAAGCCCGGGGGATTGGCGCCTAGCCAGGTGGCGACCACGATTGCGACAGCCATCGAAATTCGCGCTGCCAGCAGCTCGCCTTTTTCGGAGATGTTGGGATTGATCGAGCCTTTGATCAGGTCGTGACTGATCGCGGACGATATCGCCAGTAACAGACCGGCTGCGGTAGACAGGGCCGCCGCCAGACCACCGGCTGCGATCAGACCAATGACCCAGCCTGGCAGGTTGGCAATCTCCGGATTGGCCAGTACCAGGATGTCCCGGTTGACCACCAGCTCGTTACCTTCCCAGCCGCGGGATTGCGCCTCGGATTCGAACGCCGGGCTGTCGTTGTACAGCTGGATGCGCCCGTCTTCGTTCTTGTCCGTGAACTGGATCAGACCGGTGACTTCCCACTCACGAACCCAATTCGGACGATCGTCGTACTCAATCGGGGCGGCTGCGGTGCCATCCGGGTAGATGGTGGTCATCAGGTTCAGGCGCGCCATGGAAGCGACGGCCGGCGCGGTCAGGTACAACAGGGCGATGAACACCAGGGCCCAGCCGGCTGACCAGCGCGCATCCGCCACTTTCGGCACGGTGAAGAAGCGAATGATGACGTGAGGCAGACCTGCGGTACCGATCATCAGTGACAGGGTAAACAGCACCATGTTCAGCTTGTTGTCTACGTCAGCGGTGTACTCATTGAAACCGAGATCGGTGATGACCTGATTCAATTTGGTAAGCATCGGCAAGCCGGAATCTACGTGCGTGGAGAACAGGCCGAGACCGGGAATCGGGTTGCCGGTCAGTTGGACCGAGATGAACACCGCAGGAATGGTGTAGGCAATGATAAGTACGCAATACTGGGCAACCTGGGTGTAGGTGATGCCCTTCATGCCGCCGAGGACGGCGTAAATGAAGACCACGACTGCCGCTATGATCAGGCCCAAGGTGGCGTCCACTTCAAGGAACCGGGAGAAGGCCACGCCAGCGCCCGCCATCTGACCTATAACGTAGGTTACAGACGCTACAATCAGGCAGAGCACCGCAACCAGACGCGCATTCTTGCTGTAGAAACGGTCACCGATGAACTCGGGCACGGTGAACTTTCCGAACTTCCGCAGGTAGGGGGCCAGCAGCATGGCAAGCAGCACATAGCCGCCGGTCCAGCCCATCAGGAAGGTGGAGTTGGCATAACCACCAGCGGCAATCAGGCCCGCCATGGAGATGAACGATGCCGCGGACATCCAGTCAGCGCCGATCGCCATGCCGTTGGTGATCGGGTGAACGCCGCCGCCGGCAACGTAGAAGTCTTTGGTACTGCCGGCTTTCGCCCAGATCGCAATACCGATGTAGAGGAGGAATGATCCCCCTACAAACATAAGGTTAATAGCAAATTGGCTCATTGGTACTTACTCCTCATGCACGCCGAATTTTTCATCGATTTTGTTCATGCGCCATGCGTAGTGAAAAATCAGGGCGATAAACGTAAGAATTGAGCCTTGCTGGGCGAACCAGAAGCCCAGATCGGTTCCGCCGATGGGAATACCGGCGAGCATGGGGCGAAGTAGAATGGCAAAGCCGTAAGAAACCATGGCCCAAACGACCAGGCTTCCGACAATCAGTCGCAGATTTGCCTTCCAATAGTTTTCAGCGTCGTAGCTATGACCTGACATAGGTTCACTCCTGTGTTTTTGTTGTGGCGAACGAGCGGTTTTTATATGGGATTTTCCGGATAGAGCAATTGTTGTTCATATAGTAAAGCTCCGACTTGTCGTCCTAACTGACTTTACCTGTCAAGTGCTTTAAGGATATTGGCAAAAGGTCTAATTCTCAGTCATTTGCCCAGGATTCGACTGATTTTTAGCGTGCTGGATCGAGTCCGTTTCAGAATCGATGCATGTTCTGGAGGCGTCGGTGGTAGTGCAGTTTGTCGTGCAGTTGGCGGAGGTTTTTGATGCCATCCTTTTGGGCCCGGTTTAAAGCCATGAGGGTCAGTTCCGCAGTCACCAGGGCGTCGGCGGCGGCATTGTGGCGGGCACTGGCCTCCAGGCCAAACAATTCACTCCAGTGATCAAGACCCTTGCCCCCGGGTTTGGCTTTGGGGAAGAACACCGGCAACAGGTCAGCAACGTCCATCCAGGTGTGACTGGCGGTGTAGCCGAGTTGGCTACGGAGGGTTTTCTCGAGAAACTTCTGGTCAAAGGCGGAGTGAAACGCCAGCACCGGGTCGCCGTTCATCCATTCCAGTAAGTAGAGCAGCGCGTCTTCGGTTTCGTGGCCCTGGGTCAGGGCCTCGTTGCCAATGCCGTGGATCAGCACCGTTTCGGTGATGTCCAGCTCAGGCCGCCTAAGGATCAGGTCAAACTGATCACTGAGCTGGATCGCGCCGCCGCTGATGGCAACGGCGCCGATGGCAATGACTTCGTCTTTAGCAGCATTGAGCCCGGTGGTTTCCAGGTCCAGGACAATCAGCCGACAGTCGGACAACAGTTGATCGCCCGGAGTTTTGGCGTTGGGCAAGCTCTCCAGATCGAGATGGCCACTCCTGCCTCCCCGATGCCGGTCCAGCCATTGTTTGATGTGTTCAAGCATGGTTCAGGCTCGGCCCCCAGCGTTGCTGTTAGAGTTGATAGGTCAGTTCCAGCTTCTGCTGCAGGCGCTGGGCCTGGCGAAACGATTCCCTCAAAATGCGACGGTCCAGCGGATTCAGGTCATCCGGGTCGATCAGGTTGGTCAGCTCCTCGCCGCGATTGAGCAGCTCCTGGTGCGAGCGCATACGAATAGCCTGGATAAGGCTGTAACCTTCTTTCCAGGCGTTGGCGTCTTTCGGGTCGAAAACGCCTTTCTTGGCAAGTTCGTCCATCCGTTCCAGGGTGTTAGCGGTGCCCACCCCATTGGCCAGCGCAAACACCCGCACCGATTCCACGAACGGTGCCAGGCCCTGGCGCTTCAGGTCCAGAGCCTGTTTGTTGCCGTCGGTCACGTAGCGAAAGTTGCGGAACATGGTCAGGGGCGGTTTCCGCTGGAAGGCGTTGCCGGCCAGCATTTTCTGGAACAGGGCGTTCTTGCGGATGCGCGATAGCACCTTGTCCAACAATTTCTCCAACGGTTTGGTTGGTCCATACACTGCCCGCATGTCCAGGAAGATCGACGAATAGACCAGATTCTGGGGCGTAGAGGCATCGATAAACCGGATGAACCAGTCGTCCCATTCGTCATCGCTTAAGCACAGCTTGGGGTTGCTGGCCATGATGTTGCCCTTGCACAGGGTGAAACCGCACTCGGCCAGTTCCTGGTTGACGGTCTGCGCAAACGGCAGCAGCTTTTCCCGTACCTGATCTTCTGTCATCCCCTCCGGTGTCTCGAACAGAATGCCATTGTCCTGGTCGGTCAGTAGTGTCTGTTCCTGGCGGCCTTCGCTGCCAAAGGTCAGCCAGGTAAACGGAATGCCCGGGTCGTTTTTCTTGATGTTCAGTTCCAGCACCCGGCGCACGGTTACGTCGTTCAGGGTGGTGATGATCTTCACCACCTGGCCCGAGTCGGCACCGTGCGCCAGCATGGTATCGACCAGACGGGAGACGTCGGTCCGCAGGCTGACCAGGGTGCGTAGATGAGTGGCAGTGCCGATGGTGCGGGCCAGGTTGACCAAATCCACCCGCTGCAGCGAGAACAGGTCGCGTTCAGATACCACGCCGATCAGGCAGTGTTCGTCGTCCACCACGCACAGGTGAGCAAAATGGTGCTCTGCCATCAGCATTGCCGCTTCGAAAGCGTCTGCGTGGGCTGGCAGGCAAATCGGATCCTGGGTCATAACCTGGCGGATAGGTGTATCCAGCGGAGCCTTGTGCTCAGCGATCAGGGTGCGCAGATCCCGGAGCGTAAAGATGCCGGTGGGGTGCCTGCTATCGTCGGTGACAATGATGCTGCCGACGCTGTTGTCATGCATTCGCGCCACAGCCTTGTCGACCGGCAGGTCGGGCGAGCATACGATGGGGTTTCTGAGAGCGTAACGTTCCAGGGGCGTATCCAGGGAGTTGCTGGATCCGATGGACGCCATGGCGCTGGACTGGATGCGCTGGTTCACCTGATCAAGCAGGCTGCTGACACCGCGCAGGCAAAAATCCCTGAATGGGTCGCTGGCGGAAAACAGGGTGATGAAGGCGTCCTGTTCGATGCTTAGGCAGAAAGTGTCGCCCGCAGCTCGGTGGAGGGTTCGGGTAGGTCGCTCACCGATCAGTGCGGCAAGGGGAAAGCACTCACCCATGCTGATTTCGAAGGTGGTATCGGTTCGGTCTTCTTTGGCATTGTGACGCTCACCGCGAATCCGTCCCTGCTTGACCACGTAAAATCGTTTGATGATGCCGTCATCCGGTGAAATGACTTCATCACCATCGGCATAGAAGCGAAGGGTCGCATGCTCGGCGAAAAGGGCGAGGTGAGTATCGTCCATGCTGGAGAAGGGGGCGTGCTCCCGGAGAAACGTCATGATGGCACGGGTGTTCTGTGGTCGGGAGTTGTCCGAATTTGCTGCTGCCATGAACGGAGCCTTTGCTTCAGTAATGTTTCCGCTTCCAGTGTAGTTCACTGAATGTACGCCGAGCGGTAAGAGTTTGAAGCAAAAACTGAGGCCGCGCGACGATTCTTTATGGTAAGCAGAGCGGGTGGTAAAGTTTCCGAATCCATTAGGTATTAGTAGCACTGCCATGACGACTAAAGAAGAACGCCTCAGCTTTCTTGAAGAAATGAAAGATGTCCGGCGGATCAAGAAGCCCAACCGCGCGGAAGTCCAGGCGCCCAAGGATCTCACTCCCGGCCACTTGGAGCGCCAGCGTGCAGCCGTTGCCAAGGCTGTCAAGGACAGTAATCCATTGACGTCCGATATGGTGGAGCCGCTAACGGCCCATGATGTTCTGACCTGGCAGCGCCCCGGTATACAACATGGCGTATTTCGCAAGCTCCGCTTGGGTCAGTACCCGATTGAAGCACGGCTGGATCTGCACCGGATGACCGTTGAGCAGGCCCGGCGGGAAGTGTTCGGCTTTATTGGCGACTGCGTTCGCTATGGTCTGCGCTCGGTTATCATTCTGCACGGCAAGGGCGAGCGGAATCCAGACGGCATTGCCCAGCTGAAAAGTTACCTGGCCAAGTGGCTGCCGGAGCTGGACGATGTCATGGCCTTTCATTCGGCCCAGAAACACCATGGTGGCACAGGCGCTGTCTATGTCATGGTTCGCAAGGGCGATCGAGACAAGCAGCACAACCGTGAGCTTCATAGCCGGCGATAATCGCTTCGCACCCATCGATGATTACTTAAATGACCCCTGAGAGGTATGCAAGGTGAAGAAACTGGTATTGATGATATTCGCTGTGACCGCACTGGCCGGCTGTCAGGATCGGGTTATCTGGAATGACAACGGCGAGCTGAAAAGCGCTACCGAGAACCGCGAAGTATGGGACACCAACGGCCAGATGAAAGGCGGTGAACGCAAAATCTGGGTCAACAAGGAAGGCGAAGACGTCGTTAAGTAAACGGTTCGTTTCGGACGCACCTGGGATAATCAAACAATAACACTGTGCGCCTGGATAAGCCGGGAGCGTGTAAGGGAGAGTAGGGACATGGCGGTGAGCCTGACGGTCAATGGCGTGGAGCGCAAGCTCGACGTGGAGGGGGATACCCCCCTGTTGTGGGTGGTTCGGGATGAACTGGGGCTGAAAGGTACCAAATTTGGATGCGGCGCGGGGCTGTGTGGCGCTTGCACGGTGCATCTCAATGGTCAGCCAGTGCGTTCCTGCTCAACCCCCGTCGAGCTGGCTGCTGGGGCTCAGGTCACCACGATAGAAGGCCTGGGCGACCAGGATCGCCTGCATGCGCTACAGGCAGCCTGGATCGAACAGGGCGTGCCCCAGTGCGGCTATTGCCAGTCCGGGCAGATCATGAGTGCCGCCCATCTGCTGGCCAGTAATCCATCGCCTTCCCGTGATGATATTGTCACCGCCATGACCGGTAACATCTGCCGCTGCGGAACCTACTCCCGCATCATTGCCGCGGTGGAGTCAGTGGCCGCGGGTTCGCGCCCGGATCAGCAGGAGGGTGCGTAGCATGACCATGAACCGACGTACTTTCCTGAAAACCGGAGCCGGTGCTTCCGGCGGCTTGATGTTGTCGTTGTCCCTGCCGGGCTGCGCTGGAGTGCAAACCGGCTACGAGCCCGAAACCGGGGAGTGGAAGCCCGATGCGTGGCTTGAGCTGACCCGTGATGATGAAATCTACTTTACCCTGGCACGGGTAGAAATGGGGCAGGGCACCTACACCGGACTGACCACCCTGATTGCTGAGGAACTGGAGGTGGCGCCCGCCGCCATCACGCCCCGGTTTGCACCGGCAGCGCCGGAATACCGTAACCCCCTCTACAAACTGCAGCTCACCGGTGGCAGTACCAGCATTGCCACAAGCTGGGAGCCGCTGCGTACCGCGGGGGCCTCCGCCCGGGAGATGCTGAAAATGGCTGCGGCTCGAATCTGGAAGGTGGAAGCCGATGCCTGCACGGTTCGAGACGGCCATGTGGTACATCCGAATGGAATTGATTCCCTGCGCTACGGGCAGTTGGTAGAGCTGGCGTCCAAGGAAGTGATACGGGGCGATGTTGCGCTCAAGCCGCGCAGTGAATGGAAGCTGATTGGCAAGCAAGGCAACCGATTGGATGCTCGGGCCAAGTCCACCGGCACCGCCGAGTATGGTATCGATGTGGAGTTGCCGGGGCAGGTATACGCCGTGGTGACTCGATCACCCCGTTACGGCGGCCGGGTTGGCAGTTTTAACGGCGACGAAGTCCGGGCTATGCCTGGCGTTGTCGATGTGGTCGAGATTGAGCGGGGCATCGCCGTTGTCGCCGATAAATACTGGCGGGCGCGGAAAGCCCAGGCTGCACTGAGTGTCAACTGGGACTTCTCCGATGCCTTGTCATTGTCCACCAGTGACGTGTTTGAGGGTTATCGCAAGGCCGCCGACGAGGATCCGGGCGAGTCCGAGCGCAGTGAAGGCGATTTCGATGACGTCGCTGAAGCGGCCTCGACGGTCCTTTCCGCCGAATACGCGCAGCCGTACCTGGCCCACGCCACCCTGGAACCGATGAATGCAACAGCCTGGTATCAGGGTGACCGTGCCGAAGTCTGGGCGCCGACCCAGGCTCCGGATCTGGGCCAGATTGCAGTGGCCCGGGTAACCGACCTGTCCCCTGGCGATGTCACTATCCACACCACGTTTCTTGGTGGTGGCTTCGGGCGTCGGCTGACCCAGGATTTCATTGAGGAGGCGGCTGCCGTTTCCTTCAAGATTGGCAAGCCGGTCAAGGTCATCTGGTCCCGGGAAGAGGATACCCGTCACGACCTGTTCCGGCCGGCCATGCTGCACCGGATGAAAGCTTCGCTGGCGGATGGCGAACTGACCGGTTGGCACCATCAGATTGTCGGCCCCCAGATTCTCGACTGGTACGTGCGCAACGCCGCGCCCGCCCAGTACCCCTGGGCTCCCAAGTTCCTCTACAACAGCCTGGGCTCTGCCGGGTTGATGTTCGAAGGTATCGCCACGCCCAAGGACATGTCCGCCATTGAGGGTGCGATCGAATACCCCTACGGCGTGGGCAGCATCGATATCCGTCATACCCACACCGATCCCGGTGTGCCGGTGACCTGGTGGCGTTCGGTTGGCTTCTCCCACAATGGCTTTGCGGTTGAAACCTTTATGGACGAGCTTGCCCACGAGGCGGGGGAGGATCCCTACCAGTTCCGCCGAAAACTGCTGGCGAACGAGCCTCGTCACCAGGAGGTACTCAACCGTGCCGCTAAAATGGCTGGCTGGGGCGAACCCTTGGCCGAGGGACGGGCTCGGGGTATTGCCCTGTTCCAAAGCTTTGGCACCTACGTCGCCCAGGTGGTCGAAGCCGGCATCGAGCACGGCGAGATTCGCGTCTACCGGGTGTCCTGTGCGGTTGACTGCGGCCAGGTGGTGAATCCGAGAATCGTCGAAGACCAGATTGAGGGCGGCATCCTGTTCGGTTTGACCGCTGCCCTGTATGGCGAGATTACTCTTGAGCAGGGCGAGGTTCAGCAGAGCAATTTCCACGACTACCGACTGATTCGTCAATACGAGCGCCCGGAGGTGACGGTGGATATTGTCGACAGCGAGGCGGCGCCGACCGGTGTTGGCGAGCCTGGTGTGCCGCCGGTGATCCCGGCTCTTGGCAACGCGCTGTTTGCGCTCACAGGGCAGCGTCAGCGCTCCCTACCTTTAACCGCGGATGCCTGATATGTCGAACAGGCGCTCACTGACCTCCGGCCATGCCTCGGTCATTCATGATGTTGCTCGCTGGCTCGGTGTGGGCGAGGGTGTAGGTGAGCGCGAGCGAGTCTGGCTTTGTACCATCGTCGAAACCTGGGGTTCGTCACCACGACCGGTAGGGTCCTGGCTCGCGGTCAGCGAGTCAGGGCGCTGGAGTGGCTCGGTATCGGGTGGCTGCCTGGAAGAGGACTTGCTGCGCCGGACCGCCCGCGACGGCCCCACTCAGCCGGTGGTCATTGACTATGGCATCACCGACGACGATCGTGATTACTTCCAGCTCCCCTGCGGTGGCCGGATCCGATTATTAGTGGAGCCACTGCACAGTGCCGAAGCCAGTGAGCACATTGCTGCCCTGGCGTCGGCACTGGACTGTCGCGAGCCAGTGGTGCGGCGGGTCGGTTTGCATTCCGCCCCGGAGCTTGAGCCGGCCGCGGGTCAGCCTGGTTCGTCGGTATACTTTGATGGTGAATGCCTGGAGCAGGTGCTGCAGCCGGAGTGTCGGCTGTTGCTGATTGGCGCCGGTGAAGTTGCCCGCTATGTCGCCGAGTTTGCCATGGCGGCCGATTTCGAAGTGACAATCTGTGAACCCCGGGATGCCTTTGCCGAAGGCTGGGGTTACCCGCATATTCCGCTGAACCGGAAGTTGCCGGACGATCTGGTGGCCCAACACTTCGCTGATCCCTGGTCCGGGATACTCGCTCTGGCGCACGATCCGCGCATTGACGACATGGGCCTGCTGGCGGCACTGACCGCACCGGGGTTCTATGTTGGCGCCATGGGCTCCCGGAAAACGTCCGAAGCCCGGCGTTTGCGACTGGCCTCTCTCGGTTTGGACCAGGCGTCGCTGAACCGGTTGCGCGCCCCCATTGGTGTTAGCATTCCCAGTAAGACTCCGGCAGAGATTGCCATCTCTGTTGTCGCCGATTTGATTGCCGCGCGCCACCATTTGCGGGCTGCCTCTCCATCTCTATAATGTCCTCACGCGAACGCCTCGAAAGGGGCGTCAGACCCTGAGGGAGAATCCGTGTTTGATGTAACCCAATATGCCATCGCGGCTGACCAGATCGTTGACGCAGGTCGATTCCTGTACCAGCGTGGCTGGTCGCCGGCCACCAGCAGCAACTATTCGGCGCGCGTTGATGACCAGCACATCGCCATTACCGTATCCGGTCGTCACAAGGGGCAATTGGGTGCCGGTGACGTCATGGTGGTGGACCTCGCCGGTCAGCCGGTGCAGAGCGCTTGCCGGTCGTCCGCCGAAACCCATCTGCACACAGTTCTGTACGAGGTCTTTCCGGAGGTCGGCGCCGTGCTGCACACCCATTCGGTCAAGGCCACAGTGCTGAGCCGTCTGTTGGCAGCAGGTGAGCCGCTGGTGCTGGAAGGGTACGAGCTACAAAAAGCGTTCAGCGGTGTCGATACCCATGAGTCGGTGTTGTCCGTGCCGGTGTTCGACAATACCCAGGATATTGACGCTCTGGCCCGCGACACCAAAGCCTGGTTCAGCGCCCATCCGGACCAGCCCGGGTATCTGATTCGCGGTCACGGCCTCTACACCTGGGGCAAAACCATGGCCGATTGCCTGCGCCATGTCGAAGCCTTCGAATTTTTGTTTGAATGTGAGCTTGAAACCATGAGGGTTCGCCCATGACTACCTTGAGTGTTTTTGATCAAAGCCAGCCAGCGACGGCCCATACGGTAACCGACAACCCTTCGGAAATTCGCGACCTGCTGGCCCAGCACGGTGTGCGTTTTGAACAGTGGCCGACCCGGGACCTGCCGGCCGATGCCTCCCCAGAGGACATTCTGGCCGCTTACCAGGACGAAATCTCGACCCTGAAAGCCGAGAACGACTTCCAGACTGCGGACGTCATCAGCCTGAACCCCGACAATCCGCAGAAAGAGGCGTTTCGCCAGAAATTCCTCGATGAGCATACCCACAGCGAAGACGAGGTACGGTTCTTTGTGCGAGGGCAGGGACTGTTCTATCTGCACTTTGGTGACCAGGTGCTGGCGGTACTGTGCCAGAAGAACGATCTGATCAGTGTGCCCAATGGCACCCGGCACTGGTTTGATATGGGTCCGGAACCTGCGTTTACCTGCGTTCGCCTGTTTACCAATCCGGAAGGCTGGGTCGCGGACTTCACTGGCGAAGACATCGCCGGTCGGTTGCCCCGCTACGAAGCCCTGGCGGGAGCGGTCGAATGATTCGGGTTGTTTTGACCGATATCGAAGGCACCACCAGTTCGATTTCCTTCGTTCACGATGTCCTGTTCCCCTACGCCAGCGAGCACCTGGCTGACTTTGTTCGGGCTCAGCACGCGGACAATCTACTGGTAGCCGAGCAGCTGGATGCGGTGGCAGCCACCGCCGGCGTTGATCGTGGCGACATTGATGGCCTGATCGATACCCTTCAGGCCTGGATTCGTGAGGATCGCAAGGAAACGCCGCTGAAGACCCTCCAGGGCCTGATCTGGGAGCAGGGGTATCAGCAAGGCGTGCTCAAGGGCCACATCTACGATGACGCTGCCGATTACCTGCAACGTTGGCATGATCGCGGCCTGCGTCTGTTCGTATATTCTTCCGGGTCGGTCAAAGCCCAACAGCTGATTTTTGGCCATACCACGGCGGGTGACTTCACCCCGTACTTCTCCGGCTATTTCGATACCCGGGTTGGCGGCAAGAAAGAACCCGGTTCGTATCAGGCCATCCTTGGTGAACTGGGGGTAGAGCCGTTCACGGTGTTGTTTCTGTCCGACGTTGAGGCGGAACTGGAGGCGGCCGAAACGGCTGGAATGCAGACGGCCTGGCTGGTTCGCGATGGAGATCTGCCGGACACTGGTCGCTTTGTCGCCCGCACCTTTTCGGAGGTGGATACCCTGCTTCGAAAGCGGTAATCCGCCCTTGGCGCAACCCATCAGGAGATGTTCATGCCCGGTACAGGATGGATCAGGCTGTGCGTTCCGGGCCTGTTGATGGTGGTGCTGAGCGCCTGTAATCCCTTCTCTGAAGCCCGTCCGATGATGGACGGATACGTCGAACGGGTTGCCCGGGTTCTGGAAACAGAGCCCGAGCTTTCTGCCATCGATTCCCCCAGCCACATTCCCCGCCGCCGTGATCGCGTACTGACCATGCCCGAGCTTGAGTTGGGCATGCTCGATTTCCTGTCGCTCTACGGCTGTGAATTGCAGTTCGTAGTGGGTGAGAAGAACTCGGTGATGGGCAAGGTTATGCAGCCGCTGAACCGGCTGCGCTATGAGCTGCGCTTTATTCGTGCCGCCCAGGACTGTATCCCGGAAACCGAGGATGAAGACCTGGTGGAAGTGCTGAACGAAGCCATTGCCAGCAAGCGGGAAACCCTGCCGATTGCGATCTGGAATGCCACCTGGGGCGTCGAGGAGATCGAGACCCTGTTTACCCTGGCCAAGGGTTATTACCCGGTTCAGAGCGAGGGCAATCCGGTGGCCGATCTGGCCCGTGACAGTGATCGGATGAATCAGGTCGTGGGCGCGCTGCTGACGGGAAACGTAGAAGCTTATGCGCTGGGGGCAAAATCACCGGGAGCAAAATCACCGGGAAAGGGAGCGCTGGATGAGAGTTCACTGGAGTTTGCCGGGGCGGTCCAGCAGCGCTGGCAGGCGGAATACCGGGCCGGCCAGCTGATCAACAGTGCGGTACTGGTAACAACCCGACTCAATGACGCCACCGCGTTACTGCAACAGCGGATCGAGCAGCGTCCGCTGTGCCTGAAGGGAAAGCCGAACAATCAGTCGGAGATTGTCCAGAGCATGTTCTTCAGCGTTTATATCGAAAAGATACAGCCCTACATGAGTGATCTTCGCCGGGCCCGAGTTGAGCTGATCGAACCCCTGGCGATGATGGCGGAGCGACAAAGGGCAGTGATGCCGCCCGAGTTCGCCAGCTGGTATCGCAGGCACCTGTCCCAGGTGGCGGACGACAGCCTGTGGCTTGAGCTGGATGCTGCCATGGCGCACCATACCCAAAGCTGGCAGGCCTTGCTGGAACAGTGTGGTATGCGGCCCGGCGCGTGAACTCGCCGGTGGATCAGCGCTGGCTTTCCGGTGTCACCCGCAGAATTTCTTCCACGGTGGTCAGCCCGGCGGCGACTTTCTGGGCGCCACCCAGTCTGAGTGACTTCATCCCTTCCTTGTAGGCGTCCAGCCTCAACTGCTCCAGTTCGCAGTGCTCGGTGATTTGCCGGGTCAGAGTGCCGGACAGGCTCATGATCTCATACACACCCGCGCGTCCCATGTAGCCGGTGTTCCGGCATTCCAGGCAGCCAACCGGCTGATAGAACTGTTTTGGCACTGGGGCCTTCCAGGGCCGGGTGAGGGTTTGCCAGGCCTGTTCATCCGCCGGCCCCGGTTTCTTGCAATGGGGGCAGAGTGTGCGGGCCAGCCGCTGCGCCATAACCCCCAGAACGGTAGCCCGGATCAGGTAGGGCGGAATGCCCAGTTCCATCAGGCGAGTGATGGCGCTGGGCGCGTCATTGGTATGCAGGGTGGAGAGCACAAGATGGCCGGTAAGGGCGGCCTGAACTGCCATCTCGGCGGTTTCCAGATCGCGGATTTCACCGATCATGATGATGTCCGGGTCCTGTCGCAGGAGTGCCCGCACGCCCGCTGCGAAAGTCAGATCGATGTTGTTCTGGACCTGCATCTGGTTGAAGGCCGGCTCCACCATCTCGATCGGGTCTTCGATGGTGCAGACATTCAGCTCCGGCGATGCGATCTGCTTCAAGGTTGAGTACAGGGTGGTGGTCTTGCCCGAGCCTGTCGGGCCGGTTACCAATACAATGCCGTGGGCCTGGGAGGTGATGGTCTGCCAACGTTCGCGGTCGTCCTTGCCGAAGCCCAGTTGCTCATAGGATTTCAGCAGCACATCCGGGTCAAAGATCCGCATTACCATCTTTTCGCCAAAGGCCGTGGGCATGGTGGCCAGGCGCAGTTCCACTTCCCGGTTGTCGGGTTTGCGGGTTTTGATCCGGCCGTCCTGCGGCCGCCGTTTCTCGGCCACATTCAGCCGCCCGAGAATTTTCAGGCGGCTGGTAACGGCAACACCCACGTGTTCCGGGAATTCGTAGACATTGTGCAGAACCCCGTCGATCCGGAAACGCACCTGGGTAACCGTCCGTCGTGGCTCTATGTGAATATCCGAGGCGCGCTGGTCAAAGGCGTATTGGAGCAGCCAGTCGACGATCTTGACCACGTGCTGGTCGTTGGCGTCCGGGTTTTCGCTGGTACCCAGGTCCAGCAGTTGCTCAAAGTTGTTGCTGCCAACTGAGGCCGACGATTGGCCACCGCCGGCCTTACTGACGGAATTGGCCAGCTGATAGAACTCGACCGTGTAGCGGCGGATGTCCTCCGGATTGGCAACCACCCTGCGAATGTCTTTGCGCATGGCATGTTTCAGGTTGCCTTCCCAGTCCGATTTGAACGGCTCCGAGCTGGCAATAAGCACCTCATCCGGGCCGATCTCCACTGCCAGGATGCCGTGCCGCTGCGCGAAGGCGTACGACATCACCTTGGCGATGGCGGAGACATCAATCTTCAGCGGATCAATATGGAAATAGGGTTGTCCGGCCCAGTCTGCAAGCCACTGGGTCAGGCGGTCGAGATCCAGGGTCCGATCGGTTTTCCGGCTGGTAAGCGCGGCAATCGCCACCAGTTCCAGAGGGTGCTTTTTGGCATCCTGGCCCTTGCCAGAGGCGGCGCCGAGATTGGCGGTAAGCACACGCTCGGCGTCGTCCTGACTGATTTCCCCACTGGTGACCAGCGCCGTGCATACGTCTCTGAGAGTCAGGATGCTACGAGCCGGCGCCGTCGGCCGGCTGGCGTGTTCTGGCGACTTGGTATCAGACATAGAGTCTCGCAGTCAGGAGCATTGCGGTGGCAGTCAGCCTGCGACCGGGCGGTTGACCTTCAGGTGAACCATGGCGACCGTAAACAGCAAGAAGGTCAGCACAGTAAGGATGACCGGGCCAGCGTCGCCCTCACTCAGCCAGGCCGAAACCACAGCTTGAGTGAAGTAGAAAATGACCACGAACGCCATCCAGATGTAGCCTCGGTTGTGGCCACGGAACACAGGAACCGCAAAAGCGAGCAGAGGCAGCAGCTTCACGGCCAGCATCAGCGGAATGGATACGCCTTCCACGGGAGCCGGGTAGAAGGTGGTGGCCAGCAGCGTTGCCAGAACCGCCACGTACAGCAGTATGGTCAGGCGCGCCGTGTTCTGGGCCTTTGGATTGTGCAGCATAGTGTATTTTCCAAAATAGGTGTTCAATTGAAATACGGGCATTGGCCCCGGCTGTATCAGGCTGACAGTTTCAGCGCGAACCGGGCAAGCCGTTCACCCAGGGCCTGGCACAGTGATTTTTCGTGCTCGCTGATCGGTAGTTGCTCCCCGGTGCCGGCCCAGTGACTGGGGCCATAGGGCGTGCCACCGGTCTCGGTCTCACCCAGCGCCTTCTCGGTGTAGGGCAAGCCGCACAGCACCATGCCATGGTGCAGCAGCGGAATCATCATGGTCAGCAAGGTGCTTTCCTGGCCGCCATGGAGACTTCCGGTAGACGTGAAAGCGCCGGCCGGCTTGCCGGACAGGGTGCCACTGAGCCAGAGATCACCGGTGGTGTCGAGGAAATGTTTCAGCGGTGCCGCCATGTTGCCAAAGCGGGTCGGGCTGCCGAGAGCCAGGCCGGCACATTCGGCCAGATCGGCCTTGCTGGCATAGGGGGCGCCGCTATCGGGCACGGGCGGCAGCGATGCCTCGGTTGCCGGCGACACGGGTGGGACGGTCCTGATTCGAGCTTCGATACCACTGACCCGGGCCACACCCCGGCCGATCTGGGTAGCCAGTTCGGCGGTTTGGCCGTTCCGGCTGTAATACAGAATCAGGATGTAAGGCGATTGTTCAGCCATGGGTAATGTCCTGGGCTAAGAAATGAAGGTGAGGTATCAGGCTCGCGGCCGGAATTACAGAATGGACAGTACGTTTTCCGGTGGTCGGCCTACCGCGACCTTGCCATTCGCGAGTACAATGGGTCGCTCGATCAGTTTGGGCGTGGCCACCATGGCTGCAATCAGCTGGTCGCGGCTCAGTTCGGGGTTATCGAGCCCAAGTTCCCGGTATTCCTTTTCCTTGGTGCGCATCAGCTCCCGGGGTTCGCAATCAAGAGCCGTCAGGATGTCCGCCAGTTCAGCCACTGTGGGTGGTGTGTCCAGGTAGCGTACTATCTCCGGCTCAATGCCCCGGTCGGTAAGCAGTTCAAGGGTCTGTCGCGATTTCGAGCAGCGCGGGTTATGGAAAATCCGGGTGGGTTCTGTCATGTTCTGGCCTGATCGTCCGTCTGAATGGATGCTGTTGTTTAAGTGGCCCGTAGTCTAACAGGAGGTTTTCTCGTGCAGTACCCTGCAAACCGGAGCTTTTTCCGCAGGATGGCCCATGTTGGGCTGTTCTTCCTGGTCTTGGCGTTGGCCGGTTGTGAGAAGATCGAACTGGAGCGGGCCGACGGGCCAAAGATGAACTGGGATATGCTTCGCGGCCAGTGGGTGCTGGTCAATTACTGGGCCGAGTGGTGCAAGCCCTGCCTGGAGGAAATCCCGGAACTGAATGAACTGGACAAGGCTCCAGACATTGCCGTTCTCGGCGTCAATTTTGACGGCGTGCGTGGCGAAGAATTGGAGCGCCTGGGCGAGCGCATGGGAATCGAGTTCACCATGCTGGCGGAAGATCCCGGGCAGAAATTAGGCTGGCAGACCCCCGTGGCCCTGCCGGCCACCTTTATTGTTAACCCCGAAGGGGATCTGCTGGAGGCCCGGTTCGGGCCCCAGACAGAAGCAGACATCCGGGCCCTGATCGGCGGTTAACTGCCGGGCCCGCACAGAATTTATCAGCAGGAATTGCCTGACGTTATGGCGCAGACTTTTGTACACCTCCGCGTACACTCCGAATACTCCATGGTCGACGGACTGGTCCGGGTCAAACCCCTGATCGGCCGTGTGGCCGAGCTGGGCATGCCCGCGGTCGGTCTTACCGACCAGTCCAACATGTGCTCGCTGGTTCGCTTCTACAAGGCCGCAACCGGCGCCGGGGTCAAGCCCATCATGGGGGCCGACCTTTGGCTGGAAAATCCCGATGAGCCGAACAACCCGTTTCGGCTGACATTGCTGGCCCGGAATAATGACGGTTACCTGAACCTGACCGAGATCATTTCCCTCGGCTACACCGAAGGTCAGCGTTTTGGCAAGCCCATCATCCAGCGCAAATGGCTGGAAGAGCGTCCCGATGGCCTGATCATGTTGTCCGGCGGCAAGATGGGTGACATCGGCAAGGCCCTGATGGCCGAGAAGCCGGAGCTGGCCCGGGAACGGGCGGCCTATTGGATGAACCTGTACCCGGGTGCCTGTTACCTGGAGTTGCAGCGAACCGGCCGGGACGGCGACGAAGACTGCCTGCACCTGAGTGTTGAGCTGGCCCAGGAACTGGGCCTGCCGGTGGTAGCCACCAACGATGTGCACTTCCTCACCGCCGACGATTTTGAAGCCCACGAAGCCCGGGTTTGCATTGGGGAGAGCCGGACCCTGGATGATCCGCGTCGGGATCGTCGGTTCAGTGACCAGCAGTACCTGCGCAGCCCCGAGGAAATGATCGAGCTGTTTGCCGACATTCCCGAAGCCATCGAGAACACCGTGGAGATTGCTCGCCGGTGCTCGGTGAAAGTGCGCATGGGTGAGTACTTCCTGCCGAACTATCCCATCCCCGACGGGATGACCATGGACGACTACTTCCGCAAAGTCTCCGAGGAAGGTCTGGAGGAGCGGCTTGCCAAGACCCTGAGCAAGGACGATCCGGAGTACGATGAGAAGCGGGCAGCCTACTACAAGCGCCTGAACTTCGAGCTGGACATCATCATCCAGATGGGGTTCCCGGGCTACTTCCTGATCGTTATGGACTTCATCAAGTGGGCCAAGAACAACGGCGTTCCGGTTGGGCCGGGCCGGGGTTCCGGTGCTGGTTCGCTGGTGGCTTATGCGCAGTTGATTACCGATCTCGACCCGTTGGAATACGACCTGCTGTTCGAGCGCTTCCTGAACCCGGAACGGGTATCCATGCCCGACTTTGACGTCGATTTCTGCATGGAAGGCCGGGACCGGGTCATTGAATACACGGCCCAGAAGTATGGCCGGGAAGCGGTCTCCCAGATCATCACTTTCGGCACCATGGCGGCCAAGGCGGTGGTGCGCGATGTGGCGCGGGTGCAGGGTAAGTCTTACGGCCTGGCGGATAAACTGTCCAAGCTGATCCCGTTTGAGCCGGGCATGACCCTGGACAAGGCGATTGAGCAGGAGCCTCAGCTGAAAGAGTTCCTCGAGCAGGACGAGGAAGCCCAGGAAATCTGGGAGATGGCGCTTAAGCTCGAGGGTATATGCCGGAACGCCGGTAAGCACGCCGGGGGCGTGGTGATTGCGCCCACCAAGATCACCGATTTCTCGCCGCTGTATTGTGATGACGAGGGCGGTAGCCTGGTTACCCAGTTCGACAAGGGCGACGTGGAAGACGCCGGTCTGGTCAAGTTCGACTTCCTGGGCCTGCGTACGCTCACCATCATCAAGTGGGCCCTGAATATGATCAACCCGCGCCGGCAACAGCGCGGGTTAACGGAGCTGGACATCAACGAGATTCCGCTCGACGATGTTCCGTCCTTCGACATGCTCAAGAAGGCCGAGACCACCGCGGTATTCCAGCTGGAATCCCGGGGTATGAAAGACCTGATCCGGCGCCTGCAGCCGGATTCCCTGGAAGATATGATCGCCCTGGTGGCACTGTTCCGGCCGGGTCCGCTGCAGTCGGGCATGGTCGATGACTTCATCGACCGGAAGCACGGTCGCCAGCCCATGTCCTTCCCGCACCCGGACTATCAGTACGAAGGCCTGAGACCGGTTCTGGAGCCCACCTACGGGGTTATCCTGTACCAGGAGCAGGTCATGCAGATCGCCCAGGTGATGGGTGGGTACAGTCTGGGTAATGCCGACATGCTGCGCCGGGCCATGGGTAAGAAAAAACCCGAGGAGATGGCCAAACAGAAGCAGTTCTTCCTGGACGGCTGCGAGCAGAATGGCATCGACAAAACCCTCGCGGAGAATATCTTCGACCTGGTGGAGAAGTTCGCCGGTTACGGTTTCAACAAATCCCACTCCGCCGCCTACGCGCTGGTTTCCTACCAGACCCTGTGGCTGAAAGCTCACTACCCGGCCGAATTTATGGCTGCGGTACTCACCGCCGATATGCAGAACACCGACAAGGTGGTCACGCTGGTGGAAGAGTGCCGCAACATGAAGCTGGACCTGCTGGTACCGGACGTCAGCCGCTCGGATTTCACCTTCACCGTGAACGATGAAGGCCAGATTGTGTACGGCCTGGGCGCCATCAAGGGCCTGGGTGAGGGGCCGATCCAGAGCGTGGTTGAAGGCCGCGGTGACGGCGAGCCTTACCAGGATATTTTCGATTTCTGCCGCCGCATTGATCTGAAAAAGGTCAACAAGCGGGCCATGGAGGCATTGATCCGCTCTGGTGCCATGGACAAGCTGGGTGCCAGCCGGGCCCAGTTGATGGCGAGTATCGACAAAGCGGTTCAGCAGGCCGGCCAGCAGTCTCGGAACGAATCCGTGGGCATGACCGATATGTTCGGCGAGATGCTGGAAGGAGGCGAAGGCGAAGATGTGTACGCGGACGTCGCCGATGTCCGGGAATGGCCCGAAAAGCAGCGCCTGAAAGGGGAAAAAGACACCCTTGGCCTGTATCTTACCGGGCACCCGTTTGACGAATATGAGAAAGAAGTACGCCGTTTTGTGCGCTCATCCATTGCCGACCTGAAGCCCAACAAATCACCCCAGCGAGTGGCAGGGCTGGTGGTGGCGCAGCGCACCATGAAGACCCGCACCGGGTCCACCATGTGCTTCATCACCCTGGACGACCGGAGTGCCCGCATTGAGGCAACTCTGTTCTCGGAGGCCTTTTTCGAGAACCGCGAATTGCTGCAGTCGGATCAGGTAATCGTTTTGGAAGGGCAGGTTAGCCACGACGATTACTCCGGGCAGATGAAAATGCGGGTGAGTTCGGTAATGGATGTTGGCAGCGCGCGCCAGCAGTTCAGCCGGGGGTTGAAGCTGGCCCTGCGTTCCGATCAGTTGCAAAACGGCTTGCTGGAGAAGCTGGACAGCACCTTGCGGCCGTTCCGCTGTGAAGGCAGTCAGGTCTGGATCGAGTACAGCAGTGACGAGGCCAGGACCCGTATTGAACTGGGTGATTCCTGGCGGGTGCAACCGGACGACAACCTGCTGCTGGAGCTTCGGTACCTGGTGGGCGACCAGTCCGTGGAACTGGTCTATGATTGAGGTAGTTCGGCAAGGTTCTGGGCGCTAATACGGCTGACATATTGATAAATTACGGTTTTGTCAGAATGCGGACTCATACCAATGTCCGCTTTAGCCGTGTTGCCGGCGCTGCTATCTTTATCCCAAATTCTGGTTTGGCGGAGTGTTTCTCCACCTGGCAATCAAATGATGGAACATCATGAACCCTAATTATCTGGATTTCGAACAGCCTATTGCCGACCTGGAAGCCAAGATTGAAGAGCTTCGTATGGTTGGCAACGACACCGACATCAACATCACCGACGAAATTACCCGGCTGAAGAAGAAAAGCGTCAGCTTGACCGAGAGTATTTTCTCGGATCTGAAGCCGTGGGACGTTGCGCGGCTGGCACGGCATCCGCGCCGACCCTATACCCTTGATTACATCGAATCGATTTTCGATGACTTTGACGAGCTGCATGGTGATCGTCGCTACGCTGATGATCTGGCCATCGTGGGTGGCACGGCTCGCCTGGACGACAAGCCAGTGATGGTGATCGGTCACCAGAAAGGCCGGGAAGTGCGGGATAAGGTCAAGCGAAACTTCGGCATGCCACGCCCGGAAGGCTACCGTAAGGCCCTGCGCCTGATGGAGATGGCCGAGCGGTTCAATATGCCCATCCTCACCTTCATCGATACCCCGGGTGCCTATCCCGGCATCGGCGCCGAGGAGCGTGGGCAGAGTGAAGCCATCGCGTTCAACCTGGCTGTGATGTCACGACTGAAAACCCCGATCATCTCCACCGTCATCGGTGAAGGCGGCTCCGGTGGCGCTCTGGCGATTGGTGTGTGCGATCAACTGAACATGCTGCAGTACTCCACCTATGCGGTTATTTCGCCGGAAGGCTGTGCCTCCATTCTCTGGAAGAGTGCCGAGTTTGCAGCCCAGGCGGCAGAGGCCATGGGTGTAACGGCAGACCGGCTCAAGGACCTGGGGCTGGCGGACAACGTCATCCAGGAACCTTTGGGTGGGGCACACCGGAATCAGGACAAGATGGCTCAATCCCTGAAAGATATTCTGGCTAAAGGTGTGTCCGAGCTGTCCCGCCTGCCCAAGGACGAACTGGTCGCGCGCCGCTACGAGCGGCTGACCCGCTATGACACCGGGCGCTAAGCCCGAGAATGGCGCTGCCTGGCCGGACGCCCTGTGTGCTCCGGTCAGGTCACTTCCCGAACACTCCCGCCTGTGGGTCGCCGTCAGTGGTGGCCTCGATTCCGTGTTACTGCTCCATGTGGTCGCCCATTGCCACGCCGCCCGGGTTCCGGTTGGCGCCATCCATGTCAATCACCAACTGCAATCCAATGCCAGTGACAGCGAGGCTCTGTGCCGTGCGTTGTGCGATCGGCTGGGCGTGCAATTAGTTTCCCAGCGGGTGTCGGTAAAGACCGGTAAGCAAAGAGGTGATGTCGGCGGTATTGAGGAGGCAGCGCGCAAGGCACGTTACTCGGTGTTTGAGCAGACTCTGGAGTCGGGCGACCTGTTGCTAATGGCCCATCACGCGGACGACCAGGCAGAAACGGTTTTGTTTCGGCTGTTGCGTGGCAGCGGAGTTGCGGGACTGGCCGGTATGCCACGCAGCCGGACGCTGGGTGCCGGTCAGCTGGTTCGGCCCTGGCTGGATCTTGAGCGGGAAGAGCTTGAGCACTGGGCGCGCCAGGCGTCACTCAACTGGGTGGAAGATCCCAGCAATACCGATCAGGGCTACGATCGCAATTACCTGCGTCACAACATCCTGCCGGGCCTAAAGGCCCGCTGGCCGAATCTGACTCAGAGACTGCGGCACAGTGCCGGCGCATGCTCGGATAGCGCGTTTCTGAACGCCCGGCTGGCGGAGCGCCAATGGGCCGAGGTGGCTGATGCCGATGGGCGATTGTCGGTGCCATCGTTACAGGCGTTGGAGGCGGTTGAGCAGGCCAATCTGGTGCGCTGGTGGATTCGCCGCGAGGGCTTTGAGCCACCCGTGATCTCGGACTGGTCGCAGGTGCTGCAGGAGTTGCTGGAGGCCGGGCCGGACCGTGAGCCTGAGTTGCGCGGCGAAGGCTTTAGCCTGCGCCGGTTTCAGGGTTGGATCTATCTGGTACCGGAGCCAGGATTCGAGCCGGATTCACCTCAGGAGTTGATACCTGCGCAGTCAATCGCGTGGGGAGGCTGGCGGCTTGTCCTGGAACCTGCTGCTAACCCGGAATCGGTTCTGCCGCCAATACGGGTATCTACCAGGCTGGGTGGTGAGCGAATCCGATTACACCCGGACGGGCGTTCGAAATCCCTGAAAAACTGGCTTCAGGAACAGGCTGTTCCTCCCTGGGAACGGCCCCGCCTCCCGTTGGTTTTTGCGGGTTCCGGGGACGATGCCGAGCTCATCGCTGTTGGCAATTTGTGGTGTTCGGGCCAATACTCGGGAAGCGCTCCTGCCGCCGGCTGGCGGCTCATTGTGAAGCGGGAAGGTGATTGAGTCAGTGGGGGGTTTCTGGTAGTCTGGCGTCCCATCTTGAGATGACAATCTCCCTCCTTCACCGAACCAGACAATCATGGAATCTGCATGACGCGTTATATTTTCGTCACCGGCGGTGTCGTGTCCTCCTTGGGGAAAGGTATCGCATCAGCCTCACTGGCTGCGATCCTCGAGGCACGCGGCCTGAAGGTCACTATTCTCAAGCTGGACCCGTACATCAACGTGGACCCCGGCACCATGAGCCCGTTCCAGCACGGTGAAGTATTTGTCACCGACGATGGCGCGGAAACGGACCTGGACCTGGGGCACTACGAGCGGTTTATCCGCACGCCCATGACCCGTCGCAACAACTTCACCACCGGTCGCGTATACGAAGAAGTCATTCGTAAAGAACGCCGTGGCGATTATCTCGGTGGTACTGTGCAGGTCATCCCGCACATCACTGACGAGATCAAGCGTCGTGTAGTTGAAGGCGCCGCCGGTGCTGACGTGGCCCTGATCGAAGTGGGCGGAACCGTGGGTGACATCGAATCCCTGCCGTTCCTGGAAGCCTGCCGTCAGTTGAAGGTAGAAGTCGGTGCCCAGCGTGCATTGTTCATGCACCTGACCCTGGTGCCCTACATTGCCACCGCCGGTGAGATCAAAACCAAGCCAACCCAGCATTCTGTGAAGGAAATGCGTTCCATCGGCTTGCAGCCGGACATCCTGCTGTGTCGTTCCGAGCACGAGGTGGATGCCAGCTCCCGTCGTAAGATTGCCCTGTTCACCAACGTGGAAGAGCGTGCGGTCATCCCGCTGCAGGACGCCAAGTCCATCTACGCCATCCCGCGTATGCTGCACGAGCATGGCCTGGACCAGTTGGTCATCGAGCGCTTCAACCTGGATGCCCGTGCGGCCAACCTGAGCGAGTGGGACAACGTTGTGGAATCCTTGCTGAATCCGGAGGGCGAGGTAACCATCGCCATGGTCGGCAAGTACATGGAGCTGCTCGACGCCTACAAGTCGTTGATCGAATCCCTGCTCCACGCTGGCATCAAGACCCGCACCAAGGTCAATATCAACTACATCGATTCTGAAGACATTGAGCGGGACGGCACCGGCGCACTCGATAGTGCCGACGCCATCCTGGTTCCCGGTGGCTTTGGCGAACGCGGTGTTGAAGGTAAGATTCGCACGGTGCAGTACGCCCGTGAAAACCGGGTACCGTATCTGGGCATCTGCCTGGGTATGCAGGTCGCCGTTATCGAATACGCACGCAATGTCGCGGGCCTGAAGGACGCGCACAGCACCGAATTCCGCTCCCATACTCCTGAGCCGGTTGTTGGCCTGATTACCGAGTGGTTGGACGCCAGCGGCGAGAAGGAAGAGCGTACCGACGAGTCCGACCTTGGCGGCACCATGCGCCTGGGGGCCCAGGATTGTGTGCTGGCTGAAGGTAGCACCATCGCTAACTGCTATGGCCGTAAGACCATTCGAGAGCGTCATCGTCATCGTTACGAAGTGAACAACCATTTCCTGCCCAAACTCAAGGACGCAGGTCTGAGGATTTCCGGAAAGTCGTCCGATGACAAACTGGTGGAAGTCGTGGAAGTGGCTGATCACCCCTGGTTTGTGGCGTGTCAGTTCCACCCCGAATTCACCTCAACCCCCCGCGACGGCCATCCGTTGTTCAAGGGCTTTGTTGAAGCGGCACTGGCTCGCAAGCAGGGAGACTGATGATGGCACGGCACACCGTGAACGTATCGGATATCGAAGTTGCCAATGATCGGCCGTTTGTGCTGTTTGGCGGTATGAATGTGCTGGAATCCCGGGAGATGGCCTTTGAAGTGGCCGAGGCCTACGTTGAGACGTGCGGCAAGCTGGGGATTCCCTATGTGTTCAAGGCATCGTTCGATAAGGCCAACCGCTCGTCGGTGAACTCGTTCCGTGGTCCTGGCCTGGATGAGGGTCTGCAGATCCTGGCTGATATCAAGAGCAAGTTCGGTGTGCCGATCATTTCTGATGTCCACGAGCCTGCCCAGGCTGCACCGGCAGCAGAGGTGTGTGACGTCATCCAGTTACCGGCTTTCCTGAGCCGGCAGACCGATCTGGTGGTGGCCATGGCCAAAACCGGGGCAGTGATCAACATCAAGAAAGCCCAGTTCCTGGCGCCTCAGGAAATGAAGCACATCATCACCAAGTGTGAGGAAGCCGGTAACGACAAGCTGATCCTGTGCGAGCGGGGCAGCAGCTTCGGCTACAACAACCTCGTGGTCGACATGCTGGGCTTTGGCATCATGAAGCAGATGAATGTACCGGTGCTTTTTGATGTGACCCACGCGCTGCAGATGCCGGGTGGTCGTGCGGATTCCGCCGGCGGCCGCCGCGCTCAGGTGACGGATCTGGCACTGGCCGGCATGTCCCAGGGGCTTGCCGGGCTATTCCTGGAGGCCCATCCGGATCCGGACCAGGCCAAATGCGACGGCCCCTGTGCCCTGCGTCTGAGCCAGTTGGAACCGTTCCTGGCACGGGTTAAGGCCGTGGATGACCTCATCAAGAGCTTTAAACCTATCGACACCGCCTGATTGGCGGTGTTCTTCGTTTCGTCCCCCTTTGATTACCTGAAAACTTTGGAGACTGACAACAATGACCAAGATTGCCAACATCAAAGCGCGCGAAGTTCTCGATTCCCGCGGCAACCCCACTGTTGAAGCCGATGTGATCCTTGAAGACGGTACCCTGGGCCGCGCCTGTGCGCCTTCCGGTGCCTCCACCGGTTCACGCGAAGCGCTGGAACTGCGTGACCAGGATGGCTCCCGTTATCTGGGCAAGGGTGTCCGCAAGGCGGTTGATGCGATTAACAGCAAGATCCGTGACGCCCTGTTGGGTAAGGATGCTGCAGACCAGCGTGGCCTCGACAATGTGATGCTGGAACTTGATGGCACCGAAAACAAGGCCAATCTTGGCGCCAATGCCATTCTGGCGGTGTCCCTGGCAGCCGCCAAGGCCGCAGCCGAGTCTCTGGGCAAGCCTCTGTACGCTCACATTGCCGACCTGAACGGCACCTCTGGCAAGTTCAGCATGCCGGTACCCATGATGAACATCCTGAACGGCGGCGAGCATGCCGACAATAACGTGGATATCCAGGAGTTCATGGTGCAGCCGGTGGCCGCCAAGAGCTTCGCCGAAGCCTTGCGCATTGGTGCAGAAATCTTCCACAGTCTGAAGAAGGTGTTGAAGGCCCAGGGCCTGAACACTGCCGTTGGTGATGAAGGTGGTTTTGCTCCGAACCTGCCGTCCAACGAAGCCGCTCTGGCGGTGATCAAGGAAGCGGTCGAGAAGGCCGGTTACGCGCTGGGCACCGACGTGACTCTGGCTCTGGACTGTGCGTCTTCGGAGTTCTACAAGGACAATCAGTACCAGCTGTCCGGCGAGGGCAAGAGCTTCGATTCTGCAGGATTTGCTGACTACCTGGCTGGTTTGTGCGAGCGCTACCCGATTGTGTCCATCGAAGACGGCATGGATGAGAGCGACTGGGACGGTTGGAAAGTGCTGACCGATAAGCTGGGCAGCAAGATTCAGCTGGTGGGCGACGATCTGTTTGTGACCAATACCCGCATCCTCAAGGAAGGTATCGAGAAGAGCGTGGGTAACTCCATCCTGATCAAGTTCAACCAGATCGGTAGCCTGAGTGAAACCCTCGATGCCATCAAGATGGCGCAGGATGCCGGCTACACCGCGGTTATCTCTCATCGCTCTGGCGAAACCGAGGACACCACCATTGCAGATCTCGCGGTTGCGACCTGTGCTGGCCAGATCAAGACCGGCTCACTGTGTCGCTCTGATCGCGTTGCCAAGTACAACCAGCTGCTGCGTATTGAAGAAGCACTGGACGGTAAGGCACCGTACCGTGGCCTAAGCGAAATCAAGGGCCAGGGCTGAAGCCCACCCTTCCATTTTGAGCCACGATCTTTATGATTGTGGCCGCAATGTGATTGAGGCCATCGTGACTGAATGAACATTCAGTCACGATGGCCTTTTTACACAAGCGGTTAGAAGAAGTTGTTGTTAATCTACTCTAAGGTCTATACTCGGCAAACGTCGTTTAATTTTTAATCGGTTAATCCGGAACGGGCTCGGCAATGAAGTTGCTCTGGACCATAATGATTGTGCTGATACTCCTGCTGCAGGTGCGCCTGTGGGTCGGGGAGGGCAGCTTTGCGCAGGTCTGGGCGCTGGAAAAGTCCATTGCCGAACAGCGTGAGGAGAATTCCGAACTGGCGACCCGTAACGAGCGTCTCTACGCGGAGGTTCGTAACCTGCGTAATGAGCAGAGCGCCGTGGAGGAAAGGGCCAGGATGAACCTTGGTTTGATTCGCGAAGACGAAACCTTCTTTCTTGTGGTAGAGAATTGAACTCCTGCTTCGGAGTGTAGATCGACGAGGCTACCTTTCCCGGGAACCGCTACGAGCACATCCATGTGCGCTTGACTGTGGCCATCCATGGCCACAGATATTCCCGGAAAAGTTAGCCTCGCCGATCTTCCGACCTTGTACGGGCACCCCATGACTGAATCCAACCTCTGGCTTATTGTTCCTGCTGCTGGGATTGGCCAGCGAATGCAAGCTGAATGCCCCAAGCAGTACCTCCGTATTGATTCCCGCTTTATTCTCGATATCACCCTTTCGCGTGTGCTGAATGCTGCCCCGTTTGCCGGCTGCATGGTCCCCCTGAATTCGTCCGACCACTGGTGGCCGACTACCGAGTCCAGCAAGGATCAACGTATCCAGACGTGCACCGGCGGTGTCGAACGCGCGGATTCGGTGCTGGCGGCGCTGCGTGCGTTGGCTGGCCAGGCCAGGGACGATGACTGGGTTCTGGTGCACGACGCGGCCCGGCCGTGCGTTCACCGCGACGATCTGAGCAAACTGATCGAAATCCTGTCCGGGCATCCGGTTGGCGGTCTGCTGGCAGCGCCGGTTGCGGACACGCTGAAGAGGGCGGGGCGGGGTGAGAATCCGGAAGTGCAGGAGACCGTGGACCGGCGGCCGTTGTGGCGGGCTTTGACGCCCCAGATGTTTCGCTATTCCGCTTTGATCACTGCACTGGAAAAAGCCCAGGAGGCCGGGTTGCCTGTCACGGATGAGTCCTCTGCCATGGAGTTTTCCGGTACCATGCCGGTACTGGTTGAAGGCCGGCCCGACAACATCAAGGTGACGGTTCCTGCGGATCTGGATCTTGCCGGCTTTATTCTCAGCCGTTTCTGAATTTTTTCTTTCCCGGAGTAGGTTATGCGTATTGGTCAGGGCTTTGATGTCCACGCCTTTGGTCCAGGCGATTCGGTGATTCTTGGCGGGGTATCCATTCCTCACAGTCAGGGCCTGAAGGCGCACTCGGATGGCGATGTGCTGCTGCACGCGTTGGCGGATGCCCTGCTGGGCGCGGTTGCTCTGGGCGATATTGGTCATTTGTTTCCGGACACCAGCGACGAATGGGCCGGCGCTGACAGTCGTGACCTGCTGCGTCGTGTTATGCAAAGGGTTCGGGAAGAGGGCTATGGTGTGATCAATATCGACAGCACGATCATTGCCCAGGCGCCAAAGATGGCGCCGCACATTGAGGCCATGCGCCTGAACATCGCCGAGGATCTCGGTATTCCGGCGAGTCGTGTGAGTGTGAAGGCCACCACCACCGAAAAGCTTGGCTTCGCTGGCCGCGGTGAGGGTATTGCTTGCCAGGCCGTGTGTCTGCTGGAGCCGGTGTCCTCGTGAGTAACAACGACGAATCCACGAGTCGCTGGCGTCTGGACTGGCCGACCTCGGCCGGTGGCCGAATTGCCCGGGGTCAGTTGAAATGCTGCCCTGAAGACTTCCAGGTGGATGAGGATCTGCAGGGAGTGCCCGCAGAGGCGTCGCCCGAAGACATTACCGGGGACGGCGAGCACCTGTGTCTGCGGCTACGGAAAACCGGCGATAACACCGAGTTCGTGGCGCGGGAATTGGCCTCGCTTGCGGGCTGTCGGTCGTTTGATGTTGGCTTTTGTGGTCTGAAAGACCGTCACGCCGTCACCAGCCAGTGGTTCAGCCTTTACCGCCCGGGCAAGGCATCAGAAGATTCCGAGTTTATTGCAAGCGTGGCTGAGCGCTGGCAGGTGCTGTCGGCATTTCGCTCCAGCCGCAAGCTGCGTCGCGGTGATCATCAGGGCAACCGCTTTGTGATCGTTTTGCGGGACGTGGTGGGAACACGCGTCGATATTGATCAGGCACTGGCTCGGCTGAAGGAGCAGGGAGCGCCCAATTACTTTGGTCCCCAACGCTTTGGTCATGGCGGTGGCAATCTGGACCAGGCTGCGGCCATGGATCCGTCCGCCATGGACAGCCGGTCCCGATCAGGTGGGCGCGGTCGCAAAGGCAAAAACCGCGCTGGCAGAGAGGCCTCGAAAAACGTATTGTACTTTTCGGCGGCACGTTCGTGGCTGTTCAATGAGGTGCTTGCTCATCGGGTAGCTGAGGGTAGCTGGCTTACACCGATGGATGGTGAGCCAGGTCAGACCGCGGGTGAATCGGTTCCAACCGGACCGTTGTGGGGTGACGGCGGAACTGTTGCCGAAGGAGTGCAGGGCGAGCTGGAGCACCGGGTGGTCGAGCAGGCGCCGGATCTCGTCCGGGTGTTCTCAACCACCCGAATGAAGCCTGAACGGCGCGCCTTGGCGGTTTTGCCCGGCGAGCTGGTGTGGCATTGGCAGGACGATAACAGTCTCCGGCTCGAGTTCTCGCTGGCACCTGGCCAGTACGCCACCACACTACTGAATGATGTATTCGAGCTTGAGGACATGAGCCTCGGCCGCCATAACAAACAACAAGGCTAGCGGAGAACACAGTGCGTATTCTGTTGTCCAACGATGACGGCGTTCACTCACCAGGACTGGTTGCCCTGTTCGAAGGCTTGAAAGGGCTTGGTGATCTGGAAGTCGTGGCTCCGGATAGGGACCATAGCGGGGCCAGTAATTCCCTGACCCTGAACCGGCCATTAACGGTTGAACAGCATCCGAATGGTTTTCGTTCCGTGGATGGTACTCCCACCGACTGCGTACACCTGGCGGTCAACGGATTGTTCAACCAGTCTTTTGATCGGGTTGTTTCGGGAATCAATACCCACGCCAACCTCGGCGACGACATTATCTATTCCGGCACCGTGGCCGCAGCCACCGAAGGACGCCATCTGGGACTGCCGGCCATTGCCGTGTCACTGGTGAACAACGGCCACTTTCATTATGAAACTGCTGCCCGTGTGGTGCGTCGTCTGCTCGAAAGTGGTCGGCCCCTGGTGCTTGGGCCGCGCTCAATCCTGAACGTGAACGTGCCGGATCTACCCTGGGAAGAGCTGAATGGCTTTCGGGTTACCCGGCTTGGGCATCGTGAACGGGCCGAGGGCGCAATCCCCATGACCTGTCCGCGGGGCAAAGAGCGCTACTGGATTGGCGCCGCCGGTGCCGGTGGTGACGCAGGTCCAGGTACCGATTTTCACGCCGTGCGCGAGGGCTTTGTTTCGATCACACCGGTGCACATCGACATGACCCGACACGAGGCGCTGGTCTCGCTTCGGGATTGGGTTGAGGGTCTGGGGGATTTCGGGGAGACCGAAGCATGACCGCTCAGCTTCAGGGGATCGGCATGACCTCCCGGCGAACCCGCATGCGTTTGGTGCAGCGTCTTCGTGAGGCCGGCATTGAGTCGGATCGGGTGCTCGACGTCCTTGGCGAAGTGCCCCGCCATATTTTCCTGGATGAGGCGCTTTCTCACCGGGCCTATGAGGATACATCACTGCCTATCGGCTATGGCCAGACCCTATCCCAGCCCTACATCGTGGCCCGTATGACCGAGCTGATGCTGGCGCACGAGCCTGAGCGGGTGCTTGAGCTGGGTACCGGTTCTGGCTACCAGACCGCCGTGCTCGCACATCTGTTTGACGAGATCTACAGTGTTGAACGGATCAAGCCATTGCAGGATAGGGCCCGCGATCGGTTACGCCAGCTTCATGCCCGCAACGTGCTCCTGAAGCACGCGGACGGCGGCATGGGGTGGCCCGATCGTGGTCCGTTTGATGGCATCATTGTCACGGCAGCCCCGGTCGAGATACCCCAGGAGCTGTTGATGCAGTTGCGGGACGGCGGCGTGCTGATTGCACCCGTGGGTGAGGAAAACCAGATTCTGGTGGAAGTTACCCGCCGGGGTGACCGGTTTGAACACAAGGAACTGGAGCCTGTGCATTTTGTGCCGCTGCTAGGCGGGGTGGTCCGGTGACCGAAAGCGACCAAACGAGTTCCGAGGGTGAACGCCGGCACCATTCGGCCGCGGTTTTTGCCAGGGGTATGGCCATGGGCGCTGCAGACATAGTGCCCGGTGTATCCGGTGGCACCATTGCCTTTATTACGGGAATTTATTTTCGCCTGCTTGAAGCGATCAACGCGGTGCCTGGTGCAGTCGTTCGTGATCTGTTTCGGGGCCGGCTTCAGGCGTTCTGGTATGCCTGCGATGGCACTTTCCTGGTGTGTCTGCTGGCCGGTGTGCTGACCAGTATTCTCACGCTGGCTTCCCTGATCAGTTACGTCCTGGTCACGTACCCCATCCTGATCTGGAGTTTCTTTTTCGGGCTGATTGTCGCGTCGGTCTGGCACGTGGGCCGTCAGGTCCGGCACTACAGGGCGTTCCTATGCCTGCCTCTGGTTGCTGGCATCGCCCTGGCGTGGTGGATAACCACCTTATCCGCGGGGCAGCCGGCAACGTCACCCCTGACCTTCTTCCTGGCAGGCGCACTGGCCATCTGTGCGATGATTCTGCCGGGCATCTCCGGCAGTTTCATTTTGGTTATCATCGGCATGTACGCGCCGGTTCTGGATGCCATCCAGTCAGCCAATGTCACACTGCTGGCGCTGTTCCTGGCGGGGTGTGTGTTGGGCTTACTGTCCATTGCGCGAGTGATTACCTGGGCGTTTCATCATTTTCACGATGTTGTCCTCGCCATTCTTACGGGCTTTATGATTGGGGCGTTGAACAAGGTTTGGCCCTGGAAACAGACCCTTAGCTGGCGCTTCAACAGCAATGGTGAACAGGTACCGCTGAACGAAGCGAGTGTCAGCCCGTTCACTTTCGCGGATTTAACCGGACAGGATCCCCAGGTTGCTTTCGCAGTGCTGGTGGCGCTGGCGGGCTTTTTGTTGGTGCTGGCCGTCGAGTTACTCGGGGCACGCCATCAACGTAACGGTTAGCGTGCGTTTTGCTCTGAAAAATTTCCAAAGTGTTACCGAATGCGCATTTTGACTGTTCCTCCCGGTAACAGACGTGGTCAGTCAGTAACTTGGATTCCAAGTCAAATTGTGCAATATATTAGCAAGTTACTCATAAAACTTTAGAAAGTTGTTTGGCATGCAGTATGCGTTATACAGATTATTTATAACTGGGTCGTTTTTATTCTTGTGAGATTTTTTCGTGGGTTAATCAATGCCGCCTTGCCGGCTTCCCCGCGGTTCCCTTCCGGTACCCAGGCTTCCTGTTGTGCTCCAAAACATCTCAGTAAACGGTCCGCGTTGGCGGCCATGCTCCTGTTTGTGGCGTTCCTCGCCGGTTGTAACACCCCTGCACTCTACCGTGACGATATCTACAACCCGCCGGTGTATTGGGGCCGGCATGTGGTGCAACCGGGTGAAACTCTCTATGGCATTGCCTGGCGTTATGGTCGTGACTATCGCGAATTGGGCGACGCCAATGGACTGACACCGCCCTGGAACCTGAAAGCGGGCCAGGTGCTCCGGCTCGACATACGCGGAACCGTAACATCCAGCAGTCAGAATAAGGTAGCGGCCAGTAAATCCAGGGCGTCATCGCGTAAGCCGCGGGCAACCACGTCGGCTCAGCCAGCGCCCAAGCCGACGGTTACCCGCGCCCCGAAGAAAGGGGCCCCGTTGTCGTCGCAGAGCCAGACCGTGGCCCGGGTAGATTGGCGCTGGCCTCACGTTGGCACCGTAATTGCTGGATATTCATCATCCGGAAAAGTCAATAAAGGTATTGATATTGCCGGAAAAGCCGGAGATGCTGTTAGGGCAGCAGCGCATGGAAATGTTGTCTATGCAGGCAACGGGTTGCTTGGTTACGGTAACCTGATTATCGTGAATCATAATGAGCACTATTTGAGCGCTTACGCACACAACCGGAAGATTCTGGTGCAGGAAGGGGAGGACGTTAAAGCCGGTCAAGTGATCGCAGAACTTGGTAGCAGTGGCACTGAACGACCCATGTTGCATTTTGAAATCCGCAAGAATGGCAATCCGGTTGATCCCTCCCACTACCTGCCAAGACGTTAATGAGCAGACGGCCCGGATGCTGTCCCTCCTGATCCACCGGTACTGACAGACAGACTATTAGAAAACAACAAAAACGGTCACAGTTGTGACCGGCCAACCAGCAGATGTCCTGAAGAAGAAAAGAAGCCGTACAAAGAACGTTCGCAATAACAAGAAAGACCGAACGAACATCCAGGATTATTGAGAGGCGGGGCAAGAAAAATGTCAGCAGACCAGGAAGATATCATTGTTGATCGTGTCGTGGACGAGGATGAGTCCGAAGATCAATTGCTTGCAGAAGAGAAGGTCGATAAAGCACCGGCCGGTGACGACCGGGCCGATACCGAAGAAATTCCTACCCAGGGGCGTTATTTCACCAGCCAGAAACAGCTGGACGCCACTCAGCTTTACCTCAACGAAATTGGCTTTTCCCCCCTACTGACACCGGAAGAAGAAGTATATTTCGCCCGGTTGGCACGTAAGGGCGAGGAATCCGGCCGCAAGCGCATGATTGAAAGCAATCTACGCCTGGTGGTCAAAATTGCCCGGCGCTACGTTAATCGTGGCCTGACACTGCTGGATCTCATTGAAGAGGGCAACCTCGGGCTGATCCGGGCCGTGGAGAAGTTCGATCCGGAACGTGGGTTCCGCTTCTCGACTTACGCCACCTGGTGGATCCGACAGACCATTGAGCGGGCCATTATGAATCAGACCCGCACCATTCGCCTGCCGATTCACGTGGTCAAAGAGCTGAATCTGTACCTGCGTGCTGCGCGGGAGCTGACTCAGAAGCTTGATCATGAGCCGTCGGCTGAAGAAATTGCGCGCATGGTGGATAAGCCGGTCGCCGACGTGAAACGCATGCTCGGACTCAATGAGCGCGTGGCGTCCATGGACACACCCATTGGTACCGGCGGAGAAAAATCTCTGCTCGACACCGTTGCTGACGAAGGTGCCTCGGATCCGGCTGACCTGCTGCAAGACAACAACATGTGCTCCTGCCTCGAGAAGTGGATTGATCTGCTTAGTGATAAGCAGCAGGAAGTCCTGTCGCGTCGATTTGGCTTGCGGGGCTATCCGGTGAGCACGCTGGAAGAGGTCGGGCAGGAAATTGGCTTGACCCGGGAGCGTGTCCGGCAGATTCAGGTTGAGGCATTACGTCGCCTGCGCGAAATTCTGGAAAAGGAAGGCCTGTCCGGAACCCTGCTTTTCAAGTAATCCCTATCTGATCGTTCTGCTATAAACCGGCCGGGGAAACCCCGCCGGTTTTTACGTTTCAGTATCGTTGCAAATGAGAACCAGGTTCCGTAAGGCTGCCCATAGTCGTTGCTAGAATGCCCTGACCGGGCGGGGATAAGGGTGTCGAACCCCGGTTGACGAATGAAATGCATCAATAATAACGATCAAAAGGAAAGGACTATGAAGAAGGCTCTCTCAACCGGTTTTATGTCTCTGGTTATAGCCGCCGCACTGTCGGCGCCGGCCTCAGCACTGACGGTGGAAGGTGTGGATGTTCCGGACACCTATTCGGCAATGGACACTGAGCTGAAACTCAACGGCGCGGGTACGCGTTCGAAGTGGTTCATGGATCTTTACGTGGGCGGACTGTACGTGCCAGAAATGATTAACGATGACCAGGCCATCATTAATGCCGACGAACCCCAGGCCATCACCCTGCACATTATCTCCGGCATGATCACCAGTGAGCGGATGACAGAAGCCACCCTGGAAGGCTTCAAAGCCTCCACCGAGGGGGACATGGCGGCGATCCAGAACGACGTCGATCAGTTCATGGGCGTGTTCCAGGAAGAGATCAAGGAAGGTGACGTCTTTGATCTGGTGTACCTGCCTGGTGAGGGTGTGAAGGTGCTGAAGAACGGCAAGCACAAGGACACCATGGGTGATCTGGCGTTCAAGAAAGCCCTGTTTGGCATCTGGCTGTCTGATAAGCCTGCCCAGCAGGACCTGAAAGAAAAGATGCTGGGCCAGCGGTAACCGTCACGGCAAGTAGTAAAAAACCGGCACTGAGTGCCGGTTTTTTTCGTTCTGATGCGGGAAAAATTGGCCCTGATCTGGTCTGCTACAGGTACTCGCGCTTGTCCTTGAACTCGCACAAATCCTCAATGCTGCAGGCCCCGCATTTGGGCTTTCGGGCTGTGCAGGTATAGCGTCCGTGCAGAATCAGCCAGTGATGGGCGTCCAACAGAAACTCCTTTGGCACCAGCCGCATCAGGCGTTGCTCCACCTCCAGGACGTTCTTGCCCGGGGCAATGCCAGTCCGGTTGGAGACCCGGAAGATGTGGGTGTCCACCGCCATGGCCATGTGTCCGAAAGCGGTATTGAGCACCACGTTCGCGGTCTTCCGGCCGACACCGGGGAGGGCTTCGAGGTCTTCCCGACGCTCAGGCACCTGACTGCCGTGTTTTTCGATGAGTATGCGGCAGGTCTTGATGACGTTTTCGGCCTTACTGTTAAACAGGCCGATGGTCTTGATGTACTCCTTCAACCCATCCACGCCCAGGGCCAGGATGGCTTCTGGAGTGTTGGCAACCGGGTACAGCTTGTCGGTGGCCTTGTTTACCCCAACGTCCGTAGCCTGAGCCGACAGGATTACGGCAATCAGCAGCTCGAACGGCGTGCTGTAGTTAAGCTCCGTGGTGGGGTTGGGGTTTGCATCCCGCAAACGGGTAAATATTTCGATTCGTTTCTGCTTGTTCATTGGGGCTGACTTTCACCTTACCTGCGAATCAGGACACGTTGCCGGTTACCCGAACCCGCTTGCTGCCACTGGCGGCGGGGGTAGGTTCAGCGAGTTTACGGCGGGCTTCCAGATGGTTGTCAATGCCGTTCTTGAGTGCTATCAGCAAGCCAAGGCCCACAAAGGCGCCGGGCGGCAGCACCATGAACAGGACATCCGGATAGCTCTCAAACGGGCGAATGACCCAGTCCGCAGCCACCGGGCCCAGCAACAGGTTCATGTCCACGAACAGGGTGCCCTGGCCAATCAGCTCGCGCATGCCGCCAAGCAGCACCAGCACAGCCAGGAAACCCAAACCCATCATGACGCCATCCAGCAGCGCTGGTCCCGGACTGGTTTTCGAGGCAAAGGCATCGGCCCGGCCCAGAATCGCGCAGTTGGTGACAATCAGCGGAATGAAGATGCCGAGGATCTGGTACAGCTCGTAGGTGAAGGCCTGCATCAGCAGTTCGGCACAGGTCACGAAGGAGGCAATGATCATCACGAAGGCTGGCAGCCGCACTGACTCCCCGACAAAGTTGCGGATCAGGGATACGGCGAGGTTTGAGCCCATCAGCACCATCAGCGTTGCCAGGCCCAGGCCAATGGCATTCACGACGGTGCTGGTGACCGCCAGCAGGGGGCACAGGCCCAGCACCTGAACCAGGGCCGGGTTGTTGGTCCAGAGACCGTCACGGATGATCTCGCGGGAGGTTTTGCTGGCCATGTCAGGAATGCTCCGCTGTGGTCGTTTGTCCGGCGATGGCTTCCGGTGTCAGGGCTTTGTCTCGGGGCGAGGGCTCTCGGTTGGCCCGGGACCGAATCACCTCCTGATTCAGCCGGAAATACACCAGTGCCTCCTTCACCGCATTAACCACGGCTCGTGGCGTGATGGTGGCGCCGGTGAACTGGTCAAACACGCCACCATTCTTCTTGACGGTCCAGCCTCGAAGCGGGGGTGCGCCCAATGCGCGGCCATTGAAGCTGGTGATCCAGTCTGATTTCTTTAGCTCAATCCGATCGCCCAGGCCGGGAGTTTCCTTGTGGCTGGTAACGCGGACACCCAGCACGGTTCCCTGCAGGTCGACACCCACCAGTAACCGGATGTTCCCGGAATAGCCGTCCGGCGCAACGATGGGCAGGATCAGGCCCGCCGGTTCGCCGTTCTGACGCGCCACCCAGGCGGTCATCTTGCCGTCGGTGACCAGGATGTCGCTGGCCGGAAGAGGGATGGTATCCCGCAACAGTTCGTTGTCGTGGGCGCTCTCGGGAATGATCTCGAACAGCGCCTTGGCTTCGGCTTTGGCCGCCTGCTCCTGAATCCGCTCGGAAGTAAGTGCCTGAGTCACCGCGATGGTGCCCCCGGTAATCACGGCAAACAGCCCAAGACCTAGGGCGCTGCGGCGTACGGAATGTGCCAGTGAAGCCATGATTTACCCCTGATTCCGGCCGGGCGCACCGCGCCTGGCTTTGTGATGGCCATAGGTGCGGGGCGGCGTGTAGTGATCGATGAAGGGCACGGCGAAATTCATCAGCAGCACGCTGAAGGCCACGGCATCGGGATAGCTGCCCCAAGTGCGGATGAGGTAGATCAGAACGCCAATGCCTGCACCGTAGATCAGCTTGCCCTGGTGGCTGGTGGCGGCCGAGACCGGGTCGGTGGCGATGAAGAAGGCGCCCAGCATGGTGCCACCGGCCAGCAGGTGCAGCGACAGCGGCGCGTACTGGTCGGCGTTGCTGCCGAACGCCAGGCTCATGACCCCGAGTCCAGCAAGAAAGCTGACGGGAATGTGCCAGGTAATGATCCGCAGGCCAATCAGCACCAGGCCGCCGGCCAGGAAGGCTGCATTCACCCATTCCCAGCCCCGGGCAACGCCGTCACCGAAACTGGGGTGGCTGGTTACCTCAGCGGCAGTGAGGCTGCCGATCTTGTGTTTGTATTCATCCAGCGGGGTTGCCATGGTCCAGCCATCAACCACGGTCAGCTGGGCCGATGCGATGGCTTGCAGGGTGTCGGTGAAGCTCGGGGCGCCTTGCCAGAGCAGGGCGGGTTCGGCCCAGTTGGTGGTCATGGCCACCGGAAACGAAATCAGTACCAGCGCGTAGCCCACCATCGCCGGATTAAATGGATTGGAACCCAAACCGCCATAAAGCTGTTTGGCCATCACGATGGCCGAGATAACGGCAATGCCAGACACCCACCAGGGCGCAAACTGGGGCAGCGAGAGCCCCAGCAACAGGCCGGTCACCGCCGCGGTGTTGTCTTTCAGGAAGAACGCGATGGGCTTGTTCCGGAGCTTCAGGATCGCCGCTTCACTGGCCAGTGCGACGGCAATACACCACACCACGTTGATCAGGTTGCCCCAACCAAAGAAAAGCGTCTGTGCAAGCAGGCCGGGCAATGCCGCCAGGATTACCCAGAGCATGACCTGTGAGGTCGACCGGGCACGGCGGGCATGGGGTGAGGACTGTTGCGCAAATGCCATGAATAGTGAGCCTGAGATCGGTTAGTCGGGTGTTTGGGTTTCGGCGTTCCGGGCCAGCTGCTCGCGGGCTTCGGTCAGCGCTTTTTGCGTGCGGTCTACCCGGTCGTGATTCTTGGCAACGGCCCGTTCGAGTTTGTCCACGTTGTCGGCCTGCTGGGCTTTGGCGTCTTCCAGCATGCCCTGCATGGTTTCAAGTTTTGCCTGGGCCTGGGTCAGCTGCTTTTCCAGTGCCTCAAGATCGGGTTTCTCCACCGCCGACTCCGCAGGGGCAGCGGCAAGTTCCTTGGCGGTAGCGGCAGCCTCGGTCTTGGCCTTTTTGCGGGCCAGGGCCTGTTGCACCAACGCCGACTTGGCAGATCGCTCGTCTACGGCCTCGCCCTCGGCGGCGGCTTTCTCGGCCTCGGCTTTCTTCTTCGCCTGGGCTTCGGCCGCGGCCTTGGCGCGCTCTTTGCGCCGTAGTTCTTTTTCCTGCTGCTCCCGCTCCAGGCGCTCCTGACGCGCTTCAAAACGCTCGCGAGCACGATCGGCCTTCAGCTGTTCCGCCCGCTGCACGCGAATTTCACCCTTGGCATAGCGGTAGTACTGGACCAGCGGAATGGAGCTGGGGCAGACGTAGGAGCAGGCCCCGCATTCGATGCAGTCGAACAGATTAAGGTGTTCAGCCTTTTCAAACTCGGTGGCCTTGGAGTACCAGAACAGTTGCTGTGGCAGCAGTTCCATGGGGCAGGCCTCGGCACACATGCCGCACCGGATGCACGCCTGCTCCGGTGGTGGTGCCGGCAGCTCGCTGGCGGTGGCGGCGATGACACAATTGCTGGTTTTCACAATGGGCACGGCGGTGGTGGTCAGGGTGTAACCCATCATCGGGCCGCCCATCACCAGCCGGTTCACCTGGTCCGGTTGCAGGCTGGCCTGCTCCAGCAGGTGCTGCACCGGCGTGCCGATCAGGGCCTCAAAATTACCGGGCTCGCGCACCGCTTCACCGGTGATGGTAATGGTGCGGGAGATCAGCGGCTTGCCTTCAAATATCAGCTGGGACATCGCCACCGCTGTGCCGATGTTCTGGCACATCACCCCAATATCCGCGGGAATGCCGCCGCTGGGCACTTCCATGCCGGTGAGGATCTGTATCAGCTGTTTTTCGCCACCGGAAGGGTACTTGGTCGGAATGACCGCCAGTTCTATCTGGGTGCCTTCTGTGGCGGCCCTGAGGGCGGCAATGGCCTCCGGCTTGTTGTCTTCAATGCCAATCACGCAGCGTTCAGGTCGCAGCAGCCACGCCATCACCTTGAACCCGGCCAATACTTCCTCGGCCCGCTCGCGCATGGTCATGTCATCGGCGGTGATGTAGGGCTCGCATTCGGCACCGTTCAAGATCAGCGTTGCCACCTTACGATCCCGGGGCGGTCGCAGTTTGATGTCGGTGGGGAAGCCGGCGCCGCCAAGGCCAGCGATGCCGGCGTCGCGAATCATATCCAGGACCTGATCCCGTTCCAGGCTGCGGTAGTCGGCAAATGGTTGCAGCTCAACCCACTGGTCTTCGCCGTCGGGGCGCAAGGTAATGCACCAGTCGGTCATGCCGGACGGGTGTGGCACCGGCAACTGGGCAATACTCTCGATAATACCGGAGGTGGGTGCATGCACCGGAACGCCCAGGCCATTGGTGACATCGGCAACCTTCTCGCCTTTCAGCACCCGGTCGCCAACCTTGACCAGCGCGGTGGCGGGCTCACCGATGTGCTGCTGCAGGGGCAGTATCAGATGCTCCGGCAGGGCGGCTACCCGGATTGGCCGGGCAGTGGACTGGTGCTTGTTTTCGGCCGGATGGATACCGCCACTGAAATCCCATAACTGCGTCATCAGGCACTGGCTCCCTGGCGATCGGTGGCAATCACGCCACTGGCGGGCGGCGTCCAGGTCCAGGTGCGGATGTCGGGTTCGATGGTGATCATATCAATGCAGTCGACCGGGCAGGGATCGACGCACAGGTCGCAGCCGGTGCACTCGCTCTCGATGACCGTGTGCATGTGCTTGGCGGCACCGAGGATGGCATCAACGGGGCAGGCCTGGATGCACTTGGTGCATCCGATGCATTCATCTTCCCGAATCACCGCCACACGCTTGGCCTGTTCGACACCGTGTTCGGCATCCAGGGGCTGGGGCTCAACGTCGAGCAGGTCGGCCAGGGCCTTGATGGTGGATTCACCGCCGGGTGGGCACTTGTTGATGGCATCGCCATCGGCAATGGATTCGGCGTACGGACGGCAGCCGGGAAAGCCGCACTGGCCGCACTGGGTTTGTGGCAGTAGCGAATCAATCTGCTCCACCAGGGGATTACCCTCAACCCGGAATCGCTCCGAGGCAAAGCCCAGCAGACCACCAAAGACCATGGCCAGAGCCAGCAGGACCAGAACCGCAATGATAATGCCCGTCCACATACAACCCGTCTCCGTTACACGCTGACCAGGCCGGTAAAGCCCAGGAACGCCAGTGACATCAAGCCTGCGGTTACCATACCAATGGCAGCACCGCGGAACGCCACTGGTACATCAGACACCGCAATGCGCTCACGCATGGCCGCGAACAGCACCAGTACCAGGGAGAAGCCGGCGGCAGCGCCGAAGCCGTACAGGACAGACTCAACAAAGTTGTTGTTCTTGTTGAGGTTAAGCAGTGCCACACCGAGTACCGCGCAATTCGTGGTGATCAATGGCAGGAAAATACCCAGCACCCGGTAAAGTAGCGGGCTGGTCTTGCGCACCACCATTTCAGTGAACTGGACCACCACCGCGATCACCAGAATGAAGGTGATGGTTTTCAGGAACGCCAGGTCCAGCGGTGCCAGCAGGTAGGTGTAGGCGAGGTAACTGCACACCGATGACAAAGTCAGCACAAAGGTGGTCGCCAGCGACATGCCCATGGCGGTTTCCAGCTTGCCCGAAACCCCCATGAAGGGGCACAGGCCGAGAAACTGCACCAGCACGAAGTTGTTGACCAAAATGGTGCTGACCAGAATCAGCAAATACTCTGTCATCGGAGTGTCTCCGCCGTTATCGGTGCGTGTTCAGCACTTACATAATCCGCATGCCGGGCGTGGCACCGGAATCAGGCGAGAGGATGAAGATGTCCTCACCACCTGGCCCTGCGGCCAGCACCATGCCTTCGGACAGGCCGAACTTCATCTTCCGTGGCTTAAGGTTGGCGACCATCGCGGTTAGCCGTCCTTCCAGATCCTCGGGTTTGTAGGCCGACTTGATGCCCGCAAACACATTGCGCTCACCCTCACCAATGTCCAGGGTCAGGCGCAGCAGCTTATCGGCACCTTCAACGTGTTCTGCTTTGACAATCTTAGCGACCCGAAGGTCCACTTTCGCGAAATCGCCAAATTCAATCTCGTCTGCCACCGGCTCCAGATCTGCTTTGGGCTCTGGCGCAGGTTTCCCGATTGCAGCCGGCAGCTCTTCCTTGGAAGCGTCGAGCATTTTCTCAATCTGTGCCATGTCCACCCGGTTCATCAGCGGCTTGAACTTGTTGATGCCGTGATTCTCCAGCCGCTGCTCCCGGCCATTCCAGTCCAGCTTGGCATTCAGGAAGGCTTCGGAAGCCTTGGCGGTTTCCGGCAGCACCGGCGCCAGGTAGGTCATCAGCAGGTGGAACATGTTGATGGCGTTGGTGCAGATGGCCTGCAGGTTCTCGTCCTGGCCTTCCTGCTTGGCAATCACCCAGGGCTGCTCGTCGTTGACGTACTGGTTGGCGATGTCCGCCAGTTCCATGATCCGCCGCATGGCACGGCCGAATTCCCGGGCCTCGAAGAAGTCCTCGATCTCCTTGCCGGCCTCCACGAACTCGCGGATCTTGTCGTGTTCGGTGACCTGGCCCAACTGTCCGTCGAAGCGCTTGGTGATGAAGCCGGCGCTGCGGCTGGCAATGTTGACCACCTTGCCGACCAGGTCCGAGTTCACCCGGGCCGCGAAGTCTTCCAGGTTCAGGTCCATGTCATCCACACCACCGGTGAGCTTGGCGGCGAAGTAGTAGCGCAGGTACTCCGGGTTCAGATGATCCAGGTAGGTGCGGGCCATGATGAAGGTGCCGCGGGACTTGGACATCTTCTTGCCGTTCACAGTTACGAAGCCGTGAGCCCAGACCGCCGTTGGCGTCCGAAAACCGGCGTCGTGCAGCATGGACGGCCAGAACAGCGCGTGGAAGTTGATGATGTCCTTACCGATGAAGTGATACACCTCGGCGGTGGAATCGGCCTTCCAGAAGTGCTCGAAATCAATGCCTTCGCGATTACACAGATTCTTGAAGCTGGCCAGGTAGCCAATCGGAGCGTCCAGCCAGACATAGAAGTACTTGCCCGGTGCGTCTGGAATCTCAAAGCCGAAGTAGGGTGCATCACGGCTGATGTCCCACTCTTGCAGACCGGCGTCCAGCCATTCGGCCAGCTTGTTGGCAACCTGGGGCTGAAGCGTGCCACTGCGGGTCCAGTTGGCCAGGAAGTCTGCGAAGTCGGGCAACTTGAAGAAGTAGTGCTCGGACTCTTTCTCAATCGGCGTGGCACCGGACACGGCTGAGCGCGGGTTGATCAGCTCCGCCGGGGTGTAGGTGGCACCACAGGCCTCACAGTTGTCGCCGTACTGGTCCTCGGTCTTGCACTTCGGGCAGGTGCCCTTGATGAAGCGGTCAGCCAGGAACATGTTCTTTTCCGGATCGAAAGACTGGGTAATCTTGCGCGTGGCAATGTGCCCGTTTTCCTGCAACTGACGGTAGATGTACTCGGAGAACTGACGGTTTTCCTCCGAGTGGGTGGTGTAATAGTTGTCGAACCGAATATGGAAGCCGGCAAAGTCCTGCTGGTGCTCATCGCGGATACGGTCAATCAGCTCCTCGGAGGTGATGCCTTCGCGCTCGGCGCGGAGCATAATGGCAGTGCCGTGGGCATCATCGGCGCAAACGTAGTAGCAATTCTGGCCCCGCATATTCTGGTAGCGCACCCAGATGTCGGTCTGAATGTATTCCAGCAGGTGGCCCAGATGAATGGGGCCGTTGGCGTAGGGAAGGGCGCTGGTGACCAGAATGTCGCGCTGTTGCTTTGGACTCGCTTGCGTCATGGTGTGTCCGAACCTTTCTTCAGAGTAGGGGTTGTGTGGTCAGAAACGGGCACAGATGATACCTTCCGAGCAGATATTTTTCACCCGAATCCCCTGATTCCGTGCTTAAAATGAAGCATGAGCTTATTCCGGAGAACCTGATGACACAGATTTCAGAGCAGGCCCTGCAAACGGCGATTCGCGAATACCGCGATCCGTACCTCCAAAAGGACCTGTACGAACTGGATGCCGTAAAGGCGTTGAGCACCGATGAGGCCGGCAAGGTCACGCTGATGGTCGAGCTGCCGTACCCGTCCAAAGGCATTGCTGGCGCGTTGAAACAGCTGGTGTCGGTGGCTCTGGAAAACGTGGATGGCGTAGAAAGCGCCGAGGTTCACGTCGGCCAGAAGATCCACTCCTACAAGGTGCAGAAAGAACTGCCATCGGTACCGGGTGTGAAAAACATCGTTGCCGTGGCGTCCGGCAAGGGCGGCGTTGGCAAATCCACCACCGCCGTCAACCTGGCCCTGGCCCTGCACGCCGAAGGCGCCCGCGTCGGCATCCTCGACGCCGACATCTACGGCCCGAGCATTGGTATGATGCTGGGCGTGCCCGAAGGCAAACGCCCGGACACCCGCGAAAACAAATACTTCGTGCCTATGGAAGCCCACGGCCTTCAGGCCAACTCCATGGCCTTCGTGGTTACCGACAAAACCCCCATGGTCTGGCGTGGCCCGATGGTCAGCGGCGCGGTCATGCAACTGCTGCAACAGACCCTATGGAACGAACTCGACTACCTGATCGTCGACATGCCGCCGGGCACCGGCGACATCCAGCTCACCCTCGCGCAAAAAGTCCCGGTTACCGGTGCGGTAATCGTCACCACGCCCCAAGACATCGCGCTGCTGGACGGCAAGAAAGGCATCGAAATGTTCCGTAAAGTCGACATTCCGGTGCTGGGTGTGGTCGAGAATATGAGCGTGCACATCTGCAGCAACTGCGGCCATGAAGAGCCTTTATTCGGCCACGGCGGCGGCGAGCGCATCGCCGACGAGTACGACACCACGCTGCTGGGCCAGCTACCCCTGCACATGACCATCCGCGAACAAACCGACGGCGGCGAGCCCTCGGTGGTGGCCGAGCCGGATTCTGAAGTAGCACGCCGCTACCGCGACATTGCCCGCCGGGTAGGTGCCGAGCTCTCCACTCGCGAGCGTAACCTGACCGGTTCTATCTCCAGCGTGTCCGTTACCGAGCACTGACCCGGAACGTCCGCGGGCCAACTGCTCCAGGTTCGATCGCGGGCGCAGGATGAGCCGCTCAAAAATCTCGTAGGCCAAGGACGGCCGGAGAGAAGCACACAGGGATGTGCTTGTCGCGGTTTTTGAGCGGCTCATCCTGTGCACGCAGCCCCCGAACTGCTCACATTAGAGGCCTTCGACAGCGTGCCGAGTAACGGGTAAACTACGCCCCAATTTTTCCAGTGAACACGAGACGTCACCCATGAGCATCAAATCCGATAAGTGGATTCGCAGAATGTCCGAGCAGCAGGGCATGATCGAACCGTTCGAAAGCGGTCAGGTCCGTGAATCCGAAAAGGGCCGTGTTATCTCCTACGGCACCTCCAGTTACGGTTACGACGTACGCTGCAGCAACGAATTCAAAATCTTCACCAACGTTCACTCCGCCACCGTCGACCCCAAGAACTTCGACGAAAACAGCTTTGTGAACTACACCGGTGACGTCTGCATCATTCCGCCGAACTCCTTCGCCCTGGCGCGCACCGTCGAGTATTTCCGCATACCGCGCAGCGTGCTCACTATCTGCCTTGGCAAATCCACCTACGCGCGCTGCGGCATCATCGTGAATGTCACGCCGCTTGAGCCGGAGTGGGAAGGCCAGGTGACTCTGGAGTTCTCCAACACCACCAACCTGCCGGCGAAAATCTACGCCAACGAAGGTGTGGCGCAGATGCTGTTCTTCGAATCCGACGAAGTCTGCGAAACCAGCTACAAAGACCGGGGCGGCAAATATCTGGGCCAGACCGGCGTGACTCTGCCCAGGACATGAACGCCAACCAGTTTTTAAAAGCCGTTTCCCAGCTGCAGGGATGGCGCGAATGCGCCTTCCTACTGTCGCTCGCCGAGCGCTCATTCCCCAACTACGCCCTGTTTGCTGATGCCGTTGGCCTGAAAACCGGCGCCAAGATGCGGCAGATGCTGGATCAGGGCTGGGGCATGCTGCAAGAGGATGTCGCGGAATCCGCCATTCCCCAGCTCTTGGCCAAGCTTGAAGCCCTGTCTCCGGATGTGGAAGCCTACGACGCCTATGGCGTGTACCCGGCCTTCGATTTCTGCCAGCTGCTGGAACAGGCCCTGCTGAATCGTCTGAACCCGGCCAAGCATCGCGCCACCGAGGCCTCCCAGATGGCCACCGGCACGGTGATGAGCTTCATAGAGATGTCCGAGGGCGACGAGCTCGATGAAGACGGACTGGTGCGCCTGCTGGAGGTGCACCCGTTGATGAAAGAAGATAAAGCCTTTCAGCGTGATCTGGTGCTGGCCCTGAAGCGTCAGCGCACACCCACGCAGCAGTTTACCGAAGGCCTCCGCATCGACGCTGCCAACGACGGCGTCAGCAATCTTGGAATTTCCCTGACCGAATAACGGCACAGCAAGCCGCTCGCCAAAAGAGCGGCTAGACTGTCGCTGCCACAGAACGATAAATTTACCGGGTGTGCATAACGGATTTTACGCCATGAAGCTCTCTGCATTTGGTCGCAAGTTCACCGCCGATGCCGGCATAACCTCACTGATGGACGACCTAGGCAACGCCATGGCGTCCGGCGACGACATGATCATGATGGGGGGCGGCAACCCCGGGCACATACCGGAAATCCAGGAGCGCGTGCAGGAAATTCTGGCCAACATCAGCCAGAGCGAATCCGACGTCCGGCGATTGGTCGGGGTTTACGATCCGCCCCAGGGCGAGAAACAGTTCATTGCTGCGCTGGCGGAGCTGCTCCGCCAAGAGTATGGCTGGGATCTGGAGCCTGAGAACATAGCCCTGACCAACGGCAGCCAGGCGGCCTTCTTCATGTTGTTCAACATGTTCGGCGGTGACTATGGTAACGGGCAGCACAAGCACATTCTCTTGCCCCTGGCGCCGGAGTACATCGGTTACGCCGATGCCGGTATCGAGCCGGGCCTGTTCCATGCCGTTCAGCCTGACATTTCCTTCACCGATGCTCACGAGTTCAAGTACCGGGTCGATTTTGACGCCGTGGAAGTGACCGGTGAAACCGGCGCCATATGTGTTTCCCGGCCGACTAATCCGACCGGCAACGTGATCACCGACGACGAACTGGCGCGACTGGAAGTTCTCGCTCGCGAGCACGATGTGCCGCTGATCGTTGACGGCGCCTACGGCACGCCATTCCCAAACCTGCTGTTTGTAGACGCCGAGCCGACCTGGAATGAGCAGATTATTCTCTGCCTGAGCCTATCCAAGCTGGGCATGCCCGCCGCCCGAACCGGTATCGTGATTGCCGCGAAACCGGTCATCAAGGCGTTGTCGGGGGTGAATGCAATTATGAACCTGGCCACGGGCAGTTTTGGTGCCATGCTGGCGGAACCATTGGTTCGCTCTGGCGACCTGCTGTCACTAAGCCGGGACGTGGTATGCCCGTTCTACAAGGCGAAGATGGAGAAAGCCGTGGCGGCGTTCCGTGACGCCATGGGCGAGGACAGCTGCCGCTGGTACATCCACAAGCCGGAAGGTGCCATGTTCCTGTGGCTCTGGTTCCCGGACCTGCCCATCACCAGCCTGGAACTGTATGAGCGGCTGAAGGCGCGGGGTGTTCTGGTGGTGTCCGGTCACTATTTCTTCCCGGGCCTGCCCGAGGACGATTGGCGGCATCGGCACGAATGCCTGCGGGTTACCTACTCCCAGGACGACGAACGGGTAGCAGAGGGGCTCCGGATCATTGCTGACGAGGTCAAAGTCGTCTGGGCGGAAGCGGGGAAGAGCGCCTAGCCGCCCAGGTCTGACCGGTTGAGCCGGAGTTCGTAGCGACTGCCATCGGGTTCGGTCTGGAGCAGTCGCACCAGCAGGAAGTCTTCTTCCGGCGCGAACCACATCAGGGTTTCGCGCTTGGAGCCTTCATCCCGCACTTTCTCGGCCTTCAAAGTGGTGATGGAGCCCCTGTTGGTTTTCATGGGTTCCTGATCGAGCACGGCGAATCGGTCCTCATCGTAATCGTCGCCATCAATCACCTGATAGGTTATGTCGCGCTTGCCGGATTTGATGTCCTGGCTCAGTTGCAGTTGAAACCCGAGCGGATCCAGTGCGCCCTCGCGAAGCTCCAGTTTGAACGGCTTGCCCTCATCCTCGCCGGTGGCGACTCCGGCATCCCAGTCAAAATCAATGCTCTGTTTCCGATTCTTGATCAGAAAACCCGACAGTCGGTAACGGTAGCGCAGCGGGATAACCTGGTTATTTTCCCATTTCAGGATCAGGGATTCATCGATGTTGGCGATGAATGAATCCACATCGGTACGGTACAGCCAGACGTTTCCATTTTGTTTTGTCAGTATCCGCTTCGCAGTGCCGTTCAGGGTGACGCCCTTGTCCATGGACGCGGTGTAGGTAACTTCGTAGGGGGCAAGTTCGGCGCCGGGTTGCTGGGTGTCAACCGTAAGCTGGGTGTCGGTAGAAGGCTGGCTGGCCAGGGCGGGAGCCGTGAGCAGTCCAATGATCAGCAGGATGGCCGTTCGGCTGATAGAAGAATTTGTGGTTGTTCGATTCAAATGCATATCGGGTAACCCTGAAAAAGCTGTCTTTTATGGCGACAGTTTAGCGGGTTACTCGATAGTGCAAGATGACAATCCGTTCAGGGTGCGACTCAGTTATCAGGCAACCGCATCGGTTTTTTCAGTAGTTCACCGTCGAAGGTGACGTAATCGCTGCCCAACTGAATGCGACCCTCGCAGAACCAGCGCACAACGATCGGGTAAAGGATGTGTTCCTTTTCCTGAACTTTTTCCGCCAGACTCTCGGCCGTGTCATCCGGTGCCACGGCAACCTCTGCCTGGGCGATGACAGGGCCGCCATCCAGCTCTTCGGTGACGAAGTGCACCGACACGCCGTGCAGGGCGTCGCCGGCATCCAGGGCTCTCTGGTGGGTGTTCAGTCCGGTATATTTCGGCAGCAGAGACGGGTGGATGTTGAGCAGCTTGCCGCGGAAGGCGCGCACGAAGTCCGTGGTCAGGATCCGCATAAAGCCGGCCAGCACCACCAGATCCGGGTTGTGGCGCCGAATCTCCTGCATCAGGGCACCATCAAACTCCTCCCGGGAGTCGTATTTGGTGTGGTCCACCACGAAGGTTTCGATGTGGGCCTGGGCTGCGCGCTCCAGTGCAAAAGCGTTGGGCCGGTTGCAGCCAACCGCACCGATCTGGCCCGGGAAATCCCGCTCCCGGCTGGCCTCAATCAGCGCCTGCAGATTGGTGCCGCTGCCGGAAGCCAGCACGAGGATGGTGGGCAGTGGGGGCTGATCTGCATTCATGCCGACAACATTCCCGGTGCATAGCGCACAGTCGGTTCTTCATCAAGGTCGCTTGTGCTTTCAACCACGCCGACCTGCCAGGCGTTTTCGCCCAGCGCTTTCAGGGTGTCCAGGGTTAAGTCTTTCTGATCGGCCGGAACGCAGACGATCATGCCAATGCCGCAGTTGAAGGTGCGGTACATTTCTTCGTCAGCAACACCACCGGCTTCCTTGAGCCACTGAAATACCGGGGGCAGGGTCCAGCTGGCGGTATCGATTGCCGCCACGCTACCGTTTGGCAGTACCCGGGGAATATTCTCTGGCAGGCCGCCGCCGGTGATGTGAGACATGGCGCGGACATCCACCTGACGGATCAGCTGCAGCAGGTTTTTTACGTAAATTCGGGTCGGTGCCATCAGGGCGTTGGCCAGGGTGGTGTCGCCCATGGGCTGGTCCAGATCGGCGTTGCTGACGTCGATGATCTTGCGAATCAGCGAATAGCCGTTGGAGTGTGGGCCAGAGGAGCCCAGCGCCAGCAGTACGTCGCCGTTCTGGACCCGGCTGCCGTCGATGATGTCAGCGCGTTCGGCGATACCAACGCAAAAGCCGGCCAAATCGTAGTCGTCGCCTTCGTACATGCCCGGCATTTCTGCGGTTTCACCGCCTACCAGGGCGCAGCCAGACTGCTCACAGCCCTCGCCAATGCCTTCCACTACCTGGGTCGCTACGTCGACGTTGAGTTTGCCGGTGGCGTAGTAGTCCAGGAAAAACAGCGGTTCGGCACCACCTACGATCAGGTCGTTCACACACATGGCCACCAGATCAATGCCGATGCTGTCGTGCTTTTCCAGTTGCATGGCTAAGCGCAGCTTTGTACCCACTCCATCGGTTCCGGACACCAGGACTGGTTCCTTGTATCCAGCAGGGATGGAGACCATGGCGCCAAACCCGCCCAGGCCGCCTAGCACCTCCGGACGCTTGGTGCGCGCGGCAGTCTGCTTGATGCGGTTTACAAGTTCGTTGCCTGCGTCAATGTCAACGCCGGCATCGCGGTAGGTCAGGGAGGGCTTCTGTTCGCTCATGGTGTGCTTTCACCGTTGGCCAATGGGTAAGGCGGCGGATTTTAACAGGTGAGGTGAGGCGCTCCAACCTGTTATTCCCCCTATGGCGTCTGGGGCAGAGTGGCAAGCGGGCAAGGCTTTGGCATTATTGCTTTTATGAAACCCAGGGCTGCTACTCACACTTCTGGCCATGGTGTATCCTATGCGCCATTCATGCGAACTGCAGGGTGTTTCATGTCAGTATCAGGACGAAAATCGGCACGCCAGTCCGGACCGGCAGCGTGGCTTGCATTGTTGGGGCTCATGGTTGCGTCTCTGTGCGCCCCCGCCTCGGCGGTGACTGTGTCAGGACTTTATTCCGTGGAGGTGCCGGTGGCAGGCTCCTCCCCAAGCGAGCTGGCGGTGGGCTACGCCGATGGCCTGGCGCGGGTCTTTGTGCGAGTGTCCGGCACCCGGGAGGTGTTGGAGCAGGGAGGTGTTGAGGCGCTGCTTGCCGACGCGGAGTCGTTGCTCCTTTCCTACCAATACCTGCGTGGTGAAACCGGCGAAAACCGGCTGCGTATGGCTTTTGGCGCCGTAGGCGTTAACCGGGCCCTGGCGTCAATCAACGCGCCGGTGTGGGGCGCTAATCGCCCCCTGACGCTGGCCTGGGTTGCTGTGGAAGACCGCGGGACGCGAACACTGATTACCGAACAGGCGTCCGGCACCGGTACCAGCCGCCAGGTTTCCGCAATCTGGCAGCAGGCGTTTGACGAGGCCGCCGAGGAACGCGGGCTTCCGGTGGCTCTGCCGCCTGCAAAGTTCAGCGGCGACCGGGAACTGTTGTCGGATCTGTGGGGCCAGTTTGTGAATCGCATCCGCAGCGTCTCGGACGACCTGGATCAGGATGTCATGGCGCTGGTGCGGGTGAATCGCAGTGGCGGCCAGTGGCGCGCGGGCTGGGTTTTTGATGGCATGGCCATGGACGCTGGCGAAGAGTCGGTCACTGCTGACACCCCCGAGGCCCTGGCGCAAACCGTCATCAATCGCTGGGCCGAGCGTTACGCGGATCGCTATGCCGTGGCCGCGGGTAAGGTGGCGGAATCGCCCCAAGTGGATATTGTGCTGAAGGGCGCTTCCTCTCTTGCGGACTATGGCAAGATCACCAAGGTACTCGAAGGTCTGACCCCGGTACTCAGTGCCGGTGCCTCACGGGTCAAGGGCGATCAGCTGACGCTTCGTGTTGCTTTCTCGGGCGAACTGGATCAGCTCAAGGAATACATTGCACTGGACCCCCGTTTCGTGCCGCTGGAATCCGGGTCGAGCGAACTGGCCACAGCCTCTACTGAGCCGGCGACGGCAGCACCAGAACCGACAGCCGAGTCAGGTTCGGGTCAAGCTGTGGCCGCCCAGGCGGAGCAGGGCGGCGAAGCCAGTAATCAGCCTGAAGGTGGCAGTGAGGAGGCCGGTCAGTCGATGTTTACCTACCAGCCCATGCCGGTGGATAAACAGGAGGCCGAACAAGCGTTCGAATCCCTGTATCAGGTGCTGTATTATCGGTGGCAGTCAACGCCCGCTATCACTAATGGTAGTCGAGAAGGTGTTGGAAAGGGTGTTGAAGAGTAAGGCGTTACCGGAGGGAGCCTTGTGAGTTTGGAACGCTGGCGCTGGATTCCCAATGCCCTGACGTTTTTGCGCATCCTGCTGATTGCTCCCTTTGCCAGCGGCCTGTTGACCGAAAATTATCGGCTCGCGCTACTGATATTTGTTGTGGCGGCCGCTACCGATGCCTTTGACGGCTTCTTGGCACGGCACTTCAACTGGCGCTCAAGGTTTGGCGCGGTGGCCGACCCACTGGCGGACAAGGCCCTGTTGCTGACCGCTTATCTTATGCTCACGCTGACCGAGGTGTTGCCGGTCTGGTTATTCATTCTGGTGCTTGGTCGCGATCTGCTTATTGTTGGCGGAGCCCTGGCTTATCACTACGGTATCGGACGCTTTGATATGGAGCCCAGTCTTCCGGGCAAACTGAATACCTTCATCCAGATTCTGGTGGTGCTGGCGATCATAGTCCTGTTGGCGGGGCTGCCGATGCAGCCGTGGGTCATGGACGTGGGCATACTGATGGTGGCCATTTCGGCCATCTTCAGCGGCGGACACTACCTGCTGGTGTGGGGCCTGCGGGCCTGGAGGGCCAGGCGCTCGTGAGTGCTTCGCAGCTACCCTTAGGTATCAAACTCCGGGACGATGCCCGCTTCGGTAACTTCCACGGCGATCGCAACGCCGATGCCGCCTCACGTTTGAAGGCGGTATGCAGCCAGCCCCGGGGAATTCCCGTGGTGGTCATCTGCGGCGATTCCGATACCGGCAAAAGCCATCTGCTGCAGGCTGCCTGCCACGATGCCGAGCACAGGGGTACCCTGGCTGTGTGCATCAGCATTGCCGAATTGGAGCCTTTCGGCCCCGAGGCTCTGGCCGGGCTCGACGGCGCCGACGTCATCTGCCTTGACGACCTTGACCGCATTGCTGGTCAGGCGGCTTGGGAAGAGGCGGTTTTTCATCTTTACAATCGGGTCCAGGATCGCGGTGGGCTACTCATCGTGAGCCTGTCTGAGGTGCCGACTGCGGCGCCGTTCAAGCTCCCTGATCTGGTGTCCAGACTGTCCCATGGACTGTTGATCCAGCTCGGCATTTATCGCGATGATGACCGACTGCGCATCCTTATGGCCCGGGCCGAACAGCGCGGCCTGGTCATCGGGGACGACGTTGCTACCTTTATCATGCGGCGCGCACCGCGCCGGCTGGGAGATTTGCTGGCAATTCTGGACACTCTGGATGAGAATTCGCTTCAGGCTCAGCGCAGGCTGACCATTCCGTTCGTGAAGACCGTGATGGGTTGGTAAACGGAAGTTCGCCCACAATTACAAAGCGTGCAAGGGAGAGATTAGATGAGACGGGTTGTATTCAATCAAAAAGGCGGCGTTGGCAAATCCAGTATCACCTGCAATCTGGCTGCGATCAGTGCAGCCCGTGGCAAGCGGACGCTGGTGGTGGATCTGGATCCCCAGGGCAACTCCACCCACTACCTGCTGGGCAAGCCCGCCAGTGAGCTCCGGGATACCGTCGCTGACATGCTGGAACAGACGGTAGCGTTCACAGTCTTTAACCGCCGCCCGGACGAATTCGTGCACGCTTCGCCCTTTGACAACCTGTTCGTGATGCCGTCCAGCCCGGAGCTGGATTTCCTGGAGCGAAAGCTTGAGGCCAAGCATAAGATCTACAAGCTGCGCGAAGCACTGAAGAAGCTGGGCGAAAGCTTTGACGCGATCTACATCGATACCGCCCCGGCCCTGAACTTTTACACCCGGTCGGCGCTGATCGCCGCCCAACGCTGTCTGATTCCGTTCGATTGCGACGATTTCTCGCGTCAGGCACTGTACAACATCCTGAACGAGATCCGTGATCTGCAGGAAGATCATAACGAAGACCTGGTGGTGGAAGGCATTGTTGCCAACCAGTTCCAGCCCCGCGCCAGCCTGCCCAAGCAGCTGGTTCGTGAGTTGACGGAAGAAGGCCTACCGGTTCTTCCGGTACGCCTGTCGAGCTCGGTCAAGATGAAAGAGTCACACCAGAGCCGTCAGCCACTCATTCACATGGCGCCCAAGCACACCCTGACTCGCCAGTACGAAGACCTGTTCAGTGTACTGCACGGCGAGAAGGTGGAACTGGCGCCACTGGCTGATTAGAGAAGACCCGCCATGACCGAACCGCAAGACCACATAGGGCTGGTTGCCGACAGCCTGCTACGGATCGAGATGGAGCTGCGACAGCTGGGCCTGTGGGAGGCCGAAAGGCCGTCGTCCGAGGCGTTACAGAGTACCCAGCCATTCTGTATCGATACCCTGGAATTTACCCAGTGGCTGCAGTTTGTGTTTGTGGCACGGATGAAGGTGATCATCGAAGAGAGGCACCCTTTACCGGCAGTTTCCGGCATGGCTCCCATGGCCGAAGAGCATTTTCGCGGTCGTCCGGAGTCTGGTCAGAGCCTGATTCAGGCCCTTGAGGAAATCGATCAGCTTCTGTCCAGAGGCTGATCAGTCCCGACGCGTAACCGGTCAGTCCAGGCGCATAGAAAGATCGATAGCCTTGATGTCTTTGGTCAGGGCGCCGATCGAAATGTAGTCCACCCCGGTTTCTGCCACCGGCACCAGGGTCTGCTCGTTGATGCCCCCGGAGGCTTCCAGTCGTGCCCGACCGGCGGTGAGGGCGACCGCCGTCCGCATGTCGGCCAGTGAAAATTCATCCAGCATAATCACATCGGCACCGGCTGCCAGTGCCTGTTCCAGTTCGTCCATGTTTTCCGTTTCCACTTCCACCGGCCGACCCGGCGCAATGCGCCGCGCCTCCGCCACCGCCTTGGCGATGGAGCCGCAGGCCGAGATGTGGTTTTCCTTGATCAGGAAGGCGTCCCACAAACCAATCCGATGGTTGAAACAGCCGCCGCAGGTAACCGCGTATTTCAGAGCCAGGCGCAGGCCAGGCAGAGTCTTGCGGGTATCCAGAAGGCGCACATTGGTGTGCGCGACCTTGTCAGCATAACTGGTGCAAACGGTGGCTACGCCAGAAAGGGTCTGCAACCAGTTCAGTGCTGCGCGTTCGGCGGTCAGCAGGCTGCGGGCCGGTCCGCGCATCTGGAACAGAATCTGGTCCGACACCACCTTGTCGCCGTCTTTCACCCGCCACTCCAGAACCACGCTCGGATCTACCTGACGGAATACTTCGTTAACCCAATCCCTGCCGGCCACGGTGGCGTGCTCTCGGGTGATGACCCGGCCAGAGCTTTGGGTATGCGCGGCAATCAGCTGAGCCGTGATGTCGCCGTCGCCGATATCCTCACGCAGGCTCTGGGCGACAGTTTCAACTCGGGATTGGCGTAACAGTTCAGCAGAAATCATGGCGTCGGGTCCGTTGGAGTCGGGGTGAAACATGGATATGGAGATGGATTCTATAGGCCTGAACGGCATTCGCCAATCCGGTGGTGTCTAACTGCTAAACTGTGAACAGCGTCTGATCTAAACAAAAGGTGACAAATTCTGACACAAGCTGACGTGGGCAGCTCGTATGATGAAGTGACAGTACACGTTACGCATTCGCGCGATCAGACCCGGAGCATAGTAATGGCGCAGGATAACAAGGTTGTCAGTTTGGCTGGCCAAAGGCCGCTGCAGCGATTCTCGTTGCCGCAGTCGCTGGTTCGATTACGTGACGCATCCGGTCAGTCGCTGCAGAAAGTGCTGGCGAATTTCTTCGATCGGGCGGACGACGCCCTGTTCGAACTCGCCGATCGCGCCGCCACCAACGTTGATCAGGCTGCCTACTTTGACGCCATGCGCGAACTTCGGCTCCAGCGCAAGGCAATGGTCGTATCCGTGTTGCAGTATGTCAGTCAGGCCTTCAACGATATTGGTAAGTTCAAACCGCGCCAATCCTCAGGCTCGCTCGGTGAGGTGGATCAGGATTCCCTCAGTCTGTTGGACCATTCCCAGCTCGAACAGCAGGTTGCCGTCGACAACCTGATCAACAAATTACGCAACCGCTATACCGACCAGATTCGCCTGTTGTCGGTGCGTGTCAGCCACCTGGTCCCCAAGGTGGATCTGGCAGACAACCAGATGCCATTGAGCCCGGAGGTGATTTGTGGCGGCGTGGCCGAGGCTTGTGCCGACCTGGACATTGATATTCGGGCCAAGCTGGTGGTGTTGAAGATGTTTGATCGTCTGCTGGCCGATACTCTGGGTGACTTTTATCAGGAAGCCAATCGCACCCTGGTGGCGGAAGGGGTGTTGCCGGATCTGAAACGGCCACCCGTGGGACAGTCGCGACCGAGTCAGAGCACGGCGCCGACTGGCGGGACTGAGGCCGGCGCGGCTCCGCACGGCGGAATGTCAGGTCGCGGGCATTCAAATGTTGTATCACCGCCGAGCCGCGGTAATGCGCCTCAGGTCGATATGGGCAGTTACAGTGAACAGTTTGCACCCCAGGCCACCTTCTCGGAACTGAGCGCACTGCTGCACCAGGGTGGCGGTTCCTGGGCGAATCACGCTGTGGGCTCCAGTGAAGGGCACCTGGACACCAATGGCCTGATGGCCCGGTTGAGCGAGGTCCAGGCTACCTGTGGCCAGTGGGGCGAGGGTCGGGTCGTCGCATTGAACGATCAGTTGGTGCCAGTGCTGACTGCCAGTAACGGTAAATCCTACGAAGTGGGACAGATCGACAATGATGTTATCAATCTGGTGTCCATGCTGTTTGATTTTATTCTGGAAGATCGCCAGCTTCATCCGGTAATGAAGTCCCTGATCGGCCGGCTGCAGATTCCCGTGTTGAAGGTTGCCCTGAGTGACCGGAACTTCTTTAATCGCGGCGGTCACCCGGTTCGCAAGCTGCTGAACGAGCTCGCGATGTCAGCCATTGGCTGGGCCGAGAAACGGTCCGGGCAGCGCGATCCGCTGCGGGACAAGATTGAATCGGTGGTCGATCGGATCCTGAACGACTTCACCGACAACGTTGGTTTGTTCGAGGAGTTGCTGGAAGACTTCAGCCATTTCATGGATCTGGACCGTCGTCGTCGGGAGTTGGTTGAACAACGGCTGCGGGATGCCGAAGAGGGGCGCGCGAAGCAGGAGCAAGCCGCTGACGCCGTCCACGATTTGATGGATGACTTGCTCATCGATCGGGAGGTGCCGGCGCCCGTCAGTGAGCTGTTGCAGGATGCCTGGAAAAAATATCTGCAGTGGGTGGTGCTTCGTGAGGGGTTGGATAGTGAGCGCTGGACCGAGGCCCGGGAACTGACCGAGCGCCTGGTTTGGAGTGTCGCGCCGCATCCGGTTACCGAGACCACTCGCGGCGACCTGTTGCGAGCGATTCCCGTCATCGTCGATGACTTGCGCCAGGCGCTGCAGGAAATTTCCTGGGATCCATTTGCCACTGATTCGGCGATTCGTGATCTGGAACTGGTGCACGTGGACGTGTTCCAGCAATTGGTGACGGCACCTTCCCGTCCCCGCGCGGAGGGGTTGGCGCCGGTAGACTCTGAACCGGTTGCGGAACCTGAGCCTCTGCCGCAGGCAGTGCGCAGTCCGGAGGCTGAGGTCGATAGTGCATCTGTCGTGCCAGACGTGGTCGAGCCTAAACCGGGCCTGGCCGAGGAATGGCTTAAGCGTGCGGATGGCCTGAGAGTCGGCTCGTGGATCGAACTGTCCCGAGACGACACGAAAGTGCGCTGCAAGCTGGCGGCGTTCATCAAGGCCACCGGCAAGTATATTTTCGTCAATCGCAGTGGCGCCAAGGTGGCGGAGTATCACCGCGAGAACCTGGCTGCCGCCATGGCTGCCAGCGAAATCACCCTGCTGGATGACGGCCTGATTTTTGACCGGGCCCTGGAATCCATCATCGATAACCTGCGCAGCAGCCGCAAGGATTGAGGTCCTCCTGCCAGTCGTAGCCAAGCAGGCGTCTTTGTGCTTCAATCAGGGCATTCTGTAATGCCCTGATACTTTTGGATTTACCTTGCCGAACTCAGACGCCGAACCAGCCCGACAGGTCGTTTCCGACCAAACCATCACCACACTCCGCGAGACCGGGAGGCTGCCCGAGGCCCGCTGGTGCCCCTCTCCCAATTTTGGCCCGCGCCCGGATGAAGCCTCGGTCTCTCTGCTCGTCGTGCATAACATCAGTCTGCCACCGGGTCAGTTTGGCGGACCAGAGATTGAGGACTTCTTCTGCAACCGGCTGGACCACACGGCCCATCCCTATTTTGAGACCATTGCCGGCATGCAGGTATCGGCTCATGCCCTGATTCGCCGGGATGGCTCGGTGGTGCAGTTTGTCAGCCTGCTTGATCGCGCCTGGCATGCTGGTCGCTCCAGTTTTCAGGGCGAGGAGGAGTGCAATGATTTCTCCATTGGAATTGAGCTTGAGGGCACTGATGACGTGCCCTACACCGAAGATCAGTATCGTCAGTTGGCCGACTTGACCCATTTGATCATGGCTGCCTGGCCCAGGATTACGCCGGACCGGATGACCGGGCATTGCGATATCGCTCCAGGCCGTAAGACCGATCCGGGGCCGTTCTTTGACTGGTCTCATTTCCGTGCCGTACTGGCCAACGCTGCAGTCGTCGGGGAGTGACGCTTCATGGTTTTGATTGTTTTTCTGCTTGCCTATGTGATTCGACGCCAGCTCGACACCGCCAACCGAGTCTCCGGTGACAAGCTCTGGCGGCACTGGTTCCATCGCGCCGACACGGTGAAAGCCGGGCACGAGAACGGCGTCGTTGGCGGCCTGACGCTGGTTGTCCTGCCGGCGCTGGTGGCGGGGCTGGGAATCTACGCGCTGGATGTCGTTGGCTGGCAAATAGCCGGCTATCCCCTGGAAATTCTGATTCTGGTGTTGCTGATGGGGGCGCCGGGATGGGACGCAGTACTTCGCGCTTACTCCATGTCCTGGCGCCGGGGCGATATGCAGGCGGCTTGGCGCAACGTTGAGGATCGCCTGCCCGCGGACGAGCGGGGCGCGGCTTTGTCACCAGATGCCCTGCACCTGTCGGTTGCGCGGGTATTCATGGTGACTGTATTTCAGCGCTTTTTCCTGGTCGCTTTCTGGTACGTGGTCGGTGGTGTTGGCGTGGCGGTTCTGGCCCGGGGCATGGTTGCGCTGGCCGAACAGTGGCCCCGGGCGGCGGCACGGCCCCGGTTTGAGCGATACGCGGAGATACTGGCCTGGATTCCGGTACGGCTGTTGTCGGTGACGTTCGGGATCGCCGGGGATCTGGCTGGATGGCTTAGGGAATCGCCCGATGGGGCGGGGCGAATTCATAAAAATGTTGCAGACACCCTCATGGTTTCCGCCAACGGGTCGTTAACCGGGTATGCGTTGGATCCAAATCGTTTCTCGCAGATGCACCCGGAGGAGTGGGCTGATTTCGGGGCCCGAAGTCTGAGTGCGATCCGGGATTTGCTGAACCGAAGCATGTTGGTCTGGATCTGTGCGCTGGCGTTGCTGGTGATTTTTGGCATTGCCTAACGGCAGCCGGGTCAATGACATAACATTTTAAAACAACAAATAATGCTCAAGGTTCTAGCGCCTTAGACGATAATAATAAATAAGAACCAACGTTCATTTGTTGAATAGCCAATAAGAAGAGCGACCATGAACCAACTAATTTATCCCGCCATAGCACTGATGAATCGGCTGCCCATGGTGTATAAATTCAGCCTGATCAGCATTCTTTTCCTGTTACCCATCGGTGGGCTGTCCTGGCTGGTCATGTCGCAACTGAATCAATCCGTGCAGACCATGACCCGCGGTGTCGAAGGCCTTGAGCAGCTGCGTAAGGCAGAGCAATTACTCTCTTCTACCATGGCGTATCGAGATTACCGCGCCCCCGGCATCCTCAAGAACGAAGACGAACTGATTGCTGCCTCTGAGGAAGCGGCCGACACGGTCGACGCCATCTTCGAGACACTGCTGGAGGAGGAGCGCTCGTTTGACGCATCCGGTTCCTGGGCGGAGCAGGTGACGGCTCTCCAGCAGGACTGGGAAGCCCTGCGCGCCGATGATAATTACCAGGGCAACATCGATCCCCAGTTCAAGTACTACCAGGAATTCGTCCAGAAAGTGGTGGCCTTGCTACCAGCCACCGTCGAGATTTCCGGCCTGGGGCAGGATTCCTCCCGGCAGAATCAGTTGCTGCTGGGGCTGGTGCGCGAGGCGTTGCCGGAAGCCCGCAGTGTCATCGGCCAGGCCCGTTCCTACGGCAGCTTTGCCCTGGTGGAAGGCCAGGTCGGGTACGCCCTGAGCGAGGTGCTGAACAGTATCTATGATCGCCTGACCAACCGCGCTTCACTGCTTGAACCGGCGTTGTCGGTGGCCTCCGAGGCCTCTGACCAGTTGTCCGAAGAAGCCGGCAACAGCATCGAACAGGTTAACGAAAGCCTGGCTGTAGTGCGCGATCTGCTGGAACTGAAGGTGATTTCGCCCATGCGCCTTGAAATGCCCTGGCAGGAATACGACAGCCAGATTCGTGATCAGCTTGATAGCTATGACGAGCTGACCCTGGCCATCTTTGACGTGGTTGAGGCCAACTTGTCCTCACGTCTGGAGCAGGAAGTGAATCAGCGTCGGCTGATTGTGGTTGCCTTGATCGCGATCCTGTTGGTGGTGGTGTATCTGTACGTGGGTTTCTTCATGTCGGTGCGCAATGCGATCAACCGCTTTACCGAGGCGGCCCGGAATGTGGCGGCGGGCGATATGACCACCCACATCCAGCTGCGGAACCAGGATGAGCTGGGTGAGCTGACTGACGAATTCAACAGCATGACCGACCGCATCGCAGAACTGATCCGCTCAGTCAGCCGCACTACCGGCGACGTTGACCAGCAAGCAACGCGGGTGAAGGATACGGCAGCCGCCAACAGCGAGGCGGTGGCCCGCCAGATGGAGGAGAGTGGCCAGATCAATGAGGCCATGAACCAGATGGTAAGTGCGGTCAACGAAGTGACCGAAAGCGCCCATCGGGTGGCCGACAGCGCCGGTACTGCCGAAAGCGATACCGAGACCGGGCGCAAGGTAGTGGCCGACACCGTCGAAACCATCAACCGGCTGGCGACGGAGATTTCCGGGGCCGTTGACGTGATTAACCGGGTTAGCCACGACAGCGATAACATCAGCCAGGTACTGGTAGAGATCAAGGCCATTGCCGAGCAGACCAACCTGCTGGCGCTGAATGCCGCGATCGAGGCGGCTCGTGCGGGCGAGCAGGGGCGTGGTTTCGCTGTGGTTGCCGACGAAGTGCGCTCACTGTCCCAGAGGACTCACAAGTCCACGGAAGAAATCGAGGGCATGATCTCGCGGCTGCAGAGCGGCGTGAAGGACGCAGTGTCGGCGATGACCAACAGCCGGGACGTGACTGAGAAAACGGTGACTAAGTCTGGTGAGGTCACCGAAGCGCTTGATCGCATTGCTCAGGGCATTTCAACCATCGTGGACATGAGTCATCAGATCGCCCAGGCGGCGGAAGAGCAGTCAGCGGTCGCCAAGGACGTGAACACCAGCGTTGAACAGATCGGTGACTTGGGCAAGACAACGGCGGCCAACGCCGAGGAAACCCTGGGCTCATCCCGGGAGATGTCGGAATTAACCGCGTCGCTGCAGCGTTTAGTGGAAGCGTTCAGGGTATAAGCTGCCTCAATAAAAAATCCGACCTTAAAGGCCGGATTTTTTTTGTTCCCACAAAATCTCTTCCCCGTTTTCCCGTCTCGCCAGTACCCGGGCGACAACGAACAGCAAGTCCGAGAGCCGGTTCAGGTACTGCCGTGATGCGGTGTTAATCGAATCCTCGTGCCCCAGGGCAACCACGATGCGCTCTGCCCGGCGGCACACGGCTCGGGCCAGGTGGCACTGGGCGGCCGCGGGCGAGCCACCGGGCAGCACGAAGTTCTTCAGCGGCGGCAGGCCCTCGTTGTAGGTGTCCAGGCTCTGTTCCAGCCAGTTGATATGATCCTCGCCAATCACGACGCTGCCCGGAATGGCGAATTCACCACCCAGATCAAACAGGTGATGCTGGATCCGGCGCAGGCTTTCGATCAACTCATCATCACTGTCGAGGGTTTCGATCAGCAGGCCAATATGGCAGTTCAGCTCGTCGGCGGTGCCCATGGCATCAACCCGTTGGGCGTTCTTGGCAATTCGGTTGCCATCGGCCAGGCCGGTTGAGCCGTCGTCTCCGGTTCGGGTGTAGATCTTCGAAAGGCGATTGCCCATGGGCGTGCTCCTGTTAATTTAGTGACAGTTGTTGTACCCGCTCCGCCAACATTTGGTTCACCGGCGTGGCAATTCCTTTTGACCGGCCCAGCCGCACCAGAAAGCCATTGATGTAATCAATCTCGGTGGTGCGTCCGTTCTGCACATCGCTGCGCATGGAGGAGGTATTGCGAGCGGTATTGCGGGCAATGATTTCGATGCGTTCTCTCAAGGCCGAGGGCGCTTGTTCTGGCTGACATGCCGCCACCATCAGTCGGGCGATTTCCTCGCACAGGCCATCAATGTGGTTCAGGAACAGATCGGCGTGAAGAATGTCGCCGTTGGGACAGTCGAGCAGGGCGGTGAACGGATTGATACCGGCATTGACCACCAACTTCTGCCACAACCGGCCAAGGATATCGGACTCCGGGTGCACGGTAAGGCCGCTGCTGGCCAGCGCTTTAACGCACTCGGCCAGGACCGCAATTGCCGGGGCGGTCATCGGACCCAGCCAGGTGGCTCCGGCGCCGGCATGCACCACCCGGTCGGGCGATGGCCGATTGGCGCCCTCGGTGGTACTGGCGGCCAGAATCGGTCGCTCCGGCCAGCGTTCCGCCACCTGTTGCTGACTGCCCAGGCCATTCTGGAACAAGACAATAGGCACAGTGGGTTGCAGAGAGTCGGCTATGGCCTCCAGAGCCGTCAGGGTGTCGCCAGCCTTGGTGGTAACCAGTAGCAGGTCGGGACTCTGTGAGGGTGCAAGCCAGGGCAGGGTAACCGAGCGTTCGGTGCCATCCAGGGCGAGAAAGTTGTAGCTGAGAGGTGTGCTGGGGCTGTGCCCGGGGCGGGCAATGAAGGCGGTCTCATCGGCGGGCAATGAGGCGGCCCATAGCCGCCCCATTGCACCTGCGCCAAGAATGGCAATCATGCGGTTACATGGCCTCGATGTCGGCCCGCTGCTCACTGAGACGGGACAGGCTGCTCTGGGCGTCCCGGAGCTTGTCCTGTTCTTTCTCCACCACTTCGGCGGGCGCCTTGGCGGTGAACTTCTCATTGCCCAGCTTGCCTTCGAGGCGGCCAATTTCCTTCTGCAGACGCTCCAGTTCCTTGTCCAGGCGCTTGAGCTCGGCATCCTTGTCGATCAGACCGGCCATGGGCACCAGCACTTCCATCTCGCCCACCAGCTGGGTGGCGGACATCGGGGCTTTGCCACCGTCAAACCAGTCCAGGCTTTCCAGCTTCGCCAGTGACGCCAGGAACTGTCGGTTGTCGTCCATACGGCGTTTGTCGTCGCCACTCTGGCCACGCAGCAGCACCGGAACTTTCTTGGCCGGGGAGATGTTCATCTCGCCGCGGATGTTGCGCACGGCCAGGATCACGCCTTTGAGCCACTCGATATCGGCGGTAATGGCACTGTCCTGCTTGCCGCTGTCCGGTTGCGGGTAGGGCTGCAGCATGATGCTGTCACCGGATTTGCCCGCCAGCGGAGCGATCCGCTGCCAGATTTCCTCAGTGATGAACGGCATGATCGGGTGCGCGACCCGCAGCACGGCTTCCAGTACCCGGACCAGGGTGCGGCGGGTGCCACGCTTGGCTTCGGCGCTGGCGCTGTCGTCACTGAGCACCGGTTTGGACAACTCCAGGTACCAATCGCAGTATTCGTTCCAGATGAACTCGTACAGCGCGTAGGCGGCCAGATCGAAGCGGTACTGGTCGAGGTGACGCATCACCTCCTGCTCACAGGTCTGCAGCTCGCTGATGATCCAGCGGTCTGCCAGGGACAGCTCGACTGGCTCGTCATTCACGCCGCAGTCTTCGCCTTCGGTGTTCATCAGCACATAGCGCGCGGCGTTCCACAACTTGTTGCAGAAGTTGCGGTAGCCCTCGAGGCGCTTCATGTCCCAGTTGATGTCTCGACCGGTGGTCGCCATGGCCGCCAGGGTGAAGCGCAGGGCGTCCGTGCCGTGGGCGGTGATGCCTTCCGGGAATTCTTTCTGCGTGCGCTTGCCAATCTTCTCAGCCAGTTTCGGCTGCATCAGATTGCCGGTGCGCTTCTCCAGCAGGTCGTTCAGGCCGATGCCGTCGATCATGTCCAGGGGATCGATCACGTTGCCCTTGGATTTGGACATCTTGTCGCCGTGCTCGTCCCGGATCAGACCGGTTACGTACACGGTGTGGAAGGGCACCTGCGGAGTGCCATCTTCGTTCTTCATGAAGTGCATGGTCATCATGATCATCCGGGCGACCCAGAAGAAAATGATGTCGAAGCCGGTGACCAGCACATCGGTCGGGTGGAACTGCTTCAGGCGTTCGGTAATCTCGGGCCAGCCCAGGGTACCAAAGGTCCACAGGGCGGAGCTGAACCAGGTGTCCAGTACGTCGGCGTCCTGGGACAGTTCCAGATCGCCGTCGAGGTTGTGCTTCTGGCGTACCTCCTCTTCGCTGCGGCCAACGTAGATGTTGCCCTCGGCGTCGTACCAGGCCGGAATACGGTGGCCCCACCAGAGCTGGCGGGAAATGCACCAGTCCTGGATGTCACGCATCCAGGAGAAATACATGTTCTCGTACTGCTTGGGCACGAACTGGATGCGGCCGTCTTCGACCGCTTCAATGGCCGGCTTGGCCAGGGTCTTGGCGTCGGCGAACCATTGGTCGGTCAGCATCGGCTCAATGATCAGGCCGGAACGGTCACCCCGGGGCACGCTCAGCACGTGGTCTTCTTCCCGCTCCAGCAGGCCGGCTTCGTTCAGGTCGGCAATGATGGCTTTGCGGGCTGCTTCGCGAGTGAGACCGGTGTAGACGCTTGGCATCTGGCCGTCGATGTCGGTGTTCTCGGTGCCGTCGGAATTGAACACTTCGGCAATGTCCCGGATGTTGGCGTCCTGGGTCATCACGTTGATCATCGGCAGCTCATTGCGCTTGCCCACGGCGTAGTCGTTGAAGTCATGGGCCGGGGTAATCTTGACGCAGCCGCTGCCTTTTTCCGGATCGGCGTGGTGGTCGGCAATAATAGCAATCCGGCGGTTCACCAGCGGCAGCAACACGTGCTTGCCGATCAGGTGTTGATAGCGCTCGTCGTCCGGGTGCACGGCGACGGCGGTATCGCCCAGCATGGTTTCCGGGCGGGTGGTGGCGACGACGACATAGTCTTTGCCGTCCTGGGTCTTGGCGCCGTCAGCCAGCGGGTAACGCAGGTGCCAGAAAAAGCCCTTTTCTTCCTTGTTCTCCACTTCCAGGTCGGAAATGGCGGTGTGCAGTTTCGGGTCCCAGTTCACGAGGCGCTTGCCACGGTACACCAGGCCTTCGTCGTAGAGGCGGATGAAGACTTCCTGAACGGCTTTGTAGAAGCCGTCGTCCATGGTGAAGCGTTCGTGGTCCCAGTCTACAGAGTTGCCCAGACGACGCATCTGGCGGGTGATGGTGCCGCCGGATTCTTCCTTCCAGTCCCAGATCCGTTTGATGAACTCGTCGCGGCCCAGGTCGTGGCGGGTCTTGTCCTCTTCTGCCGCCAGCTTGCGTTCCACCACCATTTGGGTGGCGATGCCGGCGTGGTCGGTGCCTACCTGCCAAAGCGTGTTGTGGCCCTGCATGCGCTTGTAACGGGTGAGCGTGTCCATGATCGTGTGCTGGAACGCGTGGCCCATATGCAGGCTGCCGGTAACGTTGGGTGGCGGAATGGCGATGCTGTAGGACTCGCCTTCACCGGAGGGGCGGAAATAGCCCTTGGCTTCCCAGTTTTCGTACCACTGGCGCTCGATATTTTCTGGCTGGTAGGTTTTTTCCATGGGTTTCTGCAGGTGACCGTTGGTTAGTTCGCAAGGGAAAATTCAGGACGCACGATTATACATGCTCGCCTTGTTTGCAGCGAACCTCAGCGCTTTCGTTGATCGTGGACTTTCGGTTCGATACCGAGAGCCCGCAGCTGCTTGAAGTGTGATCGTGCCTGGTTCAGAACCGCGGGGTCGTTATGGGCAACCAGGGCAAGCCGTTTGAAGCGGTCGGCGTCGGCCGGCAGGTTAGCCGACAAGATGATCACGGTGTCCCAGTCCTCGGCCACGGGTGGGCGCAGGAGAATGCCAACGGGCTCGGAACAGGTGGTGGCGGAATCGGGCACTAAGCTGTGCGGGATGAACGCATCCGGACTGAAGTTCCAGAGCAGGTCGTCCAGTTCCTGAGCGTGCTGCATGGTATCGCAGACCACACAGACGCGATCGCCTTGCTGCCAGGCCTTGTCCACCAGTTTGGCGGCGTGCAGGTTGCGGGCAGCAGGCGTGTTCTGGGCCAGGATGTGGAACCAGTAGCGTTGATTGGCGTCGCTCTGTCCGGAGGCCCGGGCAGCGGTGCTGCCCGGCTCCGGGTGTCCGTCGGTATTATTTACCGGCATGAGACATCAGGTAGTTAACCAGCAGGGGAACCGGGCGGCCGGAGGCGCCTTTGGCCTTGCCTGAATGCCAGGCGGTACCGGCGATATCTAGGTGCGCCCAGCGGTATTCCTTGGCGAAGCGGGACAGGAAGCACGCCGCGGTGATGGTGCCGGCGGAGCGATCACCGATGTTCTGCATGTCGGCGAAGTTGCTGTCCAGCTGGCTCTGGTAATCGTCCCACAGCGGCAGGCGCCAAGCGCGGTCGTCGGAGCGTTCGCCGGCGGCCAGCAGCTCATTCGCCAGCTCATCATTGTTGGCCAGCAGGCCAGTGGCGTGGTGGCCCAGGGCAACGATGCAGGCGCCGGTCAGGGTGGCCATGTCGATCACTGCTTCCGGGTTGTATTTCTTGACGTAGGTGAGGGCGTCGCACAGTACCAGGCGGCCTTCGGCGTCGGTGTTCAGAATCTCGACGGTCTGGCCCGACAGGGTAGTGACGATGTCACCCGGGCGGCAGGCGCCACCGTCCGGCATGTTTTCAGCGGCCGCGATTACCGCCACCACGTTGATCTTGGGTTGGGTTTCCGCCAGGACCTGCATGGTGCCGAAGACACTGGCAGAGCCGCCCATGTCGTACTTCATCTCGTCCATGCCAGCGCCCGGCTTCAGGCTGATGCCACCGGTATCAAAGGTGATGCCTTTACCGACCAGCACATACGGCTTGTCCTTCGGGTTGCCACCACGGTACTCCATTACGATCAGGCGTGGCGGCTGGGTGCTGCCCTTACCGACGGCGAGGATGGTGTTCATGCCCATCTTTTCCATCTGCTTTTCGTCGAGCACTTCGGTCTTGATGCAGTCGTTCTCTTTCGCCATCCGCTTCGCCTGCTGGGCGAGCCACTCGGGGTGACAGATGTTGGGCGGGGTGTTGCCCAGGTCGCGGGTAAAGTTCATGCCGCGACCGGTCGCCAGACCCAGATTGAAGGCGTCTTTCAAACCCTTGCCGCTGCCGGAGGCGGTGACCACAAGCTTGTTGAGCTTGCGCGCGGCCGGCTTGTCGCTCTTGTAGTCGTTGAAAGTGTAAAGCTGCTCTTCCAGAGTTCGACCGATCAGGTTGAGGCGAGCCTCTTCCGAGCTGACCGCGTCGGTGCCGGTAACGGCGGTGTCGGCCAGTGTGATCAGGGCGGATTTGGACGGGCCGTCTTTGAGGGCTCCGACCATCGCGATCAGGGCCTTGCGGTAGGTCGCCTGGGTGCGATCACTGTCATTACCAGTGCCAACAACCACAACTCGGCTCCAGGGCTGGTTGCTCAGTGGCACGGTACGGGTGGTGGCGTTTTTGCCACTGATGTCGCCGTTCTTCTGGAGTGTCTTGATCAACCCGTCCAGCGCCTCATCTGCCTGAGTCGTGGATGCTGGCCAGGTGCCTTTCTCGGGCAGGCCAATAACAAGACTGTCGGCTTTGGTGCTGGCAATGGCTTTACTGCTCAGGCTGAAATTCATGGCAACTCCTGTAGATTGTTCTGAAGAACTGTCCGCCGGCGGCGGGAGTGATTTCCGATCTAGTCTAGCATTGGGGCCGGCCCGGGATTTATCAAGCCGCGGGGCTACTTACGCGACAGTTGCGCGAGAGCCACGCGCCAGGGCCGTCTGTATTGTCCCGGCTCTGTCATTCGGCCCGAAGGTTACATAGAATACGCGCAGTTACCTGTTTCCTCCATGATTTACCGGCACCGGCAGAGAGATCCTTTTGACCATTATTTTCCGTTATCTAATTCGCCAGGTGATGATCAGTATGGTGGCTGTCTCCGGCATTCTGTTGCTGGTGTTTATGAGCGGCCGGTTCCTGAAGTACCTGGGCAGCGCCGCAGAGGGCGAGATTGCTGCCGATGTCCTGTTCTCGATCATGGCGTTCCGATTCCCCGGCTTCCTCGAACTGATCCTGCCGCTGGGCCTGTTCATTGGCATTCTGCTGGCGTACGGGCGCATGTACCTCGAAAGTGAAATGACGGTGCTGTTCGCCTGTGGCGTGAGCGACCGGCAACTGCTGACCAAAACTCTGCTGGGCAGCCTCCCGGTGATGGTCGTGGTCGGCGCCATGAGTCTGTATGTCTCGCCCTGGGGTATGAAACAGGTGGAGCAGATATTCAACGAACAGCGCCAGGCCACTGAATTCGAAATGCTGGCGCCCGGTCGCTTTCAGGATTTCAGTGCCGGCAACCGAGTGACCTACACCGAAGGGCTCAGCGACGATAAGCGGGAGCTGCGCGGAGTGTTTATTGCGGAGTACGGCAAAGACGGGGAGGGCGTTACCATTTTTACGGCCAACTCCGGATCCCAGTTGATTGATCGCGAGACCGGCAGCCGGTTCCTGATCCTGGAAGAAGGCGGCCGCTTTAATGGCGAGCCCGGCCGCCTGGATTACAACATCACAGGGTTTGAGGCCTACGGTCTGAAAATCGAAAGCGGCGAAAAAGGCACCCGGGAACTGGAAGAAGGGCTCAGTACTCTGGCCCTGATGAAGTCGGACAACCTCGAGGATCGTGCGCTCCTGCACTGGCGCTTCTCGTTGCCGCTGATTGTACCCATAGTGACCCTGCTGGCGGTTCGCCTGAGCCGGGTTAATCCGCGCCAGGGCCGGTTCTTTCACCTGCTGCCGGCGATGCTGGTGTATATCACCTATCTGGGCCTTCTGATCGTAGCCCGAGATGCCCTCGCCGATGGCAAGGTGCCAGAGTGGATCGGGATGCTTTGGGTGCACGCCCTGTTCCTGGCGTTTGGGCTCTGGCTACAATTTGGACCGGCGTGGCTGCATAAACGCCGAGCCCTGAAGGAGGCGCGTAGCCATGCGTAGGATTGATGGTTATGTCATGCGCACCGTTGGCGGTGCCATGTTTCTGGTCATGGTGGTGGTGCTGTCGCTGGACCTGATTTTCGGGTTCATCGGCGAGCTGGAAGACACCCGCAACAACTACCAGACCCTGGAAGCACTCTGGTACGTGGCTCTGACATTGCCTCGGCGCATCTACGATTACCTGCCCCTGGGCGCCTTCATGGGCTGTCTGGTGGGGCTTGGCTCCATGGCCAGTTCGTCTGAACTGACGGTCATCCGGGCCGCCGGTGTTTCCCTGAAACGCATCGTCTGGTCGGCCATGAAGCCAGCCCTGGTGGTCGTGGTTCTGGGAGTGCTGATCGGTGAATACGTGGCGCCGCCGGCCGAGCGTCTGGCGCAGAGTGAGAAAGCGGTGGCCCTGGGTGCCGGCAGCAACGTGGCGTCGGCCCAAGGGGTATGGCACCGGGAAGGCGATTTCTTTATCCATCTCAATGCTGTGCAACCCAATGGCGTGCTGCACGGGGTCTCGCTATTCCGGTTCAATGAGGCGCGGGAGTTGCAGTCGGCCAGCTTTGCCAAGCGCGGCATATTTCAGGGTGACCACTGGCGCCTGGAGGATGTCCGCAGGACCCTGATTGAAGACACGGGAACAAAACGGGAGACCGAACAGTCCATGCGCTGGGACACCGGGCTCTCGCCCCAGGTGTTAAGCGTATTGATCGTGAAGCCGGAGAATCTCTCGATGACTGGCCTATTTACCTACGCCAGTTACCTGGAAGAGCAGGATCTAAACGCGTCGCGGTACTGGCTGGCATTCTGGAAGAAGACACTGATGCCCCTGGGTACCGGGGTAATGGTGCTGGTGGCCATTTCCTTTATATTTGGCCCGCTGCGGTCGGTCACCATGGGGTTCCGGGTATTCACCGGCTTGCTGGTGGGTCTTCTGTTCAAATACATGCAGGATCTGCTCGGGCCCATGAGCCTGGTGTATGGCTTTAACCCGATGCTGGCGGTACTGATCCCGATTGCGATCAGCGCGGCGGCCGGCGCCATCCTGATGCGCCGGGCCGGTTAATTCGGAGGCCGGCCGTTATTTGCCTTCTTTCGGAACCTGTACCACCACGCTGCCGGACAGGCGGTCGGTGACCGACAGGCCATTGATGGGGAAGAACAGGGCGATTACCGCCGGTAGGGTGACGATCAGGGTGATGGCGCCCACGTAATAGCTTGCCAGCAAAGTCACGAAGATCACCGCGGCGGCGGTGACGAAACGGCGCAGGGCCTGGCTCCAGCTCACTGAAGTGCCGTCCAGGTTTTCAATGCGAATGCGCCAGACCTGCATGCCGAGGGTCTGACCGATGCGAGTCCAGAAATACGCGAAGAACAGGTACAGCGTCAGGAACAGAGCAAAGGTAAGACCGGGATCTCCGGCCAGTTGTCCCGCTTCCGCCATCTCCTCAAACTTGTCCCAGCCGGTGATCCAGCCGCCAATCATGGTGTAAATCCAGGTCGCCACAAGCAGAACCGCGATACTGATCAGACCGTCATAGATAATAGCGAGTGCACGCTTCAGAAATGTGGCGGGTGGCAACAGTTTCTCGGCATCATGGAAGCGTCGGGGCATGGGGTCTCCTGTGCGGTTTCACGTTTTTCCCGTTCTCGGCGTGTGCTAGAGTAGCGGATTTGCACACGCATGTAAGTATTCGTATTCAATCGCGGACGCGCCGGATTTACGGCAAGTTTCTGGAAAGGTATCAAAGGGCTATGAAAACCGCTGAGTTGCGACAGGCATTTCTCGATTATTTCAAACAGCAAGGCCACACCATTGTTTCAAGCAGTTCGCTGGTTCCGGCGGATGACCCCACGTTGCTGTTCACCAATGCGGGAATGAACCAGTTCAAGGACGCCTTTCTTGGCCGGGAAGAGCGTGACTACACCCGCGCCACGACCTCGCAGAAGTGCGTTCGTGCCGGCGGCAAGCACAACGACCTGGAAAACGTGGGTTACACCGCGCGTCATCACACGTTCTTTGAAATGCTGGGCAACTTCAGCTTCGGTGACTACTTCAAGCGCGAAGCGATTAACTACGCCTGGACCTTTCTGACCGGTGATGAGTGGCTGAAGCTGCCCAAGGAAAAGCTGTGGGTGACCGTTTACGCCGACGACGATGAAGCCTTTGATATCTGGAACCAGGAAATCGGCGTTCCGGCCGACCGCATTGTCCGCATTGGTGACAACAAGGGTGCCCGTTACGCGTCCGACAACTTCTGGCAGATGGGCGACACCGGCCCCTGCGGTCCGTGCACTGAGATCTTCTACGATCACGGCCCGGACGTGGCTGGCGGACCTCCGGGGAGCCCCGAGGAAGACGGTGACCGCTACATCGAGATCTGGAACGTGGTTTTCATGCAGTACAACCGCACCGCCGATGGCGAGATGCTGAACCTGCCCAAGCCGTCCGTAGACACCGGCATGGGGCTGGAGCGTATTACTGCCGTGCTGCAGGGCGTGCACAGCAACTACGAGATCGATCTGTTCCAGAATCTGCTGAAAGCGGCCTCTGACGTGCTCGGTGGTGTGGATGCCAGCGAGGCCAGCCTGCGCGTGGTGGCCGATCACATTCGTTCCTGCGCCTTCCTGATTTCCGACGGCGTTATGCCCTCGAACGAAGGCCGCGGTTTTGTACTGCGTCGCATCATCCGTCGCGCTGCCCGCCACGGCAACAAGCTGGGCGCTACCCAGCCGTTCTTCTACAAGCTTGCCGGCCCCCTGGCCGACCTGATGGGGGAGGCTTACCCGCAGCTGGTCAGCAGCCTGAAGCAGGTCGAAAAGGTGTTGCTGCAGGAGGAGGAGCAGTTCGCCAAAACTCTGGACAAAGGCCTGCGTCTGCTGGAGCAGGACATCGCTGAACTGAAAAGCGAAGTAATTCCGGGCGAAACCATCTTTACTCTTTACGACACCTTCGGTTTCCCGGTCGACCTGACCAACGATATCGCCCGCGAACGTGGTCTGACCCTGGATTACGAAGGCTACGAGAAAGCTATGGAAGCCCAGCGTGACCGGGCCCGTGCCGCGAGCAAGTTCGGCATCGACTACAACGCCGCCGGGCTCAAGCTCGAAGGTAAGACCGAATTTACCGGTTACGATCATATCGACGGCCACGAGCGCATTCGTTCCGTTATTGTCGGCGGCGAAGAAAAGAACGCTGAAGCCGGTGACGAGGCCGTTGTGGTGTTGGAGCGCACGCCGTTCTACGCCGAATCCGGTGGTCAGGTGGGTGATACCGGGCTGCTGACCTGGAGTGGTGGTCGGTTCAAGGTCACCGACACCCGCAAGGAAGGCGACAACCACCTGCACGTGGGTACGCTGATTGAAGGTGAACTGTTCCCGGGTCTGGAAGTGGATGCGCGCATTGATCACGTTCGCCGTGAGCGCACCAAGCGCAACCACTCTGCCACGCATCTGCTGCATGCGGCGCTGCGCAAGATTCTAGGTGAGCACGTGAACCAGAAAGGCTCGCTGGTGGATCCGGACAAACTGCGTTTCGATTTCTCGCACTTCGAGCCCGTTACCCCGGAGCAGCTGACCGAGATTGAGCGCAAGGTGAATGAGCTGATTCTCGACAACACTCCGGTGCAAACCGAAATCACCGACATGGAACAGGCCCAGGAAAAAGGCGCCATGGCTCTGTTTGGTGAAAAGTACGGTGATACCGTGCGGGTGCTGAGCATGGGTGCCGACAATTACTCGGTAGAACTGTGTGGCGGCACCCACGTTGCGCGTACGGGCGACATTGGCCTGTTCCGCATCACCTCGGAGAGCGGTATTTCCTCTGGTGTTCGCCGTATCGAAGCGGTGACTGGCATGGGTGCCCTGGAGTGGGTAGATAGCACCGAGCGTACCCTGCGCGACACCGCCGGTTTGGTCCGGGCGACCCGCGACACGGTGGTTGAAAAAGTGCAGCAGACCCTGGATCGCAGCCGTCAGCTCGAGAAAGAAGTCGACGCCCTGAAGGCTAAGCTGGCGAGTTCCGCCGGCAGTGACCTGGCGGGTTCCGCTGTCGAGGTGGCTGGTTTGAAAGTGGTGGCTTCCGAACTGGAAGGCGCCGATCGCAAGGCCCTGATGGAAACCGCCGATCAGCTCAAGAACAAGCTGGGTGAGGGCGTGGTTGTGCTGGCCAGTGTGGACGACGGCAAGGTCACGCTGGTGGCTGGTGTGACCAAGTCCGCCACGGGCAAGATAAAGGCCGGTGACCTGATGAAGCACCTGGCGGCCCAGGTTGATGGCAAAGGCGGCGGCCGGCCCGATATGGCCCAGGGCGGCGGTAGTGATCCGAGTAAATTGGCGGAGGCGCTAGCCGGGGTGACTGCCTGGATTGAGCAAAATATAGCTTAACTAACTGTTTGTAAGGTGGGCTAGGAGGTTATACTCCTGCTCGCTTGCTCTTGAGACTGGCGAGGCCCTGCCTCGCTGTGAGTCCCCGTTTCAGATATTGGGAAAAAAATGGCTCTGTTGGTTCAGAAATTTGGTGGTACCTCGGTTGGCACAACCGAGCGTATTGAAGCGGTTGCGGAGAAGGTCGCCCGTTTCCGGAAGGAAGGTCATGATGTAGTGGTGGTGGTTTCCGCTATGAGCGGTGAAACCAACCGGTTGATTGGCCTGGCCAGCAACATCATGGAGGAGCCGACGCCCCGGGAGATGGACGTGTTGGTGTCCACCGGCGAGCAGGTTACCATTGCCTTACTTTCCATGGCATTGCAGAAGCGCGGTTGCGCGGCCCGTTCTTACACCGGCTCTCAGGTGCGGATTGTTACCGACAGCACCCATACCAAGGCGCGCATCAAGCAGATTGATGAGCAGCGCATGCGCGAAGACCTGGACTCAGGCCGGGTAGTGGTCGTAGCAGGGTTCCAGGGCATCGATGAGTGCGGCAATATCACCACGCTTGGTCGTGGTGGATCAGACACCACGGCCGTCGCCCTGGCAGCTGCGCTGAAGGCAGACGAGTGTCAGATCTATACTGACGTGGACGGCGTTTACACCACTGATCCCCGAGTGGTTGACAGCGCCCGGCGCCTGGATCGCATTACCTTTGAAGAAATGATTGAGATGGCGAGTCTGGGATCCAAGGTTCTCCAGATTCGGTCAGTCGAATTTGCAGGCAAATACAACGTTCCATTACGGGTTCTTTCCAGCTTCCAGGAAGGGGAAGGCACCCTGATTACTTTTGAGGATGAAAACGTCATGGAGCAACCGGTTGTTTCCGGCATCGCCTTTAACCGCGACGAAGCAAAACTGACCATCGCCGGCGTTCCCGATACGCCGGGGAGTGCACTGCGCATTCTGAAACCGGTGAGTAATGCTAATATTGAAGTAGACATGATCGTTCAGAACGTGGGCGAGGATAACAAGACCGCGTTTACCTTCACCGTGCACCGCAACGATTTCAAGCGTGCGAAGGAAGTTCTGCAGGGTGTTGCAGATGAGTTGGGCGCTCGCGAAGTCAGCGGTGACAGCAAGATCGCCAAGGTTAGCATCGTCGGTGTTGGCATGCGTTCGCACGCGGGTGTTGCCACAAGGATGTTTGAGGCGTTGTCCAACGAGGGCATTAATATTCAGATGATCTCCACGTCGGAAATCAAGATTTCCGTGGTGATCGATGAGAAGTATCTTGAGCTGGCAGTTCGAGCTCTGCACAGTGAGTTCGAGCTGGATAAGCTTGTGGTAAAGGAAGAGGACTGAATGGGCAGTTGCCAGATTGAGAGGGTAGGCCCGCCCAAATAAGAGAGCCATTTGCTGAGCTTATGAGAACGTGCATCCGTATAAGGGGTTGTGCGTCTTATGATGAGAACGTGGTCTCGCTATAAATTAAAGAACACCAAGAAGAAACAATTTGTCGGAACAGGTAGCTCTGGATAGGGAGTAAGGGATATGTTGATTTTGACTCGCCGTGTTGGCGAAACTCTGATGGTCGGAGACGAAATTACCGTCACCGTCCTGGGAGTGAAAGGAAACCAGGTGCGCATCGGCGTTAACGCGCCAAAAGAAGTTGCGGTGCATCGGGAAGAAATCTATCAGCGTATACAGTCGGAGAAGGGCTCTGAGGAGCCAGAACCCGGCAACAGCTGAAAGAGAAAAAGCCGTTCAAGGGAAACCTGAGCGGCTTTTTTATTTTCTCGGCAAATCGGGATCAAAAAAAATCGTGTCAACCCTATGAAAACAGAAATCTTATGGTAGTATACGCCCCGTTCTCAAGGAGAGGTGGGTGAGTGGCTGAAACCAGTTCCCTGCTAAGGAACCGTACGCGAAAGCGTACCGAGGGTTCGAATCCCTCCCTCTCCGCCATTTTCCTGTCTTGGAAAAGAGGACAGGTTGACGTAGCACTCAACCTCAGCAAGTGATGAATGCGCGGCTGTAGCTCAGCTGGATAGAGTACCTGGCTACGAACCAGGCGGTCGGAGGTTCGAATCCTCCCAGCCGCGCCACTTCTTTAAGACCTTGCCCCGTTTTAGGCGGCTGTAGCTCAGCTGGATAGAGTACCTGGCTACGAACCAGGCGGTCGGAGGTTCGAATCCTCCCAGCCGCGCCATATTAAACAAAGAACCCCGCCTAGTGCGGGGTTTTTTGTTTACAGATCTCGAAGTCTGAAAGGATTTGAGCCGACAAGAGGTTCGACCGATCCCCACGTAGTGGGGTGAGGAACGCCGGAGCCCTGCGACGGCGGCCCCGAAGGGGGGAGGGCCGAAGGCCCGAATAATCCTCCCAGCCGCGCCATATTAAACAAAGAACCCCGCCTAGTGCGGGGTTTTTTATTTGCGCTCCGTCAATTCTGCTCTGATCAATATTTGATCAGACCTCGCTTTCCTGCCTATTCTTCTAGATGTAAGCGCATCAAAAATAAAGGTGAGGTTTGCCCATGAATAAAACCATAAATGGTTCTTATCAGGATCATGATCAAGCTAAGAACACTTGGGACGACTTAATCGCAACGGGTATTCCCAGAGATAACATCTACATTGATGAGGACGCGAAGGTCGTAAAGGTTATTGCGCCTGCAGAAACCGAAAGGGAAATTCGCGAAATCTTTGGCCGCCACAAGCTGCAGTAAAGCCAGAAAACCCGTAAAAACAGGTAGGGAGCGACCTATGAGCGGCAAAGATGGTGACGTGGCCCGGCGTGGTCGCGGAGATAGGCTGATCAAGGAGGAAATTCACGACCCGTACGTGGCTCGGAGCAAGCCGAGTGAGCCGACAATCTGCCCGGAATGCCGCGCGGTTTTCCGAAAAGGGCGCTGGCAATGGTCTGAGGAGTCCGACGGTGATGCCCACGAGATGATGTGCCCTGCTTGTGAGCGAATACGGGATGACATGCCCGGAGGTATATTAACGCTCTCCGGGACGTTTCTTGCAAAGCATCGAGATGAAATCTTGAAGCTGATTTTTAACAAGGTCGAGGAAGAAAAGGGCCTGCACCCTATTAATCGTCTCATGGGTATTGAAGACGGGCGGTCGGGAGAGCTGGTCGTCAAGTTTACGGATCTCCACCTGGCCCGAAGCACTGGTGAGGCCATTGAGCGGGCCTACGATGGCGATCTGGACATCCAGTATACTAAGGAGTCAAATCTCGTTCGCGTCTACTGGAAGCGGAGCACGTAAAGCCTAGCCGCGCCATATCAAATAAAAAACCCCGAATAGTACGGGGTTTTTTATTGCTGCAGAAAAGTCCCAGCCTACATGCTGTGAGGGCCCATCAGCTGGCCACGTACCGCGCCCTTGGGGAACTCAGGGTTGTGCACGTTGATGTAGAAATCAGACGGATTCTCCAGGATGCGCTGAACAATGCCGGCTTCGCCTGTGGGGAATTTGCCTTTCTCGCCTTCGGTCAGGCAATCAGCGGCATCTCCATCTTCTGGCCCTGCCAGAACTGCCACCGGGGCGCCGTTCATGCCTTTGCCTGCTTCGTGGATGTGGGCAGCCATGCCTTCCTTGACCGGCACGGTTTGGATGTTGTGTACCTGCACTACGTAGCAAAGGGTAGTCGGGTCGCCGTCGATACCGAACACGTGAGCGTAGCCCTTACCGTCGCTGTCACCCATGGAGCCAACCATCTCGGAGCCGCTCAATTTGGCGTCGAGTACGTGGTTGGTGTGACCGGCTTGGGCGGCAGAGGCCAGGCCGAGTGATGTTGCAACCGCTGTGGCAAGCAGGGCTTTTTTTGTCAGGTTGTGCATGTTGTATCTCCTTTGCGTTTCCGAATATCGGGTATTTGGAGCAGTAAAAATATTGGACTGCTTAGGAGATGCGTTCAGGCAATGAAAAAAGTTGCAGGCGGGTGAAGAAAATCTGTCGAATAATGTTGAGAAAAGGGGTGGGCTAGTAACTTCCCGCCCACCCCGGGGTGATCACCACATCAGATCGTCGGGTATTTCATACCCGGCATACGGGTCGTCCTCTCCGGTGTCGTCGGTTTTCCGGTCGTGCAGGACCACTACGGCGGTTTCGTCCCGTTCCTGGATCTTCCGGGCTACCCCTTCGGCAACCAGTTCGTAACTGTCATTCACGAATACGATGGCCAGTCGGCCCCTGGACAGCTGGTCCACCATGGTGTCGTCCACAAAGATCTTCTTGATCTTCTTGTCGTGCACAAACTGGTAAGAGGTTTCGCCCCGGCTGCGATCCAGGCGGTTGGTGCTCACCAGTTGGCGGATCTGGGCCTGGACGGCTTTCTTCTCGGCTTCTTGCTGGCGCTGCCGGTTAAGTTCCCGGTCCCGTTCGGCTTTTTCTTCACGGGCCTTGCGTGCCCGAAGTTCGGCCTCGTTTTCCTGCACCGCACCCTTGGGCTGGGACTTGCGCTTTTTGCGTTTCTCGGTGCGAATAGCCTTGGCCTTTTTTTCATCGGCCAGGCCCGCTTTCAGTAGCTGATCCTGCAGGGAAGGCATTAGTTACTCCTCGTAGCTCCCAGTACTCAGTAAATTGGTGACAAACTCTGGTATCCTGATGCGGTAGTATACGCCCTCACTAATGTGCCTCCACAATTCGCAGCCCCCGATTTCAGGATTTTTCCGTATGCCTTCCTTTAAAGAGTTTGGTCTTTCCCCGGCTATGGCCTCCAACCTTGAGCAGCTTGGGTTTGAACAGCCTACCGAAATCCAGGCGAAAGCCTTGCCCCCTTGCCTGGCGAAAAAGGATGTCATTGCCATGGCCCAGACCGGAAGCGGCAAGACTGCGGCCTTCGGAATTGGTCTGATCGAGCATCTGAAGCCGCGCCTGTTTGCGGTTCAGGGCCTGGTGCTGTGCCCGACCCGTGAACTGGCGGATCAGGTGGCCAAGGCGCTCCGGGAGCTGGCGCGCGCCCGGGATAACGTAAAGATCCTGACCCTGTGCGGTGGGGTATCGATTGGGCCTCAGATTGGCTCCCTGAGCCACGGCGCCCACATTGTGGTGGGCACGCCGGGGCGTATTCAGGATCACTTGCGGAAGGGAACCCTGACCCTGGACCGGGTAAACACCGTGGTTCTGGATGAAGCGGACCGGATGCTGGACATGGGCTTTGAAGAGGCCATGGAAGATATTATCGGGCAGACGCCCGAATCCCGTCAGACCCTGATGTTCTCCGCCACCTGGCCTGAGGCGATTCGTGCCCTCAGTGGCCGCTATCAGCGTGAGCCCGAGGACGTTCGGGCCGAGGCAAAGAAGGGCAACCCGGATATCCAGGAGCTGTTCTACGAAATCGCCCCAGGATCTGCCCAGGATGCGGTGATGGCGCTGTTGTCCGAGCGTCAGCCGACTTCCTGTATTGTGTTCTGCACCATGAAGCAACAGTGCGACGAGCTGGCCGAAGCATTGCGCCAACATGGCTTCTCGGCGCTGGCCTTGCACGGTGACCTGGAGCAGCGTGACCGCGACAGCGTGCTGGTTCGCTTCGGCAATCAGAGTTGCTCTGTACTGGTGGCGACAGATGTGGCGGCCCGCGGCCTGGACATCAAATCCCTGCCGCTGGTGATTAACGCCGAGCCGGCCCGCGACAGCGAGGTGCATACACATCGGGTAGGACGCACTGGGCGCGCGGGCGAGCAGGGCCTGGCGGTGACCTTCTGCACGCCTTCCAAGGGCCACAAAATTAACCGACTGGAATCAGATCGTGGTCAGGCCGCGGAGTGGGGCAATACCGAGGCGCTGATGGCCGTGCCGCTGCAGCCGGTGGAGCCCGCGATGGAAACCCTGTGCATTGCCGGTGGCCGTAAAGAGAAGATTCGCCCGGGGGATGTCTTGGGTGCGCTCACCGGTGAAGCCGGGATTCCGGGTACGGCGGTCGGGAAAATCGACCTGTTTGATTTCCAGTGTTTTGTGGCCGTTGAGAGAAGTGTTGCCGCCAAGGCGCTGAAGCGACTCGAGAGTGGGCGAATCAAAGGCCGGAAAATACGCGTCCGATATGCGTGAAATGAGGTGTGGTGCTGCCCGCTAACGCGGTGTGAAATTTAGCGAATCGGCTCGGAAACCCCGTATAGCAATTTGCATTTAGGTTGCTCATGGCAGGCTAAAACGGTAAATTACGCAGGATTTTGCCTCCCGAACCGCCTGGGTGTGGTCTAAGACTTTAGTGGAACTGGTCCAACCAGGCAAATCGGGGAAATCAACAAACCAGAAACAGGTAGCTATTCGATATGAATGACCTGATGTCACAAGCCGTGGATCTGATGATTGCCGGCATGGGTTTTGTGTTTGCATTCCTGGTAGTGCTGGTATTCGCAACGCTGCTCATGTCCAAGCTGGTCGCTCGGTTTGCGCCGCCAGAGCCGGCAACCCCGGCAAAAACACCACGTGCCAAGCCCAAGGCGCCTGCGTCGGTTGATTCGGACACCGCCGAGGCCATCAAGAAGGCAATTGCACAATTCCGGTCACGCCACAAGAAGTGACCCGGTAAAAGATAGAACCTTTAAACAGAAGGCTGACACGATGACTGACACAAAGAAACCGCTGGGGATTACGGACGTTATCCTGCGTGACGCCCACCAGTCCCTGCTTGCCACCCGCATGCGGCTTGATGACATGCTGCCCATTGCCGAGAAACTCGACAAGGTTGGTTTCTGGTCTTTGGAATCCTGGGGCGGAGCTACCTTCGACTCCTGTATCCGTTACCTGGGCGAAGACCCCTGGGAGCGCATCCGTGAACTGAAAAAGGCCATGCCCAACACCCAACAGCAAATGCTGCTGCGTGGCCAGAACCTGCTGGGTTACCGTCATTATGCGGACGATGTGGTCGACCGTTTCTGTGAACGCGCTGCCGAGAACGGCGTAGACGTGTTCCGGATTTTCGACGCAATGAACGATCCGCGTAACCTGGACCGTGCCATCAAGGCCGTTCGCAAGACCGGCAAGCATGCCCAGGGCACCATCGCCTACACCACCAGCCCCGTGCACACTATCGAAATGTGGGTTGAAATGGCGAAAGAAGTCGCTGACATGGGCGCGGACTCCATCGCCATCAAAGATATGGCCGGTATCCTCAAGCCGTACGTGGCTTATGATCTGGTCAGCCGACTGAAGAAAGAGCTGGATATCCCCATCCACATGCAGTGCCACGCCACCACCGGTATGTCTACCGCCACCGCTATCAAGGCTGCGGAAGCGGGTATTGATAACGTGGACACCGCCATTTCCTCCATGAGCATGACCTATGGCCACTCGCCCACTGAGGCGGTTGTTGCCATCCTGGAAGGTACAGACCGTGACACCGGCCTGGATCTGACCCTGCTCGAAGAGATCGCCAGTTACTTCCGCCAGGTGCGTAAGAAGTACGCGAAGTTTGAAGGCAGCCTGCGTGGCACCGATTCCCGTATCCTGATTGCTCAGGTTCCGGGCGGCATGCTGACCAACATGGAAAACCAGCTGCGAGAGCAGAACGCGAGCGACAAGTTCGACGAAGTTCTGGATGAAATTCCCAAGGTTCGCGAAGACCTGGGCTTCATCCCGCTGGTAACGCCGACCTCCCAGATCGTGGGTACCCAGGCGGTACTGAACGTTTTGACCGGTGAGCGTTACAAGTCCATCTCCAAGGAAACCTCCGCCATTCTGAAAGGTGAGTACGGCGCTGCGCCGGCGCCCATGAACAAGGAGCTGCAGGAGCGCGTTCTGGATGGCAAGGAAGTGATGACCTGCCGTCCAGCGGATGTGCTTGAGCCAGAAATGGACAAGCTGACCGACGAACTCAAGAAGCTGGCGGACGAGAAGGGCATCAAGCTAGCTGATAATGTTGAGGATGACGTGCTGACCTACGCACTGTTCCCGCAGATCGGCCTGAAGTTCCTTGAGAACCGTGACAACCCGGATGCGTTTGAGCCAGTGCCGAGCGCTGACGATGTTGCACCAGCCAAGAAGGCCGCTGGCCCCGAGACTTACACCGTTGATGTTAACGGCAAGAAGTTCGTGGTTGCTGTTTCCGAAGGTGGTGAAATCACGCAGATCCAGGGCGAGGGCGGTGCTGCCTCTGCTCCGGCCGCAGCCTCTGCTGCACCCGCGCCTGCAGCAGGTGAAGGTGAGCCGGTTGTGGCGCCTCTGGGCGGTAACATCTTTAAGGTTCAGGTTTCCCCGGGCGATGTTGTCGAAGAAGGCGATGTGCTGATTATCCTCGAAGCCATGAAAATGGAAACCGAGGTTCGCGCACCCAAGGCCGGTACCATCGGCGAAGTCTTCATCAAGGTCGGTGACGCCGTCTCTCCTGATGATGAAATGCTGACAATCGCATAAAGGGCCAGCATTCCATGGATAAAATTATGACGCTCTGGACAGGCAGTGGCCTGTTCAACATCGAACCAGGCCAGGTGGTGATGATCGCCATCGGTCTGCTCCTGCTGTTCCTTGCGATTCGCAAGGGCTTTGAGCCACTGCTGCTGGTGCCGATTGGTTTCGGCGGCATCCTGGCGAACATTCCGGAGGCAGGGCTGGCCCTGTCGGCTGCTGAGAATGCCATTCACTTTGCCAAGCCCCAGGTGCTGGCGGCGATGGCTGGTGCCCTGGATGTGGCCTATCAGGCTGGTCAGGCGGTAACGCCGGAAGTGAAGGAAACGTTCAAGCTTGCCTTCAAGGACGCCAGCTACACCCAGATTGCTCTGGCGAACGGCCTTGCCCAGGACCTCGGTTACGGCAACGGCATGCTGTACAACTTCTACACCGTGGTTATCGGCAGTACCGTTGGCCCTCTGCTGATCTTCATGGGCGTAGGCGCCATGACTGACTTTGGTCCGCTGCTGGCGAATCCGAAGACCATGCTGCTGGGTGCTGCCGCTCAGTTCGGTATCTTCGGTACTGTTATCGGTGCAGCCCTGTTGGACTTCTTTGGCATCCTGGATTTCACCATCCTTGAAGCTGCGGCTGTCGGTATCATTGGTGGCGCGGATGGCCCAACCTCCATCTACGTATCCAGTGTTCTGGCTCCTCACCTGATTGGTGCGATTGCGGTTTCGGCCTACGCTTATATGGCGCTGGTACCGATGATCCAGCCGCCGATCATGAAGGCACTGACCAGCCACAAGGAGCGGGCCATCAAGATGTCCCAGCTGCGGCCGGTCAGCAAGAAGGAGAAGATCATCTTCCCGCTGGTCGTGTTGATTGCCGTAGTTCTGTTCCTGCCTGACGCAGCGCCGCTGCTGGGTATGTTCTGCTTCGGTAACCTGATGCGTGAGTGTGGCGTGGTTGAGCGTCTGAGCGACACTGCCCAGAATGCGCTGATCAACATTGTGACTATCTTCCTGGGTCTGTCGGTTGGTTCCAAGCTGATGGCTGACAAGTTCCTGGATCCGCAAACGCTGGGTATCCTGGGCTTGGGTATCGTTGCCTTCGGTGTGGGTACGGCCTCTGGCGTACTGATGGCGAAGCTGATGAACCGCTTCAGTAAGGAAGCCATTAACCCGCTGATTGGTTCTGCTGGTGTGTCGGCTGTACCGATGGCGGCACGGGTTTCCAACAAAGTTGGTCTGGAAGCTAACCCGCAGAACTTCCTGCTGATGCACGCCATGGGTCCAAACGTGGCGGGTGTTATCGGCTCTGCGGTTGCTGCGGGTGTGATGATCAAGCTGCTTAGCTGATCATTGCTCGCGGTACCAAAAACCCCGCTTGGCGTTTCGCTTAGCGGGGTTTTCTTTTTTAGGATTGCGAGCTCGGTGGGGGCACCTGTATGGAAGTCCTTTTCAGGAACCGCTACGAGCACATCCATGTGCGCTTGTTTCCGGCCGTCCATGGCCTCCAACATTCCTGAAAAGGACTTCCATACAGGTGCTTCCGGCTTTTGGGTGGCCTCAAAAACTCAGTGAAAGTTTCTTGAACTGACCGGGAGTGTCTTGATGAGATGGCTTAGGTCGGAAAGTTTGCCTGCCATCACATGAATAATGTCGCCTTCTCGTTCCAGAATTCCTTTCACATGCAGCAGCCGGGCGGTTAGCAGCGGTTTGCGTTGGCGCCGAGCGGTTTCCAGCCAGACCACCACGTTCACGTTGCCGGTTTCGTCTTCCAGGGTGACGAAGGTGACGCCGGAGGCGGAGCCGGGGCGTTGGCGGCCGGTGACCAAACCGGCGACCTGGACGGGGCGGCCGGCTTCGGTTTGTTGGAGTTGTTCGGCGCTCAGGCAGAACTGCAGATGGCCCTGTTCCCGGAGTAGCGCCAGCGGGTGGCGCTGCAAGGTCAGGCCCTGGCTGGCGTAGTCGGCAAGTACGTTCTGGCCTTCAGTGGGGTCGGGCAGTTGCTCGCAGGTTTCCTGGGCCCGGGTTTCCAGGGAATGGGTTTCGTCGGCATAGCGCTCGTTGTCTTCGGCGGCGAAGAGTTCGGCTGGTTGTTCGTGGCCGAGTAGCTGCCAGTAGGCCTGGTGCCGGTTGGCAGTGAAGTCGGGCATGGCGTTGGCGCCGGCGAGCAGTTCCATGTCGCGCTGGTTCAGGCCGGCGCGCTGGCGCAGTTCGCTAGTGGAGCGATAGCCTTCGGTTGGTCGCTGTTGGCACAGGCGTTCGGCGCCTTTGGCGGACAGGCCCTGGATCAATCGCAGGCCTAATCTCAGTTTGCGCTCCGGGCCCTTGAGGGTGTGGTCCCATTGGCTGTGGTTTACGTCTGGCGGTAAGGCCGCGACGCCGTGGCGGCGGGCGTCCTGGACCAGTTGAGAGGGCGAGTAGAAGCCCATGGGCTGGCTGTTCAGCAGGGCGCAGTAGAAGGCGGCCGGGTAGTGGCATTTGATCCAGGCGGAGACATAAACCAGCAGCGCAAAGCTGGCGGCGTGGGATTCCGGGAAGCCATAGCCGCCAAAGCCGCAGATCTGCAGGTACAGTCGTTCGGCGAAGTCGGCATCGTGGCCGCGTTCGAGCATGCCGGTGATGAGTTTGTCCCGGAACGGGGTCAGATCGCCGTGGGATTTCCAGGCGGCCATGGCCCGGCGTAGCTGGTCCGCCTCGCCGGCGGAGAAGCCGGCGGCCACCATGGCGAGTTTGATCACCTGTTCCTGAAAGATGGGCACGCCCAGGGTGCGCTCGAGTACTTTTTGGATGGCATCGTTGGGGTAGTCCACCGGTTCCAGTCCGTGTTTTCGGCGCAGGTAGGGGTGCACCATGTCGCCCTGGATCGGGCCGGGGCGGACGATGGCCACTTCGATCACCAGGTCGTAATAGGTTGCCGGTTTGAGCCTGGGCAGCATGTTGATCTGGGCACGGGATTCCACCTGGAATACGCCGATGCTGTCGCCTTTCTGGAGCATGGCGTAAGTGGCGTGGTCTTCCTGGGGGATGTCCTGCATCTGGAACGGATGGCCTTTCTGTTCACTGATCAGTTCCAGGGCCTTGCGAATGGCGGAGAGCATGCCCAGGGCGAGCACATCCACTTTCATTAAGCCCAGGCTTTCCAGGTCGTCTTTGTCCCACTGGATGACGGTGCGGTCGGCCATGGCGGCGTTTTCCACCGGCACCAGTTCGGCCAGCGGGCCGGAGCTGATGACAAAGCCGCCGACATGCTGGGACAGGTGTCGGGGGAAGCCGAGCAGGGTGTTGACCAGGGTGAAGAACTGGTCCGCTACCTTGGGGTTTCGGGTCAGGCGTTTGTCGAGTACTTGCTGGCGCCAGCCGGTGGCTTTGTCGCGCCAGTCGATGCCTTCCAGCAATTGTTCTACTTGGGCCGGGTCAAAGCCCAGGGCCTTGCCGACATCGCGGATGGCGCTGCGGGGACGGTAGCGGATTACTGTGGCCGCCAGTGCTGCCCGTTCCCGGCTGTAGCGCCGGTAGATGTACTGGATGACTTCTTCCCGGCGTTCGTGTTCAAAGTCCACGTCGATATCGGGTGGCTCGTCGCGGTCTTTCGAGATAAAGCGTTCGAACAGAAGTTCGACCCGGGCCGGGTTTACTTCGGTGATGCCCAGGCAGTAACAGACTGCCGAGTTGGCGGCCGAGCCCCGGCCCTGGCAGAGAATGCCCCGGCTGCGGGCGAAGGCGACGATGTCGTGAATGGTGAGGAAGTAGTGTTCGTACTTCATCTCCGAGATCAGATCCAGTTCTTTGCGGATCAGTGCCTGCACGGTCAGCGGGGTGCCATCCGGGTAACGGCGGCGTTCGCCTTCGCGGGTGAGGCGTTTCAGATAGGCGGCCGGGGTTTCTGCCTCGGGCACCAGGTCCGGCGGGTATTCGTAGCGCAGGCTGCCGGGCTGGAACGTGCATTGATCGGCAATTCGTCGGGTTTCTCGCAGCCAGGTGTCTGGAAACAGCCGTTGCAGCACCGGTACCGGGCGCAGGTAGCGTTCGCCATTCTGGAACAGGCAGTGGCCGGCCTGTTCCAGGCTGGTGTGGTTGCGCAGGGCGGTGAGTACGTCCTGTAGAGGCTGGCGTTCCCGGTTGTGCATGTGCACCTCGCCGGTGGCGGTGATCGGGCAGCGCAACTGGTCGGCCAGCCAGCGGGCCCGGGCCAGTTGCTGTTCCTCGCCGGATTCCAGGGTGCGGGCGGCGGCAATCCACAATCTGGGATCAAACAGGCGTTGCAGCCATTCGCCACAAGCCAGGGCCTGATCGGCGTCGGCCTCGGCCAGTGTGGGTGGTAACCACAGGCACAGGCAGTCATCCAGCGGGTGGGTTTCCGCATCCCGGAAGTACAGCTGATATTGGCCTTTCTCTGCCCGGCGCCGGCCGGTGGTAATCAACTGGCACAGCTGGCCGTAGCCCCGGCGGGTACGGGCCAGCAGGATAAACCGGGGCACGCTGGCGCCGGGTGGGGCATCCTTGAGTTCAAACCAGCTGCCGGTAATCAGTTTCACCGGACTGTCTTTCAGGGCGGCCCAGGCCCGGGGAATGCCGGCAACTGAACAGGCATCGGTGATGGCCAGGGCGGCATAGCCCAATTCTGCCGCCCGCTCGGCCAGCTCGTGGGGATGGGAGGCGCCGGTCAGGAAGGTGAAGTTGCTGAAGCAGAACAGTTCAGCGTAAGCCGACTCGGTCATCAGCCAAACCATCCATGCACGAACCAGCCTTCCCGGATATCCCGGAACACCCAGGCCAGTTGGCCGCTACTGAGTTGGGCGATGTAGTAGTCCCGGTGCACCCGGTGGCCGTCCCACCAGCCACCGCTGATGCGCTCCGGGCCGGCAAACCAGGCGATGGGTGCTTCCGTGAGTGGTTGCGGCCCCTGCAGTAACCATAGGGGTCGGCGGGGTAGTTGGTTAGCAGTGGTGCCCGCTGGCCGGTTGTTGCGATGTACCCCGGAGGCGCTCCAGGCCCGCTCCGGGCGATGGTCTGCCTGGGGCGAAAGCTGTTTCAGGGCCTGATCACCAAGCCGGGCCTGCAGCCGGCTCATCAGGGTGTGCCAGGCTTCGTTCAGATCCTGGGTTTCGCCCAGCAGATCCTGGCCGGTGTCGGCTTCCCGGCCCAGAAAGCGTTTTACCGATAACTGCAGTGAGACCACCGGTGCCCGCAACGGCTGCTGCTCAAATCGCAGGCGCACCAGATTCAGGAATGCATCGGCCCGGTGCTCCGGGCCGGAGGTTCGGATGCGCACGCGGGTGGGTTCTTCGTGCCGGTGTCGGAGCACCAGCAACAGGCTGTCGGTTTCCTGCTGGCGCCAGCACAGATCTTCTTCCAGTTCCGTCAGGATGCGCTGCAGTGGAAACAGCAGCCCCTGGGACAATTCTATCTCCTGCACAAAATCCGCCTGTTGCCGGAACTGGTGCGGCGGTTGCCAGGGTGCTTGTGGGTCTGGCCGGGTGCCCTGGATCTTCTGAACGCGGGCCAGGGTTTCCGGTGACAGCCGGCGCGCCAGTTCGGCCGCCGGCAGGGCAAAAACTTCCCCCAGGGTGTTCAGCCCCAGCCGCTGCAGGCGGGTGCAGGTGCGGGCATCAAATTCGGCCGCCAACAGTGGCATCTGGCCCAGGGTGCGCTGAATGTGGCCCTTGTCATCGGTGCATTCACCCTTACCGGCGCGGGCAATCAGGCGGGCGGCCAGGGGAGTGTGGCCAAGGCCCGGCCAGGCGGTTAGCTGGCGTTCGTCCAGCGCCTGTTCCACGGTTTGCCAGGCTGCGGGCAGGCCGCCATACAGCCGTTTCAGGCTGCCGATTTCCGCCATCAGGCCATCCGGTGGTACCAGCACAATGTGGGCGGCATAGCGGTACAGCCAGCGGGCCTGATCTTCCAGAATCCGGGCTTCCTGTTGCTGGTCGGCACGCACGGTACCCAGCTCCGGCACCAGGCTGAGGGCGGTTTTCAGGCGCATGCCCGCATGCACGCCCTGGTCCCGGGCTTCCGGGCAGGCCTGTATCACCTTTTGCCCGGAACCCTCGACAATCACCAGCGCGCCCGCTTCTTCGCGGGTGCGGCGAATGTGGTCCAGCAGTAGGTGCGGGAAGTGCAGATACAACCAAAGCATGGTGATATTACCGGGTAGAGGCGGGCCAGGGCCCCTGAATCACTCGGGGAGCCTCATGGAAGGCCAGATCAGCCCGCTGTGCCATGGCCAGGGCACAGCGTTGGCCGGGCCAGCTGCCCCGGCGTTTCACGATGTTGATCTTCAGCTCCTGGTTATCGCCGGGTTCCAGTTCCAGGCGCAGGGCCGCGGGGGAATTCTGGTCGGCATAGCGGCGCTCGCGGAAGAGTACGCACACGTTGCTGCCGGCTTCCGCCGCCAACTGCAAGCGCCGGATATCCCGGGACGCCAGCTTGCCGGGCCAGGCCATCACCAGGCCGGTAACCGGCGAGCGCAGGCAGTTCTCCAGAGTCCACAGGAAGTCACCGGCTTCGTCGGTGTGGATCATCACCACCTGATCCAGGTTCACGCCCTCCCGGGCCAGCGCCGGAGCATAGGGCATGTGCGGCGGATTCAGCCAGAATACGGTTTTACCGTTGTGGGACAGCCGTTGCATCAAGGGCAGCAGCAGATGCAGTTCGCCAATGCCGGAATTATCCAGCAGACATTCGCTCAGGGCGCCCCGGGGCCAGCCGATGCCACCGAGCTGGTTGTCCAGGATCTGGTAGCCGGTTGGTTCCGCCGGTTGGCTGGTTGACCGATGCTGGTGCCCCTGCCAGACACGGGCATCCTGCATCAGTGTGTTCAGAAGCTCACTCATGGGAAAGATCTCAATATACTGTTTAAATATACAGTATTCTGAACAGGGCAAGATTTCAAGGACGGGTTGATAATCTGCACACTGACACCCACGCTAGTAACACAGTCATCAACCAGGGAGGTTGACCATGAGCGAGTTGACCCAGCAACATTGCGAAGCGTGCAACAAAGACGCACCCAAAGTCACCGGCGATGAGAAGCAGGCGCTGCTGAAGGATGTTCCAGACTGGAAGGTTGTGGAGGCCGATGGCGAAGAACAGCTACACAAGGTGTTCAAGTTGAAGAACTTTGCCCAGGCTCAGGCTTTCACCAACAAAGTGGGTGACCTGGCTGAGGCAGAAGACCATCACCCCGCCATTCTGCTGGAATACGGCAAAGTGACCGTGAGTTGGTGGACCCACGCTATTGGCGGCCTGCACCGGAATGACTTCATCATGGCGGCGAAGACCGACGCAGCATACAACGCCATGCAATAATCTGCCGTGGCGGAGCCGAGCCTCCGCCACCTCAATCCTTCCTTATCCTTAACCCCAGCCATCAGCAGCAGGACGAGCCATGGTTGAACACCGCACTGATAGCCCCCTTACACTGAAGTTCGGCCATGAAGAACTGATCATCCGCCGCCGTTACGAGGTGATCAGTATCGTAAACGACTTCTTCATCGCGATCTGGTTTCTGGTGGGGAGTGTTCTGTTCCTGTTTCCCGAGTACGAGAAAGCGGCCATCTGGCTGTTTATCATCGGCAGCTTCCAGTTCCTGATTCGGCCCACCATCCGGCTGGCTAGCCATATCCATGTAAAGCGAATACCCTCAAGCAACTGGGAAAGCTAGAAGCCGTCATCTACCGGGCTGCGCACGCCAAAGCCCCCTTTGCGGACAACATGGGTGTAGATTTCCGTGGTGCGCACATCGGCATGGCCTAACAGCTTCTGAATGGTGCGGATATCGTACCCGGCTTCCAGTAGCCGAGTCGCAAAGCTGTGACGTAACGCGTGGCTGTTCGCCTGCTTGTAAATGCCCGCTTCTCGAATGGCGGCACCGATGGCTCGCTGGACACCGCGATCCAACAAGTGGTGCCGGCGGAGCACATCGCTGCGCGGATCCATGGAAAGTTTTGCGGCCGGAAACAGGTATTGCCATGCCGGTTCCCGGCCTGCGCTGGGAAACTTCCGATTCAGTGCCGTGGGCATGTAAACCTCTCCGTGTCCTTGGGCAAGATCTTTCCGATGCTGGGCCAGACAGCTCTCCATCTGCAGAGTTAGCGGTTCGATCAGGGAATCCGGGAGCAGGGTGGTTCTGTCCTTGTTGCCCTTGCCGCTGCGCACGATGATCTGCTGCATTCCGAAATCCACGTCTTTCACCCGGAGCCTGAGGGCCTCGTTGATCCGAAGGCCCGAGCCATACACCAAGCGCGCCACCAAGTGACACTCACCTTGCAGGTGGCCGATCACCGCCCGGGCTTCGTCGTGGGTGAATACCGTCGGTAAGCGCCGGGGTTTACGTGCCAGCTCAAACGACAGCTCTTCCAATGGCTGCTCTAGAAGTTCCCGGAACAGGAAAATAATGGCATTCAGCGCCGTTCGCTGAGTACTCACACTGTTGTTGCGCTGAACCGCCAGGTGCGACAGAAACTGCTCTACCTCCTTTGCCGCGAGGGCGGACGGGTGCTGCATGCCATGAAAACGAATAAAGCGCTTGATCCAGTGGCAATAGGTTTGCTCGGTTTTATAGGCCATGTTCCGACTGCGGATCAGCACGCGGAGCTGATCCATGAAGCGGGTAGGGTTATCCGGAAGTTTGGGTGGGACATCCTGGATCATATGGTCAGCCTCCATGCTGTTTATTTATACAGCATTTTAGGTCTACCTCTGCGTTATTTCACGGAGAAAAGCGGAGATATACGACAACTGTCGCAAAACTTCGTAAATTTCGCGCCAGTTGGCTTACAACTCTATGAAAGATATGGAATAGTCGGTGAAGACTAATTGCAGATAAACGAACGGAGGCGCTTGGGAAAATCCGACAATTGACGTTTATTTCCAAGCCAACTAGTTTTGAGGTTGGTAGTTTTCTGAAAATAAAAGAATTTATGGTGGATGGTGTCTAGGGCGCATGGAAATAAGCGTGTTCTGGATAGATGTCATTTGTCGCTGAATTAGCTGTTAAAGGCCTTACACCGGTGTTCTTTGGTTGGGTGTTTGGCCGCAATTTTGTGGTTGCCGGCAGGCAGAAAACAGCCCTCAGTTGGGCAACGGTATTGGCCGGTAATCTGGTGTTAAGGTCGCGGGGCAATCCGGCGCATTCATCGGGCAGATTCCGCCCATTCGGTGCTCTGGCTCCTGGCGCAATGGGTCAAGTTACTGCAAGGTATCGGGAGTGGGCATTCAGCTTGGGTGCCAAAATATAAAGCCGGGTAACCGGCATTTAACCTGTCGCATCAGTACGCGGCCTGCGGCCGCCGGACGCCCTTTCCATGGCTCCTTCGTCGCCACTCCAAGGCCGCCGCTGTGCTTTGCGTTATAAATCTTATTCGGAGAACTTGTGAGCATCAGGCCAGCAGTGTTGGCAGACAAACATGATATCGAACGTTTAGCGCAAGTACTGACGCCTGCTGCGGAAGCAAAGCAGCAATCCGGCGACGCGCTGAGTCTGTTGTTAAACTCAAACGACCATCGAATCTGGGTGGCGGATTCAGGCGGGACCATTGTTGGTTGGCTACACGCATATTTGGCGGTGCGGGTTGGAGTGGCGCCTTTTATTGAAATCGCGGGCCTGATAGTTGATGAGCGATACAGGGGCGAAGGTACCGGATCTAAATTGGTCGCGGAGGCAACGTCCTGGGCCGAGTCAATCGGGCTCGCTGTCCGCGTTCGCAGCAATTCGAAGCGCGGGGCCACCCACAAGTTCTACCAATCGCAAGGCTTCAAATTGTTGAAGCAGCAGTATGTTTTTGAGTTCAATTGATAACAATACGTGGCAGTGGACGCGCTGAAGCGCTGAAGCGCGCCACTGCACTTCGCGTTAATGGCCAAGGCCACGGAAGGATTCATGCAGTTAAGCAGGGAGTTGCTTTCAAATGTTTTCCAATGTCCAGCTCGTCTCCCCGCAAGACACTGCAAAATCTCAGAACTTCGTGTTCTGGTTCCTCGCGCCATGGGCTAGGGTTAGTGCAAGCTGAATTGCAGAAGGCATTCAGATTTGGGTGCCAGGGATCAACCGCCGGGTAACCGGCCATTAACAAGTGCGGTCAAGGGACGCTCCTTTCGTCGCGCCCCTGCCGCTGGCGTTACGTTTCGTCGTCGACAAAGCATCGAGTATTTGAATGAACGTAGAAATCATCGGTGATCGCGAATTTATCACCTCTGTTCAGGAGCAGGATGGTGTTTGGGTGCTAATGGCAGGCCAATCGCTTTATGCCCTACAAGCGGAGGGTGGTAGGGGGCTCCCTGTTTGGTCGTCAGCAGAAAAAGCAGAAGTGTTCGCCGAAAAGTTGAGCCAAAAAGGGCTGTCCCCGGTGTTCGTACCGATGAGCAATTTTCTGGGTGCTGCCTGGTTGGGTTCATCGAGCCTACAAATCGTCGATGTTTTGGTTTCGCCCCGGTACGGCCAAGAGTCTCTCACCTACACAGCCGAGGACCTCCGTGCCAGACTCAAAACGTAACAAGGCAATCAAATTCGTTCCGGCCCGACGGGCCTCCACCGGACGCCCTTGTCAGGGCGCCGTTTATTGCTGGCGTTACAAGGTCAACTGAAAGGGAGTCCAAGTGGTTACCTGCTACTTAAAGTACGTTATAGATCCCTACAAAGCCGCCGAGTTCGAGCGCTACTCGAAAATGTGGATACCCTTGGTCCAGAAATTCGGCGGTCAGCATCATGGGTATTTTCTGCCGTCCGAGGGTGCCAACAATATCGCTATCGCGTTATTCACCTTCGAGTCTTTGGCAGCCTACGAAAAATACCGTGAAGCCTCGTTCAAAGACTCCGATTGCCAAGCCGCATTCAAATACGCGGAAGAAACTCGTTGTGTACTAAGCTGTGAGCGCAGTTTTATGAGGCCGGTTTTTGAGTAAGCTTGTAACAAGTGCATCAAATTCGTTCCGGCCCGATGGGCCTCCTCCGGACGGCTTTTTCTCCGCTTCGCTGCGCAAAAGCCGCCGTTTATGCAGGCGTTAAAACGTAATCATGCAGAGTATGAGAGATAGGCTCCAGAAGGTCAGGGAAGGCCACAGGTCGGCGGCTACGACGCTGTTTCCAATAATCTATATTTTCTTCGCGGCCCTTTTGATTTTCTCGGCGGGTTACGGTTTTACGAAACCAGAAGCACCAGTGATAAAGCTACTTGTTGGGCTCTTCATCGGGGTGGGTCTTGCCGTCCTCGCGTTTTTTCTGCGCCGACAAAGTGTCGTTGCTAGAGTAACCAACTGTCTTGTTCTACTAGTGATGATAGCAGTAACTTTGTTGGCGGAATCCGAGGTGCCAATTCTTATGGAAGCGTTGGGCGTCCTAGTGGTCTTAGTAGTTGTTGGATTCGAAGTGACGGAGTTGGTTTCTGGTTTTAACAAATTGTTGTAGTACGTTCCGGGCCGAAGGCCCTCCACCGGACGGCTTTTTCTCCGCTCCGCTACGCAAAAGCCGCCGCTAAACAAGGCGTTAGGAGTCAACATGGACGAGACGGATGAAGAATGGATTGCGGACTATCTCCGCTTAGAGTTCGGGGAAGACGAGAATGACCCTGATTCGGTCAAAGCTGAAGATATCAAGCATTTCGGCCATTTCATCATCGATGGCGTGCCAACTGATTACTTCACGTACCCTCAATCAGGGGCTCCCTATATGTGGGCAATCATTGAAACCATCGATGGTAGAGATTGCGCAAGTATGACTAGCGTGCCGCCTTCGTATGAATCTCGTGGGCCGAGCTCCTAACCAGTGCAGGCACGGCGACGCCCATTACATTGCGCCTTCGGCTCCATTTCATGGGCGCGCATGCTGCAAGCGTTAAAGGCCTTACACCGGTGTTCTTTGGTTGGGTGTTTGGCCGCAATTTTGTGGTTGCCGGCAGGCAGAAAACAGCCCTCAGTTGGGCAACGGTATTGGCCGGTAATCTGGTGTTAAGGTCGCGGGGCAATCCGGCGCATTCATCGGGCAGATTCCGCCCATTCGGTGCTCTGGCTCCTGGCGCAATGGGTCAAGTTACTGCAAGGTATCGGGAGTGGGCATTCAGCTTGGGTGCCAAAATATAAAGCCGGGTAACCGGCATTTAACCTGTCGCATCAGTACGCGGCCTGCGGCCGCCGGACGCCCTTTCCATGGCTCCTTCGTCGCCACTCCAAGGCCGCCGCTGTGCTTTGCGTTAATGGCCAAGGCCTCGGAAGGATTCAGTCAGTAAAGCAGGGAGTTGCTTTCAAATGTTAACCACCGTCCAGCTCGTCTCCCCGCAAAACACTGCAAAATCTGGAAGCTTCGTGTTCTGGTTCCTCGCGCCATGGGCTAGTGTGAGTGCAAGCTGTATGGCAGAGGGCATTCGGGTTTGGGTGCCAAGGATAAACCGCCGGGTTACCGGCCATTAACAAGGCGCATCAGTACGTGGCCTGCGGCCACCGGACGCCACTGTCGTGGCGCCGCTGTGCTCAGCGTTATGCATAAAGGAGAGATTAAATGACGTTCGCAGATTTTTCTGAAAATGAAGAACCTGCTTTTGATTTGTTTAATGCATGTCACGAGATAGTATTCGCTGGAAGCGACGGAAATACCAAGTATCTTGAACGCATTGGAACAGAGGCCAGATTAGTATATCTAGTGTGGTGCTTTGATGGTGAAGTGCACAATGGCGGATTCGATCAGCTCTTTTTCAATTCGTTGGGGGACCACTGTCTTGAGATATTAGACGGGTTAAAAAAGCTTAATGCTTCGAAATCATCATCATTACTAGAAAAGGCAATGAGTTGGTTTCCTGAGTCGAAGCCATCCACTAATCGAGCGAAGCGCTGGGAGCAATTAAAGCCATATGAAGATGATGAAAAGTATGAGTCTGCTCTAGAGGAATTAGATGCTGAGTTCTACAAATACGAAGATAATTTGGCGGTTCTGTTGCACAATTTTGTAAGAGCCAATAAGGGCGCAAAAGTAAATGCATAACAATTCGCTCAAACACCGTTCCGGCCTACGGCCTCCACTGGACGCCCAAAGCTCCGCTCGTTTGTGCATTTGCTTCGCAAATTATTGCACAAACCAGCTCCACTTTGTGCGCCGTTTAGCTACGCGTTAGGACATCGAATGGAATACGTATCCATATCCTTCTCTGCAATAGCGCTGGCACTCAGTGTATTCACCTTCTACTGGGTTCAGCTAAGAGTTCGGGATAGATTATACCTTGTCCGAATAGACAAGTTGGGTGAGTTCATGAACCCGATGTTTGCCCTTGTCAACAATGGGACTCGGGATATCTTGATCACATCCGTTCAAGGTCGTTTTGCGCATGCTGACAAGAACGGAGGAACATATTTTTCTCAAAGGCTCGAAACTACTGATGGCTCTTCCATGTTGCTATCGGCTGGAAAAGCCATGGAGTGCAGAATAGTTTTTCACGAGATGCCCGCCTCCAATTTCGTGAATAAAGGCAAAGCGAGAGAAGGCTCAAGCCCGCCGGTTTATGAGTTCGAGTTTGATGTCGAGATAAGCTGGGTCGACGCTTCGGCGCATAGTCACACATGCGAAGCGAGGATCGCGAGATACGGGTTCAACGAGGACGCCAAAATGATGATGTTTTCTCCTTTAGAGCCGAAACATGATCTATACAAAAAGTCCTAACAAGAGCAGGCACGGCGACGCCCTTTACATTGCGCCTTCGGCTCCATTTCAAGGGCGCGCATGCTGCTGGCGTTATGAGTGTACGGACCTCTATGGATAATGATCTCGTATTGGTGACATTGGACGCAGAGCAGATCGCCAAAGCCAAAGAGGCAAATGGGAAGCGAAAGCGGATTACCCACGCGCTTGTTGTTGGAG
>NZ_SWKM01000016.1 GCF_005871205.1 Marinobacter alexandrii | reverse complement strand
ATCCGAAATACCTCGGCCAGCGCCCACACGAATTACTTGGTCAATTTTTTAAAGAGCGGTTGAGCTGCTGCTCAATCAAGGTGGCGTATTCTACATCGTGTCGCCGCCTTGTCAACCGTTTATTTTCGATGTTTTCCGTCTCCGGAAAGCGCCGAAAATCAACCGGCTTACTGCTTGTTTCGAGAGGCGCATTCTACAGCGAATCGAGCCTCTGTCAACCGCTTTCTGAAGAATTTTGAAACTCAATTTCTTCAACAATTTCAAACGGTTGCCTTCCTCGGGGGCCGCTGCGTCAGTGGCTTGTCCCTCAGAAGTGGTGCGCATTCTACAGGCGTCAGGAAAACTGTCAACGCGCTTTGCGAAGAAAATTCCAAAACTACGGGTTTCCACGCATTAGGCAGGTCAACAACCGCACAACTTGAGCGGTGTTTAACCAATATCAGCCCTTTTTCAGAGGGACCAGGCTGGACCAGCCTGACCAATAACCTCGCACGCCCAACAAAATAGCCAATAACAGGCCGTAAATCACCATTTCACCCAGATCACTTCTTGCTTGCCAGAGGAAATGAACCCAGGCAACAACCACAGCCAGATAGATCAACTTGTGCAGAGGCTTCCAATAAGAGCCCAACCTGCGCATCGCACTCACTGGCGACGTTGCAGCCAACGGCACCAGACACAGGAATGCCACCGCACCGGCAATGATGTAGGGCCGCTTGGTAAAGGTGGCCCACAAATCCGACCAGCCGAGAATGAACTGGAGAAACGCCAGGACATGGAGCACGGCATAGAAGAAAGCAAACAAACCGAGCATGCGCCGGACCCGTAGCCAACCTCCCCACCCGGTCCAGCGTCGCAACGGAGTCATCGCCAGGGTCGCCAATAGTAGCTGGAAGGCAGCAATGCCAAGCGCCTCCGTGATGGTCTGTCCGGGATCCGGCCCCACAGCACCGCTGACCACATCCCCAACCAGCAACAATAGAGGCAAAGATGCCAACGCAGCCATCAGCCAGCGAAACGCCAACAGCACCCCTGCGCTTCGGCGCCACTCAATACCCAGCACTCCCGGCATTAATAGAACTTCCGCAAGTCCATGCCCTTATAGAGGCTAGCGACCTGATCACCATAACCATTGAACTTTTCGGTCTCGATCCAGTTTGGTGAAAACAACGCCGATGGCAAGCGACGTTCCCGCTTCTGACTCCAGCGCGGGTGGTCGACCTCAGGATTCACATTGGCATAGAAGCCATACTCACTGGGAGCAATTCGTTCCCACGTGGTCTTCGGCCGCCTTTCCTGAAACCGAATCCTGACAATAGACTTGATACTCTTGAATCCATATTTCCAGGGCAATACCAATCGAATCGGTGCGCCATTCTGTTTAGGCAGAGCCTTGCCATACAGGCCGACAGCCAGAAACGCCAATTCGTTCATGGCCTCATCCATCCGCAACCCTTCCCGATACGGCCAATCGATGGTACTGAATATCGACTGCTGTCCCCGCATCTGTTCTGGGTCCTCCAGGGTTTCAAAGTAGAGATACTTGGCCTTGGACGTTGGCTCCAGGCGCTTCACTACATCGGCAAGCGGTACCCCAACCCAGGGAATCACCATGGACCAGGCCTCCACGCACCGTAACCGGTAAACCCGCTCCTCATAGTCATGGGGCTGAAGCAGGTCTTCGAGGGCATAGGTACCCGGATTGCCACACTCGCCATCCACAATCACGGACCAGGGATCGACCGACATGTTGTCGGCATACTTGGCCGGATCGTCCTTTCCGGCTCCAAACTCATAGAAGTTGTTGTAGCGGATAACGTCTTTGAACGGGGTCTTTTCTTCGTCGGTTGAGAACTGGGGCGCAGGGATGAAATTGAGCGATTCGCCCTGAACCGGGGCAGCCGCCGCAGACAGTAGCCCAGGCATAGCGAGGCCGGCCGCACCAGCAGCAATGCCAGACATGAATCGGCGACGGTTCAGATAGATATGTTCGGGGGTAACGTGGCTGTGGGACAGTGCCCAGGAGGGGCGACTCTTGATCAACATCGAAACTCTCCGCTCTAGTCGCCCGAGCATCGGGCGCTGGTAGGGTTGACCGGAGGTTTTGCATTAAATTCCCGGGCCTCAGGGGCCCGGGACTCAATACCTTACGCAGACTCCTCCGGGCTACGCTTGGGCTTGCCTCTGAAGATCGCCCGCACGGGACCCGACAGGGCATACAGCAGAAACCCGGTAAACAATACGGTCGCCGGATCAAGCGCGATCACGACAAAGATCAGGACCACGAGCAGGATTGCCGCAAACGGCACCCGGCCACGCATATCGAGATCCTTGAAACTGCGGTACAGGATATTGCTGACCATCATAACGCCGGTACCGCCAACCACAACAATCGTCAGCAGCGTCAGCCAGGACGAAGGCTCGAATTCGTGAAAGCACCACACCAGGCCAGCCACGCACGCAGCCGCAGCCGGACTCGCCAGGCCAACGAAAAACTTCTTGTCGACGGAGCCAATCTGGGTGTTGAAGCGGGCCAAACGGAGGGCCGCGCCAGCCACATAGATAAAGGTTATTGCCCAGCCTACTTTACCCAGGCCATTAAGGGACCAGAAAAATGCCACCAAACCAGGGGCAACACCAAATGCCACCATGTCGGCCAAGGAGTCATACTCTTCGCCGAATTTGCTTTGGGTGTTGGTCATGCGTGCGACGCGGCCATCGAGCCCGTCAAGAATCATGGACACGAAAATCGCGATAGCGGCGTTATCGAACATGCCGTTGGCCGCAGACACGATGGCATAGAAACCCGAAAACAGGGACGCTGTCGTGAGTGCGTTCGGCAGAAGGTAGATGCCCTTGCGGCGGACAGGGGCCCCCTCTACCAGTTCTTCTTCAACCACTTCGCCGGCTTCCACTTCATACTCTGAAGCCTGATCGTGCTTTTTCTCCGACGCCACGCGCTGGGCGTCCGCATCGGCAGTCTTTTTTTCGTCAGTCATTCCCATAACTCCGGAAAGCATTTGGGCGGAGTATATACGAAAAACGCGGCCTCCCGGGCCGCGTTTCTCAAGAACCAGTCAGAAATCTGATCAGTTCTTATCTTTATCCACGATCTTATTCGCGGAAATCCACGGCATCATGCCACGGAGCTTTTCACCCACGGTTTCAATATCGTGAGCCGCGTTCTGGCGACGACGAGCCGTCATGGACGGGTAATTGAGAGCGCCTTCAGAGATAAACATCTTGGCGTACTCACCGCTCTGGATGCGCTTCAGGGCGTTGCGCATGGCTTCGCGAGACTGCTCGTTGATGACTTCCGGGCCAGTCACGTACTCACCATACTCCGCGTTGTTGGAGATGGAGTAGTTCATGTTGGCGATGCCGCCTTCGTACATCAGGTCAACAATCAGCTTCAGCTCGTGCAGGCACTCGAAGTACGCCATTTCCGGCGCGTAGCCCGCTTCAGTCAGGGTCTCGAAACCGGCCTTGACCAGTTCAACGGCACCACCACACAGAACGGCCTGCTCACCGAACAGATCGGTTTCGGTTTCGTCCTTGAAGGTGGTTTCGATGATGCCGGTACGACCACCGCCGATGCCGCTGGCGTAGGACAGGGCAACGTTCTTGGCGGTGCCGGACGCGTCCTGGAAGATGGCGATCAGGTCAGGAATACCACCGCCGTTGGCAAATTCGGTGCGCACAGTGTGACCCGGAGCCTTCGGAGCGACCATGATCACGTCCAGATCTTTCCGCGGGACGATCTGGTTGTAGTGGATAGCAAAACCGTGGGCAAACGCCAGTGTGGCACCCTGCTTCAGGTTCGGCTCGATCTCGGCCTTGTACAGCTGAGACTGGAATTCGTCCGGGGTCAGAACCATGACCACGTCAGCAGCAGCAACGGCGGAAGGCACGTCGCTGGTCTTCAGGCCATAGGCTTCAGCCTTGGCGATGGACGACGAACCCGGGCGCAAACCAACGGTGACGTCAACGCCGGACTCTTTCAGGTTGCACGCGTGAGCGTGGCCCTGGGAACCGAAACCGATAACGGCAACTTTCTTGCCCTGGATGATGGAAAGATCGCAATCCTTATCGTAGTAAACCTGCATGACAAAACCTCTGTTATTTGTAATGGCCCTATCAGGCCATGATGTTCAATTCGTATCAATAGCCGTTAAAGGCTGAGAACCTTTTCGCCGCGGGCAATACCGGAGACACCGGTACGCACCACTTCGAGGACACCGGAGGTGCCAACCGCCTGGATAAATCCGTCAAGCTTCTCACTGTCACCCGCCAACTGCACGGTATAAACCGAACTTGTGACGTCGACAATCTGGCCCCGGAAGATGTCCACGGTACGCTTGATCTCAGCTCGCTGGGAACCGGTGGCCTTCAGCTTGACCAACATCAATTCACGCTCGATGTGGGAGCCTTCGGTCAGGTCCACCAGCTTGACCACTTCAATCAGCTTGTTGAGCTGCTTGGTGATCTGCTCGATGACCTTGTCCGACCCGGTGGTGGTCACCGTCAGACGGGACAGGGTCTCGTCCTCGGTGGGCGCCACGGTCAGCGTCTCGATGTTGTAGTTACGCTGGGAGAACAGGCCAACAACACGGGACAGTGCGCCCGGTTCGTTTTCTAGCAAAACAGAAATGATTCGACGCATGATCACACCCTCTCCGTTTTGCTGAGCCACATGTCCTTCATGGACCCACGGGCTACTTGCATCGGATAGACGTGCTCAAAGCGATCAACGTAGATGTCGACAAACACCAACTCGTCTTTCATCGCCAACACTTCTTTCAGCTTGGATTCCAGATCGGCCTTCTTGTCGATCACCACGCCCTTATGGCCATACGCCTCTGCCAGCTTGGTAAAGTCCGGCAGCGACTCCATGTAGGACTGGGAGTGACGGGACTCGTAGTTCATGTCCTGCCACTGCTTGACCATGCCCAGGGCCTGGTTGTTGAGGTTGATGATCTTCACCGGCAGGTTGTACTGCTTACAGGTGGACAGCTCCTGAATGTTCATCTGGATACTGCCTTCACCGGTGATGCACAGCACTTCATCGTCCGGGTGCGTCAACTTGACGCCCATAGCCGCGGGCAATCCAAAGCCCATGGTGCCCAGGCCGCCGGAGTTGATCCAGCGATTGGGTTTGTCGAACTTGTAGTACTGGGCCGCAAACATCTGGTGCTGACCCACATCGGAAGTCACGTAGGCTTCACCGTTGGTGAGCCTGCACAGCATCTCGATGACTTCCTGGGGCTTGATCACATCGTCACTGGTTTCGTATCGCATGCCGTGAAAGGCCCGCCACTCGTCGATCTGCTTCCACCAGGCAGCGATCGCATCCGCGTCCGGCTTTTCCTTGCTTTCTTTCACCAGCGCCTGCATTTCTTTCAGCACCGCATCAACCGGCCCCACGATGGGAACGTCAGCATCCACAGTCTTAGAGATGGACGCCGGATCGATATCGATGTGAATGATGCGGGCGCCCGGACAGAACTTCTCGGTCGCGTTGGTGACCCGGTCGTCAAACCGCGCCCCGACACAGAGAATCAGGTCCGAGTGGTGCATCGCCATGTTGGCTTCGTAGGTGCCGTGCATGCCCAGCCAGCCAAGGTGCTGCTTGTCGCTGGCTGGATAACAGCCGATGCCCATGAGCGTGTTGGTGATCGGGTAACCAAGAGTGCGGACCAGTTCGGTCAGCTGCTCAGAGGCCTTGCCCAGAATGACACCGCCACCGGCATAGATGATCGGACGACGGGCCGCCAGCATCATGTCGACCGCTTTCTTGATCTGACCGGCGTGGCCGCGAATGGCCGGGTTGTAGGAGCGCAGCTTGACCTTTTTGGGGTACGAATATTCGTAACGCTCGTTCGGCGTCGTCATATCCTTGGGGATATCGACCACAACCGGGCCGGGACGGCCTGTGGCGGCAATATAATAGGCCTTGCGGATCACCTCGGGAATTTCTTCCGGGTGACGCACGCTGAGGTTGTGTTTAACCACCGGACGGGAAACACCGATCATATCGGTTTCCTGGAAGGCATCCTCGCCAATTAGAGTGGACGCAACCTGACCGCACAGCACCACCATGGGGATGGAATCCATAAAGGCGGTGGCAATGCCGGTAATAGTGTTGGTGGCTCCAGGACCCGAGGTCACCAGTACGGTACCCGGTTTCCCGGTCGCACGGGCGTAGCCGTCGGCCATATGGACCGCAGCCTGCTCATGCCTGACCAGAATATGTTTGACCTTGTCCTGTCTGAACAGCGCGTCATATATATGAAGGGCTGCACCACCCGGATAGCCGTAAACGTATTCGATCCCTTCATCTTGCAAGGAACGAATGAGCATGTCGGCGCCAGACAATAACTCCACGATTTTCTACCCTCTTCCTACGAGTGAATGAGCCGGGGTACACCCGGTTGCCTGGATTCACGGTTTCCATGCTTCTTGTGAAAGCGGAACCGGCTGCTCCTCCACACTTTATGAGAGGTTGTCTCCTGGCCAGCCGCCCTCCTGAGGGTTGCGGAGAACGGCCAATCAACGGGTTGCACGTAAGCAACAACCATCCCGCGACGACGGCGCGGTGCGTTCAGTGTGGTGATTAACGGGGGTTACTCGCTCGGGATTGCCTGCCGTATTGACCCCAGTCTTCAGGCAATCGGTAATTCTGACAGCGGGAAACTCCCTGTCAATAGCCGTCACGCCTTTATTGCCCCTCCATCGCACCCCGATCGCACCCCGAAAAAGACGCCGGGCAGCATTGTCTTGCGGAGTTTTGAACCAAACGGAAGAAAATTACTGACACCGGTGGCATGATGACCTTGAATATGTACTAAGACCAAGATGAATCCGGTTACCAGGTTTTGACCTGCCCCGGGTGCAGTGAACCTATGATGAGTGGACTCATGAATAAAAAAATCCTGACGCTGAGCTTATTACTGGCCGTTGTACCGGGTGTCTCGATGGGCGCATCTGTCTATAAATGGACCGACGAGAACGGTGTTACGCACTTTGGTGACCGCCAACCGACCGGTACGCAATCTGAAAAGGTAAATGTGCGGTCGGGGAGCGCGTCGCCAGCAGCATCCAGCCGCCCAAGCCCAACGGAACGGGTCAATGCGCTGGAAGAACAAGAGCAGGAAGCGGCAGAGCAACGACGCCAGTCAGCGGCTGAAGAGGCCCGCCAAAAGCAGCGAGAAGCCAATTGCTCGACGGCCCAAGCCAATCTTGACGTGATGGCCAGAAATGCCCGCATCCGGATTGAGGAAAACGGTGAGCAACGGTATTTAACGCAGGAAGAGATCGCGGAGAAGCGTACTCAGTTTGAAGAGATCGTCGCCGAGAACTGCGGGCCTGAAGAAGGCTAATAAACCGCTAGCGTTAGAAAAGAGATGGGGACCGGATCAATACCGATCCGGCCCCTACCCCGCTCAGATTTTGGCAAACACCAGCTGGTGATCCTGAACCGTGGCCTGGATAGTGTCCCCGGGCACGAAGTCTCCGCGCAGAAGCTTCTGTGCCAACGGATTCTCGATCATCCGCTGGATGGCTCGCTTCAAAGGCCGCGCGCCGTAGACCGGATCGTAGCCAACCTCCGCCAGCAATTCCATGGCGGCATCGTCCAGCTCCAGCCTCATTTCCTGATCCTTCAGACGCTTGCCAAGAGCCTCGATCTGAATCTTGGCAATGCCCTGAATCTGGTTCTCCGCCAGCGGATGGAACACCACCACTTCGTCGACCCGGTTAATGAACTCGGGGCGGAAATGGGTGCCTACCACCTCCATCACGGCTGTCTTCATGGCCTCGTAATTTTCTTCACCGGCTTTTTGCTGAATGATGTCCGAGCCCAGGTTTGAGGTCATCACGATGACGGTGTTCCGGAAATCGACCGTACGACCCTGGCCATCAGTCAGCCGGCCATCCTCCAACACCTGCAACAGGATGTTGAAGACATCCGGGTGGGCCTTTTCCACCTCATCCAGCAGCAAAACCGAATAGGGCCGGCGACGTACGGCTTCGGTCAGATAACCGCCTTCCTCATAGCCAACATACCCCGGAGGAGCACCAATCAGCCGGGCTACCGAGTGTTTCTCCATGAACTCCGACATGTCGATGCGGACCATAGCCTCTTCGGTATCGAACAAGAACGACGCCAGCGACTTGCACAGCTCGGTCTTACCGACACCGGTGGGGCCCAGGAACAGGAACGAGCCGTTAGGGCGGTTGGGGTCAGACAGGCCGGCCCGGGACCGGCGCACGGCGTTGGACACGGCTTCGACCGCCTCATCCTGACCAATGACGCGATCGTGCAGCGCCTCTTCCATGCGCATCAGCTTGTCGCGCTCACCTTCCAGCATTTTCGATACTGGGATGCCGGTCCACTTGGAGACAATCTCGGCGATCTCCTCATCGGTCACCCGGTTGCGGAGCAGTTTCATCTCCATCATTTCGGCCTGGCTGGCCATATCGAGCTGACGCTCAAGCTCCGGAATCTGGCCGTACTGAAGCTCCGACATCTTGCCCAGATCACCGGCCCGCCGAGCATTTTCGAGATCAATCCGGGCCTGTTCCAGCCGACTCTTGATCTTCTGGGAGCCGTGCAAGGCCGCCTTCTCGGTGTTCCAGACTTCTTCCAGGTCGGCGTATTCGCGCTCGACACCGGTAATGACACCAGACAACTCTTCCAGCCGCTTCTTGGAGGCAGCGTCGGTTTCTTTTTTCAACGCTTCCCGCTCGATCTTGAGCTGGATCAGCCGGCGCTCAAGGCGGTCGAGGGCCTCGGGCTTGGAGTCCATCTCCATGCGGATCTGGCTCGCTGCCTCATCCACCAGATCAATGGCCTTGTCCGGCAACTGGCGATCGGCGATATAACGGTGCGACAGCTTGGCGGCAGCAATAATGGCACCGTCGGTCACCTCGACCCCGTGGTGTACCTCATAGCGCTCTTTGAGCCCCCGCAGGATGGCGATGGTGTCTTCCTCGTTGGGCTCACTAACCAGCACCTTCTGGAACCGACGCTCCAGCGCGGCGTCCTTCTCGATGTTCTCGCGGTATTCATCCAGGGTGGTGGCTCCCACACAATGCAGCTCACCGCGGGCCAGCGCTGGTTTCAGCATATTGCCGGCGTCCATGGAGCCTTCGGCCTTGCCGGCGCCGACCATGGTGTGAATTTCATCGATGAACAGAATGATTTGCCCCTCTTGCTTGGACAGCTCATTCAGCACCGCCTTCAGGCGTTCTTCGAACTCGCCCCGGAACTTTGCACCGGCGATCAGGGCGCCCATGTCGAGGGACAGCACCTTCTTGTCTTTCAGGCCGTCGGGCACTTCGCCATTAACGATGCGCTGAGCCAGGCCTTCGACAATAGCGGTCTTACCAACACCGGGCTCACCAATCAGCACCGGGTTGTTCTTGCGCCGGCGCTGTAGCACCTGAATAGTGCGACGAATCTCGTCGTCCCGGCCAATCACCGGGTCCAGCTTGCCCTCCTCGGCACGCTCGGTGAGGTCAATAGTGTACTTGGACAGCGCTTGCCGGTTCTCCTCGGCGCTGGCGTCGTTCACGGCCTCGCCGCCGCGGGCCTCATCGATGGCCTGTTCCAGAGCTGCCTTGTCGACACCCTGCTCGCGCAGCACCCGCCCCAGCGTGCCGCGATCTTCCAAGGCCGCCAGCAGCATCAGTTCGCTGGAAATGAACTGATCCTTGCGCTTCTGGGCAAGCTTGTCGGCAATATTGAACAGACGCCCCATGTCGTTGGACATGGAAACATCCCCGGCCGAGCCCTGAACTTCCGGAAGATGCTCAAGCTCACGGGCGATGGCCTGACGGATACGCCCGGGCTCTGCCCCGGCCTGTTTCAGCAGCGGCTGTATAGCACTGCCGTCCTGGTCCAGTAGCGCCTGCATCAGGTGCACCGGCTCAATAAAGTTGTGATCCTTGCCCACCGCAAGCGATTGAGCATCCGCAAGAGCGGTCTGCAACCGGCTGGTCAGCTTATCGATTCTCATAGGTTCTGTTCCCCAATTCGTAGGTCCGGGATGTCGGCCGAGTTCTGGACTGAACCAACATCCGCACTGCTTTGAAGTTAAATGTAGGGGCAAGCGCGGGGACTTCAAGCGGTCAGGTCATCAAGCCATCAGGAAGTTGACCGGGATCATCCAACCCCGGCAACGAAGTTTCAGGATTCGAGCCAGATCAGGGTTGCCATACGACCAGTCTGGCCGTCGCGGCGGTAGGAGTAGAAACGCTGGGAATCGGAGACGGTGCATAGATCGCCGCCGTAAACGGCACTGACACCAGCCTTTTCGAGCCGCTGCCGGGCCAGGCAATAGATATCAGCCATGAAATGCCCAGGGCGGACACCGGATGTCGAAAAAGCTTCGGCGGCACGGTCGCCCGTCGCAATAAATGCATCCCGGACTTCTGGCCCCACTTCGAATTGCCCGGGACCAATGGCCGGACCCAGCCAAGCAATAATTTCCCCTGTCGGTGCGGTGAAGCTGGCTACGACCTGTTCCAGAACACCGGCACACAGACCACGCCAACCGGCATGGGCCGCGGCCACTTGGGTACCGGCACGGTCACAGAACAGTACCGGGAGGCAGTCGGCGGTCAGAATAGCGCACACCTGCCCGGCCTGAGTCGTGGTGGAAGCGTCCGCCACCGGAACACCATCAACCGGGAGCGTTACGAGCTCTGTGCCATGCACCTGGGACAGCCAGCCAAAGGCGCCCTGCTCAAACGCCAATTCGCTGGCCAGCCGACCTCGATTTACAGAGACGTGTTGCGGATCATCCTGCACATGACTGCCAAGGTTCAGCGAGTGCCACGGTGGCTGGCTGACACCGCCAAGCCGGGTGGTACTGACCGCCCGAACCCGATCAGGCGCAGGCCAGTCCGGCCGGATCAGGTCCAGCTCAGAAGTCATGGTTTTCCAGGTCTTTGACATGCTTTCGAAGCGCCGCCATCAGTTCCACCATATCCTCGGGTACAGGTACCTCCCAGGACATAGTCTCTCCAGTTTCCGGGTGCTCAAGGGTGAGCTGACGGGCATGCAAGGCTTGCCGGTTAAAGGCGGCCAGAGCTTCCCGAAGCTCCTCGGTGGTGCCTTTGGGCAAACGTAGCCGACCGCCGTACATCGGATCGCCCACCAGGGGATGTTTCACATGGGCCATGTGTACCCGAATCTGGTGAGTACGGCCGCTCTCAAGTTTGCACCGAATGTGGGTGTGCGCGGCAAATCGCTCAACCAGCCGGTAATGGGTCACGGCCGATTTTCCGCCGGGGACGACCGCCATTTTCTTACGCTCACGGGGATGACGGCTAATCGGCGCGTCCACGGTTGCCCCACCGGTCAGGGTACCCACTACAACGGCGTCGTATTCCCGGCCCATGGTCCGGGTCTGCAACTGGCCCACCAGGGAGGTGTGGGCGATCAGACTGCGCGCCGCCACCATAACGCCAGAGGTGTCTTTATCCAGGCGGTGCACGATACCAGCCCGGGGCAGGTTCTCCACTTCCGGCGCGTAGTTAAGCAGTGCGTTCACCAGGGTGCCATCGGCGTGGCCCGCGGCCGGATGCACCACCAAGCCAGCCGGTTTGTTGATCACCAGCAGGTGCTCGTCTTCGTAGACGATGTCCAGCGTGATTTCCTCGGCCTGCCAGCTCACCTGGGCTTCAGGCTCGGCATCCAGCTCCAGGCGGTCGTCAAGCATGACCTTGTCCCGGGGCTTGCGACTCTCCCCATTGACAGTCAGTGCACCGCTCTTGATCCAGGTTTGCAGCCGCGACCGGGAGTGCTCGGGCATCAGCTCAGCCGCGGCCTGATCCAGACGCCGGTCACTCAGCTCTGGTGGAACCAGAAAACTGGCGGTAATTCGATTATCAGATGACATTAAGCCCCCAGGGCCGGTGTGTGTTACGTTTCACAAAGAATTTTTCGAACAATCTTTCAAACATTCTTTCAAAGAAAGAGGCACAGTCTGCACATGCGGCGTCTTCCCCGCTACAATGGCGGCTCTTTTGAACTTATCGACATTATACGGGAATCCGGCATGAGATCAGTTGTCCGTTTACTGCTACTGACCACTCTGATGGTTTTGGTCAGTGCCTGCGCCTCCAACAAGCAGGAAGAAGTACTGCCGGAAGAGACCTATTACGAGAATGCCCGCGAAGCCATGAACTCTGGCAACTTCAACGAAGCCGAGGAAAATCTCGACGCGCTGGAAACCTACTACCCGTTCGGACGTTATGCCGAGCAGGCCCAACTGGACCTGATTTACGCCCGCTTCCAGAATCTTGATCTGGAAGGTGCCCGAGCCGCGGCCGACCGTTTCCTGCGCCTTAACCCGCAGAGCGAGCATGCCGATTATGCATTATTCATGCGTGGGCTGGCGTCCTACAACCTGGACCTTGGCCTGGCCGCCCGCTACTTCCCGGTCGACGTCTCCGCGCGGGATCCTGGTGAGCAAACCCAGGCCTTCCGGGACTTTTCCGAACTGCTGAATCGCTACCCGGACAGCGAGTACGTGGCCGATGCCCGCCAGCGCATGATTGCTATCCGAAACCGAATGGCAGCACTGGAAATACACGCGGCACGTTACTACATCAAGCGTGAGGCCTACATTGCTGCCAACAACCGGGCACGCTATGTGGTTGAGAACTACCCGACGTCACCGGTGGTCGAAGAGGCGCTGATCATTCTGGCCGAGACCTTCCGCTTCCTGGATCTGAAGAAAGGTGCGCGGGATGCCATTGCCCTGCTGCAGACCAACTTCCCCGACAGCGAGGCGTTCAACGAAGACGGCGAGTTTGTAGCTGACGTTCTGAAAAGAGAAGACCGGTCACTGACCAGCGTCATTACTTTCGGCCTTATGGGCGACGAGTAACCTCACCGCCCGCCCCTTGCGTTACTTGCCGCTCTTCCATCCATTGGTGATGGGATAGCGGCGATCCTTGCCAAAGCCCCGCTCAGTAATCCGCACGCCAATCGGCGCCTGCCGACGCTTGTACTCGTTGATATCCACCAGCCGGATCACCCGGTCCACATCGGCGCGCTCAAACCCTTCGGCGACAATGGCATCGGCGCTAAAATCCCGTTCGACGTATAGATTCAGGATCTGGTCCAACACATCGTAGCCAGGCAGGCTGTCTTCATCTTTCTGGTCCGGCGCCAGTTCCGCCGACGGCGGACGGGTAATGACCCTTTCCGGAATCACCGGTGACACGGTGTTTCGGTAGGTCGCCAGTCGGAATACCAGGGTCTTGGGCACATCCTTCAGCACATCGAAACCGCCAGCCATGTCCCCGTAGAGCGTGGAGTACCCCACCGCCATCTCACTCTTGTTGCCAGTGGTCAGAACCAGTGAGCCAAACTTGTTGGACAGTGACATCAGCAGCACGCCACGCAAACGCGCCTGAAGGTTCTCCTCGGTCGTGTCCGGGCTGGTGCCCTCAAACGGCCCGGCCAGGCTGAACATAAACGCATCGTACATCGGTTCGATAGAGAACACGTCGTACTGGACCCCAAGCGCCACTGCCTCGGCTTCGGCATCCTCCAGACTCATACTGGAGGTGTAGCGGAACGGCATCATCACCGCCCGGACCCGATCCTTACCCAGGGCATCCACGGCCACCGCCAGAGTCACCGCGGAATCGATACCGCCGGACAGTCCGAGCACCACCGAGCGGAAACCATTCTTGTTCACATAATCCCGGACACCGGTCACCAGCGCACTGTAAACATTGGCCTCCAGGGAGGGCTCGGCCGGCAACGGCTGGGACACCGGCTGGCAATGGTGCTCACACAGGAAATCAACCGGGAACAGACCGTTGCTGAATTGCGGCGCCTCACAGGCCAGTTCACCGGAGTGGTCAAACACCATGGAGCCACCATCGAACACCAGCTCATCCTGGCCGCCAACCAGGTTGACGTACACGATGCTGACCTGATTCTCCCGGGACTTACGCTCCAGCAGGGCCTTGCGACGTGTCTGTTTGTCGATGTCATAGGGCGATGCGTTCAGGTTCAGGATCAGTTTGGCACCGGCAGCCGCGGCCTCTTCCACCGGGCCATCTTTCCAGATGTCCTCACAGACCGTGATACCCACCGGCACCCCACGAATATCCAGGGTGACCACATCGCGGCCTTCGGCAAAGTAGCGCTTCTCGTCGAACACCTGGTAATTAGGCGGAAAGCGTTTGAAATAGCGGCCAGTCATCGCGCGCCCATCAATCACCACAGCGGCATTGTATAATAGTGCGCCCTCCCGCAACGGGGCTCCAATGACAATGGCCGGCGCCAGATTCTCATTCTGCAGGCGTTCCAGGGCCTCAAACACCCGCACTTCCAAGCTTGGCCGAAGCAGCAAATCCTCCGGTGGGTACCCGGTTAAACACAGCTCGGGAAACACCACGACATCCGCCTGGTGCTCGGTGGCAGCACGCTGAGCGGCCTTGATCACCAAGTCCGTATTTCCGGGTATGTCGCCCACCAGAAAATCCAGCTGCGCCATAACCACCCGGAGTTTCTTGGGGGAAAGTTGAGGGGAAGATACACTCCCGGAAACGGACATAAATCGGCTCCTGTAACTCATTGCCACGAAAAGGCTATTATAACCCCGCAAGCGCGAGGATTTCTTCCGAACACCAGCGGATTCCGGCAAATCATGACAGCAACACAACAACCAACGACTGAACTCGGCTTCGTTTCCCCGGCCGATCAGCAACAGCAGAAGCTGTTCCGCATTTACAATCATTACCGCTTAGTCGTCAGCCTGATACTGCTGGGACTGTTGTTCGTAGACCCGGTCAATCTGGACTCCCGTTTTCGATTGCTGGACTACTACCAGGCCGGAGTGGCCGGCTATTTCGGCCTGAATGCATTCGTCGCGCTTCTGATCCTGGCCGGGTTCCAACCCAGTCGCCGCCACATCACACTTTCAATTCTGCTCGATGTTCTGGTCATGCATTGGCTGCTGCTGACCAGCACCGGTATTACCAATGGCCTGGCCAACCTGGTGATCGTGTCCGTGGCTGCCGGTAATATCCTGACGCCAGGCAGAATGGGTTTTTTCTACGCGGCACTTGCGGCCATTTGCTCACTCGGCATTTCCGGGTGGTCAGTGCTGGTGCTGGAGGCGCCCGCGGATGACATTGTGCGAGCCGGCTCGCTGGGTATTCTCTACTTCGCAGCGGCATTTGTGCTGCAATCCATTTCCAAACGCATGCGAAGCAGTGAAGCCCTGGCTAGTAGCCGCGCCCAGAGCCTCGCGGAACTCGAACGAATCAACCAGCAGATCATTCAGCGCATGCGCACAGGCATTTTGTTACTGGACCGCTACGGCCAGATCCGGCTGGCAAACGCTGCGGCCGAAGAACTGCTGTTTGGCGAACCCTCCGCTGACCGATCTGAACAGACGGCGGGAGCCCGCGTGCTCCCCCAGCCGCTAAAACTGGGCCTGGAGTCCTGGCTTAAAGACCCGACACGCCGCATCGATCCGTTCCGGCCTTTCCAGACCTCACCCATGCTGCAGGTCAACTTCACCCAGCTCGACCAGGAACGGGGCGACCAGATCCTGGTGTTCATCGAAGATATGAGCAAAATCACCCAGCAGGCCCAACAAATGAAACTGGCCTCCCTAGGTCGCCTGACCGCCGGTATCGCCCACGAGATCCGCAACCCTCTCGGAGCAATCAGCCACGCCGCGCAATTGATGGAGGAATCGCCGCATCTGGACCACGGTGACCAGCAGATGCTGGACATCATCCGGCGTCACTCTCGGCGGGTGAACGGCATTGTGGAAAATGTTCTGGATCTGTCACGCCGACGTACCGCCAATGCCGATCTGATTGACGTATCGGGCTGGCTGAAGGAATTCAAGGCGGATTACCTGCAAACCCAGGACGAATCGGCCAGGTCAGTCATTGACCTGAGCCTCGCTCCCAACATCCCTCCCGCCCGTTTCGACAAAAGCCAGATCGAGCAGGTGATGGTCAATCTGTGCGACAACGGCCTGCGCTACAGTCAGCAACAAACCGGCCAGCGCCGAATAGAAATTCGCGCTGGCGCTACCGTGGATGGTGAACGAGCCTATCTGGATGTTCGGGACACCGGCCCCGGCATTTCCCAGGAACACCAAGGCTCCGTTTTCGAGCCGTTCTTTACCACCGACAAAAGCGGAACCGGCCTCGGCCTTTATCTGGCCCGGGAACTGTGCGAGGCTAATCAGGCCCACCTGTCGATGGTGAACGACAATCAGCCCGGCTGCTGTTTTCGCATCACTTTTGCGCACCCCGGGCGGCTGATTTAACAGGGCGTCTTCGGATATTGCGCGCCTGCACAATAACAGGGAAACGACACACGACGATGACCACTCACACCGCGCTGATTGTTGACGACGAACCAGATATTCGAGACTTGCTTGAAATTACTCTTACCCGCATGGGTATCAACGCGAAGACCGCTTCGGACCTGACCAGTGCCCGAAAGCTACTGGACGAACAAAGTTTTCATCTGTGCCTCACCGACATGAACCTTCCGGACGGCAATGGCATCGACCTGGTGCAGTGGATCCAGCAGCACGCACCTGCCACCCCGGTTGCGGTTATCACCGCCTACGGCAATATGGATACGGCTATTCAGTCCCTGAAAGCCGGCGCGTTCGACTTCGTATCCAAACCAGTGGAACTGCCCCGCCTGCGGGAACTGGTTAACAGCGCCCTGCGACTGTCGCAGCCGAAACCCGACCAGGACGACTCCGCCGATGAGCCCGGATTGCTGCTGGGCAACTCGCCGCAGATCAAGAAACTGCGCAACCAGACCCGCAAGCTGGCGCGCAGCCAGGCGCCCGTGTTCATCAGTGGTGAATCCGGTAGCGGTAAGGAATTGGTCGCCCGAATGATTCACCTGCAGGGGCCACGACGTGAGGGGCCTTTCATTGCGGTGAACTGTGGCGCGATTCCATCGGAGCTGATGGAGAGTGAGTTTTTTGGGCATAAGAAGGGAAGTTTTACTGGCGCCATCGAAAACAAAGACGGTCTGTTTCGGTCAGCAAGCGGCGGCACCCTCTTCCTGGACGAGGTTGCTGACCTGCCACTGGCAATGCAGGTCAAATTGCTGCGGGCGATTCAGGAAAAAGCCGTGCGGCCGGTGGGTGACACCCGAGAAATTCCAGTCGATATTCGGGTTCTCAGCGCCACCCACAAGAATTTACCGGAGCTTGTGCAGGAAGGCAGCTTTCGTCAGGATCTGTTTTATCGCATCAACGTGATTGAGCTTGGCGTGCCCCCGCTGAGGGAAAGGACTTCAGACATAGAGTTGCTCGCATCGCACATACTTGAACGCATTGCCAGCGAGTATGAGTGTCAGCCCGCCGTCCTCGCGCCTGAGGCCATTGACCTACTTCAAGATTACGACTTCCCCGGCAACGTACGCGAACTTGAGAACATTCTGGAGCGTGCCTATACACTGTGTGAGGCAGACCGGATCGGCCCAGATGATCTACATCTCGGCAATGGCAGCCAACCATCCACGAAATCCGAAGCCCCAGTCCCAGAAACAACCTCAACAACACCGAAAGCCATTACCGCTCCAGATGGGGAAATCGATCTCGAAAGTTACCTCGAAACTATCGAACGACAAACCATCGAAAAAGCACTGGAAGCCACTCGTTGGAATAAAACAGCTGCCGCAAAGCGTCTGGGCATCAGCTTTCGTGCGCTGCGCTATCGCCTCAAGAAACTCGATATGGAGTGACTTCGGTCTCAGATTCTGCCATCCCCCATCCCCTGTGCGGTCTCGGTTAGGTAAACTGTTCAACTCAGTCATCACAGGATGTGATGCAGCGTTACTTTCCCAACCAACAAGGATGTTGGAACATGCTTACCCGAAAAGCGCTTATGGGCTTCACGCTCATTGAGCTATTGGTTACTGTCGTTTTACTAACACTGCTCGCCGGAATGGCAAGCACCTCCTGGAGCACCCTGATTGCGTCCAGTCAGCACCGGCAGATGGTCAACGATCTGCGCCTCGTGTTCGCAGTCGCCCGCTCCTACGCCACTGATAAACGGGGGCTTACCACCATTTGCCCACTCTCCGAAGCCCAGAAATGCGTGGATGACTGGAGTCTACCCATCTCGATCTTTACCGACAAGAACAACGACAGACGTCCCGATAATGGACAAATTCATCGGGTCTTCAATCCGGTGCCCTCGCGATCCAAAATCTACTCCCGCACAGCTGGGCGCGGGTATTTCCAGCTAGCACCTGATGGAATGAGTCATGGCACTCTGGGCAGCCTGGTCGCTTGCAGCAATATGCCGGGCGCTCCCAACCGGATGAGTTACATCGCAATGAACATTGGCGGGCGGCTGCGAGTGCTTGATGACAAAGACCGCGATGGGACCATCAAACTTCCTTGGGGCCCTGTTCTGACCTGCCCAAAAACCTGACAGTCCAGTGCTGGCAGCCCACGCCACCCGACCACCCTGTGACACACCTCACAGCGTGTCGCAAAGCATACCGTTTATGCCGAATCATCGACCGTTTGTCGTTCACGGAGTGCACGACCGCTTGAGCTTTGCTGTACTAGGCTAAGGCAAAAAAACGGGACAAGGCATGTTGAAGAATACCGCAGGTTTCACACTGATAGAATTAATGGTCACCGTAATGATCCTTGCGATCATAGCAACGGTGGCGGTTCCAGGGTTTGGAAACCTGATCGGCGAGAACCGCTTGACCAGTGGCACCAACCTGTTGGTGTCGTCGATTCGGCTAGCGCGGGCAGAAGCCGTTAAGCGTGGAACAACGGTGACATTCAGCACCGATGGCGGACTCGCCTCCGGGTGGTGTGTTCATGAAGGGGACGCCACCGGTGACTGCGCCAACGACCAGATTCGCGGCTTTAATGGCCCGGCAAACCTTACTTACACCGCAACGGTGACCGACTTGGTATTCGACCGTCGAGGTTTTCTAGTCCCACAGGTCGGCCAGACATTTACTGTGGCGCCGGATGGCTGCGCGACAGGTGGCCGCCTACTAACTGTCTCGGTCAGCCCGGTCGGACGCACAGAAATCGATCCTGATATCGGAGCCTGCCCATGATCCCTCAGCTTCCTTATTTTCCCAGTCAGGCCCAACCTATCCATTCTCTGAAGCATCAGTCGGGGATTGGCCTAATTGAAATCCTCATTGCTGTTCTGATCCTGGGCATCGGTATTTTGGGCGTTGCGTCTACACAGGTCGTGTCCATGCAGATGAACTCGCAATCCCAGAATCGTAGCCAGGCGGTCCTGCTTGCCGAGGATCTTTTCGACCGAATCCGAGCAAATTCGACCAACCCCGCTGCCTATGCCCTGGCTCAGGGCGATGCTCAGGGCGCCGACAATGGCCAATGCGACACCTCGTATGTTCCTGCGAACGGCAATGTCACAGCCGACGATATCGCATCTTGGGAGAACAGCCTCGCCTGCCTTTTGCCAGAGGCCGGCCGTACGGTTGCAGTCAACGGCAATGTTGTGACGATAACGATCGACTGGGATCAAAACGACGCTAACGCCAACCCGGTTGTAGTGAGGACTCAGATTTGAAACCGAATAACATGAAGCACACTCAGCCCATGAAACTCCGCACACGACAGACCGGGTTATCGCTGATCGAGCTGATGATCGCCATGGCACTTGGCCTGCTACTGACTCTTGGCGTCACTCAGATCTACTTGAGCGGTAATGAAACCTATCGCCAAACCCAAGGCATGTCGTATGCACAAGAGAGCGCACGATTCGTGTCCGCTATCTTGAAACCCGATTTACGCTCTGCTGGCAGTTTCGGCTGTTTGGCTGAAATGGGCAGACCTCTAGACCAGGTAGTCGATATCCGCCTAAATGTCGGCCCTGTCGTACCCGCAGGGCAGGCAATACAGGGCTGGGAGTATAGAGGCACCGGACCTGCTGACAGCATCACGCTGGCGTCAGCTTTGGTAACACCGACTGCGGGCAATTGGGACTCAGGCACTTCCGGAGATGACTTGCCCGCTGACCTAGTTGGTTCCGTCGTCGCAAATTCAGACGTAATCATTGTTAACGCAGCATCCAAAATCAATGTGCCTCTTGATGCGACCAATCCTCAAAACGGAAATAGTTTAAACCTTACAGGTAGCACCGGATTACCGGTAAACCGCGTTATCCTGGCAACTTCCGAGGACTGCTCTGAAGGGGAGATATTCCAGAAATCCAATAACGCCAATGCTACGTCCATCACCATGGCTGGGGGTAATACCAATCCGGGCAATAATGGCAATACCTTTAACCTTAACTATGGCCCCCAAACCCGAGTCTACGAATTCGTCTCCACCGCCTTTTACATCGGACAGGGTACGAATGGCGAGCCCGCCCTCTTCCGCCGTTTGATGACCCCACCCCAGCCTCCCCAAGAGTTGGTCTCCGGGGTTGAAACGCTCCAGATCCTCTATGGCATTGATACTGTAGGCACCTCAGCTGCGGACAGCTACGTAGCGGGCGACCAAGTGGCAGACTGGGGCCAGGTAGTCAGTATCCGTTTCTCGGCGATGACACGCAGCCAGGATGAAGTATTGGAGGACGTGAACACGCGTAACTTTGACATGTTGGGCAGCGAGGTTTCTCAGGGCAACACCGCTGACCGCAGAGTGCGGGTTGTTTCAATTGGCACAACCGCCATACGGACCAGAATGTAGGCAGGGACACGAAAATGACAAACTCGCCAATACCAATCCAAAATCAGTGCGGAGCCACGCTCATTGTTGCGCTGGTTATGCTGCTCCTCATTTCACTATTAGCTGTAGGCGGTATGCAAAGCTCCATCCTGCAGGAGCGTATGGCCAGCAATGCCCATGACGGCTCAATCGCTTTCCAGGCCTCGGAAGCAGCATTACGCCAAGCGGAGACTGACCTTCTCAATATCATTGCAACACGCCAGGCCGCTTCGGGCACTGCGCGACTGGCCACTCCGTGGGACTGGGACGGGATCAGCCCCGCATCCTCCGGAGTCGGTAACGTTGGCACCCAAGTCAATAGCGAGCCGGTTTATCACCACGCCCGTCTGGCCGACATATGTCCGATTGATCCAACAGAACCCTGTTTCGAGCGCTTCGTGGTGACCTCCCGTGGCGAGGGCGGCAGCCCCGACGCGATTGCGGTTCTCCAGTCCACTGTTCTGCTGCCGCCGGAATGACCAGAGCCAGCACAAGCACTGACGAAACAACGACTTTGACTATCGATTCGCACTCTCCCAGTAGGAGGAGATCAGATGGAACATAAAAACAGCTATCACACCCAAGGATTCAGCGGGTCCCTTCGCCGACTGAGCAGGATGAGATCAGTTCAGAACGCCGGGCATGCCCTGCTGGCGTTGGCGCTATCGACAGCCACTTTCCAGTCCGCCCTGGCAAATGTAAACCTGGCTTCAGCGCCGGTCTTTCTAAAAGAGTCCGTTGATCCAAACCTGCTCTTCATCTTTGACGATTCCGGCTCTATGGCACGAGAGTACATGCCGGATAACTTAAGTCGTGATGATGGTCAGCGGTGGTACTACAGCAGCAAAGTCAACACCATTTACTATGACCCGACACTGACTTATCTGGCACCGTTCAAACCGGATGGCACAGGCCGGTTTCCAGATTCCAACTTCAACAGTGCATGGCGAGACGGCTATGAACAGTCTGGATCCGTCAATCTCGCCAACACCTATAGAACGCATCGCAACACGTTTGACAATCCTGCTTTCTACTATCGGTTCAATAGCACCGATCAGTGCGAATCGAACCCTAAGAATAATAACTGCTATTCCCTTGTTTTTCTGACCAACGAGAGCGCAGAACAACAGCAAAATTTCGCCAATTGGTACTCTTACTACAACCGTCGCGATTTCGCCTCCCGCGCAGGCATCTCCGAGGCATTTTTTGATCTCCCGCCCAATATCCGTGTTGGCTACGGCGCCATTAACTCCAACGGAAACTCTGTTGATGGGCAAAACACGGATACAATCATCAGCGGGGTGCGTCCGTTCTCGGCCGCTAGGCGGCAGCAGTTTCTTGGCTGGCTCCAGTCAAAAAGCGTTGGCGGCGGCACCCCATTACGCACCGCCCTCAAAGACGCTGGCGGGTATTATTCCCGAAGCGATAACAAAGGTCCCTGGGGAAATAACCCAGGGACCAACGATACCAGCTCCCATGTCGAATGCAGACCCAGTTATACCATCCTAATGACCGACGGCATCTACAATGGCAGCGACCCAGGTGTTGGCAACCCGGATGGCACTCCTGGGCCGTCCCACACAAACCCTGATCCTGAGGGAAAAAACTTTAACTACGAGTCCAAATCCCCTTTCGCTGACACATACTCAAACACACTCGCAGACGTCGCGATGGAATATTGGAAAAAAGACCTCCGGCCCACCATCGCCGACAAAGTTCCTACTGCCGGTATCGATGAAGCCTTCTGGCAGCACATGACAACATTCACTATCGGCTTGGGTGTGAACGGCACCATCAGTGAAACTGACGCATTTGCCGCCATCAAAAATGGCAACACCATCACCTGGCCAGAACCCAACACCAGCGAACGAAGAATTGACGATCTACTCCATGCGTCGGTCAACGGCCGCGGTGGATTCGCCAGCGCCCAAAATCCTGACGAGTTTTCGAAGGAAATTGCTGCGTTCCTCGACACCGTGATTGCCCGGGCAGAGACATCGGCATCGGCCGCAGCGGTTAGCTCTGCGGTTCTTCGAACCGAGTCGGCGGGTTTCTTTGCAGGCTTCCGAAGTGAGGACTGGTCTGGCACCTTGACGGGGTTTAGTTTCGATTCGGGCAGCGAAATCTGGGATGCCGAAGAAACGCTCCGCAATACGCTTCCCGCGAACCGGAATATCATTACTCATAATGGTTCAAGTGCTGTGGAATTAAAAGACATCAGAGACTTGGCCCCCAACCAGGCAAACGCGTTGAATGCCGATCCAGAAAACCCGGGGCAATTCGATAACCTGGGCACGAATCGAATCGCCTGGATCCGAGGTGCCGAAAACGCCCACAGCAGTTTCCGCAATCGCGATTTCACCAATGAAGCAAAAGTTACCGTTCGCCGTCTCCTTGGCGACATTGTCAACGCTAACCCACTGTTTGTGAGTAACTCGAATTATGGGTTCTCCCGCTTGCCTGGCACTGCTGGAACAAGCTATGCAGCCTTCCGCTCAACGCCCAGTTATCAGACTCGCACTGAAGCCCTATACGTGGCGGCCAACGACGGAATGCTGCATGCCTTTGACAGTGATAACGGGGAGGAGCTGTTTGCCTACATGCCGGGCGAGTTACTGACACCTGCTGTGGGCTCCAGCCATGCGCAGATATCCTCCCTGATGTCATCAAACTACACCCACCGGTACTTCATGGATGGATCGCCCAAGGCCTTGGACGCTTACATCAACACCGACGGTACAACCAAATGGCGCACTATATTGGTTGGCAGCATGGGCGCAGGTGGCCGTAGCGTCTTCGCCATTGACATCACCAACCCAAACGCCGTGAATAAGGACAAAGTGCTCTGGGAATTCAGCCATCCTGACCTTGGCTTTGGGGTATCAGACCCTGAAATCGCCCGGCTGCCGAATGGCGAGTGGGTGGCCATTTTTGGTAACGGCTATAACGGTGACGACGAGAAAGCCAGCCTGTTCGTGGTCCGACTCTCCGACGGCACACTGCTCAAGCAATTTGAGACTGGAGCTGGTGGTTCTGTCAGCCCCAACGGACTTGCCGCACCTGTGCTGACCAATTTCCCTGATCGTGGCGCCATTACCCAGTACGTGTACGCTGGTGATCTGCTTGGAAATCTATGGCGCTTTGATCTTTTGGCTAAAAATCCTAGCAACTGGTCATTGACCAAAGTGTTCACCGCAGTTGGTCCAGGTGGCGACGCCCAGCCAATTACGGTATCCCCCAGATTGACCATTAACCCATCCGATCTGGACAAGCTGATTGTTACCGTCGGCACGGGTAGCTTCATCCGCAATGGTGACGATACGACGGACCAGGTTCAAACGTTGTACGCGATCATCGACGACCTAACCGAGACGAATTTGACCCGCAGTAATCTTCTGGAGCAAACCATCACTCGGCAAGATGAAATCACGGTTGCGCGTGCCGATGGATCCGGCGATAACAAGTTTACCGTGCGGAAAACCTCTGATAACAAACTGACTACACAGAAGGGTTGGTACCTGGATCTAATCTACAATGGCCAAAAGACCGGCGAACGAGTTATCAGTCGCGCCAGCTTCCCGTTCGGCATCTTCCCGGACCGGGTGCGCTTCAGCACACTCATTCCGGATCCCAACCCCTGCGGAAGTGGTCGTCGAGGCTTCATCATGGACCTCAACCTTGTCTCTGGTGGCGCACCGTATGACCCTGTCTTCGATCTCAACAGTGACGGCGAATACAGCAAGGGAGACTTGGTTGGTGGAGGCGGAACCGACTACGCTCCAAGCGGCATAGATATTGGAGAGGGCGCCGAAATTCGCACGATCACCGACGGTGAGTCTGAAGCATTCATTACCGATCCGACCAAGATCGACAAAGATGATCCGTGTAAATCCGCGGTTTGTGGAAAGACCTTAGAAAACAGCATTGGTCGCCAAACCTGGGAGCAGCTCCGCTAGGAGCTGCAACACTCCCCACTTATGCAGGGTATTTCACATGAAGTTACCAGCTAGAATTTCTCTACAGGGCACCTGCCTGACACTGGCTCTCGGTTTGGGAGCATTGGGGGCAGGCTCAGTCCAGGCTGAATCAATAGTGGATGATGTTCAAGTGCGAGGCGCATTCGACAGCGCCACCATTGAGCATAAAGGCACGGTCGATCTGATTCCCGCTGACGGTCGAGGTATCATCGTCGACGACACGCTGCTTGAATTGGATAGCGTTATCACGGTTAACGGTCAAAACTGGTCCCGGGAACATTTAGCCAGAAAGTTGGAGCAAGGGATGCAGATCACGTACGAGCTGAAACAGGGCCTTTCTGGACCGCAGCCCGTTATTGTCTCAATCAAAGTGCATTGGTAAACAGCCAGTCTCGCACCAAGTAGTAAAGGAATGCTGATGGGTACATCAACCAAACCGACAGTCAGGACGCTGGCACGGCAAATGCCAAAAAACGGTGGTTTCACGCTCCTGGAGCTGGTCATTGCTGTTGCCATAATCGGCATCATTGTCGCAATAGCCTTCCCTGCTTATCAAAATCAAGTCGAAGATACGCGCAGGAGAACGGCTCAGGCTGATCTTCTAGAGCTTGCCCAGTGGATGGAGCGGCGCTACTCCAACGGCTTTGACTACCGGGACGCTGGAAACAACCCGGCTTTACCATTCACTCAGTCACCTCAGGACGGAACAGCGTTCTATAACCTCAGCTTCACTGCTGCTATCGCCAGGGACGCGTACACCCTGCAGGCTGTTCCCACAGGGGCACAGGCTGGCGATGACTGCGGGACACTGACCATAGATGAGCAGGGTAACCGTGGTGCTGCTCTTCCGGCAGGCTGCTGGTAACCAAGAAACCGGTTGAGCTCGCTCAGTCGAGCTCAACCGCATCAATTCTCAGCTCCTTGGGCATAGAAAACACAATATTTTCCTCACGCCCTGCAATTTCTTGCGGAACATTACCACCGAGCTCACGTAGGCGCTCGATCACCTCATTAACCAACACCTCAGGCGCAGACGCTCCCGCCGTAACACCCACCGATGTCTTACCATCCAACCACTCCGGCTCAATCTGTGCCGCCTCATCAATAAGGTAAGCCGGTGTCCCCATACGCTCCGCCAGCTCGCGTAGGCGGTTGGAGTTGGAGCTGTTCGGAGAGCCAACAACAAGCATAAGGTCGCAGTCACCTGCCAGCTGCTTTACCGCATCCTGCCGATTCTGGGTGGCGTAGCAGATGTCGTCTTTGCGCGGGCCTTCAATCTGTGGGAATTTTGCGCGCAGGGAGTCGATCACTCGAGCAGTGTCATCCATGGACAATGTCGTCTGGGTAACGTAGGACAGACGGCTGGCGTCTTTTACATCGAGCTTGGCAACATCCGCCTCGTCTTCAACCAGATAGATATCACCGCCGTTGGTGTGATCGTACTGGCCCATGGTGCCTTCCACCTCGGGATGCCCATGGTGGCCGATCAGGATGCATTCGCGGCCATCCCGGCTGTAGCGCATGACTTCCATGTGTACCTTGGTCACCAGCGGACAGGTGGCATCGAAAACTTTCAGACCCCGACGGGCAGCCTCGCTCTGAACGGCCTGAGACACACCGTGGGCACTGAAAATCACCAGCTTGTCATCCGGCACCTCGTCCAGCTCGTCCACGAAGATGGCGCCGCGATTACGCAGGTTATCCACCACGAACTTGTTGTGGACCACTTCGTGACGCACATAAATGGGTGCTCCGAACACATCGAGGGCACGATTGACGATTTCGATGGCGCGGTCCACGCCGGCGCAAAAGCCACGTGGGTTGGCGAGTCGGATCTGCATGCTGGGTTCCCGCTGGTAAAGAATGAGCCGTACCGACGTCAGTGCGTCGGTTTCGCCGGTTCGACGTCGATGATTTGCACTTCAAAGGTCAGTGTACGCCCCGCCAGCGGATGGTTGAAGTCCACTTCGACTTCGTCTCCCTCGACACGGCTGACCACCCCCGGCAGCTCGCTCTGGCGAGCATCCGCGAAGGAAATCATCACACCAGGCTCGAGCACCATGTCGGCGCTGAACTCGTGGCGCTTGAAGGTTTGCAGGTTGTTCGGATTGTGCTGGCCGAAGGCCTTCTCGGGCGGCACTTCGTAACTAGCGCGCTCCCCTGCCTTCATCCCCATCAAATAAGCTTCAAAATTTTCCGGTAGGTTATCATCGCCGATTTCCAGCATGGCCGGCTCTTTTTCAAAGGTGGAATCAATCACTTCGCCGTCCGGGAACTTCAGTGCAAAATGCAATTTAACACGGGTTCCCTTGTCTACGGGCAATTCATTCATGAGCGTTAGTCACTCCTGTCGGCATCGCCGCCAGAACTGGCGGGCGAGCGAAACGTATCAATGATCATCATGGCGGCACCGACGGTAATAGCCGTGTCTGCCAGGTTGAAGGCGGGGAAGTGCCAATCCTGCCAGTAGAAATGCAGGAAATCGACAACGTAGCCATGAACTACACGGTCATAGACATTGCCGAGGGCGCCGCCAAGAATCAGTACGATGGCAATGGCGGTCCAGGTTTCATGGTGCTGGAGTTTTCTCAACCAGATCACCAGCACGCAGCTCACCGCCAGCGCCAGGGCCACAAAGAACCAGCGCTGCCAACCGGCGGCCTGCGCCAGGAAGCTAAAGGCCGCGCCGGTGTTGTGCAGCAATGTCAGATTGAACATCGGCACGACCGGCACCGGATCGCCATAGGTCAACATGGCGGTGGCCAGGGCTTTGGTGCCCAGATCGAGCACTACCACCAGCACCGCCAGCCACAGCCACTTCATTTTTGAGCCGGTTTCCGCTTCCGCCATCACAGAGTCCATCAGGCGAACGCGCGGGCTTCGCCTGGCCCTTCCAGATTGGCCACACAGCGACCACAGAGATCGGTGTATTGGGTATTTGAACCGACGTCTTCACGGTGGTGCCAGCAGCGCTCACACTTGGCGTGCGCGGCCGGTGTTACCGCCACCCGCAGCCCCTCGTAGGCTGTCAGCTCCGCTTCGCCGGCCTCTGAAGCCGGCTTCACGGTGGCCTCGGAAGTAATCAGGACAAAGCGCAGTTCTTCGCCAAGGTGCTTCAGATTAGCGGCCAGATCGCCTTCGCAGAACAGAGTCACTTCCGCGCTCAACGAGCCCTTGATTTCACCACGGGCACGGGCGTCTTCCAGGCACTTGTTGACCGCCTCTTTCACGCTGAAGATTTCACGCCAGTACTCACGGCCCAGCTCAGCGGTTTCCGGCAGCTCGGTCAGACCGTCGTACCAGGTTTCATAGAACACCGTGTCGCCACGCTTACCCGGCAGGTGCTGCCAGATTTCGTCGGCGGTGAAGCTCAGGATCGGCGCAATCCAACGCACCAGCGCCTCGGCTACATGGTAGAGCGCGGTCTGGCAGGAGCGTCGTGCCAGGCTGTCTGCCGGTGTGGTGTACTGGCGGTCCTTGATGATGTCCAGATAGAAACCACCCAGGGTCGACTCGCAGAAGTTGTAAACCTTCTGGTAGATGCGCAGGAACGCGTAGTTCTGGTAATCGTCTTGGAGCTCGTTCTGCAATTGCAGCGCCCGGTCCACCATCCAGCGGTCAAGGGCAATCATGTCTTCCGGCGCAACGGTGTGCTGTTCCGGATCGAAGCCACTGAGGTTGCTGAGCAGGAAGCGTGAGGTGTTGCGAATCCGGCGATAGCCATCGGCAGTCTGGCGCAAGATATCCTTGGACACCGTCATCTCACCGCTGTAATCGGTCGCAGCGACCCACAACCGCAGGATATCGGCACCCAGTTCGTTCATGACTTCCTGGGGCGCGATTACGTTACCCAGCGACTTGGACATCTTGTGCCCCTTGCCGTCCACGGTAAACCCGTGGGTCAGCACCTGGCGATACGGCGCCTCGCCGTTCATGGCGATGGAGGTTTTCAGGGACGACTGGAACCAGCCGCGATGCTGATCCGAACCTTCCAGGTAGATGTCCGCCGGGAACTGGCCCAGCTCGTCCCGCACCCGCAAAACGGATTCGTGGGTAACCCCGGAATCAAACCAGACGTCCAGCGTGTCAGTGACCTTATCGTACTCATCGGCGTCGTCACCCAGCAGAGACTTGGTTTCGATGTCGTACCAGGCATCGATACCATCCACTTCGATGTGCTTGGCCACCTTCTCGATCAGCGCCTGGGTATCCGGGTGCAGCTCCTGGGTTTCCTTATGGATAAACAGGGTGATCGGCACGCCCCAGGTACGCTGGCGCGAGATACACCAGTCCGGAGATTGCTGGAACATGGCTTCAATACGATTCCGGCCCCAGGACGGCACCCAGCGCACACCTTTGATGGCTTCCAATGCATCGGCCCGAAGGTTCTGCTGCTCCATGCTGATAAACCACTGCGGCGTGGCGCGATAGATCAGCGGTGTTTTGGTGCGCCAGCAATGCGGGTAGCTGTGCCGGAACTTCTCGGAGCGCACCAGCTTGCCTTCGCGCTCCAGGGCCGCGCAGACAGGTTCATCGGCTTTGTACACGTGCACGCCCGCCAATTCGCCAGCAGCACTGGTGTAGGTACCGTCGGCCTGAACCAGGTTGATGGTGCCGATGTTGTAGGCCTTGCCCACTTCAAAGTCTTCCATGCCGTGGTCGGGCGCGGTATGCACAGCACCGGTACCGGCCTCAGTCGACACGTGGTCACCAAGGATGATCGGTACCTGCTTGTCGTAGAACGGATGCTGCAACGCCAGGTGCTCAAGTTCGGAACCGGTACAGGTGCCCAGCACCTCGTACTGCCCGACTTCCCAGCGACTCATTACGCCCTCGACCATATCGGCGGACAGAATAAGTCGCTCCTGCCCCAGGCCGAGATCAGCCTGAACCAGTGCGTACTGAAGCTCGGCATTGAGCGACACCGCCTGGTTGGCAGGAATGGTCCAGGGCGTGGTGGTCCAGATCACGACGGAAACAGCACCCTCACCGCTGTCTGTTCCAAACGGCGCCAGGGCCTTGCCTTGATCCACAGCGGTGAAACGCACATCAATCTGTGTGGACGTCTTGTCCTGGTATTCAACTTCGGCCTCTGCCAGTGCGGACTGACCCACCACACTCCAGTAGACCGGTTTGTAACCACGTACCAGGTGGCCCTTGGCAACAATCTTGCCGAGCGCGCGGACAATACCGGCCTCCACCTTTGGATCCATGGTCAGGTAGGGCTTGTCCCACTGGCCCATGACGCCCAGGCGAATAAAATCTGCCTTCTGACCTTCAATCTGTTTGGCCGCGTAGTCACGACAGGCCTGGCGGAAGGTCTTGTAATCCACCTTGACGCCGGCCTTGCCGATTTCCTGCTCGACCTTATGTTCGATCGGCAGACCGTGGCAATCCCAGCCTGGCACATAGGGGGCGTCATAACCCATGAAGCCCTGAGACTTCACGATCATGTCTTTCAGAATCTTGTTGACCGCATGACCAATATGAATGCTGCCGTTGGCATAAGGAGGCCCGTCATGAAGAACGAACTTTTCCCGCCCTTCGCGCTGCTTGCGCAGATTGCCGTAGACATCCAGATCCTGCCAGCGTTTGAGCATCTCCGGCTCGCGCTTGGCCAGGTTACCGCGCATGGGAAAGGCGGTTTCCGGCAGATTCAGGGTATGCTTGTAGTCGCTCATGGTCTGTGTGCGTGCTCTTTTGGTCAGTTTGGGTCAGTAATCACTAATGTGTGGGCCGAAGCCGCCGGTTTTCAATGCGCTGTCCGACAGGATCCGTTTTTGGACAGCCAATCCCGGGCATCGTCAAAATCGTTGGCGATCTGTTCTTTCAGGGCGTCCACGGAGCTGAATTTGATCTCCTCACGCAGAGCCTCACGAAACACAACGTCGATTTGACGACCATAGAGTGTGCCAGCAAAGTCAAACAGGTGCACTTCCAGCGCCGGCTGCTTGCCATCAACCGTTGGCCTCAGGCCGATATTAGCCACGCCATCGTAGGTCGATCCATCGTCAAGCGTCGTGCTCACCACATAAACGCCCCTCAGGGGTGCCATGCGTTTAAGCAGAATGTTGGCGGTCGGCGCACCAATCTCGCGCCCCAATTGACGTCCGTAGACTACACGGCCGGTGATCCGGTAAGCGTGGCCCAGAAGCGCTTCCGCTTCGGCCAGTCGGTTCAGGGCCAATCGATCGCGAATCCGGGTACTGCTCACCCGCTCCCCGTCTATGGTCACCGTGCGGGTATTCTCCACCGTGAACCCCTGGCTCTCACCGCTTTCCCGCAGCAGCATGAAATCACCAGTGCGGTCACAGCCGAATCGAAAATCATCGCCCACCACCAGGTGGCGTACGCCAAGTCCATTGACCAGAACGGCGTCAATAAATTCCCGACTTGTTAAGCAACGGAATCGGCTGTTGAAATGCAGACACAGCACGTAATCAATACCTGCCGCTGTCAGAGCCTCAAATTTCTGCCGAAACGACATCAGCCTGGGAGGCGCTTCCTTGCCCTGAAAAAACTCCCTGGGCTGAGGCTCAAAGACCATGACCACCGACGGCAACCCCAGGCTGGCCGCTTTCTCTTTGACCTGCTCCAGGATAGTTCGATGCCCAATGTGCACCCCGTCGAAATTTCCAATGGTCGCGACACAGCCACCAGCAAGGGGAGAATTCTCCCGCCGGGACAGCAGAGTCAGGTTGGTCAGGCCTCGGATCAGACGCATGCAATGCGAACCTTCAGTTACCAGCTGGCTTTCAGCTCCCCGCATCATCCAGGGCAAATACGCGTGGTTTTGCCGGACCGAGGATCACTGGTGAGAAAACGCGCGATTATACCTTACCTGTGGCGGAAATGTCTTACCCTCACCCCGGTCAACGCCAGCACCAGGAAGTAAACTGCCACGCCAACGCCAACCAGCACAGCCATATCGGCAGCTCGCTGGAAGCCACCGGCCGCCAGCCAGTCGCTCACGGGCGCCTTGAGCCAGACAATGCTCGCCGCCAGCGCCAGATTCGCACTGACAATCTGGAGCAGGAAACGGCTCCACCCGGGCTGGCTGCGCCAGGCACCCTGATCGCGCAACCCGCGCCAGAGCAGGTAGCCATTGAGCCAGGCAGACAAGGAGGTCGCCAGCGCAAGGCCGGCATGGGCCAGAGGGATGACCAGCATGAGGTTGAAGGCCATATTGGCAACCATGGCAATCACACCAATCTTGACCGGGGTTTTGGTGTCCTGCCGGGCAAAGAACCCCGGCGCCAAAACCTTGATCAGCATGAACGCAAGCAGGCCGGCGGAGTAGGCTCGCAGACTCTGGGCCGACATCAACACGTCACGATCGGTCACTTCCCCGTAATGGAACAAAGTGGCAATGAGAGGCTCTGCAAGCAGTGCAAGTGCCACCGCAGCTGGCAGACCGATCAGCAGGACGGCACGCACGGCCCAGTCGAGGGTGGCGGCAAACTGATCCGCGGACTCCGCCGCGTGTTTGCGGGACAAGCTGGGCAGGATGACAGTGGCAATGGCGATGCCGAACACGCCCAGAGGCAGCTCCGACAGCCGGTCCGAGTAGTACAGCCAGGACACACTGCCGGTCTGGAGAAAGGAAGCCAGCACAGTATCCAGCAGCAGGTTAATCTGACTCACCGATACCCCGAACAACGCCGGTGCCATCAACCGGAGAATACGGCCAACCCCTTCATGCTTGTAATCGACCCGGGGGCGCGGCAACAGACCCAGGCGCATCAGGAACGGCAACTGGAAGAACAGCTGCAGGGCACCGGCGATGAACACACCCCAGGCCAGCGCCATAACCGGCTCGGCCATCAACGGCGTCAGGTAAATGGCGGCGCCAATCATCGCCAGATTAAGCAAAACCGGGGTAAAGGCGGGCACCGCAAAACGGTCGTAGCTATTCAGTATGCCACCGGCAAACGCCGTCAATGAGATCAGCAGCAGATACGGAAAGGTGATTCGCAGCATGTCGCTGGCCAGGGCGAACTTAACCTCATCCTCTAGGAAGCCGGGCGCAAAGACTGCCGTCAGCACTGGGGCACCCAGCATGGCCACGAGGGTGACCGCCAACAGAATCAGCCCCAGCGAACCAGCCACCGCGTCCACCAGTCGCTTGACCTCCGACACCGGCTGATGCTCGCGATAGGAGGACAGCACCGGCACAAACGCCTGGGAAAAAGCGCCCTCAGCAAACAGGCGGCGGAGGAAATTGGGAATCTTGAACGCCACAAAGAATGCATCTGCACCGGCGCCTGCGCCGAAATAGCGGGCAATAACCATATCCCTGACCAGGCCCAGCACCCGGGACAACATGGTCATGGCACCAACAAGCCCGGAGGAACGTAACAGTCCCGGGGCCTTTGGCAGGCTTTTTTGCTCGGTCTTGGTTTCGGGTTCCGATGACATGCAGGTACTGATCTGGCGTTAGACTGCGATACGGCAAGGCGTCTCGGAAACTACTAGCTCAGCCCGGACACCCTCACCCAATGAGCGGCGAGTTTAGCACAGGCCTCTCGTGCCGGGGGATGACCGGGCGATGAAATGACCAATGGTCTTGACATTTCAGGGTTTCAGCGGCATAGTTCCGCGTCATTTATTTCGACGCGCTGGTTTTGGCGCGCCCGCGATGTAACGAATCATTCAGCAACGAATTTGAGATTTTCAGGAGTTTTACGGTGGCAAATACCCCGCAAGCCAAAAAGCGCGCACGTCAGAACGAGAAGAACCGCAAGCACAACGCAAGCCTGCGTTCTATGGCTCGTACCTACATGAAAAAAATCCAGACCAAGATTGAGTCCGGCAACTACGAAGAAGCCCAGACTGCTTTCAAGCAGGCTCAGCCGATTCTGGACAGCATGGTCAACAAAGGCATCTTTGCCAAAAGCAAAGTCGCTCGTCATAAGAGCCGCCTGAGTGCCAAGATCAAGTCTCTGAAGAGCGCGTAAGCGGAATTATCTTCGGAAACGAAAAAACCGGCCAACTGGCCGGTTTTTTTATGCCTGCACTTTTTATATCTGCACTTCGGATCTACACGAGAACCAGATTATCCCGATGAATCATCTCGTCACCTGAGACATAGCCCAACACCTCGGCAATCCGATCACTGGAGCGCCCGGCGATCGCCCTGGCCTCATCCGCGTCGTAATTGACCAGACCCCGTGCAACCTCTTTGCCCATCGAATCGACACAGGACACCATCTCGCCCCGACGGAATTGACCGACAACCTCGCGAACCCCAACCGGCAGCAGACTTCGACCACCCAGACAGACAACCTTGACCGCACCATCGTCCAGGCTCAGCTTGCCTCGGGTCTGCAGATGACTCGCCAGCCACTGCTTGCGAGCCGCCACCCTTCCCTGCTCAGGCAGCAGCAACGTGCCAACCACATCGCCCTGACGCAGGCGGGTAATCACGCCTTCGATCCGCCCACCGACGATAACCGTAAAAGCACCGGAACGGGCCGCCAGACGGGCAGCACGAACCTTGGTCAGCATGCCACCACGCCCGAGCGCACCAGCACCACCGCCGGCCATAGCATCAAGCGCCGGATCACCGGCCTTACTCTCTGCCACCAACGAGGCATCGGCGTGCTTACGCGGATCTTTATCGAACAAGCCCAACTGATCGGTCAGGATGATCAGGCCATCGGCCTCAATCAGGTTGGCAACCAGGGCGCCGAGGGTATCGTTGTCGCCAAACCGGATCTCGTCGGTAACCACCGTGTCGTTTTCGTTCACGATAGGCACAACGCCAAGATCCAAGAGCGCCCGCAAGGTGCTGCGACCATTCAGGTAGCGCTTGCGATCGGAGAGATCGTCGTGGGTCAGCAATATCTGTGCGGCGTGCAAGCCGTGGCGCCGAAACTGAGCCTCCCAGGTTTGCACCAGCCCCATCTGCCCCACAGCGGCGGCGGCCTGGAGTTCATGCAGGTGTTGCGGCCGTGCTTTCCAGCCGAGCCGGCTCATGCCCTCGGCCACGGAACCGGACGACACGATCACAACCTCCACACCCTCTTCAATCAAACCGGCGATCTGATCGACCCACAACCCCAACGAGGCCACATCCAGACCTTTGCCGTCGTTGGTCAGCAGGGCACTTCCGATTTTGATGACCAGGCGCTTGGCCCGACGCAGATGGGTGCGCTCACTCATGATCCGTGCAACTCTCTTCGTTTACTCAGGGGCGTAGACCACTTCGACATCGTAATCATCGTCATCGAAGTCGTCATCATCGTCGTCGTCCTGACGGGCAGCGCGGCGCGCCTGACGCTCCGCTTCGATCCGAACACGGGCCTCCTCATCCATCCGGCGCTGGCGAGCAGCTTCGCGCTCGGCCACCTCAGGATTTTGAGCCTCTTCCTCGGCCTGCTGTTCTATCCAGCGCATAACGGCCTGGGTCAACGGCTTGGTACCTTCACCGCTGAGCGCGGAGATCCAGAACACCGGCCCCTTCCAGCCCAACTTGTCGACAATGGCCTGACAGTGGGCATCGCGATCTTCCTCGGCGACCATATCCACCTTGTTCAGCACCAGCCAGCGCTCACGCTCAGCCAGGGTTTCACTGAACTTCTCCAGCTCATGCTCGATCGCACGCACCGCCTCGACCGGTGATGAGCCGTCATAAGGAGCCACATCCACCAGATGCAAGAGCAAACGGGTACGAACCAGGTGCTTGAGGAAACGGATGCCAAGGCCAGCACCCTCTGCCGCACCTTCAATCAAGCCGGGAATATCGGCGATCACAAAACTCTGATGCGCCTGCACACTGACCACACCAAGATTGGGTACCAGCGTGGTAAACGGATAGTCGGCCACTTTGGGCCGCGCCGCCGAGACCGAACGGATAAACGTGGACTTGCCGGCATTGGGCATACCAAGAAGACCAACGTCCGCCAGCACTTTCAGCTCAAGACGGAGATTTCGCAGCTCACCCTCGGATCCCTTGGTGGTCTGCCGGGGCGCCCGGTTCACCGAGGACTTGAAACGAGTATTGCCAAGGCCATGAAAGCCGGCCTGGGCCACTTTCAGACGCTCGCCGGCGCGGGTCAGATCACCCAACACCTCATGGGTATCCATATCCACCACGGTGGTTCCCACCGGCACCGGCAACACCAGGTCTTCACCCTTGTTGCCTGTACAATTACGACCCGAACCAGGCTCGCCATTCTGGGCCTTGTGCTTACGCTGGAACCGATAATCGATCAGCGTATTCAACGCACTCTCGGCTTCCAGATACACGGAGCCACCGTCACCACCGTCGCCGCCGTCAGGACCGCCCTTTGGCACGTATTTCTCGCGCCGAAAACTGAGGCAACCATGCCCGCCTTTTCCAGCCTCAACGATGATGGTGGCTTCGTCTACGAATTTCATTGATAAACCCTTTGCGCCTCGCGCATAAACTAAAAAGCCCCGCAGCCTCTAGGAAGCTTTGCGGGGCTCCTGGCAACTCTGATATCTGATGATATCAGGGCCACCTAAGGTTCGACAGAACCGGATCGCCGCTGCTTACGCAGCAGGAACGATGCTCACGAACTTACGGCTCTGCGGGCCTTTGACCTCGAACTTCACCTGACCTTCCGCTTTCGCGAACAGGGTGTGGTCCTTGCCAATGCCTACATTGTTACCAGCGTGGAAACGGGTTCCGCGCTGACGAACGATGATGCTGCCTGCAGATACATTTTCGCCGCCATAGCGCTTCACACCAAGTCGTTTCGACTCGGAATCGCGACCGTTACGGGTACTACCTGCTGCTTTTTTGTGAGCCATTACCAGCCTCCTTCTCTAAGGGGTAATTCGAGAGCCTCAGCCCTTGATACCCGTGATCTTGACTTCAGTAAACCACTGACGGTGGCCCTGACGCTTCATGGAATGCTTCCGACGACGGAACTTGATGATCTGAACCTTGTCGTGACGACCGTGGCTGACCACTTCCGCAGTCACTTTGGCGCCATCTACAACCGGCGCACCTACCTGAACCTTGTCGCCGTCGGAGACCAGCAGAACGCGATCGAACTCAACGTTACCACCAGTTTCAACTTCCAGCTTTTCCAGCTTCAGTGTTTCGCCTTCTTTTACACGGTGCTGTTTACCACCGCTAACAATAACTGCGTACATTAACCTTCTCCGCGATTGACCCATCCCTGCTCTTATCCACCTGGTTCTAAGGGAAGCTCTTTGGCAACCCTATAGCAGGGAGCGCAGGTTGGGATGAGTTGGGCGCGTGATTGTACGAAAAGGTGCCGCGCAATACAAGCCAAGTTGACACTGTAGGCAGCAATACCTAGCATTGCCGCGACCTGCCCGAAATATCACTGACCGCTTTCATCAAACAGCAGCCATCAAATAGCAATGAGGGATCAACAAGCCGCATGACAGCCCAGCGCATTTACGACACCGTGGCCGATGACTTCAGTCGCGTCAACGAACTGATCATCCAGCGGCTGTCCTCAGACGTTCCCTTGGTGAAAAAGATTGCCCAGTACATCATTGAAAGCGGGGGCAAGCGCCTGCGCCCCCTACTGGTTCTGCTTTCCAGCCAAGCCACAGGCTACGCCGGAAACAATCACCTGAAACTGGCTGCAGTGATCGAATTCCTGCACACCGCCACCCTGCTCCATGACGACGTAGTCGACACGTCGGACATGCGCCGGGGCCGGAGCACCGCCAATGCCCGCTGGGGCAACGCACCCAGCGTTCTGGTAGGGGATTTCCTCTACGCCCGGGCATTCGAGATGATGGTGGAGCTGGAAAGCCTGCCGATCATGAACGTGCTCTCACACGCTACCGCGGTGATTGCCGAAGGCGAAGTGATGCAGCTGATGAACGTCAAGAACCCGGATCTTACCGAAGAGCAGTACATGAAGGTCATTCACAACAAGACCGCCATGCTGTTTGAAGCTGCGTCCCACTCCGGCGCCCTGCTGGCCGGCGCTAGCCAACAGCAGGAGAAAGCACTGCAGGACTACGGCAAACACCTGGGCCTGGCGTTCCAGCTGGTGGACGACGTACTGGATTACCGTGGCGATGCCGACACCATGGGCAAGAACGTTGGCGACGACCTGGCAGAAGGCAAGGCCACGCTGCCACTGATTCACGCCATGGCCAACGGCAGTGACGAAGAGCGCCAGCTCATCCGTCAGGCCATTCGCAAAGGCGGCCTGGACGACCTGTCCCAGATCTTGGCCGTTGTCGAGAACACTGGCGCCCTGGAATACACCATGGCGCGAGCCCGGGCCGAAGCAACGCAGGCCGCCAAATGCCTGTCCGGCCTTGCGGATTCCAGCCACAAGACCGCCCTCACCCTGCTAACCGAAGTGGCCGTGGCCCGGGTTAGCTAAGCGCTTCCCGGCCGTGGGGAGCATCCAGCTCGACCTTGGGGCCGACCGGAACCACCTGGGTCGGGTTAATGGTGCGCTGGCTGACGTAATAGTGGCGCTTGATCTGCTCCAGATCCACTGTCTCGGCAACACCGGCTACCTGATACAGATCCCGCACGTAAGCTGACAAGGCCGGGAAATCGGCGATCCGCTGGCGATTGCATTTGAAGTGACTGAAATAGACCACATCAAACCGGATCAAGGTTGTGAACAACCGCCAATCTGCTTCGGTCAATTGATGCCCAACCAGATAGCGCTGGGTCGACAACCGGTCTTCCAGCCAATCCAGCGACCGAAACAGTTCGAAATAGGCCTCTTCGTACTTGTCCTGCGCAGTCGCAAAGCCGGCTTTATACACCCCATTATTAACGGTGTGATAGACCCGCTCATTAACGGCTTCTATGTCTGAACGAAGCTCGCTCGGGTAAAAGTCCACCCCCTCCTTGACCCCGTCTAGGCCGTCAAAAGCGGAATTCAGCATTCTGATGATGTCCGCCGACTCATTACTGACGATGGTCTGCTTCTGGGTATCCCAAAGCACCGGCACCGTTACCCGGCCAGAATAGGTGGGTGCAGCCCGGGTGTAGAGCTGGTGCATAAACCGGTAGTTATGCAGGTCGTCCCGGTGTATCTCATCGTCCGGCCGGAATTCCCAGCCGTTCTCCACCATATCCGGATGCACAACGGACACAGCGATGTGCTGCTCCAGCCCCTTGAGCTTCCGGAAAATCAGGGTCCGGTGCGCCCAGGGACAGGCCATGGAGACATACAGATGGTAACGACCGGACTCGGCCTGGAAGCCACCCTCGCCCTGAGGCCCAGGTGCTCCGTCCGCAGTGACCCAGTTGCGAAAGCGGGCGGCTTCTCGCTCAAATTTGCCACCGGTTTTACCAGTGTCGTACCACTTGTCGTGCCAATTGCCGTCTACAAGAAGACCCATCGATACACTCCCGTTAAAATTTCTGATCGTGACGGACCGGCTGGCTAGGTGGCATTAAACTCCCACCGGGCCAGTCCACATTTAACGGGAAGAATAACGAGGACCCTGCTACCCTCTCAAACAAGCATTTCTGGCCAACAACCTCAGATATTTCGAACATGCACACAGCCATCACCATCGACGCCCTAAAAGTTCTCGACGCCATTGACCGCAAAGGCAGCTTCGCCGGCGCCGCCAATGAGCTGTTCCGGGTTCCCTCGGCCATCAGCTACACCGTGCAAAAGCTGGAAGAAGACCTGAACGTTGCCATTTTCGACCGCAGTGGACACCGGGCCAGCCTGACACCGGCCGGACGTTACCTGCTAGAGGAAGGCCGCACGCTTCTGGAGGCGGCTGAGAATCTTGCCCATACCACCAAACAGGTCGCCCAAGGTTGGGAAACGCGCCTGCGCATCGGCTTCAATTCGCTGCTGCCAGCAATGTGCCTGTTTCCAGCGGTTCGCGAATTCTACGAGCTGGGCGTGCCGGTTGATGTACAGATTGTCGAAGAGGTTTTTGCCGGCTCCTGGGATGCCCTGCAGGACCGTCGCGTCGACCTTATTCTCGGTGCCGACCAATACAGCAAACCCGCCGGCAATTTCACTACCCAAGCCCTGGGCACCATGCCCTTTGTCTTCGCGGTCGCCCCCGACCACCCGCTGGCAGGAATCAGCGAAGTCCTGACTGAGGACGATATCACCCAGTACCCGGCCGCCGTGGCAGCCGACACCTCGCGCTCGCTCCCGCCTGGTCACGCCGGCATTTTTCGACGCCAACGTACATTGACCGTCGCCAACGTCGACCAAAAGATTGCCATCCAGGAATCCGGCCTTGGCGTCGGATGGCTGCCACTGCCCCGGATTCGGGAACAACTCAAACAAGGTAGCCTCATCACCAAGCAGGTGCATGAGCCCAGATCGCCGATAATGCTTCATATCGCCCGGCACGCGGATGATCAGGGCAAGGCGCTGATGTGGTTCTGGGACCGGCTGACCACCGATGGCTCAATCAAGGAATGGCTCGCCAACTGAAGGGAGCAGGATGGTAATGTGACCGAGGGAAAGGCTGGACCCTGGCGGCACAGCCAACGGGAAAACCCCGATGTTCGCGTATACTCAGCGAACCTAAGCGCCAAGGGAGTCTATTAATGCGGCAATTGTCGGAACTGGATGCCTCGTTTTTGTACCTGGAATCTGAGACCACGCCCATGCACATCGGGGGCATCTACCTATTCGACGCCAGCGAGCAGAAAACACCCCTGGCGTTCAGCACTTTTGTCGCTTACCTCAGAAGCCGCCTGCATGTAGTCCCGGTCTTCCGCCAGCGCTTGAAAGAAATCCCCATTCGCCTGGGCCGCCCCTACTGGATTGACGATCCGAACTTCAGCATTGAGCGCCACCTGGCCTACGTCAACCTGGGGGAAAATGGCCAAAGGGATACTTTGATGACCCTGGCCTCAAAGATTCTGGAAGAGCCCCTGAAACGGGACCGGCCGTTGTGGCACATCACCTTTGTGGACGGTTTCCGACTGGATAACGATGATCCCGACAGTCAGGGCTTCGCCCTCATCGTCAAGCTGCACCACGCCGCCATCGACGCATTCAGTGGTGAGGACATCCTGAGCAATCTACTGGAGTACACCCCGGAGCCCCGTCCGATTCACGCACCTCGGCCCTGGCACCCTCGACCTGCGCCGTCAGAAGAGCGCGTTATCCTTCAGGCCGGCGCCAACATCCTCAAGACACCGGTGCAGTTTACCGCCCTGGCGGTTAATGCCGCCCAGGCCACCGCACGAGGTCTGATCCAGAAGCAATTGCGCAAGCTGCCCATGCCCTTCCCGCTGTTCGCAGCGCCACACAGCCCGTTCAATCGACAGATCACGGCTAATCGACAAATTGTATCCGCCAATGTCGATCTGGCCCGGCTCAAGGCGGTGAAGGCCATGTTGGGCGACGTCACGCTTAACGATGTAGTTTTGGGTCTGTGCGCCGAAACCCTTCGCCGATACACCGCAGATCATGATGGCGACACCCGGAAATCGCTGATCGCCATGACTCCGATTTCAGTTCGCTCCAACAGCCTGCGCAGGGCTACGGGCAACCAGATGTCGGCCATGCTGCTTGATTTATCCACCTGCGAACCGGACCCGGCTCTGCGAATACGCCGGATTCACTGGAACGCGGTTGCCTCGGAGCCCTACCGCGAAGCCATTGCTGCCGATCGACTGACCGAACTCCTGCCTTCGACCATGCTGGCGCTGTCTGCGCGGCTGTACTCGGAACTGCAGATCGCACAACGCTATCAGCCGGCGTTCAACCTCCCCATAACCAATGTTCCCGGGCCCCAGGTTCCGCTTTACCTACAGGGCGCGCGACTGGTCCAGCAGTACAACACTGCGCCACTGTTCGACAGCATGGGACTGGTAATCGTCGCGGTCAGCTACCAGGGCAGTCTGACGCTGAATTTTACCCTGTGCCCGGATGTGGTCGCCAATGGCGCCTCTCTGGCCGACTACATCGAGAGAAGTTTGGACGCGATCGAAACTGCGGCGAATTCACTGGAACCCGAGGAAGACCCGGAGGAGGGCTCGGCGTCATCACACCAAACCTTGACCGACGATGTGCTGACCGCACTGGAAGGGGTTCTGAAAAAGGCGCTGCACCGCTTTCGCGCCTGAGGAATCACCAGCCTGCGCAAGGGCAGGCCGGCGGTTAGCTATTGGCCGTTATTCGAAGGCCCAGCGTAGGAAGGCTTTTTTCTCATCTTCGGTGGCCGTTGCCCAAACCGCCTTCAGCCTGTCCAGCGCACTGTCATCAGCAGAATCTACCGCGCGGCTTGCAGGGATAGGCGTGCGATCAGGGGCCTGTTGAGGCGCCCAGGACTTTGAATCGGCTACTGCCTGACCGTCTTCCGTAACAACTGTGGCCATGAACGTCTCCGCCATTTGCTCGGCCTCGGCACGGGATTTCGGCTCAGGGAAGCGGAAGCGATAAACTTCGTCCTGCTCCGCATTAAAACGAACAACTTGAGGTTCACTCAAGTACACGTGCACCTTTGATTCGCCATTTTCAACCACACCGGACTTGGCCCAGATGGTCTTGTGGGTGAACACCACTTCGTTCTCACCGGGCAGCAAGGCATAGTCCAGCGCCAGGTCGTCCATCAGGAAGTTGCTCATATTGCGGCCGTTAACCTGGGTGACTTTAATGTCGCCAGGCGCTTTCAGGGTAGCCGCCTGGCTTGCCGCTTCCGGTTCGCCGTCCCAGGTCTCAACCCGCGTCATCGAGGATGCGCAGCCAGCCAGCGCAATGACCAAAACACTCGCAAACAGTGAACGCGAAACCCGCTTGATTGAACGACCAAACGCCGGCTTAGACAACGAAGCTTGCTTGATACCCATGAAATCTCCTTGATGTGAGGGGAAAAGGCCCTGAGGTTAGCACCCGTTTGATTGCATTCTGACGAGTGCGCCCAGTCAGGGCAAGCCAACCCGCCCAATCAGCTATGCCGGAACCGTTGGAGATTTTGCCGATCTTAATAGCGATAGATACAGCGGGATCATAAAAAAGTGTTGAATTCCGGCAGAATTGGATTAATTTTATACAGATTGGCCAAAAAAACGTTGCGGCTGATGTAAATCAGCCGTCAGCGGGCACAGGAGACGTTATGGATACCCAAATCAGATCGGGTGAAGCTGGGCCCGTTCCCTTCAGAAGTAGCCGGTTCTTCTGCGTTGGCAGCAAGTGGTATTTCACCACGAGGGAAGGCTTTGACAGCGGACCTTTCGCCTCCAGGGAGCGCGCCGAAACCGGGCTGCGCCGGTTCCTGCACGTCGTGAGACTGCTGCCAGAGGAACAGCAGCTGCATTGACTTGCCTGATCAGGGCAAATGCCGACTCAGACAATGAAGGGCAGCAACCATCGATCAATGGCGAGCATGGAAAGCATCGCCATCAAGCCTGCCACCACGTCATCCACCATGATCCCCAGCCCTCCCGGCAGACGATCGTCCAGCCAGTTAATCGGCCATGGCTTCAAGACATCAAACAGCCTGAACAAGGTAAATGCCAGCAAGACACCGACTATCTGCTCCGGGAACAGGCCCAGGGCAATCCACATGCCCACGAACTCGTCCCAGACGATGCCACCATGATCATGAACTTTCAGGTCCCGGGCGGTCTGGCCACACAGCCAGATACCAACCAGGAACGCCACCAGAACAATACCCCAGTAAACCGGCCCCGGCAGCCATGCGAAGGTGTACCACAAGGGGATGGCGGCCAGACTGCCCCAGGTTCCGGGCGCCCGTGCCGCCGCCCCACTGCCAAACCCAAACGCCAGGAGATGCACCGGATTCTTCAAAAACCCCGGCGGCAACAACGCCTGCGGCAAATCCGGCTCGGGAAAATCGTCCTGACTCATGCCTTGCTCCTGAAATGGTCGAAACCAGTGGCCGGCCTGTCGGTGTGGCCGGGGCTATCCTTGATGTGCAACCCGGCGGCCTGATTCACGGTGCCGATAACAGTCATCTGGCTGCGGATTGCGTCCGAAGCGCCCTGCCAGAGCGCCTCGGGTACGGTAACGCAGAGCTCGTAATCGTCTCCGGCGTGTAAAGCGTAGTCCACCGCGCGCGCGCCCTTAAGCCTGGACAACGCAGGCGACAGCGGGATCAAGGCCTGATCGATGGTGGCACCGGCCCCAGAGGCCTCCAGAATGTGCCTCAGATCGGCAATCAATCCATCGGATATATCAATGGCTGCTGTTGCTAGCCCGGATAACGACTCACCGAGCTCAAGGCGCGGGCGCGGATGATGGTAACGCTCAAGCACCTGAGCCATGTCGTCGGTGGGCTGCGCCTCCTCAAGGTAGTCCAGAGCCGCGCCCGCGTCGCCCAATGTGCCAGACACGCAAATCAAATCCCCTGCCCGGGCTCCGGAACGTCTCAAGCCACGACCTTCTGCCACCGTGCCATGAACCTGAACACTCAATGACAATGGCCCGCGGGTGGTATCGCCACCGGCCAGCGCCAATCGGAAAATGTGGCTGGCATCGGCGAGTCCACGAGCAAAGCCTGTAAGCCAGTCATCGTCGGCCGCCGGCAGCGTCAGGGCCAGGGTAAAGCAGGCCGGCGCAGCGCCCATGGCGGCCAAGTCACTGGCAGCCGCCGCGAGGGCACGCCAGGCAAGGTATTCGGCAGGATAGGATACGGGGAAGTGGATGCCCTCCACCATGGTATCGATGGAGAACACCAGATCATGGCCGGCGGGAATGCGCTGAATCGCACAGTCATCTCCGGGCCCCAGTACCAGTGCACCGTTGGAAACGGAACCGGCCAAGGGCAGGAAATGCTTTTGGATCAGCTCAAACTCGCCCATGCCCTAGCGGGAACGTGTCTCTGCCAGCCGCAAACGACGGCTGAGCTTGTCCAGAACACTGTTGACGAACTTGTGACCCTCAGTCCCGCCAAAGCGCTTTGCCATTTCAATGCCTTCGTTGATTACCACCTTGTACGGCACATCCAGGCGATGCTTTAACTCATAGGCACCGAGGCGAACGATGGCAAGTTCAATGGCATCCACTTCCTGCAGCGGGCGATCCAGGTACGGCTCCAGTAACTGGTCGAGATCGACCTGCTCCCGGTGCACGCCCCGCAACAGGTCGCGAAAATACAGCAGATCCACCTTGGCCATGTCGTTATCAACCATGAACTCGGCCTCAATGTCCGAAATCGAGCTCTTGCTGAAGTGGCGCTGGTACAGTCCCTGCAGAGCCAGGGCCCGGGCGCGGCGGCGATCGCCGGCTTTGGGCTGGCCGCTCGGGGCTGGCTGTGGGGTGTTATCGTCAATTGCGCTCATTACTCACCCAGCTTCTTGAACAGGCTGACCATTTCCAGCGCGGTAATGGCCGCTTCCGCGCCCTTGTTACCGGCCTTGGTGCCTGAACGTTCGATAGCCTGTTCGATAGAATCCACTGTCAACACGCCAAAGGTGACCGGTACGTCGGTTTCCAGGCTGACCGCGCCCAGACCACTGGAGGCTTCACCGGCGACATACTCGAAATGAGGCGTGCCACCACGAATCACCGCGCCCAGAGCAATGATTGCGTCGTAGTTGGCGGTCTCGGCAACGCGTTTTACCGCCAGCGGCATCTCGTAAGCACCGGGAACACGGATAATGGTAATGTCATCGTCAGAAATGCCGTGGCGACGCAGGGTATCCACCGCTCCGTCCACCAGGCTTTCAACGACGAAGCCGTTAAAACGGCCAACGACCAGCGCGTACCGTCCGCTGCACTGGGTAAAATCACCTTCAATTACTTTGATATCTGCCATGCATGGCTCCTTCACGGGTCACGACGCGTTGGTCATGACCGGGTTAATCAATTAGGGGTATAGGGAACGTATTCAACCACTTCCAGATCGAATCCGGAGATGGCGGAGAACTTGATAGGCGGACTTAACAGGCGCATTTTACCAACGCCGATGTCCCGCAGAATCTGGGAGCCGGTACCGACGGTGAAATAAACACCGGAGCTGCCCTTTCCAGCGGAGCCTTTCCCTTCATCAAAGAACTCGTGGATACGGTCTTCCAGGTTGTAGCTGTCCTCAGCACTGTTCAGCAACACGACGACGCCCCGGCCCTCGGCTGCCACTTTCTCCAGGGCGTGGTGCAGTGGCCAGCTGCGTGAATCCTTGCGGCGCGCACCAAGCAGGTCGCGCAGGGTGTCGGTAATGTGCACACGCACATGAACCGGCTCTTCAGCACGGATATCACCCATGACCATGGCCAGGTGGGTAGCACCCTGAATGTTGTCCCGATAGGTACGCAGGTTGAACTTGCCGTACTCGGTGTCCAGCGTGTTCTCTTCCACGCACTCAATGGTGCGCTCGTTCATGGTGCGGTAGTGGATCAGGTCGGCAATGGTGCCAATCTTCAGATCGTGCTCCTCGGCAAACCGCTCAAGATCTTCCCGACGGGCCATGGAGCCATCATCGTTCATGATCTCGCAGATAACACCAGCGGGCTCCGATCCGGCCAATGCAGCCAGGTCGCAGGACGCCTCGGTGTGCCCGGCTCGGCTGAGTACGCCACCGGGATCGGCCATCAGCGGGAAGATATGGCCCGGCTGGACCAGATCCGACGCCTTGGCATCCCGGGCCACTGCGGCCTGAACCGTGCGGGCGCGATCGGCAGCGGAAATACCGGTGGTCACACCCTCTTTCGCTTCAATCGACAGCGTGAACTTGGTGCCAAAACCAGAGGCATTCTGATGCACCATTAGCGGCAGGCCCAGCTGTTCACAACGATCGCGGGTCATGGGCATGCAGATCAGGCCACGACCGAAACGGGCCATGAAATTGATGGCTTCGGCGGAACAGTGTTCAGCCGCCATCACCAGATCGCCTTCGTTTTCGCGATCCTCATCATCCATCAGGATGACCATCTTGCCCTGACGGATATCTTCGATGATTTCTTCAATGCTGTTCAGTGCCATACAGTTTTGCACCCTTGCGGTTTGCCGGCAGCCTCGGGTTGCCGGGACACCGTGAATTTAATGATTACCGGCGCGCCAGGATCAGTCGCTGATCCTCACCCACCTGACGTCGATCAAGCACTATCCACTGCACTTTGTCTGCCATGGACTCCAGTGGCAGATGCGCAGTCGGACGCCCGGTGCTGCCCAGAAACACCGGCGCCTGGTAGAGCCAGAGTTCGTCGACCAGGCCTTCGCTGATGAAGGTGCCCGCGAGTGTTGGCCCGGCTTCCACCAGCAGTTCGTTGATGCCCAGCTCACCCAGGGAATCCAGCAACTCCGCCACGTCGATGCCGTTATCTTTCCAGGCAACCCCGTTGATGCTTATCCCCAGGGCCGCCAAATCCTGCGCCGGCGCGGTCGCCAGGGTCGACGAAGCACAGAACACCTGCACGTTGCCGCCCTTGAGGATGGTTGCCGAGGCCGGGGTACGGGCGTCCCGATCCGCAATAACTCGCAGCGGCTGCCGGGATGGCTCCGTGGCGTCGCCGATATCCCCCAGCTCTTCCCGGCGGACGGTGAGCGATGGATCGTCTGCCAATACTGTGCCGACACCGGTAACGATGGCGTCACTGATAGCTCGCAAACGCTGAACATCCTGACGCGCCTCGACGCCTGTAATCCATTGACTCTCCCCTGACGCCATCGCGGTTCGACCATCCAGGCTGGCCGCCATCTTCAAGCGAACCCAGGGTCGCCCGGTGTTCATGCGCTTCATGAAGCCCGGGTTCAGGCGTGCCGCCTCTTCCGCCAGTACACCTTCGGTGACCTGAATGCCCGCCTCGCGCAGCAATTCCAGGCCGCGCCCGGATACCGACGGATTGGGATCTTTGGTTGCCGCAAACACGTGTGCCACACCAGCATCAATCAGTGCCCGAGCACACGGCGGTGTGCGGCCGAAGTGACTGCACGGTTCAAGCGTGACATAGGCCGTTGCCCCACGGGCCGACGGACCGGCCTGACTCAGTGCCCGGATCTCCGCGTGCGCCTCACCGGCGCGTTCGTGCCAGCCTTCGCCCAGAATCTGATCGCCCTTTGCAATGACACATCCCACCCTCGGATTCGGATGGGTTGAGTAGCGGCCACGCCAGGCAAGCTGGACCGCGCGCGCCATCATGGCCCGGTCACGGACGTCGATCATACGTTTCCTTTCGAGGATTGGTTGTCGGCCAGTGCCTTCGCTACGTCTACCGCACTCTCGCCATTGGTCGCCGACAACCGCTCAATCTCTTCCTTGAACTCATTGATGTCCTGGAAGCTGCGATAAACCGAGGCAAACCGGACGTAGGCGACCTTGTCCAACTGCCGGAGCTCGGTCATCACTTCCTCACCCAACTGCATCGACTTGACTTCTCGCTCACCGGTAGCCCGAAGCCGGTACTTGATGCGGTTCAACGCCGCATCAATCTGCTCGATACTCACCGGCCGTTTTTCCAGTGCCTTCATGATGCCGGACCGCAGCTTTTCCTCATCGAACGGCTGACGAATCCCGTCCTGCTTGACCACGCGGGGCATGACCAGTTCGGCACTCTCGAAGGTGGTAAAGCGTTCGTGACAGGACAAGCACTCCCTGCGGCGACGCACCTGATCGCCCTCGGCCACCAGGCGCGAGTCGATCACCTTGGTATCTGCTTCACCACAAAAGGGACAATGCATAATCAAAGACTCCGGAAAGGAGCCGGCTCCGGTCGCGTTCATACGCGGACGGAGCCGGCGGGTCTTGCCTGTAGTTTAGCCGTAGACCGGGAAACGGGCACACAGAGCAGCAACCTGCTCGCGTACGCGGTCGTTTACGGCGTCGTCTTCGAGGTTATCGAGGATGTCACAAATCCAGCCAGCCAGATCCCGAGACTCGGACTCACCGAATCCACGAGTGGTAATGGCCGGTGTGCCGATACGCAGACCGGAAGTGACGAACGGTGAACGCGGGTCGTTGGGAACCGCGTTCTTGTTGACGGTGATGTGAGCACGGCCCAGGGCGGCGTCCGCGTCTTTACCGGTGATGTCCTGCTTGATCAGGCTGACCAGGAACAGGTGGTTCTTGGTGCCACCGGAAACCACATCGTATCCGCGCTCAATAAACACCTGGGCCATGGCGCTGGCATTCTTGACTACTTGCTTCTGGTAGCTCTTGAACTCGTCGCTCATGGCTTCTTTGAAGCAGATCGCCTTGGCGGCGATCACGTGCATCAGAGGGCCACCCTGGCCACCCGGGAATACAGCGGAATTCAGCTTCTTCTGCAGGTCAGCATCGTCGCAGGCCAGGATCAGGCCGCCACGAGGACCGCGCAAGGTCTTGTGGGTGGTGGTGGCAACGACATGGGCGTGCGGCACCGGGTCCGGGTATACGCCTGCAGCGACCAGGCCAGCCACGTGCGCCATGTCGACGAACAGGTAAGCACCCACTTTATCGGCGATGGCACGGAAACGGGCAAAATCCAGCTCCTGGGAGTAAGCGGAGAAGCCGGCAATGATCATCTTCGGCTTGTGCTCTACCGCCAGCGCTTCCACTTCGTCGTAATCGATCAGGCCGGTTTCCGGGTTGAGGCCATACTGGACAGCATTGTAGATCTTACCGGAAAAGTTGACGCTGGCGCCGTGGGTCAGGTGACCACCATGGGCCAGGCTCATGCCCAGAACGGTATCGCCCGGCTTCAGCAACGCCATGAACACCGCAGAGTTAGCCTGGGAACCGGAGTGCGGCTGGACGTTGGCATAAGCGGCGCCGAACAGCTCTTTAGCGCGTTCAATGGCCAGATTTTCGGCGATGTCGACGAACTCACAGCCGCCGTAGTAACGCTTGCCCGGGTAACCTTCGGCGTACTTGTTAGTCAGCAGACTGCCTTGTGCCTCCATTACTCGGGGGCTGGTGTAGTTTTCGGATGCAATCAGCTCAATGTGAGCTTCCTGACGCTTCTCTTCCGCCTGCATGGCGTTCCAGAGTTCGTCATCAAAGCCGGCTATTTTCATTTCACGATTAAACATGGATGCGCTGCCCCTGTGTGCTTGACTGGCCCGGAGAGCTTTGGAAATCTCCGCAGGCTCCCTGAAAAATTGGGCAGCTATTCTATCTTACAAATGGGTAAAAAATCATCTTTTATGGGCCTCACAGGCCCTCCGCAGAAACCGGCACGCCGCAATCTGCGATTTTCCCTCAATTGCTATCGTTTTCCGGTTTCGCTACCTTACGTGGCTTATCTGCGAGTTCCTTTTATTTACCTCCGATTACTACAGAGGACCTACCCTGTTATGGCCCAATACGTATACTCAATGAACCGCGTGGGCAAAGTGGTCCCGCCCAAGCGTGAAATCCTCAAAGACATTTCCCTGAGCTTCTTCCCTGGCGCCAAGATCGGCGTGCTCGGTTTGAACGGCGCCGGTAAGTCCACCCTCCTGCGGATTATGGCGGGCGTAGACCAGGATTACATCGGCGAAGCCCGACCACAGCCTGGCATCCAGGTTGGCTACCTGCCCCAGGAACCTGAGCTGGATGACGAGAAAACCGTCAAGGAAATCGTCGACGAATCGGTTTCCGGGGTCCACGACGCTCTGGCCGAACTCGATACGGTTTACGCCGCCTACGCTGAGCCGGATGCCGATTTCGATGCCCTGGCCAAGAAGCAGGGTGAGCTGGAAGCCTACATCCAGGCCACCGATGGCCATGACATTGAACGCAAAATGGAAGTGGCAGCTGACGCCCTGCGCCTGCCGGCCTGGGATCAGAAAGTGAAATTGCTTTCTGGTGGTGAACGTCGCCGTGTCGCGCTTTGCCGCCTGCTGCTGTCCGGCCCGGACATGCTGCTTCTGGATGAGCCCACCAACCACCTGGACGCCGAGTCGGTAGCCTGGCTTGAACGTTTCCTGCATGACTACGAAGGCACCGTGGTTGCCATTACCCACGACCGTTACTTTCTGGACAACGTTGCTGGCTGGATCCTGGAACTGGACCGCGGCCAGGGTATTCCGTTCGAAGGCAACTACAGCCAGTGGCTGGAAAACAAGGAAAAGCGCCTGGAGATGGAGTCCAAGCAGGAAGCCTCGCACCAGAAAGCGGTCAAACAGGAACTGGAATGGGTTCGCAGCAATGCCAAGGGCCGCCAGTCCAAGAGCAAGGCACGTCTGGCCCGCTTCGAGGAGATGAGCTCACAGGAATTCCAGAAGCGCAACGAAACCAACGAGTTATACATCCCGCCCGGACCACGCCTGGGCAACAAGGTGATCGAAGTAGACGGCATCAGCAAGTCCTTCGATGATCGCCTGCTTTACGAAGACGTGTCCTTCAGCGTGCCGCCGGGCGCCATTGTTGGCATCATCGGTGGTAACGGTGCCGGTAAATCCACCCTGTTCAAGATGATCGGTGGCTACGACAAGCCCGATGCCGGTGACATCGTGGTGGGTGAAACCGTGGAACTGGCGTACGTCGACCAGATGCGCGACCTGGACGGCAGCAAGACTGTGTGGGAAGAGCTCTCCGATGGTAACGACATCATCAAGGTGGGCAACTACGAAACACCGTCCCGCGCTTACGTTGGCCGCTTCAACTTCAAGGGCAGCGACCAGCAGAAGCGCGTTGCCGACTTGTCCGGTGGTGAGCGTAACCGACTGCACCTGGCCAAGCTGCTGAAACAGGGCGGCAACGTCCTGATGCTGGACGAACCGACCAACGACCTGGACGTGGAAACCCTGCGTGCGCTGGAAGAGGCGCTGCTGAACTTCCCGGGTGCCGCACTGGTGATCTCGCACGACCGCTGGTTCCTTGACCGCGTCGCCACCCACATCCTGGCGTTCGAGGACGATGGCGAAGTGGTGTACTTCGAGGGTAACTTCAGCGAATACGATGAGGACCACAAGAAGCGTAAGGGCGACTCGGCCATGGTGCCCCAGCGTATGAAATACAAGAAGCTGGCCTGATGGCAAAGACGAAGACCGCTTACGTCTGCACCGAGTGCGGTTCAGACTATTCCAAATGGCAGGGCCAGTGCACGGCCTGCCAGGCCTGGAACACCGTCAGCGAGGTTCGCGGCGTTAGCGCCAATAACAGCGGCGCGCGCGGTGCCCGCTTCGACGGGTTTGCCGGCAGCCTGTCGGAAGTCCAGAGTCTGGACGACGTTAGCCTGGCCGAGCAACCCCGGATCAGCACCGGCATGATGGAGTTCGACCGCGTGCTCGGCGGCGGGCTGGTCGAAGGTTCGGCGGTGCTGATGGGCGGCCACCCTGGCGCCGGTAAAAGCACCCTGCTTTTGCAGGCAGTCTGCCATCTCGCGGCCAGCGTTTCAGCGCTGTATGTGACCGGTGAGGAATCCCTGCAACAGGTTGCGATGCGTGCCAAACGCCTGGGGTTGCCCACCAAAGACCTGAAGATGCTCTCTGAGACCAGCGTCGAGCGGCTCATGCAGGTCGCCGAATCCGAGAAACCCAGGATTTTGGTGGTCGACAGTATCCAGGTAATGCACATGGCGGACATTGAGTCCGCCCCTGGCTCGGTGTCTCAGGTTCGGGAAAGTGCCGCCTACCTGACCCGGTTCGCCAAGCAGACTGGCACCATCCTGTTTCTGGTTGGCCACGTGACCAAGGACGGCAGCCTCGCTGGGCCAAAAGTCCTTGAACATATGATCGACTGCTCCATCCTGCTGGAAGGCTCCAGCGACAGCCGTTACCGCACCCTGCGCGGCATCAAGAACCGTTTTGGTGCGGTCAACGAGCTGGGTGTCTTCGCGATGCTGGAACAGGGACTCAAGGAAGTGAAGAATCCCAGCGCCATATTCCTGAATCGAGGCGAGGAAGCAGCGCCCGGCAGCGTGGTGATGGTGGTCTGGGAAGGCACCCGCCCGATGCTGGTGGAAATCCAGGCTCTGGTCGATATGGCTCAGGGCGGCTACCCGCGCCGGGTTGCAGTCGGCCTGGACCAGAATCGCCTGGCCATGCTCCTGGCGGTTCTGCATCGCCACGGCGGTATGCATGTGTCGGATCAGGATGTCTTCGTGAACGTGGTTGGCGGCGTCAAGGTGGCGGAAACCAGTGCCGACTTGGCACTGTTGGCAGCCATCGTGTCGTCTTTCCGGGATCGCGCGCTGCCCCAGGATCTCGTGATCTTCGGGGAGGTGGGGCTATCTGGTGAAATTCGGCCAGTGCCCAGTGGTCAGGAGCGGATTTACGAAGCGGCCAAGCATGGCTTTACACGGGCATTGGTGCCGAAGGCCAATGCACCTCGAAAGGACATTGAGGGTATGAAGGTTATTCCGGTTACCAAGCTCAGTGATGCATTGTCTGCCCTGGAAGAACTCTAGGGTTTTGAGCTTTTGAGTTAACGGGACGGGTGGCTTTCCTATTTCCAAAAACCGCTACGAGCACATCCATGTGCACTTGTTTCCGGCCTTCCCTGGCCTACAACATTTTTGGAAATAGGAAAGCCACCCGCTCCTGCCCAGCTCGAAAGGGCCCTCAACTTTTCCTTCCGGATTAATCAATCAGATGGGCGAACTCTCGCTCGAGCAATGCCTGATCACCCAGATTGAGCTCAACAAGACGCTTGAGGTGGGCGGCGCTATCTAAATCAATGTACTGGCATTTGAATCCGAGCCGGTGAGCTTCGACGTGCCGCAACTCCACCGCCATCACGATGGCTGCCTCATGATCGTTCAGGTGAATGGTCACCTCGCACGGCTGCCTTAAGGGCACATCCCATCCTTCCGGCCGCTTAACCAGTACGCCTTTCAGGCAGATATCCAAAACTTCAGTCGGCCAGACACTATCAAGACAATGCAGCTCGCACGGGGCATCGAACTCGATGCGGTGAAATCGACGCTTTTCGGGGGCTTGGATGGCCAAGTGGTGACTCCTGTGCTCGGTCTTATCTTATCTGACTATAGACCGGACAAGGAGCCACATCCACTCAGCTCGGCGGGCGTTTGGGGATATACCCCCGAGGTTATGCGAAGGCCATTGTGGGGCCGTTTCCAAAAATGTTGGAGGCCAGGGATGGCCGGAAACAAGCCCACATGGATGTGCTCGAAGCGGTTTTTGGAAACGCCCCCAGTGGCCTTACCGCTTCAGCTGCAGGCTAGGTCAAGAAAACCCGTACTCAGCGATGATATTCAGGGCTCAACTCAACAACCGCCTCAATGAACGCCCGAGCATTCTCGGGATCCACATCCGGGGTGATGCCATGGCCAAGGTTGAAAACGTGGCCGGTGCCGGTGCCAAAGCGGCGCAGAATGTCCGCCACTTCCTCGCGGATACGGGCCGGTGGCGCGTAAAGCATGGCTGGGTCCATGTTACCCTGAAGCGTTACCCGATCACCGATACGGGCGCGGGCGTTGCCAATGTCCGTGGTCCAGTCCAGTCCAACAGCATCAGCCCCGGTATCCGCTATGGACTCGAGCCACTGGCCGCCGTTCTTGGTGAACAGGATCACCGGAATATGACGCCCCTCTCGCTCGCGAATCAGGCCGTCGACGATTTTCCTCATATAGCGCAGCGAGAATTCCTCGTACGCCCAGCTGCTGAGCACGCCGCCCCAGGTATCAAAGATTTGTACCACCTGCGCACCGGCGCGAATTTGGCCGTTCAGGTAATCGATAACCGAGTTGGCCAAATGATCCAGCAGGCGGTGCATAACCTCGGGCTGACCGTACATCAGCTTTTTGGCTTCACGGAAATCTTTCGAGGAGCTGCCCTCGATCATGTAGGTGGCCAGAGTCCACGGGCTGCCTGAGAAACCGATCAACGGCACACTGCCATTGAGCGCGCCTCGAATCGTCGACACGGCACTCATGACGTAATCCAGATCCACTTCCGCCTTCAGCGTGGGCAGCGCGGCAACATCAGCCTCGGAGCGTATGGTGTGCTTGAATTTCGGCCCTTCACCGGTCTCGAAGTAGAGCCCCAGACCCAGTGCATCGGGAATGGTGAGGATGTCTGAGAATAGAATCGCCGCGTCGAGCGGGAAACGCTCCAGCGGTTGCAGGGTTACTTCACAGGCAAGCGGCGTATTCTTGCACAGACTGAGAAAGTCGCCAGCCTTGGCACGGGTGGCCCGATACTCCGGCAGGTAACGCCCGGCCTGGCGCATCATCCATACGGGGGTGCGGTCAACTGGCTGGCGCATGAGGGCGCGCAGGAAGCGATCATTTTTCAGCTCGGTCATAGATTATCCAGCATTCTCAGTCTGTAAATGGTCGTATCGAATGGGGAGCAATGATACCCAGTTCGCCACAATAAAAAAGGGCGGCATACCCTTAGTACGCCGCCCTTCCGATCGGGATCAAGCCGACACTCAGATATCCAGGTAATCCATGATACCTTCAGCCGCCTGACGGCCTTCCCAAATAGCCGTTACGACCAGATCAGAACCGCGGACCATGTCGCCCCCGGCAAAGATCTTTTCGTTGCTGGTCTGGAAAGCAAAGTCGGACTGCTCGGGCGCCGAAACGCGACCGGAGTCGTCGGTGTCTACCTTCAGCTCATCAAACCAGTCCGCAGGACTTGGTCGGAAACCAAAAGCGACCAGCACCGCATCCGCAGGAATCACTTCCTCACTGCCCGGTACAACTTCGGGACGGCGACGTCCGTTTTCATCGGGCTCGCCCAGTTGGGTAGACACCACCTTCACACCTTCAACCTGATCTTCACCAATGATGGCAATCGGCTGGCGGTTGAACAGGAATTTAACGCCCTCTTCCTTCGCGTTGGCCACCTCACGACGGGAACCCGGCATGTTCTCCTCGTCCCGACGGTAGGCACAGGTTACGCTCTCGGCCTGCTGGCGAATGGAGGTACGGTTACAGTCCATGGCGGTATCACCACCACCGAGAACCACAACACGCTTGCCCTTCATGTCGATGAATTCGGACGCGTCCTTCTCAAAGCCAAGACGGCGATTAACGTTTGAAACCAGAAACGGCAGCGCATCGTAAACACCCGGCAGGTTCTCACCGGGGAAGCCGCCTTTCATGTAGGTGTAGGTGCCCATGCCCATGAACACGGCATCGTACTCATCGATGATGTCCTGCAGCATGACGTCCTTGCCCACTTCGGTGGAAAGGCGGAATTCGACACCCATTTCCTCAAACACCTGGCGGCGACGAGTCATGACTGACTTTTCCAGCTTGAACTCAGGAATCCCGAAGGTCAGCAGACCACCGATTTCCGGATAGATGTCGAACACCACCGGCTTCACGCCATTGCGCACCAGCACGTCGGCACAACCCAAGCCTGCGGGGCCAGCACCAATCACCGCCACTTTCCGGTCGGTCCACTTAACGGCCGACATATCAGGCTTCCAGCCCAGAGCAAACGCAGTATCAGTAATGTACTTCTCAACTGAACCGATGGTTACTGCGCCGTAGCCATCGTTAAGGGTGCAGGCACCCTCACACAGGCGATCTTGCGGGCATACCCGGCCACACACTTCGGGCAGAGAGTTGGTGTGGTGACACAACTCCACCGCGCGCATGATGTTGCCTTCAGACACCAGCTTCAGCCAGTTCGGAATGTAGTTGTGAACCGGGCACTTCCACTCGCAGTACGGGTTGCCGCACTCCAGACAGCGATGCGCCTGGTTGGAGGCATTATCCGCAGTGAACGGGTGGTAAATTTCGCCAAATTCTTTCTTTCGTTTTTTGGCCGGTACCTTCTTCGGGTCAATCCGCCCTACTTCGACAAACTGGAAGTCGTTACTCAGTCTTTCTTTCATCATGGTGCTCTCATCAGCTCAATTTCGACTGGGACCCCGGCGAAGGCGGCCCCATAACCCTGTTCGACCCGGTCGGTTTATTCCGGACGTGCCCGGGTGCTGGCCAACAGGCTGCGTAGGTTTGCAGCCTTGGGTTTAACCAGCCAGAAACGGCCGATGTAATCGTCGAAATTCTCAAGAATGTGCTCAGCCCACGCACTGCCGGTTTCCGAAATGTGCTCCCGGATTACACCGCGCAGGTGGTTGCGGTAGGACTCCATGTCTTCGCTCGAAATCCGCTGAATTTCAACAAGCTCATGGTTGTACTTATCCACAAAGGTATTGTTCTGGTCCAGTACGTAGGCAAAACCACCCGTCATTCCGGCGCCAAAGTTATGACCGGTTGAACCCAGCACGGTGACCAGACCACCCGTCATATATTCACAACAGTGATCACCTGCACCCTCTACCACGGCATGGGCGCCGGAGTTCCGGACCGCGAAACGCTCACCGGCGGTGCCAGCGGCAAACAGCTTGCCTCCGGTCGCGCCGTACAGGCAGGTGTTACCGACGATGGACGTCTCATGGGTCTTGAACGTGCTGCCCCGGGGAGGTTTCACAACCAGCTTGCCGCCGGTCATGCCCTTGCCCACGTAATCGTTGGCATCGCCTTCCAGGATCAGGTTCAGGCCACCGACATTCCAGACGCCAAAGCTCTGGCCGGCAGTACCGGTCAGGTCCAGCGTAATGGGCGCATCGACCATGCCCTGATTGCCGTGCTGACCGGCAATCTCACCGGACAGGCGAGCACCAATGGAACGGTCGCAGTTGGTCACCCGATACGACCAGGCACCACCGGACTTGTTGGCGATGGACGAGGCAATGTCCTCAACCATCCGCTCGGCCAGGGTCCCCTGGTCGAACGGGTGGTTACGCTCGACCTGGCAGGTCTGTGGTTTGTCGGCAGGAATGTGGTCGTTGGACAGCAGACGCGTCAGGTCCAGCTTCTTCTGGCGCTCGGTGTTACCCGGCAGACGCTCCAGCAGATCGACCCGGCCAACCAGCTCTTCCAGACTGCGAACACCCAGCTTGGCCAGCCATTCACGGGTTTCTTCGGCGACAAAGCGGAAGAAGTTCATGGCCATTTCCACGGTGCCCTTGAAGTGCTCCTCGCGCAGATGCTCGTTCTGAGTGGCAACACCGGTCGCGCAGTTATTCAGGTGGCAGATCCGCAGATACTTACAGCCCAGGGCAACCATCGGTGTGGTGCCGAAGCCGAAGCTTTCCGCACCCAGAATGGCGCCTTTCACCACGTCCAGACCGGTCTTGATGCCCCCGTCAGTCTGCAGACGAATTTTGCCGCGCAGGTCGTTGGCACGCAGGGCCTGCTGAGTCTCGGTCAGACCAAGCTCCCATGGCGATCCGGCATAGCGGATAGAAGTCAACGGACTGGCCGCGGTGCCACCGTCGTATCCAGACACGGTGATCAGGTCGGCATAAGCCTTGGCCACACCGGCTGCGATGGTGCCGACACCCGGCTCAGAAACCAGCTTGACCGACACCAGCGCCTGCGGATTGACCTGTTTGAGGTCGAAAATTAGCTGGGCCAGATCCTCGATAGAGTAGATATCGTGGTGCGGGGGCGGTGAAATCAGGGTCACGCCCGGCACCGAGTAACGTAGACGGGCGATCAGGTCATTGACCTTGCCACCGGGCAGCTGTCCGCCCTCGCCGGGCTTGGCACCCTGAGCTACCTTGATCTGCATGACATCGGCACTGCGCAGGTATTCCGCGGTGACGCCAAAGCGACCGGACGCAACCTGCTTGATTTTCGAGCGCTTGTTGGTGCCGTATCGCGCGGGATCCTCACCACCCTCACCAGAGTTGGAGCGACCACCCAGGGTGTTCATGGCAACGGCCAGCGCTTCGTGCGCCTCTGGCGACAAGGCACCCAGTGACATGGCTGCTGAATCGAAGCGCGGGAAGATATTATCAACCGGCTCGACTTCTGACAGATCAATGGGCTGGATATCCTTACGGAAGCCCAGCAGGTCTCGAAGCGTCGACACCGGGCGCTCGTTGACCAGGCCGGCGTATTCTTTGTAGTGACCGTAATCGCCACTGATGACCGCTTCCTGGAGCTTACCTACCACATCCGGATTGAAGGCATGGTATTCCTGGCCGTGCACGTACTTCAGCAAACCGCCCTGGGAAATGGGCTTACGCGGTTTCCAGGCGATTCCCGCCAGCTGTTCCTGATCCTGCTGGAAATCGAAGAAACTTGCGCCCTGAATACGACTGGGCACGCCCTTGAAGCACAGATCAACCACATCATCCGCCAGACCGATGGCCTCGAACAGCTGGGCTCCCCGGTAGGAGGTCATGGTTGAAATCCCCATCTTCGAGAGGATTTTCAGCAGGCCCTTGTTAATGCCCTTCCGGTAGTTGTTCTTGGCCTCGATGGGATCCATCAATAGCTCACCGGTACGAATCAGGTCGTTCAGCACCTGGTAGGCCAGGTACGGGTAGACCGCGGTCGCCCCGAAGCCAAACAGTACGGCAAAGTGGTGCGGATCACGGGCCCAGCCGGTTTCCACCAGGATGTTGGAATCACAGCGCAGACCTTTGGCCACCAAATGATGGTGCACGGCGCCGGTAGCCATCAGGGCGCTGACTGGCAGCTCCCCTTCCTTGAGATCTTTGTCGGTCAGTACCAGAATTACCTTGCCATTGCGCACCGCCTGCTCGGCTTCATCGCACACGTGACGGATCGCCTGCTCCAGACCCTGCTCGGGGCGGTAGCTCATGGAGATCCGGGCAACTTCGAATCCGGGACGATCGTTATTGGTGATCTTGAGGAACTTGGCCGGCGACAGCACCGGCGTGGTCAGGATAATCCGGTCGGCGTGTTCAGCGGATTCCTCGAACACGTTCCGTTCCGCGCCAATACAGGTTTCCAGGGACATTACGATGGACTCGCGCAGCGGGTCGATCGCGGGGTTGGTGACCTGAGCGAACTTCTGGCGGAAGTAATCGGCAACATGCCGAACCTTGCTGGACAGCACCGCCATGGGAGTGTCGTCCCCCATGGAGCCTACGGCTTCTTGACCGTTTTCGGCCAACGGCCGGAGAACCTGGTCACGCTCCTCGAACGACACCATGAACATCTTCTGGTGCACCAGAAGTTCATCCGCGTCCATCAGTTTAAATTCTGGCGTGTCCTGGTTCAGGGTGGTTTCCACCCGCAGGGCCTTCTCACGCAACCAACGCTTGTAAGGCTGGGCGGACTTCAGACGCTGATCAATGTCCTTGGTGTGCAGAACTTCGCCAGACTCGGTATCGATTGCCAGCATCTGCCCCGGACCAACCCGGCCCTTGGCCACAACATCGTCGGGCTGGTAGTCGTAGGTGCCGATCTCAGACGCCAGGGTGATGAAATCATCTTTGGTGATAACCCAACGTGCCGGGCGCAGACCATTCCGGTCCAACATGCAGACCGCGTAACGGCCATCGGACATGACCAGGCCGGCCGGGCCGTCCCAAGGTTCCATGTGCATGGAGTTGTATTCGTAGAAGGCACGGAGCTCTGAATCCATGCTGTCAACGTTCTGCCAGGCGGGCGGAATCATCATCCGTACGGCCCTGAACAGGTCGACACCACCCGCCAGCAACACCTCTAGCATGTTATCCATGCTGGACGAGTCAGAACCGGTCAGGTTGACTAGCGGCTGCAGCGTTTGGAGGTCCGGGAGGTCCGGCGAGCTGAACTTGGCGGCACGGGCGATGGCCCAGTTACGGTTGCCGTCAATGGTGTTGATCTCACCATTGTGAGCGAGGTAACGGAACGGCTGTGCCAGTGGCCAGCGCGGCATCGTGTTTGTGGAAAAACGCTGGTGGAAAACACAGATGGCGGTTTCCAGATCCGGATCGCCCAGATCCTTGTAAAAATTCGCCAGGTCCGCTGGCATCATCAGGCCTTTGTAGGCCAATGTCCGGTGCGAGAGGCTGCAGATGTAAAATTCGGAATCATCGGCCATGTCGCGCTCGGCGTGACGACGACCCACGAACAGGCTGATCGCAAATTCTTTCTCTGCCTTACCACCCGGAACCACAAACACCTGTTCAATGCGCGGCAGGCAATCTAGCGCCATAGGGCCAAGACAGCTGTCATCAACCGGTACCTCACGCCAACCCATGATTTCCAGACCCTGCTCGGTCAGGCGCTTTTCAATGGCGGCCCGGCCGGCAGCGGCCTTGGCCTCGTCCGGGTTCAGGAATACCTGGCCAACGGCAAACAAATCGTCGGGCTCTTTGCCGAAGGCAGCCTTGGCGGCCTTTTTCAGGAAGGTATCCGGGCTCTGGATCAGTAGGCCACAACCATCGCCGGTTTTTCCGTCTGCAGCGATACCACCTCGGTGGGTCATGCAGGTCAGCGACTCGATGGCAGTTTGCAACAACTTGTGGCTGGTCTCGCCTTTCATATGGGCGATCAGACCGAAGCCGCAGTTGTCCCTGAATTCATCGGGATGATACAAACCTGTCATCATAAGCGTTCTCTCGCGTAGAAATGCTTTTCAATCAAAGGGTTAATCAGCGCACAGCCGAACAACCACCCTTCGACACTGAAAATGGGGGCTGATCATTTTACACACGTAGAAATACGTACTCAAATGAGAGCGGAATTATTTTGGGGAACAGGTGCCCGCTTTCCCAGCCGACAACTCAATCAACCACCCAATAGCGCAACGCAAAAACGCTGCTATAACGTGCGGATGGCCCTAATCCAAGGCGACCGGTTCCGCAGTGATTCTGGAAGGTTCTCTACCGCCTCTTTCGCTGCATCTATGGTCGCGTATTCGCCATAGAATACCATAAACCACGACTCACCCTGCCGTTCGCCCCTGGTATAGACAGCATCACCCAACTGCGGGTACTCCCGCAGGACGCTCAGGGCGGTTTGCTCAAGGTTTCCGGCCACCAGCTGTACGGTCCATCCGGATTTTGCCTTCAACTCGCGCAGGGGCACGAACCGCTCGGCATTTTTTGGTGTAAATGCTGGCTCTGGCTCTGGCTCTGGCTCTGGCTCTGGCTCTGGCTCTGGCTCTGGCTCTGGCTCTGGCTCTGGCTCTGGCTCTGGCTCTGGCTCTGGCTCTGGCTCTGGCTCTGGCTCTGGGCGAGTATCAGTAATAACGTCCGGCGATGGAACGTTTTCTTCGGGATCTGGCGATTCCGGCCCGATCGTAATGCTTTTACGCACTGACTCTGGCTTGGCTGCCTGCAATTCGTTGCCGGCCACGGAATCCTCGTACTGGTCAGAAACAAACCACCAGGACACGCCCAACAGCGCGAGCGCGACCGCAGGCCAGGCCAACTTATTAAGCGATGGCAACGACCACTCACCAGCGGTCCGGGGCGCCGCCGATACCATATCCAGCCATACTCCGGGTGTAACCCGCTTCAGCCGACCAAAACTTCCCTGGCTTAGGGCATGAATACGAGACACCTTTGAGGCACTGAGCAGGTCACTGACCTTGCCACCTGCGATCTGAACTCGCGGCTCAAGGTACGCGAAAACCTCGTCCCTGGTCAGTGGACGCAGGTGAATCTGATGAACATTGGCGGACACCGGGTCAAGTCCCAAATGACCGATCAGGTCATCGCTGCCTGTAAAAACCGGTACCGCGGCCGCCCCGCGCTCGGCTGCCAGAAAGCCGGCGAGCAACAACCTCAGCAATTCGGTAGGCGCCCGGTCAGCATCGTCAATGAGTAGAACCATGCGCTGCCCTTTCCTGGCCTTGGCCTCAGACCAGCGGAAGAAGCTGTAGACGGCGTCCCGGGGGCCTTGATTTGAGTGGAAAGACGAAGGCGCCAGCGTCTTGAGAGCACCGGCAAGCGCCTTGACGCCGGTTAAGGCAGCGGCAGGTATCCTATGGAACTCGAGGCGCGCCGACTCGCTGCGCACCAGCTCGGTCAGCAAGCGAGTCTTGCCAGCCCCAGGAGCTCCTGTGAGCAGCAGTGCCATGTCGCCAAAACCACAAAGATGGCGCAACGTTTCCAGGGCGTGGTGACGCATTGCATCAGGGAAAAAAGGCGTTTCCAGCTCCAAGGGGTTGGTCCGGAATCCGTAACGCTCCTGTAGGCGAGGGAAAAGTCCTCCGCCTTCCACAGTATTCAGTCGATCTTCGGTCACACCCGTCCCTGCAGCCTTTATTCAGTTCTGCGTACGCCAACTGTCAGTCACACCGACAGAAGCCGGCAAGTGTCGCGGCCAGGTTCTCCGCCGCAGCGTCTTCCGTAACAATGGCCTTACCTAGATCCGCCAGAAGCACCAGCCGTAATCGACCATCAACGTTCTTTTTATCCACCGCCATCAGATTTCTGAAATCATCCGGCGTCATGCCTTGCGGCGGCAGCTCTGGCAATCCCGCGCGCTTGATCAAAGTTGCGGCACGGTCAAATTGTTCGCGGCTGATCATGCCTTCACGCGCCGACAGGTCGGCTGCCATAATCATACCGGTACCCACGGCCTCGCCGTGCAGCCAATTACCATAGCCTGCGAAAGTCTCAATGGCATGACCAAAGGTGTGGCCAAGATTCAAGATTGCCCGGAGACCACCCTCTCGCTCATCTTTGGCGACAACTTCCGCCTTACAGGCGCAAGATCGCAGAATGGCTTCAGCAATCGCAGGTGAATCAAGCGCTACCAGGCGGTCCACATTCGCCTCAAGCCAGTCAAGAAACTCAATCTCTCTAATCAATCCATACTTGATCACCTCAGCAAGCCCGGCCGCCACTTCCCTCGGCGGCAGCGAGCTGAGGGTGTCGGTGTCGATCAGAACCATCTCGGGCTGATGAAAGGCCCCCACCATGTTTTTGCCGAGAGGGTGATTAATCCCGGTCTTACCACCCACTGAAGAATCAACCTGAGACAGCAGGGTCGTTGGAATCTGGATGAACGGCACGCCACGCTGATAGCAGGCTGCGGCGAAGCCGGTCATATCTCCCACCACGCCACCACCCAGCGCAACCAAGGTGGTCTTCCGGGAATGACGATTTTGCAGCAAGTGGTCGAAAATCAGATTGAGAGTCTGCCAGTCCTTGTATTTTTCGCCGTCGGGCAGAATCACCGTATCGACCGACTTCCCGGGAAAGCAGCTCTTCGCCCGATCCAGGTATAGAGGCGCCACCGCCTCATTAGTCACGATCAAGACCTGAGAGCCTTGCACATATTCAGATAGATCACGACTTCCCAACAGGCCCTGACCAATCAGGATCGGGTAGCTTCGTTCTCCCAGATCCACGGCCAATTCACGGACTGTGTCAGACATGGTTTCGACCCTCCTTGCGTACCTGCCGTTTGTGCCTAGGCGTTCTTGGATTCATTCGGTTCACCAACTGACGGACTACAAGCCTGGGACTTTTGCGGTCCGTGTACATGGTTATATCTGCCAACTGGGTATACAGCGGATCCCTGATCGAAAACAGTTTGCGAAGCACCGCTTCCGGATCGTCGTTCTGGAGCAAAGGCCGGTTTCGATCTTTCCGTGTCCGCTCAACCTGCTGCTCGATTGATGTTTTCAGGTAAACAACCACGGCGTCCTGCTTCAGGAACTGTCGGTTCTCCGGACGCATGATGGCTCCGCCCCCGGTCGCCAATACCGTTTCGGGCAACAGGGACAGCTCTTCCAGCATGGCCGTCTCACGTAGACGGAAACCGTCCTCGCCTTCAACGTCAAAGATCCAGGGAATATTTGCGCCGCAGCGTTCCTCGATGATGCGATCAGAGTCCAGGAAACGATAGCCCAGCTCCTTGGCGAGCATTCGGCCAATCGTACTCTTTCCGGCCCCCATTGGGCCCACCAGGACAACGCGTTTGGGCAAAGACATAACTTCCGCTCGATTGTGTTCAGGCGGGTGAGAATATCACAGCGGTTCTGATTCCATAAATTTCCCGCGCAATTGCCGGATATTCAGGCACAAAAAAGCCGCCGGTGTAACCCGGCGGCTTTTTATCTGAGCCCGACGTTAGCGGATCAGATCGTTCTTCAGGATCTTGGGCGTGATGAAGATCAGCAGCTCACTGCGCTCATCAACGTGTTCTGTCCGCTTGAACAGACGGCCAAGGTACGGAATATCACCGAGGAACGGCGTCTTGGTCGTTTGCGTAGCAACCTCCGACTGGAAAATACCGCCCAACACCACGGTTTCGCCATTGCCAACCAGCACCTGAGTGGTGACCTCGTTGGTGTTGATTGACGGAATACCCGCAGTTACCTCACCACGCGAGTCCTGATTAACCACCAGATCCATGATGATCTTGTCGTCGGGAGTAATTTGCGGAGTTACCTCCAGCGACAACACGGCTTCCTTGAAGGACACGGAGGTGGCACCGCTTGAGGAGGCTTCCTGGTACGGAATTTCTTCACCGGACTTGATCGAAGCTGTCTGGCGGTCCGCAGTCACCACTCGCGGCTGCGATACGACTTCCGCCTGACCGTCGCTTTCGAGCGCAGACAGTTCCAGGTCGACCAGGAAGTCGTCACTGCCCCAACCGATGGCGAATGAAGACGCACCTTCACCCGTTACGCCCAGATCCACTGCCAACGCACCCGGGAAGGTGATGGTGTTGTTAGTACCTCCGGCAGCCTGCCGGGCTTCTTCAACTGCGCTCTGGGATCCACCGACCGCGAATACGTTGTCACCACTCACATCATAGGCTGCCCCACCCCAGCGAATACCGAGGTCTTCGGCCACGTTGGTTTGGGCACGAACGATGCGGGCCTCAATAGACACCTGACGAACGGGTACGTCCCAGGTAGATACCAAGCGCCTGATTTCCTCCAGCTTCTCAGTTGTCTCACGCACACTGATCGTGTTGGTACGCACGTCTGAGGAGACAAACCCACGGTCTGTAATCAACTCCTTGTCCGCTTCGATCAGAGCCACTACATCAGCAGCCTTGGCGTAATTTACCTGAATGATATCCAGGCGAACCGGGGCGAGTTCCGCAATCTGCTTAGTGGTTTCGAGTTCAAGCTTCTCACGCGCGGCTATCTCGTCTGCGGGTGCTACCAATAGTACGTTACCAATCTGCCGCTTATCCAGGCCTTTGGTTTTGAGAATCAGGTCCAAAGCTTGATCCCAGGGAACATTTTGGAGCCTCAGAGTAATACTTCCACCAACGGTGTCACTGGCTACCAGGTTCAATCCGGTGAAATCAGCGATCAACTGTAGCACTGAGCGGACTTCAATGTCCTGGAAGTTGAGGGATAGCTTCTCGCCCGTATAAGGGAACTTCTCTTCACGACGAGACTCGGCTTCCTGCTCAGTCAGCCTTTCAACACTGACTGTGAACTGACTGCCAGATTGATACGCGATGTAGTCGTAGTTCCCTTCCGGACGGATTTCTACGATGGCATTCCCATCCTGAACAAAGGTGTCAATTCGATTGACCGGCGTTGCAAAGTCGGTCACGTCGAGCCGCCGGCGAAGGTTTTCCGGCACCGAAATTCCAGCCATGGTCAGACGAATTTTTCCACCCAACTCAGACAGGTCTACAGGGGTGCTCTCGCTGCCCAAATCGACTACAACTCGACCCTCTCCGTCCTTGCCACGGCGGAAATCAACGCCAGCGAGCGCATCCGGCCGAGTCGACACCGAGGTTCCTATAGGCGCTGAGTCCGTCGATGCCGCAGACGATGATTCGGATGCCTCACCTCCAAGAGTCATGACCAGGGAATTACCACTTCGCACCGTGTCATAGGGGACCAATTCGACAAGGTTAAAGATCAGGCGAGTCCTGTCCTTGGTTTCAACCACTGTCATGCTCTGAGCATTGCCGGAGCCCAGCGGTATGCTGCGACTGCCAAGCCCGTTCGTGGTGTCGCTCAGATCCACGGCAATACGAGCCGGGCGTTCGATCGTATATCCCGTCGGCTCTGGCGGCTGCCCATCAAAGGCAAGCTTCACCTCCAGGCGATCTCCCGGTAGCGACGAAAATGACACGTCTTCCAGCGTGACCGCGTTGGCCAGGCCGGATAACAACCCAAAAGCAATTACGCCGACGTATACATTGAGTTTTTTTAACATCGCTAGCCTCGACCCTAAACTTTTTTGTTCGTGCATGGTTCTTTCAATTCTCATTTGCCGCTCCTTAGCCCTCTTCCTCTTCCAGCGTCAGGGAGCGTGGCCGCTCTACCCAACCACCCCGGCCATTCGGAACGATCTCAATTAGCTCGATTCGGGTTTCATTCACGCCAATAACGCGACCATAGTTCTGTCCCATGTAGTTACCGGCGCGGACACGGTGGATGCCGCCAACTTCGTCCTGAATCAAAGCAAAAAGGCTGCCTGAGGCCCCCTGCAAGGTGCCCACCATATTGAGCTCCTTGATGTCAAAATTTTCGAGAACCTCTCTGGGCCGATCCAGATCCGGCTCTACATCACTAACCGGCTGCTCATCAACCATTGTGAGCTGAACGTCCACCGGTGGCTCAAATGGAGCTCGTCGGTCCGCGGCAGAATAGCTAAACGCCTCATATGCTTTGAACTCAGGAAGGGGCTCTACATGCCCTCTGGGCTTTGCTCGAGTATCTGCCATGAATTTGTCGAGATCCGAAAATCCGCTGCCCTGAGAGCAGGCCGTCAGCAAAGACACCAGACATACTCCCAGCCAGGCTCGTCCCGCATGTTTCTTTACCATGCCTATTCTCCAGCCCGGTAACGGTAGGTTCGAGCAAGCACTTGCATATTCAGTCGCTCTCCATCGCCGTCAGTTGGTTCGATTCTCAAATCATGGAGGGTCACAATCCGCGGAAGACTTGCCACACTACTAACAAACGACGCAAGCTCATGGTAGGAGCCGGACACTCGAATATTGATTGGTAGCTCGGCGTAGAAATCTCGCCTTTGCTCAGACTGCAACTTCACCTCCTGCAATGACAGACCACTTCCGAGTGCCGTATTGGTAATATCCTCTAACAGACCCGGAACTTCCGTTTCGCTTGGCAACTGACGCACCAGTGCACCAAATGTTTCTTCCATTTCGGCCATCTGGGCTTTGAACACTTCTAGGTTGGCGACCTGATAGGCCTTCTGCTCGTATTTTTGGCGGAGATCCTGTTCAGCCTTATCCACCTGCTCCAGCTTCATATACTGGTCTTTGATAAAAAACCAATAGCCGCCGCCAACAATGAGACCAACAATAATCAGGACAACAATCGCTTTGATAGGTGCAGGCCAGATGCCGGCATTGTTAACATCCAGATCATTGATATCGAATTCGTTCAGGCTTTTTAGTGAGTCCGCGAGGCTCATTTATTATCCTCCACTTCGGGCTCTGGCGTTTTCTGTTGCACCGACAAATTGAACTGGCTATACCCTGCCCGGCGATTATCTGCTGCCGACACATTAGAAAGGTTTGGATTAGCAAACCAATCAGAATCTTCGAACTGACGCATCAATGACGAAATTCGGCTATTCGATTCAGCCATACCGACGATATCTACCTTTTCGCCAGTCTTTGTAAGTTCAGTATAGAAAAGCCCGTCCGGCAAGGTCCGCACCAGCTCGTCAAAGACCCGAACAATCACCGGCCGCTTGCCCTGCAAATCTTGAATGACCTGCATGCGCGCCAAGAGCTCATCCCGCTTACGCTTGAGGCTCTCGATTTCGCGAATCTGCAGGTCGAGCTTTTTGGTTGCGGTTTCGATATAGGCATTGCGGGATTGCTGGTAGGCAATACGGCTATCCATGTCGGACTTCCAAAGGAACACCAAGCCACCTGCAACAATTGCAGCGCCCAGAATCATGACCACAAATTGTTTCTGCTTTTCTGCCCGGAGCTCTTCGCGCCAGGGCCTGAGGTTAATCTTTGCCATCAGTCGAAGCTCCTCATCGCCAGGCCACAGGCGATCATCAGCGAGGGGGCATCGTTACTCAGTGCAGACGCATTCACCCGAGATCCTACTGCCATGTCGGCAAACGGATTGGCGACCAGAGTGGGCGTTCCTGTTTTTTCCTCGACCATTTCTGTCAGTCCCTGTATCGAGGCAGTGCCACCTGCCAGAACCACATAGTCGACTGCGTTGTATTGGCTGGCGCCAAAGAAGAACTGCAAGGCCCGCGCTACTTGCTGCACCACGGCCTCGCGGAATGGCATCAGCACTTCGGATTCATAATCATCGGGCAAGCCGCCCTGCTTCTTGGCGAGGCCGGCCTCTTCGAGCGAAAGCCCATACCGACGCTGAATTTCTTCGGTGAGCTGTTTACCGCCAAAGATCTGTTCGCGGGTATACGCTGTCTTGCCATTGGCGAGAACGCTAAGTGTTGTCATGGTGGCACCGACATCAACAATGGCCACCACCAGTTCTTCGCCCTGGGAATCGAGCTGCGGTTCAATCAGGGAGTAGGCACGCTCAAGGGAGTAGGCTTCGACATCGACAATCTTTGCTGACAGCGAGGCAATCTCAAGCGCGTCCTCACGTATGTCGACGTTTTCCTTTCTGCATGCAGCCAGAAGCACATCAACCTGATCCGGATTGTTCTCCGAAGGGCCCTGAACCTCAAAGTCGATGGCAACTTCATCCAGCGGGTATGGGATGTATTGATCCGCCTCAAGGGCTATCTGATCTTCCATTTCAAATTCGTTGAGGCCGCCATCCATCTGGATGAGTTTGGTGATCACGGCAGAGCCAGAGACAGCCACTGCAACCTGTTTCACACCCGTGCGCGATTTCGAGGCGACGCGCTTGAGCACCTCACCCACTGCCTCGACGTCCGTGATATTTTTCTCGACAACGGCGTTGGCCGGCAATGGCTCCACCGCGTAGCTTTCGACCTTTATGCGGCCGCCCTGCTTTGACAGCTCCAGAAGTTTGACCGAACTGGAGCTGACGTCCACGCCCAGCACTGCACTGGATTTCTTTCCGAACAATCCGAACACGCGCTCACCCTATACCTGGTTAGATGCACCCGGTTAAGTTACTTATGTGTTTTTTATTTAAGAGAATTTCTTCAGTTTTCCGTCTACAATGCCATTTCTTCTTAGTTGAGAAGCATTGCGGCGGTGAAGCGACTCATCCTTCCTAAAGCAATTTCTCAAATGATAGACCTATATCCAACAGTTGTCAGAAAAAAATGTCTCATTTGTTGCGCACATCTCGCCTTTTCGCATGGTTATTTCTCACCGGACTGAGTGTCGCCATAATCGTTACCTCAGGCTTTTATCTGTACCTTCGCCCTGGCCTTCCCCCGGTTGAACAACTGCTCGACATCAAGTTGCAGACGCCGCTGCGAATTTACAGCCAAGACAGCAGATTAATAGCAGAATTCGGTGAAAAGAGAAGGGCACCGATCACAATCGAACAGATCCCAACAATTCAGTTACAAGCGTTTTTAGCGGCTGAGGACTCAAGGTTTTACGAGCATGCTGGGGTCGACATCAAAGGCCTGGCGCGGGCTGCAATCGAACTGGTCTCCACTGGCTCGATCCAGTCTGGCGGCAGCACCATCACAATGCAGGTTGCAAAAAATTACTTTTTGTCACGGGACCGGACCTTTATCCGGAAGTTCAACGAGATACTTCTGGCTCTTCAGATTGAGCGCGAACTGGACAAAAACCGCATCCTCGAGCTCTATCTGAATAAGATTTACCTCGGCAATCGAGCTTACGGGATCGCTGCAGCGGCACAGGTTTACTACAACAAACCGATCAAAGAACTCTCTCTGGCCCAAATGGCCATGCTTGCCGGCTTGCCGAAAGCACCCTCGTCGTTTAATCCGTTGGCCAATCCGGATCGTGCCAAGATCCGGCGAAACTGGATCATTGGACGCATGCGGGACCTGGGCTACATCACTCCAGATGCGCATAACCTTGCCATCTCCGCCCCACTAACAGCTGACTACAATGCAACAGACGCGGAAGTCGACGCCGACTACGTGGCGGAAATGGCGCGCTCGGAAATCGTTCGTCGGTTTGGAGATAACGCCTACACGGATGGTTATACAGTCACCTTGACGGTCGACAGCAGTAAGCAGCAAACGGCCACAGACGCCCTTCGCAAAGGCCTGGAAGCTTACGACCGCCGGCACGGATTCCGAGGCCCCATTGGCCAAATCGACGAAGATACTCTGGAGGAGAGCACCCCGGCGGAGCTGATCCTCAACTATCCAAAAGTGGCCGAACTCCTCCCTGCGTTAGTTACGGATATCAGCGACGAACAAGCAAACGCCCAAGTCCATGTCCGGGGTATCGGTGGCGCAGTCATGCCTTTTGAGACCATGACCTGGGCACGACGCTACAAAACCGAAGACCTGCGCGGCCCCGAACCCGAAAAACCGACAGACGTATTGTCGGTCGGTGACGTCGTTTATGTAAGGGCCAATTCGCAAGCCCAGGATGTCGGCGACACGACGACACAACCGAGCGTTGCCCTGGCGCAAGTGCCGCGCGCAGAAGGCGCCCTCATCTCTCTGGATGCCGATACCGGAGCCGTTCAGGCCCTGGCCGGCGGCTACAGCTTCCGGCAGAGCAAATACAACCGCGCGATTCAGGCGAAGCGGCAGCCAGGTTCCACTTTCAAGCCATTCCTTTATCTAACGGCGCTTGAAAATGGCCTGACACCGGCAACCATCTACAACGACGCCCCCATCGTGTTTGACGACTCGGAACTTGAGACGGCCTGGCGCCCGCAGAACTCTTCAGGCCAGTTCTACGGACCGACGCGCCTACGCGAAGCTCTCTATCGGTCCCGCAACATCGTCTCGATCCGACTACTCCGGGACGTTGGCATCCAGACCACCCTGGACTATCTAAAACAACTGAAAATCCCGGTTGATAACATGCCGGACAACCTTTCGCTGTCACTCGGTAGCGGACAACTTACCCCCATGGAGCTGGCCCGCGGACTTGCCGTGATCGCCAACGGCGGCTACGACGTTCAACCCTATCTGATCGAACAGATTCAGGACGTCAATGGCGAGACGATTTACGAAGCGCCGAAAACCGTTCTTTGCGATCAGGACTGCGAATCGCAAATGACTGACATCGAGAGCAAGAACGGGACTGACGAACCGACCTCACTTGCCGACACCAGCAAGGAGCCAGAGGTCAGAGTCATGCCCAGACTGGCCGATGAGCGCTCAGTGTACATCCTGCACTCCATGATGCAGGACGTAATTCGGCGGGGAACGGGCCGTCGAGCCCAGGCGCTTGGGCGCAACGACATTGCGGGCAAGACCGGCACCACCAACGAACAGAAAGACACCTGGTTTGCCGGCTTTAACCACGACATTGCCACCACCACCTGGGTCGGCTTTGACCAGCCCGCCCCATTAGGGCGGCGGGAATTCGGCGCCAGCACCGCACTACCGATTTGGGTCGACTATATGCAAGTAGCCCTGGAGAATGCACCGTCAGCAACAATGCCCCGCCCCAACGGCATCGTAAACGTGCGTATCAACCCCGAGACTGGCAAGCGAGCCAGACCGGGCGAAGATGCTGTCTTTGAGGTGTTCAAGGAAGAGGACGCGCCCGCACCACTTTCACCCCAAGATGAGAACGAGCGCAACGGCAGCGCGGACGATTACTCTCGGCAGATCTTCTGACCCTGGCGTAGCGCCAGCACCAGCAATCTCCGGACACAAAAAAAACCGGCGGGATCACCGCCGGTTTTTTCTTTCTGAACGAACGTTAGATAATGTCGTCCATGGACTTCAGCGGGTAGTGCGCAGGGTACGGGTTGCGCGCAACACCGGAATCAACCGCCGCACGAGCTACCGCCGCAGGTACTACCTCAAGCAGACGCACATCCATCGGCTTAGGAATGATGTACTCCCTACCAAATTCGAAGCTGTCCACGCCGTAGGCTTCGCAGATTTCCTGCGGCACTGGCTCCTTGGCCAGCTCACGAATGGCGTTGACGGCAGCCACCTTCATCTCTTCATTGATGGCAGTGGCTCGAACGTCCAGCGCGCCACGGAAGATGAACGGGAAGCCCAGTACGTTATTTACCTGGTTCGGGTAGTCGGAGCGACCGGTCGCCATGATCAGGTCATCACGGGTGGCCAATGCCACTTCCGGGCTGATTTCCGGATCCGGGTTTGAACAGGCAAACACGATAGGGTTAGGCGCCATCTTCTTGAGCTGGTCGGCAGTCAGCAGATCCGGACCTGAAAGACCCAGGAACACATCCGCGCCGTCGATCGCGTCATCCAGCGAACGCCGATCGGTATCGTTGGCAAACATTGCCTTGTACTGGTTCAGATCATCACGACCAGAGTGGATCACACCCTTACGGTCGAGCATGAAGATGTTCTCAGAGCGAATACCGCAGCTGATCAGCAGCTTCATGCATGCGATTGCGGCAGCACCTGCACCGAGGCACACCACTTTCGCTTCGTCAATTTTCTTACCCTGCAACTCAAGGGCATTGATCATGCCTGCTGCAGTTACAATGGCTGTGCCGTGCTGATCATCATGGAAGATGGGCACGTTGCACTTTTCAATCAGTGCACGCTCAACCTCAAAGCACTCGGGCGCCTTGATGTCTTCCAGGTTGATGCCACCAAAAGTATCCGCAATACGCTCAACGGTTTCGATGAATGCCTGCGGGCTCTCGGAATTGACCTCAATATCGAAAACATCAATACCGGCAAAGCGCTTGAACAGCACGCCTTTGCCTTCCATTACCGGCTTACTTGCCAGCGGTCCCAGGTTACCCAGGCCAAGAATCGCGGAACCGTCGGAGATGACCGCCACCAGGTTTCCCTTGGCGGTGTACTTGTACGCGTTCTCCGGGTCCTTTGCGATCTCGCGGACCGGTTCGGCAACCCCGGGGCTGTACGCCAGAGATAGATCGCGGGAGGTTTTGGTTGGCTTGGTGATTTCAACACTCAGCTTACCAGGCCGCGGCTTGGCGTGATATTCAAGGGCTGCTTCTTTCAGATCTTGAGACATTGCCACTGTTCCGTTTGTCACGTTTAAAGGTAATGAACCGCAAAGCACTGCTCAGCGGAGCGCGCCATTATGGCTCGACCGCCCCTAAACGACAAGTGCTCTCCGACCATCTTTCGATCAGTCAATAGTGCTAATTGCGTATGTACACAGAATCTACATTATTTTTCGCAGACACAAAAAAAGCGCCCGCAGGCGCTTTTCTTAGCGATACAAGCAAGATCAGTCTTTCTTGCCACCGGCGATGCGGCCGCCGAAACGCTTCTGGAACCGATCGATACGGCCACCGGTGTCCATAACCTTCTGCTTCCCGGTGTAGAACGGGTGGCACTGGGAGCAAACATCCAGCTGCAGGTCGTGTCCGATGGTGGAACGGGTCTTGATAACATTACCGCAGGAACAGGTTGCGGTGATATCTTCGTACTTGGGGTGGATACCTTCTCTCATGGCGAACCTCGTTAGGTTATGCCGCTACCCAATCGCGGGGCTCTTTAAGCCCGGGCGCCAGGCACCGCATATTTGAATCAATTAAGAAGACGGGGCACAATCAGGCCCTGTCTAAAACAGACCGCGAATCTTACTTGTAATTCCGCCATCAGGCAAGCATGCAGGGGCGCCCTCCCCTCCTGAATCCGCAGTTTTGGACGATGAGCCGAACAATAAAGGATACGCACATACCGTGACCCCCGACCTGCTCTGGAGCAATCTGTGTCGTCTATCGCCCGAATCGCCCTGAACCGACCACTGAGACGGCTCTTTGATTACCGTATTCCTGAGGGGCTGTCACTTGCCCCGGGGCAAAGAGTGCAGATTCCATTCGGTCGGCAGCAGGCCACCGGCTTGGTGGTCGACACCAACGTTCAGCCCCCCGAGGGCATCACGATCAAACCGGTCAGTGCGGCAGCCGAGGATTGGCCGGCGCTGCCTCCAGAAACATTCCGGCTGCTCAGCTGGGCTAGCGACTACTACCAACACCCTCTCGGCGAATGCCTGTTCACGGCGCTCCCGACAGCACTGCGCCGAGGACGACCCGCCAAGGAAAAACCCGTTTTGTTGTGGAGCGCAACGGGCTCACCCGACACATTGCCCACCAATGCCCGCAAACAGAAAGCGCTGCTGGGGTGGCTTATAGAGAGTCCAGACGGAGTATCGGAAAAAGAGATCCGTCGGGCAGGTTACACACGCGCTCAAATAAAGGCGCTGCAAGACAAGCAACTGATTGAGGCGGATACCCGAAACGCCGGACATCAAACAACATCTTCCCCGGAAACCCATCTGCGAACGCCACAGCTTTCGCCCGCTCAGCAAGAGGCTGCCAGCCAGCTAGCTCACCCCAGCGAAGGATTTGGCGCGTCTCTTTTATATGGCATTACCGGGAGCGGAAAAACCGAACTCTACCTTCATTATCTAAAAACCAACCTGGAGGCAGAGCAACAGGCCCTGGTGCTGGTACCGGAAATCAATCTGACGCCGCAGACCGTGGCCCGCTTCAGACACTACTTTGGCGACCGCATTGTGGTTTGGCATTCCGCACTGAATGACGGGGAACGGCTGTCCACCTGGCTAAAAATTCGCAATGGTGAGCCTGTTATCCTGATTGGCACCCGGTCGGCAGTGCTGCTGCCCTTCACCAAATTGAACGCCATTATTGTCGACGAAGAACACGACAGCTCCTACAAACAGGGAGAAGGATTCCGTTACTCCGCCAGAGACATGGCGGTGTACCGGGCCCACCTGAACGCCTGCCCGGTCATACTTGGCTCCGCAACTCCCTCCCTGGAGTCTTATCACAACGCCCAGCAGCAAAAATACCAGCTGATTCGTCTGGAAGAGCGCGCTGGCAACGCCCTGCCCCCAACCATCAGCCTTCTGGACATTCGGAGCCGGCCTCTCGAAGGAGGGATGTCCCAGCCGGCGCTGGACGCCATCAGGAAAACCATTGATAGCGGACAACAGGCGTTGGTTTTTGTGAATCGTCGCGGATTTGCGCCAATCATGATGTGCTTTGACTGCGGCCATATGGTCGAGTGCCCCCGATGCGACACCCGCTTGACCTATCACCGCCGCGATCGCGCCATGCGTTGCCACCACTGCGATTATCAGGCAGCCGCCACGGAGCACTGCCCAAAATGCGAGAGCGATGCTTTCAAGCCGGTCGGCCAGGGCACCGAGAGAACCGAGGACATTCTTGCCGCTACTTTACCCGACACCCCCATCGTGCGGGTCGATCGGGACAGCACGCAGCGCAAAGGCAGCATCCAGAAGATCCTCGACACCGTGAATACCGGCAAACCCTGCGTGTTGGTTGGCACACAAATGCTGGCGAAGGGCCATGACTTTCCCGGCGTCACCCTGGTTGTAGTGGTTAATGCCGACGGCGGCCTGTTCAGCGTCGACTTCCGGGCACCCGAACAGCTGCTCCAGACCCTGCTTCAAGTGAGCGGCCGGGCGGGACGAGGCCAGATGCCCGGCAAGGTAATGGTTCAAACCTGCCACAGCGATCACCCGCTGCTGCAAACCCTCTGCAAGGGCCGGTACCTGGACATGGCGGACCAACTGCTCGCCGAGCGCGAAACGGGACAATTTCCACCGTTCCGCGCGATGGCCATCTTCCGTGCAGAAGCCGACACCATGGAGCAGGGTCTGCAACTACTGGACTCGATTAAACCACTGACTCAGGCACCGGGTATCGACGTCTGGGGCCCGCTTCCGGCACTGATCGCCCGCCGCGCCGACCGGCACCGCTCTCAGCTCATCCTGAACGCCGATAACCGAAAGCGACTGAACATCCTGCTCAGAGACATATGCAACCATCTGGACCAGCGCAAGCTTCCGGGTAATGTAAAGTGGATGATTGATGTTGATCCGCAGGAAACTGGCTAGAGCGCTCTTTGCTTGAGGCGTCGGTTTCCGCGATAATACCCGGCTCCTATTTTCAGTGGGCCCTCTGCCCTAACGCCAATTCTCCAGTAAACCGAGTCATCCGACAGCATGAAAGAGACCGTTTCCGATCTGCTCCAGTCCGCGCTGGCCGCTCTGCAATCCGAAGGCACTCTGCCTGCAGACCAGGCCTTCACGCCGCAAGTAGGCAACACCAAGGACAAGTCGCACGGGGATTACGCCTGCAATATTGCCCTGGTCGCAGCAAAAGCGGCCGGCTGCCCGCCCCGGAAGCTGGCTGAAGCACTGATTGAAAAGCTGCCGGAAAGTGATGCGGTCCATAAGGTGGAGATTGCCGGCCCAGGTTTTATCAACTTCTTCATGAGCACCGCCAGCGCGTTTGAGGTCGTGAACACAATCCTCGAGCAATCCACTCAGTTTGGCCGCAACCAGACGGGCAAGGGTGAGAAAGTTCAAGTGGAGTTTGTTTCTGCCAACCCCACCGGGCCACTGCACGTTGGCCACGGTCGCGGCGCGGCGATCGGCGACTGCCTGTGCCGACTGCTCGAGGCCAACGGATACCAGGTAACCCGCGAGTTCTATTACAACGATGCCGGCGCCCAGATCAACAATCTGGCGTTGTCGGTGCAGTCCCGAGTGAAAGGCCTGACGCCTGACGATGACAGCTGGCCCGCCGATGGCTACCGCGGCGCCTACATCGTCGACGTCGCCAACGCCTACCTGGCCGGCGAAACGGTCACCGCGGACGACCGTGAAGTCACCGCCAAAGGTGACCCTGAGGACCAGGATGCGATTCGTGAATTCGCCGTCGCCTATCTGCGCCGGGAGCAGGATCTTGACCTGAAAGCCTTTGGCGTACACTTCGACGTGTATTTCCTGGAATCCTCGCTGTACGAGGAAGGCAAGGTAGAGTCCGCGGTAAACCGCCTGCGGGAAAACGGCTATACCTACGAACAGGACGGCGCCATGTGGCTGAAGACCACAGAATTTGGCGATGACAAGGATCGGGTCATGCGCAAGAAGGACGGTGGCTACACCTACTTCTTGCCGGATGTGGCTTACCACCTGGACAAGTGGCAGCGTGGTTTCTCCACAGTCATCAATGAACAGGGCGCAGACCATCACTCCACCGTGACCCGGGTGCGCGCCGGATTGCAGGCGCTGGACGCCGGTATTCCGAAAGGCTGGCCGGACTATGTACTGCACCAGATGGTGATGGTGACCCGCTCAGGCCAGGAAGTGAAAATCTCCAAGCGCGCAGGGAGCTATGTCACGGTTCGAGACCTGATCGATGAAGTGGGTCGGGATGCCACCCGGTTTTTCCTTGCGGCACGACGCGTTGATTCCCAGTTGACCTTCGATATCGATCTTGCGCGCTCGCAGACCAATGAAAACCCGGTGTATTACATTCAGTATGCTCATGCCCGGATCTGCAGTGTTCTGCGCAAGCTGTCGGAAGAAGGCATCCAGAGGGGACTCAACGAGTGTGTTGGCGACCTGTCCTTGCTGACCCTCGACGAGGAAAAGGACCTGGCCAACCAACTGGCCAAGTATCCGGAACTGATTGCGAATTCGGCAGCCCAACGGGAACCACACCACCTGACGCATTACTTGCGAGAGCTAGCCGGCCAGTTCCATACCTATTACAACGCCCATAAGGTGCTGATTGAGGATACCGCCGTTCGCGATGCCCGCGTCAGCCTCTACCTCGCCGTCCGCCAGGTGATTGCCAACGGGCTCGACCTGCTGGGTGTCAGCGCACCGGAAGAGATGTAAGCAACCATCATGTCCCGAGATTACGCGCGCAAGAACCGGTCTGCCGCTGCTTCAGCTACGTCACGTAAGAAGCCGTCCAAGCCGTCACCGAAAAGCAGCAGCCGGCCAAAGCCGGCCGCACCTGCACGCTCACAGCACGGCGGACTCTCGGTTAAGTGGATTTTCTCCCTGGCTGCGGTAGGCGGGTTCATCGGCTTTATCGTGTATCTCAATTCCCTGCCTACAAGCGGGCCGCAACCATCGGCAGAGACGCCGGCAACGGAAACCACTGAGACTAAGCGCCCAGCCGATACCGCAACGGCAAAAGAGAAGGAAAAGAAACCCGGCTTTCGCTTCTATGAAATGCTGCCAGAATCGGAGGTAGTACCACCCAAGGTGGAGGAATACACTCCCGGCCCGACAAAGCAGGACTTCAACTACCTGGTGCAGTCCGGATCTTTCCGCCAGAAAGGCGATGCCGAACGTCAGCGCGCCCAGATTGCCTTCCAGGGCCTGCGCGCCAACGTGCAGCGTATTGATCTCGATAATGGCTCAGTCTGGTATCGAGTCAACGTGGGCCCATTCACCTCGCGCAGCCAGATGAACTCGGCCGTCGACAAGCTGGTCTCCATCAATATCCAGCCCCTGATCCGGAAAATCCCCAAAGAGGGTTAATCCGAAGCGCTCGTCAGGCAGTGCGCGGAGCCTTGCGAAACCGTTGCGGAGCCAGGGATGGCGGAGCCGAGCGTACAAGGACGTATTTACAGCGTGTTTCGCAAGGCTCTGCGCACTGCCCGCACGCTCCCCACTTGAATTCTCCCCCCAAGCCTCCATAACTGCTCAATACCGATTTCAATCAGGCAATTGGAGCCCAAATGACTACGATACTCTCGGTTCGGCGCGATGATGAAGTTGCCATGGGTGGCGACGGCCAGGTTTCGCTGGGCAACACCGTAATGAAAGGCAACGCCCGCAAAGTTCGCCGGCTTTATAACGGTAAAGTAGTTGCCGGATTTGCCGGTGGCACCGCCGATGCCTTTACCCTGTTTGAGCGCTTTGAAGCCCAACTGGAAAAGCACCAGGGCAACCTGACCCGGGCAGCCGTGGAACTGGCGAAGGATTGGCGAACGGACCGCGCACTGCGCAAGCTGGAAGCCCTGCTTGCGGTGGCGGACAAGACTGCATCGTTGATCATTACCGGTAACGGCGATGTGATTGAGCCTGAGCAAGGCTTGATTGCCATAGGTTCCGGCGGCCCATTTGCCCAAGCATCAGCTCGGGCACTGCTCGAGAACACCGATCTGTCGGCTCACGAAGTAGTCGAAAAGGGCCTGGATATTGCCGCTGATATCTGCATTTACACAAATCACAATCGCACCCTCGAAGTGCTGTCCACCAACGACTGATCCGGAGCGACCATGTCTGCAATGACACCCCGTGAGATCGTTCACGAGCTGAATAAACACATCGTGGGCCAGGACGAAGCCAAGCGGTCAGTGGCGATCGCCCTGAGAAACCGCTGGCGTCGGATGCAGCTTGATAGCAGCCTGCGTGACGAAATCACCCCAAAAAATATCCTGATGATCGGTCCGACCGGTGTCGGTAAAACGGAAATCGCCCGCAGGCTGGCAAAACTGGCCGATGCGCCGTTCCTGAAGGTGGAAGCCACCAAGTTTACCGAGGTTGGCTACGTTGGCCGGGATGTAGAGTCCATAATTAGGGACTTGGCCGACATGGCCATCAAGATGCTGCGCGAACAGGAAATGAAGCGCCATGACAACCGCGCCTTGGATGCCGCTGAAGATCGCATTCTCGACGCCCTGCTTCCGCCAGCTCGAGATTTCAAGGAGGACAGCAAGCGTCCAGATGACTCGTCCACGCGTCAACTGTTCCGCAAGAAGCTGCGTGAAGGCGAGCTGGATGAGAAAGAAATTGAAATCGAGCTGAGCAGCAGCGGTGGCGGCGTTGAAATCATGGCTCCTCCGGGTATGGAGGAGATGACCAGCCAGCTGCAAAGCATGTTCTCCAACCTGTCATCCGACAAGCGCAAGACCCGGAAAATGAAGGTCGCCGATGCGCTTAAACGGGTAAAGGATGAGGAAGCCGCCAAACTGGTCAACGAGGAAGAGATCAAGCAGAAGGCCATTCAGGCTGTTGAGCAAAACGGCATCGTCTTTGTCGACGAGATCGACAAGGTGGCCAAGCGCTCGGAGAACACGTCATCCGACGTCTCCCGCGAGGGCGTCCAGCGAGACCTTCTGCCCCTGATCGAAGGCAGTACGGTCAGCACCAAGTATGGATCGATTCGCACCGACCACATCCTGTTCATTGCCTCTGGCGCCTTCCATCTGTCGAAACCGTCTGACCTGATTCCGGAGCTTCAGGGCCGGTTGCCGATCCGGGTCGAACTCCAGGCGCTCACGCCGGAGGATTTCAAGCGCATCCTCACAGAGCCGGATGCATCGCTGGTGCAGCAGTACGAGGCCTTGATGGCAACCGAGGGCGTGCAACTGAGCTTTGCCGAGGACGCCATTGCCCGCATTGCGGAAGTGGCCTATAAGGTGAATGAAACCACGGAGAATATTGGTGCGCGCCGACTGCACACTGTGCTTGAGCGGTTACTGGAAAGCCTGTCATTCGATGCTGGCGACAAGGTCACCGACGGCTTCGAAGTGACCGCGCAGTATGTGGATGAAAAACTTGGAGAATTGGCGGAGGACGAGGACCTGAGCCGGTACATTCTGTAATTGCCCAGTTGAGTGGGGCACGGCGATCCGTGTCCCACTTTCACTTTGACCTACCCTACTGAGCTCGACTGAACAGCTGAGTGACGTTTTCCAGGCCAGAGGCCAGCTTGCCCTTCTCTGCCTGTTTTTTCCTGCCTTTCGCCACATACAGTGGCAACATCTCACCATAAAGACTGGTACTGATCGTACGCTGCTCGTCTTCCAGGCGATCCCGGCGTAACTTGATGCCGTACTTGGCCAGCTTGGGCTCCAACTCATCGGCGCGGTTAAGCAGATCCTGTCGGGTCATCTGGTAAGCGTGCTCGCACACCATACGACGAGACTGGAAGCTGAATACGTTGGAGAAAAACAGCTTGGCGTCGTCCCGGGTCGGCTCGAACAACAGAATGTCCTTGTCCGGGTAATCGCGTGTGTACTGGGCGATGCCTGACTGCATGCGGGAGTAGACCATGGTCCGGAACATCTGCGACAACAAATGAGGCATACCAGAGCGTGTCAACTCACCCGGCTTCATGGTGCCCGCGCGAACCGCTGCGCTGGCATCGATCGGCACCTGGGGGTTCACGGCAAACACCAGATCGGCACCGTCCTCGAACGCCACCGACGCGTGCAGGCCTTTGCGAAGCGTACCGTCCACGTAGTAACGACCATCAATATCCACCGGCACATAAAGTCCCGGTGATGCCGTGCTCGCCTGGATGGCCTTGGAAATGGGTACATGGTCAAAGCCCGGGGCACCAAAACAGACCGCGTCGGTACTCTCGACATCGGCAGCAACTATGTAGAGGCTGCGCTTGAGTTGGCGGAAATCGTTGGAGCGGCCCAGCATGGTAAAAGCTCGCTTCAAGTATTCGTGCAGGCCTTCATTATCAAAAAGACCAGCCGGCGCGGCCTGGGCCAAAATGGTCAATGCCTCCAGCAGACTCTGATCGTAAGGGTTGTTGACGAAGCGCTGGAGCGCGGTGGACATAAGACCAGGTACGGAAAGCAACCGACGGCCAATTTCCCGGAAAGCCGGCCGATAAAACACCTCGGGATGGAATGGGTGCACCTCGGCTTCATTGCGAACGAAAATCCTGCACAATTGCGCCGTGGTCATCTGATTGGCCAGATTGGCGGCCACAAACGAGCCGCTGTTCACCCCGACATAGACGTCGATATCGTTAAAATCCAGACCATCCAGCGCTTCGTCCAGGGCTCGCAGCGCACCGATTTCGTAAATACCCCCGAGCGGTCCGCCACCACCAAGCGCCAGGCCTATGCGGGGAGCAGATTGAAGATCGGTTGTATCAGTCATGGTGTTCCCTTTTCCGTTTGACGTAACGGGAGTTGGTTTCCGCACGCTCGAATACCCTCCAACCTAACAGTAGGTTTTAGAGTACACACCCTATAATCGCTCAAAATACGATAACAGGTCAGGAAAGGGCCTTTTCAGCAAAGGCCACGGTATTCGATTTACCCGGGCGGAGATACCGCCCGAAGCCTGCATTGCGCAACGCCAGGTCCACGCAACTCTTGATAACGTGGGGAGAATCCAGCAACAGGACATCTTCGAGCAGTTGCATCGCCCATTCCCGGCTCACACTACGAATCACCGATTTCACCTTCGGCAGGCTGGCCGCGTTCATGGACAGTGAATCGTAGCCCATGGCCATCAACAGCAGGGCCCCACCTGGATCCCCCGCCAGCTCGCCACAGATACCCACCGGCTTGCCCACGACATGGGCATCCTGGGCAATCCGCACCAGCGCCTGCAGCACCGCGGGGTGATAGGAATGGTAAAGCTGGGCCACCCGTGGATTGTTCCGGTCAACCGCCAGCAAATACTGGGTCAGGTCGTTCGAGCCCACCGACAGGAAGTCCACCCGGTCCGCCAGCTCACGGATCTGATAGACCGCAGCCGGTATTTCCACCATCACCCCCACCTTGGGCATGTGGATGTCGTAGCCCTCTTCACGAACCTCGTGGTACACCCGGTAGATAAGATGCAGGGATTCCTCAACCTCAGAAATGTTACTGATCATGGGCAGCATGATCTGCAGGTTGTTCAGCCCTTCACTGGCCTTGAGCATAGCCCGAACCTGCACCAGGAAGATTTCCGGGTGATCAAGAGTCACCCGGATGCCGCGCCAGCCCAGGAACGGGTTTTCCTCCTGGATCGGAAAATAGGTCAGCGACTTGTCACCCCCGATGTCCAGGGTTCGCATGGTAACCGGGTTCGGAGCAAACGCCTCCAACTGCTCGCGATAGTACTCCCGCTGCTCCTGCTCAGAAGGAAAGCGGTCCTTGATCATGAACGGTACTTCGGTGCGGTACAGTCCAATGCCTTCTGCGCCATGGGACAAGGACCGAACGACATCGGTCATCAGCCCGGTATTCACCAGCAGTGACACCCGATGGTTGTCGGTGGTCTCGCACGGTTTGTCCCGAAGAACCTCTAAACCGCGAATCAGCTCATTTTCTTCATCGTAGATGGCCTGATAGAAGGCCCGCAAGTCATCCGACGGCGAGGCGAAGATCTGGCCCTCGAAGCCGTCAACAATCAGTTCTTTTCCGTCCAGCTGATTGACCGGGATGTCTACCAAGCCCATGACGGTGGGCACACCCATGGCGCGGGCCAGGATCGCGACGTGGGAGTTACTGGAGCCCTTAACGGACACCAGTCCCACCAGCTGACCCTTGGGCACTTCCCCAAGCATGGCCGGCGTCAGTTCCTCGCTGACCAGCACGGTCCGCTCCGGATACTCAAGATGCCGCTGTTCACCCTCCTGCAGGTGCGAGAGCAACCGACGACCCAGATCCCGGACGTCAACGGCGCGCTCCTGTAGATAGTGATCATCCATCATTTCGAAGTGACGAATGTACTGCTGGACCACCTGTTTCAGGGCACCCTGGGCCCAAACACCGGCGCGGATATTGTTGGCAACCTCGCCCGGCAAGGCCTCATCACCGAGCATTCGGAGATAGACATCGAACAGCGCCTGCTCCTCTGGCCGCAATTGCGATGCAAGCCGATTTGCGACCCGCTCGATGTCCTCCCGAACCGCCTTAACGGCAGCACGGAACAGCTCAAGCTCCTGATCGATGTCGTCGGTTGGTTTCTCTGGCACCACATCCAGATCGGCCGCCGGATAAACCACCACACCTGAGCCGATGGCAACGCCGGGGGCGCCCGGCACACCGTTGAAACTGACATCCCGAGCCTCTTCGCCGGTCAGCGACAAGCCACTGATGGCTCCGGTGGCCTCGCTGTGAGCGATAACCCCGGCCAGCTGCGCTGACACGGTGACCAGGAAAGCTTCTTCGCCTTCGTCAAAGCAACGGGAACTCTCCCGCTGCTGGACAACCAATACGCCCAGAACCCGGCGATGGTGGATGATGGGAACGCCCAGAAACGACCGGAATCGCTCTTCACCGGTCTCCGGGAAATAGCGGTAGCGGGGATGGGACGGCGCGTCTTCCAGGTTGATCGGCTCCTCACGGGAGCCCACAAGCCCGACCAGGCCTTCAGAATAACCAAGACTGACCTTACCGACAGCCTTGCGATAGAGGCCTTCGGTGGCCATCAGAATGTAGCGATTGGTCGCCGGATCCAGCAGGTAAACGGAACAGACCTCTGTCCCCATGGCCTTTTGCACCCGCGAGACAATGACGTCCAACGCCTCCTGCAGATCGCGGGCGCTGTTTACCTCTTGTACAAGACTTCGCAGTATGCTCAGCATGGCGGTGTCAATCCGTCATTTCTGGTGTTCCTTTGCGTTCCGGTTCTGCTCGTACCTGCGCCACTGCTCCATGTTATAGAACAGCCGAGGCGCGAGCTCCCGCAACGCACGTCGATACACTTCCCGTTTAAATGAAACTACCTGACCCAACGGATACCAATAGCTAACCCACTGCCAGCCGTCGAACTCCGGTGAATCGGTACCGTCCACGCACACCTGCGCATCCGGCGATAACATCCTCAGCAGGAACCATTTCTGTTTTTGGCCCACACAAACGGGGTGCGAGTTGTGGCGTACCATCCTCCTCGGAAGCCGGTACCTAAGCCAGCCACGGGTACAACTGATGATTTCAACATCGCTGGCTCCGAGACCGATTTCCTCTCCCAGCTCCCGGTACAGCGCCGCCTCCGGTGACTCATCATGATTGATGCCACCTTGGGGGAACTGCCAGGAGTCCTGCCCTATTCGCCGTGCCCAGAGAACTTCTCCCCGGTGGTTGGCCAGAATGATTCCGACGTTGGGTCTGAAACCGTCTGAATCGATCACGGCACAGTCCTCTCAAAAGTCGGCGGACCGGTTCAAAAATTGACCGGTCAGAATTGTCCAAGTTGCTCTCATTCTTGCAGAAACCCAAGGGTTCGGCAAACGGAGCCGCATTCCGTCGGTCGTGCTAGACTACCTGGCCTGAAGCAGGCCATGTAATCACCGGAGGTAACAGCTTGACGCTCGCAATTTTTGATCTGGACAACACGCTTCTTGCTGGCGACAGCGACCACGCTTGGGGAGAATTCCTAGTTGAAGAAGGCATTGTGGATGCGGAAGAGTATCGCAAGGCAAACGACCGGTTTTACGAGGAGTACCTAAACGGCGAGCTGGATATCCTTCATTACCTGGGTTTTGCCCTGCAACCGCTGGCCAATCACAACCTGGATCAGTTACTGGCCTGGCGTGAGTCCTTTATGGACAAGAAGGTACGGCCGATGATGCAGCGAAAAGCCGCTGAACTGTTGGACCGCCATCGGGCGCAGGGTCACACCCTGATGATCATCACCGCCACCAACCGGTTCGTGACCGAACCGATTGCCGAGGCGCTGGGCATTGAGCACTTGATCGCAACCGAACCGGAGCTGGTGAACGGTCGCTACACCGGCGAAGTTGCGGGCGTGCCCAGTTTTCAGGATGGCAAGGTTACTCGCCTGCAGGACTGGCTTAGCGCCTACGGGCATGACCTTGACGGAGCCTGGTTCTACAGCGACTCCCACAACGACGCCCCCCTGCTCCGGGAAGTCGAACACCCCGTCGCCGTCGATCCGGACCCAACGCTTGAGGCGCTGGCCCGGGAAAACGGCTGGCAGATCCTCTCTCTAAGGGACTGACGCGGACGGGGCCCTACCCCTCAAGGGCTGGGACAGCCCGGTGCAATCAGAAGAATCCGGTTAGAGATCGGACAAAGCTGGACTTGATGTAGTCAGTCTCCGGAATACCCGGAATCACCGGGTGGTCCGGTGCCTGATGCCCCTGCTCCAGCAGCTGCACAAATCGGTCAATTTTCCGGCCGCTGCTGCGAATGATATCGGTTAGCCGATCCTGGGACAGGTGCATGGAGCAGGATGCCGATACCAGAATGCCATCCCGCTCGAGCAGCCGCAGGCCCAGTTGGTTCAGCCGGGCATACGCCTGCTCACCCGCCTTCTGGTCACGACGCCTGGGGATCAGCGCGGGTGGATCCAGCACCACGATGTCGAACTTTTCCTTCTCGTCGCACAACGCTTTCAGCGCCTCAAAGGCATCGCCTTCAAGGGTTTCCACGTTGGCGAGACCGTTCAGGCGAGCGTTGTGATGCACCGACTCAATGGCCGAGGACGAGCTGTCGACACAGGTAACCTGGGTGGCACCGGCACAGGCCGCCTGAATGCCCCAACCGCCCACGTAGCTGAACACATCGAGCACCCGTTTCCCGGGAGCGTAGGACTGCAACCGCTGACGATTCATCCGGTGATCGTAAAACCAACCGGTTTTCTGGCCGCCCTCAAGCGGCACTTCGAAGCGTACGCCGTTTTCCTCCACCTTCAGCAGAGCCACCTCAGGTCCATGAGCCTGTTCAACGTAGGTCTCAAGCCCCTCGACCTTCCGCATCTTGCCATCGTTCTTCAGGATGATCGCGGTGGGATGGGCCAGGCGCTGCACTGCACGCACAATGGCGTCTTTCAGCAATTCCATGCCAGCGGTGGAGATCTGCACCACGACGGTATCGTCGAAGCGATCAATCACCAGCCCGGACAGGCCATCGCTGTCACCGAACACCCAACGGTAAAACGGCCGGTCAAACAGCTTTTCTCGCAGCGACAGCGCCGTTTCCAGGCGATCCGTCAGGCGCTTGGGCGTCATGCCGTGACTGGCATCCCGGCTAATCAAACGACCGCAGATCAGCGCATGGGGATTAACGAAAATCGTTCCCAGCGGCTTATCGTTGGCGGCCCGCAGCTCGGCCTGGGAGCCTGCTTCAAACTCCGTCAGCGGCGAACGCCGGGTATCCACTTCGTTGCTGTACACCCATAAGTGGCCCGCCCTCAGCCTGCGCTCGGCGCCTTTTCGTAAATACAACACTGGAAAATTCATAACGGGCACCTGGTCGAGGAAAAAATGGGGCGGAAATTATACATGGCGGGGTGGATCAAACACCCCGCCATCTGAACGCATGTTTACGCGGCCTGACATCAAGAGCAGCTTAGCTCTCGGCAGCCACGTGCTCAGTGTAGGCGGTTGCGTCCATCAGTCCTTCGAGCTCGCCCTGGTCCTCCAGCTTAACCTTGAACAGCCAGCCATCGCCGTAAGGGTCTTCGTTGACCTTTTCCGGCTCGTCCTCAAGGGCCTCGTTCACAGCAATGACTTCACCTGTGACCGGACTGAATACATCCGATGCTGACTTCACTGATTCCGCAACACCGGCCTCTTCGCCGCCGTTCACTGTCACGCCCAGATCGGGCACGCCGATGTAAACCACGTCACCCAGCTGCTCTTGGGCAAAGTCGGTAATGCCCACGGTTGCAGTGCCATCGTCAGACACACGCACCCACTGGTGGGTTTCGATGTATTTCAGATCTGCAGGTATATCACTCATGATCGGATTCCTGATTGCGTTTTTTCGCGCAGTTTACCGCAAGTCCCTAGCGCCAGCGAACATCCCGGGCCATCGTCATGAAGGAATTCAGGTAGTCCACCCCCATATCCCGCTCACGAAGGCCTAAAAAGATCTGTTTGGCGATGCCGTGTTCACCAAGGCGCACCGGCGTGACCGGGATTTTATCGCGGTACTCCAGCACCAGCCAGCGTGGCAGCGCGGCAACGCCGCGCCACGTGGCCACCATCTGCAACATGATGTCGGTGGTTTCGATGGTTTTGTGGCGGGCAGGACGCACATGGGCTGGCAACAAAAACTGGCTGAAGATGTCGAGCCGTTCGATCTCAACCGGATAGGTAATCAGCGTTTCCCTGGCGAGATCCTCTGGCCTTGCCCACTGTGCGCCCGCCAGCGGATGATCATCGGCCACCACCAGCACCTGCTCATAATCGAAAACCGGCTGGAACACCAAGCCCGGACGATGCAGTGGATCCGGAGTCACCAACATATCGATGTCATGCCCGTAGAGGGCGCCAATCCCGCCGAACTGGAATTTCTGCTTCACGTCCACATCAACATCTGGCCAACGCTCAAGGTAGGGACCAACCACCTTCAGTAACCACTGATAACAAGGGTGACATTCCATTCCGACTCTCAGGCTGCCCCTCTGGCCCTTGGCAAACTGGCCGACCAGCCTCTCCGCGTGCTCAAACTGTGGCAATAGCCGGTTCGCCAGCGCAAGTAAATACTCACCTGATTGCGTTAACCGCAGTTGTCGCCCTTCGCGAACCCACACTGCCGTACCCAGCTGTTGCTCCAGCTTGCGAATGGCGTGACTGAGCGCCGACTGAGTCAGGTTCAGCGTCTCGGCGGCGGCGGTCAGCGATCCGTGCTGGTCGACGGCACTGAGAATTTCCAAATGGTTCCGGTCCAGCACTCAACACCTCTAATGCGTGAATTATTTTCATGGATAGCTGAAATAATACCATTATTCTTCATTGCCAAGGCGATTTAGGCTAGCTCCTTTCTATCCCAACCAAACAGACACAAGGAGATCATCGGCCATGGTGACCACGCACAATCTCGGCTTTCCCCGCATCGGCAAGCAACGCGAATTGAAGTTTGCGCTGGAGGCGTTCTGGCAGGGCCGGATAACGGAGAGCGAACTGACCGAAACCGGCACCCGACTGCGCCAGGAAAACTGGCACGCGCAGAGCCAGTTCGATCTGGTGCCGGTTGGAGACTTTTCGCTTTACGATCAGGTTCTGGACATGAGCTTTACCTTGGGCCACCTGCCCGAACGGGCCCGAAAAGGAGGCGGAGCCACCCTCGATCAGTACTTCCGGGTCGCCCGGGGGCGCTCGGCCAACGATGACGCGTGTCAGTCCATCCATGCCGGGGCCATGACCAAATGGTTCGACACAAACTATCACTACATCGTGCCCGAATTCGACGCGACTACCACATTCTCACTGAATCCCGAGCGCCTGCGGGCGCAGATTACCGAAGCAAAAAACCAGGGCCTTACGCCGAAGCCGGTGATCATCGGGCCAATTACCTATCTCTGGCTCGGCAGAGCAAAGGACGACATCAATCCACTGGATCTGCTCGATCGCCTGCTACCGGTCTACGCCGAACTATTGGAGCACCTTGCTGAGCAGGGCATTGACTGGGTTCAGGTGGATGAACCGATACTGGTTACTGAACTGGATCTGACCTGGCGCCATGCCTTCAATCTGGCCTACCATCACCTGAAAACCACAGCACCAAAACTGCTGCTAACCACCTACTTCGGCGACCTGCGGGAAAACCTCCAGCTTGCCTGTGATCTGCCTGTGGCGGGCCTGCATCTGGATGCTATCAGCGCGCCTCAGGAGGTCAGCCGGGTTGCAGATTGGCTGGCACCGCACAAGATACTGTCTGTAGGCGTGGTCAATGGCCGCAACATCTGGCGCACCGACCTGAACAGAACATTGGACTGGCTTGAGCCCCTGCACGAAAAACTGGGCAACCGGTTATGGCTGGCACCATCCTGCTCACTGCTACATGTTCCCGTCGACCTGGAGAGCGAACAGCAACTGGACGCTGAGGTCAAAGCCTGGCTCGCGTTCGCTGTGCAAAAACTCGAGGAACTGACCACACTGGCCCGCGCCCTGAATCTGGGCCGTGACGCGGTGAAGGACGTCTTGGCGAAAAACGCATCGGCGGTCCGGAGCCGACAGCACTCTGTCCGCGCCAACCCTGCAGCAGCCACCCAGGCCCTTCAGAATCTGGACAGCTCAGCAGGCTGCCGAAAGTCGGCCTATCACGCTCGACGCGAGATCCAGCGCCGACCGCTGCCGCTGCCGCCCTACCCAACCACCACCATTGGCTCGTTCCCCCAAACCCAGGAAATCCGCAAGGCCCGCCAGCAATTCCGCAAAGGCGCACTGACAGAAGCCGACTACACAGCGCGGATTCGCAACGAAATTGCTGATTGCATTCGCAGGCAGGAAGAGCTCGGGCTTGATGTCCTGGTCCACGGCGAAGCTGAACGCAACGACATGGTGGAGTATTTCGGCGAGCATCTGGAAGGCTATGCGTTCAGCCAGTTTGGCTGGGTCCAGTCCTACGGCTCCCGCTGTGTAAAACCACCTATCCTGTTCGGCAACATCTCCCGCCCCCGAGCCATCACGGTAGACTGGAGCCGCTACGCTCAATCCCTCACGGACAAACCGGTTAAAGGCATGCTCACCGGCCCGGTCACCATTCTGAACTGGTCTTTTGTTCGCGACGACCAGCCCCGCAAGGACACTGCCCTGCAACTGGCGCTAGCTATAAGGGAGGAGGTTCTTGATCTGGAAGCGGCGGGCCTGAAGATCATCCAAATTGACGAAGCTGCGCTCCGAGAGGGACTGCCACTGCGCCAGTCAGACTGGGCCGGCTACCTGGACTGGGCCATCGATGCCTTCAGGCTGGCGGCGAATGGCGTTAAGGATGAGACCCAAGTGCACACTCACATGTGCTACTCCGAGTTTAACGACATCCTGGACGCCATCACCCGGATGGACGCCGATGTCATCACCATTGAAACATCCCGGTCGGACATGACTCTTCTGGAAGCCTTCAAGGAAAAGTCCTACCCGAACGACATAGGCCCGGGCGTTTACGATATCCACTCTCCCAACATTCCCGAGCCACAGGACATTGTGGCCCTGATCGGAAGGGCTGCAGAGCGGATTCCCGCCGAGCGACTGTGGGTTAACCCGGACTGTGGGCTGAAAACGCGAGGTTGGGAGGAAGTCATCCCGGCACTGGAAAATATGGTTCGAGCCGCAAAAGCGCTCCGCCTGGAGCACCCCGCTTAATAGCCCGAACTGTTCTGGTCCAGCTCGAACTCAAAATCATTCGCCCGGCCCACTTCGGTGCTGAACTCGCCAGAGTTCATCAACTCGAACCAGCGATAGCCGGGCGGCAGAGGCTCCACGGAAAAATCACTGGAGCCGGAAGTGAACTGGATACAGGTCGATGGCGTGGCCATCAGGTGCACGCCATTTCGATGCAGCCCCTGCTCCTGATGGATGTGCCCCCACAGTACAATTTTCACCTGCGGGAACCGATCAACGATTTGCCAGAAATGCTCTCGGTTGCGCAAACCGATGGACTGCATCCAGTCGCAGCCAACGTCCACTGGATGATGATGCAGAGTGACCAGTGCTGGCAATTCCGGGTACTCGGCCAGAGCTGCTTCAAGAAAGTCCAGCTCAGATTGAGGCAACTCACCGTAAACCTGCCCAGGCACTGAGGAATCCAGCAGCAGACACTGCCAGCCACCTTGAACGATTTGCCGACGGTCAGCCCCGTATTCTGCCGCGACAGTCTGCAGTGCTCCAGATTCGTCATGATTGCCAGCCAGCCAGGCCGAACCACAGACGAACGCCTGCAGCCGATCCCCGAACGCCCGGTAAGCTTCTTCGGAGCCATCCTGAGCAAGGTCTCCGGTTGCCAGGATGAGGTCAGGTTGGCCATGGGTTTTAATAGCCTGGGCAATGACGGCATCGAGACTGTCCCGGGTATTCACCCCGAGAAGCTCGCCATTGGCGTCGGCCATCAGGTGAGGATCCGTCAACTGCAGTACCCGGAATGGCCGGTTCCTATCGTTAGTAGTCATACGCTCTTGGTCAAGTCAGTGCCCAATTCAAACTCTCGGACAAGTGTACGACGGCTGCTTACGGTTTGGCCTCTCTCGAATGCCACGGGGGTCACATTCTGATTAGCCCCTGCCGACAAACTGCCTTTTTTGACAACTGTGACACAACCACTTGCGAGCGCTTCGCCCAATTGCGACCTGTGCCGGGCCGAGTTTCCGGATCAATCGACGCCCTCGCCCGCGGACCAGGCAGCGTGCTCCATCGGCAGGTGACCGAAACGCAGGCAATAATCCAGCCAGTCCGCGAGAAATCCGTTGACCTGTGCCTTTTCGTCAGGGTGGTGCATAAAGCGGTTGGGATAATCGTTGACGGGCGCAATTTGACGATCGCGATAACAACTGATCACTTCAGTCATGGCGGCGTCGTGGTAGACACGCACCGTCATTTGCGGGTTATTCAGCCAGCGGCCGGAATTATGAATCTGTTCCAGCAAGAGGGTTTCAGTGTACTTGGCAGCCTGCAGAAGCTTGATCTGCACCCGACCCAGGTAGATGTTTTCGCGATGGAGTTCGAACTCGCACACCGGCTTGCCGTCCACCTCGAGCTGGCGCAACCGGCGCAGGCGCTGGTAATTGCCATCACACAGGGCACCAAGCTGCCTCAGGTCCGGCACATAGCGCTTTGGATGCATGCTCCACTCAGTCATTAGCTGGCCTCTTTCCAAAGTCTTGAACGGTTCAGTTCAAGCCACTGCAAGGCAATGATAGCTGCTGCGTTGTTGATCCGGCCATCGTGGATCATGGCAATGGCATTCTCGGCACTGACCACATGGGCCCGGATATCTTCGTGCTCATGCTCAACACCATACAGCCCTCCGGCTGCCTCGGTGCTGATCAGACCGCAGAACAGGTGGATCATCTCGGTGCTGCCACCGGGCGATACCATATAATCACAGATCTTTGTCAGCTCACCGAAGGTCAGACCGGCCTCTTCCTGACCTTCCCGCTGGGCCACGTCTTCAGGTGTTTCACCATCTTCGTTCATCCCGGCCACCAGTTCCAGCAACCAGGGTGACTGGTTGCGGCCAAGGGCACCAAGACGGAACTGCTCTAACAGCACCACTTCATCCCGAACCGGATCGTAGGGCAGAACGCAGGTGGCATCGCCACGAATGAACAGCTCGCGGGTAAAGACGGGCATGTCCCGGCCATCGAATCGCGCGTGCGTCAGCCACAACTTGTCCATGCGGAAAAAGCCCTGGAAAACGGTTTCACGTTTTTCGATGGTGACATCGCTGGAGTTGAACTGAAATGGTTCGGTCATTGTTCACCCTGTTTCGGCAATGACTTCGAACGATAGCCTTTGGCTGTTCTTGATTGCAAGGGGATTGGCGCTCGGCGCACCAATCCCCAATCAATTCAGACCTTGTCGTACAGCTTGCTACCGGACTCGACAAACTCCCGGGACTTCTCCTGCATGCCAACGTCCACGGCGGCCACCTCATCCAGGCCATGCTCCTTAGCATAATCCCTGACCTCCTGGGATATCTGCATGGAACAGAACTTGGGGCCACACATGGAGCAGAAGTGGGCAACCTTGGCGGAATCCTTCGGCAGGGTTTCATCGTGGTAGGCGCGGGCAGTGTCCGGGTCGAGCCCCAGGTTGAACTGGTCTTCCCAGCGGAACTCGAACCTCGCCTTGGACAACGCATTGTCCCGCACCTGGGCACCCGGGTGGCCCTTGGCCAGATCGGCCGCGTGCGCCGCTATCTTGTAGGTGATGATGCCGGTTTTGACGTCGTCCTTGTTGGGCAGTCCCAGATGCTCCTTGGGCGTGACGTAACAGAGCATGGCGCAGCCGTACCAGCCGATCATCGCCGCGCCAATACCGGAGGTGATGTGATCGTAACCCGGTGCGATGTCCGTGATCAGCGGCCCTAGTGTGTAGAAGGGGGCCTCATCGCAGCATTCCAACTGCTTGTCCATGTTCTCTTTGACCAGATGCATGGGCACATGGCCGGGCCCTTCGATCATGACCTGGATATCGTGCTTCCAGGCGATCTTGGTGAGCTCGCCCAGCGTCTCCAGTTCGCCGAACTGGGCGGCGTCATTAGCGTCGGCGATTGATCCCGGGCGCAGGCCATCGCCCAGGCTGAAGGACACATCGTAGACTTTCATGATCTCGCAGATGTCTTCGAAGTGCTCGTACAGAAAACTCTCACGGTGATGCGCCAGGCACCACTTCGCCATGATGGAACCACCCCGGGACACAATGCCAGTGGTCCGGGCCGCGGTCAGCGGCACGTGATGCAAACGGACGCCCGCGTGGATAGTGAAGTAGTCCACGCCCTGCTCCGCCTGTTCGATCAGGGTATCCCGGAAAATTTCCCAGGTCAGGTCCTCGGCCACGCCGCCAACTTTTTCCAGGGCCTGGTATATCGGGACGGTGCCAATGGGAACCGGCGAGTTACGCACAATCCACTCGCGGGTTTCGTGGATGTTCTTGCCAGTGGACAGGTCCATGATGGTGTCGGCGCCCCAGCGGATGCCCCAAGTCAACTTCTCCACCTCTTCCTCGATCGAGGAGCTGACCGCAGAGTTGCCGATATTGCCATTGATCTTCACCAGGAAATTGCGGCCAATGATCATTGGCTCCGATTCCGGGTGATTGATGTTGGCGGGGATAATGGCACGGCCACGGGCCACTTCGTCGCGGACGAATTCCGGTGTGATTTCTGCTGGCAGATTGGCACCGAACGACTGCCCCGGATGCTGGTCCTTCAGCAAGCCCCGCTCCCGGGCTTCCTGCAATTTCTGATTCTCCCGGATCGCGATGTACTCCATTTCCGGAGTGATGATGCCTTTGCGAGCGTAGTGCATCTGACTGACATTGCAGCCTGGCTTGGCGCGGAGTGGTTTGCGCTCATCCATGAACCGCAGCGGATCCAATCGGGGATCGCTCATGCGGCGCCGCGTGAACTCCGAGGTATAGCCGGGCAGAGGCTCGACATCGTTACGTTCTGTGATCCAGGCTGCGCGGATCGGCGCCAGCCCCTTGCGCAAGTCAATCGTGGCCTCGGGATCGGTGTACGGCCCTGAGGTGTCGTAGACCATCACGGCTTCGTTCTTTTCCCCACCCATTTCAGTCGGGGTATCGGCCAATGAAATCTCGCGCATGGGCACACGTAGATCGGGGCGGCTACCGGATACGTAAACCTTGCGGGAATTGGGTAGCGGTGTGACCGCTGCGGAATCCACCTGGGCGGAATCACTGAGGTAGGAAGGTAGCTCTGTCATCGTTTGCTCCCGGAACTTTAATGGAGGTCGGGTCGCGTATGACGGAGCTGAGGACGGTCTACCGCTGTAATTAGCGAAGAGACATTTGGCCGATCAGCACTGTGGTCTTAATTCCTACGCCGGTATTATCCGGATCAGGTCGCGGGTTCTGCGTTGCAATCTCAGCCGTCTGCCCTTATCTAGTTAAGGCAGACCAGCACCCCGTCAAGACGCGAATCTGTTTTGTGTAGCACCCAAAATGAGTGCCGTTTGCAAGTGTAGAGCTGTGACCGATTATTGTCCATAATGTCGCACCAAAGCCCTATCAACGGTCTGATTCTGCACAACTTGCACAGTGCGGCGGCCAAGTCAGCGTTTGCGAGTAGGACGCTCACGTCCACAGGTATTCAGGAGAAACAATGAAGAAACGTCTGCTTTCCGGACTTGTTGGTCTCATGGTGGCTCAACCTGCCCTCTCCATCGATCTGATGGAAACCTATGAGAAAGCCCTGTCCTACGACTCCGGCATCGCTGCCGCCCAGGCCAGTTTCGAAGCCCAGCAGGCCGCCAGCGATGTGACTCGCAGTGTGTTGCTGCCCCAGCTCGGCGCATTTGGCGAAGCCAATTACATCGATGTGGAAGGCCCCAACCAGGACAACAGCTACCGCGAACTGGCTTACGGAGTTCAACTCACCCAGCCCCTGTTTCGAGCGGATGCCTGGTTCGATTACGACGCCAGCCAGTTTCAGACAGAGTCTGCTCGCGCCGACTACAACCTCGCTCAACAGCAGCTGATACTGGATGTGGCCACGGCCTACTTTAACGTGCTCCGTGCCAGAGACACCGTCATCACGACCCGCGCAGCCGAAGCCGCTATCCAACGTCAATATGAACAGGCCCAGGAACGCTTTGACGTTGGCTTGATTGCCATCACCGAAGTCTACGAGGCGCGTGCCACCTACGATGATACCCGCAGCCAGCGAATCGTGGCGGAAAACCAGCTCAACATTTCCCAGGAACAGGTGGCGCGGCTGACAGGAGAATTTCCGGAGGAAATAGAGAATCTTCGACAGAATTTTCCATTAGGCCGGCCCGACCCCATGGATCCATCTGCTTGGGAGGCAACCGCGCTTGACCAGAATTGGTCTGTTCAATCTGCCCTGTACGATTTGAACGTCAGTGAAGCCAACCTGAAATCCGCCAAGGCGGGCCATTACCCCACCCTGGATCTGAACGCCTCGTATGGAAAGACCAAGACCGATGGCTTGGAGGATCCCAGTACTTTTCAGATGCAACGGGATGGCACCACAACTCAGGGCGTCATTGGCGTGACCCTGAACGTGCCACTGTATACCGGTGGCGGCACTCAGGCCGGCGTTCGCCAGCGTCGGTCATTGGTCACAGTGGCTGAGCAGTCACTGAAAACTGTTCGTCGTGACGTGCGGGTGAGTACACGCAGCCTGTTCTTGACCGTAAACAACAACATCGAGACTGCCTCGGCCCTTGAACAGACCATTGTCTCGCGCCGCAGCGCACTGGACGCCACGCGGGCCGGGTACGAAGTTGGCACCCGAAATATTGTTGAAGTTTTGGATGCAGAACGGGCCTATTACGTGGCGCTCCGGGACTACGCCAACTCTCGCTACGACTACGTGATCAACACCCTGCAGCTCAAGCAGGCTGCCGGCACGCTAAGCCCGCAGGATCTGGTTGCCCTGAACAACTGGCTGAGTGAATCGGCACCGGGCATCGAGGCGCTGGCTAATGAAGACAAGGTTCTCGACAACCCAGCACAGTAAGACCCGAGGCGGGCCCGACTCCGGGCTCGCCTTAAATCCGCTCTACGATCCCGTCAACAACCTTGTCCAACGCACCCCGATTCTTGTTAACGACGGCCAGTGCCCTGTCACCAATGGTATGGCGCTCATCGTCGTCAGTGATCAGCTGAACAAGGTGAATCGCCAGTTCATCCGCATCGGCAACCAGCTTGACACCAGAATCGTCCAGCAGACGCTGGTAGATGGTCTCGAAGTTAAATACGTGCGGTCCGGAGAACACGGGGATGCCCCAGGCCGCCGGCTCCAGTGGATTATGCCCGCCGCGCTCGATCAACGATCCTCCCACAAACGCCATGTCACTGGCGCCATAGAGCATCATCAACTCGCCCATGGTATCGGCAAGGTAAACATCGGCCGACGCCACCCCGTTACCGGTTGAGCGGCGTGCCAGCGTCAGCCCGGCTTTTTCAACCTTATCGGCCACCGACTCAAACCGCTCCGGATGGCGCGGCACGATAATGAGCAGAGTGCGGGGATGGACGGCAAGCACCTTCCGGTGCGCTTCCAGCAGCTGCGCGTCCTCTCCCTCATGTGTGCTTCCTGCGATCCATACTGCCGGCCTGGAGAGGGATTGCCGAAGTTCCGCCGATGCACTGCGGACATCTTCGGTGATATCGACGTCGAACTTAACACTTCCGGTAACGGCGACTTTCGAGCTGGCAACACCAATCCGACAGAACCGCTCGGCGTCTTTTTCAGCTTGGGCGGCCACCCAGCTGATACTGCGCATGATCGGTGCGGCCAGGCTCTTGATGCGCTCGTAGCCCTGGGCTGAACGCTCGGAGAGCCGGGCATTGATCAGGAACACGGGTACCTCAAGCGTCCGGCACTGGCGTATCATGTTGGGCCAGATTTCGGTCTCCATGATGACCAGAATCCGGGGCTGCGCCCGCTTCAGAAACCGTCGAATGGAACCAGGCGTATCGTAGGGCGCGTAGGCGTACTGCACCTGGTCGCCGAACATCTTGCGAGCCTGGGCCATGCCAGTGTCGGTCATTGCAGTCATCAGGATGATGATACCGGGGTCGCGGGCCAACAGACGGCGGACCATGGGACCGGCGGCAATGGTTTCACCCACGGATACCGCATGCACCCAGACCACAGCACCCTCATGGCGGGGCACGATGCCAAGTCGTTGATACCAGTTGCGGCGAAGCTCCGGAGCCCGACGACCGTTCCACCAGAGGCGCAACAAAATGAAGGGCAAAAGTAACCGTATCAACTGGGAATAGATAAATTGCAGCACACAGGACTCCGGATAAAACAGTAAGGTATCATAGCGGAAAACCCATTGATTTACTTCTGATTGATGCTGGTAATCGCCCGCGATGGCGGCCGGTTTCACGGACAAGCAGGGTCATTATTCCCGTGAAGAAGAAACACCGAAAACTCCCGAGAAATACCGACTACTCCGCCTACCGCCACCCCCGGTGGTGGCCAACCTGGATTGGCATTGGCCTGATGTGGTTGCTGGCGCAGCTACCGATTCGGGTTCAATGGTGGCTCGGGAAAATCGCCGGGCTACTGGCGTGGCGTCTGGCCGGCAGCCGCCGCCACATCACCGAGGTGAACATCGGTTTGTGTTTTCCCGAACTTAGCTCCGAGCAGCGAGCAGCTCTCGTTCGTAAGTCGTTCATTGCCAATGGTATTGGCCTGATGGAACTGGGCCTGGCCTGGTTCCGAAATCCGGCCAGACTAACTTCCATTACCACCGTGCACGGGCTCGAACACTACGAACAGGCCCTCGCTCGCGGCAAGGGTGTACTGCTGCTCGGCGGGCACTACAGCACTTTGGATCTCGGCGGCAGCCTGGTCACCGAATACATCAACGCCGATGTCATGCAGCGGGATCACAACAATCCCCTGATGAATGCGGTGATGACCCGGGCCCGGGAGCGTCGGTACGGCAAGGTCCTCGGTGCAAGGGATTTGCGCGGCCTGTTCCGAAGCCTGAAAAACAATCATGCGGTCTGGTATGCCACCGATCAGGATTACGGCCGCAAAGACATCGTGTTTGCCCCGTTCTTCGACATCCCGGCCGGCACCATAACTGCCACGTCTCGCATTGCCGAACGCAGTGGCTGTGCCGTTGTGCCCTTCAGTCACGTCCGTCGAGAAGGTCGCCCCGGCTACGACATCTACTTTCATCCAGCTTTGGAGAACTTTCCCAGCGGCGATGATCTGCAGGATGCCACACTCGTTAACCACACTATCGAACGGGAAATTCGCCGGGCGCCGGAGCAGTACCTGTGGATGCACCGCCGCTTCAAGACACGACCCAACGTTGGCGATCCTGGCTTTTATGGTCGCCACTAACCAGCACGCATACGGAGGCCGGTTTACATGACCGGAACCTATGGCCAAGTCCACTGAAGGTAACAACGGCACGCCTGCGATCTGGCTGCTGACCGACAACAAAGCGGGCCACCGGAATCAGCTGAAGGGACTGGGCAATCGTCTTCGCGTGCTCACCGGTGCCAGCCTTCACTGGATTGATGCCAGCGAAGTTACGGTACCCGTCTGGCGCGCCCTGCTGGGCATTGCCCCTGCCCTCAATTCCGAACTGCCATCACCAAGCCTGATTGTTGCTGCAGGTACGGGCACCCACCGGCTACTGTTATCACTGCGCAGAGTCAGGCGCGCCAAGACGCTGACCCTGATGAAACCCGGGTTTCCCCTCGGCTGGATCGACGGCGTGATCACCCCAGCCCACGATGCCGTCCACAGCAATCACGTTCTGCTCACGGAAGGCGCACTTAACTCGATTACGCCTCTGGCCCGCATCACCGACAAACCGGAGGCACTGGTGCTCATTGGTGGCCCATCGCCGCATTTCGAGTGGGACAACGACGTGCTGCTGGGGCAAATCAATCACCTGATCGGCCAATACCCGGCATGGCGCTGGACCATCAGTGGCTCCCGCCGAACCCCGGAAGAACTAATGGCTCGGCTGGATGAGCTGCAGGGGCCAAAGATTACCGTTGTTCATCCAAAGGACACTTATCAGGACTGGCTTTCGCACCAACTGGCCGGATCCAGAGCCGCCTGGGTCACTCCGGACAGCATGTCCATGGTGTGTGAAGCGGCAACTGCGGGGGTGCCGACCGGTATTTTCGAACTCCCTGCTCGCCCTGCCAGCCGCGTTGCCCAAGGTATTGGCGGCCTGGTTGAAAACGGACGAATCGCCCGCTGGACTGATCATGCTGCAGTCATGGCCGAGGAGACCGTCCCAACGGCTACACTCTGGGAGTCCGATCGCGCAGCACGCTGGATCATTGACCGGTATTTGCCCGCCTTTCGCACAAACCCACCGGCGAACAAGAGGACAACCGGATGAGAATTCTCCAGGCCCTGCCCGCGCTATACAGCGGAGGGGTTGAACGAGGCACCGTGGAATTCGCGTCTGATCTGGTAAAGCGTGGCCATGAGTCCTACGTGGTCTCCAAGGGTGGCCCGATGGCGGAGCAGCTGCGTGGCCAGGGTTCGAACCACATATTCATGCCGATCCATCGAAAATCACCCGCGTCTTTCGGACAGATCCTGCCCATGCGTAAGCTACTCCGTGAGTTGAAACCGGACATTGTTCATGTCCGTTCGCGCATGCCGGCCTGGATCATCCGCCTGGCACTCAAAGGTATCCCCGTCAGCGAGCGGCCGGCCGTGGTTGCCACCTTTCACGGCATGTACTCAGTCACTCCCTACAGCGCCATCATGACCCGAGCTGATCACCTGATTGCGGTCTCCGGCTGTGTTCGAGATTACGTACTAGATAATTATCCGGTTCCGGAAAACAAACTCACGGTCATCCAGCGCGGGGTCGACCTGAACGCCTTTCGCCAGCGGGAGCTCAGCACACAATGGCGACAGCGATGGTATCGGCAGTACCCGCAACTGGCTGGCAAGAAAATCATCATGATGCCGGGCCGGATTTCGCGCTGGAAAGGTCAGTTGGACTTCCTGGCGATGATGGCGAAACTGGTCCGCCAGCGGCCGGACTGCCACGGCATAGTGGTTGGCGGCGCAGAACCGGGCAAGGAACCTTTCCTTGAAGAGCTTGAAAAAGAGCGGGCCCGCCTGAACCTGACCGATCATGTCAGCTTCCTGGGCCAGCGCAACGACATGACCACGCTATACCTGCTGGCCGATGTGGTCTGCCACATGAGCACCAAGCCAGAACCTTTCGGCCGCACGGTTACCGAAGCCCTGGCCTCAGGCACACCGGTGGCCGCCTACAATCGGGGCGGGGCCGCCGAGACACTGCAGGCGTGCTTCCGGGACGGTCTGGTGACACCAGACGACACCGACGAATTCGCCGGGACCGTCCTTCGGCTTCTGGATTCCGGGCCAGCCGATATTGAGATTCCCTACCGCTTTCAGCTCCAGGCGCAAACCGAGGCCACGCTTCACGTCTACGAGTCGGTGCTGGCAGAGCGCGCATCCCAGCTATGAACCGCTCGCGGCCACTGACGATTGCGCTACTGTTTGCAACGCCTGGCACCGGCTGGGGCGGCATGGAAAAGCATGTGTCTGACCTGGGCCTTGAGTTGGCCCGGCGCGGCCACAGCGTGCATGTTATGGCGCATGGGAGTTATCAAGCCCGGTTTCCAGCCAAAGTGCACTTTCATCCGCTACCGGTTCAATGCAGCCGCCTGAACCCGAGGCTTCGCTTTGCCCTGCGGCAATGCATTCGCCGCATCAAGCCTGACGTCCTGCACTCCCATGGCAATAAAGCGGCACAGCTCGCCGGTCGAATGGCACCAGACCTAGCGCCCCTGCGCGTAAGCACCGTTCATGGCATCAAGAAAAACCACAAGGCCTTCTTGCGCCAGGACACCGTGATCGCGGTCAGCCCCTGGGTTTTCGAGAATCTGGAACATGGCAATAAGCACCTGATCTACAACGGCATCGCGATTGACCGCGCCCCCCGCGCCGATGATCATCGTGCCATGGACGTCCACAAGACCCGGGCCCAATGCATCGCTGTTGGTCGGCTGGAGCCGGTGAAGGGATTTCACACGCTGATCGAAGCCTGGTCACAGCTGGTACAGCCGGCACAATTGACGATCTATGGCGAAGGTTCTGAGCGGCCTCGCCTGGAACGGCTGATCGACACCTTGAACCTGCAAAACGACGTCACGCTTTTCGGCTATTGCGAGGACCTGCAGCCAATCTATCGGGACGCCGACCTGACGATCATCAGTTCCGAGCGGGAGGGCTTTTCTTATGTCCTGATCGAGGCGCTCGCAGCGGATTGCCCGGTGGCCTCAACACCGGTGGCTGGACCGCTGGAGCTGTTACCGGAATCTGCATTGAGCGCTGACGGCAGCGAACAGAGTCTTCGGGCGATCATCGACCAAACCCTGTCCGACCTGCCCGGCACCCGGCAGGCGCAAATGCCGGCTATGCAGCGGATCAAAACGACGTTCACCATTGAGGCCATGGTGGACAACATTGAAAGGCTGTATCGGGAGGCCATGACGTGATCGACCTGACCAACCAGACCCCGTTTGCCTCCGGCTCCAACCGCCATTGTTATCAGCACCCGAGTTATCCCGACCGGTGCCTGAAAATCATTCGCCCCGACAATATCGAGGCTCGCTACCAACGGCAGACGGCGCTGAAGAAGCTGCTGGGGAAACGGCGGCTGAATGACAATCTTCAGGAGCTTGAGGCCCACGGACAAACCGTCATCCAGCGCCTGCTAAAACAAGGCCAGGAAGACGTGGTGTGGGCCCACCTGCCCCGTTTTTTGGGCCAAACGGACACGACGCAGGGCCCTGCCAATGAAAGCGAACTTCTAAAGAATGCTGAAGGCGGCCCTGCGGAAACATTCGAGCACTACCTGGCACGCTCAGGCTTTGACGAAACCGCTCAGGCCTTGATCCAGGAGTTCACCGACTGGCTGCAACGCACAGGAATCCTGACCCGCAACCTGCTGCCCCACAACCTGGTGCTTGGCATGCGTAACGAAAAGACCAGACTGTTTCTGGTTGATGGTCTCGGCGCCCCTCTGATACCCAGCCTCCTTTCGACCAGCCAGAACTGGCGGCTACACTACATTGATCGGCGTATTCGTCGGTTTTACAAACGCATTGAGTGGGAAACCAGCGGGCGACAGGATCCATGGGAGCTTTCACAAAAACTCTAGGTCTTCACCGCGCCTTCGCCCGGCTGCAGGGGCGCCGACACTGGCTCTGTCAGACCCATATGATAATATGCCCGACCCTTACACAGATTTTTTCGGATATCTCAACCTCAAGCTTGGAGTGAACCTATGATTCATCCGGTCATCATGGCTGGCGGCACCGGCTCGCGACTCTGGCCCCTGTCACGACAGCTGAATCCCAAGCAGTTCCTGAAACTGACCGACAGCCCCCTGTCCATGCTGCAATCAACGGTGGCTCGGCTTGAGGGCCTGAAGGCAGAAAAACCGCTGCTCATCTGCAATGAAGAACACCGGTTTCTTGCCGCCGAGCAAATGCGTCAGTCCGGCCACGACGATGTCCAGATTATTCTTGAGCCCTGCGGGCGTAACACTGCGCCAGCCATCGCTCTGGCGGCGATCCAGCTGTGCGAGAATGCCGGCAGCGACAACCCGCTGATGCTGGTACTGGCCGCGGATCATCTGATCCAGAACACCGATGCTTTCCAGCAGGGCGTAACCAAAGCCATCCCACTGGCAGAGCAGGGCAAGCTGGTCACCTTCGGCATCGTACCCAGCCATCCGGAAACAGGTTATGGCTACATCCATCGGGGCACTGAGCTCGCCTCCGACTGCTACTCGGTCGACAAATTTGTCGAAAAACCGGACCTGGATACGGCGAATGCCTACCTCGCCTCCGGCAACTACCTCTGGAACAGCGGCATGTTCCTGTTTTCAGCCCGGGACTACCTGAAAGAACTGGAGGCGCACCGGCCGGATATCCTCTCTGCCTGCAAGGCGGCCATTGCCGATGCCAGTGAGGACCTGCACTTTACCCGTGTTAATCCCAACCTGTTTGCCCAGTGCCCGGCTGAATCGGTTGACTACGCTGTCATGGAGAAGACCGACAAAGCAGCCGTGGTCGCCCTCGACGCGGGCTGGAGTGACATTGGCTCCTGGTCGGCACTGTGGGATGTCAGCTCCAAGGACGATGCTGGCAACAGCCTGACCGGCGACGTAATTGCCCGGGATACCGAGAACACCCTGGTGCGTGCCGACAGTCGCTTGGTCGCAACGGTCGGCGTCGAAAACCTGGTGATCATCGAAACCAAGGATGCGCTTCTGGTAGCTCACAAGGACAAAGTCCAGGATGTGAAAAGCGTGGTCGAACAAATCCGTAGCGATGGTCGCCACGAGCACATGAACCACCGCGAGGTCTACCGGCCCTGGGGCGTCTACGACTCGATCGATAACGGCACCCGCTATCAGGTTAAACGAATTACGGTAAAGCCCGGCGCCAAGCTGTCGGTGCAGATGCACCACCACCGGGCGGAACACTGGATTGTGGTCAGCGGCACCGCCCGGGTGACCAACGGCGAAAAGACCTATCTTGTTACCGAAAACCAATCCACCTTCATCCCCGTTGGCCAGGTTCATTCCCTTGAGAACCCCGGGGTGATTGATCTGGAGCTGATTGAGGTGCAGTCGGGCTCCTACTTGGGCGAAGACGACATCGTGAGGTACGAGGATCGGTACGGACGCAAATGAGTAAGCTCAAGTATTTCATCATCGCCGGTCTGCTCAGAGTGGTTGGCTGGCTGTCCCTCGGCAATGCCCAGAAAATTGGAAAGTGGATTGGCCTGCTTACCTGGAAGCTGCCAACCAAGTCGCGGCAAGTGACCGACACCAACCTGTCGATTTGCCTGCCCGATCTTTCCGACACCGATCGCTCGGCGATGTCCAAAGCATCAATGATTCAAACCGGGCAGACCATGATGGAAGTCCCCCTGATGTGGGAGTGGCCGGTACAGAAATGCCTGAACCTGATCAAGGAAACAAAGGGGCTGGAACTGATTGACGAAGCGATGTCGAGTGGCAAGGGGTTGATCCTGCTTGCACCACATCTCGGAAACTGGGAGCTGGTTGGTCTGTTCTTTTCTTCGCGCTACAAGATGGCGGCCCTGTATAGTCCGCCTAACATGCCTGAATTTGAAGACTACATGATCAAAGTACGCGGGCGCCTTGGTTCCGAGCTGGTCCGAGGAGACCGGCGCGGGCTGATCCGTCTGACATCAATTCTTAGAGAAGGTGGAGTGGCCGGCATACTTCCAGACCAATCACCCAGAGGAAAGGGTAACGCCTATGCTCCTTTTTTTGGCATGGAAGTGAGGACTATGACCCTGGTTTCCAAACTCATTCAAAAAACGGGCGCCAATGCCCTGATCACCTACGCGGAGCGACTGCCGGATGCTAGCGGCTTTCGAATCGTCGTAAAAAGAACGGAGCCGGGCTTAGGTGAAAAAGACCCTGTCGTCGCGACCACTGCCCTAAACCGATCTATTGAGCACTGCGTTCTGGACATCCCCGAACAATACCAGTGGGAATACAAACGTATGCGTCATCGCCCTCCTGGGGAGGCCAACCCCTACAAACCAGATCAGGTTTGTTGAGGCGATGACGAACGCGTTGCTTCAATCCTATCTTTTTACCCATCGCCCACGGATTCTTCATACATGACAGTCTCCACTCGCATTCTATTACCTGCGCTGCTCATGGCAGGGCTTGGCGGAGCCCTTCTGTCCTCCAGCATTCTTGCAGGTGCAACCCTGCTTCTGGCAATTGCAGGCTGCGTATTCATTGCCCGAAAATCCCACTACAAGGCGGGGTGGGAAACGCCAAAAGAGCTGCGATTGCTCCACTTCGCATTCTGGTTCTTTGTTTTGGTTAGTACTTATTCTTGGGTGCTTGAAGGTTTCGACTACGAGGGAGGAAAAACCCTGGGCACCCATGCTCGTTTCATTCTTTTCTGGCCTCTTGTCATTGCACTGAGCTATATCGGGCTACGGGGACGCACTGTGTTCTATGCCTTTGGACTTGTATCCCTATCGGCCATCACCGTACTCGTAACGTCAGTCATAAGTCAGTCGGGGACCATCGAATCGTTTCTGAATGGACGCTTTGGTGGCGGCATTAATCCCATCAGTTTTGGCAACCTTGCGCTTTTAGGGGGCGTGTTAACGCTCATCAGTGCCTCATTCTTTTTTCGCTCAGGCAATAAAGGACTGGCCATCCTGTTTACCGTTATGGGTGTTGCTGCGGCATCTATTGCCTTGCTTTCAGAGACACGGAGCAACCTTGTAGCTCTGCCATTTCTGCTGCTTGCCTGCATCCCGCTGCTTGGCACGAGGATGCGATGGGCGGGTTTGATTTTTATCCCCATCATCATGGCACTGGCCATCACATCCGGAGACCGGATGTCTCAGACCGTTCAAACCTTGTTGCACGGTGGAAGTGTGGACGCTGGCATTGAGATTCGCCTGGAGCTTTGGGGACTCGCATGGGAAATGTTTAAACAGCAGCCTTGGACAGGCGTCGGACTCGGCGGCTATACCCATGGCATTGAGGCAGCTGTAGAAATGGGCAAAGCGCCCGCCATCCTAGCGACATGTTGCTCTGGGCACGCCCATAGCGATCTGTTCAACAGTGCTGCCACTAGCGGCATTCCCGGGATTCTAGGTTGGGTGCTGCTCATCGCTATCCCCCTGGCAATTTTCGGACGCCATCTTTTCAGCGCGCATCAGCCAGCAGCTCATTTAGCCGCCGCTGGGACATTGGTCAGTATCAGCTACTTTTTTTTCGGCCTGACAGAGGCCACCTTCAACCGCACGCTGTTCCTGACGTTTTACTTACTTGCCATCGCTGGCATTTCATCTGCCTTGTTTCACGAACTCAGCGCATCCTATGTCCGAAACAGGACCCGCAAAGTGTCCGCAACGATAATCACCATGAACGAAGAAGCCCATATTGCCGACTGCCTGAAATCAGCAAGACTTGTCGCCGATGAGATTATCGTTCTGGATAGCGGAAGTTCTGATCGAACTGCAGAAATCGCGAAAGATTATGCTGACGTCGTCGAAGTGACCGACTGGCCAGGATTCGGAATCCAGAAACAAAGGGCCCTGGAAAAAGCGACAGGGGATTGGGTACTGTCACTAGATGCCGACGAGCGCGTAACACCGGAACTGGCACGAGAGATTAACCACCACCTGGCCGACCCGGATGCTGACGCTTACAAGCTGCCCTGGGCGGTAACCATATACGGCAAGCGCCTTGATTTCGGTCGCAGTGGCCGTGCACCCTTGCGCCTGTTCCGGCGCGAGGGCGTGCGTTTCTCGGATGCGCTCGTGCACGAACGGATCCTGATTCCCGAAGGACGAAAGATAAAAACAATGCGGGGCCGACTGACGCACTACACCCACCGGGACTTCGGTCACTCATTGGAAAAAAGCGCAAAGTACGCGTGGCTGGGATCGCTAGAAAAACACCGGAAAGGCAAGAAGACACGAACGATGATTTACCCCACTCTGCGAGGCTTACTAACGTTTGTGCAGGTTTATTTCATTCGGTTTGGGTTTCTTGATGGGGCAGTTGGCTATCTGACGGCGGTGACCTATGCGCAGGTCACGTTCAACAAGTATGCCGGGCTTTGGACGCTTGATCGACCTGCCTCTGATGCTCGCCACGAATAGTTCTCATAGAGTGGTTTAGCGGCAACCTACCGATGAAGCTTCTAACTATTACTCAAATATAACCTAAGGTGCTTCTTTGACTAACAACATCAAGTCTGTAGTAGGGGGACGAACCTTTTCGCTGGTCATGTTTTCCTGTGTCTTGGGATTCGTTCTCTTCAAACGACTCTACCGAGACCTTGGAGATATTTTCCTCTTTTTCTTTGTGCTCGGAACCATTGTATCGGTGTACTACAATTTTAGATGGGTAAAAAAAGACCCTGTATTCATTGCATTTTTCCTGTCGCTTACCGTACCGGTTTTGAGCTGGCTGAACAGTAAGATTCAAATTCCAGAACTTGCAAAAGATTCCCCTTCCCCCTTCTTTTTCTATGACTTCTTTTTCTTTTGGTTTATCGCCTATTGGACCAACGGACGAAGCGAACGAATTGTAGCAATCCTTTTTTGCTATTGCCTGAGCGTCCTGGGAATCTACCTCAGTCATTCTCCTGACTTGGCTGCTGAAATCAGACGCGGCCTAAGCGGGACGAGGATCGATTTTCACTTAGTCAACGCACAACATACGTCGCTTTTTGCCGGCTTTGGCCTAATAGCGTCATCCTTCCTGCTAGTCGCCAAGAGCACACTGACCAGAAATATCGAGGTCGGCAAAAAGTTACTTTCATTAACTTTCGTCGTGTTCTTCACGCTCGTGATTGTCATAACACAATCACGACAAGTCTGGCTTGCTCTTGCCGCATGCGTTCTGTTTTATCCAATTGCCCTAAAATTACTATTACCCTCACGCACGTCTACGCGCAAAATGTTAGCGACCTACGCCGTGCTAGTACTCCTACTCGCAGGTGCCGCCAATCTAAACATCATAGAAAACCGATTAAATGCCGAAGGGTCAACAATTACAAGAATCACAAACCTGGATCTTGATTCTGTTTCCGATTCCGGCAGTATTGGCGTTCGTCTTCACTTATGGTTCGAAGCATGGGAATGGATTATGGCTCGTCCTCTGTTGGGTAGCGGTGAAGACGCGAGAGAGATAGTTATTAGCGAGTCGAAAGACCTTCCCGATTTCGTGCGCGCAGATTTCACGCATTTGCACAATTCACATATCGAAACTTTTGTGAGCTTCGGAATAATTGGCTCGGTCTTGGTGTATTTTCTGATGATATACCCCACCTATCGTATAGTGGTGGCTCCGCCTAACTCAATTCGAAAGACCTGGAGAATATTTTCACTCGTAGTGCTGGCATTCTGGATGACCGTTAACCTCTTCGAGTCTTATCTTTACTCAGCCAACGGCATCTACATTTTTTCAGTCTTCTTTGGGATTATTTACAGTTTCAAGTTCGGGCAACAATCGGATGAAATAGATAATAATCAGGAGAACCCTCGAAAAAAACACTTTTGCCAAACATAGAGTTTGCCAAAAAAACCAAGGTGCTTGGATTTCAGGAAAGCCATTCCAGACGATCGCTTCCAACTGTGCTGAAACCAATGAACGAGATAGCTTTCATCGGGACACTTGAAATCTATAGCTTCTTGCTGATAAGGAAAAAAGTACCTCACAGGCAACAACTTGCAGCTCTCAATCTCACGAAGGCCCGTCCCGTTTATGAGATGCGTTACGATCTGTGGCCCAATATAAAGCGACGAGTTCCAGATCCCGACTTCATAGAAATGAATTAACGCGGACAGAATCCTTGAGTCAGGTTCGGAATATATTGCGGCAGTACCTAAATAATCATCCGTTTCATAGCCTATGGCGAACTTGACGTCTGAAAAAAGTGGAAACGGATTTTTCCTGATAGTAACGTCCGTATCGAGATATAGCCCCCCCTCTTGCTCAAGCACTTTTAACCGGAGGTAATCTGAAACAAAGGCGTAAAGGCCTCGTTCATAACAGTCCCTAGCAAATGAACAACCATTAATCCACGCCTGAATCTGCTCATTGGAGTCGGTCCACAGCTTAAACGCAAACCCCATTTTCTGCCAATCATCCAGGCAGGCGTGCGATAAAGGGGGCATCTTGTCACCCAACCAAATTGCGTGAATGAGGTCATTCATAGTGCGACACCTTTGTTGACCTGAACTGCCTGCTTAAACCAAGATTGTAAAAAAACCTCCGCAACCTTTCGCTCAGCGTGAAAAGTTCTCTATTTAAGCGGATATACAAGGGCCGACGACCCGATTTCGGTTCGTACCCAATCATGGACTCAAAGTGGTAATCATGGGACACGAAATCTGGACTTAGCCCCAGACACACAACGTCATTCACCCAATACCGGTCCATGTAGATATCGACCGGAAGAAAAACCGGCTTGACCGAAGCCAGAAATTTCCGGGCGGCTTCAGGCGTCAGGTAATAACCCATGGAGCTCATAGGCCCCTTCGTATACCTCAAAATCTTGAAAGGTCCCGCCTCCGCCACTTCGTACTCTTTATGATTTCGAGTCTTATTTTTGAATAGCCTTAGGCATTCGAAATGGGGAGGCAAGGAAGGAACGATCTGGAGAAACGACAATAAGCTTGCCGGGTTAAACACAACATCATCCTCGAGTATTACGTACTTCCTGTCTTCTTTTGCGCAGCTGCGCCAAATATTTGCGTGACCGGCAAAACAACCAAGCTGTCCCTGGCTCAAAGGACTCCCTTTGAGCCGAACCCGTTTTCGCCTATCGTACATATTCAACAAAGGGTCTTGCTCTTTTCGACCATCAACACCCCAGGCAAACTCGAACTCAATGCCAGCATCATCAAGCAATTTCTTAATTCGAGCCTGACGATCTGTGGCCTGGCGCAAAGTCAGCACCACTACTTTTGCTTCAGAAGCATCTGGAAAAGTTGCCATTTATAATCCGTGCCCGACAAGTTGATAGGATTTAGCGCTGTTTGCTGCAGTTCAGTTCTGTCTGTCAGACATTTTGAGTTCCTTACTCAACCGACGTCTAACCTTGAGCTTTCTGAGCAAATTGAGAGGCTTGTTTCGCAGCCCCGCGGACCTATGTGTAATGAATTCCTCCACCGCATCCAACACTCGTGCACTGGAACGGCCATCCCGGAAGCTATGAAGGTCATCGCAGAGCGACCGGGTCGCATTCATCAATTCCTGGGAGCGCTGGAGCGCTGTATTCAGCGCCGACTCTAGCTCCTGAACATTGTCCACGTCGATCAGATACGGACCCGGCATTTTCGTTTTGAAGGTGACCACCGGGCGATCCAGAAACATGAACTCGAACATAATCGACGAGGTATCGCAGAGCATGACATCGGCTTGCGGAAAAATCGGCAACAGGTCCTCATCACTTTCTACAAAGCGCAGGTTAGGGCCAGCCAGGCTCCGGTAGCGTTCGACAACCGATGAATCCATTTTGGGGTGCAGAGTGACAATAAACTTCCATCGGCCGCTTGCCGCCAGTTCCCCAATCTTATCAACGAGAGCCGGCGCCGATGTCACAGATCGGCTGAATGTCGAGGCATAGAAGACAACGGGAAGTTCATCCTCTGCTCGCGGCCGCTCCCCTTGAACCGGCTCAGACAGTAACGGGTCCAATTTGGGCCAGCCTGTGTGGGCAACCGCAAAATGTTGGTGCAGCTCGGCGAGTTCCTGAAACTTGGCGGTGTCCTTTTCCGCATGGGTACAGTAAAGATCGAACCAGCCTCGAATGCGATAGTGGTCGCTCTCATCTTCACTACTATGGCCGCGCTTGTTGCGCGCCATACCGTGAAAAACCTCCACCTTTATCCCAGGGAAAAAGTAGGGCACCCAATCTCCCGGCACGAAGGTCGCATCGGCATTGAATGCCATCACTTCCTTCACGGTTTTGAGGTGGCGCTCGTCTGGGCCAAGGGGCGCTGAGGTGCACCCGGCGACAAACCAGGCCGCCTCCCCTCCCCTGCGGCGGATTTCCTCTTGAAGCGGACGAAGAATCGAGTAGGAATATGGCTGGTTTACAAAAAACAAATATCGACGCATTTAGCTTCTGCCTACGAGGGACTTATACAGCTCGCTAGTCTCGCGGACAGTTTCGGCGGTGTGGAACTGACCGGCAATCCTCTCCCTGGCGGCCTGTCCTAACTGAGCGCGAAACCCTTCGTCGCGATACAGTCGTTCGATGGCACCAGCCAACTCTATGCTGTTGCTAGGCGGCACAACCAGGCCACTCACTTCATTTTCAACAAGCTCCGGCATTCCGCCAACCCGAGTTACAACTGGAGGTACACCATAAACCATGGATTCTATGACAGCCCTAGGCAGGCCTTCTCGCTCTTTCGATGGAAGCACAAAGACATCACTGGCTGCAGCCAGTGATGGTGCGTCAGTGCGAAAGCCGGTGAAATGGATACGTTCAGAAGCGGATGACCGAGCAGCGAGCGCTCTGATCTCTTCATTCTTATCGACGTCACCAACCAACAGCAAATGAACCTTCACATCGGAGGGCAGCTCTCTCATGGCCTGAATCAGATCGTCGAATCCCTTCCTGGGAGTATTGCGGCCGGTACAGCAAACGACAAAGTCCTCGTCCTGCACACCAAATTCGCTCAAGTCTGCGGGCTCGGCCTGGTACCAGCTCAAGTCATGGCCCTTGTAGATGCGCTGAAGTTTCGAATCCGGGATGCGCAGCCACAAAAACTTCAGGTTTGCCAGATAGTCCTTGATGGCATCGGCAACGCATACGATCTTGCTGACCCTGGGGTGTAGAAACGTTATCCAGGATTCCGGGTTTAAAAAACTGATGTTCCCAATAACACCTCGATAGGCAACGATCTTGATATCGGTTCCTTTCGAGGCAGTCAAACCACACGCCAGAGCCCGGGGATTGTAGGCGTGGATAATTTCGTAGTTCTTCTTACCAAGCTGCTCGCGGATGGCAGCGATACCTTCCTTATCGAAGCGATTTTTCAGCGCTATCGGCTGAGCGACCATGCCTTCGTCGACCAAACGTTGATAGTTACGGCCTTTCGGATTGCACATGACATCGACGTCAAAGCCTGCCCTCTTCAACCCGATAAAAAGCTCCGATTCCGGGCGATCGCACGCATCTGTGAGGCATAGAATGGCAGGTAATGAAGTGTTTTTCTGTTGCTTGGTCAAGCGGAATGACTCCCGTCGTATCCATTTATAAAAGAATTCCAAACCTCCTGATGCACGGCGTCACCCGCCACCTTTTTCAAAGATCTGGCAAATCGTTGCAGGTTAGCCTGTTTCCAACTGGAAGAGGTCCCTGGGCGCATAATTCTGCCTTTGTCGAAGTCGATCAGGTAAAACGTTTGATCTCTCACCAGAACGTTGAAGCAGTTCAGGTCGGCGTGGCGAACACCGGAATCGTGGAAGCGCCGAATTGTCTGGCCCAAGCGATACCAGTCTGCATCATTCAGATCGGGAACCAGGTCTGCCAGCGGCGCAGTATCATCAAGTCGCTCAATGATAATTGCGGCCCGATAATGTATGGGGGATACCTTTCGAAACCAGGCCGCCACCGCTCCGGGTACCGGTAACCCCATCGCCTTCAAGCGGTTCAACAACCTGAACTCCGAGAAAGAACGAACGTCACGCTCGCGAGTATAGATGTACAGCTTCTGGGATAGCTTCGCTATGAGGCCTCCCCGTCGATACTCACGCAACACCAAATGGGCGCCGTTCGCATTGAGAAACCAGGCTCCCCCGCGTCCACCACTGCTGACCGGCGTGGCCTTTTCTTTCCAGTGATCAGGATTGAACCAGTCGGTGGTAACCAATTCACGATAATCCGGGCGTATAAGCAAAGCGGAACCATTAACCCGCTCATTGATTTCAGATTCGACCATGATTCCCCGAACACCAGAATTTAACAGCCACCACACTGGCATCGCCTATCTTGGGACGTATGCCGGCGAGTGATATAGAATGGCGCTCAGTTTACCAATGATTGACCGTGAACCTCCACACACCGGTTCTGGAACACACAACGGATTTTCCTCAATGAACTCCATCTGCATACTCCGTCTCTCCGCCATAGGCGACGTCACCCACGTCATCCCGGTTGTCCTGAGCCTTCAGGAACAACTGCCGGGCGTGAAAATCACCTGGGTGATTGGCAAGATTGAGGCCAAACTGATCGGAGACTTGCCGGGCGTGGAGTTTATTGTTTTTGACAAGAAAGCCGGCCGTAAGGGCTATGCTGATCTACGCATACAGATGAGCGGCCGAAGTTTTGATGCCCTGCTGCACATGCAGGTAGCACTTCGAGCCAACCTTGCGGCGGCCTGCATTCCAGCCAAGGTAAAAGTCGGCTACGACAAGGCCCGCAGCAAAGACCTGCACAGCCTGTTCATCAACAAGCGGATCGCGCCGACCCCACATCAGCACGTTCGTGACTGCCTGGCCAGCTTCCTGGAGCCGCTCGGCCTTACACCAGCAGCACCTCAATGGAACATTCCGCTCAGCGAGGGCGACCACGAATTTGCCTATCAGCAGCTGGCAGCCGACCGCCAAAATCTGGTGATCAGCCCGTGCGCCAGCCACACCCTGAGAAACTGGCCGGCGGAGCGCTACGCACAACTGGCGGATCATGCCATCCGCGAGTATGGCATGAAGGTGATTCTGGTCGGCAGCCCGGCGCCGTTCGAGGCGGAGTACTGCGACGCCATTGAGGCCGCGATGAAGGAAAAGGCACACAACATCTGTGGCAAGGATACGCTAAAGCAGCTGGCAGCCCTGATGACCCACGCTGATCTGGTGGTGGCGCCAGACACCGGCCCCGCCCACATAGCAAGTGCCGTGGGCACGGACGTGCTAGGTATCTACGCCGCCAGCAACCCCTACCGCTCAGGCCCTTACAACTCACTGGAGTGGTGCGTGAACCGCTATCCGGAAGCGCTGGAACAGTTCACTGGCAAATCCGTGGATCAGTCTCGATGGGGCGCGAAAGCGGAGTTTGAAGGCGCGATGGAACTGGTGACGGTGCAGGATGCCAGCGACATGCTGGATAAGTGGGTGGAAAGCCAGCGTGCAGCACAACCAAAAACGGCGTCGGACCTAAGCTGATCCAACGCCGTTTTTGATGTCCGGATTACACCAGGTGAATCCGGACCCTCAGCGAGTCATCGTTTGAGAGTCACTGAAAAGTCACTTACGAGCGGTGTAATCCTGATAGGATTTTTCTTCCACGAAACGTGAACCCAGGGCCAGGTTCACGTCTTTCTTGATGGCCGCGCGCTTGTCGTTGGTCACGTATACTGCTCGGGCAAGCTCAATGAAGCGGTCACCAAAATTCTGCGCGGCTTCCTGATCCCGGATATCGTCCTCAATGACCCACAGTTCCTCGTTCACAGCCTTGAGCTGCTTTCTCAGGTCGGCGATTGCGCTCTGATCGGTAACGGCTTCGTCCCAGGTGGCACTGAGCTCGTCCAGCTCCAGACGAACGTTCTTGAGTTTGGCCTCATCCTTGATGCGCTCAGACTTGATTTCGAGGATGGTGATTTTGTCGAGAACCTCGCCGAAGGAGACGGGGACTTTAATGACGTCTGCCATTTGCTGTTCCTGAAAATAGTGTGAATTTAAACAACAAGGCCGCCTGACTGCTGCAACACAGAAAGCGGCCTGGCTAATCCTTCGCCGATCAGCCCTTAACGTGGGTCAACCAGCTGCTGTGGGATTCGAGCTTGCCCTTCACCGCATCAAAGTACATGGCCTGCAACTTCTCGGTTACCGGGCCACGCTTGCCAGCACCAATAGCACGGCCGTCCAGTTCGCGGATCGGCAGAACTTCGGCCGCGGTGCCGGTGAAGAAGGCTTCATCGGCAATGTACACTTCATCACGGGTGATGCGGCGCTCTTTCACCGGAATATTCAGCTCGCTGGCGAAATCCAGGATGGTCTGGCGAGTAATACCTTCCAGACAGGAGGTGAGTTCAGGCGTATGCAGTACACCGTCTCGAAGAATGAAGATGTTCTCACCCGAACCTTCCGCCACATAACCTTCGTTATCCAGCAGCAACGCTTCCTCACAACCACTGGCGATGGCTTCATTCAGCGCCAGCATGGAGTTGATGTAATTGCCGTTCGCCTTCGCCTTACACATGGTGATGTTGACGTGGTGACGGGTGTAGGAAGACGTCCGCACCTTAATGCCCATTTCCTTGGCTTCCGGCGACATGTAGGAAGGCCAGCTCCAGGCGGCGACCATCACATGAACCTTAAGGTTATCGGCGCGCAGGCCCATGCCTTCGGAACCCAGGAACACCATGGGGCGCAGGTAGGCTTCGTCCAGGTTGTTTTCACGTACGGCCGCGCACTGCGCTTCGTTCAGCTCTTCTTTGCTGAACGGCATCTTCATGTTGAGGATGTGTGCGGAGCGGAACAGCCGATCGGTATGCTCTTTCAGGCGAAAAATAGCCGGACCGTTGGCGGTGTTGTAGGCTCGCACGCCCTCAAAACAGCCCAGACCGTAATGCAGGGTGTGGGTCAGCACGTGAGTTTTGGCTTCCCGCCAGGGAACCATTTCGCCATCCAGCCAGATGTGGCCATCGCGATCAGCCATCGACATTCTTCGTTGCTCCTAAAAAAGCGGTTTTCGGGGAGCTCGCATTCTAGCAGGAAACTTCGCAGGAAGAAAACTTAGCAAGCTAATCAATCATGATATCCTGCCAAAGTCCGCGGACGTAATCACGCTCATCGGGGAAGAGGCCTGCTTCCACCTCACTGTTCAGGTTCTGCAGCGCCCGCCGATGAATGGTCGAACGCAAGGCAATAAAGACATCACGCAGCTTCTCAGTATCCGCCACCGACATCACCCCAACCTGCCCCAACGCCTCCATCTGGCGAATATTGTCGGACCACTGGGTCAATTCCGGGTGGTCGGCGCAATTGGCCAGCATCAGGTACTGCACCAGAAACTCGATATCGACGATGCCGCCGGTGTCGTGCTTGATATGAAACACGTCCTGCTGACGGGACTCCGGCGTGCCCAGACTGGCGCGCATTTTCTCCCGCATATCGACCACTTCCTGCCGGAGCTTTTCCCGGTCTCGAGGCTGGCACAGGACATCGTGCCTAATCGATTCGAACGCCTCCAGTGTTTCCCGGCAACCCGCTACCCCGCGGGCTCGGGCCAGGGCCTGATGTTCCCAGGTCCAGGCTTCGCTGCACTGGTACTTCTCGAACGCTTGCAACGTGCTCACCAGGAGGCCCGAATTACCCGAAGGCCGCAACCGCATATCCACTTCATACAGCAGGCCCGAAGGCGTCTGGGTGTTCAGGATATGAACGATGCGCTGACCCAACCGGGTATAGAAAACCGCATTATCAATCGATTTTTCGCCATCGGTTGCGAGCTCGGGATCGGCCCCGTGAACAAACACCAGGTCAAGATCCGAGGTGTAACCAAGCTCAATGCCGCCAAGCTTGCCGTACCCGATGATGGCGAAGTCGGTCTCGCACACCGAGCCATCAGCCCGCTTCGGGTAACCGTGCCGGCTCACCAGGTTGGAGAAAGCCACGTCCACCACATGATCCAGCACCACTTCCGCCAGCCAGGTCAGATAATCGCTGACCTTCATCAAAGGCAGCGTGCCCTTCAGCTCCGATGCCGCCAGACGCAACAGGTGCGCCTTCTTGAAATGACGCAGGGACTCCATCTGCTCTTCCAGATCCTCAAACGGAATCCTCAACATCTGTTGCCGCAAATCATCCTGCAGCTCGGCTTTGGCCGGCGGATGGTAAAGACTCTCGGCATTCAGCAGCTCGTCCAGCAACAACGGTGTTTCCGCCAGCTGTTGAGCGATCCAGGGACTTTCACTGCAGAGACTGACCAGTTGCGTACAGGCCCCGGGATTTTCCAGCAGCAGCACCATGTAGGCGGTTCGCCGAAGTATGGCTTCCACCAGCTGCAGCACGCGGGACAGGGTTTCGGAGGGATTGTCGACCTGGGTCAAGGCGTCGAGCAACATCGGCATGAACTGGTTCAGTCGCCTGCGCCCCTGGGTCTGGAGGGTCTGAACCGTCCGGTTCTCGCGCAACTCACGGAGCAGCGCATAGCTACCGGCCGCGTCTTCGTAGCCGTGGTCGGCCAGCCAGCGGACCGAGGCCTCGTCATCCAGCTCGGCCAACCAGAGCTCCTGCCAGCCCTCCTCCAAAGCACCCGAACCTTCCTCATCGTCGTCTTCGGTGGCAATGATGTTGGCAAAATGGGTGGCAACGCGCTGGCGATGGGCTTCCAATGCCGATTCACAGCTCGGCCACTCGTCGAAGCCCATAATCAGCGCGACCCGCGCTTTGTTCAGCTCGTCCTCGGGCAGCAACTGGGTTTGCTTGTCGGCCATTCCCTGCAGCGCATGCTCGAGATTACGCAGGAAGACATACGCCTCCCTCAGCTCCTTGACGACTTTGGGAGGCAGCAGCTCAAGTTCCTCAAGCTCCTTGAGGATAACCAGCAATTCACGCTGCTGGAGTTCACGGTCACGACCACCACGAATCAGCTGGAACGCCTGGACCACGAATTCGATCTCCCGAATGCCACCGCTGCCGAGCTTGATGTTGTTTTCCAGCCCCTTGCGACGAACCTCCCGGCCAATCATTGCCTTCATGCTTCGCAGCGATTCGAACGCACTGAAGTCGATGTACTTGCGGTACACGAACGGGCGCAGACTCTCCATCAACACCTTGCCCGCTGCCTGATCACCGGCAACCACGCGGGCTTTCACCATGGCGTAGCGCTCCCAGTCCCGGCCCTGATCCTGGTAATAGGCTTCCAGTGCGGCAAAGCTCAGGGCCAGCGCGCCACTCTGGCCATAAGGCCGAAGCCGCATATCCACACGGAAGACAAAACCGTCGGAGGTGATCTGGTCCAGCGCCTGAATCAGGCGCTGGCCAAGACGGATGAAAAACGTCTGGTTGTCAACGGAACGGCGGCCACCCCGGGTCTCACCCTTTTCCGGAAAGGCAAAGATCAAGTCGATATCCGAGGACACATTCAGTTCGCGGCCGCCGAGCTTGCCCATGCCCAACACCACCATTTTCTGGGGCGCATCCTCGCCGGTCACCGGGTCCGGCCCATAGGGCGTACCAGATTGCTCACAGGCATCCTCGTAAAGCCAGTGCAACGCGCCCTCAATACAGGTATCGGCAAAGGCACTGGTTGCCGCCACGGTTTCAGCCAGGTCAGCCCAGCGCAGCAAATCGCGCCAGATAATCCGGAACTGAACCTCCCGGCGGAACTTGCGCAGGGCCGAATGCAGGGACGACTCATCAGTCACGGGGCCCAGGTAATCCTGCCAGCGCTGCGAAAGGAACTCAGGGGTTGTCGGTTCTGTCAGAGGATGTGCTTGCACCATGATCTGGACGTGCTCGGGATACCGTTCCAGCACCTGACGCACGAAAAGGCTCCGCGCCACGGCCCCGGCTGCCGTTTCTTCCGACCGCCCCGCCTTGCCAGTCAGCCAGCTCGGCACACCATCAGGAAACACCGATCCCCAGCACGAGGCAACGTCGTCAGCTAAGAGTGTTGGAAGGGAGCTCCACGGCTCAGACATAATGCAAACCCCTGTCTCTCTGTTATATTTCCGGTACTGTATAACGAACTCAACTGCGACTGAACAGGCCGAACCGACGGATGCAGAGATACCGCCGCCCGCTGAACCCGGAACACCAACAGACCCACCTCCCAATGGGCGGCCTTATCCGGAGGCGGATGAAACGCCTGTTCCTGATCCTGGCAAGTCTCTTGTGCTTTCAGGTGCTGGTCATCTGGAGTGTCGAGGACCTGAGCTTCTTCGAATCCGTCTGGATCACCATGACCACGGTCTCGACCGTCGGTTACGGCGATTTTGCTCCAAAAACAACGATCGGCCGGCTCAGCACCATTGCCATCATGTTCGTTGGGGCAATCACCCTGTTGACCCTCATTATCAGTGACTTTATCGAGTACCGCTTCTATCGTCGCGAACGCATTCTTACCGGAAGATGGATCTATAACATGAACGACCACATCGTCATCATCAATACGCCCCGGAACGGGGGCGCGCAGTATTTCATGCGATTTGCCTCGCAGGTCCGCTCGGTCCCAGGCTATGAGACGATTCCGATCATGCTGCTAACACGGGAGTTTCCCAACGGGCTGCCCACGGAACTGTCCGATGTCGGCGTGGTTCACTACCACGGCTCAGGTTTCGATCCAGAGGCGCTGAAGGCCGTCCATGCCGGCAGCGCCCGACACATCATTGTGCTCGCCGCAGATGAGGCCGACCCCTACTCCGACAGCCTGACGTTCGACATCGCCCATCGACTCAGTGAGCTCAACCTCGGAACCCTGACCACGGTGGAGAGTGTCAGTGACGACAACCGCGCGCGGTTCAAAGCGCTTGGCATTCGAACCATCCTCCGGCCAGTGCGGACCTACCCCGAGATCATGGTGCGCTCCGTGGTTGCACCTGGTTCCGAGAAGGTCCTGGAGGACATGTTCAATTATGAGCGTGATCACCCCCACAGGTACGACTTGAAGCTGGATGACCTGAACTGGGCCGACATTGTCAGCGCCCTGGTCAGGCACGGAATTGGCACCGCACTGGCGTATATCGACGAGGATGACGAGGTGATCTGTCACCCGCCGACTACGGAAGAAATTGAGGGGAAGGGTTTGATTGTACTGGTTAAATCCGCAAACACACCAAGCGTTGAACTGGTTCAGGAAGCCCTGGAGCGGTATAGGGCGTTCATTGCCCAGTGGCACAAGGCGGGCGCCGACAAAGCCTCTGCCAGTTAACCGGCCTGAATTTGATCAGGCAGTCGCCAGTCGGATCTGAAGCGATCCCAGACTGCCTTTTGCCGCCAGTTCAGGAACGTGAGTGCCAGCGTCAAGATCACTGAGCATCTCATTGAGCTGATCAGAAAGCCCTGCCTCCGCCGCCCTGCTGGATACTTCAGAGAGGTCAACCCGCGAGACCGGATAGACGATGCCTCGCATCCAGGCCACGCTCAGGCCTTCAAGGAAGCCGGTAACCGACACAGGACTGCCATCGTTTTTGGCAACGGCAACTTCGGGCAGGTATTGGCCCGCCAGCAAATAACCCTGCTCCGCCTTACTGACCAGATTCAGGAATACCGGCACTTGTTCGGCCAACTCCAGAGCGCTTCGCAACAATACCTCCGGCTCCCCTGATTTGAGCTCAAACTCCACTTCGTACAGTGGACGTATTTTATCGCCGGCCAAAATTGAGCCATGGTCGACCGCCACTTCGATTTCCGCGCCATCACGGTGAAGCATGAAGATCTGGCGTTCAAAATTAGTTTCGAAGACAGGCTGAAGATGCTCCAGCGCCTCATCGCCAGCCAACGGCGTATCTGCCAACAGCGAAATATCGAGTGCTGCACCTGGCAGAGTCCACTCCCACTCATTACGGCGGTGAGCCCCACCGGAAAATTCGCCTTTGGTTTTCAGGGTCTGGATGAACTGGTCATCCTGTTGCCGGAGCCGCAAAGCAATCCGACGCTCATTCAAGGACCCCAAGGGCGTATCGTAGTAGCAGTTGCGGAGTTTCTTCGTGCCAGCCGGCACGACATTTGCCCGATTAGCCAACCACTTGGTCGCCTGGGCAAGACTTGCCTCTGTGAGCGTCAGTTTAATTTCCAGCTCAACCGCCATACTGCTCCCAATTGTTTAAAATTCGTCTCGCATTGCCCGCAGCGTATGCGCTGAGAGCTTACCATTCACGCCCCAGTTATAGGGCAGGTCTGCGTCCATCTCCCACGCCTCGGGGAGACCAGGCCGATAGTTCCTAACAAACTGCTCTACCCCGCCCACGGATTCGAAATCTTCTTCGAACCAGTCAAAAATGGACGACAGCCGCACCCTCTGGTCCTCAGAGTCGAGTAATATGCCTTTGTAGTTCTGATCCAAAAAGCGCACCACCTGGTCATCCAGCTGCTGATCGATCACCGCCGCCTGATACGGCTCGTGGCGCAGATCCGGGCAGCTCAAAGACGCACAATTGATCGCCATGTGAACTCTTGGATCGCCCATGGCACGGAGCACATCATGCTCCAGATAACTGAGAGTCACTGGCTCTCCGGCAACCACCCCGGCATCGTGCTTCCACACCGGATTTACAAGCGAACCGACCGATCTCAGGCTCCGCAACGGCCAGTTACTCAACACCATATCCATGGCCAGGATGTTGTAGGCATTCAGGTAAAATGCCTTGCGCGCCTTCAGTGAATCGAGCTCTTCTTCGGGATAGCTTGCGAGCAGGGTCATGAGACGGGACCAGCGCTCGTCGCCGGTGAGCGCCGGATAATCCACCAGCCGCACGGCCAGTCCGTCGTCCCGGCCTTCGCGGGTATGGTCTTGCAGCAATGCCCCATACAGATCATTCAGTTCACTTTCAGGGGCCTTGGCCGCGTGGGCGTGGTGCCAGAACAGGAACACGGACAGGAAGGAGATCAGTTTGGTCAGATTACGCATACGCACACCGCTGAGTGTTATCAATCTAGCCTATTAAACTATCACGAAACTCGACACAAAAAAAAAGCCGACCCCGGAGGATCGGCTCTTTTGCTGTGTTACTCAACTGATCGTCAGGTGTGACGGATCAGAAGTAGTAAACACCACCAACGGCCAGCGCAGAACGCTCGCTTTCGTCGGCAACACCGTATACACCGTCGTCACCGTTACCCAGGTAGCCTTCAACGTACACGTACATGTGGTCAGACAGGTTGTGCAGCGCCTGCAGAGTGATGGTGTCACGCTCAGTGTCGTTCGCATCGTCAGCAACATCCAGCTCGTAAGTAGCTGCGAACTGATTCGGACCTACAGAATAGACAGCGTGGATACCGTAACGGTCACCAACGTCTTTGCGAGTCTGGTACTGACCGGTCAGGCTCAGAGCGTCCAGGCCGACAGTAGCGCGCAGGCCATAGGTGTTTTCATTGTTACCACCGCCGGCGCCGTCGTTGGAATCCATGGCCACAGCCACTTCAACATTGTCAACTGCATAGGTAGCGGCCAGCTGGTACGGATAGGACTTGTCGGCGCCCTTGTCCGGCAGGGTGGCGTCGTCCAGATCGCCGTTGATCTGAACGGCGGCGCCCAGAACCAGACCACCGAAGGACGGAGTCTTGTATTGAATCAAGTCACCTTCGCCAGTTTCATAGCCACCACCGAAGTTGAAGGCACCGAACTCGTAGAAGTTGGCGATCTTGTCGATGGCGCTTTCATAAGTGGAGTCGTCAGAGCCAACCCACAGCTGACCAAAGCTGTCACCCTTAACACCGATGTATGCCTCATCGACGTCTTCCAGACCGGATTCACGGTCCTTGTCGTCAGCGGCCAGACCTTCAAGCTCCAGCTTGAAGAAACCGGTGATGCCAGGAGCGATTTCGTGGTCGTGCTTTACACCGATGGTTGAACCGTTGTCAGCGTGCTCAATACCGTTTTCGCCACCCTTAACATCGGAATGGTAAACAACGTACTGGATGTTACCGTAAACAGAAGGCATGGAATCCATGCGTGCGGCCAGTTCAGAGGCGCTCTCCATAGCCAGCGCGGAGCCAGAGAAGGTCGCTGCTGCAATAGCGGATGCGATGAGCGTTTTTTTCATTTTGCGTCTTCCTTTTTGAGTTAACTCAGGTTTTAGCGACGGGTTCTTGTCCCGATTTTGTAAGGCATTACCAGTCTTCGCTGGATAGGCCCGATTCTGTATTACCCCCATGTCAGTTTCGTGACAATCAGGATAACTTTTCTTCTAGTTATTAAGATCCGCTTCCCAGCAGATCTTTTAAGCTCAGTTACTTACAGGTCTTTGTTAAAGCCCTGCATGATGAACCTGTTTTAATACAAGCCACCTGTTTTTGCAAACTTTCAGCGCTGCATTTTTAGCTCGTTTTGCACCAGAAAGGCAAGTGTTTATGCCATTCAGCACTCAGAAGCCACCTCACGTTCTTTCTACAATATCGGGGCCAAAATTTAGTTACCCCTTACCAATCAATATCTTAATAATTACAAAGTCATGACAGAAGCTCTTGCCCGCAGATCACGCGCCGTGAAGCGCACCAATCAATTTCACCAGGGGCTTGTTCGCCTCATCATGGTGCAAAGCACAATTCTTACGGAAAGCTTATTCAGTCCGTAACCTCCAGCATGAAAGTTACCGGGCCGTCATTGATCAGTTGAACTTTCATATCGGCACCGAACCTGCCCTCGGCTACCCGCTCGCTGCCAAGCTCAGCCTGCGCAGTCGTTATAAACGTGCGGTAAAGCGTTTCCGCCAAATCAGGAGCAGCCGCACTGGAGAAGCCAGGGCGTGTGCCCGAGGCCGTGTCGGCAGCAAGTGTAAATTGGGGAACAACAAGAAGCTCTCCACCGGTATCCAGCAGGCTCCGGTTCATGCGGCCCTGGTCATCAGGAAACACTCGGTAAGTCAGTACCTTTCGGCACAATTCCCTGGCCTGCGCATCCGCATCGCCGCGTTCAACGCCCAACAACAGAAGCAGGCCGTGCCTGATGGCGCCAACTCGCTGGTTGCTCACGACGACACTGGCTTCCGATACTCGCTGGATGAGCCCTTTCATGCACTTCTCTAGAAATTGTTAAGCAGGAGAACGTCGAATGGATACTGAGTCTATCGGCAGGATTAACGAACCGCAACCATCAAAAAGTACGACTAGCTCGCACTTTCTCCAGATTTGGCGACCACCTCTTCCACCCCTCGGATCAGGGCATCAACAATCGCCGGTTCAGAGGCAGAATGCCCAGCATCCCGGATAATCCGAAGATCGGCTCCGGGCCAGGCTTTGCTAAGCGTGAGTGCGTTATCCAGCGGGCAAACCATGTCGTAGCGTCCATGGACAATGATGCCCGGAATATCAGCCAAAGTACGAGCGTCCCGCACGATCTGATCTGGCTCCAGGAAAGCACGGTTCATGAAGTAATGGCACTCGATGCGTGCCAGAGCAATGGCAACGTGAGGATGCCCGAAATGCTCCACCACCCGCGGATTGGGGTGCAATGTAGCGCAGCGCCCTTCCCAGACGGACCAGGCCTTGGCCGCCTGAATTTGTTCCAATTCGTTAGAACTTGTAAGTCTTTTGTAATAGGCCGCAACCATGTCACCCCGCTCTTCAAACGGTATCTGGGCCTCAAAGTCTTGCCAGTAATCTGGAAACACCCGACTGGCACCGTCCTGATAGAACCATTGGATATCTCGCGGACGACACAGGAAGATGCCCCGCAATACCAGACCCAGGACTCGCTCAGGATGGGCCTGTGCATACACCAGACTGAGTGTTGACCCCCAACTGCCACCAAACAGGAGCCACTTGTCGACCCCCAAGAAGGACCGCACCGTTTCCATATCTTGGACCAGCTTGTCCGTGCTATTACCTTCAAGCTCCGCCAGGGGAGAAGAACGCCCTGCACCTCGCTGATCCATCAGGATGATGCGAAATCGCTCGGCGTCGAAGAAGCGCCGATGAAAATCTTCGCAGCCGCCACCGGGGCCGCCATGAACCACCAGCACCGGAATACCCTCTGGATTTCCACTCTCTTCCACGTAGAGTTCGTGAGGCGGGTCCACCGCAATGCGGTGCTGGGCGTTGGGCTTGATGTCGGGGTAGAGGGTGAGCATGACGCGATCCGGAAAAGGGTTTAACCGGAGTGTAGCTGATATGAACAAAAAGGGGCGGATCAAACCTGACCCGCCCCCTTAGCAATCCCTACTGGGATTTACTTCTTCTTGGCGCGTTTGCGCTCGTTCTCCGTCAACAACTTCTTACGCAGGCGAATGGACTTGGGCGTCACCTCCACCAGCTCGTCGTCATCGATGAACTCCAGCGCCTGCTCAAGGGTGAACTTGATCGGCGGCACCAGGCCAATAACCTCGTCCTTGCCAGAAGCACGCATGTTGTCGAGCTTCTTGCCTTTGGTCGGGTTCATGACCATGTCGTTGTCACGGCTGTGAATGCCGCACAGCTGACCTTCGTAGATTTCCTGACCCGGATCCAGGAACAGCTTGCCGCGACTCTGCAGGGTTTCCAGCGAGTAAGTCAGCGCCGTGCCTGTCGCCATGGACACCAGAACACCGTTCTGGCGACTGGTAACGTCACCGACCTTGATCGGGCCGTAATGACTGAAGGTGGAGGTCAGGATACCGGTGCCTGAAGTCATGGTCAGGAAGGTGTTGCGGAAGCCAATCAGACCACGGGCCGGGATAGTGTAATCAAGACGCATGCGTCCTTTACCGTCCGGAACCATGTTGGTCAGATCGCCTTTACGCAGACCCATCTGCTCCATGACAGGACCCTGGTGCTGCTCTTCAATGTCGACGATGACATTTTCGTACGGCTCTTGCTTCACGCCGTCAACTTCGCGGATAACCACTTCCGGCCGGCCAACCGCCAGCTCGAAATTTTCGCGACGCATGTTCTCGATCAGAACCGACAGGTGTAGCTCACCACGACCGGACACTTTGAACTTGTCGGCGGACTCACCTTCTTCCACGCGCAGAGCAACGTTGTGCAGCAGCTCCTTTTCCAGACGCTCTTTAATGTTACGACTGGTCACGTACTTGCCTTCCTTACCTGCGAACGGCGAGTCATTGACCTGGAAGGTCATGGAAACGGTCGGCTCGTCTACGGTCAGTGGCGGCAGCGCTTCAACCTGGGACTGGTCACACAGGGTATCGGAGATAAACAGCTCATCCATACCGCTTACGCAGACAATATCACCCGCCTGGGCTTCCTCAACTTCAACGCGCTGCAAACCGGAATGCCCCATGATCTTGAGGATACGGCCGTTGCGCTTCTTGCCGTCGGCGCCAATGGCGGTCACCGGGGAGTTGGTCTTGACCTTGCCCCGCATGATGCGACCGATACCGATTACACCCAGGAAGCTGTTGTAGTCCAGCTGGGAGATCTGCATCTGGAACGGGCCGTCCATATCAACGTTCGGCGCGGGCACGTGGTCGACTATTGCCTGGAACACGGCATCCATGTTGTCGTCCAGGTTTTCGTGATCCATACCGGCAATGCCGTTCAAGGCGCTGGCATAAACAATCGGGAAGTCCAGTTGCTCTTCAGTGGCACCCAGGGCATCAAACAGATCGAACACCTGATCAACGACCCAGTCCGGACGTGCGCCCGGACGGTCGATCTTGTTCACGATAACGATCGGACGCAGGCCAGCCGCGAATGCTTTCTGGGTTACAAAGCGGGTTTGCGGCATCGGGCCATCGATAGAATCGACCACCAACAACACACAATCCACCATGCTCATTACCCGCTCCACTTCGCCGCCAAAATCGGCGTGGCCCGGGGTGTCGACGATGTTGATATCGTACTCATTCCATTTCAGGGCCGTGTTCTTGGCCAGAATGGTGATACCACGCTCTTTTTCCTGGTCGTTGGAGTCCATAACGCGCTCGTTTTCGAGCTCTTTGCGGTCCAACGTGCCGGATTGGCGCAGCAGTTTGTCAACGAGGGTCGTCTTACCATGGTCGACGTGCGCGATGATGGCGATATTACGAAGCTTTTCAATCACAACTATAATCCTGCGGCATGCTTTCATTGACCTGAGAGGGTCTTAAGGAGGAAAAACCTCTCACATGCCGTCTCAAATCCGTAAAGTGAACCCATTGTCCGATACCGGGCGGCATCGGTGCGTCCCAACCAGCTAGAAAGGTTCGGGAGCAAATGAGGCGGTGCGCAGTATATCGAAAAGTCCAGACTGATTATATGCAGATAAACGACTATATCTGCGCCGAGCATCCCTGCACCACAAACGAACACGCTTCAGCATTGATGCGCTATAGTGGTGCAATGGCCGCAAGGGTTTGCGCCAGAACAAAGCCCCGCCACACCCAAAGAAGCGCCACAAGCCGCACCACTGTGCGCTTTCGGAGCACGCCCCAAAAATTGGCAAGCGCCTTGCTTAACCGAAACCAGCCGAAATTTGCAGGGTAAGTGGCTAGAGCTTTTGCTAAGCTGCAATGCCTGAATAAAAGATCGGATATCAGTCACGCTGAACGATCCGGCAAAACGAACACGTATACGCCCGCCAATGCGGGATAACTAACGGAGCATGCACAATGTCCAAGACAATTGATCTGATCAAAGAACACGAAGTGAAGTGGGTAGACATGCGCTTCACCGACAGCCGTGGTAAAGAGCAGCACGTGACCCTGCCCGCCTCAGAGGTGGACGAGGACTTCTTCGCAGACGGCAAGATGTTCGACGGTTCTTCAATCTCCGGCTGGAAGGGCATCAACGAATCCGACATGATTCTGATGCCAGACGATTCCAGCTCTGTCCTGGACCCGTTCACTGAAGAAACCACCCTCAACATCACCTGTGACATTGTTGAGCCTTCAACCATGCAGGGTTATGAGCGCGACCCGCGTTCCGTTGCCCGTCGTGCTGAAGAGTACCTGAAGTCTACCGGCATCGCCGATGGCGCCCTGTTCGGACCGGAGCCTGAGTTCTTCGTATTTGACTCGGTCAAATGGGAAGTGGACATGAAAGGCGCTGGCTACTCTATCCACTCCGAGGAAGCCGCCTGGGTTTCGGGCGAAGATTTCGACCGCAACAACATCGGCCACCGTCCGGGTGTTAAAGGCGGTTACTTCCCGGTTCCGCCGGTCGACAGCCTGCACGACCTGCGTGGCGCCATGTGTGCCGCCATGGAGTCCATGGGCCTGGACATCGAAGTACACCACCACGAAGTGGGTACAGCTGGCCAGTGTGAAATCGGTGTTGGCGCCAACACCCTGACCAAGAAAGCCGACGAAGTACAGATCCTGAAGTACTGCGTACACAACGTGGCCCACGCCTATGGCAAAACCGCCACTTTCATGCCGAAGCCGGTAGTGGGTGATAACGGTTCCGGTATGCACGTTCACATGTCCCTGAGCAAAGACGGCAAGAACCTGTTTGCCGGCGACAGCTACGCGGGCCTGAGCGAAGCGGCTCTGTACTACATCGGTGGTGTTATCAAGCACGCCAAGGCCATCAACGCCTTCACCAACAGCTCCACCAACTCTTACAAGCGTCTGGTTCCGGGCTTCGAAGCTCCGGTTATGCTGGCCTACTCTGCCCGTAACCGCTCTGCCTCCATCCGTATCCCGTACGTGAACAGCCCGAAAGCACGTCGCATCGAAGTTCGCTTCCCGGATGCCTCTGCCAACCCGTACCTGGCCTTCGCAGCCCTGATGATGGCTGGCCTGGACGGCATCCAGAACAAGATCCACCCTGGCGATGCCATGGACAAGGATCTGTACGACCTGCCGAAGGAAGAAGCACTGAACATTCCGGTTGTTGCCGAAACTCTGGCCGAAGCACTGGATTGCCTGGAAGCAGACCACGAGTTCCTGACCCGTGGCGGCGTCTTCACTGAAGACATGATCCAGGGCTACGTGGACCTGAAGCGCGGTGAAGTAGAGCGCCTGAACATGACCACTCACCCGGTCGAGTTCGAGCTGTACTACTCTTGCTAAGCAGTCCGCTCTGCTAATTCAAACCGGACCCTCCGGTTTGTGACAAAGCCCCGCCCAGTGCGGGGCTTTTTTATGGCCTAATAAACAGTGCCTGCCGTCCTTAACGATATGTAACTAACAACCTGCCTCAGGGACGTTGAATTGATGACGGGGGCCGCAGATAATCGAGAAAACCATCAATACAGGTGTGCTTATGAAACCAAGGACCGGACTATTCGCCGCAGCCCTGATTTTGCTGGCCGGCCCCGCGGTCGCAGAGGTTTACCGGAATGTGGATGCCCAAGGCAACGTCACCTTCTCCGACGAGCCGTCGGACGGCTCCGAAGCCGTAGAGGTCAAGCCGGTCACAACCGTGACTCTACCGAAGCCGCAAAATGTGCGTGAAACCGACAAGCTGCGCGAGGAAGTCAAACGCGAAGGTTCGGTGTACGAAAGCGTTGGCTTCGCCTACCCCGAAAACAATCAGGCCTTTCACAGCGGCAGCGGCGACATCCAGTTTGAAGTCCGCAGCACTCCGGGCCTTCAAGCCGGCCACAAGTACGAGGTTACGCTGGACGGACAACCGGTAGGCCAGAGTACTTCCGGCTCTGTTAGTGTACGCAATGTGTTCCGAGGCACCCACAACGCCCGCGTACACATCGTTGATGAAAATGGTGTTCAGGTGAAAACCGGCCCAGCCATCAGCTTTACCGTTCACCGCCCATCCGTCGCTAACTAGCCTGTCGCACTATTTTGGTGCGCCCGCACCACAAACACGCCATACTCTGACCAGCAACAGGGCGCAACTGCCGGGCTGGTCAACTATTCCCCTCAACTAGCGCACCAGCGTACGGCACAACTCGGCGCTGTTTGACGCACATGCCCGCCGTTTGCCCACTCTTTCTATACTGACCTTTAAAGTGGTTCGCTTCTTGCAAACATTGGAAGGTCATCACACTCACAATGTCGAACCAACGGGATTCATACATGGCACTGCCCACGGCCACCACAAACGCCGATAAGCGCATCCTGGACAGCCTCACCACGGCGGTCCTGGTGCTGGAGGACAGCCTGAGGATTCGTTACTTCAATCCGGCCGCAGAAAGTCTGTTCGAAACCAGCATGACCCGGAGCCGCGGTCAGCTATTTGATGACATCCTTATTGATTCCGAAGACGCCCTGAAAACCCTTCATTTCGCCGCTGAAAATGGCCAATCCTACACCCGGCGAGAAGCCGAGTTCGTGCTGGCCAGCGGATCACGGTTGACGGTGGATTACTCGGTAACCCCCATTAGTCTAGATCCCGTTGAATTGCTCATTGAGATCCAGCCTCGGGATCGCCTGCTTCGCATCAGTCGGGAAGAAGACATCATCTCGCAGCAGGAAACCACACGAATCCTGGTGCGCGGCATGGCCCACGAAATCAAAAACCCACTGGGCGGCATTCGGGGCGCAGCGCAACTGCTCGATCGCGAACTGAACGACGAAGACCAGCGCGAATACACTCGCGTCATCATCGATGAGGCCGACCGCCTGCGCAGCCTTGTTGACCGCATGCTCGGCCCGAACAAGGCACTGAAGCTGGCTGAAACCAACGTGCACGAAGTGCTGGAACGGGTTGGCACACTGCTGGAAGCGGAGAGCAAAGGTCGTCTGTTGTTCCGCCGTGACTACGATCCCAGCATTCCCGAATTTTCGGGCGACAAGGAACAACTGATTCAGGCGTTCCTGAACATCGCCCGCAATGCCATGGAAGCCGCCTTCGAGAACCAGACCGGTCACCGGGGTGAAGCGCCGCCCACCATCACTTTCCGAACCCGCGCCTTGCGCCAGTTCACCATCGGCAACCGGCGCCATCGCCTCGTCTGCCGAGTCGACGTGATCGATAACGGGCCCGGCATACCGCCGGACCTGTTGCAAAACATCTTCTACCCGATGATCAGCGGCCGTGCCAGCGGCACCGGCCTGGGGCTATCCATCACCCAAAGCATCATCGGGCAACATCGCGGTCTGGTCGAGTGCGAAAGCGAGCTCGGCCGAACCGACTTCATCATCTTCCTGCCTCTGGAGGACACCCCATGAGCCAACCGGCAAACGTCTGGATCATAGACGACGATCGCAGTATTCGCTGGGTGCTGGAGCGCGCCCTTAACCAGGCCGGTTTACAGCCCCGGGTTTTCGAAAGTGGCGAGAGCATCATGATGCGCCTCGAGCACGAACAACCAGACGCCATTATCAGCGATATCCGGATGCCCGGGGTTGACGGCATTACCCTGCTGTCCCAGATTGTTGAGGCCCACCCCGATCTGCCGGTGATCATCATGACCGCGCATTCGGATCTTGAGAGTGCGGTGACCAGTTACCAGACAGGCGCCTTCGAGTACCTGCCCAAGCCGTTCGACGTGGATGATGCAGTTGCGCTGGCCAAACGGGCAGTGGCCCACAGCCACGAGAAAAAAGCCAGCGCCGAGCCACTTGCCGAAAGCGCCCAGCGCAATACCGAGATCATTGGCGAAGCCCCGGCAATGCAAGAGGTCTTTCGCGCCATCGGCCGGCTGTCGCACTCCAACATCACGGTGCTGATCAACGGTGAAAGCGGCACCGGCAAGGAGCTGGTAGCCCAGGCGCTACACAATCACAGCCCGCGCTCCAAACATCCGTTCATTGCCCTGAACATGGCGGCCATCCCGAAAGACCTGATTGAATCCGAACTGTTCGGACATGAGAAAGGCGCCTTCACCGGTGCCGGCGCCGCGCGCCAGGGACGGTTTGAGCAATCCAACGGCGGCACTCTGTTCCTGGACGAAATTGGCGACATGCCCGCCGACACCCAGACCCGCCTATTGAGGGTACTCGCGGATGGCGAGTTCTACCGAGTGGGCGGCACCACGCCCATCAAGGTGGACGTGCGCATCATTGCCGCCACGCACCAGGATCTGGAAAAACTGGTCCAGGCCGGCTCCTTCCGGGAGGATCTGTTCCACCGTCTGAACGTTATCCGGGTGCACCTACCCAAGTTGGCGGAACGGCGTGAAGACATTCCCCGGTTGATGCAACACTTCCTGAAGCGGGCAGCCAAGGAACTGGCGGTGGAATCCAAAATCCTGCGGCCAGACGCCGAGGAATACCTCACCACCCTGCCCTGGCCCGGCAACGTCCGCCAGCTGGAAAACACCTGCCGCTGGCTGACGGTGATGGCCAGTGGCCGCGAGATCCACATAGATGACCTGCCGCCAGAACTGCTGCATCAGGCGGAAACACCCACCGTGGGCACCACCTGGCAGGAAGGCCTGCGTAACTGGGCCGAACAGGAACTGAAGCGCGGCAAGAAAGGCATTCTCGATAATGCGATACCAGAATTTGAGAAGATCATGATCGAAACCGCCCTGAAGCACACCGGCGGCCGCCGCCGGGATGCGTCGGTGCTGCTGGGCTGGGGGCGCAACACCCTGACCCGGAAGATCAATGAACTGGGGCTGGACCACCCCGAAGGAGATGACGATTGAGCCACCGGGCTCGTTTTCCAGGGGCAGTCTGAGAGGGCTGCCCCTTTTTTGTGGGCGATGTCGCCAGACCCGCTCAGCGTTCCTGCCAGTAGATGACCCTGTCGTGCCCGCGATAGACGCCAAACGTGGCAATCGCCGACGGATCTTCGATGGTGCCATCACCGTCAAAATCGTCCTGCCAATACGTCGGCACCGGGTATTCAACCCGCACAGAGCCAGTGTTGCCGTTACCCGGCATCGTAAGCACCAGTTCCCCGCCTGACGCGGCGATCCCATTGGTTAGAGTGCCGGATCTGGCATCAACCGACGTATTAGGCGGCGTGTTGGTCACCCCCGCATCGGCAGTGTTGTAGGCCCAGCAGTTTTCATCGGTATGGCGTGTGAAACGGGAGCCATTCCAGATCTGCGCCTCAAATGGCACCTGCAATGCCATGGTCTCCGGGCCGTAGGCGTTTTCCAGCGCCAGCCGTCCGTAGCGGATCGAGGTGCCCGTTGAGGGTAGTAACACCGGCAAATTGGCGGCTGACAAGGCCACACTATCGCTGTCCTGAACGCTGGTAACGTCCACCTCAAGCGCAGCATCAAATGGGGCGATCCGAGCGTTGTTGTTGCGGGTGTACACAAAAGTGTCAGCGCCCTGCCTATACACCAGGGACCCATTACCCAGCGGCGTTAACGTCGCCGTGCCCGGGCTGGTTGCAACTGCCAACAGACTGCCATCGAGGCCTGTCTGGATGCTGTCAGCGGTAGGATCATTCCGGGAAACATCGGCCAACGCCAGCTTTTGCCAGTCGTCCCGGTAATTCCGGGTGATGGACCCAAGGCCGGGGCCGCCACCGTTATAAGCTCTTGCCGCGATTGTGAACTCTGGCGCCGTGGCGTAGCCGAAGCTCTGGCCGGTGTAGGTGAACCCATTGCACTGGGCCGCCAGCACACCGTCCATCTGCCCCTCCAGAGAAAAGTGTTCCGGATGGAAGCGTCCCACCGGGCCACTATCACCGACCAAATCAATCGAGCGGCCCAGATAGGCGCTGCTGAATGCCGCAGCCACTTCAATGACACCCACCTCGTTGTAACGCGCAGTACCGCTAACTGAACCACCACTGAATCCACTCACTCCACTCAACCCCGCCAGCCCGGGATCAGCTGGATCAGGCGGGCCAGGGGGCCCCGCAATCAGGTAGCCGCTCAGCACTACGGAATCATCGAAGCTGACGACGGTGGCATTGTCAGAAAGAGTCGCGTTGTTGGTCGCCAGAGCCACCGTTTTATCGGCAGTATTATCATTATGCCCGTCGGGCTGACCGTCGAAATCACTGTCATCAGCACTGTCGTACTGAACAGCCCTGACCCCGATATTAAAAGATCGACCTGCGGCCACAAAAGCGGTTCCGGCCGAGCCGGTTGCCGCCGGATTGCCGGCCACCGTAACCGCAAACCCAAAGGGTCGAACCGACAGCGCCGCACTGGTACCTGCTATGGTGCGCGGTGCGTCATTTTCGTCCAGAATAAGGCCCGACTCACGGTCTTCCAGCTCAAGCACATAATGGCCTACGTCCGACGGGCTTAGCTGTAGCTGCGCGAGTCCCTGGGTAAAGTCCACTGTGAGATTGGTCTCGCCGGGCCGCGACGACGGCAAAGTGACAGAGCCGGCACCACCGTTCAGACCAGGCGCAGCTCCGCCCGGATCATCCCCTTGACGATCCAACCAAGCTCGAAGATCGATGGGGCCGTCGTAGGCCTCAACACGGCCACATTCGCCACTGATGGGGTCCCGCCTCAATACTTCCGCTTCCAGGCTATGGGGCCGGCCGGCAATCACGTCGGCACCGAAGCTGTCAGCCAGTGACACCACAAGGGCATTTTCCCGGAACTCCACCACACTGGAGACTCCGGATTGTCCCCCGGAGGTATCCTGGGCGGTAATGGTCAATCGATCTGCCCGACTGTTGGCAAGGCCCAGGGTGACCGCGCCGTTGTCGGCCGGATCGAACTGATACCTCGCCTGGCCATCGTCGTCGGTGTCCGGATCAGGCGTCAGGGGACCACCTGCCATAACCTTCTGCCAGTTACCGTGGTCGGTGCTGGTGCTCAGACTTACGGTGCCCTGATAACCCACCAAAGGGTTATCACCCGCATCTTCGGCCTGGATCTCGACATCGATCGGGGCGCAAACACTTCCTGTGGCCGGAACCGTTATCCGGAAATGATCAAGGACCTGGGCACAGGGGCGGCTGCGGTTGGCCTCGCGTAAAATGGCCGCATCAGACAGCGCCCGGCCATACAGACGTACCTCATCAATCTGGCCCTCAAACTCACGACCACCATAGCCCTGGTCTGCGCCAATCTGAAAAGGGTCTGTATTGAGACTCAGCGACTCACCGCTGTAGTTCTGTCGTGCCCGTGCAACCCCATCCACCACGATACGCTGCTCGCCGTCTCGCCGAGAATAGGTGATGGCGGTATGTACCCAGGTATTTGTTGGCAGGCGATAACCAGAGGTAAACGACCGGGTAGCGCCAGTACTGGTGTTCCACCACCAGAACAACTCGCCGTTACTATTCACATGGTATTCGTAATTCTCATCTTTCGAGACAATGGTTTTCAGGTTGCCACTGGAAGGCAAAGTCCCAATATTGATCCACGCCATGACGGTGAATTCTTCGTCCACCGACAACTCAGAATTGTGCGGAATGTCGATGTAAGAGCCACCACTTAAAGTCGCGCCATAACAAACTTTGGCCGGTTCGGCGCTGGGATTGTTTACGCCCCGACCGTCCAGACCTGTTCCTCTAAGCTCACGAACTTCGCCTGGGCTTCCCTGCCAACTCGGCCCCTCCAGCCCATAGATGGCCCGAAGCGAAAAGTCTGCGGCAAAATTCTCGGAGAAAGCCAAAAAACTGGCTCGTTCGGTGGTATGGCTAAGGTCGCGATCAATAGCCCAATCCTCTTCAATTTTAAGGTCAACACTCGCAGTACCGACCGAACAACGACGAAGCCAGCCACCATCGCCACCATCTCGAGTCGCCTGAGAGCCAATCACCCTCGGAGGCGCAGGATACGACTGCAGGAAATTTATGGAGTTGCAGTTCACGGTACCGCGTATTTGATCGGCCGTGACCTGAGCTTCGGCGCTGATTATCTGACCATCGTTATCCACGAAATCGCTAATCACGCCCTGCTCTACCGCCAGATAGGCGACAGTTTCCGGGCTGGAAATTGAAATGCTGATCGTTTCTGCTCGATCCAGAGCGAGATCCACACCGGATGGCCCCAACTGGTCTTGGGCCACTGTAAACCAAGGATTCGACCGATCCGCTGGGGCCGAGGTTTCATTGGCTGTAGTCTGGATATGACTGATAACGGCGGGCGTGTTACTAAAGGGAGTTAGAAAATTCAGTCGTGACCAATTGGGCCCCAACAGATTAAGGAGAGGATCTGTCTGCAATGGTAACTGCCCTACTTCCAATCGGGTGCCGTCGGGAAACTGGTGCTGGCCATAAGTGACAGCGAGGTAGTGAATCGTTGTTGGCTGGTCGGCCGCAGGGGGATAAATAAGTGCCAGGGGCGGCTCCGCCGGAAACACCTCAAAGCCCTGGTCAGTCACGTTGCGAATACGCACCGCAGATGGTTCGGGATTGTTGTCATCACCTAGCACAAAAACAGCCGGTGGCGAGGGATAAACCTGTTCAAAATTTACGCTGGTTGCGACACCCGGCTGCACGGTCACCGAGCGGGATTCCAGCATCAGGGGTTCGGCCACCGGTGGCCGCGCTTCCGAGTCATAGGTAAACGCCTGCGAGAACGCCAACAGACTGGTGTCTTCGGATACGTGGCTACGCTCACGGTCCTGGGCATCGTCTTCATCGATAACCAGGGATAACGAAGCACTGGACACCGAACACTGACGCAACCAGCCACCGTCTGCCTCACGTCGGCTGATCTTGCTGGCTAGGGCGACCGGCGCCGAGCTAAAGCCGCTGCTGAAATTGATGGATCTACAGCCATCATCCCAACCCCTTACCACGTTGCTTACGGTGCGGGCCTCGAAAATCACGTTTACATTCCCTACGGTTCTGAAAGCAGATCCAGAAGTATTCTCGAAGGCAATGTAGCCAATGGTTTCAGGGCGACTCAGGGGATTGAAAAAGTAGTTACTGCTGTTGCCTGCCCGGCTATCGTACAGCTCACTCCGCTCCAGAGCGTAATCAAAGCCGATGCTGTTAACGTCGTTGAATACGGTGGTTAGCCAGGGATTCGACGACTCGTCCGGAATCGCGTTGGTTTCGTTATTCAGGGTCTGGATTTCCCCCAGCACCATGGGCTGGCCGGTGAATCCCGAGGCAAAGGTATGACGTCCCCAAGCGGTGGTGCCCCGGCCGTTGAACTGCACGAAATCACCGCCAACGGCAGGCCGACTGGAGAGCATACCTGCTTCCAGGCTGGTGCCATCAGGCAAGGTATGGCTGCCCGGTTCTACCGCCACATAGCTGACAGTCATGTTGGTGTGAGGGCCATCCTCGGAGAACGGCTCTACCTGGGCCATCTGGAACCCCGTGGCGGTGACATTGGTAATACGCAATGCCGAAGCGTTTGGGCCGTCATCGGTGGGCAACGCCACCACGATGGGCGGCGAAGCGTACGTTTGCTTGAAGGAAAAGGAAAACAGGCTGTTGACGTTCGTGGTCTGCGGAAGATCCAGGGTGCCGGCTTCCATTTTCCAGGCATGCGCCCATCCGGGGACCAACATAACCAGAATCAACAACGCACAACGAACCCAGGTTACGACTGCAGTCATCGGACTCGAACCTCCACGGTACGGGATGCGGCCTCGGTGCCGGAGCCACACTGGCCGACACTGACCAGGGTGTAGACGCTCTCCAGGGTTGAGTCGCCGTCAATGTCTGCCTGCACCGATGAACAACTCAGACTGGCATTGCAGCCAGCAAGAGCCGCTTGAGTATAGTTCACTGTTCCCGTCACCGAGCCGCAGCTGCCGCCGTCCAGCGCCTCGGTCACCGCCACCTGGGCGCCGCTCTCGGCGGCATAGAACGCCCGCTGGGAGAGGATCTGTTGGCCGACAGCTGCCCCGGCACTCTCCTGCTGCTGGGCCATGCTGACGACAATTAATGCCAGGACGGTAATCACAAACAAGGCGACCGGCAGACCGGCGCCGCGCTGTCGATTCGGGAAGGTGTCAGGGAACATTGCGGATCTGAACCTCCTGGCTGACCGTGGTTGTTTCATTGCCGTCGTCGCTGGCCAACTCAAAGGTAAACTGTACGACAGCCGCCCTTTGTAATGTGGCCGGCTGGAAATCGAAATCCACCACACCAATCAGGTTCGCCGCCAACACCTCGGGTGTACCCGTTGGTGGCATAGGTTGGGTAGAGGCTGGCGCATAACCACTGTACCGGTAAAGAAAGCGTCCGCTCTGGCAAAGACTCACCGGCGCCCCTACCACAAACAGACGTCGTGCCGGTGACGTGGAACTGAACCGATGGCTGCCGGATAGAGTTATGGTTGCGGGCGAGGTCGAGTTGTCGATCGATGATATGGTCTCCGACACCGGACCGGGGTCGGCTCCTCCGTATAGCTCAGCCGTAGTGGTGGGACTTGTACCGTAGCCGTAGACGACAGCCTGTATATTTCCTACGGCGGGAACCTGGGCAAAGGACGCAATCTCGATTTCATCGAAACTGGGGCCAGAGGTCAGATTCAGGTAGTTTGTGCCGGCTTCCAAGGGCAGCCATTCTAGACAGGAGCCGTTGTTGCGCACCGATAGCGGAAACGCTTCCCGCAGTTCGCGGGTGATCTGCTCACTGATCACAACGGCCTGAAGCGCTCGTAGCTGGCGAGCACTGGTATCCAGAGCGCCTCGGGTCGACAGGCTGACAAACCGCACTGAAACAGTGGCCACAATGCTCAGCAGCACGATCACCATTAACAGCTCGATCAGGGTGAATCCGTCGCGTCGGCGCATCAGTAATTCGCCCTGTAGACCGAGAAATTATAGCCCTGTCCGCTGGGATCGGTGATGGCAAGGTCAATACGCTTGGCATCGTCCCCGGCAAGCCCTACCTCAGCACCGGCGCACTGGACGGCCACAGAAATTCGGAAGTTGTTGTAGTCCGCCCCCAGAGAATCACCTTCGGCGTTTTCAGGCGTGGCATCTGTGATGGCGTTGTAGTCATCAACGTCGTCGTAGTCGGCACGGTCGGCCTCTTCGGTATTCACATTACACCCGGGCGCCTTGGGAACACCGCCCACGGGAGTGGCTTCGTCGTAACCTCGTCCCAGAATTTCATCCATGTAGATCTGTGCCAGTGCAACAGCACGGGTCTGATTCAGCGGATCCGCACTGCGCCCGGCAATCAGGGAGAACGCCCCCACGGTTCCGGCAATGGCAACGCTGATGATAACGATAGTGATCACAAGCTCTACCAGAGTTGCACCGGTTTGGTCTTCCGAGAAGCTCGCCCGACACCTCATGGGCACGCCTCACCAAACACCGCGCCCAAAGAACTCAGGCACAAATTGAAAGTACTATCCCCGGTAATCCGGAAATCGATGTTGGTTCGTGCGGCAGGAGAGGCAACTCGACCCAGAGGGCTGAAGCCAATATCGATACCGCCTGCTGGCACGTCAGCAAAGGGATTGCCTGCGACGCGATAGGCCAGAGTGGAACCACTGCGAGGCAGACTGAATTGGGATGATGCGGCCAGGAAAATCAGCTCGTCGCTGGTCTGGCGGATGGTTAATGTTGAGGAGGAATTCCCCGCCAGCGCTGCCTGTTGGGCAAGCAGCGTGGCGGAGGAGAGTTGTTGGGTGGCCAGTAATGGAGAGAAAGCAGAGCGACCGGCGAACAGACCGACCCCGAGCGCGGATAGGACACCAATCAGAATGATGACCAGCACCAACTCGACAAGAGTAAACCCCGACGAATTTGGAGCGGCCGCCATTCTCATTCCCTTCTCCCAAATATTAAAGGGCGTCTAAGCAGGTTTACTAGGCTCCATCCTCGCCGACGAACGCGTATTTGCACTTGCTGCTCGTCGGCAACGGACGGATATAGTATTAGTGCTAACACCATTGGCGTTGTCAGCTACCTCGCTTTAACAACCTGAAGTATCTACAGCAACACTGTACGGAGCAGTAAGCGGCGGCGTATTGTCGGTTGCGGCGTTTGCAGAAGTGTAGCTAGCCGTGCAATTTGCTTGCAAAGTGAATGTGATAGTGTTGCCGCCAGCTGTTCCACCACCCGAGCTGGGGTAATCATTCGTCGTGTCTATGTCTGCAGCTGCGACAATGCCGGCAGCATTAGCTGTCGGGTAACCATTCACCATCGTGATTGCTTGACCATCAAGCGTCACCGTCGTTCCAAGGGTTGCACCATCAGACAATTGATCTGCATGGGCAATCGAAGCTGCCGACTTCATTGCACCAGCGAGTGCTTGAACAGATGCGCTGCGCGCATCACCGCCGAAATCCGCAAACCTCGGCAAAGCAAACGCCGCCAAGATGCCCAAAATTACTATCACCATCACCAATTCGATGAGGGTAAAGCCTTTGTCTTTTCTCGCTGTCATTGCGGTCATAGCATTCATGGTACTTCTCCGTTATTTACTCTGCGTGAGCCGTGTTAATTCACTGTTGTTATGATTTCGCCGTTATCTGCGTCGTATTCGATGGTGCTGTTCTGAGCATCGGCCTGGTAGGTATAGACACAGTCACCCGCGTTAACCGTCACCGAATACTCCGGGGTGGCGCCGGTCACGGTCGGCGCATTTGATTGCAACACGCCAAGCCAGACTTCCTGGCACTTCGCTGCCGTCATCGTGGTGCTGGTGTCATCAGATACGACCGAGGTAGGCCAGCCATCGGCGCCTACATCCACGTCGTCGTCACCAAACCCCTGTAGATCGGTCGACGCCGCAGTAAATCCGTTCGACACCCACTGGGTCTTAGCCAGCGCGACACCAGCAGACAATGCGCCCGATGTCGCCCGAATATTGGACTGATGCGCCTGTTCCGAAAGTTGCGCAAATCTCGGAAGTGCAAAGGCCGCCAGAATCGCCAGAATTGAGATCACGACGACCAATTCGATCAGGGTAAAGCCCTTTTGTCTTTGTATTGTTCGGTACTGCCTCATAGGTCAGCCTCTTTCCAGGTTTTGTCCGTCTTTTCAGTGTCGTGCATCCTGCATAAGCACTGATTGTTCCGCAGACGATACCGGCGACAGCTTTAGCCCCGTTGATCGCTCGCTTTGCTCCCGCTGTCCGTTTTTATTGCGGTCTACATATTCTGTGGTCACCTTCCAGGCCAGCGACTCGCTCGCCTCGGCGCCACGCCCGTTCAAGGTTATCGGCTGGTTGGCGGTATAAATTAACCATCCCCGGTCAGTCTTTGCTGTTACTTTTTGTTCTTCTTGCAGGAAACACCAGGTTCCCGGCTCGTATTGCGGCCCTTTGCACAGTCCCGTATAACTCGGCCATTGGTGGTTTACCAGCTCAAACGGGTTTATTCCCTGATACTCTTCGAGCCGGCCATTCCGGCTCAACATCACCTCAGCACCTTTGATGACCAGAGACGCCCGTAGCTGATTAAGGATCAAGTTAGCGGACTGTTCTTCCGCCTTTCGGGCTTCCCTTTCCAACACACCCAATAAAAACCAAACGAGCAGCGCCAATAATGAAAACGACACGGCCAGTCGTAACAGGCGGGCCGACTCCAACCCTTCGGCGCTGAACAGACGCTGCCCTTTCACTTAGCCACGCCCCATGGCGGCGGCCCCCAAATCCCAGATCGGCAGGAACACGCCAAGTGCGAGAATCAGCACCAACACACCCATGGCCACGATAAGGATCGGCTCGATGGATTCAGCCAGCCGTTTGAGGCCGTAATCCACATCTTCGTCGTAGAAATCGGCAACGTTGTTGAGCATGTCATCCACGGAGCCAGTTTCTTCCCCCACGGCAATCATCTGTAGGATCAGGGGCGTGAACATGCCACTTTGACGAGCGGTACGCAACAGGCTCTCGCCGCGCTCGATGCCTAATCGCATGTCTCTGATATGTTTAGAGATCCAGGCATTGTCTGTAGCATCTGCCACCACGGTCAACGCGGTGGTTACCGGCATGCCAGCCGCCAGCACGGAGGCAAAATTGCGAGCGAACCGGCTCAACGTTATCAGCTCCAACAAGGGACCAATGACCGGCATTCGCAATTTATACCTGTCCCAGGTCAACTTGCCCTGCTCCGTGCGCTTCCACTGGCGCAACAGAAGGCCACCAGCGGCGACCACAAACAGCATCACGTACCAATAGCCGATTAGGAAATTCGAGGTGCCGACCAGCACCTGTGTCAGGAATGGCAGGTCCGCGCCCAGCTTATTGAACACCGCGGCGAATTTTGGGATGACCAGAAAGTTCACCACCATCAGCGCCGCCAGCAAGGCAACCACCACAAACGTGGGGTAGCGCAGAGCCTGTTTGAGGCGGCGCTTGGTGTCCCGCTCCAGCTCCAGGATCTCTGACAGCCGCTTGAAGGCGTCGTCGAGCATACCGGTGTTTTCGCCAACGTGGATCATGGCAATGAACAGCTCAGAAAACACACTGGGGTGCGCCTGCATGGCAGTAGCCATGGTGGTTCCGCCCTCCAGCCGGGATGTTACATCTTCCAGCACTTCCGCCAGAACCGGTGACCGGGTGGTGTCTGCCAACCCCCTCATGGTGCGTATCAGCGGTATGCCCGCTTTAGTGAGCGCGTACATCTGACGGCAAAAAACGATCAGCTCATCCAAGGTCACTTTCTTTCGGAACAACGGCATGCTGTTCAGCCGGTCGCCCAAAGACGCTTGCGCTTTCTGCTCTCGAATGGTGAGCGGGGTGATACCCTGACGCATCAACTCCGAGGCAGCGGCATCCGCATTGGCGGCCACCAGCGACCCTTGCTGCAGAATTCCGCGATCGTTTTTGCCCCGGTAGCTAAACTGCATCAGACGGTGCTCCCCTCGCGCTCATCCAGAAGCGGCACTTCGGCAGTATCTTCAAAGTCGCTTTCCGAGGTTGCCGCCACACGGGCGACTTCTTCCAGGGTGGTTACCCCTTGCAGCGCATAATCCATGGCGCAATGGCCCAACGGGCGGTAAAGCTCGCCCTGACGAGCAGCCTGGGTGAACGCCGAAACGTCCTGGCGCCGAAGCGCATCAAGCATGCTTTCATTCAACTCCAACAACTCATAGACCCCGGCACGGCCTTTATAGCCGGTATTGCTGCACTGGTAGCATCCTCGCCCATAAACAAAACCCGCCTCCCGGTCCAGAGGGTCGAGATCAAAACTGTCCAGCCAGATCTGTTCCTGATCGGTGGGCTGATAAGTCTCGGAACAATTTTCACAGATCCGCCGTACCAGGCGCTGTGCGACCACACCCAGCAATGAGCTGGCCACCAGGAACGGTTGCGCGCCCATATCAATCAGGCGCATGGCACTGCTGATGGAGTCGTTAGTGTGCAGGGTGGACAACACCAGGTGACCGGTCATGGCGGCCCGAAGCCCAATGTCCACGGTTTCCTGATCACGCATCTCGCCCACCAGAATCACATCGGGATCCTGGCGCAGCGCAGAACGCAGGACGCCGGCAAACTCCAACCCGATTTTCGGGTTCACCTGAACCTGGGTAATTCTCGGCAACCGGTATTCCACCGGGTCCTCGGCGGTAATGATTTTCACTTCTGGCCGGTTTAGCTCACTCAGTGCGCCGTAAAGCGTGGTTGTCTTACCACTACCGGTCGGCCCGGTAACCAGAATCATGCCATGGGGCTTGTGAATCATGCGCCGGAACCGTTCCATCAGCTCGGGTGGCATGCCCGTGGCATCCAGGTTCAGTATGCCCTGGCTCTGATCCAGCAGTCGCATCACCACCGACTCACCATACTGAACCGGCATGGTGGAGATTCGCACGTCGATGCTTCGTCCTTTCACCCGAATATTGAAACGGCCGTCCTGGGGCAACCGCTTTTCCGAGATGTTCAGCCCTGCCATCAGCTTCAGGCGCAGAACCAGCGCGGCATTCACCCGCTTCTCCTTCATTACCTGTTCCTGGAGGACGCCGTCGACCCGCTGACGAATCCGGACGACGGTTTCATCCGGTTCGATATGAATATCCGAACTCCGAGCCTGCACCGCATCTTCAAACAGCGTCTGCAGCAGTTTGACTACCGGCGCTTCGGTGCTTTCGGACTCGGCGGACAAGTCGGCGAGGTCAAAGGCATCGTCGCCCAGCTCGTCTTCGAGCTCCTCCGCTAACGAGGCAATCTCTTCCGTTCGGCGGTAGACCAGATCAATAGTGCTGAGCAGTTCGCTCTCCCGGACCACGGCCTGACGGATCGGCTGTTTCAGAATCCGAACCAGCTCGTCGTAGGCGAAGATATCGAGGGGGTCGGCCATACCAACCAACAGCTCGCCACTCTGCTCCGCCAGCACGATGCTGCGAAAACGTCTGGCCATGGCTTCCGGCAGCTTTTTCACCAGCTCGTTATCGAACTGGTAGTGCCGCAGCTGAACGAAAGGAACTTCAAGCTGCCGGGACAGAATGTTGAGCAGGTTATCTTCATCCACGTACCCCAGATCAATCAGGGTACGGCCAAGCTTGCGTCCGGTGTTCTTCTGTTCCCGCAGGGCGGTCATCAGCTGCTGTTCGGTGATGACATCGTTCTGGACCAGCAGGTCACCTATACGGATTTTTTTCTTCGGCTCCGTCATCTCTATCCTGCCTGCAAAAGTGTCAAACGGTTACGAACATAGTCCGCCAGCGACGGCGACAACCCGGGCAACTGGGCTGCCTGGGAGTAGGCTTTCAAGGCACCACCAGTCTGCCCTTCGGCCTCAAGGGCTATCGCAAGCCCCACCCACCAGGTTGGCCGGCTGTCGTCCACGGAAATCAAAGCTGACCAATGCCGTGCCGCTTCAACATTCTGGCCTGCTTGCTGCATCAGGGTGGCGAGCGTGATCCGGTACTCGATGTTGTCCTCCACCCCCGGAATATCCTGGGACATGGTAATCACGGCTTCATTCAAGCGGCCCACCGACAGCAATGCCCGGGCTCTCAGCAAGCGTAACTCCGCGTAGCCCCGGGCTTCTTCACCGGAGACCCAAGGCAGCGCCCGCCCCGGAGACTCCTGCAGTAACATGGCCCGAGCGTAGACGCCTCGACTTACCGGTGCTGCCTGATTAGAAGTCACATCCGCCAGCCGCTGCTCGGCCGCCCTCGATTCGCCCGCGCGCAGCAACCGGGCCAGTTCCCGGCTAACCCGCAGGTCGATTGTCTCCGCGGTCTCGCGAACCTGCTTAACTTCCGGCGCATTGGTCTGGACAGTTCGGCGCTCGGTCTCTGGCGTCAGCTCAACCGGCTGGGATACCACCTTGGCCGGTTCCTGAGGCTGCAGCTTTGTCTCAGCGTTATTGGATGGCGCAGCTGGCTGCGGCGCTGGCTGAGTTGCAACCGGCGCAGTGTCGGTAATCTCAGGCTCGGATGGCGGCTCTGGCGAGACGGCATTCGGCACCGGGCCGCTCAGTTGCTGCGGCACTTCCGGAGCCGCCGCGGGTAGCGGTGCTGCCGCGCTCTCACTCTCAATCTCCCCGCTTTCCGTACTTTTCACGCTTGCCGTGCGTTCTGTTACCTGGATCTCGGCTACCGGTGTACGGAAGAAATAGCCATACACCGCGACGACCACAAGAATGACCAGCAGCAACGTCATGACCGGAACCAACCAGCGACGAGCCGCCGGCTGCCGATTTACCTGACCGGTGTAGGCGGACGAAACATCCGGGCGACCCTGGCGCTGTTCAGCGGCTCGCAGAGCATCATTGAGCAGACTCATAGCCACCTCGCCAACAAGCCAGGATACCGGACGCTTTCCGTGTCACGAATCGCCCGGGCCACGTGCCGACGATTCACCTGCCGATCACCCACACCCCAGGCGGACAGCATGGCCTTATGCGCCAGTATGTTCACCAACCTGGGAATGCCTCCGGACGACCGGGTAATAAGACGCAACGCCGCAGCCGAGAACAGGTCACCACCGTTATAGCCAGCTTGGGACACGCGATGGCGCAGGTACTGGGCCACCGACTGTCGATCCAGCGCGGCCAGCCGATAGTGGAAGGTAATGCGCTGGCGCAACTGGCGCAGGCTGTCCTTCTGCAGCAGGGCATCCAGCTCCGGTTGCCCGAACAGAACGATTTGCAGCAGCCGCACGCTTTCAGTCTCAAGGTTGGTCAGCAGCCGAAGGGCCTCAATGGTGGCCTCCGGCATGGCCTGGGCTTCATCGATCACCAACACCACCTGTTTCTGCCCCATCGCCAGGCCAATAAGCTTTTCGTTCAGGGCTTTCAGGATCTGATGAGTGTTGGCACAGGCCGAAACATCAACCCCCAACTCCTCAGCGACCGCTTCATACAGGGTGTCGGGATCCAGGTGCGGATTCGGGATGTAAGCGGTATGCGCTTTCTGTTCCAGCTCATTCAGCAGCAATCGGCACAGCAGTGTTTTGCCGGTGCCGACTTCGCCGGTGATCTTGATAAAGCCTTCGCGCTCGCTCAACGCCACCAACAGCAACTCCAGCGCATCACTATGACTGGGCGCCCGCAAAAAATAGCGGGTGTTGGGCGTCAATGCGAACGGTGCTTCCTGCAGTCCGAAATGGGCTTCGTACATGCTAGCGACGGGCTTTCTCCGGTTCCGGGGTAACAGATTTCGACGATTGCAGCAGCTCGCGTAGCACGTTCATGCGCTCACGGCTGGCGGCAATGTCCGCGGTAACTCGAGCAGGTTCTGAAACAACCGGGCGCAAAAGGATAACCAGTTCGCTTTTCCGGGACTTGAACCGGCGCTGCTTGAACAGCTCACCCACTACCGGGATGTCACTGAAGAACGGCACCGCCGAGTTGCTGTCTTCACTGCTGTTCTGGATCAGGCCACCAATGACCACAATTTGGCCGCTCTCGGCGCGGATTACGCTGTCGGTTTCCCGCACGGTGCTGATCGCCAGCGGCAAGGTGACATCGCGCTCACCAATGGTGATGACTTTGTTCTGGTCGTCCACTTCGCTCACCGAGGGGTGAACATGCAGGGTGATACTGCCGGATTCCGAAATCTGCGGCGTGACATCCAGGGAGATGCCGGAGAAGAACGGCGTCAACTCTACCGAAGTGGAGGTGCTGTCGGCCCCGGTCACGGCCGAGTTGTCATCATCAAAGTCGATATCCGTGACAAAAAACTCGTCGGTGCCGACCTTGATCACCGCCTTCTGGTTATTGACCGTGGATATCCGCGGGCTGGAAAGAATCTGCACATTGCCCTGCTCACCCAGCAACTCGATGAGCGCGGTGAAGTCCCCGGCGCGAACACTGGCCGAGAACAGGCCACCAATGTCTGAGGTCCGGATCACCTGCCCGCTCAACGCCTGGGCAGTAAAATCTTCGGGCAGGCCGTCAGAGGCGGTAACGCTGGAAGCGCTTTGCAAATCAGACCAGTTGATGCCCTGCTGATAGCCCTCGTTGAGAATAATCTCGAGGATTTTCGCCTCAAGCACCACCTGGCGCTGCATGATCAGTTCAGTGCGGCGAAGGTATTCCTCCACCAGGCGCAAATCGTCGGCGCCGGCACGGACCATCACCAGCCCGGCGCCGGGATTGACGATCACCTGGCTATCGTCGCCACGGCCGATGATCATACTCAAGGCCTGATCAATGTCGGACCAGAAGTCCGATTCCGTTACCGTGGAGATGGTGGTGCCCACCAGGTTACGAGTCTCGTTGCTGCCGTTGTCGCCCGCACCGTTCGAAGCGTTTCCGTTGTTGCTCTGGGTTCCGCTCACCTGACCGGAACTGACACGGGTTTCCGAGCCACCTTTGCGCTTGAAATGCAGGTAGTCGATCGGGAACATCCGGGTCTGAACCCGGTCGCCATTCACTTTGTACAGCCGACCACTGCGCTGGATATCCAGGCCGTAGAGGTCGGCAGCAATGTCCATGACGTCGGGTACCGTCACATCCCGCAGGCGCAGATCAATGACCGCTTCGACACCCGGATAAACCACTACGTTGTAACGGGTGCCATCCACCAGGGATTCGAAGAAACTGCCGGCGGGGATGCCGCTGGCATTCACATCAAACCGTTCGTCCAGATCCTGGCCCTGAGGCAAGGGCGGCAACAGAGCCGCACTGACCTCGGCGGGTAGGGCCCTGGCTTTGTTGTCGGCTATGTCGGCGGCTACCGACTGCCACTCGGCCTCAGCCAAACTGCGTTGAATGTCATCGGCCACGTCGGTCGACGTCCCGCTAGATGTACGCATGAGCGGATTGTTACTGCACGCCGTCAGAGTCGCTGCTATCAGCAGCACCGCCATTGGTCTCATCGAAGTCATGATTTTCCGTTCATTGGTCATTGAGTTCTTCGTACCTGCGGTAGCTTGTCGAGATACAGCGTGCGAACGCGCCCGCGGTCGATAACCTCAACCCGGTCCCGATGGATTCTGCGCACACGGATGCCATCGAAAGACTGGCCCTCGGCACGGGGCTCGCCGTTGATGACTGCAACACGACGCTCGGCGCCTACCAGAATGGACTGTAGGGCAAGGTCAGCCACGGGCGCGGCTTTTACCGGTGCATCGTCAAACCCCGGTGGCCGGGTCGGATCCTGAAGTGCAGAGGCGGGCGCCGCCAATCCAAGGCCCCAACTTACCAGCACCAGAGCCAACCAAGGCCGACGGCCCGCGTTCAATCCAATCATGTCACACCCCCAACCAGGCCGGCTCAAGACTGAGCGTTCGGACCCGGATAACGGCCTCACCAGCCGGCCAGTTTTCTGCATCGTATTCAAACACCACCCATCCGAGCCGGTTATCCAGACCCTCAAGGCGCTTGAGATACGCCAGCACCTCCAGGTAGCTACCCAAGATACTGAGTTCCACATCGTGAGCGTACAGCAGCGGCCCACCTTCTTTTTCCAGTTCGGCAGCTGTCGTTTCCGCGCCTGCACCTCCGTTATCCGGACCATACACCGGCGTCGGCGTTTTCAATTCAAGCGCCTGGAGTTCCAGCGACGCTTGGGCCGCCAGCATGTCCTTTAGCAGCGAAACCATGGCCCTCGGCGCAATCAGCTTACCGGTGGTATCGGCAATCTGACGATCAAGCCGGGCCAATCGCTTCTGGCGCATGTCCAACTGGTCTCTCAACGCCTCGGTCGGATCGGACGCCAGCTGATTGGCTAAATCTTGCTGTTGTGCCAGCAGGCTGTCCCTGCTGGCAGACAGTGTGCCGAGCCGGGATTCAAGCCGGTCCTGCTGGTTCATGGCCGGGGTAATGGCCAGCTCCCAGCCGATAAACAGCACCAGCACCAGCAGGGTGACGGTGACCAGTACCCGTTCCCGTATTGGCCGTTCGTTGAACAGGTTCGCGCCGGTTTGCAAAGAATCGCGCCAGGAAGTCGCCATCAGTTGTTCTCCCCTGCCCGTTTCGTGGCCACGTGAAATTCAATCCACCGGCCTTCTTCGGGCCGCGTCAGTCGAAAGGCACCGAATGTCTGCCCGGTGAAGACCGGCTCGTTACCAAGATTCTCGAGGTAGGTTGGCACCAGCGCACCTGAACGCGCTCTGCCCTCAATGGTCACCAGCGAGGGCTGGGCATTGAGCCGAATGCCGGTCAACCAGACATCCTTCGGGATTTGCCGCGCTAGCGCCGCCATTTGCGGGGAGAATCGGCCGCCATCATTGAGGATGAGGCCCTCAACTCTCACCAGCAGTTCTTGACGACGTACCAGGATTTCAGTGACCCGGTCCAGCGCGTCCTGGATTTCCGGCGCAGGTTGCCGGGCACTGACACCCTCTGATAGCCGGACCACGTTCTGTTCCAGGGTCTCGGTCTGTGACCCCAGCGCGTTGACCCGTACTTCAAGCTCGCTGTTGTGGTAGCGGATAACCGCAGAACCAAGCCCAAGGGCAACCACCAGCAGGACCACCAGCGCTACCAGGGCGCCGGCCTGCAGAGTCTCCTTCCGGGGCCTGAGCTCTTGGGTGTACAAATTCACTTGTTGCGTCATGACAGCTCCCCCGATTGTTTCGAGAGACTGGCACTCCAGGCAGGGAGGCAGCGACCATCAACGGGCTGATCGACCCCCAGTGCTGCCCAGTCGAGCATTTCGACCCCAGCCGCGACATAAGAAGACACCATGGACGCCAGGGGCAACGCATTGTCCTGGGCCACCAGCCTGATCATTGCCGGTGGCACTTGCCCCAGCTGACTTTCGTAATAGTCCAGTGACCGCTGCATTTCCAGCGCCAGCGACTGCACCGCGTTTTCCTGGCGGCCGGCGTCGCGCAGGTCTTCTGCTGCGACATCCAGACGACGGGACAAGTACAGGGTGTCTTCACGGCACACCACCATCTGGCCATAACTTTCCCGCAGGTGCACCAGTGCAGCGCCGCGCTGATTGTTGTCCAGCCGGCTGACCAGATTGCGCAGCGCAAGCTCGGCAATATCCACGCATTCCAGCTTCAAGCCAGAGTCATTCACCAGGGCAACCAGTTCGCTGACCAGGGACTTTCGCGCGGCAACCACATTGACCAATTCGCCACGGCCACGGGAGGCGTCTTCGGGGAAAGGAAAAATATCGGAGACCGCGTCGGTCGGACTGAAGTCCAGAAGGTCCTTCAGTTTCCATCGCAGGGCATCACCCAGTTCGGATTCGTCGATGCCATCCGGACGATCCATCTGGAACACCTGATACTGGTCCAACGGCAACACCAGGGTGGTGATCGTCCCGGTCCAACCGCGCTTACCAACCAGATCCTGTAATACCTGGGCACGCTTTGCTGGCCGACAATCTTCGAAACCAAACCCTGGCACAGCAGTTCCGGAAGCTTCAGCCCAGGCTATGCCGTCAGGTCGAATTTCAAGACTTACGCGCAGGTGGTCGTTGGTGCCACTGAATTTATCGGTGATCTTCTTAAGAATGGAGCGTTTTATCATGAAGGTCTTTCAGGTAGATGCTGGGCCACACGCCGACCCTAATTTATTATTTTTCTGAGAGTAAAAGCACTGCTCGTTACATTAAATGACATCATAAATTAGAAATTGAACCTAACTCCACGTTTATCGGACAATTTCACGTGTTTTTGCACCTCTGTAACAAAAAGGCCTCCGTAAACGGAGGCCTGGACAACCCTTCTTAAAACGGGATGTCATCATCAAAGTCATCCACCGGCTCAGGCATGCTTCCCTGAGAGGGCTGGTTGTAGCCACCCGACTGCTGCTGTGGCGGCGGATTGTTGTTCTGCTGCTGCGCCGGTGCGTTGTAATTGGACTGCTGCGGGCGTCCCGCGGGCGCACCCTGGTTCATGCCGCCTTCACCGCGGCTGTCCAGCATCTGCATCTGGCCATTGATGTCCACCACCACTTCTGTGGTGTAAACATCCTGGCCTTCCTTGTTCTGCCACTTGCGGGTTTGCAGCTTGCCTTCAATATAGACCTTGGAACCCTTGCGCAGGTACTGACCCGCCACTTCCGCCACTTTTCCGAACAGCACAATACGGTGCCACTCGGTTTTTGGCACCATTTGTCCGGTCTGACGATCCTTGTAGCTCTCGTCAGTGGCAAGGTTCAGGTTGACCACCGCATTGCCGTTCGGGGTATAACGGGTATCAGGATCCTGACCAAGGTTCCCGATAAGAATGACTTTGTTTACGCCTCGTGCCATGTTCCGCTCCTGACTCTGTTTTCAGGGACGACCCGCGCTCCTTGCAGGTCTCCAAATTTCAAGATTTGCTACCGTGCCGGACAAAAGAAAAGTCCGCCAGTAACGCTTCATCAAAGTGCCGTCGATCCACCTTAAGGTAGGCGGTTGCAGCACCTTCAACAATGACCACATCCTGGACACCGGGAAGCCGGCGCAGGCTGTCGTCGATTTCGTCATACTCACCAGCTACAGCCTGCTGCAACTGTAACACGAAACTGGAGGTGTATCCCGGCGATGGCATGGTCAAGGCAACCAGGAACCAGGTGCCCAGAACTGCGACCATAAACCAGAGCACGCCGGTGAGACCAAACTGCTCCAACAGCACGCCGCCCAGGGCCCCGCCTAGAAAGGCGCCCATAAACTGAGAGGTGGAATAGACCCCCATCGCGGTGCCCTTGCTGGCCGCCGGCGACTCCTTGCTAATCAGCGACGGCAGACTTGCCTCCAGCAGGTTGAACGCCATGAAGAAGAAAAACAGCAAGCCCCACGCCGCCAACAAACCCACCGCGACACTGGCCAGACCCGCGGTCGCCAGCATCAGTAAGGCGATGGCACCGCAAAGCACGGGCTTCATCTTGCGTTTCTTTTCACCAATGATGATGAACGGCACCATCGCGAAGAATGACGTCACCATGACACTTAGGTAGAACCACCAGTGGGAACTACTGGCCAGCCCCAAACCGTCCTGAAGAATTAAGGGAAATGCCAGAAACAGAGCTGTCAGCACCAGATGAAGCGCGAAGATCCCAAAATCAAGACGCAGCAGACGGCGATCTGACAGCACCTTACCCAGCATCTCCCGGGCCGGATGGGTATCGGCACTGATTCGATGCTGATGCGGCGTCGGCACCACCCGATGGACCACCACCAAAGCGATAGCCGCGAGTGCAGCGGTAATGTAGAAAATGCCCGACAGCCCCCAGACCGAGCCGATCAACGGCCCCAGGACCAGCGACACCGAGAACGACAAACCGATCGAAATCCCGACCGTCGCCATCGCCTTGGTTCGCTCTTCTTCCCGGGTAAGGTCACTCAGCAGCGCCATCAGCACACTGGCAATCGCTCCGGCGCCTTGAAGAATCCGACCAGCGATCACAACGTATATGGAGTCAGCGGAAGCGGCCAGCAGACTTCCGGCGGCGAACAGGACCAGACCGATGTAGATCATCCGCTTGCGACCAACCCGATCGGACAGCATGCCGAACGGAATCTGCAGCAGTGCCTGGCTCAGGCCATAGGCGCCAATGGCAAAACCCAGCAGTGCAGGGGTCGCGCCATCCAGATCATTACCCAGCAACATGAACACAGGCATGACCATAAACAGGCCGAGCATCCGCATTGCATACACAGACGCCAGGGCTGAAACCGATCGTTTTTCCAGCGCGTTCATTGCAGCACTACCTCAGCTGGGGTTGAAAAGCAGACGGGCGCAAAAGCGGCAGACCTCCGCAGGCCGCGCATTGTATCAGAAGGCAGCCAATCGCGGCACAGCCACCCGGGTGGCTAAACACCCGGTTTCTTCGCCGCAGCCTCTCGAACGCGGTATAATTTTCGTTTTTATTTGAGCGAGGTACTATGGACCACATCCAGATCAAAGGGGCACGCACCCACAACCTGAAGAATATCGACCTCGATATGCCTCGGGATAAGCTGATTGTGGTCACCGGCCTGTCCGGCTCCGGCAAATCGTCCCTGGCCTTCGACACCCTCTACGCCGAGGGTCAGCGCCGGTACGTGGAATCCCTGTCGACCTACGCCCGCCAGTTTTTGTCGATGATGGAAAAGCCCGACGTTGACCACATCGAGGGCTTGTCCCCGGCGATTTCCATTGAACAGAAATCGACATCCCACAACCCCCGCTCAACCGTCGGCACCATTACTGAAATCTACGATTATCTGCGACTGCTGTTTGCTCGCGCTGGTGAACCCCGATGCCCAGACCACGACCAGCCACTGGAAGCCCAGACCATCAGCCAAATGGTTGATCAGGTGCTGGCCATGCCGGAAGACAGCAAGCTGATGATCCTGGCACCGGTGATTCGTGATCGCAAAGGCGAACACCAGCAAATCATCGATACCATGAAGAGCCAGGGTTTTATCCGCCTGCGCGTCGACGGAACCGTGTACGACATCGACGACATTCCGGCCCTGGACAAGAAGCGCAAACACCAGATCGATGTGGTGGTTGATCGGTTCAAGGTCAAACCCGGGCTGGAACAGCGGTTGGCAGAAAGTTTTGAGACCACGTTGGAGCTGGCCGACGGCATTGCACTGGTGGCGCCCATGACTGGTGAAGGTGAAGAACACACCTTTTCGGCTCGGTACGCGTGCACCCAGTGCGGCTATTCCCTCAGCGAACTCGAGCCGCGGATCTTTTCATTCAACAACCCTGCCGGCGCCTGCCCGACTTGTGACGGCCTGGGCGTGAAGCAGTTCTTCGATCCGGAGAAGATCATTCAGCACCCGGAAGCCACTCTGGCTGCCGGCGCTATCAAGGGCTGGGATCGCCGGGCCGTTTATTACTTCCAGATGCTCGGCAGCGTTGCAGACCACTACGACATCGATCTGGAAACCCCCTGGATCGACCTGCCGGAAAAATTCCAGGACGTTCTGCTGAATGGATCGGGCAAGGAGGACATTCCGTTCCGGTATGTCAACTCCCGTGGCCACATCATGGAGAAGGCACATCCGTTTGAAGGCATCCTCCCCAACCTTGAACGCCGCTACCGGGAGACCGAGTCCCAGAGCATGCGCGAGGAGCTGGCCCGCAACCTGAGCACCCAGCCCTGCAAGGCCTGCCATGGTTCACGACTGCGTCGCAGTGCCCGGCACGTGTTTATCGAAAAACGGAACCTGCCCGAGGTCACCCGGCTGCCGGTCGGTGAGGCCCACCATTACTTTGAACACCTGGCGCTGCCAGGTCGCAAGGGTGAGATAGCGGAAAAAATCCTGAAGGAAGTGCGCCAGCGCCTACAGTTCCTGGTCAACGTTGGCCTGGAATATCTGACCCTGGAGCGCAGCGCCGATACGCTCTCGGGCGGCGAGGCGCAGCGGATCCGGCTGGCCAGCCAGATCGGTGCCGGCCTGGTAGGCGTCATGTACATTCTGGACGAACCCTCTATCGGCCTGCATCAGCGGGACAATGACCGGCTGCTGGCCACCCTGACCCACCTGCGGGATCTCGGCAACACGGTGATCGTGGTCGAGCACGACGAGGATGCTATTCGGGCGGCGGATCACGTCATTGATATCGGCCCAGGTGCCGGCATCCACGGAGGCAAAGTCATTGCCCAGGGCACACCCCAACAGATTCTCGACCATCCCGATTCTCTGACCGGACAATACTTGAATGGCACCCGCGAGATTGCAGTGCCCAAGACCCGGAATACAGGCAACGGCAAATCGCTGACCCTGACCGGAGCCACTGGCAACAACCTGCAGGACGTCACCTTAAACCTGCCCCTGGGCATCATGACCTGCGTCACTGGCGTATCGGGCTCCGGTAAGTCGACACTGATCAACAGCACCCTGTATCCAGTCTCGGCCGCCAAACTGAATAAGGCCACAAGCCTCAGCCACGCCCCTTACCAGTCACTCAAGGGGCTGGACCACCTGGACAAGGTCATCGACATTGACCAAAGCCCCATCGGCCGCACACCGCGCTCCAACCCTGCGACTTACACCGGTCTGTTCACCCCAATTCGCGAACTGTTCGCCGGCACACAAGAAGCCCGCTCGCGGGGCTATAAACCGGGCCGCTTCTCGTTCAACGTAAAAGGTGGTCGCTGTGAGGCCTGCCAGGGCGACGGCGTCATCAAGGTGGAAATGCACTTCCTGCCGGACGTGTATGTGCCCTGCGATGTCTGTAAAGGCAAGCGCTATAACCGGGAAACCTTGGAGGTTCGGTACAAGGGCAAGAACATTCATGAAGTACTGGAAATGACCGTTGAAGAGGGCCGGGTATTCTTTGACGCCGTGCCGTTTCTTGCCCGCAAACTCCAGACCCTGATGGATGTCGGTCTCTCCTACATCCGCCTGGGTCAAAGTGCTGTCACTCTCTCAGGTGGCGAAGCCCAGCGGGTCAAGCTCGCGAAAGAGCTGTCCAAGCGGGACACCGGCAAGACCCTGTACATCCTGGACGAGCCGACCACTGGCCTGCACTTCTATGACATCCAGCAATTGCTGCATGTACTCGAGCGGCTGCGCGACCACGGCAACACCATCGTGGTGATCGAGCACAACCTGGATGTGATCAAGACGGCGGACTGGATAATCGACCTGGGACCAGAGGGCGGTTCAGGCGGCGGCCAGATCATCGCAGAAGGCACACCGGAAGCCGTGGCGAACAACACGGCCTCGCACACCGGCAAGTACCTGAAGTCGATGTTGAGCCGATAATCGGCGGGCGGGTCTACCCCGCCCATCATTCAGGCACAAAAAAACCGGGAACCTTTCGGAACCCGGTTTTTTATTGGCCAAAGCCGAGGAACTTACTCCTCGCCTTCGTCCACTTCTTCCGCTTCGATATCCAGCGGACGACCAACCAGCTCTACGAATGCCATAGGGGCATTGTCGCCAGCACGGAAACCGCACTTCAGGATACGAAGGTAACCACCCGGACGCTCGTTGTAACGGGGACCAAGCTCGTCAAACAGCTTGGCAACCGCTGCATCGTCACGCAGGCGAGAGAACGCCAGACGACGATTCGCGACCGAATCATTCTTTGAGAGCGTGATCAAAGGTTCAGCTACTCGACGAAGCTCTTTGGCTTTCGGCAGCGTTGTTTTGATCAGCTCGTGTTCAACCAGTGACGCAGTCATGTTACGGAACATGGCCTTGCGATGCGCACTGGTCCTGCTGAACTTACGACCACTCTTACGATGACGCATTGCTCTTATTCCTTACCTTAAACTAATCGGCGATTAACCGCCCAACACCCGGTCGTCGCCACGAAGGCTAGCCGGCGGCCAGTTATCAAGACGCATGCCCAATGAAAGACCACGAGACGCCAAAACGTCCTTGATCTCGGTCAGCGACTTTTTACCAAGGTTAGGCGTCTTCAGCAGCTCAACTTCAGTGCGCTGGATCAGATCGCCGATGTAGTAAATATTCTCAGCCTTCAAGCAGTTAGCTGAACGCACTGTCAATTCCAGATCATCAACCGGACGCAACAGGATCGGATCAATTTCTTCCTCTTCCTCTACGCGCTCTGGCTCTTTTTCATGATCGAAATCGACAAATACCGCCAGTTGCTGCTGGAGGATGGTCGCGGCCCGGCGAATTGCTTCTTCCGGATCGATCGTCCCATTGGTCTCCAGATCAATCACCAGCTTGTCCAGATCAGTCCGTTGCTCTACCCGTGCACTTTCCACGGAGTAAGCCACACGACGAACCGGGCTGAAAGTTGCATCCAGCTGCAGGCGTCCAATGGCGCGAGTTTCGTCCTCGTCGAGACCACGCTGGTCTGCCGGCTCATAGCCGCGACCGCGATTAACGCGGAGACGCATGTTCACTTCACCATTTTCACTCAGGTGACAGATCACGTGCTCCGGGTTGGCGATCTCAACATCATGGTCGAGCTTGATATCACCGGCGGTGACAACGCCCGGGCCTTTCTTGCTGAGCGTGAGCTCAGCATCATCCCGACCGTTCATTTTCACGGCGACGCCCTTGAGATTCAGAAGAATCTCGATGACGTCTTCCTGGACACCCTCAATGGCGCTGTACTCGTGCAAGACGCCATCGATCTGCGCTTCAGTTACAGCGCAGCCCGGCATCGAGGACAAGAGAATGCGGCGCAGCGCGCTGCCCAGAGTGTGCCCAAAGCCTCTTTCCAGAGGCTCGAGCGTCACCTTGGCACGCGTGGCGCCGGATTCTTTCACGTCAATGGTACGAGGTGTCAATAACTCATGTACTGAACGCTGCATAGACGCCCCTATCTGCTATCGTTGCTAACTGGGCTTTACTTAGAGTAAAGCTCGACGATGAGGTTCTCGTTGATGTCGGCCGGCAGTTCAGTACGCTCAGGTACTGACTTGTAAACGCCGGACATCTTGTTGGCGTCGACCTCTACCCAGCTCACCGGTGCACGGCTTGCAGACAGATCCAGCGCGCCTTTTACGCGAAGCTGGTTCTTGGCCTTTTCACGCACGCTCACAACGTCGCCCGGCTTGACCTGGTAGGAAGCAATGTTCACTACCTTGTCGTTCACCAGGATCGCTTTGTGAGAAACGAGCTGACGGGATTCAGCACGGGTAGAACCAAAGCCCATGCGGTATACAACGTTATCCAGACGGCCTTCCAGAAGCTGCAGCAGGTTTTCACCGGTTGCACCTTTGATTCGGGCTGCCTCTTTGTAGTAATTACGGAACTGCTTCTCGAGTACGCCGTAGATACGACGAACTTTCTGTTTTTCACGAAGCTGAACGCCGTACTCGGACAGACGACCGCGACGCGCGCCGTGCATACCCGGCGGAGTCTCGATGTTGCACTTGGAATCGAGCGCGCGAACACCGCTCTTTAGAAAAAGATCTGTCCCTTCACGACGAGACAGCTTGCACTTCGGGCCTATGTAACGAGCCATAATTCACTGTCTCCTGTGTTAGACGCGGCGCTTTTTGGGCGGACGACAACCGTTATGGGGAATCGGCGTCACATCAGTGATGTTAGTGATCTTGTAGCCGCACGCGTTCAGCGCACGAACTGCAGATTCACGTCCGGGCCCAGGACCCTTAACCTCTACGTCCAGGTTTTTAAGGCCGTATTCAGCAGCCGCGTTACCGGCTCTTTCAGCTGCTACCTGCGCAGCAAAAGGTGTACTCTTGCGTGACCCACGGAAACCGGAACCACCAGAGGTAGCCCAGGACAGGACGTTGCCCTGACGGTCAGAAATGGTCACGATAGTGTTGTTGAAGGACGCGTGAATGTGCGCGACGCCATCAACAACCGTCTTTTTCACCTTTTTACGGGTACGTGTACCTGGCTTTGCCATGTTTGCCTACCTGTTACTTACGAATAGGTTTGCGTGGACCTTTACGGGTGCGAGCGTTGGTCTTGGTGCGCTGGCCACGGACCGGAAGGCCATGACGATGACGCAGACCACGGTGACATCCGAGATCCTTCAAACGCTTGATGTTCATCTGTACTTCACGACGCAGATCGCCTTCGACAGACACCTTGCCCACTTCGGTACGAAGTGATTCAAGCTGCTCGTCGCTTAGGTCTTTGACCTTGACGTCCGGCTTAACGCCGGTTGCATCGCAAAGCTTCTGGGCTGTTGTCTTGCCAACACCAAAGATGTATGTCAGCGAGATAACAGCATGTTTGTTATCGGGTATATTGACACCGGCTATACGTGCCATCCAAATTACTCCGCGTTCAAAGCTTTGCTGTGTGAATTTTCCGCCACAAAAAGGGCGCGAAATAATAGCGCCTGACTCCTGTCGAAGTCAAGCGCCAGTATTCCGAACCCCTTTGCGTTATCAGGTTTTGTCCCGAAGGATTAACCCTGACGCTGCTTGTGGCGAGGCTCCGAGCAAATGACTCGTACTGAGCCATTGCGACGAATTACTTTGCAGTTACGGCAAATTTTCTTTACCGAAGCGCGTACTTTCATTGTCGACTCCAGTTTTCAAGGGGAACAGCTTAGCCGTTCCGACCATAGCCCTTGAGATTGGACTTCTTCATCAGCGATTCATACTGATGAGACATCAGGTGTGACTGTACCTGCGCCATGAAATCCATCACCACGACTACCACAATCAGCAGTGAGGTGCCGCCCAGATAGAACGGTACATTCCCGGCCACCATCAGAAACTGTGGGAACAGGGACACTGCTGCAATGTACATTGCACCGAACAGCGTTAGGCGAGTCAGCACACCATCGATGTACTTGGCTGTCTGATCGCCCGGACGAATGCCCGGAATAAACGCTCCAGAGCGCTTGAGGTTATCCGCAACTTCTTTCGGATTGTACATCAACGCTGTGTAGAAGAAGCAGAAGAACACAACTGCTGCTGCGAACAGGATGATATACAACGGCTGGCTGGGCGCCAATGCCTGAGAAACATCGCTGAGCCACTCCATGCCCTCGCCCTGGCCAAACCACTGCCCGATCGACGCCGGGAACAGCAGAATGGATGAAGCAAAGATCGGCGGAATAACCCCGGCCATGTTCACCTTAAGTGGCAGATGGCTGGATTGCTGTGCAAACACACGGCGACCCTGCTGACGCTTGGCGTAGTTGATGGTCAGACGACGCTGACCACGCTCCATGAACACCACGAAGCCGATGACGGCTACCGCGAGGACACCAATTCCCAGTACCACCAGGAGACTCATCTCGCCATTTCTGGCTTGCTCAAGAGTCTGACCAATGGCGCCAGGCAAGCCGGCCACAATGCCCGCGAAAATCAGCAGGGAAATCCCGTTGCCAACGCCGCGCTCAGTGATCTGCTCACCCAGCCACATCATGAAGACTGCACCACTCACGAAGGAAACAACTGCCACAAAGTGGAAGCTGAAGCTGTCGTTAAAGGTCACGCCTTGTGATGCCAGACCGACAGAAATACCAGCGCCCTGAACCAGGGCGAGGATAACCGTACCATACCGCGTGTATTGACTGATCTTGCGACGACCAGCCTCACCTTCTTTCTTCAGCTGCTCAAGCTGCGGGCTAACCGCAGTCATGAGCTGCATGATAATCGAAGCCGAGATGTACGGCATGATACCGAGAGCGAAGATACTCATGCGCTCAAGCGCACCACCAGAAAACATGTTGAACATGCTCAGGATTGTGCCCTGATTCTGTTCAAACAGTGCCGCCAAACGGTCGGGGTTGATCCCCGGCACCGGAATATGGGCACCGATCCGGTACACCAACAATGCCAGGAAGACAAACCAGAGCCGCGATCGCAGCTCTGCCAGTCCCTTACCCGCGCCCGCAGGCAATGATGCTGTCTTGGCCATTTAGTCCTCGACTCGCCTTAGTCTTCGACTTTACCACCCGCGGCGGCAATTGCCTCGCGTGCGCCTTTGGTTACCCGCAGGCCCTTAACGGTTACTGCACGGCTCAGTTCGCCGGACAGGATAACCTTGGCTTCGCGAATTTCTTCACGAATGATATCTGCCTTCTTAAGAGCTTCCAGGTCGACCACATCGCCTTCGACCTTCGCCAGTTCATTCAGGCGAATTTCGGCAACGTAACGCTGCTGACGAGAGGTAAAACCAAACTTCGGCAGACGACGAGCCAGAGGCTGCTGACCACCCTCGAAACCAGGAGCTACGCTGCCACCTGAACGGGCCTTCAGACCCTTGTGACCGCGACCACCGGTTTTACCGAGACCGCTACCGATACCACGACCGACTCGCTTAGGAGCCTGACGTGAACCGGGTTCCGGACTAAGTTCGTTCAGACGCATCTTAGTTCTCCTCAACCCGAACCAGGTAATTTACCCGGTTGATCATGCCGCGGATGGAAGCTGTGTCTTCCAGTTCCACGGTGTGACCGATTTTACGAAGACCCAGGCCCTTCACACATGCTTTGTGCTTAGGCTGGCAGCCGATTGGGCTGCGGGTCAGAGTTACTTTGATCGTTTTTGCGTTCGCCATGACTTCAACCCAGAATCTCTTCCACGGTCTTACCGCGCTTGGCTGCGATATCTTCAGGCGCTTGCGTTGCCTGGAGACCCTTGATGGTGGAACGTACCACGTTGACCGGGTTGGTAGACCCGTAACACTTGGACAGTACGTTCTGAACACCTGCCACTTCCAGTACAGCGCGCATCGCGCCGCCGGCGATGATGCCGGTACCTTCGGAAGCCGGCTGCATGTAGACTTTAGAGCCGCCATGCTGTGCCTTCACCGCGTACTGCAGAGTAGTACCGTCCAGCGGGACATCAACCATGTTTTTACGCGCAGCTTCCATAGCCTTCTGGATAGCGACCGGCACTTCACGCGCCTTGCCACGACCAAAACCAACGCGACCTTTACCATCACCCACTACAGTCAGTGCGGTGAAGGCGAAAATACGGCCACCTTTTACTACCTTGGCGACACGATTGACCTGAACCAGCTTTTCCTGGAGCTCAGGCGCCTTCTGTTCGTTAACGCTCATCTTCTCCACCTCTTAGAATTGCAAGCCAGCTTCACGGGCTGCGTCGGCCAGAGCCTGAATACGGCCGTGATAACGGTAACCGGAGCGGTCAAAAGCGACCTGCTCAACACCTGCTGCCTTGGCACGCTCAGCGATTAGCTGACCAACCTTCTTGGCAGCGTCCACGTTACCGGTTGCACCCTGGCGCAGTTCCTTATCCAACGTGGAGGCAGAAGCCAGCACCTTGCTGCCATCTGCAGTCGTAACCTGGGCGTACATGTGACGCGGTGTGCGATGAACGCACAGGCGATTGGTACCCAGCTCACGGATCTTCATGCGCACTTTGCGTGCGCGACGCAATCTTTCGTTATTCGCGCTCATAGTCCCGCCTTATTTCTTCTTGGCTTCTTTGCGTCTGACCTGCTCATCCGCATAACGAACACCCTTACCCTTATAAGGCTCGGGCGGACGGAACGCGCGGACATCAGCAGCGACCTGGCCAACCTGTTGCTTGTCGATACCGCGGATAACTACTTCCGTATTGGACGGAGTTTCTGCGGTAATCCCCTCGGGCAGCTCATATTCAACCGGGTGTGAAAAACCCAGTGTCAGATTGAGCTTCTTACCTTGCGCCTGGGCACGGTAACCTACGCCCGTCAGCTGGAGCTTGCGCTCAAAGCCTGTGGATACACCAGTCACCATGTTGTTGACCAGTGCACGAGTAGTACCAGCAAGAGCGCGGGACTGTTTAGCACCATCACGGGCAACAAAGCGCAGTACGTTTTCGTCCTGCGTTACTTCGACCGCTTGGTGAATGGTGATTTGAAGCGCTCCCTTGGAGCCCTTCACACTAATTTCCTGTCCGTTCAGCTTAACCTCAACACCGGAAGGCAGCACGACAGGATTATTGGCAACCCTGGACATGTGTATCTCCTAGAATACGGTGCAGATGACTTCGCCACCCACGCCAGCAGCTCGTGCGGCGCGGTCTGTCATAACGCCCTTGGACGTTGAGACAATCGCGACTCCCAAACCACCGGATACTTTCGGCAGTTCCCCAGCGCCGTTGTACTGGCGCAGACTCGGACGGCTGACCCGCTTGATCTCTTCGATAACCGGCTTGCCGCCGAAATATTTCAGAGTGATCGTCAGCTCGGGCTTCGCGTCGGCTGAAACGGAAAAGTCTTCCACGTAACCTTCGTCCTTAAGGACCTGGGCTACGGAGATCTTCATTTTTGAAGATGGCATCGTAACATCTGTCTTAGACGCCATCTGTGCATTACGGATACGGGTAAACATATCCGCAAGCGTGTCTTGCATACTCATTGGTATGAGGCTCCTGATCTTTTTAGTTGTGCAGCGGCGTGCCGCACCGCTTACCAACAGGCACCTGACCGAAGTCAGGATGCCTATCTTACCAGCTTGCCTTGGTCAGGCCCGGAACGTCACCGCGCATGCCGTATTCACGGAGTTTAATCCGTGAAAGCTCGAACTTGCGGAGAACGCCGTGGGGGCGACCAGTCACCTGGCAACGATTCCGAAGACGCGAGGGGCTTGCATCGCGAGGAAGCTGTTGCAGCTTCATCTGTGCATCCCAACGGTCATCATCGCTGGTATTCGGGTTCTTGATAATCGCCTTGAGCTCAGCACGCTTCGCTGCATACTTCGCAACGGTTTGTTCGCGCTTTTGCTCACGGTTTTTCATGGAAACCTTAGCCATTACACTCGTTCCTTTATTTCTTGAACGGAAAGCCGAAGGCTTTCAGCAGTTCACGACCTTCATCGTCGGTACCGGCAGTAGTGGTAATGGTGATGTCCAGACCACGGATCTTGTCGACCTTGTCGTACTCGATCTCTGGGAAAATGATCTGCTCACGCACGCCCATGCTGTAGTTACCGCGACCGTCGAACGACTTGGGATTCAGACCACGGAAGTCACGAATGCGGGGTACCGCAATGTGAACCAGGCGATCAAAGAAGTCCCACATACGCTCGCCGCGCAGAGTAACCTTGCAACCGATCGGCCAACCTTCACGGATTTTGAAACCCGCAACGGATTTACGTGCCTTGGTAACAACAACCTTTTGACCTGCCAGGCGCTCTAGATCCGCCACGGCATTCTCAATCAGCTTCTTGTCACCAACCGCTTCGCCGACACCCATGTTAAGGGTGATCTTTTCGATACGCGGCACCTGCATGATGTTCTTGTAGCTGAACTCTTTCTGCAGGGCGGGTACCACTTCCTTACTGTACTGCTCTTTCATGTTAAGCATCGTAACCACCACCGCTTACTGGTTATCGACAGCTTCGTTCGTGGACTTGAAGATCCGCACTTTAGCGCCGTCTTCCTTGGTCTGGAAGCCTACACGATCGGCTTTGCCGGTCTGCGGATTAAAAATAGCCACGTTGGAAGCCTGGATAGGTGCTTCTTTTTCGACGATGCCACCTGGGGTGCCCAGCATCGGGTTAGGTTTGGTGTGCTTCTTGATCATGTTGATCCCAGAAACAAGCACTCGACCATCGTCCTGAACTTTCAGGACTTTACCACGTTTGCCTTTATCTTTCCCCGTGGTGACGATTACTTCGTCATCTCGTTTGATCTTTTTCATAACCGGCCTCTGGTCCTTTAAAGTACTTCGGGTGCCAGTGAAATAATTTTCATGAACTTCTCATTACGCAGTTCACGGGTAACCGGTCCGAAGATACGGGTACCAATAGGAGCGTCCTGAGGGTTCAGAAGTACCGCCGCGTTTCCGTCGAAACGGATCAGCGAACCGTCCGGACGGCGAACACCCTTACGAGTGCGCACCACCACAGCTTTCAGGACCTGGCCTTTCTTCACTTTACCGCGGGGGATGGCTTCCTTAACGGTCACCTTGATGATATCCCCTACGCTGGCATAACGCCGATGTGAACCGCCCAGGACCTTGATGCACATCACCTGACGCGCACCGCTGTTATCCGCGACTTCAAGCATTGTTTGAGTCTGAATCATGGTTGTTCTCCGGCGTTACACCTTGGATGCACGTTCGGTAACTTCCACCAGGGCCCAGCTCTTGGTCTTAGAGACCGGACGGGTTTCCTGGATGGTCACAGTGTCACCAACGTTGCACTGATTGCTCTCATCGTGAGCGTGGATCTTGGTAGAGCGCTTCATGTACTTACCGTACAGAGGGTGCTTAACCTGACGCTCGACCAGAACGACGATGGATTTCTCCATCTTGTTGCTCACGACCTTGCCGCTCAGAGTTCTGGCAGTTTGGGTAGCTTCAGTCATGTCACTGTCCTGCCTTTTCATTCAATACTGTTTTCACGCGAGCGATCTCACGCTTCACCTTGCCGAGAAGGTGAGACTGATTCAGCTGACCTGTCGCCTTACGCATGCGCAGGTTGAACTGCTCCTTCAGGAGGTCGATCAGCTCTTTGTTCAGCTCCTCGACTGACTTTTCACGCAGCTCTGTTGCTTTCATCACATCACCGTCCTCGTTACAAAGGTGGTCTGTACCGGCAGTTTGGCCGCAGCGAGAGTGAAGGCATCACGAGCGATTTCCTCAGATACACCTTCCATCTCGTAGAGCATGCGGCCTGGCTGAATTTCAGCGACCCAATACTCGACAGAACCCTTACCTTTACCCATTCGTACTTCCAGCGGCTTACCGGTGATCGGCTTGTCCGGGAATACCCGGATCCAGATCTTCCCGCCACGCTTAATGCGGCGAGTCATGGTACGACGCGCTGCCTCAATCTGGCGCGCAGTTATACGCCCACGACTGGTAGCTTTCAATCCGTATTCACCGAAGCTCACCTTGTTAGCGCGGTGAGCAAGACCGGTGTTACGGCCTTTCATTACCTTGCGAAATTTGGTGCGTTTTGGTTGCAGCATAAGAGTGCCCCTTTACTTAGAACCTTTCTTCCCAGAGGCTTTCTTGTCAGCACGGACCTGCTCCATACCACCAAGAATCTCACCTTTGAAGATCCATACCTTGACGCCGATTACGCCGTAAGTGGTATGCGCTTCGTAGGTTGCGTAATCAATATCTGCACGCAGCGTGTGCAGAGGTACACGACCTTCGCGATACCACTCGGAACGCGCAATTTCAGCACCCCCGAGACGACCACCTACCTGGATCTTGATACCCTTGGCGCCTTGACGCATGGCGTTCTGTACCGCGCGCTTCATAGCACGACGGAACATCACGCGACGCTCCAGCTGACCGGCAACGTTTTGTGCTACCAGGCGGGCATCCAGGTCCGGTTTGCGGACTTCTTCGATGTTGATGTGCACAGGCACACCCATCATGTCGCTGACTTCGCGACGCAGACGATCAACATCTTCACCCTTCTTACCGATAACAATACCGGGACGGGCAGTATGGATCGTGATACGGGCGTTCTGAGCAGGGCGCTCGATCACAATCTTGCTGACAGACGCCTTAACCAGACGCTTGTCGAGGAATTCACGAACCTGAATGTCATTCAGCAGGTTTTGTGAGTATTCCTTTTTGTCGGCATACCAGACTGAGTTGTGCTCTTTGATCACACCCAGGCGAATGCCGGTTGGATTTACTTTATGACCCATCTGAGCATCTCCTACTTGTCGGCGACCTTGACGGTGATATGGCAGGTGCGCTTGAAAATCCGGTCAGCGCGCCCCTTGGCTCGAGCTTTGATTCGCTTGAGCGTCGGACCCTCATCCACCATGACGGTGGAAACCCGCAGTTCGTCAACGTCCAGACCTTCGTTGTGCTCAGCGTTAGCGATGGCAGACTCAAGAGCTTTCTTGAGTACGACCGCCGCCTTCTTTGGGCTGAAAGTCAGAATGTTCAGGGCATCCTCAACCGCCTTGCCGCGTACTTGGTCAGCGACAAGACGTGCTTTCTGAGCTGAGAGGTTAGCGCCCTTATACTTGGCTGCTACTTCCATTTCTATTCCCTCACAATCAGCGTTTAGCTTTCTTGTCGGCCGCATGACCACGATAAGTACGCGTTGCCGCGAACTCACCCAGCTTATGTCCAACCATATCTTCGGTGACATAAACCGGCACGTGCTGCTTGCCGTTGTGGACTGCAATGGTCAGGCCTACCATCTCCGGAAATACTGTCGACCGGCGCGACCAGGTCTTGATCGGTCGCTTGTCGTTAGCTTCCAGAGCTGCCTCGACCTTCTTCAACAGATGCAGGTCTATAAAAGGACCTTTCTTTAAAGAACGTGGCACAGCAATTACCTCTATGTAGTCGTTTACTTGGCCGAACGACGACGTACTATCATTTTATCAGTACGCTTGTTCTTACGAGTCTTATGCCCTTTGGTCGGAACACCCCACGGAGTAACCGGGTGACGTCCGCCAGAGGTACGCCCTTCACCACCACCATGCGGGTGGTCAACTGGGTTCATAGCAACACCACGTACTGTTGGGCGTTTGCCGCGCCAACGTGATGCACCCGCTTTACCAAGCTGCTTGAGACTGTGCTCGCTGTTGGATACTTCACCCAACGTTGCGCGGCAATCTACAAGCACCTTTCGCATTTCACCTGAGCGCAGGCGGATGGTGGCATATGCACCTTCACGCGCTACCAGCTGTACGGATGCGCCCGCAGAGCGAGCCAGCTGAGCACCTTTGCCAGGCTTGAGTTCAACGCAGTGGATTACGGAACCGACCGGAATATTCCGGAGCGGCAACGTGCTACCCACTTTAATCGGCGCGTCGATACCGGAGCGCACAGGATCACCGATCTGCATACCTTTGGGAGCGATGATGTAACGACGCTCGCCATCGGCGTACTTAACCAGTGCAATGTGCGCAGAGCGGTTAGGATCGTATTCCAGGCGCTCAATGACCGCCGGGATACCATCTTTGGTCCGCTTAAAATCAATTACGCGGTAGTGCTTCTTGTGACCACCACCGGTGTGACGCGTGGTAATGCGACCCGCATTATTACGTCCACCCGTCTTATTCTTTCTTTCTACCAACGGCTCGTAAGGGCGCCCTGTGTGCAGATCCGGGTTGTAAAGCTTTACAACGTGACGGCGTCCGGCAGATGTTGGTTTGGTTTTGACGATCGGCATATTACGACCCCTTTACCTTATTCCACATCCAGAAAATCGATGTCCTGACCTTCAGCCAGCTTTACGTAAGCCTTACGAATGTCATTACGCTTGCCGAACCCGCGGATAGTACGCTTAAGCTTACCCTTACGGTTCAGAACCTGAACACCTTCGACGGTGACGTTGAACAGTTGCTCAACGGCTTTCTTGATCTCGGGCTTGGTCGCGTCCGGGGCTACCCGAAACACTACCTGGCCGTGCTCGGCCACCAGAGAAGCTTTCTCAGATACGTGCGGTCCAAGCAGGACCTTGTAAATACGCTCCTGATTCATCCCAGCATCTCCTCGATCTTCTTCAGAGCAGGCACAGTGATCACGACGCTGTCGTGAGCAACCAGGCTAACCGGATCAAGACCTGCGATATCACGAACATCAACGTGCGGGATGTTGCGTGAAGCAAGGTGCAGGTTCTGCTCAACGCTTTCAGACAGGATCAGCGCATTGCTTACACCGAGATCCTTCAGCTTAGCGGTGAATGCCTTGGTCTTCGGGCTGTCGACACTCAATTCATCGACAACTACCAGACGCTCTTGGCGAACCAGCTCAGAAAAAATAGAACGCATTGCTGCGCGGTACATCTTCCGGTTTACCTTCTGCTCAAAACCGCGAGGCTTGGCAGCAAAGGTAACACCACCGGCGCGCCAGATTGGGCTGCGGATAGTACCGGCACGGGCACGACCAGTGCCCTTCTGACGCCATGGCTTCTTACCACCACCGCTGACTTCAGAACGCGTCTTTTGAGCCTTGGTACCTTGGCGGCCAGCTGCCATATAAGCAGTAACAACCTGGTGCACCAGCGACTCGTTAAAATCTTTGGCAAATGCAGCGTCGGAAACAGAAATTCCCTTGCCGCTACCTGTAATAGTCAATTCCATCGCACCGCTCCTCAGGCTTTAACTGCAGGCTTGATGACAACGTCGCCGCCAGTAGCACCAGGTACGGCACCACTCACCAGCAGCAGGTTGCGCTCGGCGTCGACACGGACAATTTTCAGGTTCTGCACAGTTACCTGCGCGTTACCCATCTGGCCCGCCATCTTCTTGCCTTTGAATACCTTACCCGGAGTCTGGTTCTGACCAATGGAGCCCGGAGCACGGTGAGAGAGGGAGTTACCGTGGGTAGCGTCCTGCATGGAGAAGTTCCAACGCTTTACGCCGCCCTGAAAACCCTTACCTTTGGACCGACCGATGGCATCAACCACCTGACCGTCTTCAAAGATTGAAGCTGTGATCTCGCCGCCGGCGGCCAGGTCTTCACCCTCACCTTCAGACAGACGGAATTCCCACATACCACGACCGGCTTCAACGCCCGCCTTAGCATAGTGGCCAGCTTCACTCTTGGTTACACGTGAGGAACGACGGGTGCCTACAGTGACCTGAACGGCACGATAGCCATCGCTTTCAAGAGTTTTAAGTTGGGTAATCCGGTTGGGCTCAACCTCGATTACCGTTACGGGCAATGCCTGCCCATCTTCCGTAAAAATACGGGTCATACCGGCCTTACGACCGACAACACCAATTGCCATGTTTCACCTCTTAAGTGTACGGGGCTCGCACCCTCTATGGCCTTATGACAGTTACACAGACTAATACCTGGCGGTATTAGCCGAGGCTGATCTGAACGTCTACACCTGCTGCCAGGTCCAACTTCATCAAAGCATCTACTGTCTTTTCCGTCGGCTCAACGATGTCGAGCAAACGCTTATGCGTACGAATTTCATACTGGTCGCGCGCGTCTTTGTTGACGTGCGGAGAAACCAGAATGGTGTACTTTTCCTTCCGCGTCGGCAGAGGGATAGGTCCACGCACTTGAGCGCCGGTCCGCTTCGCGGTATCGACGATCTCCTGTGTAGACTGGTCGATCAGGCGATAATCAAACGCCTTCAACCGGATTCGAATTTTTTGGCTTTGCATGATGCACCAAACTCCACTCGTAGCAGCTACTTGTTAGCCGACCTTCAAAAAAAGGAGCCGCATTGTATGCATAATACCCAACCCTGTCAACAGGCTTCCTGTTTGACCGGGTCGGGCACAAGCATCGCGACTGAAACAGAAAAAGGGGCTGAATAGTTCAGCCCCTTTTTCCTGATCACACGAGCGACTTACTCGATGATCTTGGCGACCACGCCGGCACCAACGGTACGACCACCTTCGCGAATCGCGAAGCGCAGGCCATCTTCCATGGCGATCGGAGCGATCAGGGTAACACTCATCTTCACGTTGTCACCCGGCATAACCATTTCCACGCCTTCCGGCAGTTCACAGGAACCAGTTACGTCGGTGGTACGGAAGTAGAACTGAGGACGGTAGCCCTTGAAGAACGGAGTGTGACGACCGCCTTCATCTTTGCTCAGTACGTACACTTCGCACTCGAACTTGGTGTGCGGCTTGATGCTACCCGGCTTACACAGAACCTGACCACGCTCAACGTCGTCACGCTTGGTACCACGCAGCA
>NZ_SWKM01000015.1 GCF_005871205.1 Marinobacter alexandrii | reverse complement strand
CGGATCGAAAACCATCGGGTGAACCGGCTTCTAACTAGTCGCTGTAGTACGCGGCCGATGGCCGCCGGACGCCTTTTTCATTGCGGCTTCGCCTTCATTACAAAGGCGCCGCTAAGCTGAGCGTTATAAGCCAATTGAACATGGTGCTAGATGAAAGCAAGTGAAGTTCTTAAAGAAATACGGCTCGCACTGAGCCAAACAAAGGAGCAGGGCCATTCCACCGTCTCCATTGAGGCTATGGAAAACTACCTCAAGCTTTTTGATAAAGACGTCGAGAACGATACATATTACAAGTCGCTAAACCAGGAAGCCGAGCTGGCCAAGTTCAACGCAGCGAACGACCGAAATATTGCGTACGCCAATAATCAAACTGCACACTCATTAGCAATGTTTCGGTCAGTCATCACTACTGGGCAGTCCGCTCTTAGATCAAGCATGGTGGTAAACGGTGGCGCAGCTGTTGCGTTGCTAGCTTTCACTGGAAAAATTTGGGAAACGCAAACTTCGGAAGTTGTCGCGGGCAGCCTTACAACTTCAATTTTCATTTTCTGCTTAGGCGTGCTCTGCGCGGCGTTGGCTGCAGGCACGACCTATTTGTCACAACTAGCTTTCTCTAGTGATTGGGTGAAAGTTGGCCATTCGATAAATTGTTTCAATATAGTTGTTGTGCTCTCGTCCTATGGTCTTTTTGGTGTTGGCGCGTTCGTGGCAGCCAACTCTCTAGGGGTGCACTTTGGCTTATAACAAGTCGCTTAAGTCTGTTCCCGGCCTGACGGCCGTCCACCGGACGCCCTTGTCAGGGCGCCGCTTAGCTTCGCGTTAAGCGGTAAAAGGTAAGCACGAGCAATGGCAAATAATTGGAACATTCCGGACTGGCTCGAAAAAGAGATCCGAGCGCGCGATACGGTATGCGTCTATTGCGGCAATGAGTTTACCTCTGTGAAAGTATCGAGAAAGTCTGCGGCTAGTTGGGAGCACATCATCAACGATGCCAGCATCATTACTCGGGAAAATATTGCCCTTTGCTGCTGCGGTTGCAATGCGAGTAAAGGCCAGAAGCCTTTATCTGTCTGGCTGCAGACCAAGTATTGCAGCGATCGTGGAATCACGCCGGAAACCGTGGCTCCGGTGGTAAAGCAGGCCATTGAGCGTGGCTTGTAGTGCAGCGCTTAACAAGGCAATTAAATTCGTTCCGGCCTTCGGCCTCCACCGGACGCCCTTGTCAGGGCGCCGTTTATTGCTGGCGTTAGGCAAAAGCATGGCTGAGAAGCAGTATCAAACCATTGAGGTGTACCGAGCTGCCGCAGATGCACTCTATGCGGTCAGTGGAATGGTGCTTTTCTCATTCGCCAAACACGACTGTGACACTAAGAATGTAATTATCAGGAACTTCGTTGCCCGCTCAGCCATGACGCTTAAAAGCGTTTTTTCTCTTTGGGATAACGGTGACACTCAAAATTCCTGGGTTATACATCGAGCCTTGGTCGATAGAATGTTTCATTTACACAGCCTCGGAGTGAATGACGACTTTCAAGCTTTCGATGACTGGTCGTTTTTCGAACAATTCAAGAGCCAAAACCGTGTAAAAAGCGATGCCCTCTTCAAGGATCAGGCTGTCGGCTGGGTATATGAAATTAGTGAGGAGAAAAAGGCACGCATCAAAGCTCTCGAAAAAAACAAGCCTAAGTGGCGGCGCCCGAGGGCGGAAGATGTCGCTAAAGACATGGGAATGGAATTTCTTTACAAATACGGCTACGACTATGCCTCAAGTCACGTCCATCCTATGGCCAATGATGGTGAGCAAGACTTTTACACCATTACAAAGCTTCAGCCATCGCCTACGTTTCCCTCGCAGATCACGGTAATCTCGAACACTATTTTGACCTCTACGCTGATTCTTCAGGATTCATTGAATCACAGCTCTTTTAGCTGGAGGCGAGTGTTATGGGACTTCATAGATAATGTCCGAGCGCTGTTGGATAACGGCGATGTCAGCTATCAGGTATCTTTCGAAAAGTTGGCTATTTTATTCAAAGAACACGATTTATGTGAGCCGAACAATGCCTAACAAGACGCTGTTGGCGGACAATTTTTCCACCGCTTCGCGGCTCCAAAATTGCCGCAAAGCTCTGCGTTAACAGTAGGGAGTAGATTTGGGCATCAGTCACCATGACGTTCATGTGCTGGACAGGTTTATAAAGCCATTCGGCAGTTCAGTTTTTGTCCTGATCCTAGCTACCACTTCAGCATTGATCGGTATTTACCTTTCACAGCGAGGTTGTGACTGGACTTGGTTCTCACGGTTTGGTTCAGTGATCACTGTTGCTGGGCTACTCCTCGTAAGCTCGCCCGTATTTGATCAAGGGGTGTATTTATCTCACGCATCAGCGTTCGGCTTTGCCAGCAGAGATGAACATGGGAAGTCTCGGATAACCGACGAGACATCAAGAAAAACGGGCAACAAAGTCCTCATCGGTATTGCCGTATCTATTTGCGGTACATTGATCTGGGGATTCGGTGACCTTATTGGGAAGCTGGGCATCTGTTAACAAGTCGCTGTAGTACGCGGCCGTTGGCCGCCGGACGCCCTTTTCATTGCGGCTTCGCCTCCATTACAAGGTCGCCGCTAAGCTCAGCGTTAGGTGAAAGATGAACCCGACACTATACGATTTGTTGTTAGTCGCACTGTCTGCGCTCTTTTCATGGTTCATGACGCATCGATACTATTTGAAGAGTCTGCAAAGCCAAGAAGTGGAAGCCTCAAAACAAATTGCGGAGCTTTCTAAAGCGGTTGAGAGCGCAAACGCACATAATGATTCAGTCCTTAAGAATCAATACATTGAAGGTGCATTGGCGGCCTGGAAGAGAAAAGGCCAAGCCGTCGATTACTTGAATAGCCTTACCGATGTCACCAACGAAACAAAGGCGGAAATACTTCGGTCTGCCTGTTTGCGTCATAAGGGCCGCGAACCAAAGAACAACCCATTTCTTGCGGATGAGTAGCACAAGGGTAAAGGCGGTAATCTTGCTTTCAAGTGAAAATCATCTAACAAGGCCAGTCACGGCGACGTCTACTACATTGCGGCTTCGCCTCCATTTCGTAGCCGCGCGTGCTGAGCGGCGTTAGCTGGTAGTGCTTCGGTCTTTTGGGTGGCTAAGCGCCTTGGCCGGCATAGTCCGCGTGCTGTTTGGTAGTTCGGTCTGTCACCGGTATTGAAACGATTCTAGGTGTTCACCTTGTGGGGCAGTCCACCGAAAATTCGGTCGCGCTCTGCTACTTTGATGTTCAGGTTCATTCAGCGCATCAACGGCGGTGATTTGGTAAAAGTGCATCAGCGTATTGCGGTGCCAGGGCAGCGGAGTATGCCGTCGAGCTGTTAGCCAGGGATTGGTCTTCATCGATACCCCCAGCTAACAAGTGCGTCAAATACGTTCCGGGCCTGAAGGCCCTCCACCGGACGGCTTTTGCTCCGCTTCGCTGCGCAAAAACCGCCGTTTACGCAGGCGTTATGAGTTGATTGATGGAGCCGGAAATAGAGTAAGGGGCGACTAGACCTCGAATTAGTATTCATACACCGGTGAAGGTAGGCGTTTACTTGTAGCAATCTAGTCTGGCAACTGAATTCACCGCGGGTTGTTTCCGCCGGTAGTCAGCACACATTCGTCAATGCATGTTGAGCCGGTTTCCTTCCGCCGCGTAGATCCACCAGCTACTCCCTTACGTCAGTACTCCCCATCAGCTACAAGCCAAACCTCGCTCCGTCTGGTTCAATGATGGGGATCTCAAAAATTTGGCCAAAATGTACCTCCTTAGTTGAGTCCCCTTTTTTAGGGGAATATGGCACCGAGGTGCGGAATGCAATATAGTAAAATCAAAAGGTTGGCGCAATCACAGCGACTCATAACCAGTCGCTTAAGTCTGTTCCCGGCCTATCGGCGGTCCACCGGACGCCCTTGTCAGGGCGCCGCTTAGCTCAGCGTTTTGCACAAGGGGAACATTGATGGCAGTGGTAGACGGCCGGATCTGGCCACCTTATGAGGCTTTCTATATCCATGGCATGTTGTTCAATGCTCAGTCGGCTTTTCGCTCAATCGTACGCATTTCTCGTGCCTTTGATAATCTTCCAGAAAACGCAATGGAAGATGGTCTCGAGCGGTCCCTTACTCAAGCCATACTAAATGACCTTCAGAATATTATTGTTCATGGAGCAGCATTATCGCGCTATTTCTGGCCAGTCCGAAAAGGGCACGGGGAACGTGGCGCTCATCTACGTGGTTCGTTAAATATCGATGAAGAAAATCCTCTTTATTCACGTGATCTCAGGAACGCTATTGAACACTTTGACGAGCGCCTTGATCGCTATCTATCGGAAGGTATCGTAGGAGTCGTAATTCCAGAGTATGTTGGTCCAAAACCAACCGATGATGGTGTGCCAGGTCATCTATTTCGTGCTTTCTTCACTGACGTTGGTGTTTTTCGTCTTCTAGACATTGACCACGAAATGGAACCCATCGTCACCGAAATTATTAGGGTAAAAGAGCTTTTGGAAGAGGCCGACGGGAATGGCGGAAGGCTCCCAAATGCATAACAAGGCCAGGCACGCGACGCCGGCTGCATTGCGGCTTCGCCTCCATTCCGTAGCCGCGCATGCTGGCTGGCGTTATGAATCAGCAGGGAGAATTCTATGCTCGAGTTGAGACCGAATTGCGAGTGCTGTGACAAGGATTTGCCACCTGACTCTCTCGAGGCTGTCATCTGCACATTTGAATGCACATTCTGCAAATCCTGTGCATCTGGTGTTTTGGCTAATCAGTGTCCCAACTGCGGTGGCAATTTTTCGCCCCGTCCCATTCGACCTGCATCACTGCTTGGTAAATATCCGGCGTCAACGCAACGTGTGGTGAAGGCCGGTGGTTGTAGTGCAAATTCATAACCAGGCGCAGCAGTACGCGGCCGATGGCCGCCGGACGCCACTGTGCTCAGCGTTATATTTTTCGATTAAATTCGCCCCTGAGAAACAAGCCTTTTCACATTATCTTATCTTTACAGTTAAAGAAATTTGGATTGTAATGCCAATAACTTTTGTAGATTTTAAATGGTAACGATATGAACGTATTGGAAAATCTCAGAACACTAAAAAAAGACATGGAAAGTAACGGTTGGGTGATCGATGCGTTTCCGTTCAAGTTTAAAGCGATAGACTATATTGTCCTGGCCAAATTATACGATGATAATGATGCCGACAGACCAGAGTATGCACTTTTAGAACTCGAGTTCTTAAAAAAGAATAATATTTCTGAAAACTTAGTTGTGCCAGCTAATACAACTCAGCTCCTTATTTCTGCTCAAGAACTCAGAAAATATTTTGGTATTGAGTGGTCAGAAAATTTGCGTGATATTTTGAATCAATTTTATGAGTATTTCTCTGGATTTATCCCCCTATCAGCAGGTTTGCACAGAAGTCAAGAAATAGACGTTGTTATGGTCGAATCTTTATCAAAGAGCGATAGTCAGGATCCAAGAAAAATTTACTGTTTTTCAGCTAAGAGGAATTCGAATAAGAAGAATCGAAGCCAGTATAATGACAATAAGACTAGAATATTAAGACCATTTCTATACTCTAAACTATCAGGTGACCCTCAAGTAAGCTTTAACTATTCATTAGAAGAAGGTAAGGAAAAATCTGATTCGGAAATAATTAGTAACTTTAGTTCAAGTCAGTAGTAAATTTATGCCGCAAAATAATAAAAGCCAATCAGGTAGGACGTATAACAGTTGGCTGCGTTCACAGTTTTAGCCAACTATTATCCGCCGCTTGGTGGGGCGTTACTCCTTCAGCAACCGAAAAACCATCTAGAGGAATTTAGGGTGCCTTTACTGCATGAGATTCAAGAAACCGTCGTTCAAGAAGGAGCCGAGTTAGGGTCGATTCTTCTTAAACTCAGATTCCTAGCTTCTAGACTGGGGAGCGATGTACTCGAAGAGTGGGTTAAGCATGAATCAGAGGGTTATCCCAAGGATGTAGAAGTACCTTCATATCGAATAGTTGGCGTTAGTTACAAAGGTACCTTTTCGGGACCCTTTGGATCTGGAATAAAAAATGCCCCAATTCCCGCCTACCTTATCAAGCAATTTGCCGGAGACAGCTGGGTGAGCTTCGAAATCAGGGAAAGTATTGCTGGAGTCGAAGAGCTAGTAAGAGGTAGCGCTGAAAGCGGATCTTTGGGTATAGATGCCTCTAATCTGATTCTATTACTACAAGGGAAAGTCTACGAGGATTACGCCTGCAATTCTGTGAGCGGAACAATCTCAAGAAATTCGTTAACCGAAATTCAACAGGCGGTCCGCGGCCGTATTCTTGAACTGACTTTGGAGCTAGAAAAGTCAATTCCCGCGGCTGCAGACGTATCTTTTGGGGCCTCAAAAACCACTGACACCAACTCGGAGAAGGTTCAACAAATCTCACAGCAGATTATTTATGGAAACGTAGCTACGGCCGTGGCGGGAGGTCACAGATCAACCGTTTTGGTAAATGTTAACGAGCGTGACTCTGCGTCATTTGTAAGGCAGCTCGCAGAATCTGGAATAGCAGAAGAGGATGCAGCATCGCTCGCCGCGATTCTAGAGAAAGAAGAGCCAGAGGGTGAGGTGGAGCCGTTCGGACAAAAAGCAAAGAGTTGGATCGCGTCAAATATTAAGAAGGCGGCGGATGGTACATGGAAAGCAGGTGTTTCAGTTGCCACAGCTGTCATCACGGAAGCAGCTAAAAAGTACTACGGCTTATGAGAATGGCATAACAAATGCGTGTACTGGGAGACTGGTTTTACGCTGCGCTCCAAACCAACCCGTAACGCGGGCGTTAGAAAGCCATCGGACGGTATGTATGAAAAATATCGAGATATTTGAAGCCTTATCCGGACTACTGTTCGCAGAGCTGTACGAATACTTCCCGCTCCCAAAGACTGTCGATCCAACAGGGTTGGCGCTGGAGCTTGGAGACGATTATTGGGATGAGGTTGAACAACCTTTGGAAGAAACGGGCCAAATCAACGCATATCTCCGGCATAAAAGCCCCGCAGCGCTGGCCGAACCCACTATTCGATGGCTGGCGAATACAGGCTTCATCACCTTCGACAGCTACCGTGGTGGTAAATTTCAAAACGTTTGTTTAACCGCCAAGGGGCTGGAAGCAATTAGGTCGGCGCCAGGAAGAGAACGCCGATTGCTGGATGCTGCCAAAAATATTGTTACTGGCGCGGCTAAGGACAGTGCACGAGATGAGCTTCGGAAAGTGTTCTCGGAAATGGTCTTATGGAGCGTTCAAAATTCTGCCACGCTGATCCAGTCAGCCGCCAATTTTGGCGGATAGGCTTTTCTAACCAGGCATTCAAGTTCGTTACCGGCCTGGCGGCCGTCCACTGGACGCCCTAGTCGGGCGCCGCTTAATATTCGCGTTATGTGTAAGGAGAGCATGGATGCAATTTCAAGCCATTCCAATCATCCGAATCTTCGATGAGGCTAAGGCCAAGGAGTTCTACCTGGATTTCCTCGGTATGTCGCTCGATTGGGAGCATCGCTTTGAGCCGGGCTTCCCTATCTATATGCAAGTCTCGAGAGGTGAACTGGTCTTCCACCTCAGTGAACACTCTGGAGATTGTACTCCCGGTTCCAAAACGTTCGTGAATACTGATGAGCTTGAAGCCCTACATCGCGAAATTGCTTCACGAGGTTACAGGTATTCTCGGCCAGAGATTACGACGGCACCTTGGGGTGATAGGGTGTTCGAAGTGGTAGATCCGTTTTCAAACAGAATTTTGTTCAATGAGCGCACAACCACATAACCAGTCATTCCAGTACGTTCCGGCCCTGACGGGCCTCCACCGGACGGCCTTTTCTCCACTTCGCTACGCAAAGGCCGCCGCTGAATATTGGCGTTGAGGCTGTAGAAAAACCCCGAAATCCCCGCTCCGGTTTGGTAGGATCAGGCAAACGGACAAGGAGTCGTCGGCATGCCCCGCTTCAAGCATTACAACTACGACCAGAGCGCCATGGTCGTGATCAACTACCAGGAACAGCTTCAACCCGGCACCTTCGAACACGCGGTGCACTACCTGATCGAGCACAAGCTGGACCTGTCGGTTTTCCATCCCAAATACCGCAACGAAGACACCGGCCGCTTGGCCTACGACCCGGCCATCCTGCTCAAGATCATCCTGTTCGCTTACTCCAAAGGCATCACCTCCAGCCGCGAGATGCAGTGGTGCTGCGAGACCAACATCATCTTCAAGGCTCTGTCCTGCGATACCGTTCCGCACTTCACCACCCTGGCGAAGTTCGTCAGTAGCCATGCCGAGGAAATTGAAGAGCTGTTCGAGCAGGTGCTGCTGGTTTGCCATGAACAGGGTCTTCTAGGCAACGAACTCTTCGCCATCGACGGCTGCAAGATGCCCTCGAATGCCGCCAAGGAATGGTCCGGCACGTTCAAGGAACTGGAAGAGAAACGGAAGAAGTTGCGACGACTGATCCGCCACCACTTGAAGGAGCACCATGAGCGGGACGAGGCGGAAACCGAAGCCGAACTGGACCGGGACATCCGCCGGGCAAAGACGGTCCTCTCCCTGGACGAATCCCTGAAGAAAGTGGACCGCTTCCTAAAGACGAACCGGCCAAGGATGGGCCGGGGGAAGCGGAACAAGGAAGTGAAGAGCAACATCACCGATAACGAAAGCGCCAAGATGACGACCAGCAAGGGCACGATCCAGGGCTACAACGGTGTGGCCACGGTGGACAAGAAACACCAGATCATCATTGACGCCCAGGCCTTCGGCGAAGGCCAGGAACACCACACCTTGCAACCGGTGCTGGAAACCGTCGAGGCCCGCTTCAAGAAGCTGGGTATCGCCGAGAGCATCTACCAACAAGGCACGGTTGTCACCGCCGACACCGGCTTCGCCAACGAAGCCAACATGAAATACCTGCACGAACGGCAGATCAACGGCTACGTACCGGACAACCGATTCCGCAGCCGGGACCCGAAGTTCCAGAACCAGAAAGAGAAGTACGGCAAGCGACATCAAAACCTGCCGGATACCGGCTGGAAGAAGACCATCCCGGCCAGTGAATTCCAGTTTGATCCTGTGACCATGACCTGCATCTGTCCAACCGGTGAATCCTTGCACTACGAGGGCACGAGAACCGATCAGAATGGTATGTCTCGGGCTCATTTTCAGGGCCGGCTACTCCAGTGTCGGCAGTGTTCCAGGAAACACCAATGCATGCAGAACCCGGACTCCGCCAACCATCGCAAAGGCAAAGGACGGCAAGTCTCCTACACTCTGGAGTTAAAGCGCGGGCCCACTTACACCGATTGGATGAAGCAACGCGTCGACAGCCGTCAGGGCAAAGAGATTTACAGTCACCGTATGTCGGTTGTTGAGCCGGTATTCGGCAATATCGGTACGACGAAGCGACTGAACCGCTTCAGCTTGCGAGGCAAGAAGAAGGTGCAGGGCCAGTGGCAGCTATACTGCCTGGTGCACAATATTGAGAAGCTGGCGAATTACGGGCGGTTAGCCGCTTGATCAGGGACCAGAAGGGCCGGAAATGGGGCTGCTGGAAGTCAGCAATACCGACACTGAGACCGTCAAGGGCCGAAACTGATGGCTGATCATCGGAATGTCGATAATCGACTAGCTGGTGGCCGCTACAAAAATTTTAGGAATCAGGCGCTGGGAACGACTCGGAATCGGGTTTTTCTACAGCCTCGTTATATTTTAGAGGAAGCATGAGCGTAATTAAACGTGGTCCCTTCAAGGTTCCTAAATTAACGGAAGAGCATCCTTTGTATGGGCGACTGCTTGCAAAAGAAGCTGAGAAGCTTGCCTCCCTTCCTAATTTTTCTGAAGACAAAGGACTTTTTATCCTTTCAGATTTTGGCGGAGAGCACAAAGGTGCAGACTTTTCTACATACTCCTTTTTGATTTGCTCCGCTGACAAAAGAGTTGTTTTTGAAGAGAAAGCCAAAGAGTTGAGGGTCAAACACGGACTAAACGATCCGTGGAAAGAGTTTGGCTTTAAAGATCTAAGCTATGGCCCAATATCTAGGTCACTGGAGGAATTTCTTAGACTTGCTGACAGTTTCATTCACGGTGCCTTGATTACCATTTCTGTGGATCAGAGAATCCCGAGTCTTTTTGGGCTTGATAAAAAAGAGGCCCACGATCAAATTGTAGAGATATTCCGAAAGAACGACTTGGGCGAATGGAAAGGCAAGGAGTCAGAAAAAGTACTTCGGGTATGTCATGCAATTAGCATATTTATGTCACTCGTTGCTTTCTCAGGTCAAAAGATATTGTGGTTATGCGATCACGATTCAATAAATGTAGATGGGAAAAGGCGGGATTTCAGCCACACACAGAACATATTTGGGCACTGCCTAGCAATGTATAGCGACAATCTGTACGAAATATATGGGTTTGCAAAGCCATTCGAAAAGGATGCCGGAACAACCGACTTACTCAGCTTGGCTGATTTTTCAGCTGGCATTATACAAGAGATCCTTCAAAGTGAAGTTGCAAAGAAAGATATACAGCTATCTGATGAGAAAGCAACGCTAGCTAAATGGATGGGCACAGATAGTTCATTCCTCACCAAGACGAACTTGGTTTTTAATCAACAAGATGGTGGGGGTTGGGGTGTTGGCTCTGTCGACATTCAAGCAAAAATATAACAATCGCAAGCACTCGGAACAATTTTTCGCTGCGCTACAAATTGTCCGGTGTTGCGGGCGTTATGCGCTAAACATGGACAGGTCATGATTCTCGAAACAGGCGTAGCCGATGAAGTTTCTGTCCTTCAGGTATTTGGTGTTCAAGTAGACGTAGCGGCTCTTATCGAGGAAATCAACAATAATCCAGGCCAGTACCAGATCCATGAGTGCGAAACCAGCAGGCTGCTTGAGTGCAACAGGAACGACTTCATCAACCATGAAGCCCTATCTCAAATTAGCGATTCGAGATTAAATCAGCCTCTTTTAGTCGCTGTGATTGATGACTACGAGTGGGTTATTGATGGCAATCATAGGTTGCTCAGGAGGGCGGAATTGGCGAAAGATACTACCTCATTCATACCGATACCCGGAGAAGAGCTTGGTCGGTTTATATCCCAATTTTCACTACGGCGCTAACTCGCATAACCAAGCGGTCAACCGGACGCCAAAAGCGTACCGCTTTTGGTCCCTCCGCTGCGCTCCGGCGCCGGTTATCATCAGCGTTAATGGGCCAAGGCCTCGGAAGCATTCAGGTAGTAAAGCAGGGAGTTGCTTTCAAATGTTTACCACCGTTCAACTCTTCTCCCCGCAAAACACTGCAAAATCTGAGCGCTTCGTGTTCTGGTTCCTCGCGCCATGGACTAGGTTAGGTGCAAGCTATTTAGGAGTAGGCATTCGAGTCGGGATGTCAGGGATAAACCGTCGGGTAACCGGCCATTAACCAGTGCAGGCACGGCGACGCCCATTACATTGCGCCTTCGGCTCCATTCCAAGGGCGCGCATGCTGCAAGCCTTATGTGAGAAGGGGGTAAGGTGATTCGAGTAGTTTACCGCTGGAAAGTAAGGGAAGAAGACTTCGCAAATTTCCAAGAGGTGTGGAGCCGCACCACGAATCATATACATGAGACTATGGCCGGAGCATTGGGTAGTTTCATGCTTCGTAGTCCAGAGGATCCAACTGAAATTCTGACAGTGGCAAAGTGGGATTCAGTAGAGAACTGGAAGGCCTTTTGGGTGGCGGACAATCCCTCCGAGATGAAGGGGATGCGGGAGATAGGTGAGCGGATTTCCGTGACCGTATACGATGAAGTTGACGACTTTACGCGAAGTCACGAGGAGTAGTCCGACGGAATCGTTTACGTGCCACATAACCCATATGAGCCTTCTCGGAATCAATAGGCAATAGTCGTTTTTTTGGCCGCGCCAGCGGCCAATCTAAACCCATGAGCGAGAACGCCTGCTTCGTCAGTCTCGTAGGGCTGTCAGGCACTTACAGCAAACACATATAGGGGCTCTCTTAGGTGGCTTTAGGCCACGGCCTGACCGGTCGTTCCATCGGTGGGTCAGGGGCACCAGACATTCATCGGTTAACCGGTCACTGGCACTATTCAAACGACGGGCTGCAGGGCTCCAGTTAGGTTCAGGCTCAGGGCCGGTGTAAGCGCACTGGCTCATGGTATTAAGGCACGCACACGGGGTGGCTAATCAAGTCGCGCTGGCTTCAACGGCGGTGATATAAAACCGGCTTGGCATCGAGTGCCAGTCAGCAGACCTCCGGCTTTTAGTATCATCCTTGCTGATCCAGTTAGGCATCATGCTCACGCCCGTGGCGTGACTAACCTGTCAGGAATCGTTGTTCATCGAAGACCCTCCGATGCTTGAGCATGAAATAGGTGGCACGGCCGAGTTTGTGGGCCAACGCGGACAGCGCTTTAGCCTTGTTCATGCGTCTCTGAAGTTTTTGCAGGTAGCGCTGGGCCTTGTCGTTGTTCCGCAGAAAGAGCACCGCCGCTTCTGAGAAGGCCCACTTCAGATGGGCATTACCGATTTTGTTGCCCTGGGTGCCGTAGCTTTTCCCTGCAGATTCGGCTTTGCACTTGATGAGCCGGGCGTAGGAGGCAAATTTCTGCACGGATTCGAAGCGTTCGATATCGCCAATCTCATACAGGATGGTCAGTGCCAGAATGCGCCCAACACCGGGAATGGTGCGTAGCACACTGAGTGACGTGGGATCGTGCTGTTTGGCTTGTTGCTCCAGGTGCCATTCCAGCTTGCTGAGTTCCTGATGGTAGAAGTGGAGGATGGCCAGATCCAGATCAACGTTGCGCTGCACCTCCGGTTGCTCAAAGGTGTTGTGCAGTTGGGTACGAGCATTGAGATTCTTCAAGTTGACCCGGTTCGGCGGCAGGTTGTACTGGCTGGTGGTGTTCACTACATGGGCCTTCAGCATGGCCCCGTGCTGAACGATCCGGGTTCGTCGTCTGAGCAGATCGCGGGTTGCGCGCATGGCCTTGGGATACACATATGCCAGAGGGAAGTTACCACCGCGCATCAGCATGGCAATCTTGAAGGAGTCGATGCGGTCGTTCTTGGTTTTACCGCCGTGGATCGCTTTCATGTAGAGGGCGTGGCCCAGAATGAAGTGGATGCTTTGCTCTTCGCACAAATCTGACACCCAGTACCAGCAGTGCATGCATTCGACGCCAATGACCAGATCATCTCGGAAGGGATCGAGCAGCGCCAGTAGCGGTTATGGCTGGGCCTTAATCTCCTTGTGTAGCAACACCTCACCGGCCTGATTGAGGATACAGACATAAAGGCTGCGGGCGTGCAGATCGATTCCACAATAATGACGGTGGGTGCTATGGTAAAAGTTCATTGAGTCTTCTCCCTTGTAGTGCTTGGTCGCCTTCCAGCTTAGCGGGCAACCGCTGGGCTGGGGAGAAGGCTCAATCAGTATCAATTCGCGTCACACGGATGCCCTTTACGCCGCTTCGCTCTGTAAAGGCCACCGGTGCCCTCTGCGTTAGGTACCTTACATGCCGAAGAACCGTCAGTGAGGTATTTTTGTACTAATCTGAGAGATGTAGCCCTGTGCATTCCGAGAGGGGAACAACCATGATAGAGCTGGAAATTTTTGACATCGATGGCCACGCTGGCGTTGTCCTTCCCGAGGAGGTCATTGAGGCCTTGCAGGCAAACATCGGCGACTATTTGTTTTTGGTGGAGATGCTCGATGGCAGTTACCGTCTGGCTCGCCATGACAAGAAACAGGTGGAGCTAATGCAGCTGGTGGAAGGCCAAATGCACGAGGACGACGCGTGATTGGAACTCTGAGACAGAACCAGACGCTGTTGCAGATTGTTAACACGCGCTTCGATTCTGTCAGCATCTGCAAATCTTGGCGTTACAACCGTCCGCTTTTTTCTTGAAATCACAATCCCGACCGACGGCTTCAATACCGCAACTGTCGATACTCTTTTTTTGAAGATACGGCAATGATTGATAGGGCGAGCCATCCAGGCTTGTCCTCAACGGGTTGTAACTAACTGTTGGCTTTGCTGGTCGGCAGATCGTATCGGCCCAAAGTGTTCACTGCGTGGGCCTTGAGCATGGCCCCATGCCGGATAATGCGGGTGCGGCGGCGCAATAGATCGCGGGTGGCCCGCATTTCCTTGGGATAGACGTAAGCCAGTGGGAAATTACCACCGCGCATGAGCATCGCGATCTTGAAGGAATCAGTACTCGACGCCAACGACAAGGGCATCGCGGGAAGGTTTGAGCAACGCCAGTAACGGTTCCGGACGGGCTTCGATTTCCTTATGCAGCAACACCTCCTCCTGCTGATCGATGATGCAGACATACGGACTGCGGGCGTGCAGGTCGATTCCACAATAATGTCGGTGGGTGCTATGGTAAAAGTTCATTGAGTCTTCTCCCTTGTAGTGCTTGGTCGCCTTCCAGCTTAGCGGGCAACCGCTGGGCTGGGGAGAAGGCTCAATCAGTATCAAGTGCAGGCACTGCGACGCCTTTTCGTTGCGGCTTCGCCTCCACTACAAAGGCGCGCATACTGGCAAGCGTTAGGCAGTGAAAGAAGATGCTCCGATGGAAAGCACCACCTACCGAGAGATGGTTAATGGCGAAGAGGAAGCGGTTAATGCCTTGGTTGAAGGTGTTTTCAATGAGTTCGTAGCACCAGATTACGATGACGAAGGAATCGCGGAGTTTTTTCGATTTGCGAACCCCGATGCAATGAAAGAAAGAATACGATCAGGCGGATTCGTTTTGGTCGCGGAGTATGGGGACCGCCTGGCTGGCGTCCTAGAGTTTACGCCACCCAATAGTATTGCGATGCTCTTTGTCACAGTTCGCCGCCGGGGAATTGCCAAGGGCTTGTTGTCCCAAGCTATGAAGAAGGTCTTGGTAGCAAATCCATCGCTGTCAAAGCTCATCGTTCATTCGTCGCCTTACGCTGTGGCGGTCTACGAAAAAATGGGGTTCCATAGCACCGACAAGGCTATGAAAGAAAATGGTATCGAGTATGTTCCGATGGAATTATCTCTCAACGGTGAAAATGCCTAACAAAGTAGTCAACTCGTTCGCTGTCGCTCACTGGGACACTCAGCAAGCTGCGTGCCCGTCACCACGGCGTTAGGCGTAAGGTCAATGTGATGAAGATTGAAAAAGAGAAGATGCTTGCAGGTGAGCTTTATGACCCGGCCGATCCGCAACTGTGCCGCGAGCGCGACCGTTGCCGCGACCTGTGCCTGCTTCTCAACACTACTCGCGAAGATCAAAAAGATGAAAGACAACGCCTACTTACTGAACTTTTTGGAAAGCAGACGGATGCGTGGGTCCAGCCGCCGTTTTTCTGTGATTACGGCAGTAACATCCGCTTAGGTACGAAAGTCTTTTTCAATTTCAATTGCGTAGTGCTGGATGTCGCACCAGTGACCATCGGTAGTAATACGCTGTTTGGTCCCTCTGTGCAGATATACACAGCAACCCATCCAATCAATGCCGCCGAACGCCGAAAATGGCTAGAATCCGCCAAGCCGATAATGATCGGATCTGACGTGTGGGTGGGAGGCGGAGCGATCATTTGCCCCGGAGTAGCCATCGGAGATCGGTCAGTCATCGCTGCAGGGAGTGTCGTTACCCGTGATGTCCCTCCTGATACGGTCGTGGCAGGCAATCCAGCCCGCGTCATCCGTGCGCTTCCTCCCGAGGCCTCGGAGGGAATCTGAGCGACGCCCTTTACATTGCGCCTTCGGCTCCATTCCAAGGGCGCGCATGCTGCAAGCGTTATGCAGTGAACCTCTTTAAAGCGCTCATCGTAAGATGACACTTATTAAATTGGAAATTAATGAAAGGTTGAAACTACTAATTTTAATCACTCAAGTTGGTTTTGGCTAACTGGAATGGGAGCAATTTCCTGTCATTATCTAGCGTCGAAACTTCAAGCTCATGAAAGAGGCTGGCATTTAAATACTTGTAAGTCCATAGATAATCGAACCCGTGTTTTTCCGCCTCATATCTATCCGATACGATAATGACTTTCATAATCTCCGCCATACGGATTGCCATATAACAGAGAGCGCAAGGCTCTCCTGAAGCAATTAATGTCGTTCCTTTTAAAGATACGTTTTTTTCATTCCGTGAAGCCTCTCTTATCGCCTGAATTTCAGCATGTGCGGTACAATCCAGGTGCTTGCCGACTTGATTTACCCCTTTACCAATAATTTCTCCATTCTTATTAACGATAATAGCTGCAAACGGTAGGCCACCTACCTTGACATTGCTAATAGCCAAGTCAATAACGTTTTCTCCACATTTTATGAGAAATTCCTCAATAATATGGTCACACATTGGTAATCTCATTTTTTGACGATGGAGCCAGGGTCGAAATACTAAGTTCTGATGCAATGCTTTCGGCTCGATCTATTGCATTGGCTACTGACATGCGGTGTCTCTCGTCACCAAATTCTTGGTATTCGGAGGTAATCTCATAGGTTGTGCCCACCCCTAAATATTTACTCAGCGTCCGTAGGTGCGGTGCCAGGTGATTAGAATCTTCTCTTATTCCTCCTTTTTCAAAACCAAACTCTCCGCTGGAAGTCACTATGATCAATGTCTTACCGGAGAGTAGAGGCTGCAACGGGAAGTCTCCTCGTGAGAGATCGAAATCAAACGTTTTGTTTATGCGTACAATTTGATCGAACCACGCTTTTAGCTGAGCCGGCATACCGTAGTTATACATTGGTGAGGAGATCAAGATAACATCGGCTGCTGCCACCTCAGCTATCAGTTCATCTGATAGTGCCAGTCCCTCTTTCTGTGCCGGGGTCCTTTTTTCCTCAGGGGTAAACACCGCGCCAATCCAATCCTGTGTAATGAAAGCAGGAGGATTCACTCCAACGTCACGATAGATATACTCATCTTCAGGCCGATTCTGTTTCCATGTATCAATAAATCGGAGAGCGATATTTTTCGATATGGAATCGTGATCTGGGTTCGGGTTGCTCGCCGCTCTAACGCTGGAGTCGATGTGTAATAATGTGCTCATGTTCATTACCTTAGTTGATTAATAACAGGAGCCATTTTGTGAGCCTGTATAGAATAGTACAAACGAAAAAGTTACACTTATAGATGAGTTTAAATCATCTATACTGTCGATGAACCAGTTGCTGATTTGGAGGTTAAGTTTGCAGGTATCATTACAGGCGCTGAAAGCCTTTGAGTCGGCTGCCCGTCGGGGAAGTTTTAAGTTGGCTGCAGAAGAGCTTTCGCTGACGCCAACAGCCATTTCACACCACATTAGCAACCTGGAAAGTCGGTTAAATGTAAATTTGTTTCATCGACTGGGACGGCGGATATCACTAACCGGAACAGGTTTAAGATTAGCTAAAGCAACCTCGGACGGATTTCGGATAATTGACAGTGCATTGGAAGAGGTGATGAAGGCTGGCAGTGCGGTCAGGGTGACGACGACATCATCATTGGCAGCTATGGTTCTGATCCCTTCCCAGCATGAATTTGAACAAGCCAACCCCGATATTTCTATGGAAATATCGACCGGCGAGTCGGTCGATAGCCAATCATATATTATTCCAATTCGGTTCGGTGATGTCTCAGTCGCTGAGGATTCTGATGTCATTAGATCTGAGTCATTCAATGTATTTGGTGCTTATGGAATGACGTCTCCTTCTTGGTCAAATGAACCCATTACCCTTTTTACAACGGAGTGGAAAAATAAATCGTTACCGGATCCTCCACTGGCCGCTTGGTTGGAAATAAATGGACTGGATGGGTCTAATATTAAACTCAAAAAATTTGATCAAGAGCTTTTCGGGATCCAGCAGGCTATGGCAGAAAATGGACTTGTGTTCTGTTCTACGACGCTCACCAAAAGGCTGTTAAAATCTAGCCTCCTACAACAATTTGATACTCGACCGGTCAAATCAGACCTTTGCTATTACGTACCAAATAAGGACAGCTTCGAGACTAGAAGTGCAGCCAGATTTCTAAATTGGATCGAAGATATTTTGAACCAATAGTTCGTGCGGACACTTCTGGCTAACTGAATATCGCCCAAGGCAAAATACCTGCATAACAATTTTCTGCACAAGGAAAAATTACTCGCTTTGCTCCTAATTTAACGGGGAGCGCGGCGTTGGAGCGCAAGAAGGAGCGCCATGAATACCGTTGAAGTTGAGTTGTTGGCGGATCACCCGGAGGCGCTTCCAAGCCTCAGAGAATGGTTCGAGCGGGAGTGGGCGCCATATTACGGCCCAGACGGCCCCGGCGACGCGACCACCGATTTGTGGGAGTCGTGCAATAGGGAGAAGTTGCCAATTGCAATGGTGGCAATCGTCGACGACGAGATCGCAGGGACAGCCGCATTGAAAGCCGAATCTGTCTCAACCCATAAGCACTTGAGGCCATGGCTTGCTGCATTGCTCGTAAGTCCGGAGTTTCGACGTCGCGGGATTGCGGAGTGCCTGATTGCCGCAATAGAGAACAAAGCCCAAGAGCTGGGATTTCACTCTATTTATGTTGGTACCGGCGAGGGGTCAGGCACGCCCGAATCTTCGCTTCGTAAGCGCGGATGGGAATTTGTAGAGAAAGGTCCATATTTTGTTTCCGATGTTTCCATATTTCGAAAAACGCTCTAACTATACGCATCAGTACGCGGCCTGCGGCCGCCTCTTTCGGGGCACCGCTGTGATCTGCGTTAGCAGCTACAGCACCCTTCTAGATCTTTCGGAGTGAGTATAAAAGGAATAATTTGTACTCATGGATGACTTTGAATTCGACGAAGCCAAAAGCCAAGCCAATCAGGATAAGCACGGTATCGATTTTGTCGCAGCTCAAGTGCTGTGGAAATATCCGTACTTGCTGGAGATTCGTGCAAAATTCGAGGATGAGCCAAGGTTTTTGTTGATAGGCAAGATTGGTTAAAAGCACTGATCGGCCGTCGTCACATACAGGGATGCCCGTATTCGTCTGATTTCAGTCAGGCGTTCCCGCAAGAAGGAGGTTGAGCTCTATGAAAGCTAAAGACTTCGACAAAGTTTGAGGAAGGCCAGAAAGATATTGTTGATGATCTGGATCTGTCCTCAGCTCGCCGCGTTAATCAGGAACAAAAGCGAATCAACGTCGATTTCCCGGCTTGGGTTGTCGAGTCGTTGGATCGTGAGGCGGCGCACATTAGCGGAGCGTTATGTGGGCGTTCCCACAGAGAATCCATATGGCATTTAGTGAATTAGAAGCAAAGAGAATCGAGCGAGCCGTATCTGAATTTCTGGAAGACCGGAGGCCACCAGTCGAGATCCGGCCCAAGTTAGATCTAGATGTTCGAGTTTCTGGCCAAAGCGTGCAGATTGTCGAGATTCGCCCCCATTTCCGGGAGCCGTCCACGATGATTGAATCTCCGGTAGCAAAAGCGACCTACGTCAAGAAATCCCAACGCTGGAAAATCTACTGGATGCGCAGCGATCTAAAGTGGCATTCGTACACGCCAGAACCTGAGTCACGCTCCATCGAGGAATTCTTTGCTATCGTGAATGCCGACGAGAATGGCTGTTTCTTCGGGTAGCACATTACCAGTCGTTCAAGTTCGTTCCGGCCTGCAGCCGTCTCCGGACGCCCTTTTCAGGGCGCAGATTAGCTTCGCGTTAAAGCGCTTAATTACTATGTCCCGCTTTCGATACTCGCAAGTCAATGTGTTTTCGGCTGATCCGGTCTCTGGTCATGACGCCAGTGTCGAGGTCCGAGCGTTTGTCGGAGTTGGAGGGTATGAGGATCCAGTTACGGGCAGTTTGAACGCGAGCTTGGCCCAGTGGCTCATTAATGATGGTTTGGTAGAGCCTACTTATATTGCAAGCCAAGGCACGATTCTTGAGCGTACGGGTCGCGTCCACTTACGCCAATTTTCAGATGAAATCTGGGTTGGCGGCCAAGTTATTGAAGTCATTCGTGGTGAAATCGACCTGTAAAATGGCGCAACGCTCTCTTTAACAAAATCGTTGCGCCGGACAAGCCAGTAAGCGCAGTATTAAATTCTACGAGCATCACATTTTGACATTCAGCCGGGTTCGACAAGCGTATTGAATATTGGGTCGCTGGCTTGATGCTCAAAGAAGGTATCGACGTGTATTTCCCATTGATCGACGACAACGGAATAGACGCTGTCATTCGTCGGCCCGATGGCACCTTTATTGAAGTTCAATCATAGGCCAGGAGTGTCGACTGCACCGGGGTGAGTCCATATGAACGATCCAAGCAAACCTCTGTTCTGGCGGGATTCGCGCATGCCTTATGTGGAGCTCCGGAGAGTCATGGATGGGAGGGAGGTCTGCTACGCTCCACATAGCCATACTCAATGGTCTATAGGCGCTATAACTACGGGCCAGAGCACGTTTCTCTATCGGGGCGATCAGTTCAAGGTCAGTGCAGGAGATCTGGTAATTGTGAATCCTAACTGGGTTCATGCCTGTAATCCGATCGACAATCAGCCTTGGGGCTACCTGATGCTGTATATCGACACCGATTGGTTAACCAATTTACGACACGAGGCGGCCCTTCTGGATACACCGGTTTGGCAGGATATCTCGACAGCCACCCTGCATGATCACGAGTGGTATGTGGGGTATTGTCGAATGGCAGAATGCTTGCTGGGGGCGGATCGAGATTTGCTGGAAAAGCAAACGGCTGTCGTGGAATACCTGACAGCCCTGATGCACGAATTGTCAGGCCAAGTGGCAGAACCGCAACAGGAGGCACCAGATAACTTGCAAGCGGTGGCTGATTACTTGAAGGCTCACGCATCCGTTGAGGTGTCTTTGGATACGTTGTGCGAGCAATCCGGATACAGCCCGGGGCATTTAATCCGGTCCTTTAAACATCACTTTGGTTTCACTCCACACGCGTATCTGATTAATTATCGGATTCAATACGGGCAACAAGAGCTGAAGCGTGGCAGGCCTATTGCCGAAACTGCGGTTAATTCGGGATTTGCTGACCAGCCGCATTTTCAACGTACGTTCAAGAAATTGCTGGCTGCCACGCCTAAGCAATACCAACGTTCATTACTCAATCAGCAGATAGATACAGCTGGCGGCAAGTAAAAGCGCGAGTGCCCGGTTCAGTGTAATCAGGACAACGGGGCGTTGAATGTAGCGACGCAGGTAGACCCCAGCGTAAACCCAGCAACTCAGTGATAGCCAGCAGATGGGCATGTAGAGCATCGCAAACATGATGACTTCACGTAAGTCGTGGCCACTCGTGTAAGCACCAATCCCCGAAGCTGAAGCTAACCAGGCTTTTGGATTGAGCCACTGCATGATCGCGCCGGTCATAAACCCGGGTGCTTTGCGGGTTTCACCCTCGGGTAGGCGCCCGTCATCGCGAAACAGCTGAACACTAAGATAAAGCAAAAATGCGACGCCGGCCCAACGCAAGAATGCATTGAACCCCGGTACAACCGTCAGCACAGAATAAAGCCCCAAACCTATGGTGACGAAAAGAAGGATGAAGCCCAGGGTCGCACCGGTGACGAAGGTTAGCCCTTTGGCAAGTGGATAGCGGGTGCCGCTGCTCAGGCATACCAGGTTTACAGGGCCGGGCGAAATGGATGCCGCTAGGGCAAATGCCGTCATTGGTAAAATCAATGAGATTGTCATTTTTGTCTCTCTGTTAATGGGGTCCAGCTAAAGTCTGCGATAGCGCCACTGCTAATGTATTGAACAAAATTGCGGTGACTCCGTTAAGGCAGAAAATGCTCACACGGGCTAATTCAACAAGAGATACCAACCCACCCAGCAGGAACTTAAAATGACTATTGAAACATGGGCTCTGTATGTCGGTACGGTACTGCTGTTCATGTGCACACCGGGGCCGAGTCATTTGCTCATGCTTTCCGTCAGTGCGTCGAATGGATTCCAAAGGTCACTTGTCACGGCGGCTGGTGACTTAACAGCAAATGCTATTCAGATTGTCTTGGCAGGGCTTGGATTGGCAGCGGCTTTGAGCGCCTCCGAATATGGGTTTGCTGTTGTGAAATGGCTTGGGGTGAGCTATTTGATTTGGCTCGGCACTAATCAGGTTATCCGATCGTTCAAAACGCGGGGCGCAGCCGCATCGGCCGGTCAAGCATCGCTGAAAAGTCTTTGGGCTCGGGGATTTATCACATCAGCCGCTAATCCTAAGGCCGTTGTATTCTTTGCTGCTCTATTTCCACAATTCCTGAGTTCGGCTCATAGCTTGTTGCCACAGATTCTCGTGCTGGGCTTTTCCTACATCTTGATCGACGGCATATTTCTCAGTGCCTACGGTAAATGCGGCAACTGGGTAGCAATGAAATTGAGCGACAGAAAGCAGGTATGGGTTGAAAGATTTGCAGGGGTGGGCCTAATTGGCACAGCGCTCTTGCTTGGGCTTAAGTCTCAGCGCTCGTAGTAATCTAAGATACTGACTATGAAATCAGATGTAGCAGAAGGTCATTATCCTCGGTCAAGGTATCTCGTCATGCCGATCGTGGCTTTTCGTGATGGAGAAGAATTTGACCCCGCGCGGTTACCTGTTCATGTGGAGACTCGGCCCTGGAAGCGGGCTGCTTGGTTATTCTTCTGTATCGGCGGGTTTTTTCTTTTTGGGTTGATGATGGTCTATGTGGAAAGTCTCTTCGCGCCTACTGATGATGATTTGCGCCATCTGGATGTTTTCCTTGCGATCCTGTCAGGCACATTGATGGTAGCGGGTATATCTGCATGGAACCGTATCGACTCTGTTGAGCTTGGGTCGGAAAGTATACGGATTCAGCGTCGTGGACTTCTGGGAACGGATACACGTGTAGCCAAGATACGCTATTACCGGGGTATCCGTGCCGAGCATAAATACGTTGAAGACTATGAAGTTACGTCTGGTACCACGTACTGGGATGTGGAGCTTGTGCATGACGATCCCGCGCTGACCGTGTCACTGTTTGCCAAGTCCGTAGATAGACCCAGCGATTATGGGTTCAAACCTGCGACTGTAGACCATACGGACTGGACCAGCGATATGAATGAACATGCAAAACGGTGGAGCCACTTCTTCGGGCTCCCACTTCTTGTGGATAAAGCTGGGCATTGCCATCAGGACAGCTTATAACAAAAGCTGTTGTTGACGCGTTGCGGCGGGAACCTTGGTTTCGTCGCTTTGCAGCTACACGATGGCCCCAAAGCTTTGCTACATGGACTCACCCGGCGGTCACCCTGATTGGCCAGGATCCGTTTTCATTAGCCTCTCATCCGCAGGCCCATTGAATTCGATGGCCTGCTGCACAGGAGCACAAAAGCTCTCGTATGCTACTGATCTGCTCTATAATAAAATTGTAGCGAGGGACTTACGCTACAAGGGGGCTGTATCGAACGCCTTTCATTTTCCCGCCGCGAGGCGCTCGATAAACACTTGGATCCTCTGTTCAGACGGGAGGAGGTGACAAAGCCATGCCAAAGTTTATCGATGTGCATTCCATGAAGCCGTTCACGGCTGATGAGTTGAAGAAGTTACAGAATGCGCCACCGGACGAATTCGGGGTTACACACCACGATATATTGTTCAGCGAGAAGGACGATAAGATCTATTGTGTGTTAGACGCTCCGAACGCAGAAGCAATCCACAAGCATCATGAGAAGGCCGGTATCAAGTGCGAGTGGGTCTCCGAAGTCGAGTCGACGCGCGTGTGACGGAAGCCCTTGGTTGGCCTCCGCCTAACAAACAGCATCAACACCGACCAACAAAGAGCGGGCCTGAGACCCCGCTTTTTGTTTGTCGGTTTCGCGCAGCGTTGCGACACGCGTAACCGACCAACAAGCAAGATGTGTAGCCAGGATCTTTTCCGTCTCGTCATTTTCAAGGAGTGATATGAATAAGGTTTGCATTGTGGGCGCATCAGGGAAGCTCGGGCGGTACATGATTCAGCACGCTCTGAATCGTGGCTATGAGGTGGTCGGCGTTTGCCGCGAGAAAAGCGTAAGCAAACTTGATGATTTCAAAGAGCGCATCACTATTATTCCGGGCGCCACGAATGACCGGGAGGTCATCAAAAAGGCCGTCTCGGGATGTGACGGTGTGCTGACCGTTCTGGTGCCCTGGGGAGTTCAGCAATACTCCTCGGGTACCGCACAGGCCGTGATGGACTTTGCGGATCCCGGGGCACGCCTGATCTTTTCGTGCGGTTGGCACATAAGCCTTGATGGCAAAGATGTCTATTCCTGGAAACTGAAAGCACTCATTGCAGTCTTTGGCGGGTTAGCAAGGCTCTTCCGGCTGGTTGAGTTGGACGATCAGGTGGAGGCCTGTAGGCGAATTTTTGCCAGCGATACGAAATGGACAGTCGTACGTGGGAGCGACCTCGAAGAAGGGGAAAGTCAGGGTCTGCCGGTGTGGGCTCGACACGTTGGTGACCCAATCCTTGAGAGCAATCTCACGCGCCGCGTGGACTTTGCTCTTTTCATGGTGGAGGCGCTTGAGAACGACGAGCTGATCCATCAGGCCCCAGCGATTGTAGGCTGCCAGACGCCCTCGGCGTTAGCGCACGCCACTGTCAACAACAGTGAACAACCAATTCAGTAGTTGACAGATATGCAGCCGACCCGCGGCTGCTATGGACCCACCCGCGCTTCGCTTCGGTACGTCGCAAGCCGAGCGTTCACGGCCGTGCTAGACTTTTCATAACACTCCGCGACTGCAAGGCCACCATGTTCATCAGTGTGTTGGACCTGTTCAAAATAGGTGTCGGGCCGTCAAGTTCCCATACGGTCGGGCCAATGGTTGCCGCCCATGATTTTATCGAACGGATAAAAGAACAGGCGTTCGATGCGGCAAGCGTGCAGGGTGCCACTATCCGCTGCACCCTCAAAGGATCATTGGCTTATACCGGCAAAGGTCATTCGACCGATCGGGCGGTTGCCCTGGGACTCCACGGCTACCTTCCTGCCAGGCTGGTCGATACCGACGTACAAGCGCTGGTTACTGAGCTCTGGCAAAGCGAGAGTGTCGAGCTAGAGCAGAATCGTTCCCTTTTATTCAGCCCGTCCCGCGATATTGTTTTTGATACCGGGAAGCCCCTGCCGCAGCACACCAACGGCATGGTGTTTGAACTGACGGGCGGTGAGGGCAAGCTCCTGTGCACCGAAACCTATTTCTCCATCGGTGGCGGTTTCATCAATACCTTGGCTGAAATTGACCAGTTGCAGGCCCCTCTGAAGTTCGCCGCAGTCGATTCCTCAACCTATCCCTTTGATTCGGCCAACGCCATGCTGGCGCTTGCTGACAAGCACCAGCTTTCCATCGCTCGCATGAAGTGGATTAACGAGCTTGAGCATCTGGATGAACATACGCTCGTTGAGGGCCTGGACAGCATCTGGCGCGCTATGCGGACCTGCATAGAGAGCGGTTTGGCGGCAGAGGGCGTATTGCCGGGTGGCCTGGAGATTCCCCGGCGGGCTAAAGGCCTTTACCAGGGTATAAAGAACAAGCCGGAGGCGGCGAATATTAATGACTGGCTGTGTGCCTATGCCATGGCGGTCAACGAGGAAAACGCCGCCGGCAATATGGTGGTGACGGCGCCCACCAACGGGGCGGCTGGGGTGATACCGGCGGTGCTGTATTACTTTATTACCCATGAACACGGCACGCAGGAGCAGGTGAGGGATTTCCTGCTAACCGCCAGTGCCATTGGTGGCCTGATCAAACAACGCAGTTCCATATCCGGTGCCGAGGTGGGGTGCCAGGGCGAAGTCGGCTCGGCGGCCGCCATGGCTGCTGCCGGTTTGTGTGAAGTGCGGGGCGGCACCGCTTGGCAGGTGGAGAATGCCGCCGAGATCGCGCTGGAGCATCACCTGGGCATGACTTGCGATCCGGTTAAGGGGCTGGTGCAGGTGCCCTGTATCGAGCGTAACGGCTTTGGCGCCATCAAGGCCTATTCGGCCGCCTCGCTGGCGCTGCGGGGTGATGGTAAACACTTTATGCCGCTGGATAACTGTATCGAGGCGATGCGCCAAACCGGGCTGGAAATGTCCCACAAGTACAAGGAAACCTCCCTGGGCGGGCTTGCGGTCAGTATCACAGAATGTTGAGGTTGCGAACATCTACTAGACTGACACCAGACCAATGAAAGGGAGGACATAAAATGATCAGGATTGCAGCCACTCTATTATCAGCCGTAATGCTCGCACCTGTGAGCACGCTCGCTGAAAGCATGGTGTCAGAGGCCCCCGCCAATGCCGAAGTCTACTTCGTGCAGCCAGGCGATGGCGACACCGTTCAAAGCCCCGTGACGGTGGTGTTTGGCCTGCGCAATATGGGCGTGGCACCGGCCGGTACGGATAAAGAAGGTACCGGTCATCACCATCTGTTGATCGATACCGATGTGCCGTCGGATTTGAGCAAGCCCCTGCCGGCCACCGATCAGATCAAGCACTTCGGCGGTGGTCAGACTGAAACCGAGATTATGCTGTCACCGGGCGAGCACACCCTGCAGCTGTTGCTGGGCAATTATGCCCATGTGCCCCACCGCGATCCGGTGATGTCGGAAAAGATCACCATTACAGTTGAATAAATAGGCTCAGGGCATGGTTTGCAAAAGGGGCAGACAACGGTATGGCTAGCTTTACTCTGAACTGGGGCCTGATCGGGCCAGGGCGGATTGCGGAGAAGTTTGCCGAGGCCATGCAGGCCGAGGGTGTGGGTAGGCTGATGGCCGTTGCCAGCCGCAATCCCGAGCGTGGCTACGCCTTTGCCGACAAATACCAGATTGAAACGGTGCATCAGACTTACGAAGAACTCTTTCAGGACGAAAGCCTGGATGCCGTCTATATCGCCACGCCCCACAACTTCCATCTTGAGCAGGCGCTGGCCGCTATAGATTGCGGTAAGCACTTGCTGGTGGAGAAGCCGTTAACCGTCACTGCTGCCGAATCCGAGCAGCTGTTCGAGGCCGCCAAGGCCAAGGGCGTGTTTGTGATGGAGGCCCTGTGGTCGCTGTTCCTGCCAGCGTATCAACAGGCCAATGCCTGGCTGGAGCAGGGCATGATTGGTGAGATTGGCAGCGTGCGGTCGTCGTTTGGCTTCGTGGTGCCGAGGGATAATTCGGACCGCCTGCTGAACCCTGAGCTGGCCGGTGGGGTGGTACTGGATATGGGCATTTACACCATCGCCACGTCCCAGTGGTTTATGCAGGCCGAGCCGGACGACATCGTCGCCCAGGTGCATTTAGGGCCGACCGGGGTGGATGAAACCTGCGCCCTGCAGCTGCATTACCCGAATGGCCGGGCCAGCCAGTTGCTGTGCAGTTTTGAGAACAAGTACGAGAACGAATTAACCCTATACGGGAGCAAGGGCCGCGTTGTGTTTCACAGCATGTTCTGGGGATCGGAAAAGCTCAGCCTGATCGGCAACGACGACAAAGTGCAAGAGTTCGAGTGTCCGTTCGAGGTGAACGGCTTTGAATACCAGATCCGCCATGTTGTGCAATGCGTGGCGCAGGGCAGGCTGGAAAGCGATCTCATGACCCATGAGCGGACGTTGTCCACCCAGTACATCATGGATGAGGTTCGGCGCCAGGCTGGGCTGTTGTAGGTGCGTGCTTGTATCCGATCATCCAGAGGCTGTGCGTCTAGAACCAAGTGACCCTAAATGTTGGTCGGCTGGAACATGCGACGATATTGGCTGGGTGAAAGTCCCGTTGAGCGCTTGAATAACCTACGAAAGAACGAAGTATCGTCATAGCTGACCGCCACACTGATTTCCTCGACGGGCATCTGCCCGGTTTCAAGCAGTCTTTTGGCTTCCTCAATTCGCAAGTTCTGCACGTATTCTATTAGCGTGACGCCGGTTGCCGCCTTAAATCGTCGCTTCAGGGTGCGCTCTGGAACGCCTGATAACTCCACGACTCGTTTGAGTGCATCGGGCTCCCGCAATTGTTCCCCCAGCCTTTTCTCGCAAGCCCGTACTGCTGCATCTGTATGGGGGTTTCTGCGCACCAGCATCGCGTAGGGTAACTGACCTTCACTGTGCCATTTAAGAAGATATACCTTGGCAATCCGCAATGCCTCTCCAGGGCTGGCGTAACGAGAGATGATGTGGATCGCGAGATCATGCCAGGACGTGGTTCCACCTGCGGTCACGATTCGACCCTCTGCATCTGCAAAGATGAGGTTTGGTTCAGGGTGGAAGCGAACGTTCGGATATTGTTTCCGGAACAAATCCTGATAGCCCCAGTGAGAAGTGGCTTCGCAACCGTCCAGCAATCCGGTTTCGGCCAACATTACGGCGCCGGAACAGGCGGAGTAAAGCGAGGAGCCTTCTCGGTACTTGCGGCGTATCCATTCCGTAAGTTCGGGGTAGCGGCCATGGATGTCCTCATCCGGAGCCAGCCAAATCTCAGGCAATATTATGATGGGGGCTATTGGATCATCTGCCACCGAGCAATCGGGAATAACCGGAATTCCGTTGCCACAGGTAAACGCATCCCTTTCCGGCGCAACGATGCGGACCCGAAACAACGTTTGCACCGATAACTCACGAACCAGCGTTTGCCAGACGTTGCCGGCCGCCAGGAGCACGTCCAGCATACCGTAGAGCGAGGAACCTGCGGTTTCCGCCACAGCGACGATCAAGACGTCCGTAGCGCCTTTCACTGAGTTGGTCATGACGATCACCCAAACTAGTGGCACAAATGCCCTGTTACTGGCAAACCTCCATCTTATTAGGTGGGCCCTATGGGCCTATCGTATACCTTAAGTTGCTTCACGGCTGCCATACAGTCCAGGCAACTAATTTCACAGAGCACACTGATGGGAGAACGATCATGACTAATCAAATGGCCGGCAAAGAGATGGGCGCAAGCGATGGGATGATTAATGGCATTCATATGGAAACACTGCTTGGAACGGTGAATGCCATCAGAGAGGAGCCTGACCTTGGGCAATGTAAGTTCCGCGCGCGCAATACTTGGGTGGGGGGAAGTCAAAATTGCACGACGGTGACCGGATTCTACGGCGCCGGGCAGGAAATCGCCCATAAACAGTCGTTCGAACTGCGTGCCGACGAACCACCAATTCTGGCGGGCAGTGATGAATACGCCAATCCGGTAGAGCATCTCCTGAACGCCCTTGCGGGGTGCGTAACCACGAGCATGGTGGCTCACGCTGCAGTTCGGGGGATTAATATTGAGGAACTGGAATCATCGCTTGAAGGTGACATTGACCTGCGTGGATTTCTGGGCCTCTCTGACGATGTACCGAAGGGTTTTACCCACATCCGCGTGGGCTTCAGGGTTAAGTCCGATGTCGACGATGTGGAAAAGCTGAAACAGTTGTGTAACTACTCACCAGTCCTCAACACACTCGCCCAGGGTGCAAGGGTTGATGTTCAGGTGAGCGCTAAGTAGGGGAGTGCAGCTAACCCGTCAGGACAGGCTCCGGTGGGGTGAGGGTTGGCTGCTCTTTTATGGTATACAGGTGTAATGGGAGTAGAGCTGATTTTGCAATGGAGAGGACCAGGGCGGCCAGGCCCACTCCAGGTGAAAATGGAGCCGATATATGCAGCCTAGGGATGTTGTGGAGCAGTTTATCGACGATACCCGAGCCCAGCGATTTGACGAGGCCAGGGCCTTGCTGGTTTCTGACGGGTTTGAGTATGTGGGGCCGAACATGCGCTTCCTCAGCCCCGATGACATGCTGTATTACCAGTTTGGTATGGCCGCCATTCAGAAAGACCTGATCGTGCGTCAGCTCAGTGCCGACGGTGAGCATGTGTTCGCGATTCTGGATTTCAGGACCAACTTCGAGCCCATTGGGGACGTTCGACTTGCGGTCTGGTTTGTAGTTCAGGGCGACAAGATCCAGAAGGTAGAGACTTTCTACAACGCGGCCGTGGTGGAGAATATGCTGGGCGGCAACCTGCCTTCGGTGGAGTAACGGTTGCCGGCCCCTGGAATGAAGTAATTCCCTTGATTTATTGTGTAATCCAGCCGAGAAAAAGCGGAGTAGATCGCTGGGCGTTCCGGTGCGCTATAGTGAGCTAGACCGCTTTTTTGCGACGAGATAACCCAAAACCGACCAGACTTATTCCGAGTAAGGCCAAGGTGCCAGGTTCCGGTACTTGGCTGATGCGGTCCAGAGTGACTTCGGCCTGAACCGTGGTGGTGTCGCCGAGACCGCCCGTCAGGATGTTCTCGAACGCAACGGTGTAAACGGTGCCGTCACCAAGATCTACGGAGACCGGGCCGTCCCATTGCAGGAATCCACCACTTAAAAATCCGATAACGGTTCCGAAGCCGCCTCCACCTGTGTCAGATGCGGAGCCGCCGGGGGATGCAAAAGCTAGCGTGGCAGTGATGTCGAAAAATGCCGCTCCAAGACCTCCGACAGTAATATCAAAAAAATCGAAGACTGCGGTCTGTCCCACCTCAAGCATAGCGGTTTGGGAATCCAGGTCTTTCAAGGTGGTTGAAATAGAACATCCAAAGCAGATTTCCAAACCTTTTGTCGCAGTGGCTGAAGAGCCGGTATTCGTTGGATCAAACATTAATCCGGCTGAACTGCCAGCACTGAAAATCAGTGCAGCGGCTGCAATTACCCCTTTTAACGATCGAAACATCACAAATGTACCCCTGTGTTGAGTGATGCTTGATGCCCTTATTAGTTGGAGCTTCAAGCAGTTCTTCCTTGTCTTTCGACCTGGATTGGTGGTTTTAGCGATGTCACGTAGGCGTGACGTTCTTCGGAACTGCAAGAAATTGGCCAGAAAATTAAACCAACAACTGAATGAATGGATTAGACCAGTCGTGTAAATTTGGCGGGAAGGGAAGTGTAAAGTTTGCTGACTTCCATATAATGCCAGCCAAAAGGTTTTTTGAAGTTTATGCACCAAAGAGTTAACGCTATGTCTGTTGTTATGCCTTTGAGGCTGATTTCCGCGGGCGCACTACATTGAGCACCGATGCGAGCACGAGACAGCGCGAAGCACCAAGGGCATCAATCATTGCCAGAATGCTGCCAGTAGAGATCAGTACCGGCGGGAGTACAGCGAGTACCAGCGGGAATACGAGAAGTCCCAGCAACAGAACTCCCAGAAACAATAGCTGCGCGGCATCAGGCTGCCCGCTGTAGGTAGTGCCGGAGCATGTCGAAGTATTTCAGGGCGTCTTCAGGCGAGAAAAGTTGCGGTTTGAATCCCCCGTAGAGCTTGTCGATATACCGGCCAGGCACGTCAGGTAGCTTGGCCAGGGCCATCGACCACTCGCTAAACCGGCGTTCTTCGATCTGCTGGTAAAGGATTAGCCGAATGTCGTAATGGCGGGGGTCTGCGGCAATGCTGAGGTAGAGGGTGTTTACGGCCTCGTCTTCGCCTTCCAGGATCTGCATGAAATGGAACGCATCATAGGCCAGCAAGCCGGTGATGCCGCATCTCCCATTCCGCCTTATCGCTTCTTCTAGGATGGCGTCCACATCGCTGTCCATGAGATGCGGGGAAGGGCTGCTGTAATAAATAAGCCGACAAAGCCTTAACTCTGATTTGTTCATAACGCACAACTCAAGAGCCAATTAACAATCCATTGTATCCCTTTTACTTCCTTTTCTAAGCGTACCGCAAATACGATTTCATGTATTGTGTTTGCGGGTTTTCTATGGTCATCGTTGGCTGACTGAATAAGGAAAAGGGGCGCGTGTTGTTCGTCTCTGCCTTGTTGTTTTTGCTATTCAGTAGTGGTTCCGCGTGAGGGTTTCAGGGCAGGACGAATCTCATCCCGTCTGCTATCCTCCCTAGCTTCCTATTTAGTTTGGCCGGGCGTTGCCTGGCTATTCACGTTGCAACTGGAGTGTGGTCTATGCCGGTGATGGTTCAGGCGCTGGTTCCGGTGTTTGTGTTGATTATGCTGGGGCATGTGTTCCGGCGCTGGAATTTTCCCGGCGGCGATTTCTGGCCCCAGGCGGAGCGCTTCACCTATTACGTGCTGTTCCCGGCCATGCTGGTGTTCAAGCTTGGGCAGGCCCGCCTGCCGGCATCGGCCTATGGCGACATCGCATTGCTGATCGTTGCCATGCTGGTGGCCATGACACTGGTGCTGGTGTTGGCGCAGCGGATCTGGCGCTGGTCCGGGCCGGTGTTTTCGTCGGTGTTTCAGGGGGCGATCCGGTTCAACTCCTACGTCGGGCTGGCGGCCGGGGGCATGTTGCTGGGCGATGAGGGGCTTTCGCTCACGGCCATAGCCGTGGCCATCATGGTGCCGCTGCTGAACCTGCTGTGTATCCTGATGTTTTCTTTGGTGGCCAGTCAGGAGTCGGTGCGGCTGAAGCCGGTGATGAAGGCCATTGCCACCAATCCACTGATTGTCGGTTCGGTGATCGGGGTGGTCTGGAGTTTCTTCGAAATCGGCTTTCACCCGCTGTTCGCGGCTATCCTCAAGCCCTTGAGTGAGCTGGCGTTGCCCATGGGTCTGATGTGTGTGGGCGCTGGTTTGCAACTGAAGGCGCTACGGGGCGCTTCCATGCCGTTCCTGGTATCGACGGTGCTGAAGTTGTTGGCATTTCCGCTGATGGCGGCAGGGCTGGCCCTGCTGCTGGGTGTGGATGGCTTGCTGGTGCAGGTGGTGGTATTGCTGGCGGCGTTGCCCACTGCCACGTCTGCGTACATTCTGGCGCGTCAGCTCGGTGGCGACGCGCCGTTAATGGCGGGCATCATCAGTGGCCAGACGTTGCTGGCCATTGCCTCTATTCCGTTAATGCTCAGCCTGCTCTGGTAGGCAATTCAATACCGCATCGGCAATGCTGTGCTGGAATTCGAAATAGCCTTCCGGGCCTTCTTCCACATCGGTACCGAGCGGGTCCCAGACGCTGAAGGTGACATCAAGATCTTCCGTAATCACCTCCCAGATACCCGGATTGAACTGCGGCTCGGTCAGCAGGCAGGGGTGATGGCCCTGTCCCAGCTGGTCCTGAATTCTCGCGATGTGGCGGGCACCGGGTGTCAGTTCCGGGTTGAGGGTTAGAACACCCTCAAGCTTCAGGCCGTAATGTTCGGCGAAGCGGACAAAGGCATCGTGGTAGGCGAACAGGCTGATGTCGCGGGCCGGCTCCAGCTTGGCCCGAATCTCGGCCTCGGTTGCCGCCATTCGGGTTTTGAATTGCTTCAGGTTTCGGCCCAGGGCGTCGGTGTCTGCGTCCGGCTGCCGAGCCATCGCCTTATGCATCTTTTCGACCATTTGCTCGGCCAGTGCCGGGTCCAGCCAGATATGCGGGTCTTCGCCTTCGCCGTGATCATGGTGACCGTGGCCTTCATCATGGTGGTCTTCATCTTCATGGCCATATTCGTCATGTTCGTCCGCATGGTCTGATTCCGCCATGGCCGGCTCGTCCAGTGCCAGGCTGATGGTGCGCTGCCGGAAATCGGCGCCGGCCAACAGACGGCTCAGGAAGGTTTCCATGTCCGGGCCTACCCAGAAAATCACATCGGCATCGTCCAGGGCGCGGCGCTGGGACGGCTTCATGTTGTAGTTGTGCGGGCTGGAGCCCGGCGGAACCAGGGTGGTGATAGTGGTGTCGGTGGTCGCGATACCCTGGGCCAACAGTGTCAGGGGCTTGAGCGAGGTAACAACGCGGATTTCCGCCAGGGCAGGGGCGGCGATAACGCAGAGGGCAGCGGCCAGAATGCGTGCCGGTTTGAATAGGGGCATGGAAGGTGGGTTCCTGATTTGCTAGTTATGAAACGTTATAATATAACGAAAACAGTGTGGCCAGCGCAAAAATTCTTGGTGTTTTGTACCTACCGCGCCTGCGGATCAGCTTTCACGCCCATGCGAAACCGATAGAGGGCCGGTATAATGCCGGGTTTATTCAACGGCCACCGACTTTTCAGGAAGGTTTATGACAGTACGTACCCGAATTGCTCCATCCCCAACCGGAGACCCGCACGTTGGTACCGCCTACGTGGCCCTGTTCAACCTGTGCTTTGCCCGCCAGCACGGCGGTCAGTTCATTCTGCGTATCGAAGATACCGATCAGGCCCGCAGCACCGCGGAATCTGAGCGCGACATTCTGCAGGCGCTGCGCTGGCTTGGTCTGAACTGGGATGAGGGCCCCGATGTTGGTGGACCCCATGGCCCTTACCGTCAGTCGGAGCGCAAGGATTCGTACAAGCAGTACGCCGAGGATCTGGTCACGGCTGGCCACGCCTTCTATTGCTTCCGCACTCCTGAAGAACTGGAAGCCATCCGTGAAGAGCGCAAGGCCAGGGGGGAGAACCCGGGTATCAAGGGCAATCTGGAGCTGTCTGACGAAGAAGTGAAGCGTCGTCTGGATGCGGGTGAGTCCTATGTAATCCGTATGAAAGTGCCCGATGAAGGCGTCTGCGAAATCCAGGACATGCTCCGTGGCACCATCGAGATCGATTGGGCCCAGGTGGATTGCCAGATCCTGCTGAAATCGGACGGTATGCCCACTTACCACCTGGCCAACGTGGTCGATGACTACAAGATGGGCATCACCCATGTGTTGCGCGGTGAGGAGTGGATTAACTCGGCACCGAAGCACAAGCTGCTGTACCAGTACTTTGGCTGGGACATGCCGGAGCTGTGCCACCTGCCGCTGCTGCGTAACCCGGACAAGAGCAAGCTTTCTAAGCGCAAGAACCCCACCAGCATCAACTTCTATGAGCGCATGGGTTTCCTGCCGGAAGCGGTGACCAACTACCTGGGCCGCATGGGCTGGTCGATGCCTGACGAGCGGGAAAAGTTCACCCTGGACGAAATGATTGAGAACTTCGACATCCAGCGTGTATCCCTCGGTGGCCCGGTATTCGATGTGGAGAAGCTGCGCTGGCTCAATGGCCAGTGGCTGCGTGACGAGCTGACCGACGAGCAGTTCATGGCGCGTATGCGCCAGTGGTGGTTTAACGAGGATGCGCTGACCGATCTGGTGCCGCACATCAAGGGCAGGGCAGAGGTGTTCTCTGATGTGGCGCCCATGGCACAGTTTATGTTCTCAGGCATGTTGAACCTGAAGCCGGAAGACTTCGCCCACAACAAGCTGGACGAGGCACAGATCAAACGGGTACTGCAGTTCACCTTGTGGAAGCTTGAGGCTCAGCGCCACTGGAGCAAGGAAAATATCTTTGCCGACGTGAAAGCCGTGGCCAAGGCCATGGACCTCAAGATGGGCGATTTCATGTTCTCGATCTTCGTGGCGGTAGCCGGTACACCTAATTCCTGGTCGGTAATGGACTCCATGGCATTGCTTGGTCCGGACATGACCCGGTCGCGTTTGCGCCACGCCCTGGAAGTGTTGGGTGGGTTTTCCAAGAAAGAAACCAAGAAAGTGGAGAAAGAGTACGCCGCATTGGGTGCTTAATAATCGCTTTGGTGAATAAATAAACGACCTGAACAGGGATGTTCAGAAAACTGAAAAAAAAGTGGGTTTTTGCGGTTGACGGCCCAGGGGCGGATCCTTAATATACGCATCCGTTGAGGGGCCATAGCTCAGCTGGGAGAGCGCAACACTGGCAGTGTTGAGGTCGGCGGTTCGATCCCGCCTGGCTCCACCAATTTCTAGTCCCCTTCGTCTAGTGGCCTAGGACTCCGCCCTTTCACGGCGGCAACAGGGGTTCGAACCCCCTAGGGGACGCCAATACGGCTTGACGGTTTAGTCCACCGGAAAGCCACAAAAAAACCGCCTTCGGGCGGTTTTTTTGTGTCCGTAAGAAAGTGCTGCCCCTGCCTTAACGGGAGGCGATGGCGCCCTTGCCAACCCCTTCAAACGCCTTCACTCTAATGGTGTCCGTGGGGAACTCCACTTTGAGCTTGTCGGCGATGTGAGCGGCAATCAGCTCCACCGTGGTGTCGGTATCCAGCATGTAGACCCTCTCTTCCGGCATGACCAGTGCAAACTCGCCCTGGTTGGCCTCGTATTCGAAGGTGACGTAGCGAACGCCGTCTTCGCCAACGTGACGACGCACCACGTCTTCCTCAGAGCCGACATAGATGTCGCGCCAGCGCGACGCCCATTTACGCTCCAGCTCGTAATCCCGGTAGCCATTGCGATCAATGCGGATGGGCGAGCGGTGGCCATGGGCAATGCGCTGGCAGTTACCCAGGTGCTTCTTCAGACCGTGGACGTAATGGTAGTAGGCGCCCTCGATCACCTCTTCACGCAGGTTGATCTCGATAGAGGTCACGTTAGCGGGCAGCACTGCCAGCAGTTCGTGCTCCAGTAGGCGGGCAACCGCAGACGGCACTACTCGCTCAGAGGACAGCCAGACAACGGCTTCATCCGGTGAGCGGTGAATGATTTCACTGCCGTCGGTGAGTGCCCACTGAAAGGTGTCTGGCTGGTTCTCATCCCAGCTCAGACCTTCGTAGCCACGTGGAATCACCAGTCGGTGGTCCACCCGCTCGTCGATAACGCGTTTGATCGTCCGTTTCACGTTGCTGAAATCGAACACCATGCCCTGGTCGTCGAGTTCGCCTCCCAAGACGACATCCGCAATCCAGCTCTCACCCACCAGGCCCCTTGTAGGGTCCAGATAAGCGAAATCGATGACGGTCAAGTTGTCTACAAAGAGGTGGTTCATTAAGCGTCCGGGTGGGTATGGTTGATTGATGGCCGAATTCTAGCAAAAATCACCGAATTCGGCAGTCTGGCGTTGGACCAGGCTTCATGCGTCCTGCTATTGGAGTCTTTATCATAAACTTCTCCGCTTCCCCGAACGATCAGGAATTTCCGGCACTTATTTTGGCTGCGGGTGCATCGTCCCGCCTTGGCCGCGCCAAGGCGCTGCTACGCATGCCTGGCACTGGCAACACCTTGCTGGACCAGGCCATTCACAATGGGCGGGTGCTGAGCAGGGATGTGCGGGTGCTGTGCGGCGCCTGGTACCCACTGATTCGCTTTCGCGCTACCACCCAGCCATCGGCGTGGTTACAGGTGCCTGATTGGCAGGAAGGGCTGTCGGCGTCTTTGGCTACCGGGCTGGCCAGTATGGCGCCGAAGGTGAAAGGAGTGTTTGTGCTGGTGGCGGATCAGCCACTGCTGGATGAGGCGTCGCTGCAGGCCTTTGGCAAGGCGGCGCGGTTTGTGCCGCACCAGCCGGTGGCCGCTGATTATCAAGGTCACCCTGGAGTGCCCGCCTATTTACCGAGGTGGTTATGGCCGGAGGTCATGGCGCTGGAAGGTGATAAAGGTGCGGGCCAGCTATTGGCCAGCGTGCGGGCAACCCGGGTGGATATTCCGGGGGTCGACGACGATGTGGACACCCCGGAGGACTGGCAGCGGGTAAGGCAGCGGCTCAGCCAAACAGGCCGGACAACCAGGCAATCCCAACGCTGAAAATGCTCAGGCTGACCGCCAGACCAATGGTGTAGACCCGAGACGACGCTGAGCGCTGTTGGGCCACGAACAGATCGATGGTGCGCTGGGCGATATCCTCGGCGGTTTCCCGGGAGATTTCGTGGGCCTGCTGAATGGCCTCGGACTGCAGGGTTTGCCAGAACTCAGTGTCGATGGTCTGCACGCTGGTGATGTGATCCTTCAGCTCTGCCATGTGCTCAGACGTGAACCCGGAATTGCGCTGCAGCGATTTCTTGAGGTCCGCCAGTTCCCGGGCCAGGTTGAGATTCACTTCCGCTGCCACTTCGTCGCGAAGGTGCTTGGTGCGGTCCTCGATCAGGCTGGTCATCCTGTCCAGCCGTTCTTCCAGGGTTTTTTCCTGCTTGCTGCGGGATTCATCCAGCGCACGTTTCAGATGGTCAAACTGCTCATCGAACAGGGAGCTGAGCAGTTCGTGCAGGCGGTTGTTGATGTGGGTCTTAACCGCTGAGCGGGCAATCTGCTCAATCAGGTCGCTGGTCAGCGGTACCACGCTTGAGGCGCCACTGGCCGGGGCCGGTGCATCATCGTCGGCCTTCATCGTCATCTCCACCGAGGCGTCGCCTGGAATGTTCAGGAGTTCGTCGTCCTTAATGTCGAGCAGGTCGGCACTGCCGGGTTCCGGCGGCTCGGGTAAGGTGCCTTCGGCAACGTCGCGGTCGAGCTGGTCCAGAATCAGGTGCAGGCCGTCGGTGTGGGGCGGTTTGGTCAGGATGTTGTAGACCCCGAAGTTCTTCGCCTCTTCCATAAAGTTGGAAGACTTTTTCGAGGTGCACATGATGATCGGGATAGCGGCGGTGTCGGGGTTGCCCTTGATGGCCTTGATCGCCTCGACACCGTTCATGCCCGGCATCAGGTGATCCATGAAGATGACGTCAGGCCGATTGTCGTTGTTCAGGAAATCCAGTGCTTCTTCGGCCGAGCCTGCCATGTTCACTTCCATGTCGCGACTTTCCAGCAGTTTGCTCAAGGCAAATCGGGCTACCTTGGAGTCGTCCACCAGCAGAGCGTTTTTGATCGCCATCTCACTACCTCAATCATTTACTGCAAACGCGTGTGTTGTCGGGCTTGGGCTTGTTACCAGCCGTCCAGTGTCGGGCATTGCGTGGCCCGGTAACTCTTGTCCCGATAACAGACGCCGGGCTCTGTGGTGCGGGCGGTGAAAATCTCACCGGCAGCGGTTGTCAGTCGAACCTGTCCGTAGGGCTTGCCGTGCCGGAACGTGGCCTCGATAGAGCTGCCGTTCGGGTTCAGCAGCAGGCCCTGGCCATGAAACTTACCTTCAATATATTCGCCTTCGTATTTTTTTCCATCCGAAAACACTTCGGCGCCGGAACCGTGGAACGCGCCGTTGGAAAATTCGCCTTCGTAATGGCGGCCGTCGGGGTAGGTGAGGGAGCCGCGGCCATGAAATTCGTCGTCCCGGAATGCGCCGACATAGAGCATGCCGTCTGCTGTGGTCAGTGAGCCGTGGCCATTCAGCTGGCCATCTGTCCAGTGCCCGGTCAGGATATCGCCGTTGGCCATGGTGAGGGTGCCCTTGCCACTGAACTGGTTGGCGCGGAACTCACCGGCATAGCGTGCGCCCTCAGCGCTGCGCCAGGTGCCCTGGCCATGGTGCTGGCCGTTCTTCCAGTCGCCGTCGTAGCGGCTGCCGTCCGGGTGCCAGGCGGTACCCTGGCCATGAAACTTGCCATTTACGAAGTGGCCTTCGTAGCGCAGGCCGTCTTTATTCTGGTAGGTGCCATCGCCGGTTTTAACGCCGCCAATCCAGGTCGCGTTGTTGAAATTGACGGTGGTGTTGGCAATCAGTTCGCCCACCAGGGTCATTTCACTGCCGGCCGCCAGTGCCACTTTCTGGCTCCAAGCCTGGTAACCGGGCTTGGTGATGGTGACGTCGTAAGTGCCGGGCTCGAGATCGAGGTCCAGCCGGGTGGCGCCATAGCCCTTGCCATTGATCGTGACCTGGTCACCAACCACGTTTGAGCGCAACACCAGCGAACCGGTTGCCGGGGCTGGCTCTGGTTGATCCGGGCTGAAGTCAGGTCGGGTGGCCAGCGCGGCCGGGGATTCGGCTAGGGCAAGCAGGGTTGGGTCTTCCGGCATGGGTGGTACGTGGAAGGTTTCTGCTTCGACAGGTGCCGGGTCGGCCTTTGGCTTTGATGTTAGTGCTGTCGCCGTCTTTGCCGTTTGGGTAGTCTTGTCCAGAGTTCTGGATTCGGTCTTGGTTTTGGCTGGTGGTGCGTTGGCAGCGAGGGTCTGGGAGACGGTCGGCGGTGTCAGGGTGGTGCCGCTGTTTATCTCATCATGTACGGATGCGAAGCCGGCAGTAACCAGGAGCATCAGGGCCAGGGCATTGATGAACAGGAGCGGTCTGAAATCGACCATGGGGTACCTCTTGAACCAGCAGTTTTAGAATTCTTATTACCTCTCTGCATCTTACCCAGTGCGTGCAAACTTATGTAACACAAAGTGTTTGGAGTTTTTGAGAATGCAGGACAAATCACATTTTGTCCGGAAGCTGGTCAACATTGAGTTGTTCCCATGACCTCATGTAGACATCGGCTTCGTATTCATAGGGTGAGCGGAACGGGGTGAGTACGAAATCGAAGACCAGGAAGATGAAGCCAATGGAGCCCCAGGCAATGGCGAGGGTGCTGGTGGTGGTGGCCTGGACTTCGGGGTTGGAATCGACGAAATCCTGCAGCAGCGGGATCAGGTCGGTTGCCATCACCACCGGATTGAAGCTCGACAGCACAAACGGAATCCAGAAGGCGATGAAAATCGGGAAGAATCCGAACGACCACAGCAACCGGCGCAGCAGGTAAATGGCAACTTCCCGCCAAAAGCGCTGTCTGATCTCGGGTACCTTGCGCACGCGGTCGAGGTATCTGCGGCGCTCGGCCCAATAGGCGGCGACTTCAGGCGCGTCCACCGCGCGGGTGTGTGGGGAGTAGGTTGTCATGGAACGCCGGCTACCTTGTCGCTGCTGGACTGTGCATGATAATCGATACTACGTGTTACCCTACAAGTCTCTAATCGTTAAAGACAGGATAGTTTGAATGGCTGCAGTGATCGACAACGCAACCCATCCGGCCTTTGAAAAGCTTCGCAGTCACCGGATTGCCACCCTCAATCTCGACATTGAAGAGTATCGCCACAAGAAAACCGGCGCCCGTCATCTGCATCTGGCGGCTGATAATGACGAAAACGTGTTTTTCGTCGCGCTGCGAACTTTTCCGATGGATTCCACCGGTGTCGCCCACGTTCTGGAACACACCGCCCTGTGTGGCAGCGAGCGTTATCCTGTTCGCGACCCGTTTTTCATGATGATCCGCCGCTCCCTGAACACCTTTATGAACGCGTTCACCAGCAGCGACTGGACCGCCTATCCGTTTGCCAGCATGAACCGGAAGGACTTCGACAACCTGTTGTCGGTGTACCTGGATTCCGTGTTTTTCTCCACACTGGATCCGCTGGACTTTGCCCAGGAAGGTCATCGCCTGGAATTTGATACCCCGAACGATCCCAGCACAGACCTGGTCTACCGCGGCGTGGTCTACAACGAAATGAAAGGCGCCATGAGTTCGCCCACCTCGCAGTTGTGGCAGAACCTGAGCAGCCATCTGTTTCAGACCACCACCTACCACTACAACAGTGGCGGCGAGCCAGACCATATTGTGGATCTGAGCTATGACGATCTGGTGAAGTTCTACCGTCACCATTACCACCCGAGCAACGCCATCTTTGCCACCTACGGCAATATTCCGGCTCATGAGCATCATGAGCGCTTTGAAGAGCTAGCGCTGAAGCGGTTCGACCGGTTGGACATTGAACTGCCGGTGCGGGATGAGAAGCGTATGTTTTCACCGGTTCGGGTGGAGCAGGGTTACGCCGTCAATGAAGGTGAGGGCACCGACCACAAGACTCACATTGTGATGGGCTGGTTGCTGGGCCACAGCTTTGATCTGCAGGAAAACCTGGAAGGCCAACTGCTGTCGGCTGTGTTGCTGGAGAACAGTGCCTCGCCGTTGATGCGTGCGCTGGAAACCACCGACCTGGGCCATGCGCCGTCGCCCATGTGCGGCTTGGAAGATTCCAACCGCGAAATGACCTTTGTCTGTGGCATTGAGGGCAGTGAGCCAGAGAAGCACAAGGACCTTGAGGCGCTGATTGAAAGCACGCTGCTGCAAGTGGTGGAAGAGGGCGTTAGCGAAGAGCGTCTGGAAGCAATCCTGCATCAGTTGGAATTGCACCAGCGCGAGATTGCCGGCGACCAGTTCCCGTACGGGCTGCAATTGATCATGACCGCCATCTCACCGATGGTGCACGGCGGCGATCCGGTGGAACTGCTGGATCTGGAGCCGGTGTTGGCAACCCTGCGTGAGAAGATTCGCGATCCGCAGTATGTGCCCAGTCTTATCCGCAAGATGCTGCTGGAAAATCCGCACCGGGTCACCTTGACCCTGCGCCCGGACGAGAAGCTCGAAGGGCATCGCCAGCAGGCCATCAGTGAGGCCCTGGCCCGTCGCAAGGCCGAGCTGACCGACGACGAAGTGAAGCAGATTGTCGATCGTGCCCAGGCGCTGGAAGAGCGCCAGATGCGCAAGGACGACGACTCCATTCTGCCGAAGGTGGATCTCACTGACGTGCCGTTGCAGATGCCGGAGCCAGAATCCCAGTACGACGGCGAGATCGCTGCCACAATTTTTGCCCGGGGCACCAATGGCCTGGTGTATGAGCAGGTAGTGGTGCCGGTACCGGAACTGACCGAAGAAGAGCTGTTGTTGGTGCCGTATTACACGTCACTGATTTCGGAAGTAGGGTGTGGTGATCTGGATTATCTGCAGATGCAGGATCGTATTTCTGCCGAATCCGGCGGTATTGGCGCCTCGTTCAATGCCAAGGGCGGTATCGACAACGTTCAGGACCTGTCTGGTTACCTGGTGTTCAATGGCAAGGCCCTGGCTCGAAACCGTAGCGAACTCACTCGTCTGTTGCGCGATGTGTACACCAGTGCCCGTTTTGATGAAACCGAGCGGGTTCGTGAGATAGTCGCCCAGATTCGGGCCCGCCGTGAACAGGCGGTGACTGGTAGCGGTCACGCCCTTGCTATGGGCGCGGCATCCCAGGGCATGGGGCCAGGAGCCTGGCTGTCGTTCCGGCTTGGTGGTCTTGCCGGTATTCGCGGTACCAAACAGCTGGATCAGGCCTTAAAAGATCCGAAAGAGCTGTCCGCGTTCTGCGACAAGCTGGCGGCGCTGCACGACAAGATTCGCAATCAGGGCCGTGAATTCCTGGTGATTGGCGAAGAAGCCCAATTGCCGGCCATGGTCGACGATTTGAAGTCCTGCTGGCAGGGCGAGGCGGGCACCGAGTCATCCAAATGGACGATGGAGCCGGTCGACTACACCACCCGTGAGGCGTGGCTGACCTCCACCCAGGTCAACTTCTGCGCCAAGGCCTATCGTACTGTGCCGGTGGACCATCCCGATGCTGCCGCGTTGACGGTACTGGGTGGCTTCCTGCGCAATGGCTACCTGCATCGCGCTGTTCGTGAGAAAGGCGGTGCATATGGCGGTGGTGCCGGTCAGGACAGCGTAAACGGCACCTTCCGATTCTTCTCGTACCGGGATCCGCGCCTGGCGGAGACTCTGGACGATTTTGACAAGTCCCTCGAGTGGCTGCAGGAAGCAGATCACGACGCGCAGGAACTGGAAGAGTCCATCCTCGGTGTTATTGGCCAGTTGGATCGCCCACGCTCTCCGGCGGGTGCGGCGCGTCATGCCTTCCATAACAAGCTGTTTGGTCGTAGCCCGGAGCAGCGCGCCCGGTTCCGTGAGCGGGTGCTGGCGGTCACGCTGGACGACATCAAGCGTGTGGCTGCCACCTGGCTGGTGCCGGCGAATGCCAGCACGGCCGTGGTGACCAGCCCGGACAACCGCGACGTGGCAGAACAACTGGGACTGGCGATTGAGGAAATGTAAATCGCCGCTGGTGGGTTAAGCTTGCACAACGAAAAAAGAGGGCCTTCGGGTCCTCTTTTTTTATGGTGCAGTTTTTATGGTGCAGGTTTGTGTGCGCGATCCTCAGCGGTTGCGCTTCAGCCCCGTGGTCACCATGATCCGGGTCGAGATCTCCTCAACCGAGTAGGCGGTGGTGTTGAGGTAGGGGATTCGCTCGCGCCGGTACATCAGTTCGATTTCCTCGATTTCGTGCATGCACTGTTTCATGGAGGAGTACCGGGAGTTCGGACGACGCTCGTTTCGAATCGTCGCCAGCCGCTCCGGCTCAATGGTCAGGCCGAAGATTTTTTCCTTGTGGGGTCGCAGGGCCGAAGGCAACAACTGGTCTGACAGGTCCTCTTCGGTGATCGGGTAGTTCGCCGCCTTGACCCCGTATTGCAGTGCCAGATAGAGACAGGTTGGGGTTTTGCCGCTTCGGGAGGCACCCACCAGGATCAGGTCCGCTTCGTCGTAGTGCCGGATGCGCGCGCCATCGTCGTTGTCGAGGGCAAAGTTCACCGCGTTGATGCGGCGCTCGTAACTGCCTTCGTTGTTGATGGAGTGCGACTTGCCCACGGTGTAGGACGACGAGGACTGCAGTTCCTGCTCCAGTGGATTGAGGAAGGTGCCGAAGATGTCGATCATGAATCCTTCCGCGGTGGCGATGATTTCCCGGATGTCGCGATTCACGATGGTATCGAACACCAGCGGCCGGGCACCGTCGATTTCCGCCGCCCTGTTAATGCGGGTGACCATCTCGGTGGCCTTTTCCTCATCGTCGATGTAAGGCACAGTCACGCGCTCGAAATCGATTTTCTCAAACTGGGCCAAAAGGCTGTGGCCGAGCGCCTCGGCGGTGAGGCCGGTGCCATCGGAAATAAAGAAAGCAGTACGTTTCATGGTGTCTCGTCCGGTTCCGTATTTGGCGGGTTCCCTAGGTAATTGCCGCAGGTTACAGTATCATACACGCCAAGTTCGAGACTCCGCAGTGGATATTGCCTGCTTTTACCGCTAGATACCGCTGGCCCGGTTATGCTCTTTGCTTTACAGACTCAAGGGAGACGTGCTTTGGAAGATTACATTATCTGGTTTGATCACCTGGGAATGTCGGATGTTGACCGGGTGGGTGGCAAAAACGCCTCTCTCGGTGAAATGATCAGTAATCTAGCCAACGCAGGCGTGACCGTGCCCGGTGGTTTCGCCACAACCGCACACGCCTACCGTGAATTCCTGGCCACTGACGGCCTGAAGGACAAGATCGACAACGCCCTGGATGCGTTGGACGTGAACGATGTGAACGAACTGGCCCGCGTGGGTGCCCAGATTCGTCAGTGGATTATCGATACCGATTTCCCGGATGTGCTGGAAAAATCCCTGGCGGACGCCTTTGCCAGCCTCCAGGCCGGCAATGACAACATGGCGGTTGCGGTGCGTTCTTCTGCCACCGCCGAAGACCTGCCCGATGCCTCCTTTGCCGGCCAACAGGAAACTTTCCTGAACGTGGTTGGCCTGCAGCAGGTACGCACCTCCGTGAAGGAAGTGTTTGCCTCCCTGTTTAACGACCGCGCCATTTCCTACCGCGTCCACCACGGCTTTGATCATAAGCTGGTGGCACTGTCCGCCGGTATCCAGAAAATGGTGCGCAGTGAAACCGCCGCCAGTGGCGTTATGTTTACCCTGGACACCGAATCCGGCTTCCGCGATGTGGTCTTTGTGACGGCCTCCTACGGCCTGGGCGAGACCGTGGTGCAGGGCGCCGTTAACCCGGACGAATTCTACGTTCACAAGCCGACTCTGGAAGGCGGCCGGCCGGCAGTACTGCGCCGCAACCTCGGCAGCAAGGCCATCAAGATGGTCTACAACACCGCTGCGGACACGGGCGAGTTCGTCGAAACCGTCAAGGTAGAGCAGGAAGACCGCAACCGCTTCTGCATCACCGACGCGGAAGTTGAAGAGCTGGCCAAGCAGGCCATGATCATCGAGAAGCACTATCAGCGCCCGATGGACATTGAGTGGGCCAAAGACGGCGACGACGGCCGGATTTACATCGTGCAGGCCCGCCCGGAAACGGTGAAGAGCCGCGCCTCCGCCAACGTCATGGAGCGCTATTTGCTGAACGAAACCGGCAAGGTGCTGGTGGAAGGCCGCAGTATCGGCCACAAGATCGGCAGCGGCCCGGTGAAGATCATTACCAGCATCAAAGAGATGGATCGTGTGCAGGCCGGTGACGTGCTGGTTACCGACATGACCGACCCGGATTGGGAGCCGGTCATGAAGCGCGCGGCAGCGATTGTCACCGATCGCGGTGGCCGTACCTGCCACGCGGCGATTATCGCCCGGGAGCTGGGTATTCCGGCCGTGGTTGGCTGTGGCGATGCCACCGAGCTGCTGAAGGACGGTCAGGAAGTGACCGTCTCCTGCGCCGAGGGCGATACCGGCATGATCTACGAGGGCGCGTTGGACTTCGAGCTGCGCGAGAACACCGTAGACTCCATGCCTAACATTCCGTTCAAGATCATGATGAACGTGGGCAACCCGGACCGCGCCTTTGACTTCCAGTCGCTGCCGAACGAAGGCGTGGGCTTGGCCCGGCTTGAGTTCATCATCAACCGCATGATTGGCGTGCATCCCAAGGCGTTGCTGAACTTTGACGGCTTGCCTCGCGACATCAAGCAGACCGTTGAGAAGCGTATTTCCGGTTACAGCTCGCCGGTCGATTTTTACGTCGATAAGCTGGTTGAGGGTATCTCCACCCTGGCAGCCGCTTTTGCGCCCAAGAAAGTGATCGTGCGCCTGTCGGACTTCAAATCCAATGAGTACGCCAACCTGATTGGCGGCACGCTTTATGAGCCGGATGAAGAAAACCCGATGCTCGGCTTCCGTGGCGCGTCCCGCTACATTTCAGAAACCTTCCGGGACTGTTTCGAGCTGGAGTGTCGCGCGCTGAAGAAGGTGCGTAACGAAATGGGCCTCACCAACGTGGAAGTCATGGTGCCGTTCGTGCGCACCGTGGGCGAAGCCGAGCAGGTGGTTAACCTGCTGGCTGAAAACGGCCTCAAGCGTGGCGAGAACGGCCTGCGCGTCATCATGATGTGCGAGCTGCCGGCCAACGCGCTGCTGGCGGATCAGTTCCTTGAGCACTTTGATGGCTTCTCTATTGGCTCCAACGACCTGACTCAGCTCACCCTGGGCCTCGACCGGGATTCCGGCATCATTGCGCACCTGTTTGATGAGCGTAACGATGCGGTGAAGGCGCTGCTCTCGAATGCGATCCAGGCCTGTAAGAAAGCCGACAAATACATCGGTATCTGTGGCCAGGGACCGTCGGATCATCCGGATCTGGCCAAGTGGCTGATGGACCAGGGCATCGACACGGTGTCCCTGAACCCGGATTCGGTTCTGGATACCTGGTTCTTCCTGGCCGACGAAAAAATCGACTGAGATCTATTTCAGGAAAAGGAGAGCAAACAGTGGCAGATATCATTACCCCGGACCTCTGTGACGAGTTCCCGGAAGTTGAAGTCGTCGAGCCGGGTTTCAACAACTACGGTGGCAACAGGGCATTCGGTGGCGAAATCGTCACCGTGAAGTGCTTCGAGGACAACTCCGTGGTCAAGGAACAGGTGGGCCTGCCGGGCAATGGCCGCGTTATGGTGGTGGACGGTGGTGCTTCAAAGCGCCACGCGCTGCTGGGTGACATGCTGGCGGAGAAGGCCGCCAGCAATGGCTGGGCCGGTCTGATTATCTACGGCTGTGTGCGTGATGTTGATGAGATTGGTAACACTGCGCTGGGTGTTCAGGCGCTGGGCACGCATCCGCGCAAGAGTGAGAAGCGCGGTCTGGGTGACCTGAATGTGCCGGTGACCTTCGGCGGCGTGACTTTCCGTCCGGGCGACTATGTCTACGCCGACAACAACGGCATTATCGTCTCCAAGAAGCCTCTGGTCTGAGGCGTTACCCCTTAGTCCTCATCCCATTCGTGGGCCAGAGACACAAAAACGGCGGCCACTGGCCGCCGTTTTTCGTTCTGCAGATGACACTTGGTCAGCGAGTGATCGTTTAACGTGTGACTTCGCTGATATTCGTTCCCAGCAGGAACCCGTTACCGTTCGGCTCGCATCGAATCACCTCGCACACCGTTTCCAGTGGCGGAAACTGGTCGCTACTGGGGTGCAGCACGGTCTGCAGCTCTTCGCCGGTCGCTACTTCCTGTTCAACGTAGATTTGCATACCGGCCGCACTGAGGTCACGGCAGACGCCTTTAAAGCGGTTGCCCTGACTGTCGGTAATCTCGATTTCCGAGTTCACCTGCATGCGGTGAAAATCGCGCTTTTCCGAATAATCCTTCATGGTATCAGGCCCAGTTGTCGGTTTTTCTTGTTGGTTTCAGCATCGGAATGATCAGCGCCAACAGCACGCCACCAAGCACCAGTCCGGCGCCCAATAGCATGAAATCGGATTCCTTGCTGGCTTCCAGTCGCTCGTTTTCAGCGGTCAGTACTTCGAGATCGTTGCGGATTTTCTGGTTCTCTTCCCTTAGCTCACGGTTGCGGCGCTCCAGGTTGATGGAGTCCGCGGCAATGCTCTTGATTCGCTGGAGTTCTTCCTGAAGTGTTTCTGAGCGCTCTGACAGGGATGCTTCAGCATTTTCCAGAGCATTACGCTGCTGAGTGGTCTCGGACAGCTGTTGCTTCACCTGGGACAGCTCACTGCGGGCTTGCTCCAGTTCGCGGTTGGCTCGCTTCAGGCGATCAGCGGCAATAGGGGAGTCGCTCAAGTACTGGCTGGAAACCCAGCCTTCCGTGCCTTTCGGAGTGCGAACCCGGGTATAACCGGAATCGGTGGTTTCCAGCACCTCCAAAGGGGTGCCGCTGGGAACCGCATTTTCGATAATTCGAAACTGGGTACCGGCGCCGGCCCGAACCGGCAGGTAAAGCTGGTCGTCAACCCAGACGGTTTTGGCCTGAGCCACAGCCACAGAGGACACAACGAAAAGTAGACTGATAAGGAGACGGAAAGGCGTCACTGGATACGATCCCTGAGTTAGACGATTAAATTGCTGTCATTGTTCAAAGCCGCAATTCTGTCATAGATAGTCGGTCGTTCAAGCGGGCCCGCATTACAATAAACTCATGCAATGGGGTCCGGCGCCTAAGGCAGCACGGCTTTGAACGGTTTGACCACGACCTTCTGATAGACCCCAGCTTCGATGTAGGGGTCGGCGTCGGCCCAGGCCTGAGCGGCCTCGAGCGAATCAAATTCTGCGACCACCAGGCTGCCGGTGAAGCCGGCTTCACCGGGATCCGGGGTATCGATGGCCGGATGGGGGCCAGCCACCAGCAGGCGACCTTCGGCTTTCAGTGCGTGCAGGCGCTCAAGGTGCGCAGGCCGCGCGGATTGGCGCATGGGTAGGCTGTTTTCGACGTCTTCGCTGATAATGGCGTAATACATACCGCTCTCCGGTTGGTTGCCAGTTCGTCTGGCAACAAGATCTGTCACACGATCAGGGCATGGCTGGTACACTGGTCGTCAAACTGGCGCCTTTGCCAACCACCTGATTCAGGATTTTTAGTGACTATACCGCAAGACCTTGATTTGTGCATCGATCTGCACTGCCACAGCACCGCCTCTGACGGCGCCCTGACACCGACTGACTTGGTGAGCCGGGCAGCTGAACGGGGCGTGACCCATCTGGCGCTGACTGACCACGATACCATTGCAGGCTTGGATGAGGCTCGCAGCGCTGCCGCCGAGCAGGGTTTGGTGATCATTCCCGGTATCGAGCTGTCCTGCCTGTGGAAGAGTCGCACTATTCATGTGGTTGGTCTGGATTTTGATCCTGAAAACCCGGCGTTCCAGCAAGCGCTCGAGCAACAGAATGAAAACCGGTGGGCGAGGGCGCGGATGATTGCCGATCGCCTGGGCAAGCTGAAGGTACCCGATCTGTTGGAGCGGGCGACTGCCGCATCAGGTGGTGATGTGCCTGGCCGGCCCCATTTTGCTCAGATTCTGGTGCAGGATGGCGTGGTCAGCAATACCGCCCAGGCGTTCAAGCGCCATTTGGGTAGCGGGAAACCCGGTGACGTCAAGGCCTACTGGCCGGAGTTATCCGAAGTAGTCCAGTGGATTAATGATGCCGGTGGGATTGCGGTGCTAGCGCACCCGCGTAAGTACCAGCTTACCGCCACCAAGTTGCGGGACCTTACCGCCGATTTTCGGCGTGCGGGTGGACGAGCTATCGAGGTTTCAACCTCAGGCCAGTCCAGTGGCGATCTGGGCTTTCTGGTGGAGTTGTGCCGCCGTGAGCAATTGCTGGCATCCCAAGGTAGTGACTTCCATTTCCCGGGACCTGCCTGGTGTGAGCTGGGCCGCATAATGAAAATGCCAGACGGGCTTGAGCCGGTCTGGCATTATTTCAAAACTCCTGTGGGCGTGCCCGCACCGGTTTAATCCGGTGCGTGGAACAGCAGATACAGGTCGGTCAGAGAATCCGGAATAGCATCCGCCATTTGCCGTGACAGCTTCTCGCTGTTACGAACGTTCTGGAAATCCTCGTCTTCGAACAACCCGGACAGCGTCAGCATCGGCACCAGCAGATCTGCGGTTTCGTCCTCGCTGGCTGCTTCCAGCCATTCCTCTTCACGCTCCAGGAAGGTGTCGACAAACCCGGCGCACCAGTTTTCCAGTGCGTTCATCGGGTCGCCGTCTTCCGGTTCTGGCAGTTCCAGGGCCTGGCCCATATCCAGGGCGTGGGCCATGGCCGAAGCCAATTGCTGAACGCAGCGACGGAAGACTTCCGGAACTCCGCTATCTGGCACCGTCTGGACGCCAGTGGCGAGGCGGAAAATTTCTTCCGCGCTCAGTTCTGCCGGGCCGACCACGCTGGCGCAGACAACGCCATGGAAGCCGAAGAAGTCCAGGGCGTCTTCGCCCCAGGGCTCGGCAAACAGGATGTCTTCCAGCGCATCAATGTCGGAATTGGATAGCATTCTTTAATTACTCCCGGCTTTCTTGGCCTCTTCCGCAGCGCGTTGGCGCTTACGGACTTCTCTCGGATCATTGTAGGCGCGGCCCGGTGTCACCGGAACTTCAACGGCCGGCTTGGACTCGGCTGCGGCCTTTTCCTGATCTGCCGCTGCTACTGAAGAGGCAGGCTTGGCGGTTTCTGGCTTGGATTCTGCTGCCGCAGGCTTCGGCTCCGGAGCCTTCTCTGCGGGTTTGGCTTCAGCAACCTTCTGCTCGGGTGCCTTGGCAGCCGTTTCCTTCTGAGCGGGCGCCTTCGGCTCTGCCGGGGCTGCCTTAGCGGCCTCTTGCTCAGGCGCTTTTGCCTTGGCTGGCTTTTGCTCTGGCCCTGACTGCTCAGGCTTCTTCTCTTCAGCCGCTTCTTGCCGGGGCGCTTTCTGCTCCGGAGCCTTCTGCTCCGGAGTCTTCTGCTCAGGAGTCTTCTGCTCAGGAGTTGTCTGCTCAGTTGCTTTCTGGTCCGCGCCAGTTTCCTGGGCGGCCTTCTGCGGGGCCGGCTTCTGCTCAATGGTCTCGGCCTCTGCTGCCGGCTTTTCTTCTGCGGCAGGTTTGGCTTCCGGGCTTGGCGACGGCTTGGCTGTGTCGGCCTTCGCCGCCGGCTTGTCGGCTTCTTTGCTGTCTGCGGCTGCGGCGGTGTTGGCTTGCTCGTCAGCCTTGGCTGGCTTGGCCCGCTTCACCGGAGCTTCTTGGGCTGACTCGGCCTTGGCTTCCGCCTTGGTCTCGGGCTTATCCGCAGCCTTCGGCTCCGGAGTGCTTTTTGCCTTGGCCGGCTGAGTGCTCTCCGCTTTCGCTGAGGGCTTCGCTGTCTCGCCCTTGGTCTCTGGCTTGGCTTCGGTCTTGGCTTCTGTTTTGGGCTCAGCTTTGGCCTGCGTCGGTGCGCCGGTATCCTGGGCCGGCTTGTTGTCGGCCGCCTTCTCCGGTGCTACTTTCTCGCGCGGCTTTTGGCGACCTTCGGCAGCCCTTACATCCTGCTTGCCAGTATCGGCCGTTTGCTCAGGCTGGGTGTCCTTCTGGTGCTTTTCGCTGCGTGAAGTCTTGCGATCGGCCGGAGTAGAGGTTGGAGTGTCGGACGGCGAGCCATCGCGACCACGTTGACGACGGGGCTTACGGCCTTTTTCGGCTGAACCACCTTTGTCGGCCGAACCGCCTTTGTCAGCGCTGGCTGGTTTCTTGCCAGTATCCTGTTGGACCTTCTGGTCCGTCTGGTCCTTCTGCTCCTGCGCTTCCTTCTGCTCGCGCTGGGGCTTGTTGCGACCCTGGCCACGACCACGGTTTTGATTGTCCCTGCGGCCATCACCACCTTTGTTGTCGCCGCCACGGTTATCAGCACCTTTGCTCTCGACGCTCTTGTCGGCTGCCGGGCGTTTCTGGGCGTTGCGGTTCTGGTCGTCGCCGCGGTTGCGCCCGCGTCCACGGTTGTCGTCACCGCGGCCTTGCTGGCCGCCCTGGCGACGATCACTGCCGCTGCGGTTGCCACCAGCGCGTTGATCATCGCGGGCTACGCGGGATTTGCGACGGTCCTGGCGACCCTGGTTGCGGCGGTCTTCACGGGCAGCCTTGTTCTTGTCGCGGCTCTCTTCGGTCTGAGCTTCTTCATCGCTGAAGAAGCCGGCGATCTTGCGACCCAGACGGCGGAACAGGCCTTCTTCCTGTTCTGGCGCCTCGACTGCTTTCGCGGCCGAGGTGGGGGCCGGTGCACTCGGGCGAATGGCCTTAACGGCGGCCTGTTCGCGAGCCGGGCGCTCAGGAGCCGGTGCCTCGAATACCTCTTCCTCACGCACGCTGTATTCCTGGGCCACCTGGTGGCTGGAAACGTGCTCAGGTGTGGTCTCGTCCTGGCGCATTCTCAGAATTTCAAAATGCGGTGTTTCCATGTGCGGAACGGGTACCACAACCACGCTCACTTCCTGGTCCGCTTCGATATCGGCCAGCTGCTTGCGCTTTTCGTTCAGCAGGAAGGTCGCCACGGAAACGGGAACCACGGCACGAACTTCGCCGGTCTTCTCCTTGGAGGACTCTTCGTAAATCAGGCGCATGATGCTCAGTGCCAGCGACTCGATGCCACGAATCGTGCCCTGGCCTTCACAGCGAGGGCAGACTTCGCTGCGGGTCTCGCCCAGAGAGGGGCGCAGGCGCTGGCGGGACATCTCGAGCAGGCCAAAGCGGGAGATCTTGCCGACCTGAACTCGGGCGCGGTCAATTTCCAGAGCTTCGCGGATCTTTTGTTCAACTTCACGCTGGTGCTTGGCCGGTGTCATGTCGATGAAGTCGATAACGATCAGGCCTCCCATATCACGCAGGCGCAACTGACGGGCGATTTCTTCCGCCGCTTCCAGGTTGGTCTGCAGTGCGGTCTCCTCAATGTCGTGACCCTTGGTAGCGCGGGAGGAGTTGATGTCGATGGACACCAGGGCTTCGGTCGGATCGATGACGATGGAGCCGCCGGATGGCAGCTTCACTTCACGCTGGAAAGCAGTCTCGATCTGGCCTTCGATCTGGTAGCGGCTGAACAGTGGGATTTCATCCTTGTACAGCTTGATCTTGTTCTCGAACGTGGGCATCACAGCGCGGACGAAGTTCAGAACGTCCTCGTAAACACTGTTGGAGTCGATCAGCACTTCGCCGATGTCCTGACGGAGGTAGTCGCGCACGGCGCGGATGATCACGTTGCTTTCCTGGTGAATCAGGAAGGGGGCTTTACGTTCGCCGGCGGCTTGGGTGATGGCTTCCCAGAACTGCACCAGGTAGTCGAGATCCCACTGAAGTTCTTCGGAGTTGCGGCCAATGCCGGCGGTACGCACGATGATGCCCATGGACTTGGGCACCTGAACGTCGTTCATGGCTTCCTTGAGCTGAGCCCGCTCTTCGCCTTCGATGCGACGGGAAATACCTCCGGCGCGGGCGTTGTTGGGCATCAAAACCAGGTAGCGTCCGGCAAGGGAGATGAAGGTGGTCAGGGCAGCGCCTTTGTTGCCGCGCTCTTCCTTATCAACCTGGACGATGACTTCCTGGCCTTCGGCGACCACGTCCTTGATGTTGACCTTGCCTTCGATCTGGCCGGGTGATTTCTTGAAGTACTCTTTGGAGATTTCCTTCAGGGGCAGAAAGCCGTGGCGCTCGGCGCCGAAGTCGACAAAGGCGGCCTCAAGACTGGGCTCAACGCGGGTAATGCGGCCCTTGTAGATGTTGGCTTTTTTCTGCTCGCGGGAACTGGATTCGATATCAAGGTCGAACAGACGCTGGCCGTCGACCAGTGCGACGCGCAACTCTTCGGGATGAGTTGCATTGATGAGCATTCTTTTCATGGAAAGAAGAAGTTCCTGTCGTTTAATTTTGACAGAAAACCATGAGGGGTCGTATCAGCGAAGCAGGATGTGCGTGCCGCGGGGCTCTTCTACATCAAGAGCATACCGGCGGCCAGACGAATCAGACCCTTATGGGGTGCGATCCTATTGGTCTTAGACCACCGACAGTCTGGCCACCTGTGGGCAGCGAGAGGTCGTATAAAGTTGATGTCTGTTGACGCATATAATCCGTTTTCAGGTTCACTCAGGTGCCTGGGTCTCACGTCGTATTCGTAAGCTGGACGGCCCGGCCCTGGGTGGCAATGATTCTTCGCGATGTCGCCCGTCGGTTTTCCGTACGGTTTTAATACTCTCCCGGAAGCAGGGTGCAGCCGTCATCGGTCTGTCCTGGGGCCCCGGGAGCATTTTCTCCGCCGTTGCCCGATAGTGATTGGGCATGCGGCGTTCAAACTCTCGAATAGTGTCGGTATACTTCTGCCGCTCCGGCTTCTGACTAGAGTCTGTCAGGCCGTAGACAAACGACAGAGCACGCCGGAATATAACAGCATTCGGGTGGCCATTCAATGCTGCAATCACCTGCTCCTAAGGAATTCTATGTCCCGCAAGCCCGCGCGCAGAAAATCCGCCGCAAAGCGACCGGCAAAAGCCGCCGCCCCTCGGGCCCGGGATGCCGCGCGCAAGTCGCCGAGCACCGAGCGCATCGGAACTGATCGTCGCCCGAGCACTGAGCGTCAAACTGAGCGGAAAGAGGTGCGCCAGGGGGTTCAGGTGGTCGTTGTCGATGAAGATAACGAGGGGCAAAGGGTCGATAATTTTCTGCTGGCTCAGCTTCGCGGTGTGCCCAAGAGCATTATCTATAGGGTGGTTCGAAAAGGCGAGGTGCGCGTCAACAAGGGCCGGGTCAAGCCTGATACCCGATTGAAAGCCGGCGACCAGGTTCGTATCCCGCCGGTGACCATTAAGGAGAAGCCGACCCAGGTGGAGCCGGGTGCCCGGGTTCAGGGTGTCATGGAAGCCGCGGTGGTGTTCGAGAACGAGCAGATGCTGGTGGTTAACAAGCCCTCTGGCATTGCCGTTCACGGTGGTAGCGGGCTCAGCTTCGGTTTGATTGAAGTGCTGCGTTCGGCGCGCCCAGAATCCCGCTTCCTGGAGCTGGTGCATCGGCTCGACCGGGATACTTCCGGCCTGGTAATGGTGGCCAAGAAGCGTTCGGCCCTGCGTTTCCTGCAGGATGAATTGCGCCATAAGCGTATCCGCAAGCACTACCATGCCCTGGTGAGTGGTCACTGGTCGGAGGCGGTAAAGCGGGTAGAGGCGCCTTTGCTGCGCTACGAGATGCCCAATGGCGAGCGTCGGGTGAAGGTTGATGACGCCGGCAAGGAGTCTCTGACTCTGTTTCGCTGCCTACAGCGCTATGAAGGGTACAGTCTGGTCGAGGCGTCTCCGGTTACCGGTCGGACCCATCAGATACGCGTGCACTGCACCTGCGAGGGTCATCCGATTGCCGGTGACGACAAGTATATGGATGATGTAAGCCTCAAGGCCTTCCGTGCTGTTGGTGGTCAGCGGCTTATGCTTCACGCCCGGGCGCTCGAATTCAGTTTACCGGTTACCGGTGAGCCGATGCGGTTGGAGGCACCCTACGACGATGCATTTGCGGATGTGCTCAAAATTCTGGAAGCGCGCAACAGGAACCAATAGATGAAGGTCAAGGTTGTCATATTTGATTGGGACGGGACCCTGGTGGATTCCGTGGAGCACATTGCCGAAAGTCTGCATCAGGCTGCGACCGAACTGGGTTACCCGCAACTGGAGCGGGAGGCGTATCGCGACATTATTGGTCTCGGCATGATTGAGGCGCTTGAGAAACTCTACCCGGGCATTAGTCGGGAGGAGATGACAGCTATTCGCGAAGGCTATGGCCGCTACTTCTTCAGCAAGGTAACTACGCCCCAGAATGTCTTTGCCGGCATGGCCGATGTGGTGACTGATATTCGTGGCGCGGGCCTCGGATGTTCGGTGGCGACTGGCAAGAGCAGGCGTGGCCTGGACATGGCGCTGGATTCCAGTGGTCTTGGTCCGCATTTCAATATTACTCGTTGCGCCGATGAAACCCGGTCGAAGCCAGACCCTGCCATGCTCGAGGAGATTGTCCGGTTCTACGGTATTGAGCCGGCGGATGCAGTGATGATCGGCGATACCCGCTATGACCTTGATATGGCCCAGCGGATTGGCATGCCGTCCATCGGTGTGGAGTGGGGTGTGCACAAGCGCGATGTGCTCGGCGACTACTCGCCGCACGCCATTGTCGACACGGTGCCGGATCTTCGTAAGGTGTTGGGGCTTTAACGCCAGTTCTATTTGAACGTTGCTGACAGGATGTATGCATGACTGACTGGGATTCCGATAATAACCCCGATTGGGGCGATAAGCCGGTGGAGCAAGAGGGTGGTGCCAAGCCCAAGGCGGGCCGAAAGACGCCAAACCTGCCTCCCGAATCCGGGCGAGACTGGAAGCTGATCGAAAAGCTGGTGATGTCGCTGCAATCGGAGCAGCGTCGCAGTCGTCGCTGGGGGATATTCTTCAAGTTCCTGACGTTCGGCTATCTGTTCGCTCTGCTTTTCATGTTCAAATTTCCACTCGGCGATACCATCGACTCGGCGACCGGTAAGCACACCGCGCTGGTTGAGATCAATGGGCCGATTGCTGCCGATGAGCTGGCCAGCGCCGACAACATCGTTGGCGCGCTGCGCACGGCGTTCGAGGAAAAGAATGCCGTGGCCGTGGTGTTGCGCATCAACAGTCCTGGCGGAAGCCCGGTGCAGTCTGGCTACGTGTACGATGAGATCAAGCGCCTGCGCGAGGAGTATCCGGACAAGAAGGTGTACTCAGTCATTTCCGATGTTGGTGCCTCGGGCGCCTACTACATTGCCTCCGCTGCCGATGAAATCTATGCCAACCGAGCCAGCCTGGTGGGGTCCATCGGGGTTGTTGCCGGTGGTTTTGGTTTCACTGGAGTGATGGAGAAGCTGGGAGTTGAGCGTCGGTTGTACACTGCTGGTGACAACAAGGCCTTCTTGGATCCGTTCTCGCCAGAACAGGAGGAAGAGGTGGTGTTCTGGCAGGGCGTGCTGGAGAACACCCATGAGCAGTTCATTGAGGCGGTGAAAGCGGGTCGGGGTGATCGGCTGGCCGATGACGAGCGTCTGTTCAGTGGTCTGATCTGGAGTGGCGAGCAGGCCAAAGAGTTGGGGCTCATTGACGGGCTTGGCAGTTCCTCCTGGGTGGCGCGACAGCTCGTAGGCCAGGAGGATCTGGTGGATTACAGTCGGCGTAAGTCACCGCTGCAGGATATTGTTGATCAGCTTGGCGTCGCTTTCGGGGAAGGGTTTGCCGGCCAGATGCTGGAGTCCCGGCTGGAGCTGCGCTAACACTCTCTGCTGATTCGCTGCTTAGCGGGTCAGCAGTGGATTGAGTCCCCAGTTTCTCAGCATGTCATTCAGCGCGATCAGGGGCAGGCCAATCAGACTGTTCGGGTCGCGCCCCTCCATGGCTTTGAATAGCGTGATTCCCAGGCCTTCCATGCGGAAGCTGCCAGCGCAGTCATAGGGCTGCTCCTTGTTTAGGTAGCCTTCGATTTCTTCCTCGGACAGTTCCCGGAATTGCACGGAAAAGCGCTCGCAGTGGGCTTGTGCCCGGTCTGCGCTTGGGTCGAGTAGGGTGAGGCCGGTCAGGAATTGCACGGTCTGGCCGCTGCTGCGTTGCAATTGGCTGACGGCTTGCTCATGGCTGCCCGGTTTTGATAACAGGGTGCCATCGGGCAGGCAGGCCACCTGGTCGGAGCCAATGATCCAGTGTTGTGGGTATTGGTTTGCCAGGGCGCGAGCCTTGGATTCTGCCAGGCGGGTGGCCAGTTGTTCCGGGCTGTCGCCGGGCCTGGGGCTTTCGTCGATGTCGGGGCTTGCGGTCTCGAATGGCAGGCCGAATCGCTCCAGCAGTTCCCGGCGGTATGGGGATGATGAGGCAAGAAGTAAGGGGCGCGATGACATCGGGCGTTTCCTTTTATGGATTGGTTATGGCTTAGTTATGGCTGAGTTATGACTAAGGGTTGTGCCGAGCGGGGCAGTTGCCCGAAGTTGGTTATCGTAAGATACACCTATCTGCACCGGAACCTCCGGGCAAAAGACAACGAAGTCTTTGACACCAGAGGGCTGCGCCCCTAAAATTGCGCGCCTATGTCAAATGCGTCACACGCCGAGTTACCTAAATCTGTCGATCCTTATCGGTTGGCGGAGCATAACACCACGCTGGAGGGAAGCATTCCCCTCAGTGCGTTGACTCGTTTCCGGGAATCGGTTCTGGGCGTTGATGAAGGGTCTGTGTGCAACGTTAAGCTGTCCTTCTATATGGATGCGCAGCGCCGTCGTATTGTCTCCGGTGAGCTGGAGGCTCTGGTTAGCCTTGAGTGCCAGCGGTGCATGGGTGACATGCGCACAACGCTGAACTCCCAGTTTACGCTGGGGCTGGTAACCAGCGATGAGCAGGCGCAACAGCTGCCGAAAGATCTTGAGCCGTTCCTGACGGATGACTTCAGTGCTGAACTGTGGTCAATGGTTGAGGACGAGCTATTGTTGGTGCTGCCGGCATTTCCGCTCCATGAGCGCAGTGAATGTCCAGCCCGCGAAGACCTGGAAGCCTACGAGCCAGACGGATCTCCGGCGCAGCCGGATGAGCCGAAAAAAGAGAATCCCTTCAGCGTGTTGGCGGATCTCAAGAAAACGAAACACTAAGCAGGTGCTGACTCTGATTGAGAGTCTGCGCTTTACACTGAACACACGTTTTATTTACGTAAACAGGTCAGGAGCATAATCATGGCTGTACAGAAAAACCGCAAGACTCGTTCCAAGCGCGGCATGCGTCGTTCACACGACGCCCTGAGCACTGCCGCTCTGTCCACCGATTCAACAACCGGTGAAGTTCATCGTCGTCACCACGTCTCTCCGGACGGTTTTTACCGCGGCAAGCAGGTAATCGAAGCTTCTGACGAGTAATTCAGTTGCGATCAGGCACCGCCCGATGACTGATGGAGCAACGGTGAAGCCGGTAACCATCGCCATTGATGCCATGAGCGGTGATCGCGGAGCCGCAGTGGTGGTCTCCGCGGCGCTTGATGCGGTGCGTGAAAACGAAGCCTTGAGTATCGTTCTGGTAGGAATACGGAGCGAGCTTGAGGCTTTGTTGCGTGAAGAGCATGCGAGAATTCGCATTGTTGAGGCTGCGGATGTGGTGCGCATGAATGAGCGCCCCTCCCATGCCCTTCGCCACAAAAAAAGTTCCTCCATGGCGATCGCCCTCGGCCTGGTCCGGGATGGCGAAGCTCAGGGTTGTGTCAGCGCCGGTAATACCGGGGCGCTGATGGCGTTCGGTCGTTCTCTGATCCGTATGTACCCGGGTATTGAACGGCCGGCGATTTCCAAGCTTATCCCCTCTCTTCGTGGTCGTTGCCACGTTCTTGATCTCGGCGCTAACGTCGATTCCACGGCTGAAAATCTCTATCAGTACGCCCTGATGGGTTCTCTGATGGCGTCTGCCATGTCGGGTCAGTCCGAGCCACGCGTGGCGTTGCTGAATGTCGGCGAAGAGGAAATCAAGGGCAATGAACAAGTGCGTCTTGCCTCTCACATGCTGGCCCAGTGCGATACATTGAATTACATCGGTTACGTCGAGGGCAGCGACCTGTTCCGGGATGTTGCCGATGTGGTTGTTTGTGATGGCTTTGTCGGTAATATCGCGCTGAAAACCGGGGAGGGTGTCGCTGGTCTGTTGATTGAGCTCATGGAACAGGCTTTCACCCGGACGCTCTACGGCCGTTTTGTCGGCATGATGGCGCGCCCCATTATCGGTCGCCTGCTGCGGCTGATGGATCCGTCACGTCACAATGGTGCAAGCCTGCTTGGGCTCCAGGGAGTTGTCATCAAAAGTCATGGCAATGCTAATGAACGCGCGATGTTGGCGGCCATTCGCCAGGCAGTTCGTGAAGTGGAGCTGGAAGTCCCTCGACGAATCAATGATCGCCTCGATGACCTCATGCTCTAAGCCTTTACGACTGAAGGGCTCTACATCTCTGAGACTAAAGTCGGTCCCGTTTTTGATGTGTATTCGCGGATAATTGGCTTAACTTGTACTATTGGCTAATCACCCGTAACACTTCAATGACGTTAAGATCCTCACTATGAAATCAGCCTTTATTTTCCCCGGTCAGGGGTCCCAGTCAGTCGGTATGCTGTCAGCGGCAGCCGAGGCGTGGCCCATCGTCAATAAAACCTTTGCCGAAGCATCCAATGCCCTTGGCTACGACCTGTGGCAGCTGTGCCAGAAAGGCCCGGCCGAAGAACTGAACCAGACCATGGTTACCCAGCCGGCGCTTCTGACGGCCAGTGTTGCCCTGTGGCGTCACTGGCAAGTGGCGGGTGGCGGCCGGCCCAACTTTGTGGCGGGCCACAGCCTGGGTGAATACAGCGCGCTGGTTGCGGCAGAGAGTCTCGATTTTGTCGACGCGGTTAAACTGGTTCGCCTGCGTGGCGAGCTGATGCAGGACGCGGTACCTGCCGGTGAAGGCAAGATGGCCGCAATTCTAGGCCTTGAGGACGACGACGTGGTGGCCGCGTGTGCCAGTGCCGCCAACGGCGACGTGGTCGCAGCGGTTAACTTCAACGCCCCGGGGCAGGTTGTTATTGCCGGGTCGGCCGCTGCCGTTGAGCGCGCTATTGAGGCCTGTAAGGAAAAGGGTGCCCGCAAGGCTATGCCGCTGCCGGTCAGTGTGCCGTCGCATTGTGCGCTGATGAAAGGCGCTGCCGACGAGCTTGCGGGTGAACTGGAAGATGTGCGCTTTAACGACGCTGTCATACCCGTTATACAAAATGTTAACGCTGTCGCTGAGACGGATTCCGATACACTCAAGGCCAATCTGCTAAAGCAACTATATTCCCCGGTGCTGTGGACTGATTCGGTGCGCACCCTGGTGGATAGCGGTGTGTCGGTTGCAGTTGAGTGTGGCACTGGTAAGGTGCTGGCCGGTTTGATCAAGCGAATTGATCGTGGTCTGGCTGTTCACAGTATCGAAGAGCCGGATTCACTGGCGAAAGCGCTGGACGCATTCAGTCAGTCCTAAAAAAGGGAGTTATTCATGTCTTTGGAAGGCAAAACCGCACTGGTAACCGGTGCAACTCGCGGCATTGGCAAGGCCATTGCCCGGGCGCTGGCAGAGCAGGGTGCTGAAGTGATTGGCACGGCCACCAGTGCCGAAGGCGCCGAAACCATTTCCAATGATCTCAAATCTGCGGGCCTGAAAGGCTACGGTATCGTGATGAACGTTGCCGAGGCCGAAAGCATCGATGCCGGGTTGAAGGAAATTGCCAGCACCTCTGGCGCGCCTCAGATTCTGGTCAACAACGCCGGTATCACCCGCGATAACCTGCTGATGCGCCTGAAGGAAGACGATTGGGCGGCGGTTCTGGAAACCAACTTGTCCAGCGTGTACCGCACCAGCAAGGCGGTGTTGCGTGGCATGGCCAAGGCCAAGTGGGGGCGGATTATCAATATCAGCTCCGTGGTGGCCGGTATGGGAAATCCGGGGCAGGGTAACTACTGCGCCGCCAAGGCAGGCGTAGAGGGCTTTACCCGCAGTCTGGCCAAGGAAATGTCGAATCGGGGTATTACCGCCAACTGCGTGGCTCCCGGGTTTATCGACACCGATATGACAAAAAAACTGGACGACAAGCAGCGTGAGACTATGCTGGAAATCATACCCGCGGGTCGTCTGGGTGAGCCGGAAGAAGTGGCAGCCGTGGTTGCCTTCCTGGCATCAGATGCAGCCGGATACGTGAGTGGCGAGACCATCCACGTGAACGGCGGAATGTACATGGGATAGACTGGGGCGGCTGCTTGTACGCAAGCCCTTGTCACACAACATGTTTGACCGAATCCCTGCTTGTTTGCGGGTGGGGTTTAAATTAAACTTGCAGCACAAAGTTGCTTGGTTAACACATAAAGTGAGGACATTATGAGTACAGTTGAAGAGCGCGTGAAGAAGATCGTTTGTGAACAGTTGGGCGTTAAAGAGTCCGAAGTTCAGAACTCATCTTCTTTTGTAGAGGATCTTGGCGCTGACTCACTGGACACCGTTGAGCTGGTAATGGCACTGGAAGAGGAATTTGAAACTGAAATTCCCGACGAAGAAGCCGAGAAGCTGGCCAGTGTTCAGGACGCGATTGACTACATTGTCGCGCACACCTGATACTCTGCAGTAGTAAAAGCCAGGCAAGAAGCCGTCCTTGTTTCTAAACTAAGGGCGGCTTTTTTATTGGTTGGAATTCAGGTTCAATTGGTGATCGGACGCACTTGTAAAAGGATCGGGTGAAAGAGTTTATGAGTAAACGACGGGTTGTCATCACAGGTATGGGGATGTTGTCTCCTTTGGGCAACGACGTAAAAAGTTCCTGGGAAGGCGTACGGGCGGGCCGCAGTGGCATCGGTAATATCGAGCGCTTTGACGCGTCCGGGTACAACACCCGTATTGGCGGCGCCATAAAGGATCTTGACCTTGAGCCCTGGCTGTCCACCAAGGAAGCCCGAAAGCTTGACGCCTTCATCCATTACGGTTTGATTGCCGCCCAACAGGCCGTGGACGACAGCGGCCTGGATGATTACGACGCGCTGGACAAAGACCGTGTAGGTATCGCCATTGGCTCAGGCATTGGTGGTCTGGAGTACATTGAAAAAAATGTGCTGACCATGGATAAGTCCGGGCCCCGAAAGGTGTCGCCATTCTTCGTTCCTGCCTCCGTGATCAACATGATTTCCGGCAATGCCGGGATCCGTTTTGGCTATCGCGGTCCCAACATTGCCATCGTAACCGCCTGCACCACGGGCACTCACAACATTGGCTATGCGGCCCGAACCATCGCTTACGGCGATGCCGACGTGATGCTCGCCGGCGGTTCGGAAATGGCAACGACCCGAACCGGGATTGCTGCATTTTCTGCCGCCCGGGCGCTGTCCACGCGCAACGACGAGCCGGAGAAGGCAAGCCGGCCCTGGGATCGTGAACGGGATGGTTTTGTTCTGAGCGACGGCGCTGGTGTGGTGGTTCTGGAAGACCTTGAACATGCCAGGAAACGCGGTGCCACCATCTACGGTGAAGTGGTCGGCTTTGGCATGAGCGATGATGCCCACCACATTACCGCTCCGCCTGCGAGCGGGGAGGGCGCTGCCCGCTCCATGAACAATGCCCTGCGCGATGCCGGAATGAGCCCGGATGAGGTTGATTATATCAACGCCCACGGCACCTCCACCCAGGTTGGCGATGTTGCTGAAGTGGCGGCGGTGAAATCCGTCTTTGGCGATCACGCTGAAAAGCTGGCCATGAGCAGCACCAAATCGATGACCGGGCATTTGCTGGGCGCCGCCGGTGCCGTTGAAGGCATTTTCTCCGTTCTGGCAATCCGCGATGGCCTGTTGCCGCCGACCATCAATCTGGACAACCCCGATGAGGGCTGTGATCTGGATTTTGTCGCTAACAAGAGCCGCAAATCAGATGTTCGCGTCGCGCTCTCCAATTCCTTTGGCTTTGGCGGTACCAACGGCACACTGATTTTCCGCCGCTACGAGGACTAAACCAGCTCATGCTCAATCTGTTCTGGGCGGATGAAGGCGGGTTGCCGGCTAGTGATCGTGGGTTGGCCTACGGCGATGGTCTGTTCGAGACTGTCCGGATGCAGGGGCAACAGGGCGTTCTGCTTTCCAGGCATGTCGTGCGCCTTGTCCGTGACGCCGCCCGGCTGGGAATCGTGGTGTCTCGGGAGGAGCTTAACGGCGTGTGCGCCCAGGCTGCACAACGCTGGGCCGACAGCTTTGACAGTGGCTGGGTATTGAAGCTGATTCTGACCCGCGGCGCAGGTGGGCGTGGTTATCGCCCGGATGACAACATGCGCCCGAACCTCCTGTTATCTGCGGCCTCGCTTCCGCCTGAGCCCGATGCCAGGGGGGTGGTGGCGGATTTCTCGCGAGTACCGCTGTCGGTTCATCCGATGTTTGCTGGCATCAAATCCCTTAACCGACTCGACCAGGTGATGGCGGCCCGTGAACTGCACGACGGGCTCTTCGAAGTGATTATGTCAAATCACGACGGTTACCTGATTGAAGGCACGCGAACCAATCTGCTACTCAAAACCCGGTATGGCTGCGTCACACCGCCGGTTTCAACACTGGCCGTGGCCGGTGTCATGCGCGAGTGGATATTGGAACGTCTGCGTGAACGCGGAGAACCGGTGCTGGAGCAGCCGCTGACCATTGCCGATGTGACTGGCCCCGACTGCCAGGGGCTTTTCCTGCTCAACAGCTTGTTCGGACTGGTTCCGGTGCGGCGTCTTGCCGATCAGGATTTGCCTGTCGATAGCGGACTTGCGACAATCGTGCATCCTCTCGATCTACTGGAATAATTCCCTTGCTCAAGAAGTTACTGACTGCCTCGCTTTGCGCGATGGTATTGATAGCGGCAGGTACCGGGCTCTGGGCCTGGCAGGGCCTGCAAACCCTCAAACAACCTGTGGCTCTGGACGAGCCGGTGTTGTTCAGCCTGCCCAATGGTACGGCTTTCGGTCAGGTGGCGCGGATGCTTGAGCGAGAGGGGCTGATTAAACAGAGTCTGTGGTTGCGGGTGCATGGGCGACTGTACCCGGATCAGGCAAGAATCAAAGCCGGGGAATATGAGTTCACCAACGGCATGACCCCGCTTGATATGGTCACTGCCATGGTCGCCGGTGACACCAAACACTGGTCTGTGCAGTTCATTGAGGGCTGGACCTTCAGTGACATGCGGGCGGCGCTGGCGCGCACTGAACGCCTGGAGCAAGTGACCAGGGATTGGAGCGATGCCGAAATCATGAAGGCCGTCGGCGCCGAGGGCGAGCATCCGGAAGGGCGTTTCTTCCCGGACACCTATCTGTTTACCAGCACGGAATCCGACCTGGACCTACTCCAGCGGGCGTTCGACACCATGGAAACCGTCCTGGCGGAAGAGTGGGCCGCGCGTGAACCGGACCTGCCGTACAGTTCGCCTTACGAAGCGCTGATCATGGCGTCTATTGTTGAGCGCGAAACTGGCGCGACCCATGAGCGCGACCGGGTCGCCGGTGTGTTTGTGCGCCGCCTGCAAAAAGGTATGCGCTTGCAAACCGATCCGACCGTTATCTACGGCATGGGTGACCGTTACAAGGGGCGCATCGGCAAGCGTGACCTGCGTACCCATACCCCGTACAACACCTATCGTATTGACGGCCTGCCGCCGACCCCAATAGCGCTGCCTGGTCGGGAGGCGATTCATGCTGCGCTACACCCGGACGACGGTGATGCACTGTATTTCGTTGCCCGTGGGGATGGCACTCACAAGTTTTCCCGAACACTCGCGGAGCACCAGAAGGCCGTTCGCGAGTTCCAACTCAATCGTCGTAAAGATTACCGGTCATCGCCGGCGGCCCAAAACGATGCGAGCAGCGATAGCGGAGATTCATGATGACCCGACGCGGTCAGTTCATTACCTTCGAAGGCACTGAGGGCGTGGGTAAATCCACTCAGTTGGCCAACGCGGCAGACGCCCTGAAGGGGCTCGGTGTCGATGTCGTGGTTACCCGGGAGCCGGGCGGTACGCCCATGGCGGAATCCATCCGCGAACTCTTGCTGGCGCCTCGGGATGAGCCAGTGAACGAGACCACCGAATTGCTGCTGATGTTTGCGGCTCGTGCCCAGCACCTCAATAACCGTATCCTGCCGGCTCTGGATCGAGGGCAGTGGGTGTTGTGTGACCGCTTTACCGATGCCACTTTTGCCTATCAGGGTGGTGGCCGCGGTGTCTCATCCGAACGAATTGCGATGCTGGAGAACCTGGTGCAGGGCGACGTACGGCCTGATCATGTCATCCTCCTGGATGCGCCGGTTGAAACCGGCATGAAGCGGGCGCGTAGTCGTGGCGATCTGGATCGGTTTGAGCAGGAGGCGGTGTCGTTCTTCCAGCGCATCCGTGATACCTACCTGGAACGTGCCCAGGCTGCCCCCGATCGCTACAGCGTAGTGGACGCCGCCGCCTCCCTTGAGCAGGTAACTGCCTCCATCCGTGACCTTGTGTGCAAATTTCACTCAGATCTGCTTTAATTGACCAATATTATCAAATATTAAGGTGCGCTTGCGTCTATGTTGGATGCTCGACTACTGAAGTTGCCCGTCGCCTCTCATCAGCACTGCCATGAGCATCATCAGATCGTGGTGGGTGTGCGAGGCGAGGCAAATTTGAGTGTCGACGGCAACGGATCTCATCTGGACGACTCTCGCGCCTGTCTGGTGCCCACTGAGGCCCGCCATGATTACTGTGGTGACAACCGCAATCACGTTCTTGTGATTGATCTGAATCCCCGGTTACCCGCCATTCACTCCCCCGCCAATGCCGCCTATGAACGTCTGGCGCCCCTGTTTGAGAGACCGCGTACCCTGCACCTGGATGATCGACTCCAGGGCATGATTCAGTTCGCAGCGAGCGAATTTGACCGGGCACCGGCTAACGACGTGATGAAGCACCATCTGGCTGCCAGCATTCTTCACTGCATGGCGGAGCGCCTGAACCAGCGTTCGAAAGTGGTGTACAGCCGCCATGCCATTCGCACGGATCACATCAAGCGTTATATTCTGGATAACTTGCACCGGAAGATCCGGGTCAGGGATCTCGCGGCCGTGGCCTGCCTGAGTGCGAGCCGGTTTCATGAGATTTTTCGGGACGCCACTGGCGTGACCCCGCACCAGTTCCTTCTTCAGACCCGTCTTGAACGGGCGTCACAGCTGTTAGTGTCGACGACTTTGCCGATTTCAGAAGTCGGTTATCGCACCGGGTTTTCCTCGCAGAGTGCCTTGACCAATGCCCTGCGAAAGCATCGGGACACTACGCCTTCACAGCTACGTTTCGGTGAAAAAATAGCCTGATTTTGAAAAATCCCGGCTTTTTGGACGATTTATCAAAAAGATCGTAGGATTTTGCAAGTTTGAGATCCGTAGTAATACTAACGTACGCAGGTCTGAAATTTGCCTTGGAGCGTAGTTCCGTTCCGTCATGGTTTTGAGTTCGTCGGGCTGCCCTTCCCATCCTGTGTCCAGGGTGCGGAAGGAGAGCCGTTCCAAAGCCAATAATAACTAACCCAGATAGCGCACGGGGAGAAAACCGAAATGATAGGAAACAGTGTTGGGATTAGCATTACGTTCCTGGCCTACATTCTGCTAATGCTCGGCATTGGCTATGTAGCCTGGAAACGAACCTCAAATCTTTCCGATTACATCCTGGGCGGCCGGAGTCTTGGCCCCCTGCCTTCCGCGATCAGTGCCGGTGCGTCCGACATGAGTGGTTGGCTGCTGCTGGGCCTGCCCGGTTACGCCTACGCAGCTGGCTATGAAGCCATCTGGATTGCTGTTGGCCTGTTGGCTGGTACCTGGCTGAACTGGCTGTTTGTGGCCAGCCGCCTGCGCACCTACTCGTTGTCTGCCGGCGACTCGCTGACACTGCCGTCGTTCTTTGAGAACCGCTTCAACGACACCAGTCGTGTCCTTCGGGTCATTTGTGCCTTCTTCATCCTGCTGTTCTTCCTGTTCTACACCAGCTCTGGCCTGGTCGCAGGTGGCAAGCTGTTTGAGACGGTTTTCGGGCTGGATTACACCGTGGCAGTCATTGTTGGCACCATTGCTGTGGTTTCCTACACCTTCTTCGGCGGCTTCCTGGCGGTAACCTGGACTGACGTTATCCAGGGCCTGTTGATGTTTGTCGCGTTGCTGCTGGTCCCAATCATGGCGATCAATGCAGACGGTGGCTGGGCTGCGACTTCTGCAGCCATGGAGGCCAAGAACCCCGAGTTCCTGGATGCCTTTACCGGTACCGATGGTGCTGCACTGGGTGCGCTGTCCATCCTGTCCCTGCTGGGCTGGGGGCTGGGCTATTTCGGTCAGCCACACATCTTGGCGCGCTTCAAGGCTATTCGCAGTGAAGATGACGTTCCCGCCGCTCGCCGCATTGCGGTGATCTGGAGCGGTATGGGTCTACTAGGTGCACTGCTGTGTGGTTTCGCCGCCATTGGCTACTTCGAGACTCCGCTGGACGACGGCGAGCGTGCCTTCATGCTGCTGGTAGATGCGTTGTTCCATCCGGTTATTGCCGGTGTTCTGCTTGCGGCCATCCTGGCGGCGATCATGAGTACGGCTGATTCCCAGCTGCTGGTGTCTTCATCAGCTCTGGCGGAAGATTTCTACAAGGCGCTGTTCCGCAAGGAAGCCTCCCAGGAAGAGCTGGTTTGGGTTGGTCGTTTTGCCGTGGTCGGTATTGCCATCATCGCCTGTATCCTGGGTCTGAACCCGGACAGCAAGGTTCTGGAGCTGGTCTCCTACGCCTGGGCTGGTTTCGGTGCGGCCTTTGGTCCGGCTCTGATCCTGTCGCTATTCTGGCGTAACATGACCCGCAACGGTGCGATTGCCGGTATCGTTGTTGGCGGTGCCACCGTGGTGATCTGGGGCAACATGTCCGGCGGCCTGCTGGACCTGTACGAGATTATCCCGGGCTTCATCCTGGCGACCATTGCCATTGTTCTGGTTTCCAAGTTCGGTGATAAGCCGCACGCGGAAATCCTGGCCGGCTTCGATAAGGCCATCAAAGCGCGTTACCACAACCTGCCGTAACTGGCGGATCCGGCCCTGCTGAACAGCAAGGGCTGGCTTGGTAATCGAAAAAGCCCTCGTCAGTAATGACGGGGGCTTTTTTTTGCTTCCGGCCAAAGGCGCTAAGTCTCTCTAAGACATAAGTCGAAGGAAGGTGCTGTGTTGCTGGCAGTCGTTTCGTCAAAGAGCTACCGTGATAGTTTGTTAGGAAGCGCCCCGAAATAACTATAAGCATCTGAGGATAAAGACATATGAACAGGAATAGTCTGTGTAAATCCGCTCTGGGTGTGGTTGCCGCAGCCGCCGTTTCGCTGTCAACCAGTGTACATGCCGAAGGCAACTACGTGATGGGTACAGCCACCACCGGTGGGACCTATTACCCAGTCGGCGTGGCAATCTCCACGCTGATTAAGGTGAAGCTCGAACCGCAAACCAATATCTCGGTTTCTGCCATCAGTTCCGCCGGCTCCGGTGAGAACCTCAAGCTGATGGACGAAGGGCAGATTCAGTTTGGTATTCTTCAGGGTCTCTACGGCGCCTACGCCTGGAATGGCACAGGTCCGGTCCCCAAGCCATACAAGAACCTGCGCTCAGTCTCCATGCTGTGGCAAAACGTTGAGCACTTTGTTGTGCGCAACAGTGTGGTCGACACCGGCACTATTTCCGACATGACCAACCTGTACGACGAGAGCTTCTCCATTGGTGCCCGTAACTCCGGTACCGAGGGCTCCGGTCGCTTCATCCTGGGTAAGGTTGGCATTGATCTGGAACAGGTGGACATCGCTTACCTGGGCTATGGCCCCAGTGCCGATGCCATGCAGAACGGCAACATTGACGGCATGAACATTCCCGCCGGCGTACCGGCTTCCGCGGTGACCCGTGCCTACGCCAATCTGGGCGACGACATTACCACCCTGGACTTCACGGCCGAGCAGCTGGCCCAGGTAAACAGTGACTTTGAGCTGTGGACCCCGTACACCATTCCGGCCGGCACTTATCCGAATCAGGATAAGGACATCAACACCATTGCCCAGCCCAATATCATGGCGGCCCGTGCCGATGTCCCGGAAGAGGATGTCTATCAGATCACCAAGACGATCTACGCCAACCTGCCGTTCCTGAACAACATTCACCCGGCCACCAAAGCCATGGCGCTGGAGAAGGCCATTGCCGGTCTGCCCATGCCACTGCACCCGGGCGCGGCACGTTTCTACCGCGAACAGGGGCTGGATATCCCTGAGCGGCTGATCGCGGAGTAAACGTGGCAGAGCAACCAACCAGCGAACCTCACATCGAGGTTCGCGACGAAAGCGCCAGCGACGCCAGCGAACGCCTTAATCACCGGCTCCTCGGACCGGTGATTTTTGGTTTGGCCATCGTCACGTCGCTGATTCACCTGTACTTCAATACCGTGTCCACGCTCTCCGAGCTGTGGACGTCGGCTTTGCACTTTGGCCTGTTCGGGCTGATTTGTGCGCTGACCACTCCCATGCTGAGGGTGCGCTCCGTGGCCGGCCAACGAGCCGTGCTGGGCGTTGATGTGTTTCTCGGCCTGGCCGCACTGGCCTGTGCGGTCTACCTGATGCTGTTTGAAAACGCGCTCTATGATCGGGGTGTCAATTTCAGCACCGGCGACTGGATAGCCTCCATTGCCGCAGTCTTGCTGATTCTCGAATTTGCGCGCCGCAGCGTGGGTTGGTTTATCCCGGTGCTGTGCATTCTCGCGTTGTCCTACGTCGCTTGGTGGGGGCAGTACGTGGACGGTATCTTCAACTTCCCGGGCCTGACCTGGGAGACCGTCCTGTTCCGTTCCTACATGGGTGGCCAGGGCATGCTCGGCTCCATTGCCCGGATCTCCTGGACCTATGTGTTCATGTTCATCCTGTTCGGGGCCTTCCTGGTGAAATCTGGCGCCGGTGACTTCATCATCGAGCTGGCCCGGTGCGCCGCTGGGCGCTTTGTCGGTGGCCCGGGCTTCGTGGCGGTGTTCTCCTCCGGGCTGATGGGGTCTGTCTCCGGCTCCAGTGTTGCCAATACCGTATCCACCGGCGTAATCACCATTCCCCTGATGCGCAAGGCGGGGTTCCCGGCTCGATTTGCAGCGGGTGTCGAGGCTGCAGCCTCCACTGGTGGTCAGCTGATGCCACCGGTGATGGGGGCAGGGGCGTTCATCATGGCCTCGTACACCCAGGTGTCCTACCTCACCATCATCTCCGTGGCCGCTCTGCCGGCCCTGCTGTATTTCCTGTCGGTGGCGATGTTTGTCCGGATCGAGGCCAAGCGCAGCCATGCCGTCAAACTGGAGGATGATGAAGCACCCACTCTGACGGATGTGCTCAAGGATGGCTGGCATTTCCTTTTGCCATTGGTGGTTCTGGTGGCGGCGCTGGTCTATGGCTTTACACCCACCTACGCGGCCGGTATTGCCATTCTGTCGGTGATCGTTGCGTCCTGGCTGTCGAAACACCCGATGGGCCCCAAGGACATCCTGGAGGCTCTGGTGATGGGTGCCCGCAACATTACCACTACCGCGATTCTGCTGATCACCGTCGGGCTGATTGTCATGGTGGTGTCGACCACCGGCATCGGTAATACCTTCTCGATTATGATTACCGACTGGGCCGGCGGCAGCCTGCTGATTACCATTGTTCTGGTGGCGCTGGCGTCACTGATCCTGGGCATGGGGCTGCCGGTGACGGCGGCCTATATTGTGCTGGCTACGCTGTCGGCTCCGGCGATCTACAACTTGATTGCCCAGAGTCAGCTGCTGGATCTGGTGATGAGCGGTAACCTGCCGGAGCAGGCCAAGTCGATCTTCATGCTGGTGGCGCCGGACAAGATGGACCTGCTGAGCGCGCCGATGGATCAGGCGACTGCCCAACAGTTGCTGGCGTCGGTGCCGGATACCTTCAGTTCGCAGTTGCTGGAACAGGCGTTGTCGCCGGCAACCCTGTCGATGGCATTGGTGGCCGCGCACATGGTGATCTTCTGGCTGTCCCAGGATTCCAACGTCACGCCACCGGTGTGCCTGACGGCGTTCGCTGCGGCCGCCATTGCCGGCACGCCCCAGATGCGCACCGGTTTCACCGCGTGGAAGCTGGCCAAGGGGCTGTACATTGTACCGCTGCTGTTTGCCTACTCGCCGTTGATCACCGGCGACTTCGACCAGATGTTGCAGGTGTTTTGCTTTGCCTTGTTTGGCATTTACGCCATCGTGGCAGGGCTTGAGGGGTACCTGGAGCATCCGCTCAATCCGCTGGTGCGGTTGCTGATGTTTCCCATTGGCGTGCTCATGCTCTGGCCCCATGGCCAGATTGCGTTGGACGTGACCGGGCTGGTGATCTTCATCATTGCCTTTGTGTGGAGCAGTCGCCAGAGCCGACGGATGTCCATGCCGGCCACCGCATGACGGAAGCCGGCCTATGACACTGCTGGAAGTCCTGGCGCTGTTGGCGCTGGGGGGCATTGCCGGATTCATCAACGTGCTGTCGGCAGGTGGCTCCATGCTGACCCTGCCGTTGTTGATGTTCCTTGGCTTGCCACCCCAGGTGGCCAATGGTACCAACCGGGTGGCCATCACCCTACAGAGTATTACCGCGGTGGGCAGTTTCCACCGCATGGGCCACGGCAACCTGATGGTGAGCCTGCGCCTGGCCGTGCCTGCGGTTCTGGGTTCGCTGCTAGGGGCCTGGGTGGCCACCTGGGTGCCCGATGCCGTGTTCGAGGTGGTCCTGGTCTCGGCCATGATCGGTGCCTCGGTGTTCATGCTGTTGCCGCAACCCAATCTGGATACCCGCCCGCTGACCGTGGACCGACTGACCCCGGCCATTTATCTGGCAATGTTCTTCGTTGGGATGTATGGCGGGTTTATCCAGGTCGGTGTCGGGGTGTTGTTTATTGTGGTGCTGTACCACATGCTCAAGATTGATCTGCGGCAGGTGAACGTGCTCAAGGTTTCCATTGTCCTGCCATTTACCTTCGCGGCGCTGGTAGTCTTTGCGATCAACGATCAAGTGCGCTGGGGAGTAGGCTTGACCCTGGCGCTTGGCAATGTCACCGGCGCCTTTATAGCGACCCATGTAAACATGAGCAAGCAGGGCGCGCGCTGGGTGAAGGCGATCACCCTGGCCATGGTGGCGGCCATTCTGGTTCGACTGATTTTGTACTGATAACCGAATAAAGAGGTTTTTGACGATGAAAGCGATGGTAATCGAAGAGTTCGGCGGCCCCGAGGTGTTTGTCGAGCGCGAGGTGGATACACCGGAACCGGCCGAGGGTCAGGTTCGCATCAAGGTGGTGGCCTCCAGTGTGAACCCGCTGGAAACCAAGATCCGTTCAGGGCTGGTGAAAACCGGCCCGGCAATGCCCGCAATCCTCAATGGTGATGTCTCCGGTGTGGTCGACAAGGTTGGTCCGGGCGTGACGGGGTTTGTCGAAGGCGACGAAGTGTTCGGTTGCGCCGGTGGTGTTAAGGGCTGGCAGGGTGCATTGGCAGATTACATGATTGCCGATGTCCGCCTGCTGGGTAAGCGCACGCCTGCCATGAGCCTGCCGCTGGCCGAGTGTGCGGCCTTGCCGCTGGTGTTCCTGACCGCCTGGAGCGCCCTGGTAGAGCGGGCCGGACTGCAGTCGGGTGAGCACGTGCTGATCCACGCCGGTACCGGTGGCGTGGGCCATGTGGCGATCCAGATTGCCAAGTACCTGGGCGCAAGGGTGGCTACCACGGTCTCTACCGAGGCGAAAGCCGAGCAGGCCCGTGCTTTGGGTGCTGATGACATTATTTTCTACAAGGACGAGTCGGTAGAGGACTACAAGCAGCGTCTGACCGGTGGCAAAGGGTTCAGCCTGGTGTTTGATACCGTCGGTGGTGGCAACGTGGACCGGTCCATTGAGGCCACGGCGGTGAACGGTCGTCTGTGCTCGATCAACACCCGCTCGACCCACGACCTGAGCCAGATGCACGCCAAGAGCCTGACGCTGCACGTGATCTTCCGTTCCATATCGCTGCTGCACGGCGTTGGCATGGATGACCAGCCACGGCTGCTGAAAGCACTGTGCGACTTGTTGGAGCAGGGCAAGGTCAAGCCGCTGCTGGATAGCCAGCGATTCAAGTTTACCCAGATCAGCGACGCGCACCGTCGCATTGAATCTGGCGAAGCTGTCGGCAAGATCCTGCTCGAGCGATAAGCGCTTTCAGGCATAAAAAAACGCCAGCCCGAGGGCTGGCGTTTTTCGTGGAGCTTACCGTAAAGGCTTAATGCTTAGGCGATGTTCGCTTCAGCAGCCTTCTTGGTGTAGTTCTCCATCTGGTCGAAGTTGAGATACTTGTAGATCTCTTTCGACATGCTGTTCAGATCCTTGGCGTACTCCATGTACTCCTGCGGGGAGGGGAGTTTGCCCAGAACCGCACCAACCGCTGCCAGTTCCGCGGAGGTCAGGTACACATTGGCACCATCACCGAGGCGGTTCGGGAAGTTACGGGTGGAGGTAGACAGCACGGTAGACTTGGCTGCTACACGGGCCTGGTTACCCATGCACAGGGAGCAACCCGGCATCTCGGTGCGCACACCGGCGGTGCCGTAGGTGTTGAAGTAGCCTTCTTCCATCAGCTGCGCCTGGTCCATCTTGGTCGGCGGAGACATCCACAAACGGGTGGTCAGGGCGCCTTTGTGCTGCTCAAGCAGTTTACCAGCGGCACGGAAGTGACCGATGTTGGTCATGCAGGAACCGATGAAGACTTCGTCGACCTTGTCGCCAGCCACTTCGGACAGGAACTTGGCGTCGTCTGGGTCGTTCGGGCAGCACACGATCGGCTCTTTGATGTCGGCCAGATCGATTTCGACGATGTGAGAGTACTCGGCGTCTTTGTCGGCCCGCATCAGTTTCGGATCGGCAATCCACTCTTCCATCTGCTTGGCGCGACGCTCCAGGGTACGCGGATCGCCGTAACCTTCAGCAATCATCCAGCGCAGCATGGTGATGTTGGAGCGCAGGTATTCGGCAACGGACTCTTCCGACAGGTTGATGGTACAACCGGCGGCGGAACGCTCTGCGGAAGCGTCAGACAGCTCGAACGCCTGCTCAACGGTCAGGTGCTCAAGGCCTTCGATCTCCAGGATGCGACCAGAGAACTCGTTGATCTTGCCTTTCTTCTCAACGGTCAGCATGCCTTGCTTGATGCCGTACAGGGGAATGGCATGAACCAGGTCACGCAGGGTGATGCCCGGCTGCATTTCGCCCTTGAAGCGCACCAGTACGGATTCCGGCATGTCCAGCGGCATAACGCCGGTGGCGGCCGCGAAGGCTACCAGGCCAGAGCCGGCCGGGAAGGAGATGCCCATCGGGAAACGGGTGTGGGAGTCACCACCGGTACCAACGGTGTCCGGCAGCAGCATGCGGTTCAGCCAGGAGTGGATGATGCCGTCACCCGGACGCAGGGCAACACCGCCACGGGTCTGGATGAAGTCCGGCATGGTGTGCTGCATTTCCACGTCGACCGGCTTCGGGTAGGCCGCGGTGTGGCAGAACGACTGCATAACCAGGTCAGCCTGGAAACCCAGACACGCCAGATCTTTCAGCTCGTCACGGGTCATCGGACCGGTGGTGTCCTGTGAACCCACGGTGGTCATGTGCGGCTCGCAGTAAGTGCCAGGACGAACGCCTTTGCCTTCTTCCAGGCCGCAGGCCTTACCGACCATCTTCTGGCCCAGGGTGAAGCCCTTGGTGCCAGCTTCCGGATCGCTCGGCAAACGGAAGATGTCAGTGGCGCCCAGACCCAGTGCTGTGCGGGCTTTGGCGGTCAGGCCACGGCCGATGATCAGCGGAATACGGCCGCCGGCCTGAACTTCGTCCAGGATTACGTCGGACTTGAAGCCGAACTCGGAGATGGTTTCACCCGCTTCGTTCAGGATCTTGCCTTCGTATGGACGGATCTCGATGACGTCGCCCATGTTCAGATCGTCAACCGGTGCTTCAAATACCAGGGCGCCAGCGTCTTCCATGGTGTTGAAGAAGATCGGAGCAACCTTGTTACCGATGCACACGCCGCCGGCGCGCTTGTTCGGTACACCCGGAACGTCGTCGCCGAAGAACCACAGTACGGAGTTGGTGGCAGACTTACGTGAGGAGCCGGTACCAACGACGTCGCCAACGAAGGCAACGGGCAGGCCCTTGGCTTTGATTTCGTCAATCTGGCTCATCGGGCCAGTAACGCCGGGCTCTTCCGGCTTCAGGCCGTCACGTTCCATTTTGTAGGCAGCGCGGGCGTGTAGCGGGATGTCCGGACGGGACCAGGCATCGGGAGCCGGTGACAGGTCGTCGGTGTTGGTTTCGCCGGTAACCTTGAAAACCACCATCTTGGTGCTTTCAGGAACCTTCTTCTTGTTGGTGAACCACTCGGCGTTGGCCCAGGATTCAACTACAGCCTTGGCGACGGCGTTGCCGGCGTCCATCTTTTCCTTCACGTCGTTGAAGGCATCGAACATCAGCAGGGTGCGCTTGAGCTTTTCGCCCGCCAGTTCGGCCAGCTCGGCATCGTCCAGCAGATCAACCAGAGTGGCGATGTTGTAGCCACCCTGCATCATGCCCAGCAGCTCAACTGCTTTTTGCTTGCTCAGCAGCGGGGAGGCAGCTTCATCTTTAACGATGGCGGTCAGGAATGCGGCCTTAACGTAGGCGGCTTCGTCTACGCCCGGTGGGATGCGGTTTTCCAGAAGATAAACGAGAGTTTCTTCTTCACCGGCCGGCGGATTTTTCAGCAGCTCAACCAGAGCGACTGTTTGCTCGGCATTCAGGGGCTTGGGAGGAATACCCAGAGCTTCACGTTCAGCAACGTGTTCACGGTATGCTTCTAACACGATATGGACCCTCATCAGTTGGAATGTCCCGCGCCCAGCGCTTTTCAGCCTGGCGGGAGTTTTATGGCGGAAAGGCCTTAAACTGGGGCGGCATTCTATAGGAAACCCCTTATAAAGTTAAGATGGACAGAGGTCGGAGTAGTCTGTTAAGTGCGCTATACTCCCGCGTCCCATTTTCCACGACCCTGAACGCTGACATGAACGAAGCCCTGCAAGAGATTCACGACTTCCTGCCATGCCGCACGCCGCAGCAATGGATCGACAATGCCCTGGCAAATCAGGACCTGATGCTGATCGATCATGCTCATTGCGAAAAAAAGGCCGCCTCCACCGCATTGAGCCTGATGTATCGCTACGTCGATAACACCGACCTGCTGAATAAGATGTCGCGCCTGGCCCGGGAAGAGCTCCGGCATTTCGAGCAGGTGCTGGCGATCATGAAAAAGCGCGGCGTGACCTACGATCACCTCACACCGGCCCGGTATGCCGCGGGGTTACGACAGGAAGTGCGGGCGGAAGATCCCGGTCGTCTGGTGGATGTGCTGGTTGTCGGCGCGATCATTGAAGCCCGCTCCTGTGAGCGGTTTGCCACCCTGGCGCCGCATCTGGATGACAAGCTGGCGGACTTCTACAACAGTCTGCTGAAATCTGAAGCCCGGCATTACCAGGATTATCTGAAACTGGCGGAGCGGGCCAATGGTGGTCCGGTCGACGACCGGGTGAAGGCGTTTCTCGACATCGAGCACGGCCTGATCACCGAGCCGGACACCGAATTCCGCTTCCACAGCGGCCCGGTTCAGTAACCTAGAGCTGACGGCACAGCTCCATCCAGGCATCGATGCCGGCACTGCGATACTTCTGCTTGTGCAGGATGAAATAGAACTGCCGGTCAAACTGCCGGTGCTCCGGCACTTTCAGGGGCGCCAGGCTGCCTCGGCGGAAGGCGTCTTCGAGCACCACTTCTGATAAACAGCCAATGCCGAGATTGGTTTCCACCGCCCGCTTGATGGCTTCGGTGTGCTCAAGTTCCAGCAACACGTTGAGATCTGACAACAGGCCGTGCATGCCCCGTTCGAAGCTTTGCCGGGTGCCGGAGCCCTGTTCGCGCATGATCCAGGTGGCCTCGCGCAGATCGTCATCGGTTAGCGACGTTTTGTTGGCCAGGGGGTGGTCGGGCGAGCAGAACACGACCAACTCATCGCCGCGCCAGGGCAGCACCTCCAGTTCGGTGGCATGGAGTTCACCTTCGATCAGGCCGATATCCAGTTCAAAATCCTTGACCCGACGGGCAATGGTGCTGGTGTTGGCGACTTCCAGTGAGACTCTGGGATGGGTAGGGGTATTCATGTATTGGGCCATCACGCCTACGGCCAGATAGTTACCGATGGTGAGCGTGGCGCCGACTTTTAGTGCGCCCACTTCCGTATGTTTACTGAAGGCCTGTTCCAGCTCCTTGGCCTGAGCGAGCACGGCTTCTACTTTCGGGCGATACAAACGCCCCAGCTCATTCAGTTGCAGGCGTTTCCCAACCCGATCGAAGAGCTGGATATCAAACTGGTTTTCGAGTTCTTTCAGGGCGCTGCTGGCAGCGGACTGGGACATGGCCAGGGATTCGGCGGCCCGGGTGATGTTCTGGAAGTTGGCCGCGGCGAGGAAAACTTCAAGCTGTCGGAAGCTGTATTTCATGTTGGCGCGCTCTAAATCGATTCACTCGAATAAGGTTATGAAGATATCCCATTTTCCCGATAGGTTAGTCCTGGGGTAAACTTATTTCAATCCAATTTCGAATAGTTCGCACACAGGCGAATGAGCAGGACGAGGTTTAAATGAGCAACCTGATTAAAGAAACAGTGACCAGCGTACACCACTGGAACGATACCCTGTTCAGCTTCAAGACCAGCCGCGACCCAGGGTTCCGCTTCAAGAACGGTCACTTTGTGATGATTGGTCTGGAAACCGATGGCAAGCCGCTAATGCGTGCCTACAGCATTGCCAGTGCCAACTACGAAGAAGAGCTGGAGTTCTTCTCGATTAAGGTTCAGGACGGCCCGTTGACCTCACGTCTGCAGAAGATTGAGGTGGGCGATGAAATCCTGGTGAGCCGGAAGCCGACAGGCACCTTGGTGATGGACAACCTGCTGCCGGGCAAGAACCTGTGGATGATCAGTACCGGTACAGGGCTCGCACCATTCATGAGCATCATCAAGGACCCGGAGGTCTACGAGGCTTATGACAAGGTGATCCTGACCCACGGTGTTCGCTACGTATCTGAGCTGGCCTACCAAGCGGATATTGAGGAGCTGCCGGAGAACGAGTTCTTTGGCGAGATGGTGAAGGGTAAGCTGGAATACTATCCAACCGTCACTCGGGAAGCGTTCCGCAACCAAGGCCGTCTGACCGACGCCATGGAAAGCGGCAAGATCACCAAGGATCTGAACCTGGCGGATTTTGATCCGGAACATGACCGGTTCATGATCTGCGGCAGCCCGAGCATGCTTAAAGACACTTGCGCCATCCTGAACAAGATGGGCTTCAAGGAAGCACGCGGTGGCGAGATGGGTCACTACGTGATCGAGCGCGCATTCGTTGAGCAGTAATCGCTTGAAGCACTAGCTCAAACCCGAACAAAACCCCGGTGCGAAAGCCCGGGGTTTTTTCGTTGGTGTTCGGCACCCCAGGGTCGCTATAGTTTCGTAAACGCTGGTCAGCAACATAAGGAAAGAGCTGTGACAAACGTAGTTGGGTTCAAAGGCCGTTTGGCCGCCTTTGCGATCGCCTTCGTGGCAGGGGTGGTGCTCGGGACGGTGGTGCAAACCCAGTTTAACCTGCTGGCTTTACAACAGCTGGGCGTTGAGATCGGTGCCGGGGTGCGGTTGTCGACCACGGTTGATGACTTGCGCCAGTTTGGTCCTTTTTACGCCGCCGTGTTTGGCGTCAGCTTTATGCTGTCGACCCTGGTCACCGGGCTACTGCTAAAGGTGCTTGGTCTGGGCCATCGGGCTCTGTTTCATGCCTTCGGCGCCGCTGTGGCGCTGTGGGTAACCTTTACCCTGGTTGATGCCCTGACGCCGCCGCCGACATTGATCGCGGCAACCCGAACTCTGGCTGGCGTGGGTGCCTTGCTGATGACGGCCGCGTGCGCCGGCGGTCTCTATGCCAGGCTGACTGCGTTGAGAGGGCTGCCGCGCGCCGGCTACAACACCTTCGCCGCGTTGGCACTGGTCACCGGCCTTGCCGTGCCGGTTGACGAGCTGCGGGCACAACCCGCAGCGAGCTATCAAGTACAGGAAGTGGTTGCGGGTCTTGAGCATCCCTGGTCGCTGGCGTTCCTGCCGGACGGCGGTGCCCTGGTGACTGAGCGCCCAGGTCGGCTGCGCCGGATAACGGCCGCGGGTGAATTGGTGCCCGGGGAAGTGTCGGGCCTGCCCAAGGTGTTCAGTTCCGGACAGGCGGGCCTGTTTGAGGTGCTGATCTCGGAGGATTTTGCCTCAAGCGGTCTGGTGTTCCTCAGTTATGCCTGTGGTGTGGAGTCCGCTAATCACCTGTGCGTGGCCAGGGCGAAGCTGGGTGAGGATAGGCTGGAGAATGTCGAAGAGATCTTTCGAGCCCTGCCGGGCAAAAAAGGGGATGCCCATTACGGCGGTCGCATGGCCCAGCTGCCAGACGCATCGCTCATCATTACCCTCGGCGATGGCTTTGACTACCGGGAGCAGGCCCAGATCCTTGGCAATCATCTCGGTAGTATTGTTCGCATTGGCACCGACGGGGTGGCGCCGGAGGACAATCCGTTCATTGATTCACCAGACGCCCGGCCGGAAGTGTTCAGCTATGGTCACCGCAACGTGCAGGGGTTGGTATACGACCCGGTCGAGCAACTGCTGATCAGTCACGAGCATGGCCCGCGCGGCGGGGATGAAATCAACGTGCTGCGGCCGGGGCAGAACTATGGCTGGCCGGTGATCACCTACGGGCTGGATTACACCGGTGCGCGGATTACCCCGTTTACCGAATACCCGAATATGGAACAGCCGCTGCTGCAGTGGACGCCCTCGATCGCGCCCTCCGGCATGACCCGATACCGAGGTGAGCTGTTTCCCGAATGGCGGGGGGATCTGTTCGTGGGTGCGCTTGCCGACCGCAGTGTCCGCCGCGTTGAGTTTGTGGATGGCGAGGCCGAGGATGTGGAGACTCTCTTCAAGGAGCTGAAGGCCCGTATCCGGGATGTCATTACCGGACCGGACGGGGCACTTTACCTGCTAACCGATGAGTCCGATGGCCGTGTGCTGCGGGTGTCGCCAAAGCGATGAAGGCGGGCTGCCTTTCGCTTTAGTTGTTATCGCGAGGCTCGGGCAGCCTGCAATTCTTCCAGCAGTTCGTCACCCGCCCAGCGTCGTCGGGTGTTTTCGCAATCGTGTACCAGTTTGGTCAGGCGTTGGTTGACTGGCGCTGACTGGTTCATGGACTCGGCAAGACGAACAACTTCGCCATTGATCCAGTCCACTTCTGTGGCACGGCCGGCCTCAAGATCTTCCCACATAGAAGAGCGGGCGATGGGGTCAATCTCCAGCATCCGTTTCGCTAGCCGAGTGAACAGCCAATTTGGCAGTCCCATCACTGATGGCACCAGGTGCATGGGCACAGGGGTAAGTTGTACTGCCTCAATACCCGCCTGGCTCATCAACTCCAGCGTCTCGCGCTGGGCCATGGCGAGGCAACGACGGTAATTGCGATCAGACAGCTCTTCCAGCAACGGTACATTGGAAAGTGCGTTGATCGGGTTGTTCAGGTTCAGCAGCAGCTTGGACCACATCACCGAGGTCATGTCGTCCCGTAGCTCCAGCGGCAACCCGCACTGCTCGAAAGCCGGCAGGCTCGGCTGCAGACTGTCGTCCCGGGCTGCCATCAGGTGCCCTTCGGTGCCGTGGTGGAAATGACCGGGGCTTTTCTGCAGCACGTTGAAGGGAATCATACCGGCGCACACCCGGGCGTTTGGCAGTCGCGCCCGTAATTCTTCGGCATTTGAAATACCGTTCTGAAGACTCACCACCGGCGTTCCTTTGGGCAGAACCCTGGCAAGGATGTCTGCTACTTCGGCTGTGGCAGCCGACTTCACGGTGATCAAAACCAGATCGGCGTTGGCCGCCGCCGAGGCATCGTCGGTGAACTGATTCGGTGTGAGCCGCGTCTCGAATGAAAATCCCTGATAGTCGGTCAGTACCAGCGGGTGGTCATTGAAGATCTGACGCAGGCGCGGACGGCCCACCATGACCACGTTTGCGCCCCCTGACAGCAGGCGCCCACCCACGTAGCAGCCCACGCTGCCGGCACCGAAAATAACGATGCGAGGCGAGGTGCTGGAAGAGGCAGGGGAGTTGGTGCTGGGCATGGGAAGTCCGTTTGTTTTTAGGATAGTGAGAAGACTGTCTGGCCGTTCGTGAGAAGTCAATGTGGTTTATTTCCATATCGTAAGGCGGTTTTTGTCACGGCAGAATCGGCTCTGTTCCATAATGAGTCGAAGCAAACCGGATCGGGAAGCAGGTTGGCATTTCCCCTCCAGTCAAAGACCGAGGTGTTAACGAAACTATGATCAAGAACGTGTGGATATTGATGGCCGTCGTACTGTTTCTGACCGCCTGCGATGCTCCGGAGAACCAGTCCGACGAGACTGCGGGCATGAAAGAAGAAGCAGTGGGGGAAACCGATGAGCCTGATCTCTCCATAACCCTGGAGCCTGGACAGATGGAATGGGTTGGGGCTCAGATCTTTCGTAATGAGTGTGCCGGGAAGCTGGAATGCCTGGTGCACTGGAACGAGGGTGAAGATTTCCCGTCTCTGGGCATCGGTCACTTCATCTGGTATCCGAAGGGCGTTGAAGGCAGATTCGTTGAGAGCTTTCCGGCGCTGATCCAGTACATGACCCAGCGCCAGTTAGCAGTGCCAGAGTGGCTGCGGAAGCTCGATCCGATGGATGCGCCCTGGCCGAACCGGGAGGCGTTCCTGGCGGCGGAAGACTCGGTAGAGATCGCCGAATTGCAGGCATTCCTCGCCGGCTCCCAGGGACTGCAGGCGGAGTTCATCGTGCGTCGGGCCAAAGAATCCCTGGAGAAAGTCGTTGCGGAGGTCTCCGAAGCCCAGCAGCCGTTGGTACGCAAGAGGCTCAAGGCGTTGGCAGCCACACCGGGTGGTATCTATGCGCTGATGGATTACGTTAACTTCAAGGGCGAGGGTGTGTCCCGTATGGAGCGTTACAACGGACAGGGCTGGGGCTTGCTGCAGGTGCTGCTGGAAATGGAGCAGGAAACGGCCGAGCGGTCGGCGCTGATGAGTTTTCGAGAGGCTGCTGCTCGGGTGTTAACCCGTCGAGCCGAAAATGCCGAGAATCCCATCGAAAAGGAGCGTTGGCTGAGCGGCTGGCTGAAGCGTCTCGAGACCTATCGTGAGCCTGCCCAGATGGAAACATCCGCATAAATTTTTCTCTAAAAACTAGTTGATTTCTCGAACTTTGTTCTACTTTATAGGGGGACGGCCCTTAAATCTTGCCTCGGAATAGGGCGACCTATTAGAGTTGGTGCACCACGCTGGTCCCAATCTGGTCGCTCTCATTGACCGGCCGGGAAGGTTAGGCTGGTAAAAATGAAAATAAATACAATATATCAATAACATAGCTTGCATGGCTCACAATTTGCTGAACCCATCGCGAAGCAACCAACCGAAGTTCGGAGATCCGATAATGAATAAGACGAAATCGATTGTCCTGGGAATGGCACTGGTATCTGGCGCGTTTGCGGCCAGCAGTGCGATGGCTGCAACGACGTTGGAAAATGTGAAGGAAAAGGGGCATCTTCAGTGCGGCGTTACCAGTGGTCTGCCCGGGTTCTCCCAGCCTGATGAGAAAGGTAACTGGACCGGCATCGATGTCGATACCTGTCGTGCCGTTGCCGCCGCTGTCTTTGGCGATCCCAAGGCCGTTGAATTCACACCGCTGACTGCGAAAGAGCGCTTTACTGCCTTGCAGTCAGGTGAAATCGACATGCTTTCCCGCAACACCACCTGGACGCTCACCCGTGACGCCTCACTGGGTCTGAACTTTGCCGGCGTGAACTATTACGACGGCCAGGGCTTCCTGATCAACAAGGACATTGGTGTTGATGACGCTACCCAGCTGGACGGCGCTACCGTGTGTATCCAGTCAGGTACCACCACTGAGCTGAACCTGTCCGACTATTTCCGTGCCAAGGGCATGGAATTCAAACCGATCGTATTTGATACCTCTGAGCAGACCGTTCAGGGCTTCTCCGCCGGTCGCTGCGACGTTCTGACGTCCGACCGCTCCCAGCTGGCGGCCCTGCGCTCCAAGCTGGCTGATCCGGAGTCGGCCAAGATCCTGCCTAACACCATCTCCAAAGAGCCTCTGGGCCCGGTGGTTCGTCAGGGCGACGATCAGTGGTTCAACATCGTGAAGTGGGTACTGTCGGTGCAGATCAACGCCGAAGAGCTGGGTGTGACCAGCGCCAATGCCGACGACATGCTGAAATCCGATAACCCGAACATTCAGCGTCTGCTGGGTACCGACGGTGACATGGGCGCCAAGCTTGGCTTGCCAGCTGATTTCGGCCACAAGGTTGTGAAGTTGGTTGGTAACTACGGCGAAATGTACGATCGCAACGTGGGTCCGGACACCCCGCTCGGTCTCGATCGCGGCATCAACGCGCTCTGGACTGAAGGCGGCATCATGTATGCACCGCCGGTTCGATAAGACCTGAAAGCCGAAGCGGGTGCTCTAGATTGAGCACCCGCTGTTGTCTCTGACGAAGTAAAATGCAGGGAAGCTTTCCGGGAATTTTCATGAAAAAACAAACAGTTGACTCAAAGCCTGCGGGGCCAAAGCCCTGGTATGACCCCCGGGTACGTTCTTTGTTCTTCCAAGTCGTGGCCATTGCAGCGGTGTTCTGGGCTGGCTGGACTCTGGTAGAAAATACGCTTTCAAATATGGAGAGCAGGGGTATAAGCACCGGTTTCGGCTTCCTCGAGGAAACCGCCGGATTCGGCATCATCATGAGCCTGGTGCCGTACGATGCCACCATGTCCTACGGACGGACTTTCTGGGTTGGTCTTACCAACACCTTGCTCGTCTCAGTCATGGGTATTATCGCGGCAACCCTGCTTGGCTTCCTCATCGGTGTGGCGCGCCTGTCGAGTAACTGGCTGGTAGCCAAGGTCTCGCTTTTCTACATCGAAGTGATCCGAAACATTCCCTTGCTGCTGCAGATCTTCTTCTGGTATTTCGCAGTCTTGGGTGCCTTGCCGTCACCACGACAGAGTATCGAGGTGGGTGGCACGATGTTCCTCAACAATCGTGGCCTGTACGTTCCGGAGCCGCTGACTCAGGACGGGTTCGGGTTGGTCTGGGGTGCACTTCTGGTCGCCATTGCTGCGGTGGTTTGCATCCGTATCTGGGCCAAGAAACGGCAACTGGCGACGGGCCAGATTTTCCCGACCTTCAAAGTTGGTGTTGCCATTCTGGTGCTCCTGCCAGTACTGGCCTACTTCGTAGCGGGTAGTCCGCTGGAGTGGGAGGTTCCGGCACTGAAAGGTTTCAATTTTGGCGGTGGTATCACCATCATTCCGGAACTCGCGGCGCTGTGGCTGGCGCTCTCGCTGTACACGGCCAGTTTTATCGCCGAGATTGTTCGGTCCGGTATCCTGTCGGTGAGTAAGGGACAGACCGAGGCGTCCAAGGCGCTTGGGTTGTCGAATGGGCTGACCCTGCGGTTGGTCGTGATTCCCCAGGCCATGCGGGTCATCATCCCACCATTGACCAGTCAGTATCTGAACCTTGCCAAGAACTCCTCGCTCGCGACCGCCATTGGTTATCCCGACCTGGTGGCCGTGTTCATGGGCACGACCCTGAACCAGACAGGGCAAGCGGTTGAGGTGGTCGCCATTACCATGGCGGTTTATCTGACCATCAGTCTGTCGATCTCGCTGTTCATGAACATCTACAACCGGGCCGTGGCGATTAAGGAGCGATGATGACTGAGTCCACCATGAAACCACCTAAAAAGGCCCTCACGCCTGTGAAATGGATGCGCGAGCATCTGTTCTCTACCTGGTACAACGCCTTGCTCACGGTTGTCGTCGGCTACCTGGTTGTGACCAGCGTTGGACCGATCCTGAACTGGGCTCTGTTCGATGCAGACTTCCTGGGCGCTGATGCCAGCGACTGTTCCGGTGCGGGTGCCTGCTGGTTGTTCATTGACCAGCGTCTGAACTTCTTCATTTACGGGTTCTACCCGGACGAGCTGCAGTGGCGTGTGGACCTGATGTTCCTGCTGCTGGCAGTGGCCTTCGTGCCCCAGTTCATCGAGCGGTTCCCCGCCCGTAAATGGTTTGGCATCTTCGGCATGACCGGCCTGCCAGTGATTGGCTACTTCCTGATTCCAGGCGGCCTCTTCGGCCTTGAAGCCGTAGAAAGCACCAAATGGGGCGGCTTGATGCTGACCTTGATCCTGGCCTATATCGGGATCCTGGCATCGTTGCCCATTGGTATTTTGCTGGCGCTTGGGCGTCGCTCGGAGATGCCGATCATTCGCGGTCTCAGCGTGGTGTTCATTGAAGTCTGGCGAGCGGTGCCGCTGATTACCGTGCTGTTTATGGCGTCGGTCATGCTGCCACTGTTCCTGCCCGAGGGAATGAACTTTGAGAAGCTGATGCGAGCGCTGATTGGTATCACGCTTTGGCAGTCTGCCTACATGGCTGAAGTTATTCGCGGTGGCTTGCAGGCCATCCCGAGAGGGCAATACGAAGCAGCCGACGCACTTGGTCTGGGTTATTGGCGCAAGATGGGGCTTGTGGTGCTGCCGCAAGCCTTGAAGCTGGTTATACCCGGCATCGTGAACACCTTTATTGCACTGTTCAAAGACACCACGCTGGTCCTGATTATCGGTCTGTTCGATGTTCTCGGCACCGTTCAGTCAACCGTTACGGACCCGGCCTGGCAGAACGTCGCCGTGGAGGGCTATGTTTTCGTGGCCTTCTGTTTCTGGATATTCTGTTTCGGCATTTCCCGTTACAGCCAGAACCTCGAACGCAAACTCGACACCGGTCACAAAACCTGATGGGTAACCCAATGACAGAACAAACCCAAACTTCTGAAGTACAGTCCTCCGCTCAGGGCGAGACGGGGAAGAATCCGGGCATTATCCGGGTTGAAGGGATGCACAAATGGTACGGCGATTTTCACGTCCTCAAGGACCTGAATCTCACGATTAAGCAGGGCGAGCGGATTGTTATCTGTGGCCCGTCCGGTTCCGGCAAGTCGACATTTATCCGATGCATTAACCGGCTGGAAGAACACCAGCAGGGCAAAATCATTGTCGATAATGTCGAGTTGACGGACGATATTCGGCACATCGATAACGTGCGTCGGGAAGTTGGCATGGTGTTCCAGCACTTTAATCTGTTTCCGCACTTAACAGTGTTGGAGAACTGCTGCCTATCGCCAATCTGGGTTCGCAAGATTCCACGGAAGGAGGCGGAGGCCTCGGCCATGGAATACCTCGAGCGGGTGAAAATTCCGGATCAGGCCCATAAGTTCCCGGGTCAGCTCTCTGGCGGTCAGCAGCAGCGGGTAGCCATTGCCCGGGCGCTCTGCATGAAGCCGAAAATCATGCTGTTTGACGAGCCAACGTCGGCACTGGATCCCGAGATGATCAAGGAAGTGCTGGACGTCATGATCGAACTGGCCGGCAGCGGCATGACCATGCTCTGCGTCACCCACGAGATGGGCTTTGCCAAGACCGTGGCAGACCGCGTGATCTTTATGGATGGCGGGGAGATTGTCGAGGAGGCGCCGCCTCACGACTTCTTCAGCAACCCGCAGGAGCCGCGCACGCAGCAGTTCCTCAAGCAAATCCTGGCGCACTAAAAAACCCAGCGCCAGAAACAGAAAGGCCGGGCATGTGCCCGGCCTTTCTCGTTACAGCGGTTTTTTATCCAGCACCGGCTCTTGGCCGGGCTGCACCTCTAGCCACCAAACGTGCGTATCCCAGTCACCCAGCACAATACGCTTTGCCGGCTGACCATTGGCCTGCAGATGATGCTCGGCCGGCCGGTGAGTGTGGCCATGGATCAGGCGCTGAACGCCGTGCGCCTCCATGTCCTTGACCACTTCTTCCGGCGTGACGTCCATGATGGTTTCCGCCTTGCCCTGGTTCTTGGCCATGCTGATTTCCCGCAGTTGGCGCGCCATCTGCTGACGATCAGCCAGCGGGCGCTGCAGGATCATCTGCTGCCACTGGGGATTACGCATGTTGGCGCGGAACTTCTGGTACTCCACATCGGCGGTACACAGGCTGTCACCGTGCATCAGCAGCGTAGCGGTGCCGTACAGATCAACGACGGTTGGGTCATCAAGCAGCGTTGCCCCCGCCCGGTCACAGAAGTCGTGACCAATCAGGAAGTCGCGGTTGCCGTGCATCAGGAAGATCTCGGTGCCGCTTTCACTGACGGCGCGAAGCGCTGCAGCAATCTGTTCCTGCAGCGGCGTGCGCTCGTCATCGCCGATCCAGGCCTCAAAGAAGTCGCCCAGGATGTAGAGCTTTTCTACACCGTGGGCCTTTTCCTGCAGGAAACCGAGAAACGCATCGGTAATGTCCGGCCGGGATTCCTCCAGGTGGAGATCCGAGATAAACAGCGTGGTCACGCTGCACCTCCCTCCTCAAGCACCTTGGCGGAAATGATGATGACGTCTTCTGCCGGGACGTCCTGGTGGCCAGCCTTGATGGTCGTGCGAACAGCACGAATCTGGTTGACCGTGTCCATGCCCTCAACCACCTTGCCGAAAACACAGTATCCCCAGCCTTCCGCGTTTTTGGCGCTGTGATCGAGGAAGCCGTTGTTCTCGACATTGATGAAGAATTGCGCGGTGGCGGAGTGCGGGTCCATGGTGCGGGCCATGGCCACTGTACCTTGCATGTTGCTCAGGCCGTTATCCGCTTCATTCTGGATCGGGTCGCGGGTTTTGCGGGGCGTCATGCCAGGCTCGAAGCCACCACCCTGAATCATAAAGTTGCTGATCACCCGGTGGAAAACCAGGCCGTCGTAGAAACCGTCACGAACGTACTGTTCGAAGTTTTTGGCGGTCTCGGGAGCCTTGTCGTGGTCCAGCTCGAGTTTGATGTCACCGAGGTTGGTTTGCAGCAGAATCATCGGGCGTTCCTGTTTAGAATAATTGGTCAAAAGAATTGGTTGGGCTAAAGGGCTCATTGTACGCAAGAGTTTCGCGCTATGCATGAGTCCGGCTCAGATTTGTGAGTATAATAGGCGGTTTCTGACCCACCCTTTTCTACAGAGAACGTATGAGCGCCGAATCGAAGAAAGCCCACAATTTTATTCAGAGCCTGATCGAAGACGCCATCGCCAAGGGCGAGCACACCGGTAAGGTGGTAACCCGCTTTCCGCCGGAGCCGAATGGCTACCTGCACATTGGTCACGCCAAATCCATTTGCCTGAACTTCGGCATTGCGGAGACCTTTGGCGGCGAATGTAACCTGCGATTTGACGACACCAATCCGGAAAAGGAAAACCAGGAGTACATCGATGCCATCAAGGCGGACGTGTCCTGGCTTGGTTACCAATGGGCGGGCGAGGTTCGTCACGCATCGGACTACTTTGACTCGCTGTACGCCTTTGCCGAGGAGTTGATCGAGAATGGCAAGGCCTATGTCTGTGCGCTCTCGGCTGATCAGATGGCGGAGTACCGTGGCAGCCTGAAGGAGCCGGGCAAGAACAGTCCGTACCGGGATCGTCCAGTGGAGGAAAACCTCCAGCTGTTCCGCGACATGCGCGACGGTAAATACCAGAACGGCGAGTTGGTGTTGCGGGCGAAGATCGACATGGCGTCTCCCAACATCAACCTGCGGGACCCGATTCTCTATCGCGTCCGTTACGCCGACCATCACCAGACCGGGGACAACTGGTGCATCTACCCGATGTACGATTTCACCCATCCGATCTCGGATGCGATCGAAAACATCACCCACTCCCTGTGTACCCTGGAATTCGAGGATCACCGTCCGCTCTATGATTGGGTGTTGGACAACATTTCTGGCCCTTGCCATCCGCGCCAGATTGAATTTGCCCGGCTGAACCTGAACTACACCATCACCAGCAAGCGCAAACTCAAGCGCCTGGTGGATGAGAATTTTGTGGAAGGCTGGAACGACCCGCGGATGCCGACTATTTCCGGCATGCGTCGCCGTGGTTACACGCCCGAATCGATCCGCACCTTCTGCGACATGGTGGGAGTTAACAAGGCTGGCGGTACTGTCGACGTGGGCATGCTAGAGCACGCCATCCGGGAAGACCTGAATACCCGCGCACCCCGCGCCATGTGCGTGATGCGTCCGCTCAAGGTCACCCTGACCAACTACCCCGCCGACCAGACCGAAACGCTGGTGCTGCCGGTTCATCCCCAGAATCAGGAGATGGGGGAGCGTGAGGTCACCTGGAGCCAGACCCTGTTCATCGATCGTGAGGACTTCGCCGAGGAGCCGCCGCGCAAATGGAAGCGCCTTGCTCCGGACCAGGCGGTGCGGCTGCGCGGCGGGTATGTGATGACCTGCCGTGAGATCATTCGTGACGCCAGTGGCGAGATCGTCGAGCTCAAATGTGAATACGATCCGAACACCCTGGGTGTGAATCCGGAAGGCTACAAGCCCAATGGTGTGGTGCACTGGGTATCGGCGACTGACAGCGTCGAGGCCGACATCAACCAGTACGACCGTCTGTTCAATCACGAGTCCCCGGACAGTGACAAAGATGGCGATTTTACCGACCACCTGAACCCGGAATCCCTGGTTGTGTTGCACGGCGCGCGGGTTGAAAGGGGCCTGGTGCAGCCGCGCACAGATCTGCCGTACCAGTTTGAGCGCGAGGGCTATTTCTTCTTCGACGAGCTGCTGTCGCAGAACGCCGGCCGGCCGGTCTTCAATCGAACCGTTACGCTTCGTGATTCCTGGGGTAAGGGGGGCAAGTGATCCGCATTTACAACACGCTCTCGCAGCGCAAGGAAGAGTTTAAGCCTATTGAACCGGGTAAGGTGCGGATGTACGTCTGCGGCATGACCGTTTACGACTACTGCCACCTTGGCCATGCTCGGGTGCTGGTAGCATTCGATGTCATCACCCGATACCTGAGGCATCGGGGTTACGCCGTGAACTACGTGCGCAACATCACCGACATTGATGACAAGATCCTGCGTCGGGCGGAGGAAAATGGCGAAGCCTTCACCGATCTGACTGATCGCATGATTCGCGCCATGCACGAGGACGAGGCCCGGTTGGGCGTTCTACCGCCCACCAAAGAGCCGAGGGCGACCAGCTATATCGATGAGATTGTGGCGATGATCCATAAACTCATTGCCAGTAATCACGCTTACGCCGCCGACAACGGCGATGTCTATTTCGCCGTCGATTCATTTACCGGCTATGGCAAGTTGAGCAAAAAGAAGCTCGAAGATCTGGTTGCCGGTGCTCGCATCGATGTCCGGGAAGCCAAGCGCAGCCCAGCGGACTTTGCGCTCTGGAAAGCCGCAGGTGAGGGCGAGGTCAGCTGGCCGTCACCCTGGGGCGATGGTCGCCCGGGTTGGCATATCGAGTGTTCGGCGATGTCGACCGAGTGCCTGGGCGATACCTTTGATATCCATGGCGGTGGTCCGGATCTGTTGTTCCCCCACCACGAGAATGAAATCGCCCAATCCGAATGCGCTACCGGCCACGAATTTGCCCGGGCCTGGATGCACGCGGGTGCGATCCGGGTGAACAAGGAAAAAATGTCCAAGTCCCTGGGCAACTTTTTCACGATCCGCGAAATTCTCGAAACCTATCCGGCGGAAGTGGTCCGGTATTTCCTGGTTTCCAGCCATTACCGCAGCCAGGTCGATTATTCCGAGGATAACCTGGCCGAAGCCGGTCGCACCCTGACCAAGCTATACAATTCGCTGCGCGGTATCGTGCCGGCCAAGGCGGCGGACGTGGGTGAAACCGAGCACGATCGCCGTTTCATGGAAGTGATGGACGATGATTTCAACACCGCCGGTGCCATTGCGGTGCTGCATGCAGTGGCCAACGACATCAATCAGCATCGTCGTGACGGGCGCGAACAGGAAGCCAAGCAGAGTGCCGCGGTCCTGGTCCGTCTGGGTTCTATTCTGGGGCTGCTGCAGCAGGATCCGGAGGCATTTTTCCAGGCCGACATCGGCGGCGAACTCAGTGCCGAGGATATTGAACAAATGATTCAGGCCCGCAACGACGCCCGCAAAGCCCGGGATTTTGCCGAAGCCGATCGCCTCCGCGATGAGTTGGCGGACAAAGGCATCATCCTGGACGATTCCCGCGAAGGCACAACCTGGCGGCGGGGCTGAGTTTTTCAGTAAGCTAAAACAAAAGCTGCATTGTAGAAGTGGGAATGACCTGATACGCATTTTCCCGTACAATGCGGCGCTCAAATTAGAATGCCCCCTCAACGAAGGGGGAGTCGGGAAACGTAACCCACTGAGGCAGACAACGATGACAGAACGCGTACAAGTCGGCGGCATTCAGGTCGCGAAGAATCTGTATGATTTCGTAAACAACGAAGCGATCCCGGGAACCGGTGTCGACGCAGATAAATTCTGGGCCGCCTTCGACAAAATCGTGAACGAACTGGCCCCGCGTAACCGCGAGTTGCTAGCCAAGCGTGATGCGATTCAGGAAAAAATGGACAGCTGGAACCGCGACCATAAAGGTCAGGAGCTGGACATGGCCGAGTACAAATCCTTCCTGAAGGACATTGGCTACCTGGTCGAAGAGCCGGCGGATTTCAAGATCTCCACCTCCAACGTTGACCCGGAAGTCGCCACCATGGCGGGTCCGCAGCTGGTTGTGCCGATCATGAACGCCCGTTTTGCGCTGAACGCCGCCAACGCCCGTTGGGGGAGCTTGTACGATGCGCTGTACGGTACCGACGCCATCTCCGAAGAGGGCGGTGCCGACAAAGGTGCTGGCTACAACCCGGTGCGCGGTGCCAAGGTTATTGAGTGGGCTCGCAAGCTGCTGGACAGCTCGGCTCCGCTGGCATCCGGAAGCCACAAGGACGCCGCCAAGTACTCTGTAGAGGGCGGCAAGCTGGTCGTCAAACTGCAGAACGGTGAGTCCACGGGCCTGAAAGACGAGTCTGGCTTTGTTGGTTACACCGGCGCTGCCGATGCGCCGACCGGTGTGCTGCTGGTGAAGAACGGCATGCACTTCGAAATTCAGATCGATGCCACTCATCCGATTGGCAAAGACGACGGCGCCCACGTCAAGGACGTGCTGATGGAGTCGGCCCTGACCACCATCATGGACTGTGAAGATTCCGTTGCCGCCGTTGACGCAGACGATAAGGCCCTGGCTTATCGCAACTGGCTCGGCCTGATGAAGGGCGATCTGCAGGAAACCTTCGAGAAGGGCGGCAAACAGCTGACCCGGAAGATGAATCCTGACCGCACCTACACCGCGCCTGCCGGTGGCGAGTTGAGCCTGAAAGGCCGCAGCCTGATGTTCATCCGTAACGTTGGTCACCTGATGACCAACCCGGCCGTGTTGCTGAGCGATGGCCAGGAAGTGCCGGAAGGCCTGATGGATGGTCTGATCACGTCGCTGATTGCGATCCACGACCTGAAAGGTGGCGGTAGTCTCCAGAACAGCACCAAGGGCTCCATGTACATCGTTAAGCCCAAGATGCATGGTCCGGAAGAAGTTGCGTTCACCAACGAATTCTTCGGTCGGGTAGAAGATGCCCTGGGTCTGCCGCAGTTCACCCTGAAGGTAGGGATCATGGACGAAGAGCGTCGCACCACCGTCAACCTGAAAGCCTGTATCCACGCAGCCAAAGAGCGTGCGGTATTCATCAACACTGGCTTCCTGGACCGCACCGGTGACGAGATGCACACTTCCATGGAGCTGGGACCGTTCATTCGTAAGGGCGAAATGAAGCAGGCAGCCTGGATCAACGCCTACGAGCAGTGGAACGTGGATATCGGTCTTGAGACTGGTTTCCGTGGTGTCGCTCAGATTGGTAAGGGCATGTGGGCCATGCCGGATTTGATGGCTGGCATGCTCGAAGCCAAGATCGGTCACCCGAAATCCGGCGCGAACACCGCCTGGGTTCCATCACCGACTGCGGCAACACTGCACGCAACCCATTACCACCAGATCAGTGTGAGCGACGTTCAGAAAGACATCGAAAGCCGCGCTCGTGCGAACATCGATGACATCCTGACCGTGCCGGTTATGGCCGATCCGGGTGCACTGTCTGCCGAGGAGATCCAGCAGGAGCTGGATAACAACGCGCAGGGTATTCTGGGCTACGTCGTGCGTTGGGTTGAGCAGGGTGTTGGTTGCTCCAAAGTGCCGGACATCAATAACGTCGGGCTGATGGAAGACCGCGCCACTCTGCGGATATCCTCGCAGCTGCTGACCAACTGGCTGTACCACGGTGTTTGCACCGAGGCGCAGATCGACGAGACCATGAAGCGCATGGCCGCGGTCGTCGATAAGCAGAACGCCGGTGATGCGTCCTATCGCGCCATGGCGCCGAACTTTGACGACAGTGTTGCCTTCCAGGCAGCGATGGATCTGATCCTCAAGGGTCGTGAGCAGCCAAATGGCTACACCGAGCCGCTCCTGCACGCATACCGTCTGAAGGCAAAAGCCAAGTACGGTGCATAAGTACTGAGCAGCCACAAAAAACCCCGCCTGGTGCGGGGTTTTTTGTGGCTGCTTGTGGTGCGGCGCATTGGTCTAAGCGTCTGAGTGCTCAGTTCTTGTGCAGCACGTTGGCTGCATACAGCGTGTTCTGGAGCAGGGTGGCGATGGTCATCGGCCCCACACCGCCCGGTACTGGGGTAATGTAGGCCGCACGTTCAGCCGCCGCGTTGAAGTCGACGTCGCCGCGCAGTTTGCCATCGTCCATTCGGTTGATGCCCACGTCGATGACCGTTGCGCCGGGCTTTACCCATTCCCCGTTGATCAGGTTGGGTTTACCGGCAGCGGCGATCAGAATGTCTGCTTCACCAACGAATTTTTCCAGGTTTGGGGTAAAGCGGTGACAAACAGTGGTGGTGGCGCCTTTCAGTAGCAGTTCCATGCTCATGGGGCGGCCGACGATGTTGGAGGCGCCTACTATGACCGCGTGCTGGCCCTTGTAAGGGGTGTTGATGCTATCCAGTAGGGTAATGATGCCTGCGGGCGTACAGGGCCTGAGCGAGGGTTTGCGCTGCATTAAGCGGCCGATGTTGTACGGGTGAAAGCCGTCCACGTCTTTGTCCGGGCGGATCTTGACCAGGATCGGGTCGGCATCCAGATGCTCTGGCAGCGGAAGCTGCACCAGAATGCCATCCACCGTCGGGTTTTCGTTCAGCTCATCAATGAGTGCTTCGAGGGCTTCCTGGGAGGTGTCTGCGGGCAGATCGTAGGACAGCGAGAGGATGCCGGCCTGATCGCAGGCTTTGCGCTTGTTGCCTACATAGACGTGGGAGGCCGGATCTTCGCCGACCAGGACCACGGCCAGACCGGGCGCGCGAAGCCCCTGCTGTGTTCGAGCTTCTACACCGGCGGCAACCTGCTGCCTGACACCGGCGGCGATTTCTTTTCCGTTAATCAGTTTGGCGCTCATGTTTTGTCTTGTCGCTTGGGCGTTGAGAAATGAAGGCCGAGCATTGTCTCATGCTTCCGGCAGAACTCCAATTGACGGGGCGTAGGCGGCGGTTTTCGGAACTTTTCAGGCGCCGTAAGGTCTTTACCAAAAATGATATTTTGACGAATTTTAAAAACCGTGTTGACGGAGTCGATTGGCGCCGGTAATATGCGCGCCAACTTTGCTGATGCACTTGTTGTTCAGTTCAGACGGGGTATAGCGCAGTCTGGTAGCGCGCCTGCTTTGGGAGCAGGATGTCGGGAGTTCGAATCTCTCTACCCCGACCACTTTTCTGGATGTTCAGGTGGGCGAACGGTTAAGCGCCCGTAGCTCAGCTGGATAGAGCACCCGCCTTCTAAGCGGGTGGTCGCAGGTTCGAGTCCTGCCGGGCGCGCCATTATATCTTGGTGGTCCGCGCCGGAGCGACCGTAAGCAGCAAAGTTGACTATCTGGTCGCTGATCTCTAGCGCTGGAAGTTTCTAGAAAGTAAGTCCTTTTGTGGTGGGCGTAGCTCAGTTGGTAGAGCTCAGGATTGTGACTCCTGCGGTCGAGGGTTCGATCCCCTTCGTCCACCCCAATTTTCTTTTTTGTTTCCCGCTTTAATGAGAGTCTCCTTGGCAGCTGCTGCTATCACGGGTGGGCTTAAAAGCGAGAAGTGAGTCGCGCAAGCTGCGAAAGCACTGAGCGTGCAGAGTTTTAAAAGTTATGCGGGTGTGGCGGAACTGGTAGACGCGCCAGATTTAGGTTCTGGTTCCGAGAGGAGTGGGGGTTCAAGTCCCTCCACCCGCACCAACTTTAAAAGCCTCTTAGAGATAATCTAAGAGGCTTTTTTTATGGCTGGTAGGGCGTGTTGGAAACGCTCGAATGTTGGATTGCCGCCCAGATGAAATAAGTCGAGAAGGGTTTTTCTCGGCTTCAGTTGTGTATCTGAATTCATGGTGTCACTTGGAAGCGTGCATGAAGCACCTGGGTGCTTTGCTCCACTGTTACGACTGCAGTCACCTGGTGTTCGCCGGTCAGGCCGGATAAATCGAAGGGATGCGCGTTGCGTGGCGCTGTTGATTGTGTGCCTGCCATATCCCATGGCGCTCTTTTCTCAACCTGTATCGGTGAGTTTTGACGCTCGGGGTCGTCAAGATAGAATTGAACCTCGGTCACACCGAATTCTTCTGGCACAAAAATGTATGTGTCACCAGAGAGTACCGATCCTTCTAGGTTAAACGGTGAGCTTCGGTCGGGCGTTGTGCTTGCTTTCAGGGACAACGATGATGGCTCAGCGTATTCGAGACTAACAACGATAGATTCCGTCTCGCCGGTTTCGGCGGTCAGGCTTATCTCTCCAGAGTAGGATCCCAGCCCAATTCCAGCAGCGTTTATGCCCACGGTTAAGGTTTCGGGTGCGGTGCCGTCAGGTGGGCTTACACTTAACCACGCTGAGTTGGTCTGAGCCGTGTAGGCTGGAGTAAGCCCATTCGTCATTTGGACTAGGACGCTTTGCTCTGCGACGGTCTCGGGTGTTGTTAGTCGAAAAGCCAGGCTATTGGGTGTGGCAGATAGTCTTGGGGCGTCGTTAGCGACCTGGAAGCTGGAATTCAGTAGCAGTTCTGGCATGCCCGAGAGCGACACGCGAGCACCGAGTGTGTGGGCGCCATCAGCCAATGACTGGGTGTTGAAGGGTAGGGCATTGTCGTTTGAGGCTGTGCCGCCCAAATCAAAAGGAGCAACGTTTTCTGTTTTGGTCACGGCCCCCAAAGCTTCTGGATCATTAAGATAGAAGCGCACTCGGGTGATATCTGACTCCGGGCTGACAAAAATGTAGCTGTCGTTCTGAAGTACTGCGCCTTCAAGTGGAACGGCGGCACTCCGTTGGGCGTTGCTGGAAACCAGCAATTGATAGTCTGAGGCGCCAACCCTGAGTGCGATTGGGATCCAGGTTGCGGTACCAGTATCGCTGGCGACTTCCAGCACTCCTCGATGAAGCCCATAGGATAGGTCTTTGGTGTCGGCAGTTACGGTTAATTCTGTGGGGGTTATTCCCGCCACTGCTGACAAAGACAGCCAGCTTGGAATTTGGGTAATTCGGAAGTTTGTGGCTTCTTGTCCTGATGTAACGGCCAAACCACGTTGCTCGGATGCTCCTGGCTCCAGGACAAAAGACATCTCGGACGGTAGTGCGCTGATTTCCTCCTCGCACGCCTGTGTTGTATAGCGGACCCGGTCAATGCGAAGTGAAGCGGCACCGGTGGCTTCCAGGCCGTGGATGTCCACGTCCAATATTCCGTCTGAATTTACAGAAATATAGGCAAAGTGATGGAGGGAGTTATTGCGAGCAACCGTCCAGGAGGGGGGTGTCGGCGACGCCCAAGGGGAGAACCCTTTTGAGATATTGCTTAGTTTTCCTCCTGGTGCCACTTTGAGCCAGCTTACACCGTCAGCCAGGGTGTAGCAGTGTCGTTTTTCAGACGTGGGCGAATTGTTGTTTGGCACATCTGTCAGCGGATAGGTACGTTCGTAAGATTGGTCGTGCGCGGTCAGTACCACTTTCACACCTGCGGCCTCGAAGATTGGCCCGAGCTGTGCTCTTAGTGAGCTGGCGGATGGGTGGTTTCTACCGTCTGAGAAAGGTGCTGCATGAAAAAATGGGATTAGCCAGCGCTGTCCCTGAAGAGAAGCCTGCTGTAAGTCACTGGAAATCCAATCGAGAGCGTCCTGGGGAAGTGTTTGAAATTCGTCCAGGCCGTAAATTGCAACGAAGTGCACATCCCCGATATCAAAACTGTACATCCTTCGTGCGTTCCAGCCCTCGGGGGTTGCAAAGTAGCGCGACCACACATCAAAACTTTCGCCAAGTAAAACCTCATGGTTGCCGTATACCGGCATCATCACCTTTGAGTGGGCGATCGGAGCCATTTGGTCAAACCACGCCGAGATCGAGCGCTCAAGAGTGCCGAAGCGTTTGTCGGTGTCAAAATAAGCGTAGTCTCCCCCTAGCATTATGAAGTCGGGATCCAGTGCCTGTAATTCATCGATAACGCCTTGAGTGCCAGATGCCAGGCCATCTAGCCTTCCTTTCAGGCCAGTATCCGCGACAAAGCCCGCAGTGAAGCTCTGAGGGCCGGAGGCGGGCATGGTGGACGCCCGATACGATCGGCTCCAGATCTGTGGGGCCAGCGATACCTGAAATTCGTATTGGGCGTTTGCGAGCAGGCCGTTTACATCAACGCTCAGATAATGACCGTCTGCGGTTTGATGATTTAGCCCGCCGGTCGCGACTTGCCAAGCCTGCTCGCCTGTGAGTCTGAATTTTACTGAAGCCTCTGATGATGCCGGGGAGAACCACATTATGCTGAACGAGTGGGCTGGGCTTTCTTTCCAGCCCAGATGCAACTGAGCAGCGTCAGACCCCTCTTCCGGGGGTGACTGGTTAACAATTTGAAGGTCCGCTTCCACCGTTTCTAGCGGACCTTCTGACGGTTGGATTTCTACTCTCAGGATGTAGCTGCCATCGGAAAAGTTTCGGGTATCAAGCGGCTGGGCAAGACCGTTTGGCGCGGTCCCCGCAGCATCCCAGGGAAAGCGGTTTTCTGTCTGAATCCTGTTGCCGTCAAGATAAAAACGAACCTGGTTGGCATCATCAGCTCCAGCGACAAAGATATACGCGGCATCTTTGAGGCTCTGGGTTTCCAGCGACTGTGGAGCAGACCTGTCGGCAATTGAAGAGACTAGTATCTCGGACGCAGCAGCGTTGACTGAAAGAGTGGCTACAGCAATTGCCAGGAAAAACTTGGCCAGCCATAGGCTAAAAACCGGGGCCAAAGAAATGAGCCTGAAATCGGGGGGAGCGGAGTGATCAGCTGTCGCCATGAGTGAGGCCCTCCCTTGTTTTTGGAATTATCCAGGATCAGAAAAGCAGCATAGATAATGCCACTGTCACAGCTTTATGATTTGAGAGGGGGATTTGAGTCGGTTGCCGGTTTGAGTGGCTGTGGGTGTAAACAGGGCTGACACTATTTTCGAGTGAGCAAGAGATGTTGGTAACTCGAACGCTGTCCCGCCCACTGATTTTATGTTTCAAGACCCTGTGAGGTGTTCGTCAATGAATATCCTCCCGTAGGGCCCTTTCTTTTTCATCTTTTGTCCCCATAGTTCAGCCAAAGACAGTTCGTTTGTCCGTGTCATGTGGCTAGTCAAGCGTGAGATGGGTGATTCTCTCACCGGGGCAAACCGTGATAAACTATCGCCTTTTAATTTTCGGCCTGTTTTCAGCAAGAGCCTGAAAACCGGTTTTCGAGTTTGATTTCATTCACATACTGAACCTGTAATTTGAGGATCTTCCATGCAAGTGTCTGTTGAAACGACCTCCAACATCGAACGTCGCATGACGATTGGTGTGCCCGCCCAGGAAATTGACCAGGCGGTTCAGAAGCGCCTGCAGGAAACTGCGCGTACCGTACGCCTAAATGGTTTCCGCCCGGGCAAGGTGCCCATGAAGGTGGTTAAGCGTCGTTTCGGTGACAGCGTCCGCCAGGAAGTGGTTGGTGAGGTTATGCGCGACCAGTACGTCAAGGCACTGCAGGAGCAGGACATTAACCCTGCGGGCTGGCCGAAGTTTGAGCCGAAGACCATGGAAGAAGGCAAGGACCTCGAGTTCGTTGCCATCTTCGAAGTGCTGCCGGAAATCGAGCTGGGCGACCTGAGCACAATCTCTGTCGAAAAGCTGACTTCTGACATCGCTGACAAAGATGTCGACAACATGATCGATAACCTGCGTCGTCAGCAGGCCACCATGAAAGAAGTCAAGCGCAAGTCCAAGAACAAGGACGTGCTGACCATTGATTTCAAAGGCACTATCGACGGTGAAGAATTCGAGGGCGGTGCCGCTGAAGGTCACCGGCTGACTCTGGGCTCCGGCCAGATGATCCCTGGCTTCGAGAAAGCCGTTCAGGGTGGTAAAGCTGGCGAGGACATGGAAATTGAAGTGACCTTCCCCGAGGATTACCACAACGAAGAACTGGCGGGTAAGCCGGCCAAGTTCGAGATCAAGATCCACAAGGTTGAAGAGCCGCAGCTGCCAGAGCTGGATGCCGAATTCTTCAAGAAGTTCGGCATCGAGGCTGAAGACGAAGCCGCGTTCCGTGAGGAAGTGAAGAAGAACATGGAGCGGGAGCTGAAGCAGGCGGTTTCCAACAAGGTCAAGAATGACGTTGTTGATGGCCTGCTGGAAAGCACCGAGCTGGACGTGCCGACTGCACTGGTCGACCAGGAAATCGATCGCCTGCGTCAGGACGCGGTACAGCGTTTCGGCGGCCAGGTAGATTTCCAGCAGCTGCCGAAGGAAATTTTCCAGGAGCAGGCGGAGCGTCGCGTTAAGACCGGTCTGTTGTTCCAGGAAGTAGTCAAACAGAATGACCTGAAGGCGGATCCGGCCAAGGTCGATGAAAAGATCCAAGAGATCGCGTCTACGTATGAACAGCCTGAGGAAGTTGTTGCCCACTTCAACAGCAACCCGGAGCAGAAGTCGCAGATCGAGTCTTCTGTGCTGGAAGATGCTGTCGTTGACCTGGTACTCGAAAAGGCCAAGGTTAAAGAGAAGAAGGTTAAGTACGAAGAGGCCGTTCAGGCTGGACAGCAGCAGCGCTGATCCGGTCAGGGTCGGAGCTGGTTCCGGCCCTGTTGGTCGACCCCAGAGAACAGCCGGCTTGTCCGGCTGTTTTCATCTGGGGCAGCTGCTGGCAAAGTAAGAAGTGCAAAAACACCTGTGATGAACACCGTGGCCCGAGTCCACGTCCCATTGTCCATAAGGAGTTCAGGCGCACATGACGCAGAAACCAATTGACGGTCCCGCAATGGTAACCAATTCCGGCCTGGTGCCGATCGTTATTGAACAGACCGCGAGGGGCGAGCGCTCCTTCGATATCTATTCCCGTCTGCTCAAAGAGCGGGTGATCTTCCTGGTTGGCCCGGTTGAAGATCACATGGCCAATCTGATCGTCGCCCAACTGCTGTTCCTGGAGTCCGAAAATCCGGACAAGGATATTCACCTGTACATCAACAGCCCAGGTGGCTCGGTAACAGCTGGTATGTCGATCTACGACACTATGCAGTTTATTAAGCCGGACGTAGCGACCCTGTGTGTTGGCCAGGCTGCCAGCATGGGTGCGTTTTTGCTGGCCGGTGGCGCTGAAGGCAAGCGTGCCTGCCTGCCGAATTCTCGGGTGATGATTCACCAGCCGCTGGGTGGCTACCAGGGTCAGGCGACCGATATTGAGATCCATACCCGTGAGATCCTCAAGATCCGTCATACCCTGAACTCAATCCTGGCGCACCACACCGGCCAGGATCTGGACACCATCGCCAAGGACACGGACCGTGACAATTTCATGGATCCGGCACAGGCGAAAGAGTATGGGCTGATTGATTCTATACTTGATAAGCGCGTCCCGAATAAATAATACTGGAAGCAATCGCATCATTCTTGGCCGGCGTAATAGCCAGTAACGCCGGCTAACCAAGATCAGAGGTATTTCAATGGCAGATGAAAGAAACGGCAGAGGCGACGATAACGGCAAGTTGCTCTACTGCTCGTTTTGCGGAAAGAGCCAGCATGAAGTCCGCAAGCTCATTGCAGGGCCCTCGGTGTTCATCTGCGACGAGTGTGTTGACCTGTGCAATGACATCATTCGTGAGGAAATTCAGGAGAATTCTCAGGAAGAGGCCAGCGACCGGCTCCCGACTCCCGCAGAGATACGCGACACGCTGAACGAATACGTCATCGGCCAGGATCGCGCCAAGGTTGTGCTGTCGGTAGCGGTTTACAACCACTACAAGCGCCTGCGTTACGGTGAAGGCAAGGCGGATGTTGAGCTTGGCAAGAGCAACATCCTGCTGATCGGTCCGACCGGTAGTGGTAAGACCTTGCTGGCCGAGACCCTGGCGCGGATGCTGAACGTTCCGTTCACCATCGCCGATGCAACCACGCTGACCGAAGCGGGCTACGTGGGTGAGGACGTTGAGAACATCATCCAGAAGCTGCTGCAGAAGTGCGATTACGATGTCGACAAGGCCCAGCGCGGTATTGTCTATATCGATGAGATCGATAAGATTTCCCGGAAGTCAGATAACCCGTCAATTACCCGGGACGTCTCCGGCGAAGGTGTGCAGCAGGCATTGCTGAAGCTTATTGAGGGTACCGTGGCCTCGGTTCCGCCTCAGGGTGGGCGCAAGCATCCGCAGCAGGAATTTCTGCAGGTGGACACCGGCAACATTCTGTTTATCTGTGGCGGCGCTTTTGCGGGTCTGGATAAGGTGATTCAGGAGCGTTCCGAGCGCAGTTCCATTGGCTTCTCGGCCTCTGTGGTCAGCCAGGAAGACACCAAGAGCACTGGCGACATCATCAAGGATGTTGAAACCGAGGATCTGGTCAAATTCGGCCTGATTCCCGAGTTTGTAGGTCGTCTGCCGGTGGTGGCGACACTGACCGAGCTGGACGAGCCCGCGCTGGTGCAGATCCTGACCGAGCCCAAGAACGCGCTCACCAAGCAGTATCAAAAGCTGTTTGATATGGAAGGGGTTGAACTCGACTTCCGTGAAGACGCCTTGCGCGCGGTTGCACGCAAAGCCATGGAGCGCAAAACCGGCGCACGTGGTCTGCGTTCGATCATGGAAGCCACGCTTCTGGATACCATGTACCAGATTCCTTCTGAGCATGACGTCGCCAAGGTGGTCATCGATGAAAGTGTGATCGACGGGGATTCCGAACCCTTCAAGATCTACGCGAGTAATGACCACGCCAAGGCAGTGCCGGAAGATTGATCCGGCGTTTGGTCGGAAGTTAAAACGAAAAGGGGCGGAAACGCCCCTTTTCGCGTTTTGTATCCCCGTTTTTCCAGTCTGTTTCGTATGGTAAAGAGATTGCAATTTTTACGGTCGCCCCAATGAAGGGTGGTAAGCTCAAAGAAACACCGTCAGAGGATTCCCTATGACCCGGATACCTGAACATACTGTGCAAGACTACCCGTTGCTGCCGTTGCGTGATGTGGTGGTGTTCCCGCACATGGTGGTCCCGCTGTTTGTGGGCCGCGAGAAATCCATCCAGGCCCTCGAAGCCGCGATGGAAGGCAGTAAGGAAATCCTCCTGGTTGCCCAGCGCGACGCCTCGACCGACGAGCCGGGCCCCGCTGATGTGTTTGATATGGGGACGTTGGCAACGGTCCTGCAGATGCTCCGGCTGCCAGATGGCACCGTAAAGGTCCTGGTCGAAGGTAACGCCCGGGCCACCATCAGTGATATCACCGAAGGCGAATACCTGTCCGGTGGCGCAACCCTGATGGATGAGGAAGGGTTGCCTGAGCGTGAACAGGACGTGCTCATCAAGACCCTGATGGATGAGTTTGAAAAGTACGTAAAACTCTCCAAAAAAGTGCCTTCGGAAGTATCCAATGCGCTCACCGGCATCGAAGATCTGGAACGTCTGGCCGACACTATGGCTGCGCACCTGGAAATGCGGATCCCGGAAAAGCAGGAACTGCTGGAAGCCCTGGATGTGCGCAAGCGGGTTGACCTGCTGCTGGGCAAGCTGGACGGTGAAATCGACTTGATTGAAGTCGAGAAGCGTATTCGTGGTCGCGTCAAGAAACAGATGGAGCGCAGCCAGCGCGAGTACTACCTGAACGAGCAGATGAAGGCCATTCAGAAAGAAATGGGCCAGCTCGGTGAGGGCAACAACGATTTTGAAGAGCTGGAGCAGAAGCTTGAAGAAGCCGGTCTGCCCGAGGAAGCCCGCAAGAAGACCGAAGCTGAACTGAACAAGCTCAAGATGATGTCGCCGATGTCGGCCGAGGCCACGGTGGTTCGTGGCTACATAGACTGGATGCTGGCCATTCCCTGGAAGAAGCGCAGCCGGGTTCGTCACGACATCGAAAAGGCGCGCGAGATTCTTGACCGGGATCATTACGGCCTGGACGAGGTCAAGAAACGTATCCTTGAGTACCTGGCGGTACAGAGCCGGGTCAAGAAAGTGAAGGGTCCGGTGTTGTGCCTGGTAGGCCCTCCTGGTGTTGGTAAGACCTCGCTGGGTCAGTCCATCGCCCGGGCCACCAACCGGAAGTACACCCGGATGGCACTTGGTGGCGTGCGCGACGAAGCAGAGATTCGCGGCCACCGCAAAACCTACATTGGTGCACTGCCGGGCAAGCTCCTGCAGAAGCTGTCCAAGGTGGGCGTAAAAAACCCGCTGTTCCTGTTCGATGAAATCGACAAGATGGGCATGGACCACCGTGGTGATCCGGCGTCCGCATTACTGGAAGTGCTGGATCCGGAGCAGAACCACACCTTTAACGACCATTACCTGGAGGTCGATTACGACCTCTCCGACGTGATGTTCGTGTGCACCTCCAACTCCATGGATATTCCGCCGGCCCTGCTGGACCGGATGGAAATTATCCGTATCCCGGGTTACACCGAGGAGGAGAAGGTCAACATCGCGTTGCGTTACCTGCTGCCCAAGCAGATCAAGGCCAACGGCCTGCGCAAGGATGAGCTGGTGATTTCTGAGGAAACTCTTCGGGACCTGATTCGTTACTACACCCGTGAGGCGGGCGTACGTGGCCTTGAGCGCGAGATCGCGAAGATCTGCCGTAAGGTGGTGCGGGAGCACGTTGAGGCCAACGACAAGGCCTCTGTGACACTTCAGCCGGACATGCTGGAGGATTACTCCGGTGTGAAGAAGTTCAAGTACGGTTTGGCGGAAGAGAAAAACCAGATTGGCCAGGTTACCGGCCTGGCCTGGACCCAGGTGGGTGGTGAACTGCTGACCATCGAGTGTGCGCTGACACCGGGCAAGGGACGGGTGGTCAAGACCGGTTCCCTCGGTGACGTCATGCAGGAGTCCATCCAAACGGCTCTGACCGTGGTTCGCAGTCGCGCGCCCGGGCTCGGAATTGCGGACGATTTCCATGAGAAACACGATCTGCACGTCCACGTTCCCGAAGGGGCAACCCCGAAAGACGGTCCAAGTGCCGGTATTGGTATGTGCACCGCGCTGGTTTCTTCATTGACCAAAATTCCGGTCCGTGCGGATGTCGCTATGACTGGTGAGATCACCCTTCGGGGTCGGGTTCTGGCCATTGGCGGACTCAAGGAAAAGCTCCTCGCGGCCCACCGCGGCGGAATCAAGACTGTCTTGATTCCCGATGAAAATATTCGAGATCTCAAAGAGATACCGGACAATATCAAGGAATCTTTGGAGATCCGTCCGGTCAAATGGATCGACGAAGTGTTGGACATTGCCCTGGCGTACCCGCCGGAGCCGCGCACTGCAGATGAGTCTTCAGAAGCTGGCTCAGGCAAGCCTCGTGACGAAGAAGGCGACGCTGCAGAGCGCATAAATACACATTAAAGCCTTGATGAGTTGTTGACATGCCAGAGAGCCCGTTGGTATAACTGTTTCGCCGTGAAGCAGCCAATACCAAGGGCTCCCGCGCATTAAGTGCCTATTCCAAGCACCGGTTAACAACCGCAAGGAATAAGAAAAGTGAAGAATGGAATTCTCCGACCGCCTATGCGATAGTCGAGAGCGTCCTAGAAAAAACAATCCAACCTATAACATCTTCAACCTGAAATCGAAGGGGTTTAGTGTGAACAAGTCCGAACTTATTGATGCAATTGCAGAATCCTCAGATATTTCCAAAGCAGCCGCTGGTCGTGCTCTGGATGCAATGACCAACTCCATCACCGGTGCCCTGAAGAAGGGTGATCAGGTAACTCTGATCGGTTTTGGTACTTTCTCTGTAAAAGAGCGTGCTGCTCGTACCGGTCGTAACCCGCAGACTGGTGCCGAGATCAAGATTGCGGCCTCCAAAGTGCCTGGGTTCAAAGCAGGCAAGGCCCTGAAAGACGCCGTTAAGTAACGGTTCTTTCTCTGGCAGCTCCTGTCGCAGGGAGCTGCTCAGCAAGAATTCAAGGCGCATTCCGAATAGGGTGCGCCTTTTTACGTTCAGTGCCCCTACGCTTATCGCCAAACGCTGAAAACTGCACGACCTTGAACAGGGATTCGGGAGAAACATGCTTCAAGATATTCGGGAAAACGCCCAAGGCACCATTGCCAAAATCATTATCGGTTTGCTGATCGTGTCCCTATCCATTTGGGGAATGGACGCCATCATCGGCGGCTTCTCCGGTGAGCCGGAAGTGGCAACGGTAAACGGTGAAGACATCACAGAACGCGAGTTTCTCCGTCTGGTCCAGATGGAAAGTCAGCGTCGACTATCCCGCATGGACAGCCCGGATCCGTCTCTACTGAATGAAGATCAGATTCGCAAAGACGTTCTGGAGTCGTTGATTCAGCAGCAGGTGCTAATCCAGGACGCCGACAGCCAGGGCCTGGCCCTGACCGATGCCGATATCGACGCGCTGATCACTCAGATGCCCCAGTTCCAGGTTGAAGGCCAGTTTAACCGTGACCGCTTTGTCTCGACCGTTCGCAATATGGGGATGGGCGTGGCGGAATTCCGCGAAGCTATGCGTAAGCAATACGTGGTCAACCAAATCCGCGCCGGTATTGTGCAAAGCGGCGTGGCGGCGAACGAGAACGTCAGCCATTTGCTGCGTATCCAGAACCAGACCCGGGATTTCCGTGTTGTGACGGTGCCTGAGAGCGCTGTCGCCGATCAGGTGGAAATAACTGAAGACGAAGTGCAGGCGTTCTACGACGAGAACAGCAGCGCCTTCAAACAGCCTGAGCAGGTCGATGCCGCCTATATCACCTTGTCCCTGGGTGCCTTGGCAGAATCCATCGAAATCAGCGAAGACGAGCTTCAGGCGTATTATGAAACGCGTGCTGATGATCTGGCCCGGGAAGAGCGCCGTGCAGCGCACATCCTGATTGAGGATGGCGAGGACGCTGACCAGACCATGGCAACTCTGCAGCAGAAGCTTGCCGACGGAGCTTCGTTCGCGGATCTGGCTCAGGAATATTCGATTGATACCGTTTCTGCCGAAGAAGGCGGTGATCTTGGCTATGCCGGCCGTGGCGTATACAACGGGGCGTTTGAGGAGGCTCTGTTCGCCCTGGAAGAGGGGGAAGTCTCCGAGCCGGTCGAAACCAGCTTCGGGGTACACCTCATCAAACTGGAAGACGTGCGCCGTTCGGATGTACCACCGCTGTCTGAGATTGAAGGTCAGCTTCGCAGTGAACTGGCCCGCGAGCGCGCCGAAGAACGCTTTGCCGAGATTCGGACCCAGCTGGCGGATTCCGCTTACGCCGCCGATGATCTTGCCGGCCCGGCCGAGGAACTTGGCCTGGAAGTGCGCGAAGCCAAAGGTATTACCCGTAATGGCGGAACCGCGCCCTTTGATCACGAAGGCCTGGTGCGCCAGCTGTTCTCCACTGACGTGGTTGAAGATGGCTACAACACTGAGCTGATCGATGTTGGCGACAACGTGTCTGTGGTGGCTCGTGTGCGCGAATACCGCGACGCCCAGCAGTTGGCCCTGGAAGAGGTTGCCGCGGACGTGCGTGCCTCTCTGAAAGCTCAGGAAACTCGTGCCGCCTTGAGTAAGCGTGCTGAAGAGATCATCGCAGGCCTTGAGTCAGGCCAGTCACTGTCAGAGCTGGGTGCCGGCGACTGGGTCCGCTACGAAGCGAAATCCCGTAATGATCAGGATGCCGGAGCGGCTGTCATGCGGGCAGTATTCTCGCTGTCCCGTCCTGCCGAAGGTGAGGTCAGCTATGGCCAGTCGGTCAGTGGCAGCAGTGCTGCTGTGGTAGCGCTCGATGGCGTCAACGAGGGCGCCGTGGATGAAACCTCAGCTGAGTTCGGACAGCTGGAAGAATTCCTGGCGTCTCTCGAGGGGCAGCGTGAATACGGCGCCTACCAGCAGTTCCTGCGCAATCGTGCGGAAGTTGAACGGCCGTAAGCGAGTCGTCAGAACGCTCGACTGAGAGCGCGCTGCAGTCCACTAAAAAGCCCGGGATTTTCCCGGGCTTTCTTGTTAGTTAGCCTTGTTGATGAACACTTGCGGGATCTCGCCGCGGGTATCAAAGTAAAAACCGTAAATGCCGGTTTCAGGTGGCATGAAGCGGAAGTTCTCAAAGACCGCCGAGCAATTGGCATTGACTGGTTGGTCCAGTTGTACGTTTTCGTCTTCCTTCTCTGACAGGTAACCGCAGTTGGTGCCGGAGCTCCAGTTGGCATCGCCGAATTTGAATTCATAAGGCTGGCCATCGGCCTTCAGCTTGACTTCGGTACGGTACAGACCGGCTTCCACTTTTTTCACTTTGTACTCCGGCAGGGCATCCCACCAGGCAAACTGGCCTCGCAGGTACAGGGAATCACTGTAGTCACGTTCGCCGCCTGTCGTTGCACAGCCTGCAGACAAGGCCATTACTGACGCCAGCGCCAGGGTTTTCAGTTTGTTGTTCATATCCGTACTCCTGGTTGATAGAAGGCCGCCGACACGATGCCGGCGGCCTGGCTCTCCACTTCTCACAAAGGGAAAGTAATCGGTTGGGTCACTTTGCAAAAACCGCCACAGACAGTGCGGGCACGGTAAAGTCGCCATTGCTGGCACCGGCGCCGTTGGTCGGGGAGGTATCCGCAGAGACGGTAAAGCTGCCGGTAAGAGTGGTGCTCAGGGTTTGGGCGCTGTTGCTGCCGTTGATCAGAACCACCAGTTCGTCATTGCCGGCATCCAGGTCACTCAGACCGTTACTGCCGTCGTCGAGTAAACGGTAGGCGATCAAGCCGGGGATCTGAGCCGGGCCGGTATTGAGAAAGTGCAGACGCTGCTGGACGTCCTCGGCGGTTTGCAGTCGGAATAGCGGGCTGCTTGCACGAGCTGCCAGCAGCATCTGTACCTGTTCGTTGGTGTAGGCGATGGCGCCCGGGGTCGGGTTGGCATTGCTGCCGGCCCCTTCGATTACCCGGAGAATCAGCGGCCAGTTGGCGCCGTCCTTGTCCTGCCGTGGCAGGCCACGGTTCCAGGCCGATGTTTGATAGCTGAAGTCCACCTCGTTGTACCAGTCGCCGGAATCGTAGCTGTCACGTTCCATGGATTTTGAGCGGAGCAGCTCCGATCCCATGTGCAGGAAGGGGATGCCCTGGCTCAGGATGGGAGTGGACAAGCCAACCACCTGCATCTGGGCGCGTTCCATCACGGTTGCCGCGTAGGGCGCCTTGTACTGGTTGTTGTCCCACAGAGTCTGGTTGTCGTGCTTGGACACGTAGTTGATGATTTCCTGTGGGTCGGCGGTGTATCCGGCGTTCTGGCCGTTGTAGTCGATCTCGCCACCGGTTTTCTCAGTGCCATCAGCAGCAACAAACCGATAGTCGGCGAGGCTGCCGGCAATGCCCACGCGAATCCAGTCACTGCGTTGCAGGAGCGCATCCTTTTCCGACTGGGCGCCGGAGGAGAGGTTGTTGGGGTTGGTGAACAGGCCATTACTGAAGCCCTGGTTGGCACGGATGCCGTCCTCGCTGTCGAACGGGCCACCGCCACGCACGGCATCCCGAAGACGGTCGTTAAAGGACCCAATGCCGGTGCCGGCCATATTGGCCTGGATGGCGTTCTCACCGCGGGCGTTATTGGCGACTTCGCCAAAGTTCCAGCCTTCACCATAGAAGTAGGTGTCTGGGTCGACCGCCTGAACGGCGGTCAACGCCTTGGTCATGTTGGTCAGCATATGATGGCCCATGAGGTCGAACCGAAAGCCGGAGATCTTGTAATGCTCGGCCCAGGTCACCAGGGAGTCGATCATCAGCTTTTCCATCATGGCGTGCTCAGACGCGGTGTTCTCACAGCAAGTGGAATTCTCGACCTGGCCGGTTTCCGGGTTCTGGCGGTGGTAATAACCGGGCACCAGCTTGTCCAGTACCGAGTTGGCTGCCAGCCCGGAGGAGTTGGTGTGGTTGTAGACCACGTCCATCACCACGTTCAGGCCCAGGTTAGTGGCGGATTGGACCATCTCACGAAATTCCACAATGCGCTGGCTACCGTTGGCGTCGGTTGCGTAGCTGCCCTCGGGGACGGTGTAGTGGACCGGATCGTAGCCCCAGTTGAAGCTGTCCAGGCCGCGCAGGGTGTTATACAGGGCTTGGGCGTCGCCGGTTTTCGGATCGAACGATTCGAGCACCGAGCGAATGCTGTTGCCACCGCTGCAGTGGGCCGCGTAGTCGTTGGCCGCCTGTGGTGACTGCTCGCACAGGCGGGAGAAGTCGTCGTCGATATCAACCACCTGGGCTGGATTTTCGTTGACGGTGGCGATGTCGAATGCCGGCAGCAGGTGCAAATGGCTTACGCCAGCATCGGCCATGGCTTTGAGGTGGGCGACACTGTCGACCGACCCATCGGCGGGTTGGCTGAACGCCTTGTACTTGCCGCGTAATGCGGTGGCGACGGTTTCATCGGTGGCACTGAAATCACGGATGTGGGTCTCATAGACCACCACGTCTTCGGGGGCAGCCAGGGCCGGTGGGTTGGTACTGCTCCAGCCGGTTGGAGCCAGGGCCGGGTCGGTCAGGTCAACAATCTGGGCATACTGACCATTGGCTGACAGGCTCAGGGCGTAAGGGTCAGACACCATGGTGGTTTCAATGGCACTCGTCCGCGGATGATAGACGGTCACCTCATACTGATAGTATTGCCCGAGTAGCTCGCTGCTGGAGCCGGTGTGGCGCCACACGCCGTCGGTGCCGGCGTTGGTCATCGAATGGGTGTCAAGTAACTGGCCGGCGTCGTCGAGCAGGTGCAGGCGAACGTTTTGGGCGGTGGGCGCCCAGACAGCAAAATCCACCTCGCCGCCGTTAACCACCGCACCCAGCGCGCCATCGTAGGCGTAGAGCGCATCGAGTGCGCCTGGAATCTGTACCTGGGTGGCGATCAGAAGTTTGTCGCTATCGGTATAGGCGGCTGCTACGAGTTGCCCGCTCAGTGCCTTCCGGATGGTGGCGTTGTCCGCGATTACCTCATAGGCGGGCCAGCCGCTCAGGTGCGGAAATTTGTCTTTCAGGGACTGGGTCAAAGTGGTCGCTCGCAGCTCAATCACCTTGCCGCCGGTCAGGTCCTTGCTCCGGTCGTCTATCTTGATCCGGGCCTTGGTGTCGTACCTGAGTTCCATGCGGTTCAGTGCTTCGGTGCCTTTAAAGACCAGGGTGGTGTCATTCACCCAGTGTGCCTGGGCACCTGCAATGGTGATTTTGTCCGCTTCTATCGGTGTTTGGGAAAGCTCCTGCTTGCCACTCAGGGTAAAAATACGGTTGCCGAGATCGTCAAAATGCCAGCGGTGATCGGTGCCGCCAATGTCTTTTTCGTCGCCTTTGTGGACGATGAAGTTCAGGCAGTTGCCGGCTTCGCGCATGGGAATGAAGTAGTAGGCACCGTAGGTATCGCTGATGCCGTCCGGAAGGCGGGGGGTGTTCCAGTCAGTGGGTACGTTTTCGGCCAGGCCATCGCAGCCTGCGGCGGCGTTGTTCCACAGGTGCAGGCCCCAGCCGGTGTAGTTTTCGTCGGGCCGCTTGTAATACAGCAGGGCTTCGTTGACACCCGGTTCAAGCAGGGCTTCAGCGGGCTGTTCGCCCTCGTCTTTTTTGCAGCCGGTGAGCGCAAGCACCATAGTCAGTGCAAAGCTACCCGCCATCAGTTTTTGATCAGGCATGGAGAATGTCCTTTTTTCCCTTGTTGTTGTTTGTGCAGCCCAGAGGGGCCAAGGTCATGGTTGCGCGGTGCGTCGGCCAGGACATCCTTCGGCCAACTTTTTTTTAGGGCGTAGGGGGATTGCGGTAGGGGTAGTAGAAATACGTAGAGGGATGGTCGGCCACAAAAAAGGCCGGCATAAAGCCGGCCCAAGAGGTCCAACAACGCTAAAAGATTTCTAGAGACTTACCACCAGGCTTCGATCTGGGCGCCGATCTGAACGTCGCCGTCGACGCCTTCGCCGCCGCGGGCGGCTTCTGCTTCGTCACCGAAGAAGGTGGCTGCGTAGGCGCGGATGACCGGGCGTGCCCAGTAGCCGGGGCCGGCCTGCCACTGTTGGGCGATGGCGAACTTGCCGAGATCCTGGGAATCGTCAAACCATGGACGGTCGGTTTCGCTGTAACCCACCTCGATAGCGGTACTCATAACATTGGTCCAGTTGTAGACCGGGCGCGCAACAATGCTCAGGCGCTCACCGTCGTCAGCGGAGGCGTCATGGGGCTCGGCGCGCTCATAAACCACAGAGTGGCCCAGGTCCCAGCCGCTACCCAGCTTGATGACACCGTGGTTCAGTACACGCCAGCTGGATTCAAAGTAGCCGGCGTTGTTATTGGCCACGCGACCACCACTGGCGTTTTCCGCGTTGGTAAAGCCCATGGAATCGGCGCCGTACTGGACAGCAAATTTGTTGAAGCCACCCATCACGCCTGACGACAGCTCAGCGGTGAAAAAGTAACCGTCCTGGTCATCAAAACCGGCGTCTTCTTGCTGGTCGGTCAGGTCCGCCATGGCGTAGATGCCGATCAGTTCGAGGTTGTTGCCACCGGCCAGCGGGAATGAGTAGCGAACATCGATCTTGTTGTTCTGAACGATGTCGTCATTTTCGCTGTTGTCAGAGTTGGTGTAGGCAACGGACAGCCGGCCGGCGCCTGCTTTGATGTTCTCGACACCGGCACCGTAGCCGGAGTTGCTGACGTAGAACAGGTCGAGCTGGTGAATGTCTTTACGCTGGTAAAAGCGCTTGCCGGCCCACAGTGTGGCGCCCGGCAGGGATTCGATGACGTTGTTGGCGGATACGTAAAGCTGACGCAGAGCGAGATCGCCACCGCCGTAAGGGTTGGAGCTGTTCCGCGTAACTTCTTCGGTGGCAAAGTCGATGCCACTGATATTGTTGGCGCCGTCCAGGGCCTGGTAGTCGTTACCCTGCTGGTTGGTGCTGTATGCAATCATTGAGTCGAAGCGGAAGGTGGCTCCGTCCTGGCTGAACAACTCGTCGCCCAGACCGATTTCGGCGTAGGTGTCGCATTCGTCGGCCAGTCGACCAACGTAGTGGCCAACGGCGCCATTACCAAAGCAAGTTTGCTCACCACCACTGTTCAGGTTGGTGGAGGCGCCTGCACGGGCATAGCCGTGAAAGTCGACTGCAATGGCTGGGGTGGCCATAACGGCAGCTGTTACCGCGGCAGCCAGAGGAAGCTTGTTAATAGAGAAGCGCTTATTGTTCTGCATCATCTGAGTCCTGTGCTTTTTGTCATTTTTAAATGTCTGGGAAGCGGATGATCAGGTGAAGACTATGAATAGCCGTGGCCAGACCGTGCCTCCGGTTCCCGCGATTGCAGCTCCTGCCAATCAGACATTGGGAAACCGGATTTCATAGTGTTGTAACGTAGGGGTTAGTACATCCTCCGCCCAAAAGAATTTGGGGGGGTAGACTTGAGGGGGAGGAGGGGCGTAGATCTGTAAGCCTCACGTGTCTGTCGGTTGAATCGACACGTGAGGCCCGTTGGCGGGGTTATTCGGACGGCAGTCGGGTGGGCTTGAGGCTTTCCTTGATCTTCTTCAGATGGCCAAGAAAATCGGCGCCTCGTTTAAGGGTGACACCCGTTGCCAGGATATCAATCACGGTCAGGTGAATGATCCGGGACGACATGGGCATGTATACCTCCGTGTCCTCGGGTGCGGTGACTCCTACGACCACGCTGCAGACTGCGGCCAGGGGCGAGTCGGGGTTGGTGATACCAATCACGGTTGCGCCATTGGCGCGGGCCACCTGGGCAATATCCACAGTTTCACGAGTGCGCCCGGTGTAGGAGATGAGAACGATGACGTCTCCCACGTTGGCACCGGCTGCCACCATGCGCTGCATTAACGCGTCATCGTAGGACATCACCGGAATATTGAAGCGGAAGAACTTGTGCTGGGCATCCAGCGCGACCGAAGCGGAGCCGCCCATACCAAAGAAATTGATCTGCTTGGCCTGGATCAGGTAATCGATGGCAGAGGCCAGGGCCTTTGGGTCCAGCGCCTGGCGGGCCTTGTCGAGACTGGCAATGGTGCTGAGCATGATCTTGTCGGCAAATTCCGAGACCGTATCGTTTGCCTCGACGTTCTGGCCAACATAGGGGGTACCGGTTGCGATGCTCTGCGCCAGCCGAATCTTGAAGTCCGGGAAGCCGGTGGCGGAAAAGCCGCGGCAGAACCGGTTGACGGTGGGTTCGCTGACGTTGGCGGCCCGAGCAAGCGCAGCTATGCTGTAGCGAGTTGCGGCGCTGGGATCCCGAAGAATGGCTTCTGCTACTTTGCGCTCGGATTTGTTGAGACTGTCCAGTCGGGACTGAATGTCGGTAAGCAGGTTTTCATCACGGTGCGCCTGATTCGCGGCCATTAAAAAGTACTCCCTGACTCTTTGGCGTTCGTTGTTGTTCGACGGCGCTGATTATACCGCGTTTCTTTTTGTTTTTGGGTAGTAAAAATGTCATTTAGTGCATTTTTTCCTTGGAAAACCCGTTCCCTGATGTCATTATTTGCATAAAATTACTACATTGAACGACGACATCCAAAGGCGAGCCGACTGGCGTTGTGATCGCCTTACCCACCGGAGAGAAGGATCCAATGGCCAATAAAAGCAATACCCGTTGTGACCTTATGCTGTTTGGCGCACTGGGCGATCTCGCTCAGCGTAAGCTGTTTCCTGCACTGTACCAACTGGAGAGGGCCAGGCTGCTTGCTGACGGCAGCCGCATTCTCGCCGTAGCGCGCACGGAAGCGGACACCGACAGCGTTCGGCAGCAATTGCTCGAAAAACTGAAGCAACACGTCAAACCGGAAGAATTTGATGCCGGGGTTGCCGACAAGTTTTTGCAGCGGGTCGATTATCAGATTCTCGATTTCAGTGATCCCGAGGGCTTCAGCGTTCTCAACGACTGGCGAGATGATACCCATAACGAGCTGATCGCGTACATGGCAACTCCGCCGTCCATGTACGGTGTGATTGCCCGTAACATGCGAGCGGCAAACTGCTGCAACCAGAACACCAGGGTAGTGGTAGAAAAACCCATTGGTCACGATCTTGAGTCCTCCAAGGTGATCAACGACGAGCTGGGCGAGGTGTTCAATGAGAACCAGCTGTTCCGCATCGATCACTATCTGGGTAAGGAAACGGTACAGAATCTGATCGCCCTGCGTTTTGCCAACAACCTGTTCGCATCTCAGTGGGATCAGAACCACATTTCCCATGTTGAAATCAGCGTTGCGGAGAGTGTGGGTATTGAGGGCCGGTGGGGCTATTTTGATCAGGCCGGCCAGATCCGGGACATGATCCAGAACCACTTGCTCCAGCTGCTGTGCCTCATTGCCATGGATCCACCGTCGGATCTGTCTGCGGACAGTATTCGTGATGAGAAGGTGAAGGTGCTTAAGGCGCTGAAGCGGGTAACTCCGGACATGATGGAAAGCCACGTGGTTCGTGGCCAGTACACTGCGGGTACCAGCAATGGCAAGCCGGTCCCCGGTTACCTTGAGGAAGAGGGGGCCAACAAGGGCAGCGATACCGAGACCTTTGTGGCGCTGAAGGCTGAAATCGACAACTGGCGCTGGTCCGGTGTGCCGTTTTACATCCGCACTGGAAAGCGGCTGCCGGAGAAGCTTTCCCAGATCATCATTCATTTCAAGCCTGCGCCTCACTACATCTTCGATCCGGATCAGAAGCACCTGGCCAACAACAAGCTGATTATCCGGTTGCAGCCGGATGAGGGCATGTCGCTGAAGATCCTGACCAAGGATCAGGGACTGGATAAGGGGATGCGACTGCGCCAGGGCCCGCTGGAGCTGACCTTCTCGGAGACCTTTGATACCGACCGGATTCCAGACGCCTACGAGCGCCTGCTGTGGGAGGTGATGAAAGGCAATCAGTACCTGTTTGTCCGTCGGGACGAGGTTGAACACGCCTGGCGCTGGGTTGACCAGGTTATCCAGAACTGGCGCGACAGTGGTGCTCCTCCCAAGCGCTATGCCGCGGGTACCTGGGGCCCGGTGGCGTCCATCGCCATGATCACTCGGGACGGAAGGAGCTGGTATGAAGACGCCTGATATTCAATTGCCTGAGGGTATGCAGCCGCGCTCCGGGGAAACCCCAGAGCAGGTAGCAGTGGCGCTCGCCGATGCTGTCGCCGAGGTTCTTGAATCGCGTCTGGCGCAGGCTGCCCGCGCCAGTCTGGTGGTTTCCGGTGGCTCAACACCGCTGCCATTTTTCAAGGCTCTGTCTGAGAAGGCGCTCGACTGGCAGCGGGTTGATGTGCTGTTGGCGGATGAGCGCTGGGTTCCCGAGGATGATCCGGCCAGCAATACCCAGCTGGTGAAGGCGCATCTGTTGCAGGGCAAGGCTGCAGCGGCCAACTACCTGTCGCTCAAACAACAGGGCGCGACCCCGCTTGAGGGCCTGGAGGCGGTGAAGGCGGAATTGGCCGATTTGGCGCTGCCCCTGGATGTTCTGATTCTCGGTATGGGGAACGACGGTCACACCGCATCTCTGTTCCCGGATGCACCGGAGCTGGCTACGGCGATTAGTGCTGACTGCCCGGACCGGGTGGCTGCGGCCACCCCCCCGTCCCAATCCCAGCAACGAATCACACTGACCTGGCCGGCACTGAAGGATGCGCGGTTTACCGCTCTGCACCTGAAGGGCCAGGACAAGCTCAAGACTCTGGAGCAGGCACTTGCCAATCCGAGTGACGTGATGGCGATGCCAGTGCGCGCTTTTCTTCAGCCTGGACTCAATGTGTTCTGGAGTCCCTGAGTCTGCTTTTAATGATTTTTTGGAGTAAAAACCCATGACCCAACTTTCTGAATTCCAGCGCGAGCGCGTTCAGGCCGTGTTGGCGGCCTCGCCCCTGGTGCCGGTTATCGCGATCAATAAACTGGAAGACGCTGTTCCGCTGTGCCAGGCGCTGGTTGACGGTGGTATCAACGTGCTTGAGATCACCCTCAGGACCGAGCACGGTGTCGCCGCGATCAAAGCCGTGCGCGAAGCCATTCCTGATGCCTGGGTTGGCGCCGGCACGGTCACCAGTGTGGCCGAGTATCGCCAGGTCGAGGCGGCGGGAGCGCAGTTTGTCATTACCCCTGGTGTGACTGAAGCCATTCTTGAGTTTGGCGTAACCTCGGAAGCTCCGTTGCTGCCCGGCATTTCAACCGTGTCGGAACTGATGATGGGCTATGCCCTGGGTTACCGCGAGTTCAAATTCTTCCCGGCGGAAGTGTCAGGCGGTGTGCCTGCGCTGAAGGCGTTTAGCGGGCCATTTAGTGATGTGGTTTTCTGCCCGACTGGCGGTATTCGTCGCGATACGGCGAAAGACTACCTGGCGCTGAAGAACGTGAAGGCGGTGGGCGGTTCGTGGCTGACACCTGCGGATGTGGTTGCTGCCAAAGATTGGGCGCAGATCACTAAGATTGCGCGAGACAGTCTCGCGGACTTGTAAGAAGTGCCCTTGCGGCCAGCGCCAATAACAACGCTGGCCGCAAGGTTTGTTCACGCTCCGTTCAAAGTGTTCTGTTCGAAGTGTGAACACAGGTCATCGATCCCCGTATTAGCGGATTTCTGAACCCACCTTTACGATCTTCATGGTGTTGGTACCACCCTGGGCATTCACGTAGTCGCCCTTGGTAATCACCACCAGATCCCCCTCGCTAACAACCTCACGATTAACCAGTTCTGACACGGCCAGGGCATTGGTTTGCTCGTTCGGAATCTTGGCAGAGTCGAACGGTATGGTCTGGACGCCCCGGAACATGACTACCCGGTGCTGAGTTGAATGATGACGGGAGAAGGCAAAAATCGGCAGGCTGGACTTGATGCGAGACATCAGTCGCGGCGTAGCTCCGGTTTCGGTCATGCAGATGATGGCAGCGACACCTTCCAGGTGGTTGGCCGCGTACATTGACGACAGCGCAATAGCCTCGTCGACGCGCTCCATGCTCTCGTGAATCCGGTGCTTGGACTGGTGCATTGACGGGTGCTTCTCAGCGCCCAGGCAGATGCGAACCATCGCCTCAACGGCTTCCTTCGGATAATCACCGACTGCGGTTTCAGCTGACAGCATTACGGCATCGGTGTAGTCCATGACCGCGTTTGCGACATCTGACACCTCGGCGCGGGTGGGCATTGGACTGGTGATCATGGATTCCATCATCTGGGTGGCGGTAATGACCGCACGGTTCAGTACCCGCGCCCGCTGGATGATGTGCTTCTGAACGCCGACCAGTTCCGCGTCGCCGATTTCAACGGCGAGATCACCACGGGCCACCATGACCGCATCGGAGGCTTCGATAACGGCGTCCAGGGCTTCCACGTCGTGGGCGAGTTCGGCCCGTTCGATCTTGGCAACCAGGCCGGCGTCGGAGCCTGCTTCTTTAAGTAGTCGGCGAGCCGTGTGCATGTCCTCGGCGGTCCGCACGAAGGATACCGCTACATAGTCGGCGTTAAGCCGGGCAGCCGTCACGATATCCTGTTTGTCTTTCTCGGTCAGGGCATCCGCCGACAGGCCGCCGCCGCGTTTGTTCAGGCCCTTGTTGTTGGAGAGGGGGCCGCCAATCAGGACAGTGGAGGTGATGCTGTGGTCGTCCACAGACTGCACTTCCATCTCGATTCGGCCGTCGTCCAAAACCAGGATATCGCCCGGATGTACATCCTCGATCAATTGCTCGTAATCGATGCCGACGTGGGTTTCGGTACCGGCTTCCTTGTCCATGTTGGCGTCGAGCACAAAGCTCTGGCCGGCTGTCAGGGTAACCTTGTGGTTGGCGAAACGGGCAATCCGCAGTTTCGGGCCCTGCAGGTCGGCCAGCAGGGCAACGAACCGGCCCTGCGCGGCAGCCGCTTCGCGTACCTGGCGGGCACGCTGGATGTGGTCTTCCGCACTGCCGTGGGAAAAGTTCAGTCGGGTAACGTCGACGCCGGCGCCGATAATGGCGGCGAGGGCTTCGGGAGAGTCGGTCGCGGGACCGAGTGTGGCGACAATCTTGGTGCGCCTGAGCATGGTTGGTGTCCTATGGTTAATCGGGTGCGTCTCTTTAAAAATAGTGGAATTGCGCCAGGCGGCCAGAATTACTGGCCGGCCTTAATCAGGGCAATTGCGTTGTCGAGCATTCGGTTGGAGAAGCCCCATTCATTGTCGTACCAGGCCATGACTTTCACGTGACGGCCGAGAACGCGGGTGTGATTGGCATCGAAAACGCTTGAAAGGGCGTTGTGGTTGAAGTCTACACTGACCAGCTTCTCGATGTTGAAGCCCAGAACCGGATTAGCTTCGGCTGCCACTTTAATGGCGGTGTTGATTTCTTCCACGGTGGTATCGCGACCGGCGATAAAGCCGAAGTCTACCAGTGACACGTTAATGGTGGGTACCCGGACGGCCAGGCCGTCGAGCTTGCCATCCAGTGCCGGGATCACCTTGCCAATGGCGGCAGCGGCCCCGGTTTTGGTCGGGATCATTGACTGGGTAGCTGACCGGGCCCGGTACAGGTCAGTGTGGTAAACATCGCTAAGTTTCTGATCGTTGGTGTAGGAGTGAATGGTGGTCATCAATCCACTTTCGATGCCAACACTTTCGTGCAAGGCTTCAACAATCGGCGCCAGGCAGTTGGTCGTGCAGGAGGCGTTGGAGATAACGTCGTGTTCACCGGTCAGACTCTGGTGATTGACGCCATAGACCACAGTGGCGTCGGCGTCGGGCGACGGCGCGGAGATAATGACTTTTCGGGCACCTGCTTTGAGGTGTGCGGCAGCTGCGTCTCTTTTGGTGAACAGGCCCGTGCATTCAAACACGACGTCCACATGCAGATCTCGCCAGGGCAGTTCCTCTGGCGAACGGATGGCGGAGATGGCAATGCGGTCGCCGTTGACTGTCAGGGATTCCGCATCATGACCAACCACACCATCGAAACGACCGTGGACGCTGTCGTATTTCAGAAGGTGGGCGTTGGTTTCGGCGTCACCCAGATCATTAATGGCGACAACCTGAACCTGTTTGCGGTAGTTATTTTCATAAAGTGCCCGAAGAATGTTGCGACCGATCCGGCCAAAACCGTTAATTGCGATGCGAATAGTCATCTTACGACTCCTAAATTGGGTGTTTTTTGTACGTTTGTTTGGTGCAATGTAGTAAATATAACAACAAAAAAAGAAATTTTGAACGATATTTGGGTGAAAGATGTCAAAAAAGAACGTAAAATTACGCTCAACCTAACAAGACTTCTACACGACCAATGGAGCCCCATCATGCATCCCACTGTTGACAAGGTTACCCAGCGAATCATCGAGCGCAGTCGATCCAGCCGGCAGGACTATCTCGACCGGATGGATCAGTTGAAGGCTCAGTCCCCCCATAGGAGCAGTCTCTCCTGTGGCAATCTTGCCCATGGTTTTGCTGCCTGCAGCCAGGGCGACAAAGACACCCTGAAGTTCATGAATAAGGCCAACGTCGCCATCGTGTCGGCATACAACGATATGCTTTCGGCCCACCAACCGTATGAAAAGTTCCCTGACATGATCCGCAAGGCGGCCCACGACATGGGCTCGGTGGCGCAGTTTGCCGGAGGCACTCCGGCGATGTGCGACGGTGTTACCCAGGGCCAGCCGGGTATGGAACTGAGTTTGTTCTCCCGCGACACTATTGCCATGAGCACCGCCGTGGCCATGAGCCACAACATGTTTGATGCCACGCTCTTGCTCGGTATCTGCGACAAGATCGTACCGGGGTTGTTGATTGGCTCTTTGAGTTTTGGCTACCTGCCGACCGTTCTCGTGCCTGCGGGGCCGATGCCCTCGGGGCTGCCTAATAAGGAAAAGCAACGTATCCGGCAGCTTTATGCCGAAGGCAAGATTGGCAAGGAAGAACTGCTGGAAGCTGAGAGCAAGTCGTACCACAGCCCGGGCACCTGCACCTTCTATGGCACCGCAAACAGCAACCAGTTGTTGGTGGAGGTAATGGGCCTGCATCTGCCCGGATCGGCCTTTGTTAATCCGAACACCCCACTGCGGGACCGTCTCACCCAGGCGGCGACGGAGCAGGTCATCAAATTGTCGAAACCCCACGGTGGTAACTTGGGCCTGGGTGACATGGTGGATGAAAAGAACATCGTGAATGCTTTGGTTGCACTACTGGTAACCGGTGGCTCCACCAATCACACCATTCACTGGATTGCCATTGCGCGGGCGGCCGGCATTATCATTGACTGGAACGACTACGCTGAGCTGTCCTCCGTAGTGCCTTCCATGACCCGTATCTACCCAAATGGTCAGGAAGATGTAAATGCCTTCCACGAGGCGGGCGGAACACCATTCCTGATTCGTGAGTTGCTCAACGGGGGCTATCTGCACAACGACGTGGAAACGGTGATGGGCCATGGCCTGGAGCGTTATACCCAACAGCCGGAGCTGGAAGGCGACAAGCTGGTATGGAAGCCTGCGCCGGAAAAGAGTCTGCGTCCGGATGTCCTGAGTTCGGCCTCTGAGCCCTTCGCGCCCGATGGCGGCATGCGGGTGCTTGATGGCAATCTTGGGCGTGGTGTGATCAAGGTTTCCGCTGTGGCAGAAGAACACCAGATCGTGGAGGCACCGGCAGTGGTGTTGAATGACCAGAACGACCTGAAGGCTGCATTCGACGCCGGTGACCTGGATAAAGACTGCGTGGTAGTGGTCCGATTCCAGGGGCCGAAGGCGAACGGGATGCCTGAGTTGCATAAGCTCACCCCCTATTTGGGTGTGTTGCAGGATCGTGGTTTCAAGGTGGCGTTGGTTACCGATGGTCGGATGTCTGGCGCATCTGGTAAGGTGCCAGCGGCCATTCATGTCTATCCGGAGGCATTGGATGGCGGCCCGCTTGCCAGGGTCAAAGACGGTGACTGGATTTGCGTTGATGCAAAAGCCGGATCTCTGCGCATCGATATCGACGATACGGAATTGGCCAAGCGCGAGTCTGTCAAGCCGGACCTGAGCGCGTATCATCATGGCTACGGTCGGGAATTGTTTGGTTGGATGCGTCGCTCCGCTAGCACCCCGGAACAAGGCGCTAGCTTCTTCTGGAACCATGAGGCATGACGGACACAGGCACACAGTATTCACTGGTCGGTGACATTGGTGGCACGAACGCCCGCTTCGCTTTGGTGAAGCAGGGCGAGGTTCGCCCAGAGGCCATTGAGGTGCTCCGCTGCGGTGACTACGACAATATCGACAGCGCAGTGACGGACTACCTTGCTCGGGTAGGGATGGGCGAAGTGAATGAGGCGTGTTTTGCAGTTGCCTCACCGGTGCGAGGCACCCAGATCCGAATGACTAACAACCATTGGCGCTTTGATACCCAAGAGGTTCGGGCGCAATTTGGCTGGCGGGCATTCAAGGTCATCAATGATTTCACCGCCATGGCGCTGGGGGTACCCCATGTGCCGGAAGAGCACCTGGTGCGGGTGTGTGGCGGACCGGGCGATCCCCGCCGTGCGCGGCTCGTCATTGGTCCGGGGACCGGGCTGGGCGTCTCCGGGTTGGTGCCCTTGCAGCACGGTTGGGTGCCATTGATGACCGAGGGCGGGCATGTGGATTTTGCCCCCACCGATGACACCGAAATGGCCATCCTGCGGATTCTGAAAGCCCGGTTCGGGCGGGTGTCCGTTGAGCGGATCCTCTGTGGCCAGGGGTTGCTGAATCTCTATCAGGCCCATGCCGAGATCCAGGGTGTTGCTGCACCTCTTGATGCGCCGGAAAAGATCACTGCGGCAGCTCTCGAGCAGGCTGATTCCCTGGCTCGTCACACCCTTCGCCACTTCTGTGAAATATTGGGGCGGGTTGCGGGCAACGGCGTGTTGACGGTCGGTGGTACGGGTGGTGTCTACCTGTGTGGCGGCATTCTGCCCCGGTTCCTCGATTTTTTTCTGGAGAGTCCCTTCCAGAAGGGGTTTGAAGACAAAGGTCGGATGCGACCACTGCTGGAGTTCACACCAGTGTTCGTGGTGACCGAGCCTTACACCGGGTTACTGGGTGCTGCCGAGGCACTGGCCAACCCCGAAGTGTGACCGGCGATCGGGGCTGCCTGTTACAGGTAATGCACCAGTTGGTCATGGTCGAACCGGTATTGGCGGTTGTAAACGCCGTTGTCAGCGCGTTTACCCGCTGCCAGTACCATCGTGACCAGGCCTTTTCGGTGAATCCTCAGTAGCGACTTCACTCTGCACTCGTCAAAGCCTTCCATCGGGCAGGAATCGTAGCCGTGGGCACGCAGAGCCAGCATCAGGTTCTGGGCTGCCAGCGCGGTTGATTTTGTCGCCCAGACTTTCATGTCACTGATTGAGGATGGGCCGCGGGGAACCGGGCGCAGCACGCCCAGGGCCATGCCAGCGGCTTTCTTGGTCAGACCAAAAACACCCAGCGGGCCCTGGTTGTAATGAATGGGGGCAACGGTGCGGTAGTATTTCTCGACAATGGGCGGCAGTGAGGCTTCCGGCCATTCGTCCAGGGCCTGGCGCGCGTGTTTGCGCCAGGTGTCGGTGCGGGCGACGATGGCAATCAGCACCGGTGCGGTTTTGGCCGCATTTTGTCCCAGGCAGGCTGTTGCCAGCTTGGCCCTCAGATTCGCCGATTCCACCACAAAAAACTCCCACGGCTGCAAATTGCTGGAGTTTGGCGCCAACATCGCCAGTTCCAGGCATTCACTCAGGATGTCCCTCGGGACCGGGTCTGGCTTGAAACGGCGGATGGAACGGCGGCTGCGGACCACTTTCCGAAATTCCTCAACATCGATGTCTGGCAGGGCGCTGGCCGTGGAGGTCATCGGGTTTTCTCCTATACACTGAAGAGCCTATAGTCAGGCGAAAGCCGTTCGTACGCAATGATCAGGAGGCTGTTTTGCAAAGCCTATGGAATTGAGCGAGTTATCGTTTGCAGAGTTAGTGGCGCGGGTGCGGGCGTGTACCTTGTGTGCCGAGTTCTTGCCCCTGGGCCCAAGGCCGGTGATTCAGCTATCCGAATCGTCTCGGATCTTAGTCGTGGGTCAGGCTCCCGGGCGGCGTGTTCATGAGACCGGGTTGCCGTTCAATGATCCCAGTGGTGACCGGCTGCGGGAGTGGATGGGGGTGACCCGGGATACGTTTTACGACGAGCAAAAACTGGCCATTCTGCCCATGGGCTTCTGCTATCCGGGCACCGGCAAATCCGGCGATTTACCGCCGCGGCCGGAATGCGCGCCGGCCTGGCGCTCGGAGCTGCTCAGGCGGTTGCCTAACATCGGTTTGACTCTGGTCATTGGTCAGTATGCCCACGCCTGGCATCTTGGAGGAAAATCCCGCTCGGTCACCGAGCAGGTCCGTCACTGGCAGGACTATTGGCCTTCGGCGGTCCCGATGCCGCATCCAAGCCCTCGCAACAACCTCTGGCTACGCCGAAACCCCTGGTTTGAGCAGGACGTGGTGCCGGCCGTGCAGGAGAGGGTGGCCGAGTTGCTGAAAGAATAATCGCCAAAAAAAGCTCCGGGCGGAAGTTCATCCGGCCGGAGCGATGTGTTCGGTTAAGCCTCAGGCGTGTTGGTGCAACGGGCCGCTGCCATTGTCGCCGGTGGCGTGCTCTGTCAGGAACTGCTCCAGCGCCTGGACATTATCCTCGCTCGCATAGAGCCCCTGTTTGGTCCGTCGCCAGAGGATATCGTCGGAGGTGTGCGCCCATTCCTGAGCCACCAGGTACTCCACTTCGGCCTGATAGAGCGTGCCGGCAAAATGAATGCCCAAATCCGCCATGCTGCTGCATTGTTTCAGGATTTCGTAGGAGCTGGTGCCGTAGGTTCGCACGTAGCGGCTGATGACGGCCTTGTCCAGCCATGGGAAATCGGCCGTCATTTTGATTTCCAGGCTGTCGTGATTGTCGAAATCACCGCCCGGTAGGGTGGCGGTCTTGGTCCAGCGGCCGCGGGCATTCGGGAAGAACTGGCACAGTTTGTCGGTGGCCGCTTCCGCCAGTTTCCGGTAGGTGGTGATCTTGCCGCCAAAGACCGAAATCAGCGGCGCCTTGCCGTCCTCGGCACTGACCTCAAACGAGTAGTCCCGGGAAGCCTTCTGGGCGTTCTCCTGCTCGTCATCCATCAACGGACGCACGCCGGAGTACGACCAGACCACATCCTCGGCCGTCAGCTGCCGCTTGAAATGGGCGTTGACGATATCGAGTAGGTACTCCGTCTCCTCAGGAGAAATCTTCGCTTTCCTGGGATCGCCCTCGTAATCCACGTCAGTGGTGCCGACCAGGGAAAATTCATCCTCGTAGGGGATCACAAAAACGATGCGCTCATCCTCGTTCTGAAGGATGTAGGCCTCGGTGCCCTTGTTCATTCTGGGAATGACAATGTGGCTGCCTTTCACCATGCGGATCATCTTGGGCGCCGGCATCGACAGGGTTTCGCCAAACAGGCTACTGACCCAGGGGCCGGAGGCGTTGACGATCAGCCGGGTGGTTACGGTCTCTTCTGAGTTGTCAGCCATGTTCCGGAGCGTCACCTTCCAATCGGCGGAGCCGCGTTCGGCCTTCACGCACTTGGTGCGGGTCAGGATTCGGGCACCGGACTGCTCGGCTTTCTTGGCGGTCAGGATTACCAGGCGAGCATCGTCCACCCAGCCATCCGAGTATTCAAAACCCTTGGTAATTTCCGGCTTGAGAGGATCGGAGCTGTCGAACTTGATCGAGCGAGAGCTCGGCAACAATTCCCGTTTGGCCAGGTGGTCATACAGGAACAGGCCGGTGCGGATCATCCAGGCCGGACGCAGGTGAGGGCGGTGGGGCAGTCGGAAGCGCATGGGCCACATGATGTGGGGCGAATTGCGCAGCAGTGACTCGCGCTCGGCCAGGGCTTCCCGCACCAGGCGGAATTCGTAATGCTCCAGGTAGCGCAGGCCGCCGTGAATCAGCTTGCTGCTGCTGGAGGAGGTTGCCGATGCAAGATCGTTCATTTCACACAGCAGTACCTTCAGGCCCCGGCCTGCCGCATCCATGGCGATACCGGTGCCGTTGACCCCGCCGCCGACGACGACAACGTCATAGTGTTCGTGTTCATTAGCCATTGCTGCCTATCTCCTGCCTGAGCCAAAAAGTCAGCGCCAGAAAAGTCGCTCCCTGCCTGCGCACTTTTCGACCAGATTTAACGATACGATCATTATGCGAAAGCGGAACATATTCGTAAAGGAAAATAGAGAAAAAAAACGAAAAAAATAGCCGCAGTCTCAGGTTGGTTCTGACCGATGCCCGGGCAGGCGAATGGCGTTCTGGAGAGCCGTTTCTGGAGGCTACTTCGTCGTGCGGAATGCTTTAAACGATGTGCAGTTCAACGTTGTGTTCGGCCAGGGATTGGCTGATCTCGGCGGGTGGCTGCTTGTCGGTGAATACGTGGTCTGCCTGGGTGATGTTACCCAGGCGCACCATGGCGTTGCGGCCAAATTTGGTGTGGTCGGCTGCCAGCAGAACCTGATTGGAATTGGCGATGATGGCCTGGGCCACGCGCACCTCGCGGTAATCGAAATCCAGCAGCGAACCGTCGCTGTGGATTCCGCTGATGCCAATGATGCCGAAGTCCATCTTGAACTGATTGATGAAGTCCCGGGTGGCCTCTCCCACAATGCCGCCATCGCGATTACGAACTTCACCGCCGGCGATGATCACGTGAAAATCCTCTTTCGCAGCGAGGATGGAGGCAACGTGCAGGTTATTGGTGACTATCTGCAGGTTTTTCCGCTCCAGCAGGGCCTTGGCGATGGTCTCGGTGGTGGTGCCGATGTTGATGAACATGGAGGAGTTGTCCGGAATCATCTTGACCATAGCGGCCGCGATCCGTTCCTTGGCCTCCAGGTCCATGATCTTGCGGGCCTGGTATGCGGTGTTGGTGGTGCTGGAGTCGATGCCGGCACCGCCATGGTGACGGCGAAGCTTGTTCTGCTCGGCAAGCTCGTTCAAGTCCCGGCGGATGGTCTGGGGCGTCACCTTGAATTGATCAACGAGTTGCTCGGTGGTGACAAACCCGTTCTGTTGGATCAGCTCCATGATCAAATCCTGTCGGCGCCGCTGTGCCATGGCAATTACCTCCGCGTGATCTTTTTTGCTGTTGCGAAATAGTGAGCGTCTGAAAACATTCTCGAAGTTTAGTGCTTAAGGTCAGTTTGTGCAGCCTTTTTAATAGCTTGTCTCGTTTGGGCCAGACCCGACTGGCAAAATCACTTGGCATTTATGTTCAAAAAGGTAAAAATCCGAAAAAAATAGAACCTCACAAGAAAACCTCATAAAAAGAATCCGGATGACGAGCAGCCCATGACCCAGTACCTTCTCTCGATTGATCAGGGAACAACCAGTTCCCGCGCTATCCTGTTTGGCCTTGACGGAAAGATCCACGCTACCCGGCAGCAGGAGTTTCCCCAGCAGTTTCCTGCCAGTGGCTGGGTCGAGCATGACCCGGAAGCGATCTGGGCATCGGTCAGGGCAACTTGCGATCAGGTTATGGCGGAGGCCTGTGGTGGGGATGATCAGGTGCTGGCTGTGGGCATCACCAACCAGCGGGAAACCACGGTTCTGTGGGACCGAAAAACCGGCGAGCCGGTCTACAACGCCATTGTCTGGCAGGATCGCCGCACCGCAGCCTACTGTGAATCCCTGAAGCAGGAAGGGCTGGAGGCTCTGGTCGCGAGCAAAACCGGCTTGCTGATCGATCCCTATTTTTCCGCCACCAAGATTCGCTGGATTCTGGACAATGTTGACGGGGTTAGGGAGCGGGCTGAACGGGGAGAACTGGCCTTCGGTACCATCGATAGCTTCCTGCTCTGGCGCCTGACCGGAGGACAATCGCACCGCACCGATGCGACGAATGCCAGCCGTACCCTGCTGTTCGACATTCATCGGCAATGTTGGGACGAGGAGCTCTTGGCCCTGTTTGGAATTCCAGCCTCCCTGCTGCCGGAAGTGATGGACTCTTCCGACGACTTTGGTGAGATCAGCGAGGGTGGCGCACTGAATGGTTCGGCGGTGCTGGGTATTGCCGGGGACCAGCAGGCCGCGCTTTTTGGTCAGACCTGCTTCGATGTGGGCATGGCCAAAAGCACCTACGGCACTGGCTGCTTCCTGATGCTCAACACTGGCGACAAGGCTCTGGCATCAGAGCACCGCTTGCTGAGTACGGTGGCGTATCGGCTCAATGGCAGGCCAACCTACGCCCTGGAGGGCAGCATCTTCGTGGCCGGGGCTGCCATTCAGTGGCTTAGGGATGGCTTGAAATTAATCGGGGATGCCTGTGAAACCGAGCCTTTGGCGGAGCAGACCCCTTTGGATCATGGTGTCTATCTGGTTCCCGCGTTTACCGGCCTGGGTGCGCCCTACTGGGATCCGAACGCGCGAGGTGCGATCTTCGGCCTCACCCGCGACACGGGTATCAAGGAAATTGTCACCGCGGGTCTGCAATCGGTTTGCTACCAGACCAAGGATTTGCAAAAGGCCATGGAGCACGACGGTATCCGTGCCATTAACCTGCGGGTCGACGGCGGCATGGTGGCGAACAACTGGGTGTTGCAATTCCTGGCCAATATCCTGGGTGCGCGGGTGGACAGGCCATCGGTGGTCGAAACAACCGCATTGGGAGCCGCGTACCTGGCGGGACTCAGGGCCGGGGTTTATGGCTCACTGGAGGAGTTGACCGGGCTATGGCGATGCGATCGTCGTTTTGAACCGGTGATGACCAAGGAACACCGGGACCGACTCTACCAGGGCTGGGTTGAGGCGATCGGCCGGCTCTGAATCAGCGGATTCCCAGCTCGCGCAGCCGCTTGTAGAGCGTATTGCGGCTGATGGACAACTGTCGCGCAGTCTCCGACACATTACCTGTGCACTCCCGGTACACCTGCAGAGTTTGGGTCAGTGGGTCGGTGGTTGGCTCGTGCTCTTGCAACGGACTGCTCGAGCTGGCTTGGGCGGCACGATCCGGTCGGCTCTGCCGGGTGGGTGACACAGTGTCGTATTCAGCCAGAAAATCCTCCGGCAGGTGCCAGATATCCACTTCTTCGCCGTCTGCAATTGCGATAGCGACCCGCAGCACATTGACCAACTGGCGAATATTGCCCGGCCAGGGATGATTTTCCAGCGCAGACAGCACTTGCGGGGTTAATTCCTCTCGCTGGCCCGGGTCCCGGTGTTGGCGGTAAATATCCTGAATGAGCTCCCGCTTGTCGGTGCGTTGGCGCAGTGGCGGAAGCTTTACCGACAATCCGTTGATCCGGTAAAACAGATCCGCCCTGAATTGGCCGGCCTCGATCCGGGAGGACAGGGGCCTATTAGTCGCTGTGACGAGCAGGATGTCTACGGGCTTACTCTCGGTCGACCCAACCGGCGTGACGACCCGCTCCTGCAGTACCCTAAGCAGGCGGGATTGGGCTGCCAGTGGCATTTCGCCAATTTCATCGAGAAACAGGATGCCCTTGTTGGCTTTCCGGATTAAACCGAGTGAGCCCTGTGCCCGTGCGCCGGTAAAGGCACCCGATTCGTAACCAAACAGCTCCGACTCCACCAGTTCAGGCGGGATGGCCGCGCAATTGACCGCTACCAGGGGGGCGTCGCAGCGCGGGCTTGCACGATGCAAGGCTTTTACCATTACCTCCTTGCCCACCCCTGTTTCGCCGGTGATCAGTACCGGTACCCCACGCTGGAGCACTTTCAGCGCCTGATCGGCACAGCGCCGCACCGAGTTGTCACCGTACTCAAGGCTGGAGAGATCCTGGGGCGGTGTTTTTTCGTGGCTGCCGGCGCCAGCTGTTGTGGTGGTAGTAGCCCGGGCGGGCTCAGAAGGTCGCTTCAGTCGGGCGCTCAGTCGTACTTTGCCCTTGGTGACGAGCTGAATGGCGGTGTGGTCAGGGTGCCCCAGGATATGCTGGCGGGAGCTGGTGAACAGATCGTCGAGGTAACGCTGGACCGTGCTGGTGGCCAGCAGTTGGTCGGCGCGCTGGTTGCTGGCCACAATCTTGCCCGCACTGTCGCACATCAGGATGCCGGACCAGGGGCTGTCGAAGTTGTCAGCGGTGGTATTCAGGGTGATCTGGACGTGGCTGGCTTCAAATTGCCGGATGATCAACCGGTTCTCCACCGACTGAGACAGCAGGCGCACCATGCCCAGGGTGTGGGCCTGGGGCAGGTAGGCGTCGCTGAACACGCTGAGCACGCCCGCGAGCTGTTTCCGGGTGTCGAAGATAGGCGCGGCCGAACCAATCAGGCTGCGGAACTGCTTTAGAAAATGTTCGTTGCGCTGGACCTGCACCGGCAGTTGGTTGGCGATTGCGGTGCCAATGGCGTTGGTGCCGCAAAGGGATTCCTGCCAATTGGCGCCGCGCTGGAGCCAGGGTCGAAGGCGGACGTCGGTGACGCGTTCGTCGCCCCAGCTTTTGAGGATGGTGGCGGCCGGGTCCGTCATCAGGATCAGGCAGCGGCTGCTGGACAGGACATTCCGGTAATAGGGCACCACTTCGGCGGCGGTGCTGGCCATCAGTTCGGTGTGCTTCAGCTCGACGTCTTTTAGATAGGCCGGGTCGGCGGTTCGGGCTACTGGTTTGTCATCGTGGCTGAGGCCCCAGGCCAGGCAGCGGTTCCAGGAGTCGGTTACGAGCTGTCGTTCTTCTGCGCGTTCGTTTTTTCGCATAACCCTGGTCCCGGTGGTCGCCTTTAGTTTTTTGGTTCGCCAAGCGCGCCGTAACTGTTCAGTTTGGTGGTGTGAGTTGTTCAATAATGTGTTCAATTGATCGGCTCGTCAATGTTCAAGCTGAACAAAGTAGTGTTAAACGAACATCTGAACATTCGCAGAAGATTTCTGGCAGTGTTTAAAAAAATTCTTTAAAAACAGATTAATACGTGTTTTCACTTACAGTCTGCAAAAAAGTGGTACATCGATTGCGTTGGCGTTTCGAGCTTGTAGTGTTCGGAGTCCGCCAACACACTCCGCTTAGCGTTCGTAAAAGAACAAAAAGGAAGGTCTATGTCCTTAGTACTGGAGAATCTCTCCCATGAGGTCGATGGTGTCGATTTCATCCGGGATGCCAACCTCACCTTTGAGGCGGGTTCTTTCAATGTCCTGCTTGGCCGTACCCTGGCCGGAAAAACGTCTCTGATGCGCCTGATGGCGGGTCTTGATAAGCCGACCCGCGGCCGCCTGATCTACAACGGCACCGACGTAACCGGCCAGTCAGTACAGAGCCGTAACATTTCGATGATTTACCAGCAGTTCATCAACTACCCGAACCTTACTGTCTACGAAAACATTGCCTCACCCCTGCGCCTGGCCAAGACACCCGAGAGCGAGATTGATCGGCGGGTGAAGGAAACCGCGTCGATGCTGCAAATCGAACCGTTGTTGAAACGTCATCCCCTGGAGTTGTCCGGTGGCCAGCAACAGCGCACGGCCATGGCCCGCGCCCTGGTCAAGGATTCCACCCTGGTGCTGTTTGATGAACCCCTGGTAAACCTGGACTACAAACTGCGGGAAGAACTGCGGGCGGAACTTCGTCATCTGTTCCGGGAGCGCCAGTGCATTGCGGTGTATGCGACGACCGAAGCCAACGAAGCACTCGCCCTGGGTGGCACGACCACCTTGTTGCACGAGGGGAAGGTGGTGCAGAGCGGGCCGGTAATGGATGTTTACCGGGCGCCGGTCAGTACGCTGGCGGCCCAGTTGTTCAGCGAGCCACCGATGAACATGATTCGGGGCCGGGTGTCCGCCACCGAAGTCACCTTCGACGAGTACTCCCATCACGCCCTGACACAGGGGCTGGCGAAGCTGACGCCGGGCGATTACTGGTTCGGTATTCGCCCCAGTCACATTGGCCTGGTGCCGACCAGTGATGATGATCTCGAGATGTCCATGGAGGTGGAGCTGAGCGAAATCAGTGGTTCGGAAACCTTCATGCACGTTGAGAACAGCCATTTTGAAATGGTGCTGCAGCTGATGGGCGTTCACTCCTACCACACCGGTGCGCCGGTCAAGGTCTACCTGCCGATCAATAAGCTGTTTGTGTTCGACAGCGACGAACAGCTGGTGCACACCCCGACCCAGGTTTCAGGAGGAGCTGCCTGATGGCCGAAATTCAATTGAAATCGCTGGCACACAGCTACAGTGCCACGCCAGCTGGTGCTGAAGACTACGCCATTCGCCAACTTGACCATGTCTGGGAGAAGGGGGGTGCCTACGCGCTGTTGGGTCCCTCGGGCTGTGGCAAGAGCACCATGCTCAACATCATATCCGGACTGCTCGCACCCTCCGAGGGAGACGTACTGTTCGATGGCCGCCGGGTCAATGAACTGTCGCCCAGGGAGCGCAACATCGCTCAGGTGTTCCAGTTCCCGGTGATCTACGACTCGATGACCGTGTTCGATAACCTGGCGTTCCCGCTCAAGAACAACAAGGTGCCCACCTCCCAGATCAAGGCCCGGGTCCACGAGATCGCGGAAGTTCTGGAAATCGGGGACAAGCTTTACAAGAAGGCGAAGAACCTGACCGCTGATGAAAAGCAGAAGGTGTCCATGGGGCGTGGACTGGTGCGGGAAGACGTCTCGGCGATCCTGTTTGACGAGCCCCTGACGGTGATCGATCCGCAGCTGAAATGGAAGTTGCGGCGCAAGCTCAAGCAGATCCATGAAAAGTTCGACATCACCATGGTGTACGTCACCCATGACCAGCTTGAGGCGTCCACCTTTGCCGACAAGATTGCGGTGATGTACGGCGGTCAGATTGTTCAGTTCGGCACGCCAACGGAACTGTTCGAGCGGCCAAACCACACCTTTGTGGGTTTTTTCATTGGCAGTCCGGGGATGAACCTGATCCCCGTTGAACGGCGCCCTGAAGGGGTCATGTTCAACGGCGTGTTCGTGCCGCTTGAGGCTTGGCAGAACAGCCTGCTGCAAAGGGTGAAGAGCGATAACCTGAAGATTGGCATCCGCCCGGAATTTATCGAGATTTCCGAGAGCCAATCCGATGACTCTCTGGAGGCCACAGTTCTGGACGTGGAGGACCTTGGTACCTACAAGATCGTCACCGTTGAGGTGGGCGGCCAGACGCTGAAAGTGCGCCAGAGCGAAGACTTTCGCAGCGACGTGGGCGCCGGTGTTCATCTTCTTTTCCCGAAACAGTGGCTGATGCTGTACGTGGATGAGTTTCTGATCAAGGAGCAGCAGTGATGGCCAAAATACCCAATAACCGTGCCTGGTGGCTGGTGCTGCCGGTTTTCCTTCTGGTCGCTTTTTCGGCCTTGGTACCGTTGATGACGGTAGTGAACTACTCGGTTCAGGATATCTTCGGACCGGGCCAGGCCTACTACGTGGGCACCGAATGGTTCAAAGAGGTGCTGACCAATGAGCGGTTGCAGGATTCACTGCTGCGCCAATTCCTGTTCTCCGGGGCCGTGCTGATGATTCAGATTCCCCTGGGTATCGGTATCGCCCTGATGATGCCGAAATCCGGTATGAAGGCATCGCTGGTGCTGATTCTGCTGGCGATTCCGCTGCTGATTCCCTGGAACGTGGTGGGCACCATCTGGCAGATCTTCGGCCGCGGTGACATCGGCCTGTTCGGCTGGGCACTGAATTCCATGGGCTTTGATTACAACTATACCGGCGACACTGTCGATGCCTGGTTTACCGTGCTGTTGATGGACGTATGGCACTGGACGCCGCTGGTGGCGCTGCTGTGCTACTCCGGGTTGCGGGCAATCCCGGAGGCGTTTTATCAGGCGGCGGAGATTGATCGCGCCTCGAAGTGGGCGGTGTTCCGTTACATCCAGCTGCCACGGTTGAAGAACGTGCTGATCATCGCGGTGCTGCTGCGCTTTATGGACAGCTTCATGATCTACACCGAACCCTTCGTACTGACCGGTGGTGGCCCGGGGAGCTCAACCACGTTCCTGAGCCAGACCTTGACCACCATGGCCATCGGTCAGTTTGACCTGGGCCGCGCGGCAGCGTTCTCGTTGATCTACTTCCTGATCGTATTGCTGATTTCCTGGCTGTTCTTTACCGCCATCACTCACGCCGACAAAGAAAAATAAGGAGGGCGCGATGAAACAGACACGTTCCAAAAACATCGGGATCACCATCTACATCGTGCTGCTGCTGACGCCGATCTACTGGTTGCTGAACATGTCGTTCAAGACTAACCAGGAGATTCTGAGCGGGCTGACCCTGTGGCCGGAGAATTTCACCTTCGCCAACTACGCGGTCATTTTTACTGATCCGAGCTGGTACAACGGGTACCTGAACTCCATGCTGTACGTCTCGATCAACGTGGTGATCACGCTTCTGGTGGCCCTGCCGGCCGCCTACGCGTTCAGCCGCTACAAGTTCGTAGGCGACAAGCATCTGTTCTTCTGGTTGCTGAGTAACCGGATGGCACCCCCCGCGGTTTTCCTGCTGCCGTTCTTCCAGCTGTATTCGTCCATCGGCCTGTTCGATACCCACATTGCGGTCGCTCTGGCGCACTGCCTGTTTAACGTACCGCTGGCGGTCTGGATCCTGGAGGGTTTTATGTCCGGGGTGCCGCGCGAGTACGACGAAATGGCCTACATTGATGGGTACAGTTTCCCGAAGTTCTTCGTGAAGATCTTTTTGCCGATGATCCGTTCCGGCATTGGTGTGACCGCGTTCTTTGCCTTCATGTTCTCGTGGGTTGAGCTGCTGCTGGCGCGAACGCTGACATCGGTAGATGCCCAGCCCATTGCCGCCATCATGACCCGAACGGTGGGGGCGAGCGGGATCGACTGGGGGGTTCTGGCGGCGGCTGGTGTACTGACCATTATCCCCGGCATTCTGGTGATCTGGTTCGTGCGCAACCACGTTGCCACTGGCTTCGCTCTTGGACGCGTTTAAAGGAGAACAGACATGCTTGCGTGGATGAACTGGACTCCGTCCGTTGCCATTTTTTTCGCCGTCATTGCAGCCATTCTGGCGGTGATGACCGTTTACGAAATTGTTTCACCCTGCGCCGAGCGCAAGGGTTTTCTGCCCATTGCCACGACCCGGGGGGACCGCCTGTTTATCGGTCTGTTGTCGGCGGCGTATATCCACCTGACCTTTCTAGCGGTCAGTGATATCACGCTGCTGGTTGCGCTGGCGGTGTCGGTGGTTTGGTTGCTGGTGCTGTTGCGCTGGGGCTAGCGGGGGCTGAAAAGACTGGGTGCCCGGTTGTAAAGATTTCGCAAACGAACTAATTTCTGGATCATGGTCGGAATCGATCAGTTTTCGGTTTCGACATGAAAGAATAGCGCCGTAGGAGCGCTATGACTCTGGAAGCGGGGCAGGGGCTGTTCCGCTCCATTCAATAAGGACGAACGAGGTCGGATATGTTTAAGAACAATAAATATCCCCGAACCATGCTTCTGGGCGCCGCGATCGGTGCTGCGGCGCTTGGTTTGAGCCTGCAGGCCAGTGCCAATGAGAATCTGGACGCGGCCGAAAAGTGGGTGAACAACTCCTTCAAGCGATCAACGCTGACCAAAGAGCAGCAGATGCAGGAGATGAAGTGGTTCATCGAGGCCGCGAAGGAATTTCGCGGCATGGACATCAACGTTGTCTCGGAAACCATCGCCACCCACGAGTACGAATCCACCGTTCTGGCCAAGGCCTTCTCTGAAATTACGGGCATCAACCTGACTCATACCCTGATTCAGGAAGGTGACGTGATCGAGAAGCTGCAGACGCAAATGCAGTCTGGCCGGAATATCTACGACGGCTGGGTAAACGACTCGGACCTGATCGGTACGCACTTCCGCTACGGGAAGGTAATGCCGGTTGAGGACATCATGAACGGCGAAGGCAAGAACCTGACTTTGCCGACTCTGGATCTTGAAGACTTCATCGGTCTCGAATTCACCACCGGTCCTGATGGCAAGCTGTACCAGCTACCAGACCAGCAGTTTGCCAACCTGTACTGGTTCCGCGCCGACTGGTTCGAGCGTGATGACCTGAAGAAACAGTTCCAGGACATTTACGGTTATGAGCTGGGTGTACCGGTTAACTGGTCCGCCTACGAGGATATCGCCGAGTTCTTCTCGGTCCACGTTAAAGAGATCGACGGCGAAAAAGTCTACGGTCACATGGACTACGGCAAGAAAGACCCGTCACTGGGCTGGCGTTTCACTGACGCCTGGTTCTCCATGGCGGGTGCTGGCGACAAGGGCCTGCCCAACGGTCTGCCTGTTGATGAGTGGGGTATCCGGGTTGAAGAGTGTCATCCGGTAGGTTCGAGTGTCAGCCGCGGTGGTGCTACCAATGGCCCGGCCGCAGTTTTTGCCACCACCAAGTACGTCGACTGGCTGCGTGAATTTGCACCGCCTGAAGCCCAGGGCATGACCTTCTCGGAAGCCGGTCCGGTTCCGGCCCAGGGTGGCGTGGCCCAGCAGATTTTCTGGTACACCGCCTTCACGGCCAGCATGATCGAAGACGGCCTGCCGGTGGTCAACGAAGATGGCACGCCCAAGTGGCGGATGGCGCCGTCTCCGCGTGGACCCTACTGGGAAGAGGGCATGAAGCTGGGTTATCAGGACGTGGGTTCCTGGACCTTCATGAAGTCCACCCCGGAGAAGCGTCGTCTGGCTGCGTGGCTCTACGCGCAGTTTACCGTGTCCAAGACCGTGTCCCTGGAAAAGACCATCGCGGGTCTGACGCCTATTCGTGAGTCTGACATCGAGTCAGAGGCGATGACTGAAATGGCACCCAAACTGGGTGGTCTGGTTGAGTTCTACCGTAGCCCTGCTCGGGTGCAATGGTCTCCAACCGGTACCAACGTGCCTGACTATCCCAAGCTGGCGCAGCTGTGGTGGCAGTATATCGCCCAGGCGGCAAGTGGCGAGGCAACTCCCCAGAAAGCACTGGACGGACTGGCCCAGGCCCAGGATCGCGTTATGGAGCGCCTGGAGCGCGCCAGCGTCATGCCGAACTGTGGTCCGAAGCTGAACGAAGAGCGTGATCCGCAGTACTGGCTGGATCAGCCGGGCTCGCCGAAGGCCAAGCTGGCCAACGAGAAGCCCCAGGGCAAGACCGTTGCCTACGATGAGCTGTTGAAGACCTGGGAAGAGGACCGCTAAACGCGGTAGCCCAAACCCATAAAAAGCCCGGTCCACGAAAGTAGGCCGGGCTTTTTTGTGTCGGCAATCGAAGCCTTGGTGCCGCCGGTCAGGCTACCCGGTGGCCGCGGACGGCCTCCAGCAACGCATACCAGAGGGACCGTGGCAACACACTTTGGGCACCCGCCTGGGCTGCCCGAATACGTGACTCGCGCATGGACCCCAGAACCGGGATCGGCGAGCCTGGCAGTTGCCGTAGCCAGGCTATGGCCAACCCGGTTTCACACAGGCCGGTTTCCTCTTTCGCCGCCGCCAGTAGTTCCTGCGGCAGGGCGTCTGCCAGTGCGCCACCGCCCAGGGGCGACCACGCCAGCCAGCGCAGTTCATCCTTCAGGTGCGCCTCCATAGTGCCGTCGAACAGCGCCTCGGTATGGCTCAGCGACAGCTCGCTCTGATTGCACACCAGCGGCAACCTGCAGTTGTGCTGGAGCCAGCGCCACTGCTCCGGCAGGAAATTGGACACACCGATTTGCCGGATTTTGCCCGTCTCGACCGCTTTTTCCAGCGCCGCCATGGCGGAATCCGCCTGCATCAGCGGGTCCGGCCGGTGAATCAGGAAAGTATCAATTTGCTCCACTTGCAGGCGCGTCAGGGCGCGATCAATGGCGTTGGCAATATAGCCAGCCTCGGCGCGGTAATGCTTGGTCTTCCAGCGACTTTCGTCCTGATGTCCAGGGACGATACCGGTCTTGGTGATAATCCTTACTTTTTGGCGCAGGCTCGGGTCGGCGGCCAGCGCTTCACCGAAAATCCGCTCACACTCGGTATCGCCATAAATGTCGGCGTGGTCAAACACGTTCAGGCCTTCGTCCAGCCGCGCGTTGATCCAATTGGCCAGGTTGGCAGGGTTGGTCAGTTCGGCGTGATCATGCAGCCGCATCATGCCGAGGATCAGAGGCGTATGGGCCAGGTAATCGGTTGAGTCTGTCATCAGTGCTATTTCCTTGCGAAGGCGACGATGATTCGGTCGTCCCCGTGAGTTCTTGAGAAGGTGTAAGGTTGCTGGCTGATCAGCTTGTGAGCACCGGCGCCAACGGCTGGGTGGCGGTCCCTGAATTGCCCCAGGGCCTGCCAGTGACCCAGGATGTTTGCTGTCTCTGGCTGCTCAAGGTCGGCCCAGTTCATGTCCGACCGGGTACCCTGGTGGGGGTCCGAGCCCGTTGCCCCGAAGGGGCGTCCGGTCTCGTCGCCGTAAAAAATCTGCACCGCGCCGGGAGTCAGCAGCAGGGCTGCGGCAGCCCGTTTCTGCAGCACCGGGTCACCGCCCGCTATGCGGCTGAACAGATTGGTGTCGTGGGATGAGATGTAGCTCATCACGTTGAACGGAGTCTCGCCATGCATTCTGCTGGCGTAGTCCTGATAGACCGATTCCATGGCGGGCAGGCACTTGGCGCCGGCGTTGGCTTCTTCTTGCAGGTCGAAGTTAATCACGGCGTCGAAGCCGGCGTCAAAGTAGCCGCTGCGCCGAACCGAATGCGGGAACACTTCGGCTACCATCCAGAACTCCTCGGCGGGTAGGGCGGCGTCCGGGTTTGCGGCACGGTAATCGTTCAGTGCCTGCTGGGCCTGTTGCTTAAGTTTGTTCCAGGCCTCAGGTTCGACATGCTTGGCAGTGTCGACCCGGAAACCGTCTACGCCGAAGTCACGAACCCAAGTGGTCAGCCAGGTAACGAGGTAGTCGCGCACGGTAGCGTCAGCCATGGCTTCGGCCCGGGATGAGGTCTTGTTTTGCAGGAATAGCGGCAGGTCCACAGTCTGTTCGGACTCGGTTTTGAAATCCGGCAGGAATGCGAGGGAGCCGCGCTGGGCATCAATCGACGCGTTGGGTGGGGTGTCATAGTCGGCGATGCCGGCTCTGACCCAGTCCTTGCCCCACCAGTGGCGCCAGTCGCTGTGGTCGTAATCGATGAAGGCATGGTAGGCGTGGTTGTTCTCCCAGGACTCAGGCTGCCATTGGCCCCATTGGTCGGGCAAATGCTTCTCGAAGCCGTCATACAGTGAGCCGAAACCGAACGTTTGCATGTCTTGCAGGGTGCTGTAGCCGGGGTGGTTCATCACCACGTCCATGACCACGCGGATGTCCCGCTTGTGGGCTTCTTCGACCAGCGTGCGAAATTCCTCCCGGGTGCCGAAGTTGGCATCGGGGACGGTGAAATCGAGGGCGTAGTAGCCGTGGTAGCCATAGTGGCGGAAATCGCCCCGGTCGCCGCCGCCGACCCAGCCGTGAATTTGCTCGAAGGGCGGCGTGATCCAAACGGCATTCACGCCTAGTTGACTGAGGTAGTCCAGTTTCTGGGTCAGTCCGGCGAAGTCGCCGCCGTGAAAGGTGCCAATCTCGTCCTTGCCATCGCGCTCACGGCCGTAATTCACGTCGTTATCCGTGCGGCCGTTGGCGAAACGGTCCGTCACCGCAAAATAGACAGTGGCACCTGCCCATTTGAACTGGCCAATGCTATCGTCAGCCGGTTCCAGCAAAACCAGGCCTTCGGCGCCGTCTGCCGGCTTCAGGGTGACCTGGCCATCCTGAACCCTGGCCATACGGCCGCTGTAAAAATCACGAACCTGCTCGCCCTCGGCAAAGATGTTGCCGACCGGGATACTGATCTCGTTGGTGCCGGCCTCGCAGAACATGTCTGTTGGGACGGTGCCTGGCGGGCCTGCCACGGCAGCGGCGTGAGGGCGCTGCGAATTATCGGTCACACAGCCGGTGATCAGCAGCGCAGCAGCCATGCCGGTCGAGAAAGACAGTGGGGTGACGCAGGGTTTCATGGTGTCAGCTCCGGTTGGGATTATGGTTCTTGTGCGTGACATGAAAGCAGAGTCGGAACCGGGGTGGTAGACGGAGATCTCTACGCCTTTCTACTCCCCCGCGCTACGCCTCGGGGAATGAAATAAGGGGGGATGCTTATTCAGCCCAGTTGCCACAAAGTGCAAAGACTCGCAAAAGCGCATTTTGCGTTCATCCCGGCCCACCAACACCTCGCGAATGGCCGGACAACAAGAATAAGGCAAGCACAGACAGAGGAAACACCTGATGAATCGTCGACTCTTTATTCGCAGTACCCTCGCCGCATCTATCGTCGCCGCCACGGTTGGGCTGTCCGCACCTGCCCATGCCGAAATCGAATCCGGCAAGCTGTTGGTGTGGATCAATGGTGACAAGGGCTACGATGGCCTGCAGGAAGTGGGTGACTGGTTCACCAAGGAAACCGGCATTCCGGTCGAGGTTGCTCACCCAGACAATGCCACCGACAAATTCCAGCAGTCCGCCGCTACCGGCAATGGTCCCGACATCTTTATCTGGGCCCATGACCGTTTTGGCGAGTGGGCTCAGAGCGGCATCATTTCCGAGATCAAGCCTTCCAGTAAGGTGGTTGATGCCAACTACGGGTTCACCTGGGATGCCGTCACCGTCGACGGTAAGACATACGGCTACCCCATGGCTGTTGAATCCATTGGTCTGATCTACAACAAAGACCTGCTGCCTGAGCCGCCCAGAGCCTTCGAGGACATTCCCGCGGTGCACAAGAAACTGGCGGAAAACGGCAAGAGTGCGATTCTGTGGGATTACAACAACACCTACTTCACCTGGCCGATGCTGGCAGCGGCTGGCGGCTACATTTTCGCTGAGTCGGATGACGGTTCAGTGAACGTGAAGGACACCGGTGTAAACACCGAAGGCGCGGTCAAGGGCGCACAAGCGCTGACCACGTTGATCGAGGAGGGCGTTATGCCCCGTGGCGCCGATTACAGCGCCATGGAGTCGAGCTTTAACAAAGGCGAGACCGCGATGATGATCAACGGTCCATGGGCCTGGGGCAACCTGGAGAAAAGTGGCATCAACTTTGGTGTAACCACGCTGCCCACCGTAGACGGCGAGCCCAGCAAGCCAATGGTCGGCGTAATGGCGGCGACACTGAACTCTGCCAGCCCCAACAAAGACCTGGCGGTTGAATTCCTGGAGAACTACGCGCTGTCCGTCAAAGGCCTGAAAATGGTGAATGACGACGTACCGCTCGGTGCCGTAGCCAACAAGGAATTCATGGACGAACTGTCGTCCAACCCGAACATCAAGGCGACGTTCGAAAACGCTCAGCTGGGTGAACCCATGCCCAACGTTCCCGCGATGGGGGCCTTCTGGTCATCCATGGGACCGGCTCTGCAGAACATCACCTCTGGCCGACAGCCTGTCGAAGATGCCTTGAACGCGGCGGCCCAGCGTATCACCCGGTAATACCGGTGGGCCGTTCGGGCAGCAGGGACCGCTGCCCGTAATCGCACGAGTACACCCATGGACGACAACCTGCCACCGCCCCCTGAAACGGTGGCAACCTACGGGCCGACTACAATGATAACGGAAACCCTGTCCTCTCCCGGAATCGAAAGCAGACACTTCATGATTCGAGCATTTCTTAAGTGGGGCGCCCTTGCCGCATTGGTTGGCATGTCGCTCTACCTGATCCTGGCCTTGTACGCCCAGCGCGAGTTCGTATTCGCCATGCTGTTCCTGGTGCTTACAGCCTCCGCGGTGATGGTATTCTTCAACCGCAAACTGTACGCGCACCGGTATATCTTTCCGGCGATCGCCGGCATGGGCCTGTTCGTAATCTTTCCCCTGATGTACACCATTGGCATTGGTTTTACCAACTACAGTGCCAGTAACCTGCTAAGTTTTGGGCAAGTACAGGAAAACCTGCTGAGCCGGACCTACCAGTCCGAAGCGGTGCGCTATGACTACGAGCTCTACAAGACCAATGCCGGTTACATCGTTCACCTGAAGGGCAAGCACCAGAATCTGACCTCGGCACCCATGGAGCTGGAGGCCGGCGAAACTACAGCGCCGGTACTGCCGCTGTCGGGCCAGCCCCGAGGCGAGGCTCTGGGCATTCGCGACATCATTCAGTTGCGTGAGCTGCTGGCGAAGGTGACGCTGATCACCGAAGACGGACGTGAACTCAGTCAGGCCAGCCTGCGCTCCTTCGCGGCGATTCATCCGCAATTCAGTCAGCACGACAATGGCAGCCTGACCGACAATCAAAGCGGAACAACCTATTTCCCCGATCACGAGACTGGTTTCTACCGAAGTGCCGATGGCGAGACCCTGTCGCCCGGCTGGACCGTCAATATCGGTTGGGACAATTATCTGAAGGTGGTCAGCGATCCGACCATCCGTGGTCCATTTTTCCAGATCTTTGTCTGGACGCTGTCCTTTGCCGTAGCCACCGTGATCTTCACACTGGCCCTGGGCCTGCTGCTGGCCAACCTGCTGCAATGGGACCAGATTCGGGGCAAAGGTTTCTACCGCACCATGCTGATCCTGCCCTACGCGGTACCGGCATTCATTTCGATCCTGGTGTTCAAGGGTCTGTTCAACCAGAACTTCGGTGAAATCAACCTGGTACTGGAAGGCCTGTTCGGGCTGCGTCCGGACTGGTTCAGTGATCCGGCGCTGGCGCGAACCATGATCCTGATCGTGAACACCTGGCTTGGCTACCCTTACATGATGCTGCTGTGCATGGGGCTGTTGCAGGCCATTCCCAAGGACTTGTACGAGGCGTCCGCGATGGACGGCGCAGGGCCGGTCAGCAATCTGTTCAACATCACGCTGCCACTGATCATCAAGCCGCTGATGCCTCTGCTGATTGCCAGTTTCGCATTCAACTTCAATAACTTTGTCCTGATCGCACTGCTGACCGGTGGTGCACCCGACATCATTGGTGCAAGCACGCCGGCCGGAACCACGGACCTGCTTGTGAGCTACACCTACCGGATTGCGTTCCAGGATTCCGGACAGAACTTTGGTCTGGCTGCCGCCATTGCCACTGCCATCTTCCTGGTTGTGGGCGCGCTGTCGCTGGTCAATCTCAAACTGTCCAAGATCAAGGTATAGGAGCTTCCCATGGCGATGGTTCAACCCCAATCAACCAAATACCGCGTGCTGGCTTCTCATCTCGGCATGCTGGCTTTCATCGCAATCGTGCTGTTCCCGCTGCTGATGGTGATTTCGATTTCCTTCCGCAGTGGTAACTTTGCCTCAGGCAGCTTGCTGCCGCAGAACCCGTCCCTGGAGCACTGGTACCTGGCGTTTGGCCTGCCTTATACCGGGGAAGACGGAGTCACCACTCAGCCGCCGTTCCCGGTGCTGCTGTGGCTCTGGAACTCCATCAAGGTGGCCGTGGTGTCATCGGTGCTGATCCTGGCGCTCTCGACCACCAGTGCCTATGCTTTTGCGCGCATGCGCTTTGCCGGCAAGGGAGCTGTGCTGAAGTCGATGCTGATTTTCCAGATGTTCCCGCCGGTGCTTTCGCTGGTTGCGCTGTACGCCCTGTTTGATCAGATTGGCAATCACGTCAGTTGGCTTGGCCTGAACACCCACGGAGCCGTGATTGTCGCCTCCCTGGGCGGAATGGCGCTGCACATCTGGACCATCAAGGGCTATTTCGACTCCATAGATCGATCCCTGGAAGAAGCGGCCATTGTTGATGGTGCCACCACCTGGCAGGCATTCCGCTATATCCTGCTGCCGCTGTCCGTGCCCATTCTGGTGGTAGTGTTCATCCTGGCCTTCATCATGACCATCATGGAATACCCGATGGCCTCGGTGCTGCTGGTGGATACCGATAAGCTGACACTGGCGGTGGGCGCGCAACAGTACCTCTACGAACAGAATTACCTCTGGGGCGATTTCGCAGCCGCTGCCGTGCTGTCTGGCCTGCCCATCACCCTTATCTTCCTGTACTGCCAGAAATGGATTGTGGGCGGCCTGACCGCCGGCGGGGTTAAGGGCTAAGCAAACCCAAGCCCAACCCTGAAAATCCTGAGTAAGTCTCTCTCAGACCGGGCGGAAGATCCCACCCGGTCCTTACGCGACAACAGCGTCTTCCAGCGTACTCTTTCGCGACCCGGTCAGATTAATCCCCCCACTGACCGGGATTTTTTACGTTCTTCAGTGTACTGGTCACCATTTTTTGGCCGAACCGGCCAAGTTTTGGTGATATAAACCTTCAGTTTTGGCTGACCCTATGTTTTTCCATAAACAAAAGCGAACATTGATGCCTCTCACCCATAAGCGGACATTTTTGGTGCGTATTCCACACTGCCAATAATGACCGATTCCTGATAAAAGCGGACCTTTTTGCCGCGCGCCTTTGGCCCTTTTCACACATGCTCTGCTCAATGATTTTCTGACTGGAGGCGTGAGTTCCAGTTGAAGAAAAAACAAAGTAGGGGAGCTTATACATAAAGAAGGCCAATTTCCGGCTGAGCCAATACTTACGATAAAAGCGTCAGAATGTTTTACATCTTGCTCATTCTCTCAAATTGCCGGTTGGCTCAAGTCTATGTATTAATGCCTTTATCTTTACATGGCATACAGATGGCTTATTTTTCGCTGGTTAAAAAAAACCAAGAAACTCAGGTCCGAGGAAATTATGTAGTCGTCGAGACAACCATAAAAAGAGCAAAGGGACTGGCATAATGAAACAATGCAACGCGTTCAAGCTAACGTTCGCACTCATTTCAAGCCTTATGGCGTTCTCGGCTATAGCGGCACCACCACCGGTGGTTACCGATGATCCCGACGACGAACCTTTACACGTACTAAGTCTTTCGGACGAGTTCGTCCGACCCGATCCGAGCGCCCCGCTCATCGAACACGATGCGGCAGTAGCCGGAATTGTCAGCGATGCGCCATTCGCCAAGGTCACCAAAAACCTGGCCCGTGCCGGCCGCGGTGAACGGGTTTCTGCCAACTCCACAACCGATGTCTGGGCGCTGAGTGACTATGCCTACACCGGTACTTTCAACGACCCTTGCGGCGGTGACCCGGAAGCAGGCATCTGGATATGGGACGTGCACAATAAAAACAAGCCGGAATTTGTTGGAATTATTCAGTCACCGGTCGGTAGTCGCACCAACGACGTCCGGGTGGCGACAATGGGTTCGGGCGATATCCTGGTGCATTCGAACGAATCTTGCGCCGGAGGTCCTGGCGGGTATGAGGTCTATAACGTTGACGACCCATCAAATCCTGTTCAGCTGGCGTCAGTACGCATTGATGACCCGAATGCCCTCACTCCATTGATCTTTGGGCCCATCACCGACGTTGGCGTACACAATCTCTGGCTCTTCAGCCAGGGCGCACAAGACTTCGTGGGTGTAACGACCGAGACTGTGTACGGCAACTTCCAGATATACGAGATCACTGATCCTGCCAACCCTGTCTTGGTGTCCTTCTGGGGCGCAGAAGAGTTGTTCGACCCCGGCGTCGTTGCCAGTGGAGATTTCAATCGAAACCTGGATGCAGCCCTCTGGCTTTTGGACGGGTTCGGAGCTTCTGCGAACCGATTCCTACACGACGTCACCATTACGGCCGACGGCACCAGAGCGTATCTTGCCAATTGGGATGCGGGCCTCGTACTGCTGGACATCAGCGATCCTACAAATCCGCAGCTCGTTTCGGTTGCGTTGGATCCAGCCAATGGCTCACTCGATGGCGAAGTCAACAGCCACTCGGTCTGGCCGAGTGAAGACGGCACAATCGTCGTCGAAGGGGAAGAGGACTTCAGCGCCTGGGAGGCCACGGTCGCCCCTAGCAATGTAACGTTCGGCGCCGGAAACCCCATTCCAGGTGTTATGGCGGCAACCTCGACCGGCGATGCATTCGAAGCTAATCAGACAGGCAGCGCCGGGTTCATAACAGCGTCCAGTGTGGAAGTTACCAGCGGGCCGTTGACCGGCTCGGTCTTCGGGGCCAACGAATTCAGCGGAAACAATTTCCCGCTGGGCGCCGGCTCGTACACAGGCAACTTCGTATGGATCGGGAGAGCCTGTAACGACGATCCGATTCTCAATCCGCTTGGATCAGGTGATATCGCTGTCGTTCGCCGTGGTGCCTGCTCGTTTGCGGAGAAGTCTGTGAATGCGTTCAATGACGGTGCGGGTGGTATCGTCGTGACCAACAACAATCCGAACTCTACGCCCTGGAGCGGAATTCGTATCTGGAACTATGCTGATCCGGCGAATCCCATACTGGCCTCGATTTTCGACACAGAATGTTCGGCTTCGACCGCGCCTGGCGGGAATTGCGATGCCCGGGGTACTTACTCGAGCCATAATGTCTTAGTAGAGACCAGTGGAAATCGGGTTAAAGCGTATATTTCCTGGTATTCCGATGGTGTCGTGGTCGTGGATGTGACCAATCCGTACGATCCTATTGAAATTGCCCGCTATCATCGCGCCGGCGCCGAGTTCGAAGCTGAAAACGGCGGAATCCAGGATATCTGGGGAATTTACAAGGTTCCGAATGAACCATGGATTTACGCGTCCGACCGTAACGGTGGTCTTTATGTACTTAAAGAGTACGGTTCAGGCTCCGCCAAAAACGGTAAAGATTAACGGAAAGGATGCATTTTTATGACGGAGGCGGTGCTTGGCACCGCCTTTTTTTGCATCATTCAACGTACATGCTTTGATGGGGGCGTCTTGGTTACTTTCCAAAATGAAACGACCACAGTAAGTGCTAAATTTGTCGAACGAGAAATCAATAACTTAGTATGCCCATTCCACAAAAAATGCTAAATAAACTTAACGTAAATTCTAGAATTCGGTTAGGGCGGTTGGCGCAACGAGGGGTGTCAGCAGCAATAGTGTGATCAGTAAACGCTTCATGGTTTTCCCTTTCTAGTTTCAATGCCGGCGGGTAGGGGCAGGAACCGACAGTCGCTCACACACCGACTCTCATAGCCGTTGAAGTAACGCTCCGTCCCTAGCTTGCCAGTTTGACTAACGATTACACAAAGCGCGGATGAGGGGAAGTGACGGGCTTACGCGGCCCGGCAAAAAAGCCCGCTTTGAGAACAAAGTTGACCTGACCCCGTATTAGGTCCACCCAGAGTCGGAAAAATTCGGCTCCGGACCCTTACGCTGGCAAGCCCCCGATACCGTAAACGCCTGATAACATTACACTGAATTAAGCGGGAAACTACAGAGAAAAAATCTATCCCGGTTTTCGGATATCGGTCATGATCACTCTGCCTATGACTGTTTACTGATTTGAACAATCAGGGCAGATTGGAAGCAATCAAGCATCACATAACGCGCAGGAAGCAAGTGAGATGGCTAAAGACAATGGAACCAGAAAATATTCAGCACTGGCCTTGAGCGCGTTGATGTTATCCGGATGCATGGATGGTCACAACAGTCGCTACAGCGTCGACAACTTGCCCGCCAGTTTCAGCAGCGAAGGGGAACGCCTCTATTTCACTGGCGTATCCAGCTCCGGTGAGAGGATCCGCCCGGTTGGCGGAAACCATCATATGCAGATGCACGGGGGCGGCTGTGCCACCTGCCATGGTTCTGAAAAGGAAGGCGGCGCCATCATGTGGCCGCGTTTCTGGGTGATGGCTCCGGCTTTAACCGACGGAGCACTGCAGAGCGAACACGATGACGGCCACAACCATGCATCTTACGACGAGTCATCGCTAAAACAGGCCATCGTGAACGGTATTGGCCCCGATGGTGAGCCACTGCACGCTACGATGCCACGATGGAAAATGTCGGAGGAAAGCTTGAACGCGCTGCTTCACTATCTGATGGGTGAGCATTCGCACTGAAGCGTGGTTCGAGCGTGCTCAGTTTTTTATTGGGTTCTACCCCGCTTCTGCTGTCACTTCTGAAAGGAGGCTGGACTTAACCTGGAAGACTAGAATGTCGCGCATGCTCGGATGTGTCATCTATCCTGAATGTTCGCTTTGCGACCAAAGCGGTCAATTGATGGCGTCAATCTTCGGCCGTGTGATGGTCCCATCACCATTAAGGTAGCGAATTTCTTTACCTTTCTTTTTACTTTTTATCAGGCACGAAAAAGGGGGCCTTGGCCCCCTTGATCACAGCTTGGTATCGACTCAGAAGTCGATGCAAGGTTCCTGATACAGGCGAGGGCAAGCAGCACCATCGGCCCGGAACAGGTGACACTTGTTGCCATTGAGTCCCAGGGTCATGGTGGCACCTTCCTGAATCGGATTGCCGCCGTCAGTCCGCATGGTCTGCACACCGTCTACGTCCTCCAGTTCCAGGTGCACCAGAGTCTGGTAGCCCAGGCGCTCAACCACCTGTACCTCGCCCTTGACGTACATGTCGGCCTCCTGATTTTCCTGCAGGTGCTCCGGGCGTATGCCCAGGGTAACCTGCTCGCCAATGGACAGGTCGCCGCCATTTACCGGCAGCTCCAGGCGGTGGTCACCGGCCAGCACAACGGTAACGCTCTGGCTGCTGGCAGCCTCAACTACACAGTCGATGAAGTTCATCTTCGGTGAGCCGATAAACCCGGCGACAAAGCGGGTAGCAGGGTAGTGGTATAGCTCCATCGGCTTGCCGACCTGGGCAATGGCGCCGTTGTCCAGTGCGACGATCTTGTCGGCCATGGTCATGGCTTCAACCTGATCGTGGGTCACGTAGACCATGGTGGCGCCCAGCCGCTTGTGCAGCTTGGAGATCTCAATGCGCATCTGGACCCGGAGCGAGGCATCCAGGTTCGACAGGGGTTCGTCGAACAGGAACACTTGGGGCTCGCGGACGATGGTGCGGCCAATGGCCACACGCTGGCGCTGGCCGCCAGAAAGGTCCTTGGGTCTGCGCGCCAGCAGCTCGTCCAGCTGCAGCAGGGTTGCTGCATCCTGAACGCGGCGCTCGATCTCGGGCTTCTGGGTCTTGGCAAGCTTCAGGCCGAAAGCCATGTTCTCGGCCACGTCCATGTGCGGGTATAGCGCATAGGACTGAAACACCATGCCCACTTCCCGGGCCTTGGGGGGCAAGTCGTTGACTCGATCATTGCCGATGTACATGTCGCCGGAGGTGATGTCTTCAAGTCCGGCAATCATCCGTAGTAGCGTGGATTTGCCGCAGCCGGAGGGGCCGACAAATACCACGAACTCGCCGTCCTGGATGTCCAGATTCACATTTCGGGTGACCTGGGCTTCGTCATAGCTCTTGCAGATATTACGTAAAGTGACGCTGGCCATAGCTGGAATCTTCTTGTTTGGTCTTATGTGTCTCAGAGCCTGGCGATTTCAACGCCCCAGGGCTCCAGGTTCAGGTTGGTTCCGTGCCACTGACCGCCAATAAAGTCCGGCGTGTCTGATACCGGCGTGCCTTGTGCCGGCAGGGCAATGCGGGTGGCGCTGTCGCTCAGGTTCAACGCGATCAGCAGTTGCTCACCGTTCAGGCTGCGAGTGTAGACAAGGGTGTCCTTGGGGCAATCGAGGAACTCAATATCGCCCTTGAGCAACACGCTCTGGTCTTTCCGCCACCCGAGGAAGGCCCGGTATGCGGCCAGCATGGAGTTGTCCTGTCCGTCCTGCACGTCCACTGCGGCGCTGTAGTGCTCATCATAAACAGGCAGCCAAGGGCGTGCATCTGAGAAGCCGCCGTTAGCCTTCTGATGATCCCAAACCATTGGCGTGCGACATCCGTCCCGGCCTTTGTACTCCGGCCAGAAATTGATGCCGTAGGGATCAACCAGGTCCTCATACTGCAGTTCGGCCTCGGTCAGTCCCAGTTCCTCGCCCTGGTAAAGGCAGACGCTGCCCCGCAGGGTCAGCAGCATGGCCATGTAGGCTTTCAGCTGTTGATCGGATGTAGCCTGCCAGCGGCTGGCAACCCGGGTGACGTCGTGGTTGCCAATAGCCCAGCAGGGCCAGCCATCGGTCAGCTTGTCTTCGATGGTGCTGACGGTTCTGTGGAAGAACTCGGAGCCATGCTCTTCGGTCAGCAAATCGAATGAATAGGCCATATGCAGCTTGTTGCCGTCACGGGTGTAGTCGGCCATGGTCTGCAGCGAATTGTCATCGCCAATCTCACCAACCGTCGTGGTTCCCGGGTATTCATCGAGCAGGGCGCGAAGGCGCTGCAGGAAGGCCAGGTTCTCGGGCTGGGTCTTGTCGTACTTGTGGAATTGATACGCGTAGGGATTTTCCTTGCGCACACCAATCGAACCCTCGGCGATGGCATTGCTGGCCGGGTTGTCCCGGAGTTTGAGATCGTGGAAACAGAAATTGACGGCGTCCAGACGGAAACCGTCAACGCCCCGGTCCAGCCAGAATTTAACGTCAGACAGCGCCTGGTTCTGGACTTCCTCATTGTGGAAGTTCAGATCCGGTTGGCTGCTGAGGAAGTTGTGCAGGTAGTACTGCTTGCGCCGGCTGTCCCAGGCCCACGCTGAGCCACCGAAAACCGATAGCCAGTTGTTGGGAGGTGTTCCATCGGGCTTGGGGTCTGCCCACACGTACCAATCCGCTTTGTCGTTGGTACAGTTGGCGCGACTTTCCTTGAACCAGGCATGCTGGTCGGAGGAGTGGCTGAGCACCTGGTCAATCATGATCTTCAGGCCGCGGTCGTGGGCCTCTGATACCAGCTCATCGAAGTCGGCCAGGGTACCGAAGATAGGGTCAACGTCCCGGTAGTCGGCAACGTCGTAACCGAAATCCTTCATGGGCGAGGTAAAAAATGGTGATAGCCAGATCGCATCCACATTCAGGCCGGCAATATAGTCCAGCTTTGCGGTGATTCCGGGTAGGTCGCCAATTCCGTCGCCGTTGGAGTCGAAGAAACTGCGTGGATAAACTTGGTAGATGACGGCGCCACGCCACCAGTCCGGATTCTTGTTCATTGTGCCTCTCTTATACTCCGGTGGTGAAAGGTTGTCAGGGTAGAGCACGGATAAAGGTCTCTAACCCAGTTAGAAGCAAGTCATACTGAGTCGATTGTTATCCGTGTTCATCCTCCTGCCAGACTTTTTATTGGCGTAGTTCGGGGGAGGAGGGGGGCGTAGAAGGGCGGAGACGGCGTACAAAGCGTGCCGGCTACACTGTCTTTGCGGACACCATCAGGATCCGCTTGGCTCTGAGGCTGACTATGGATGTAGGGGACATTGTCGTAGACCGGATAAATGCGACGGTCGTTCAGGCACAGTTGCAGGATGGTGAGGTTCGTATTGAAATGGAATATGGGGCAGAGCAGGACTGGCTAGCTCAGCAAGGCCTGGTACGGCTTGAGCGGGTTTGGTCGCAGTTCAACCGTCTGAACAATCGGTTGAACGAACAAAATGTCCCTCATACCTTGTTTGAACAAGCCCTTGAGCGGCCCTACATTGACGAAAGGCCGGCCAACGTCACTACTGAGGTTTGCCGGCCTACGCCAGATGTAGGTTGAACTGTATGGTCTGCTTATTACCGCGTCACATTGGTTCAACCTTTGCTGCTCGCTGGCGAGGAGAGTGCGAAAGCGAGGCTGACCAGGCCTGAACCGACCAGGGCGCCTACGAACGGCATCAGGGTCGGGATGCTGCCGGGGAAGCTGGCAGCTTCCAGGCCTGCCATCACCGATCCGCCGGCAATCCAGCCGGGCAGGATTGCCCCCAGAAGACCGGCCAACCCACCCAGAATGGCGGCTGCCGTCGTCATCCGTGACCACAAGCCCATCAATACCGGCAGCACGGCGGTGGCGCACAGCAGGTCCGCGATCAGGAACAGCCTCAGAACCGAGATGCCCTGCAATGCCACCAGCACCACCGGTACCATCAGCGCTACGGTGATCCAGCGTGCTGCGTTCAACGACAGCCCCCGTTTCTCGGTAACCGCCAGTGAGGCCAGGGCGTTCTGCAAGGTATCAACCGACGACGCGACCAGGGTAATGGCCAGGATGAGTGCCGGCAGTGTGAGCCACACCGGTGCCTCTGACAGCAAGGCGAAGAACGGGATTGGTGGGTTGCCCAGGTCGGTTCCGCTGAGTGAGGCCATGATGCCAAGGCCGCCGACCAGCGCGACTACGATAACGGTAATGATGCCACCCAGGGCAGCGCCACGGCTCAGGCTGCTGGTATCCCGGGCCGACCAGAGACGCTGCCAGTAACCCTGATGGAACAGGTTAGCCGCGGTAACGGCAATGACCAGAGTGAGTGCTACGCTGAGTGCGCTGGCGGTGGGTACATCTGGCAGGCGTGCGGTTGATAGTTCCGGCAGTTGCCCAAGCCCAACAAAGCCAACGATGGCCAGCAGGCCAATCAGCAGGAATGCCTGCCATTGGTCGGTGACTATGCTGGCGCGCAGGCCGCCCCAGGCGGTGTAGATCAGCGTCGTGATGGCAACGCCCAGCACCACCAGGTTGCCGTTGATGCCAGACAGCATGGAGGTGATCGCGCCAATGGCGGTTAGTTCCGCGGTCAGGAAACACAGCATGTAGAGCACGGAAATTAGCGACACGTAGTGCCGGACATTGCGGCCATAGCAGGCCTGCGCAAACTCGCCAATGCTACGACCTTCAGGCAGGAAACGCCGGATCGCGGGCCCGCAGAAAGCAAATACAATGAAGGGTAGCGCCGCACCAATAGCGTAACCGGCCAGTGCCACCGGACCAACAAGCGCGCCCACTTCAGGCGGCGCGAACAGAATCCAGCCACCCATGCCTGAAGCCAGGAACGATAGCCCCAGCGCCCGGGCGCCCTGGGAGTTGCGAGCGGTGACGTAGTCGTCGAGACCACCATCGGCCAGACGGGCTCGCAGCCCTAACCACGTAAAAACGAGTAGGGCGGCAGTCAGTGCTGCCACGGTGGTGTAGAACATGTAGGGTCTCCGCCAGTCACAGGGGAGGCCATAGTGCCATAACCGGTCGTGAGCGGCGAGTCAGAGCCGCGCCATGGTGGACTTTGTTCGCCTGGATTCTGCCCCGTCCGGAATTTTGACAAGCATCAAGCACAGGACAGGCTTATCCTTTAAGGTGTGGATTAGTCAAACAACGACCGGTCTTTGGACCGTCAGGAGGCGCCGATGACGAATCGCAAAGCAGAACTTGAAACCCTGAGAGCGGATCTGAAAGCCAGGCTGTCCCGCTTTGAAGCTCACCAGCATCGCGAGGATGGCGCCCTGGACAAGGATTTCGAGGAGCAGGCCACCCAGACCCAGAATGACGAAGTGGTGGATTCTCTGGAGACCGAAACCCGTGAGGAGCTGGTGCAAATTGAGCGCGCCCTGGAGCGCATCGACCACGGCCTGGGCGACGAGTGCGAGTCGTGTGGCCAGCCTATCGATCCCCGACGCTTGCAGGTGCTCCCATACACCACCGTCTGTGTGGACTGTGCCGGTGAGTGACGGCCGCCGGTGAGTTTGGACGACGATGGAGTCACAGCCAGTCTTCCGGACCCGGGGCCTAACCAAATCCTATGATCAGGGGGAGGTGACCGTTCGCGCCCTGCGCGGTGTGGATCTGGAACTGTACACCGGCGAACTGGTGGTCTTGCTGGGGGCGTCCGGTTCTGGCAAGTCGACTTTGCTCAATATCCTCGGTGGCCTGGATTTGCCCAGCTCCGGCGAAGTTAGCTATGGCGATCTCGATTTGAGTGTCGCGAATGACCGACTGCTTACCCGCTACCGCCGCGAACATGTCGGTTTTGTGTTTCAGTTCTACAACCTGATCCCAAGCCTGACCGCTCTTGAAAATGTTGCCGTTGTCACTGAAATCGCGGCCAACCCCATGACTCCGGAAGAGGCACTGAGCCTGGTCGGGCTGCAGGATCGTGGGCTTCATTTTCCGGCCCAACTGTCCGGCGGTGAACAGCAACGGGTCGCCATTGCCAGGGCTATCGCCAAGCGTCCTGCGGTGTTGCTGTGCGACGAACCGACCGGAGCACTGGATTCCACCACCGGCATACTGGTACTTGAGGCGCTCGAAAGTGCCAACCGGGAAACCGGAACCACAACCGTGATCATCACCCACAACGCGGCCATTGCCGGCATGGCGGACCGGGTAATCACGATGTCTGACGGCAGCATCAGTGGTGAGCGACGCAACAGCGAACGCCAGCCACCGAAAGAGCTGAGCTGGTAGCCTGATGTTTCTCGCCCGGAGTGTGCTTGGCACCAAGTTGCGGCGGGAACTCTGGCGGATGAGGGGGCAGGTGCTGGCTATTGCCCTGGTGATTGCCGGCGGTGTTGCGGTTTGTGTCATGTCGTTGGTGGCGTATTCATCCCTGAACGCGACCCGCGAACTGTATTACCAACAAAATCAGTTCGCCGAGGTCTTCGCACCGCTCAAACGTGCGCCAAGGCAGGCATTGCACCGGGTTTCGGAGATTCCCGGTGTCGTCCGCTTGAGCGCGCGGGTGGAGGCAGCGGCAAAACTGGAGCTTCCGGGCTTCACAGAACCTGTGTCGGCCAGAGTGCTGTCGGTGCCGGAGAGCGGTCAACCAGAGGTCAATCGGCTGTTCGTCAGGCAGGGACGTTTACCCGCGCCCGGACGCAACGCTGAAACCGCAATTGTCGGCGCCTTTGCCGAGGCTCATGGGTTGCGGCCGGGTGACCGGTTTTCGGTGATCATCAATGGCCGCAAGCAGACCTTGATAATTACCGGCATCGTGGAATCTCCGGAGTTCATCTATGTGCTGCCGCCCGGTGGCATGCTGCCGGATTTCAAACGCTTCGGTGTACTCTGGCTCAGCCAGGAATCGCTGTCGGCGGCCATGGACATGCGGGGTGCCTTTAATAGTGTCGTTGTCCGAGTACAGCCGGGTTATCCGCTGGCCTCGGTCATTCATGACCTGGATCGGGAACTGGACCGTTACGGTGCCACCGGTGCCTTTTCCCGCAGGGATCAGTTTTCCCACCGCTTCCTCAGTGATGATCTGGATCAGCTCAAGATTATGGCGACGGTTTTCCCCCTGATTTTCATGAGCGTTGCCATGTTCCTGCTGCACGTGGTGATCAGCCGGTTGGTGAATACCCAGCGTGACATCATTGCGGTGCTGAAAGCCTTTGGCTACAGCAATCGACAGATTGCCTGGCACTACAGTCAATTGGTGCTGTCCATTGCCGCCCTTGGGCTTGCTCTGGGGCTGGTCGCCGGTATCTGGTTAGGTCGCGGGCTGGGTGAGCTGTATATGGAGTTCTATCGTCTTCCGGGCCTGTTGTTCCGCCTCAATCCAGCCTGGCTCGCGCTGCTGATCCTGGTCACCGCCTTTGTGGCCTGGCTCGGTGGTTGGCGGGCCATACGCCAGGCGGCGGCCTTGCCCCCTGCTGAAGCCATGCGCCCGGAGGGCCCAGCGCGATTTCGAATGGTGGGTGCCGAACGGTGGTTCTCGGGTCTTCGCCTGAGCCCGCCTTCGCGCATGATTATCCGGCAGATGGCCCGCCGGCCCTTGCGTGCATTGTTGTCGATGGTTGGTATAGCCATGGCGACGGCGATCGTCATGGTTGGTAACTTCCAGTTCGATTCCGTTTCGCTCATGGTTCAGACCGAGTTCGCCCGGGTTCAGCAACAGGACCTGACCGCGACCCTGGTCGAGCCAGCGAATGCGGCAGTGCTGTTTGGCCTGCAGCGTCAGCCGGGAATTCGCTACGCCGAAGGCCGGCGTTCAGTGGCGGTACGGTTGGTGCACGGCCATCGTGATCGACGAAGCGCGCTGCATGGCATGCCGGCCGAGGCTCGGCTGCAGTTCGTGGTGGATCAGAATCTGCAGTCGGTGACGCTCCCGCAAGACGGCCTGCTGCTGACCGATTTTCTGGCGACAGAGCTTGGCGTCAGTCCCGGAGAATACCTGCGAGTCGAGATGTTGGAAGGGGATCGGCGAACCTTCTCTGTGCCGGTCGCCGGCGTGACCAGTGAGTTTCTCGGAGTGGGTGCGTACATGCGGCTGCCGGCCCTGAATCGGGCTTTAGGGGAGGGGCCCGTGATCAACCAGATTTTGTTGTCGGTGGATCCAGCCAGTAACGATGACGTTTATCAAAGCCTGCGGGAGGCGCCGCGAGTGCTTGGTATCGGCATTCGGCAGGCCATGCTGGACAGTTTTTACGACACCCTGGCACGCACCTTTCTGACCTTCACCTTTTTCAATAGCCTGCTCGGCGCCATCATTGCCTTTGGCGTGATCTACAACACCATACGGATTGCCCTTGCTGAAAAAGGCCGTGAACTGGCCAGTCTTCGGGTAATGGGTTACACCCATAACGAGATCGCCCACATTCTGTTTGGAGATATGGCGGTGATGCTGGTGGTTGGCATCGTCGGCGGCTGGCTGTTCGGTCAGGGGCTGGCCTGGATGATCATCACTGCCATGCAAACGGAACTGTACCGGGTTCCCCTGACGATTACCGCGCACACGCTGGGTATTTCGGCGACGGTGGTGTTTGTTTCGGCCATAGTGTCCGGTGGTGTTGCCTGGTGGCGTCTTCGGCATCTGGATCTTGTCGCCGTTTTGAAAACCAGGGAGTGAGCATGGTCACGTCAGGGGCGGGCGCTTACGGATAAGGAATCGGTTATGGCAGCTAAACGTGTCTCAGCGAAGTGGGTGTTCTGGGCGGTGTTCATTGCCCTGGCGCTGGGTGCCTTGTTTGTGACTTTGCGTCCGGATCCGGTCTGGGTGGATTTGGCGCCGGCGACCCGGGGCGCACTGGTTGTGTCGATCACGGAGGAGGGCAAAACCCGGGTCAAAGACCGTTACCTGGTTTCCTCTCCGGTATCGGGGTACTTGCACAGGATTTCCCTTGAAGTGGGCGATCCGGTCAGCCCCGAACAACTTCTGACCGAGGTCGATCCGATGCCTGCCAGTGTCCTGGATGCCCGCAGCAGGGCCGAAGCCGAAGCCCGAGTTGGTGCCGCCAGCTCAGCGTTGAATTCGGTTCGCCAGAAAGTGGCGGCGGCGGAGGCCGAGGCGTCCTTGGCCCAGAAAGAACTGGTGCGTTTGCGGGCCCTGAGCGATAGCCGGTTCGTGTCGGAAGATCGGCTGCAGCAGGCGGAAGCGGCCGATGCCCGGGCCCAGGCAATTCTGCGGTCGGCCCGCTTCGATGAGGAAGTGATGGCCCATGAACTCAGGGCCGCACGCACCCGGCTGGAGGTGTCGGCCGCCCGATCGTCCGGTAATGGTGAGGTGGAGCGGGTGCCCGTTAAATCCCCGGTGGGGGGTGCCGTGTTGAGCCTGGTTCGCGAGAGCGAGGGCGTGATACAGGCTGGCGAGGCCATTCTTGAGGTGGGGGATCCTGGCGCGCTCGAGATAGTGGTGGAAGTGCTGAGTTTTGATGCCGTAAAACTGGCGTCGGGAATTCGGGTTCACCTGACCGGCTGGGGTGGCCCCGCCCTCGAGGCAACGGTGAGACGTGTGGAACCGGTGGGCTTTGAGGATATCTCTGCCCTGGGCGTGGAAGAACAACGGGTGCAGGTGGTGGCGGATTTAGTGAGTCCCCCTGATGACTGGCAGACACTGGGGGATGGCTACCGGGTGGATGCCACCTTTGTGTTGTGGGAAGCCGAGGACGTACTGAGGGTGCCGGCCTCGGCGGTGTTCCAGGAAGCCGGTCAGGACCAGGTTTTTCGGGCGGTTGAGGGCCGGGCCGAGCGCACGCCGGTAACGACGGGCCGGAGCAATGGCCTGGATACGGTTATCCTGGATGGACTGGCCGAAGGTGATCGGGTGGTGCGCCACCCGGACAGCCAGCTGGACGCGGGAGTGCGAATTCAGGAGCGTTGAGGATGACCCGAAAAAACAGGGAAAAATTCCGCGCCGCTGGCTAGACTGGTGTCCAAGAAAATAACAAGAGCAAAACAACAAAACGGGAGTTCTACTCCATGACGCGTTACGACACGCTGATCCTCGGCGGACGTTATTTTGACGGTACCGGTGCGCCCTCCAGTATTGCCCATGTTGCCATTCGTGACGGTCGGGTCGAGCGGGTATTCAATTCAGAACCCGATGTCAGCCTGGCAGATCGCGTGATCAATGCGGAGGGTTGTTGGGTGATGCCAGGGTTCCTGGATACTCACACCCATTACGACGCCGAACTGATTGTTTCGCCGTCGTTGTCCGAGTCGGTGCGGCACGGCGTTACTACAGTGCTGATCGGCAGCTGCTCTCTGAGCATGGTCTGTTCGGACGCGGAAGACGCCTCGGATATCTTTACCCGGGTGGAGACGGTGCCCCGGGAAAAAGTGCTGCCCATTCTTCAGGAGTACAAGAACTGGCGTACGCCGTCGGGCTGGTTGAGTTTCATCCGCCAGCACCCGCTCGGTCCCAATGTCATCAGTTTCCTGGGCCACAGCGATCTGCGGGTCGGAGTGATGGGGCTCAACCGCGCCACGGATCGTAAAGTGACCCCCACGTCGGAAGAAATGGGGCGGATGGAGCAGCTACTGGCGGAGGCCCTGCAACTGGGTTTCCTGGGGTTGTCGACCATGTGCCTGAAATGGGACAAGGTGGACGGCGACCGGGAGTGGTCCAAGAGTCTGCCCAGCACCTATGCCCGTTGGCGTGAGGTAAGTCGCCTTAACCGGCTGTTGCGTCGCTACGGCCGGGTGCATCAGGGCGCGCCCAATGCTGCCAATCCGCTTCAGGTTACCCAGTATCTGCGGGAGACTCTGGGGTGGTTTCGTAAGCCGCTGAAAACCACGCTGATTGCGATGATCGACCTGAAGGGGAATCCTACCGTTCGGCCCATGGCCAACCTGGTGGCTTGGATTGCCAACGCTCTTCGTGGCAACTTTCGCTGGCAACTCTTGCCGACGCCCTTTGCCATCTATGCCGATGGCATGGACGTCGTGCTGTTTGAGGAATTCGGGGCCGGCGAAATGGCGCTGGACGTGCGCGATCAGCTCGAGCGCAATGAGTTGTTGCAAGACGAGGCCTATCGCCGCACCTTCCGGAAATTCTACCGGGACAAGCTGTCGCCCCGGGTTTGGCAGCGGGACTTCGGCGACGCCACCATCCTTGGCTGCCCGGACCAGACCTTGGTCGGGCGTAACTTCTCTGAGCTGGCCGCGGAAAGGGGTGTTCACGTAGTGGACTTTTTCCTCGATACGGTGGTTGCCCATGGCCGGGCCTTGCGCTGGTTTACGGTTATCGGCAATCATCGCGAGGATAGGCTCAGGAAAATGGTCAAGAACCCCCATGCACTGATCACCTTCTCAGATGCTGGTGCCCACATTCGCAATATGGCGTTCTACAACCTTCCGCTGCGGTTCCTGAAACTGGTATGGGATAGTCACCAGCAGAGTAGTCCGGTGATGTCGCTGGAACGGGCGGTGCATCGTCTTACCGGTGAGCAGGCCGACTGGCTGGGTATTGAAGCTGGCCATATCCGGGAAGGTGATCGGGCTGACATCACCATTATCCATCCAGAAGGTTTGAATCAGGATCTGGAGCAGGTGAGTTGGGCCGAGATGGAAAACTTCGGGCTTGATCGCATGGTAAACCGGGTGCCGGGATGCGTGAAACACGTGCTAATCAATGGCCGCCCGGCAGTGACCGATGAAAAACTGCAACCTGAGCTGGGTAGGGAGATGGGGTTCGGACAATTCCTGCCGGCAACCAGTGATTGATATCTGCGCCGCCGATGCGCTGAATTGCATCAGCGCCACTATCGTTACCCATGTGGAAGAAACATGACATCTAGATCCTTGCCAGCCCTGATCTGGGCTTTGGCTTTTCTTGCGGTACTGATCTGGTCAGCAATTGCTCCCAAAGATCGGGCCACCTGGGCCCTCGAAGTGTTGCCAGCGGTTATCGGGTTTGTACTGGTGGCCTGGTGTTACCTGCGCTTTCCACTGACGCCCATGGTGTATTGGCTGATCCTGGCGCACGCCATCATTCTTATGGTCGGAGGCCACTACACCTATGCCGAGGTACCATTGTTCGATCGGTTGAGTGAGTGGCTGGGATGGGAACGCAATAACTACGACAAGCTTGGGCATTTTGCCCAGGGGTTTGTGCCCGCGCTGATCGCACGGGAACTGGTGATTCGGTTCGAGGTGTTTGCCCGGCGGGGCTGGCCGTCGTTTTTTATTGTCTGTTTCTGTCTGGCGGTGAGTGCCTTTTACGAGCTGATCGAATGGTGGGTCGCGCTCCTCAGCGACGAGGCCGCCGAGGCGTTCCTGGGCACCCAGGGCTATGTCTGGGATACCCAGTCAGATATGGCGTGGGCGCTGTCCGGTGCCATCCTTGCCCTGGTTCTGCTGGGGCGGGTACAGGATCGTCAGCTTGCAGCACTCGCCCGCACCTGAGCACCATTATCGACCAAAGAAGCCTCTCAAGCGTGAGCCTGAGAGGTCTATTCGCCCTGAATCTTGCTCAGCAGATCCTTGGCCAGTTCGATAGCCGCGGACCGGTGGCTGATATTCTGCTTCTGGTACAGGCTTCGGATGTGAGTTTTCACCGTGGTGGAGGCCACTTTCAGGTGTTCCGCTATCTGATCGTTGGATAGCCCGGCGTGAATCAGGCTCAGGATCTGCCACTCCCGTCGGGTGAGCGGCGAGGTTCGGATCAGCTCGGGAACGTCCGGCCGATCGATGATGTCCTGGATGATCGCCTCGTCCAGTGAAATCCGGATAGCCCGGCTGAAGTCCCGTTGCTGTTGGGCCAGCTGAATGAGCCGTTCCGCCCGCTGCAGTTCCATGCCGTCGATGGCTTCTTCGTTGATCAGCGCCTTCAGGATAACAATCAGAACCTTACCTAGCCGTAGAAAGCTGCCCACGGCACCGGTGGTACTGGCCTGCTGAAGGGCAAGGGTCATTTGTTCAAGGGCTTGCTCACGGTCCTCCAACTGCCAGTGAAGGTAGGCCAGACCAATGTGATTGCGGTTCTGGTCGGTTTTCAGGCCATAGTGTTCGGCAACCCTGGTCAGGGATTCCAGCAGCGGCTTCGCTTCTTGCAGTCGCCCCAGACTCATCAGAGCGCGGGCACGGTTACGACCGTTACACTGGTGAAAGTGGTTGGTGGCTCTGGCCGGGTCGCAGGGTGGTGCCGCCGTTAACCAGCGCTGAATCGATTCCTGATCCCTGACGGCATCCCAGTAGGACAGCATGGTCGCATGAGCGTTGGCGACCCAGTCCAGGTGGTAGTCGCCGGCGGCCAGCATCTTCTGAATTTTGCCGATGTAATCGGCGCACAGACTTTGGCGCCCACGGGCGTGAGCCACCTTGGCCAGGGACGTGTAGCTCTGTACGTACCAACGCTCGCCCTGGGCTTCTAGGATCTCGATGCCCTGTAGGGCGCAACGTTCGGCGCTCTCCAGGTGGTGCCACTCCCACATGATCTGGCTTCGGATCCGGAACAGGAACTCAAGTATCGGAAGATGGTTGAGTTGGTTGTCCTCGGCGTACTGGAAAGCCCGCTCCTGAATGTTATAGGCCTTTTGCAGAAGGCCCATGGCCACACTGATCTCACTTTGCTGGCACAGTGCCCACAGGACATTTTGGTGGGCCTGGTGAGCCCGGGCCAGGTGCTCGGTGTCCTGCATGCGGGCCAGCGCTTCTTCAAGTTCGCCCTTTACAAACAGGGCCTCACCAATCACCGATGCCGCCGCGACCCGGGATGTCGGAAGGAAGCGGGCTTCCTGTTCAATCGCCTCCCGGGCCAGAGTAAGTGCCCGGTCGCCGTCGCCGTAGTTCATCGCAACCTGGGCGCGTATGGCGCTGAACTCACCGTGCACGGCTTTTTGTGTGTCTTCGCTCATGGAGGCCTGCAACCGGTTTTCGGCGGCAGACAGCCAGTTTTCCACTTCATCAAATTTGTACTGCCCCTGCGCGACCCAGGCCCGTAGCAGGGTCAGGGTCGGATCCTGGGCAATCTGGTCCTGGGACAGCGCATCAAGACAGCGTTGCAACAGGGTAAATTGGCCCTCGGTGAAAAACTTGCGGCCGTGCAGGCCGAGCACCCGGTTAATCCGCTCGGGATCCTCGGCGGCCACCGCGTGCCTGGCAGCCTCTTCGGCATCATCCAGTTCCAACCAGGCGTCCGTGGCACGTTGGTGCAGCTCGCGCTGGTTTTCCCTGGTGGTGCAGGTCAGCAGATGACGCAGATATACCGAGAACAGCGGGTGGTACCGAAACCAGAGCGCCGAGGGATCGACCGGTGCAATGAACAGTCCCATGGACAGCAGGCTGCTGAGCAGCGACTGGCCATCGGTATCATCCATCACCCGCATCACCATGCCGGCGTTGAACCGATCAAGGATGCTGGTTCGCAACAGGAAGGTACGTTGCTGGTCGCTCAGATCCTGGCCGACGAGTTCGTCAAAATAGTCGAAAATGTGCTGGTTGCCATACTCCAGTTGATCCACGAAGTCGCTGAAATCCTGACTGGTGGGGGCTGAGGTCGATAACAGTTGCAGTGCTGAAATCCAGCCTTCGACTCGGCGCACGGCGCGCTCGATGCTCTCACGAGACAGTTCGAACGGTAAGCGTTTTTCCAGGTACGCCTGGGCTTCATCGGCACCGAAGGCCAGGTCCCGGCTGGTAATTTCGGCCAACAATCCTTGCATCCGGAGCTGGGCCACACCAATCGGCGGTAAGGTTCGGCTTAGCAGCACCAGGTACAGGTTGGCAGGAAGGTGCCGAAGCAAAAAACGGATGGCGTCGTGGATTTCCGGATTGGTAATCAGGTGGTAGTCGTCCAGCACGAGGAATAACGGCTCATCCGCTGGAGCCAACTCCGCCAGAAGGTTGGTCACCAGGGCCTCGAGGCTTTCAAAGCCAGTATCCGTGAGGCTCTGAAGAGTATTCTGGCAGCCGCCCTCGGTGGTGAGATTCAGGGCATTGGCCAGATAGCTGCCAAAACGAGCCGGATCGTTATCGCTAGCCTCAAGCCTGTACCAGGCGGATTTCAGCTCCAGAGCTTGGAGTCGTTCGGCTACCGTCGTGGTCTTGCCATACCCGGCCGGTGCGTGCACCAGCAATAACTTGACCGGCCCCAGCCCCTGCAGGAAATCGTTAAACGCTTCCCGCGGTAACAGTGCGGTGGGTGCCTGTGGGATCGCGTTTTTGGCGGCGATGAAAGTAGTCAGTCCCGGATTCAATGTTGTTGTCATCAGGATCTACATCTGGAAGTGGAAAACCCATCCGCGTTGATACCCGCTTTGGCCGTTGACGTCAACTAATGGCGCGGTCACCAACCAAGCCTTGAACCAGTTCTCACAACGGATTTACGAGGCGGCGCCTGCGGCTACAGATTTGAGGCACAGTTATCTTTCAGGGCGGGGTCTTTTCGGTATCTTACCGTAACAACGTGTAACCCGAAATTGTTATGACCAATAAAAACAGGGACTTCGTCTGACATGCTGCTGGTGCTCGCCGGATCCATTCTTACATTCACCATGGTGCAGGAAGCCACTGTGGTGGAGCCGTTTGAAAAGGGCAGCGTGGTTATCGAGCAGGATGTGGACTCTGGGCCGGTGTTGTTGCGTTTCGATACCCGGGTAGAGCCATTGGTGGAACAGAAGTATCGGAATATCGTGCGCCAGGCCTACGACTACAGCTGCGGCAGTGCCGCACTCACCACGGTGCTGAATTTCTACCTCGGGCGAAGCCTGTCAGAGCGACAGGTAATGGAAGGCCTGCTCCATTACGGAGAAAGCGAGCGCATTGTTGAGCGCCGTGCCTTCTCGATGCTGGATATGAAGCGCCTCGTTACTGCGCTGGGTTATCCCTCCGGCGGCTTCCGGGCGTCGATTGATGACCTGAAGGATCTGGACCACCCCGCCATCGTTCCGATCAATCATGCCGGATTCAAGCATTTTGTGGTGCTGCGAACCATTCGGGATGGCCGGGTGTACCTGGCCGATCCGTCGGTGGGGAATATTTCCTTCCTACTGGCGGAGTTTGAGGACAAGTGGGACGACAACGTGTTGTTCATTGTCTTCCCGGGCAGTGACAAGCCACTGGACAACCTCGAACTGAAAGAGGAAGACCTGCGCTTCGTTGACGACCAGACCATGACCTTGCTGGCACTGGACCGAATTCCGGCCTTTCACGAGGCCACCGAAAGACGAATCCAGAACTTGCTGGAACGCCAAAAAAACAATCCCGATGGCAGTGTTGAAAACACAAGAAAACAGCTGCACTACCGTCGCAACTAATTTCCGGGGTCCTACCTGGGCCAGGAAACCAAAAATAAAATAAGGGAGTCAGGATGAATCGTTGGTTTGCGCGAGGCGTTATCCTTGTTTCCACGGCAGGATTGCTTCCGGGCATGGCCCTGGCGCAGGAAGGAAATGTGGACCAGGCGCGGGAGGCCCTGGCCAAGCAGGAGGGCGATGAGGATTCATCCCGCCAGCTCGAGGAGGTGTTCCAGGCTGCCGAAAAGAACTACTCGCTGCAGAAGAAAGGGATTCACTCCCTGACCTATTCGTTTGATTACTCCTATACCGCTGACCAGCGTATTGATTTGAGCATTTCGGACAATTCGGTGGAGAATCTGGATGTGGTCCCCTCGGCCACTCACAACTTCACCAATGCTTTTGCCTACGACTACGGCCTCCTGGACAACCTGACTGTCGGTACCCGTGTCCCGCTGGTGGTGAAATACGACTCCCAGGACGAACTCACCGTGTACGACTTCGGAGATATTTCCTTTACCGGGCGTTGGCAGCCGTTTGCCTATGTGCCCGGAAAAATGTCCACCACGCTGTTCAGCACCTTCACCACCAAGACCGGCGTGAGCCCATATGAAATCGATATCAAGGAGCAACTATCCACCGGCAGTGGTTATTACTCCCTGTCAGGTGGCCTGAGCCTCTCCAAGGTACTGGATCCGGTGGTGGTGTTTGGCTCTACGAGCCTGACCTACAACTTTGAGGTCGACGGTCTGGATCAGGTCCGTGGCGCCCGGCGGCTGATCAAGGTGGATCCCGGTTTTGGCCTGTCCGGTTCCGCCGGTTTTGCCTACTCCCTGTCTTATGACATTTCCCTCAGTATCTCGGCACAGCTCAGCTACAACGACGAAACGATACTGACCTTCAGCAATGGTGACGAGGCGGTGGCCCAGGATCAGATGACCGGCTTTCTGAGTATGTCGCTGGGCACCCGGATCAGTGACACCACCATTGTGAATACCAGCCTTGGTATTGGCTTGACCGAGGACGCCCCGGACTTCTCCCTGGGTGTATCCCTGCCCATTAATTTCTCCGGCCTCAAAGAGTGATTGGTGCCGTCGACGTTTTACGGGAAGGGAAGGACTTCATGGGACACAACAGCCACAAAAGGCAGATTCTTGCGGCCCTGATTGCCTCGACCATCGCGTGTGGTGCCGAGGCCCAGCTCGCACAGAACCTTACCATTCACCCGAAGGCACTGGCGTTGGGTAACGCGGTGACGGCTGATCCGCCAGGCATCATGGCGATCCATTACAACCCGGCGGGACTCACCAAGCTGGATGGTCGTCAGCTGGAAGTCACCCTGATGAACGTGTATCTGGACATCGACGCCGATTTCTTCGCGCCGGATGGCTATGAGATTTTCGGTATCGATGGCCTGGAAACGGATCCGCTAACGGGTAGACAGAGAGATCCGGTCGCCAACACCCACAGCCACACCAACAACGTTGCCCTGTATGTGCCCGGTTACGGCATACTTCGAGCACCACCGGGACCTGCGGTAGCACCCTCGGCCGGTATCAGCATCAACCCGCCCGGTTCCAAGCTCACCTTTGGTAATGCCTTCTATCTGCCTCTGGCGGCGGGTTTTTACCGTGACAAGGACGACCCGGGCCGGTACCAGCCGCAGGCGACCGCGCTGCAGCGGACTACCTACCTGTCACCCACGATTGGCTATGAAATCAACGACCACTGGTCCGTCGGAGCGGGTATCCATCTGTCCCACATGGGCATCGCCGCCGACCAGTACATGCGGGCACCGAACATGCTGCTGGGGGTGGCCGAGATACTGCAGGACGCCTTCAACTGCGAGAGCGGCGATGAGCCGCTGCAGCCATGGCTGGCGCTGTGTGGCGGTAACATCGGCCCCTGGGATGATATCGGTGCCTTGAGTATCAATGTCCAGGAAACTCTGTCGCCCACCTATGCCCTGGGCGTGATGTGGGAGCCCACGGACTGGTTCAGCTGGGGTGCCAGCTACACCTCCGAAGCCGACATGAATCTCAAAGGCAGCTTTGAAATCGAGTACACCGATGACTGGTCGGGGTTTTGGCAGGGGCTCAATGGCTCGGTGCTGGGTGCCATCACCTCCGCCATTCTCAGTCTGCCATCCGGCGCCCCCAGGGAGGCTGGCAATGTCAGCATGGACCTGGTGTACCCCCAGCATTTCCAGACTGGCATCAGTGTGGATGTGCACCCAAAACTGACTCTTAATGCTGACATTGGCTGGACCGACTACGCCCAGTGGGATGCGTTTGTGTTCCGCTTCGACCGCAACCTGGAATTCCTGAACGCCGCCAAGATTCTCTCTCCGGATAACGCCACTTCAAACACTCTTCGGCTGCCCCTGGGCTTCAAAAGCCAGTGGAACTGGGCCTTTGGTGCCGAGTTCCATGCGTCTTCGCGGCTGGACCTGAGGGCGGGAGTGGAAATCCGTGACTCTGTCATCCCGGACGATCAGCGCTCCATCATGGCGCCCTTCGGTGGCGCTAATCTTTACAGTATCGGGATGGGGTATCGCTGGGATAAGGACACCGAGATCGACATGAACCTGAGCTATCTGCATTCCATTGAAACCATTCCAGCCGACACCAGCTGTAACCTAAACTGTGACAACATCACTAACATTATCTACAACCCCTATGCCGGGCTCGACGTGAAGACCTCGCTTCGGGTTGTTATGGCCGGCCTCAGTTTCCGCACCAAGTTCTGATTGGCTCGCGCAACATCGGGGTACCCGTTCACCATGACCATGCGCACGTTGGCAACAATCGCAATGATTTGGGGTTTGGCGACCTTGCTCGGCGGCTGCCAGGTGGGTGGTTCTACCGTGTCCGAACGGGAGGGCTATTACACCTGGGTGGACGAGCAGGGGCGGGTGCGTTATTCACCGATTGTTGCCACCTCCGTCCAGAAACAGGCAGAGGAGCCAGCACCGAATGCCCCTCACGGTGGGCAGCCAGAAACACCTGAATCCAGTACTGCCGAGGCGCCCGCAATGGAGGCTGGAATGGCTGGCCTGTCAGAAGTCGAAGAGACCGAGTTCACTCTGGAAAATTATCCGGACGCCAACGAGCTGGCGAAAGACGGCTATGTCCGCCCGGGCGAACGCCAACCCTATTTCACCTGGCGGGATGCCCAAGGCAATGTCCGGGTCAGCTATTTCAGGCCGGATACCCGCAGTGATGAAGAGAAGGGCCTGGTGCCTCCGCCCATCGAACTTACCCCCGCGAGTGTTTACCACAGTGGCTCCGACCTTAAGCCAGCCCAGTCAACGAACCAGGGCAATCTCGACGCCTACGCGGTCCTGGGTATTGAAGTGGGTGGAGATTATTTTGAACGATTCCGCGAGTTCTGCTGTCTGGGCCTGGAGACTCGGGACGCGGTGGAATGGCAGCAAGGCAGGGAGTTTGGGGTCAATGTTACCGATCAGTCGCCTACCCACAATTTTCTGACGGGAACCAGTCGCTATCAGATGATTGACCTGGCTAGCGTGGCGAAGCGGCCGGATTTCATCATGCGGCTTCGATCCTACGCCCGAAATGGCGTCTTCGTTCCTTCGTTGGCGTTTCTGGACCGGGACTTTGAACCCGTGCGCCTGGTCACCGATCTTGTCACCCCCTATGAGCCGGAAACCTGGAGTCGACGGGGCTTTCTGGAAGCCTGGGTGCCGGTTTTTCCCGGCCAGGGCGAGCGTTGGGTTGTTCTATACACCCGAAGTTCGGACCTTGCTGGTCAAACCGTGATTGAGACCGGCGCCGGAAAAAAACCGAAGGTCATTGCCCACGTCGCCCAAGGCGAAGTGGGGCTGAAGATGGTGGAGCAGGACTGACCCCCTGGGGTCAGTCTTCGGGCTGCTGGGGGTCAAGCCATTGGTGAGACAGCCAGTAAAACTGACCGCCGCCGGCCGGATGGGTGCAGTTGTAGCGCAGACGCCGGCTGTTGAAGGCATCCGGTGCCTGCACCCGAACCTCACCATCCTCCACGTTGATGTCGATGCGGCCCTGGCCAGAAGCGAAGCAGGTCAGCCTGGACGCCTTCATGGAAGAGGGCAGCGCAAAGGTAAGCACGGGCGGATTGTTGGTCATGACGCCATCAGGTAATTCTTCCGCGGACACCGGAAATGCCTTGCTTTGCAATTTGTCCGGTAGGCCGTTCAACTGACCGTACGCGTTGGCCATCGGGAATCGTGGCAACCGGGTCGCACTGGAACTCTCGCCGATAGGGCCGGATTGCTGCCCGTAGCCGTACCAATCCCGCTCAGCCAGTTTTGCTTCCAGCGCGGCATCAAACTCCCCATAGGGATAGGCAAATAAGGGTGCTTCCGTTCCGAGTTTTTCCGCAAGCGTGGCTTGAGCGGCGTCCAGGCTGCGGTCGATTCTGCTGTTCCACTGCTCGGCGGTTTCGCCGGGCTTTCGGGCCAGGTGGCCATGGTCGGCACTGTGGTTGGCAATGGTAACGCCGTCCCGTTGTTCCAACTCGGCCAGCTGTTCCCAGGTCATATAACCGTGGCGTCCGACGGCTTCGGTGTTGACGAAAACGGTGTACGGGTAGTCCATGGACGAAAGTATCGGTGCGGCGGTGGCGTAGACCGAGTCATAGGCGTCATCAAAGGTAATGGCCAACTGATTGGGCTCGTCGTTCCCTCCGTCAGCCTCAGCCCTGGCCAGTGCCTGCTCGGTGCCCGCTTGCAGTGGCACCACTTCCAGCTTCAGATCCGCAATCATGTCCATCTGAGCGTCAAACAGCGACACCGAGGTACTGGTGGAGGACGGCGTGGAATCGCTGACGTGGTGATACTGGAGCACCACCAGATCGGCGAGCGCGGGAAGCGCAACGAAGCTCAATGCAAAGCTCAGCAGTGTTCGTCTTACCATGAACTATTCATCCTTTCGATTGTGACGTTTGGATCGTGAATACAGGATTACGTGAGTGCTGCTAGCCGGGGCTTCTGAAATAGGCCTTGAGCACGGAAAATGCTTCGTTCAGGACCTGAATGCCCTGGGTATCTCCGCCGCGGTCGGGGTGCGCGTGCATGACGGCGCGCCGGAAGCGCTGTTTCACCTCCAGAAAATTCCCGGGCACTTCATTGAATCCCAGCTCCTGCGCAGCCGCCAGAACCTCTTCCGAGTCCGGCCCTGAGATGGGCCGACCCGACCAGAAGTCATCCATCATCTGCTGAATCGCATCTTCTGGCATTCGGTACTGGGACAAGTCCAGATAAAAGGCCCGTAGTTGGTCCGGTTCGTCAGGCAAGCCATGGCCGCCGACAATGTCTTCCAGGGTCAGGTGGATTCCCAGTGGCGATATCTGCAGACTTTCACCGGCTTCAACCAACTGGTCCCGTAGCCGATACAGGGTATGAAACAACAGGAAATGAACCGGATACAGCTTCTCCGGATCGTGGTAACAGACTTCACCGATCAGTTGCCAGGGCGGGCGCTGCAAGGCCTTGATCAACGCCATTTCACTGATGCCTTCGGGGGCACGGCGCAACTCGTGCTCTACTGCCACCAACAGATGTTGAATGTGTTGGCCCAGAAAGCCGTCATCATAATGGCCGTCACTGTCCGCCTGGGCAGTCATTGAAGTCGAATCTTTCATGGTTCAATGGTAGGGGAGTCGAGGCTCTCAGGGAAGCGCTGCTGTCACTCGATCCCTCTGATGCGTATAATTCTGCGTTCACTAATTTGATGAATGTTGTTGGTATGTCCGAAGCTATGATCGCCCGTTCCGAACAAGGTCAGAGCGCTGAGTCTGAGCGCCACCAAAAACTGGAACTCAACAAGCTGCAAAAGCGCCTGCGCCATGACGTCGGACAGGCGATAGCCGATTTTTCCATGATTGAGGCTGGCGACAAGGTGATGTGCTGCCTGTCCGGTGGCAAAGATTCCTACGCCATGCTGGATATTCTGCTGGCCCTGCAGAAGAGTGCTCCGGTTTCGTTTGACCTGATCGCCGTCAATCTCGACCAGAAACAGCCAGGATTTCCGGAAGAAGTATTGCCGGAATACCTGAGCGCGCTGGGTATCGAGTATCACATCATAGAAAAAGATACCTACAGCATTGTTAAGGAAAAGGTCCCCGAGGGGAAAACTACCTGTGGTCTCTGTTCCCGGCTGCGCCGCGGCATTCTCTATAATTTTGCTGAGGAACACGGCGTGACCAAGATCGCGCTGGGTCACCACCGTGATGACCTGCTGGAAACCCTGTTCCTGAACATGTTTTACGGCGGTAAAATGAAATCCATGCCCCCGGTTCTGCACAGTGATGACGGACGCAACACGGTCATCCGTCCGTTGGCGTACAGCCGGGAGAAAGACATTGCCCGCTACGCAGAACTGAGGGAATTCCCGATCATCCCCTGCAACCTGTGTGGCTCGCAGGAGAACCTGCAGCGCCAGGTCATCAAGGACATGTTCCAGAGTTGGGACAAACAGCACCCGGGCCGTCTGGAAACCATGTTCCGCGCCCTGTGTAACGTTGAACCGTCGCACCTTGCCGATAACAAGCTGTACGATTTCCGTGAAGGGGAGCGTCGGGGTTCCAAAAATAGAGGCTCCAACATTAGGGGCGCAAACGACCAGGGCGTTCAGTCAGCAGAGCCGGAAGATATGGCCAGTTTCGGTCGTTTGGACGTGCTGAATATCTAGCCGTCGTGGCTTTGACTGGCGGTGGTTCAGGCCGGGTGCGTGACAGGTTGGCGTAATCCGGTCAATGGCTCATAAACGCAGTCAGCGGCAGGGTCCACAGCCCGAATACGATCAGCATGACCGCCGTTCCCTTCCTGAATAACTGGTTACCTTGCAACCCCCTGATCCAGCCCGCCGCGTAGCCGGTTGCCAGCATGGATGGCAGAGTGCCAAGTCCAAAGAACACCATGGTGAGCGCCGCCGAGCCAACGGTTGGTTGCAGCGCGGCCCACCCAAGGGTGCTGTAAATCAGGCCGCAGGGCAGCCAGCCCCACAGTACGCCGAGCGCCAGTGCCTGGCCCGGATGCCGGACCGGCAGTAACCGGCGGGTAAGCGGCGACAGTTTGGCCCACACTGGCGCGCCAATGCGCTCTACGTAACGGATACCCTGCCACCATTGAGCCATCGACAGGCCCATCAGGATCAACAGTAGCCCGGCGATGGTTCGCAGCAGCCCGCCAAGCTCGGCCCACTGGTTGGCGGCGGAGGTGCTCAGCAGAGCGACACCGGCCGCAATAACGGCATAACTGGCAATGCGCCCGACATTGAAGGCCAACAACATCAATGATTGCCGGAACCGGAAGCCGCTGCCGACCGGCAGGGCCATGGACAGCGATGCGCTGATGCCGCCGCACATGCCCAGGCAGTGGGTACTGCCGAGCAGGCCAATAAGAAGGGCGCTGGGATAACTGAGGTAGAGTTCCGGGCTCATGGGTGTTTCGGTGAATCCCCGTCGGTGTCGGGTTTGGACTCTTGTTCAGGATTCTCCGTTTTCTCGTCACCGTTCCTGACCGGCAAGTCGGTGCGGGCTTCGTCCGGGATCATGTCCTTGTCGTCGTCGTACAGGATCCGGTGGGCCGGGCCTTCCAAGTCATCATACTGGCCGTTCTTGACTGCCCAGGAGAACAGGACGATACCCAGGGCAACGACAATGAGGACCAGTGGGACCAGAATCATAACGATTTGCACGGTAAGACCTCGCGAAAACTGTTTACAGCACGGTATCAGGACGCAACCTGAGCGCCAACCGCCGGATTATGCGGATGCTGGGGCTGGGTGGAGGCTTTGCCAAGCCGAAGGGCGTTCAGAACCACGATCAGTGAGCTGATCGACATGCCAATCGCGGCGAGCCAGGGTGGCACCATGCCAGCGGCAGCCAGCGGCAGGGCGCAAACGTTGTAAACCAGCGCCCAAACCAGGTTCTGACGGATCACCGTGCGGGTTCTGCGGCTGGTTTTAAGGGCTTCGATCAGCTGTACCAGCTGGCCGTTCAGCAGAACCGCATCGGCGTGCAACTGGGTCAGATCCGCAGCCGATCCCATGGCAACGGAAATACCGGCGCCCGCCATGGATGGCAGGTCGTTGAGTCCGTCTCCTACCATCATGATCTGCCGGCCTTCGCCCTTAAGCCGTTCCAAAATTTCCAACTTCTGTTCTGGCGAGGCTTGGCCGATGGCCTCCGTAATGCCCAGGGTTTGCGCCACCTGCTTGACATGTCCGGAGCGGTCACCACTGAGCAGCAGCGTTCGAATACCGAGGCCCTGCAGCTCACGAATGGCCTGGGCCGCATCCGGTCGGGGCTGGTCATCCAGCGCGAAGCAGGCCAGCCATTCATTGTCCGAGGCCAGCCAGATTTCCATGCCTGGGGCGCCCGGTGATGCCGGCGCGGGCGCACTGACAAAGCCCTGGACAAAGTCCCGGTGGCCGATGAACAGGTTCTGATCGCCGAGTTTTCCGGACAGGCCTCCGCCCAGATGGTTGCGCACCTGTTCAACCGCGGACGATGAGCCATCGTGGAAGACCCGTGCGACCGGATGTTCCGAGTGTTTTTCCAGCCCGGCGGCCAGTTTCAGGCAGGTGGTCTCATCCAGACTGCCCAGGACGGTGGTGTTGACCAGGTTCAATTCGCCGCGGGTCAGGGTGCCGGTCTTATCGAAAACAACGGTATCCACGGTATTCATGGATTCCAGGGTGTGACCGCGAGTTGGCAGAAACCCGAGGCGGCGCAGCTTTACGGTGGCGGCGGTAATGGCGGTCGGTGTGGCCAGTGACAGTGCGCAGGGGCAGGTGACTACCAGCACCGACAGGGTGATGTCGAAGGCATTATCGGCACCGGCCAGCCACCAGCCAAGCCAAACGATCGGTGCCAGAACCAGCACCCGGGCAACAAATTTGCCGGCCATCCGGTCGGCCATCAGCGAGACCGGCGGTTTTTCGGACTGTACCCGGTCGAGTACCCGCATGATGCTCGACAGTCGGGTCTGGGAGCCGGCCTTGGTTACCCGGATGTCCAAAGGGTGTTCGCCGTTGATACTGCCGGCGTGCACCTGGTCGCCGGGGTTACGGGGTTCCGGCAGATATTCTCCTGTTAATGCGGCTTCGTTGAGCGTGGATTGGCCACTGACGATTTCGCCGTCCACCGGCAGGGTTTCTCCCGGACGGACCCGGATGATGTCTCCGGGCTCTATGGTGCGAGTTGGCACCACGTCCACGTTTTCGCCGCGCACTCGGGCCGCGACGCCGGGCTGGAAACCGGCCAGGGCGTTGCCGGTCAGTCCAGCCCGGAATCGGGCCTGAACTTCAATGTAGCGGCCCAGCAACAGGAAGAAGGTGAACATGCACACCGATTCGAAATAGACTTCCTCGCCGCCAAAGGCGGTTACCCAGGCGCTGGCCAGGTAGGCCAGGCCGATGGCAATTGCGACCGGCACATCCATGGTGAGATGTCGTGTCTTCAGGTCCCGTAGGGCGTTACTGAAGAATGGCCGCGCACTGTAAAACACCACCGGCGTGGCGATCAAAAGGCTGAACCAACGAAAGAAACTGACAAAATCCGGGGAGAGATCGTTCACCATCTCAAAGTACAGCGGGAACGCCAGCATCATGCTCTGGAACGACCCGATGCCCGCCAGTACCAGCCGGATCAGCATGGAGCGATGCTCGGCTCTCAACATCTGCTCGGCTTCATCGGGCTGATAGGGGCGGGCGGTATAGCCCAACCGATGAATGGCAATCAGAAGATCACTCAGCCGGGTCTGATCCGGTGCCCACACCAGTCGGGCGCGTTGCGTGGTGTGATTGACGGTGAAGGTGAGCACGCCGGGCTGCTGCTTCATGTGATTTTCAAGTAACCAGATGCAGGCGGCGCAGGTGATCCCACCGATCAATAGCTGGGCTTCCTGACCGGCTTTTACCGGCGTCACAAAGGTGTTCTGGATCAGGGGGTGGTCCAGCTCCCGAATGCGCTCCAGTTCCGAACGTGCCAGCTCACGTGGGGTAGCAGCGGGTTCGGTGCGGATGTCATAAAACCCGGTCAGTCCCTCCTGATGGATGGTTTCACAAACCGCCTTGCAACCCTGGCAGCAGAAGTGCCGGACCTGGCCCCGGAGATCAAGGGTAATGGCCGGGCTGCCCGGCGCCAGCTCACCGCAGTGAAAGCACTCTCGGGTCACTCTTGAACGGTACCTTCTGAGCTCACGGTCAGACCGTTCTCAGCCGGAAGCCAGGCCTCGCCTTTCAGGCGCCAATCGTTCTCTGGACCGCGCAGATCGTAGTACCAGCGTCCATCCAGGTCCTCAAGTATGTTGCCCCGGTATTGCCCGGTGCCGACCTTCTGGAACTGCACGGTTCTGTCGCGGTCGGCTAACGTCGGGTGGAACAAGTTCAGGATCAGGTAGGGAAACTCCGCCGGGCCCTCAGCGGTAGTGAGATCCAGGGCAATGGTGCGCTGGTCGAATGCCAGTTCGGCCACCATGCCCAGATCCGCCGCCTTTTGATCCCGTGCAATCTGCAGGTTGATACCACGGCCTTCCTTGGAGTAGTCGTCCGTGACCATGGTATCGTCGAGGTTCAATGCCACGATGATCATAGTGATGCACCAGACTATCGCCGCCAGTGGGAAAATGGTCAGAAACCAGAACCAGGGTTGGCGATACCAGGGGGCTATCGGGGCTTGTTCAGTCATATCATTCGTTCTCATAAAAACAGGGGGTGGTCGCTGCGCATTCCATTGGTCAGCGCGTTGGACCGACAAATCGGCTCTCAGTTTCCAGTATCAGCGTCTCGTCCGTTTCCGATTGCGCGCGGAAGAAGATTTCATTGTTGGATTGACTGATCGATTCCGGTGGCATATCGACAACAGTTGGGAGCGATCTGTTCTCGCCGCTCTGAACCGTCACCGAGGTCTGAGTCAGAATCTGGATGTCTTCCAGGCCCCGGACGGACAGTACGAAGGTCTGGGGTACCTCGGTCATGTTGGCAATTTTCAGGGTGTAGGAGTTTTCAATGCGGCCCTGGCCATTGAAGCTGTATAGCGCCCCACGGTCCCGGAGCACGTCCAGTTGGGCCGGAACGCGGGTGGCGATGGTGAATACGATCGCGCTCATCATGAGCAGCAAGGCCGCACCGTAGCCGAATGTCCTCGGGCGCAGAAGCTTGGATGGTTTGCCCTCAAGTTCATTCTCCGTAGTGTAACGGATCAGGCCTCTGGGGTAGTCCATTTTGTCCATGATTTCATCACAGGCATCGATGCACAGCGCGCAGCCAATACACTCGTATTGCAGGCCATCGCGAATGTCGATGCCGGTGGGGCAGACCTGGACACACTGACCGCAGTCAATGCAATCACCCAGGCCAGCCTCAGCCGGATCGACACCTTTCTTGCGCCCGCCACGGGGTTCACCCCGGTTGGGGTCGTAGGACACCACCCGGGTGTCGGGATCGAACATGACCGATTGGAAGCGGGCGTAAGGGCACATGTACAGGCAAACCTGCTCACGCATCCAGCCGGCATTGAGGTATGTGGCGGCGGTAAAGAAAGCGACCCAGAAATAGGCCCAACCATTAGCCTGCAACGTGAAGATGTCGGCAATCAGCTCGCGGATGGGGTAGAAGTAGCCAACAAAGGTCAGGCCGGTGGCCAGGGCTATCAGCATCCACACCGTGTGCTTGGCGGATTTCTTGAACAATTTGCTACCGGACCCGGGCGCCTGGTCCAGTTTCATGCGTTTATTTCGGCTGCCTTCGATGCGTTCTTCCACCCACATGAAAATGAAGGTCCACACGGTTTGTGGACAGGTGTAACCGCACCAGACCCGGCCGAACAGGGTTGTGATAAAAAACAGGCCAAAGGCCGAGATGATCAGCATCCCTGAGAGCAGGATGAAGTCCTTGGGGTAGAAGGTCATTCCGTAAAGGTGGAATTCCCGTGCCGGCAGATCGAACAGGATGAGGGGCTGGCCGTCTAGCGTGAGCCAAACAAACAGAAAATACATTCCCATCAAGAGCAACAGGCTGACATTCCTGATGCGCTGAAAGAAGCCTTTTACCTCTTTGACATAAATCTTCTTGCGACTGGCGTAGAGTTCAACGCTTCCGGGTTTATTGTTGTTATCGGAGGGGTCAGAAGATGGGTCAATTTGTTTGACCGGAATCTCACTGCTCATCGAAACCTCCCGATGAAAGGGTAAAGCCCGAAGCAGGCTTTGAGGGCCTGCCGATCTGTTCTAGGCTGGGCCCGGACAAGCAGGACTCAGGCTGGAAAAGACCAGGCCGGAGCTAGCGCTCCGGCCGGTTAACTCAGTTGGACAAGCTGTATACGTAGGCCGCGAGTATCTGAATCTGGTCTTCAGTCAGACGGCCGCTTTGAGCCGGCATCTGATTCTGGCGACCATAGAGTACTGTTTCCTTGATCCACTCGTAAGTGGAGCCGTACAGCCAGACGTTATCCGTCAGGTTGGGCGCACCGACCGCCTGATTGCCTTTGGCATCTGCGCCGTGGCAGGCAGCACAGCCTTGGGCGAAAACGGCTTCGCCAGCTTTGGCGGCTTCGGCGTCCTTTTCTCGGCCGCTGAAGCTGAGCACGTAGTTAACCACCTGATCCACCTGCTCGCCGGTCATGTTGGGCATGACACCTTTTGCCGGCATGGCACCCATACGCCCATTGTGCAGGGTGTTCAGGATGGCGTCCGGCGTGCCGCCATAAAGCCAGTCGTCGTCGGTCAGGTTGGGGAAGCCGATTTGGCCGCGGGCCGCTGAGCCATGGCAAACCTGGCAGTTGTTGGCATACAGGCGCTGACCGATTTTCAGGGCGTCGTCGTTGTTGGCCAACTCTACTACCGGGGTGTCGCCGAACTGGGCGTAAATTTCACCATACTTCTCTTCTGCTTCGGCGACTTCTGCTTCCCACTGGTTCGTTGAGGACCAGCCCAGGATACCCTGGAAGTTACCAAGGCCCGGGTAGAGGACCAGGTATCCCAGCGAGAACACACAGGTCGCGAGGAACAGATAGAACCACCATTTCGGCAGCGGGTTGTCGTATTCCTCGATTCCATCGAAGGAATGGCCGGTGGTACGGTCAGTCTCGGTATCGGTGGTCTGGCTTTTGCGGGTAGCCCACAGCAGCCATACACAGCCGAAAATCGTACCGAGCACGATCACGCTGATCCAGAGGCTCCAAAAGGTACTCATTGTTTCTTCTCCGTTTTTTCCTGTTCGAGAGTACGCTTTTCCACATCGTCGTCATCGAACGGCAGATGTGCTGCCTCATCATTGGCTTTTTTGCGGTGGGCGCTGTAGGCCCACCAGACAATGCCCAAGAATGCGATCATGACCAGAATCGTTTGGATACCGCGTAACTCGTTCATATCCATCGGGATCACCGCTTGTCTGAAATCACAGTACCCAGCTGTTGCAGGTACGCGACCAGAGCCTCGATTTCAAATTTACCTTCCACTTGCGACGCTGCGTTCGCAATCTGTTCGTCGGTGTAGGGCACGCCAAGTGTCTGCAGAGTTTCCATCTTGTCTGCGGTCCTGGTGTGGTCTACCCGATCTTCGAACAGCCAGGGGAAGGCCGGCATGTTTGACTCAGGCACAACGCTGCGCGGGTCATACAGATGCTGGCGCTGCCAGGCATCTGAATAACGGCCGCCAACACGGGCCAGGTCAGGGCCAGTGCGCTTGGAGCCCCACAGGAATGGACGGTCATATACGAACTCACCGGCCACGGAATAGTGGCCATAGCGCTCGGTTTCCGCCCGGAACGGACGAATCTGCTGGGTGTGGCAGACGTGGCAGCCTTCGCGGATGTAGATGTCCCGCCCTTCAAGTTCCAGAGCGGAGTAGGGCTCCAGGCCCTCTACCGGCTCATTAGTCTCCTGAATGAAGAACAGGGGAACCACCTCAACCAGAAAGCCGCCGCTGATGGTCAGGATGATCAGGACGATCATCAGACCGAGGTTCTTTTCAACTATTTCGTGTTTCATCTGGTCTCTCTCTTCCCTTACGCCGCCTGAGCCACAGCATTATCCTGGGCAATCGCATCTTTCTGGCGAACGGTCATGTAGGTGTTGTAAGCCATTACCAGCATACCGGTGAGGAAGATGGCGCCACCGATGAACCGAACGAAGTAACCCGGGTAGGAGGCTTCCAGTGATTCAACAAAGCTGTAGGTCAGGGTGCCGTCTTCGTTGACTGCGCGCCACATCAGGCCCTGCATGATGCCGTTCACCCACATGGCAACGATGTACAGCACGGTACCGACGGTTGCGAGCCAGAAGTGCACGTTGATCAGGCCAACGCTGTACATGGATTGCAGACCCCAGAGCTTCGGAACCAGGTGATAGATGGCGCCGATACTGATCATGGCTACCCAGCCCAAGGCACCAGAGTGCACGTGGCCGATGGTCCAGTCAGTGTTGTGAGACAGTGCGTTCACCGTTTTGATCGCCATCATCGGGCCTTCGAAAGTGGACATGCCGTAGAACGACAGAGAGACCACCAGGAAGCGCAGGATTGGATCGGTGCGCAGTTTGTGCCAGGCGCCCGAGAGCGTCATCATGCCGTTGATCATGCCACCCCAGGACGGTGCCAGCAGAATCAGGGACATAACCATGCCAGCTGTTTGGGCCCAGTCAGGCAGTGCCGAGTAGTGCAGGTGGTGACCACCAGCCCATACGTAGGTTGCGATCAGTGCCCAGAAGTGCACGATCGACAGACGATAGGAGTATATCGGGCGGTTGGCCTGCTTGGGCACAAAGTAGTACATCATGCCGAGGAAACCGGCGGTCAGGAAGAAGCCTACCGCGTTGTGACCCCACCACCACTGCATCATCGCATCGGTCACGCCGGCGTAAGCGGAGTAGGACTTGAAAGCGCTGGCTGGTAGTGCCAGATTGTTGCCGATGTGAAGGATGGCAACGGTGATGATAAAGCCACCGTAGAACCAGTTCGCCACGTAGATATGCGGGCTGCTGCGCTTCATCACAGTGCCGAAGAAGACCAGCGCGTAGGAAACCCACACCACCGCAATGGCGATGTCGATGGGCCATTCAAGCTCCGCGTACTCTTTCGAGGAGGTAAGGCCTTGAGGCAGGGTGATGATTGCGGCGACCATAATCGCCTGCCAGCCCCAGAAGGTAAATGCAGCCAGGCTGTCTGAGATTAGCCTTGCCTGACAAGTCCTCTGGACGACATAGTAGGAAGTAGCAAACAACGCCGAACCACCGAATCCGAAGATAACCAGATTAGTGTGAAGCGGGCGGAGACGACCGAAGTGCGTCCAGGGCATGTCCAGGTTCATTGTTGGCCAGACAAGTTGGGACGCGATCAGAACGCCCATGCCCATGCCTGCAATGCCCCAGACCAACGTCATGATGGCGAATTGTCTCACCACCTTGTAGTTGTAAGTCAGGTTTGCATTTACTGTGCTCATAGCCTTACCAATGGGTTTCAAGTGAAAAATATGCGGGCGCAAGTATGGAGAAAGCATGAGCGCTTTGCAATGACTCAGGTCAACTCCAAAACCCTCTCAAAGGCGCCGGAATCAGCAACATGGCACCCCTCATAAGGCACCGTGGGGGGCAGTTTGATTGGCGTAGATACCGCTACCTGAGTTGCAATGATAGTTGCTTCAAACCGGAAGGTGAATTCAGTGGATTTGATTAAAACGAAAAGTTTTGGGGCCGGATTCGGTCCTGTCTTGGTGCTGGCTCACGGTGCCGGCGCGCCGGCAGACTCACCCTTTATGGAAGATCTCGCACAGGCGCTTGAAGTTAATGGTATTTCGACGGTGCGCTTTGAGTTTCCGTACATGCAGAAACGGCGCGAGGATGGCCGTAAGAGACCGCCGGACCGTCAGCCCCGGCTGCTGGAATGTTTTTCCGAGGTGGTCGATCAGGTTCGGCGGGAAGTGAATGATGACTGCCCGGTGCTGGTCGGTGGTAAGTCCATGGGAGGTCGGATAGCCAGTGTGTTGGCCAGTGAACGGTCGGACCTTGCCGGGGTGGTGGGGTTTGGTTATCCCTTCCATCCGCCCGGTCGCCTGGATAAGTGGCGCACGGAACACTTTGCTTCGCTGCACTGTCCTATGCTGGTTGTGCAGGGCACCCGGGACCCGTTTGGGAAATTCGAGGAGCTGGCCGGGTATCCCGAAACCTGGGATAGGGTGCGGGTTGAGTGGTTGACGGGTGGTAATCACGATTTCCAGCCGCTGGCCCGCCAACAAAGTAGTCAGCCGGCCCTGATTGCCGATGCCGCACGGCACGCCAGGGCCTTTGTGGACAATCTGAGCCAGGCTCAGGCCTCGTCTATTGGGGTGTGATCAGAGACGATGATCCGATTCCGTCCTTCTGCTTTGGCCCGATAAAGAGCATCGTCCGCGCGCTTGAACAGGCTGTCTTTGTCTTCGCCCGGGCTCAGTGCAGCCACACCGGCGCTGACGGTAATCCGGGCCGAGGCTCCGTCCGGGCTGACCAGAGAAGTCGACTCAATGGCTTGAAGAATCGATTCGGAGAGCTGGCTTGCGCCTTCCGTGCCGGTTCCAGGCAGCAGCAGTGCAAATTCCTCTCCGCCAAAACGGATAGCCACATCTCTCGGGCGCTTGGTGTGGCGGGTGAGAATGTCTGCAATCAGTTGCAGGAAGGTATCGCCAAAACTGTGGCCCCAGGTGTCGTTGATGGTTTTGAAGTGGTCGGCGTCGAGCAGAACAATAGTGAGGGGATGCCCGGTCCGACGTGCCTCGGCACAGAGCTCCGGGAGGATGTTGTCCATGTGACGCCGATTCTGCAGACCAGTCAAAGCATCGTTCAGGCTGAGTGCGGCCAACTGGCGGTTGGCTTTTTCCAGTTCTCGCATGGTGTTACGAAGCTGTGACGTGCGCTCGTGGACCTTTAACTCGAGGTTGGTGCGAGCGGAATGCTCCACCGCGAGCAGCTTCTCATTCAACAGGCGCCAGCGTTGCACCATGGCGTAGTTCAGAAGAACCACCTGGCCACCCACCACGACCTGCATCAGTGCTTCGCGGGCAAGGAAATCGGCGAGATAACCGAATGCTGCCAGGGCGTAGATGAGTCCTCCAGTGAGCATGACCAGCCAGGCGATCACGTACCACATGGCCGCTTGATAGCCCTGGCGCCATCGGCCAATTGCGATGACGAACAGGCTGGCTAATACCGTCAGGGCAAGAACAGTATTGAGCAAAATAGTGGTGCTGTAGGGTAGTAGCAGGGTCAAACCGAGGAAACCGGTGCAGGCCCAGGCCAGCGCTTTCGTGGCCAGGTCATCCCAGGTTTTCTGACCAATTTCCAGGAACGAACGTCCGAACAGCGTCATCGACAGTGCGCACAGCACCAGGCTCAGAGGGATGGAGGTGTTGGCAAAGTTGGCACTGTTGGGCCAGAAATATTGGTTGGCAAACCCGCCCATGGCAAACATGAAGAGCCCCATGGCGGCCATGTAGAACGCGTTATAGAAGTAATAAATGGTTCCCGAGCTGAAGAACAGCAGCAGGTTGAACACGGAGAAAACCAGCAACGCGCCGTAAAACAGCCCGTGGGTCAAAGTCAGGTGATTGCTCTGAACAATGACTTCACTCGGAGATTCAAAAGTCAGGGGCACATTGAGCGCGCCGCTGCTCTTTACCCGCATAGTGATAGCCTTGGTTTCGGCACTGTCGAGCGTGACGGGAAGCAAGAAATACCGGTAGTCTATGCCCCGGGAATCAAACGGTCGCCGGTCGCCGGTTTCAATCAGGCGGTTCGAGCCGCTGCCCGATTGCCAAAAGGTCACCTCATCAAGCAGCGCGTAGTTTAGCGTCAGGTACCAAAGACTCCGGTGTTCGTTCGGATTGGTGACGTTCAGTCGTATCCAGTACACAGATGGTGTGTGGCTAAACACCAGGTCCTGGCCTTCGGCAAGACGCCAGTTCAGTTGTGCTGGCAGTTCGTCCGGAGTTGCGGCGTTATGGGCGGGATCGTCGGGTGCGGCGCTGTAATAGCAGATGTAGTGCATCAGCGATTGCCTGGCCTGAACGCTGGTTGTGTCGAGTACCGGGCATTCCGAGCCTGAATTCGATGCATAGGAAGAAGCTGCGGCGGGCAGCAGGCAAAGGCTCAAGAGGAATATTTGGCGTAAAGCGCGGAACATCGGGTTTTCCATGGGTATTAGATCTGGAAGTGTAGCCGAAGGGTTAAGCCGCGGATGTTAAACAGTTTGAAATTTACAGGGCCATTTCACCGGCCCGAAAGAACAGGTATTGCATGGAACAGGTTGTTGTATTTTGCCGGCCGGGCTTTGAAACCGAGGCCTGCAGGGAACTGACAGACAGGGCTGCAGAGTCTGGCATCTATGGCTTCTTTGAGCCGGCTAAGGGCTCTGGGCTGGTCTGGTTCTCTCTTGGCGGACCGGAGTCCGCGGAGGACCTGCTGTCGAGGCTTGAGCTGTCCACACTGGTCTTTGTACGCGACTGGTTCGTGGTGCTGGCGCGGATTCCGCTGCCAGAGCATGATCGGGTGGGTGCCGTGATCGATGGCCTGGGAAGCCTGGAGCGGGGTTATCCGGGATGCGCGCGACTGGAGGTCAGGCTGCCCGAAACCAATGCCGACGGTGATCTCGGTAATTTTGCCCGCAAGTGGGTGTCACCACTGTCCCGGGGCATGCGCGGTGCTGGGCTTCTGAGGGCGGACCAGAATGCGCCGGCGCCAGCCCGTTTTGAAGTTCTGTTGTCTGAGTTTGCGGAGGCGGTAGTCGGGTTCAGTCTGGAAGAGAATCGGGCTCGTTTCGTCAGCGGGATTCCCCGGCTGCGCCTGCCTGCGTCGGCACCGAGCCGGTCGGCCTTGAAGCTCGAGGAAGCCTGGAAGGTATTTCTGCCGGCTGATCAGGAGTTGGATTACCTGGGCGGCGGCAAGAAGGCGGCAGATCTGGGCGCGGCCCCGGGTGGTTGGACCTGGCAGTTGGTGCGCCAGGGCATGTTTGTGACGGCCGTGGATAACGGGCCGATGAACGAAGAGCTGATGGCGTCCGGTCAGGTCGAGCATGTTGAAGCGGATGGCTTCAGCTGGCGCCCCAAACGGGGCATCGACTGGATGGTGTGCGATATCGTCGACCAACCGAGAAAAACTGCCAGGCTGGCAGTCGATTGGCTCGCCGGAGGGCATTGCCGTTACACGGTGTTCAATCTGAAATTGCCGATGAAAAAGCGCTATGACGAATGGCTGATTTGCCGTGATATCATTCACCAGGGATTGAAAGAGGCGGGCCTGGGCTTTCGATTGCGTGCGCGCCACCTCTATCACGACCGCGAAGAAATCACCTGCTTTATCGAGCGGACTGGTTAGACCGAGTTGCGGTGCTAGACCGCGCTCTGTTCCAGCACCGTGATGATTTCCTCGCGATCCATCATGGGGACCAGTTCGGACATCAGCCCCCGGCGTTCCTCAGAGTGAAACCAGCGATCCCAATCGGCTTCCGAGCGCCAGTTCGCCATGGTGATGCGGTGGTTGGGGTCGTGACGGTCTGACAGGGTTTCGCCAGAAATGAATCCCGGCGCACTGACGGCCTGCTGGAGAACCTTGCGAGCCCGCTGTTCGTAAGCATCTTCCAGGGATTCGGCGATATGGCGTTCAATCAATACTCGGATCATGACTCACCTCTATTGTTTTAGTATCTATAAACAATAATTTAGCAGGTTTCCCTGAAAAATCAGGTAAGGCACAGGAGACATTTTTTGACGGTACCAGAGTATGATGCAGAGCTGGATGCGCGGGGGCTGTTCTGCCCGGAGCCGGTGATGATGCTGCACAACCGCATCAACGATGTGGAGCCCGGGCGCTTGCTCCGGGTGCTTGCGACGGACCCGTCAACCACCCGCGATATTCCCAGATTCTGTCAGTTTCTAGGCCACGAGCTGATGCACGAGGAGGAGCAGGGCGGCGAGTTTGTATTTCTGATCCGGCGCGGTGAGACCTGAGCGCGTCACACGCCGGTCGCCAGACCGCCCAGGTGGCGCATGAATTCCTCGCGATCCATTTCTCCCAGGATGCGCTGATTCGGCAACTCCTGCCCATTCCGACTGTAGAATAGGATAGCCGGCGGCCCAAACAGCCCAAGCTCGTTAAGCAGGGCCTGTTGAGCCGGTGTGTTGTCGGTGAGGTCAATCTGCAGCAGGGTGTAGGGTGTTAATGCCTGCACTACCTGAGGATCGCTGAAAACGTTGCGCTCCATAACTTTGCAGGAGATGCACCAGTCGGCGTAAAAATCAAGCACTACCGGGCGGCTTTGGCTGTGTGCCTCGCTCAGCATGGCACGGATGTCAGCCGGTGAATCCACGCGCTGGAACAGCGCGTGGCCCAGTTCATCGCCCGTGCTACTGGCAGGCGCGGAAGTGCCTGAGGCGGCGGTAAACGGCGTCAGCGGATTCAGCGGATCCTGAGCGCCGCCCACAGCGCCCGCCAACAACGCCAGGCCATAAGCAAAGAGGACCAGGCCAAAGCCTTTTCGGGTGCGTTCCCATCCGGCCTTGGCAGCATCGAAGGCGCCAAGCTGAACACCGGTGACGGCTACCAGCAGTCCCCACAATGTCAGAGCTAGCCAGGCCGGTACCAGGCGCTCGACCAGCCAGATCGCGACAGCCAGCAGCATGACTCCATAAAAGTGCTTCACCGTTGTCATCCAGTGCCCAGTGCTCGGGAGCAGCTTGCGGCCGCCAACGGCAACCAGGATGAGCGGAACACCCATGCCCAGGCCGAGGGCGAACAGGGCGGAGCCGCCGATCAAGGCGTCCTGGGTCGTTGAGATATACAGCAGGCTTCCGGCCAGGGGGGCGGAAACGCAGGGCGATACGATAAGCGCCGAGAGCGCGCCAATGCCGAAGATGCTGATCATCCGGCCGCCGGTCAGGCGATGGCTGGCATTGTCCAGCGGCTCACGGATAGCCCGCGGTAACTGAATTTCAAACAGGTCGAACATGGACAGCGCGAACAGGACAAACAGGGCAGCGAACACGCCCAGCACCCAGGGTGATTGCAGTTGCGCCTGCAGATTGAAACTCGCTCCAAGCAGTCCAGTCAGGACGCCGGCGGCGGCATAGGTCAGGGCCATGCCCAGGACGTAGCTACTGGACAGGAGTAATGCCTGGCCCGAGCTGCGGGTGTTCCGGCCCGACACCAGGGTGGAAATAATGGGTACCATGGGCAACACGCAGGGAGTGAACGTCAGCCCAAGCCCGAGCAGGAAGAAAACACCGGCGATGACCAAAGTCGACTGTCGCGACAGAAAACCCGCCAGGCCTGTGGCCGTGGTGGTGTTGATGTCGGCCGTCGCAGGAGTGTTGGCGCCAGCCCCAGCGCCGTTGGACTCATTGTCAGAGGTGGTCGCGCCGGCAGCGCTGGTGCCGGCGTCAGTGCCTGGGAAGTAAAAGACGTCGCGGGTTTGAGGGGGATAGCACAGCCCGGCCTCGGCGCAGCCTTGATAGGTTACCATTAGCTCGGCTTCCCGAATGCCTTCGGGTAGGGTGACCGGAACGCGCACCTCGACTGGGTCGTAGAAGACCGTAACTTCGCCAAAAAATTCGTCGTGGGTGGTTTTCCCGGTCAGTGAAAACTGTGGTTCACCGATTTCGACTCCCTCGGTGATCGGTGTGACACTCAGCCGTCCTTTATACAGATAGTGGCCAGGTGTGACGTCCCAGGAAAGAATCACTGCGCCGTTATCTGTGCTGTGACGGAATGGCAGCGCTTCATCGACTGGCAGGAAACCGTTGTTGCTACCGCCGAACAGGGAATTGCCGCCTGAGCCTAGAGCGAAGGCCGGGCCGGCCATCGTGATAAGGGTGCAAAGGGCAAGTATCAGGGTCATGGCGAGGCCCTGTCGGCCGGTGGGGGGTACTGCAGCGGGTGCTGTCATAGTAGAAATTGGTTCCTGGTTTCTCTCAAAGTCTTACTTCACTGAGTCTTATTTCGCTAAGTTCAAGCTGACTACGTTTAAGCAATGTTTAAGATGCCTGGTGAAACTTGGCTATCGGTCCGAAATTCCGTACCGCGCTCGATGCCAATGGACAGAAGCGGGTACTCAAAGTTCCTCTCTCCGTTTTTCCCTCAGTTTCTCTCTGCGTTACTTTCTAGCCTCTTCTCCAGCTTCCTCTAAAAGTTCCCTCTGGTATTGAACGCTGTAAAGTCGCACAATAGCGAGCCAATGAATCACAGTCCAAATGAGCTTATCATGCTGTTCAATGACCTGTTCCGGGAAAGTCACCGGACAATTTTGGTCAAGGGCGGCGATGAACCCGAGTACAGACCAGCCGACGGCGACAATGGCCTGGCGCAGATTGTTTTCGCACATGGCTATTATGCCAGTGCTCTGCACGAAATCAGCCATTGGTGTATCGCAGGTGAGTATCGGCGCACACTTCACGACTATGGTTATTGGTACTGTCCGGATGGCCGCACACCCGAACAACAACGCGCGTTCGAACAGGTTGAGATTAAGCCCCAGGCGCTGGAATGGTTATTTTCGATAGCGGCGGGTACCCGGTTTCACATCAGTGTGGATAACTTGTCTGGCGATGGCGCAGCCAACGAGCAGGCGTTCAGGCAGGGTGTAAGAGCCCGGGCAAGCCATTACCTGACACACGGTCTGCCACACCGCGCTGGCTTATTGTTGGACGCACTGAAAACCTTTTACGGAACTACCGACACGCATGCCAGTAACTGGCATCGGGATGCCGAGCGCATTGCACCGTCAACGTCCGCTAAGAACTCCTCAAGGAAAACTGAGATTGTATGACATCTGAACCCAAGCACACTGGCGACCTCCGGTTCCAGGACCTTAATCTGGACCAGAAGCTTCAGGACGCCATCTCCGCGATTGGCTTTGAATACTGCACACCGATCCAGGCGGAAACCCTGCCATGGACCCTGGCCTGTGAAGATCTGATCGGCCAGGCCCAGACCGGCACCGGTAAGACCGCGGCCTTCCTGATTACGGCTATCCAGGCGCTGCTGGAGACGCCGGTGCCGACAACTGATCGCTTCGCCTCGGAGCCACGGGTTTTGGCGCTGGCGCCCACCCGGGAGCTGGCAATGCAGATCGCCAAGGACGCCGAGCAGTTGTGCCAGCACACTGGCCACAATGTGGTCACGGTTGTAGGCGGCATGAACTACGATAAGCAGCGGGATCAGTTGCAGAACGAAGTGGTGGATATTCTGGTCGCGACACCGGGCCGACTGATCGATTTTCTCGGCTCCCAGGACGTGTTCCTTGACCAGCTCGATATCCTGATCCTGGACGAAGCCGATCGCATGCTGGATATGGGCTTTATCCCGGACGTCAAGCGGATCATCCGCAAGTGCACGGAAAAGGAAAACCGTCAGACTCTGCTATTCAGTGCGACCTTTAACCAGGATGTGCTGAACCTTGCTTCCATGTGGACCCAGAACGCCGAGTTCGTGGAAATTGAGCCTGAGCAGAAAACCGCTGAGCGTGTTGAGCAATCGGTTTACCTGGTGGGCGAGGATGAGAAGCTGCCGGTGCTGGTGAATTACCTCAAGCGCCCGGAAGTGGAAAAGGCCATTGTCTTCGCCAACCGACGCGATCAGTGTCGGGATCTCGAAGAAGACCTGCGCAACCAGGGCGTGAAAGTATCGCTGATGTCGGGTGAGATCGCCCAGAACAAGCGACTGAAGACCCTGGACCAGTTCAAGAATGGCAGCATTCAGGTACTGGTGGCCACCGATGTGGCCGGTCGCGGTATTCATGTGAACGGTGTGACCCACGTTTTCAACTACAATCTTCCTGATAATGCTGAAGACTATGTCCATCGTATTGGCCGTACTGGTCGGGCGGGCAAGCACGGGGTGTCGGTCAGCTTTGCCGGGGAGGACGATTCCTTTGCCCTGCCGGCGATCGAAACCTACATCAGTCAGAAACTGAATACCACGGTGCCTGATGAGGTATTGATGACTCCCATGGAGAACCCGCCCATTACCCGTAAGCGGGGGCGGCGTCCCCAGGGTGGTCGGGGTGGCCCCGGAGGAAGAAATCAGCGCCAGCGAAGGAACTGACAGGACCGGACGACATCATGTTGATCGTAGCTGACGAAAACATCCCATTACTGGATTCCTTCTTCGGAGAAATCGGTGAAATCCGCCGTGTGTCTGGCCGCACCATGACGGCCAGCGATGTCCGCGACGCCGAGGTGCTGCTGGTCCGTTCTGTGACCCTCGTTGGGCCTGAGCTGTTGGAGGGAAGCAAGGTCCGGTTCGTAGGCACCGCGACCATTGGCACCGACCATGTCGACGAGGAGTGGCTGGAGCAAAAGGGCATTCGCTTTTCGGCCGCCCCTGGCTGCAATGCTAACAGTGTGGCGGAGTACGTTCTGTCAGTGCTGTCAGTGCATGCCGAGCGGCGCGGCCTGGCGGACTGGACACGACTGAGTGTCGGTGTTGTGGGTGTGGGCCGCGTTGGTAGTGAGCTTGCCCGAAAACTCGAGCGGCTCGGCTTCGACGTTTTCCTGTGCGATCCACCCAGGGCCGAACGTGAGGATGATTCTGATAACCCATTTGTATCCCTGGAAGAGGCCTTGGCCTGCGATGTGGTGACCCTCCATACCCCGCTTACCCGAAACCAGCCTCATGCCACCTATCACATGGTGGGTGCCGCTGAGCTGGAAGGCCTGTCGGCTGGTCAGCTGCTGATTAATGCCGGCCGGGGCGAGGTGATTGATGCTGAGGCTCTGAAGGCCCGGTTGTCGCAGGCCAACGCACCGATCGTGGCACTTGATGTCTGGGAAGGTGAACCCGCGATCGATCTGGAGTTGGTGCAGCAGGTCTGGCTGGCGACTCCGCACATTGCCGGCTACAGCCTTGAAGGTAAAGTGCAGGGCACAGAAATGATCTACCGGGCCCTGAGTCGTTACCTGGGTTTTCCGGTTCGCAAACAGGCCGGGCAGTTTCTGCCTGAGCCGGCCTTGAGCAAGGTGTCTTTTACCAGTGCGGCAGATGAAGATGACGCGATCAAAATCGCGTTGCGGGTCTGTTATGACCCACGCCAGGACGATGCCCGATTGCGCATTGCGATGCAGGGAACTGATCAGGAACGGGCTGCCGCATTTGACCGATTGCGCCGGGATTACCCGGTGCGTCGGGAGTGCTCCAGTCTGAAAGTGCAGTTGAAGGGCACCAGCAAATCGCTGCAAGACAGCTTTCGAGTCATCGGATTCAAGCTGAAAATCTGATCGATCAGCAGACACAAAAAAACCGGGGCAATTGCCCCGGTTTTTTTGTTTAGAGCCCCGCCTGCTTGAGGGCCTGAATCCGGTCTTCCAGCGGTGGGTGGGTCATGAATAGGGCGCTCAGACCTCCCCTGGCGCCTCGGTTAATACCGAAGGCCTGTAGCGTATCCGGCATTTGATCCGGCATCTCGCTTTCCTGTTTCAGTCTGGCCAGCGCGCTGATCATGGCCGATCGCCCGGCCAGCTGTGCGCCAGCAATGTCCGCCCGGAACTCCCGCCGCCTGGAGAACCAGAACACAATGGTGCTGGCCAGAATACCCAGGACGATTTCGGCGGCAATGCTGACCACGAAGAAGCCAATGCCATGGCCATTCTCGTTCTTGAAGATGACGCGGTCCACGAACGAGCCAATGACCCGGGAGGCGAAGATCACGAAGGTGTTCACCACGCCCTGGATCAGAGCCAGAGTGACCATGTCACCGTTGGCCACGTGGCCAATTTCATGACCCAGGACCGCGCGGATTTCGTCTTTGTTAAACCGGTGCAGAAGCCCCTCGCTGACCGCGACCAGCGCATCGTTCTTGTTCCAGCCGGTGGCAAAGGCGTTCGACTGGGAGGCCGGGAAAATCGCCACTTCCGGCATACCGATGCCGGCATTCCTGGCCAGGTCAGCCACCGTGTCCATCAGCCAGCGCTCTGCCGGCGTCCGCGGAGTCTCAATGACCTTGGCCTTGGTGCTCCATTTCGCCATGGGCTTTGATATCAGTAGCGAAATGATGGCGCCGGCAAATCCGAACACTGCGGCAAACGCCAGCAGCGGTCCGTATTGAATGCCGTACTGGGAAAGGTAGCTGTCGACGCCAAGCAGTCGTAGCGTGAAACTCGCGACCAGGATGACCGCGAGGTTGGTGGCCAGAAACAACAGAATCCGCATATTAATTCCCTGAATTGTCTACCGAACACTTTGAAGCCGTGCTTAAGACCGAAATATAGGGTCGCAGTTCACGGCTTCAATGCCTTCCGCAGGATTTAATCGTTACGGTCAGCGAAGAACGTGGCCTGAACGATCTGGCTGATGCGACCGGAATGGCCTGATTTGAGCGCCGTACGAATCAGATGTATGTAAGTCGACAGGTCCTGCTGGACCGACGCGGGCAGCTGCCCTTCGGTCGGCTGCGACGGAGGTGTCACTAACTGGTTCAGCGGCGCCGGGACGGGAGCACTAAGCCGCACGAACGCGGCATGACTGAGAACGGCTTGGTCCAGGGCCTCTTGCCGAATTGTGTCCACGTAGCGCAACAAACCTTCTTCCTGGAGCCACAGCAAGGCGCCAAAGCAGGCCATGTGACGCTTGCTGTGCAGTCCGAACTCATCCGGCTCATCCGGGCCGGCAATGTCCTCGACGAACAGATTAACCCGGCGGGGGAAGGCGCCATACAGTTGGACCAGCGCAATAGCGACGTCCTTGTAGAATTCCTCAACGTGAATGTCAGCCATGAAAAACCTTATTGCTGATAGTTACCGAGGAAGCGACCAAGGCGGGACATGGCGTCATCCAGAGCGTCTTCCCGTGGCAGGAATACAACCCGTAGGTGCTGCTTGTCGTCGATGTTAAACGCTGATCCTTGTACCAGCAGGATTCTTTCTTGCAGCAGCAGGTCCAGCACCAACTTCTCGTCATTTACAATCGGGAAATGCTTGGGATCCAGCTTCGGGAACAGGTACAGGGCACCTTGCGGTTTCACGCAGCTAACCCCGGGTATGTCATTGAGCATACGCCAGGCTGTTTCGCGTTGCTCGTACAGCCGTCCACCCGGTGCCACCAGGTCATTGATCGATTGATAGCCACCTAAAGCTGTCTGAATGGCCAGTTGCGCCGGCACGTTGGCGCACAGGCGCATGTTGGAAAGCATCTCGATGCCTTCGATCAGGTCTGTGGCTCGGTGTTTGGCGCCACTGATGATCATCCAACCCGAACGATAGCCCGCGGCCCGGTAGTTTTTGGACAGACCGTTGTAGGTGAAAAACAGCACGTCATCGGCCAGTGCCGCGGTAGACACGTGCACGGTGCCATCGTAGAGGATCTTGTCGTAGATCTCGTCCGACAACACAATCAGGTTGTGCTGGCGTGCCAGCTCAATGACCTGTTCCAGTAACTCCCGACTGTATACGGCGCCAGTGGGGTTGTTCGGGTTGATCAGGACAATGGCGCGGGTACGGCGGGTAATCTTCTTCCGGATGTCGTCGATGTCTGGGAACCAGTTCTGTTGTTCATCACACCGATAGTGCACGGGCTTGCCACTCGACAGGGTTACGGCAGCCGTCCAGAGTGGATAGTCTGGAGCCGGAATGAGCACCTCATCGCCAGTATTCAGCATTGCCTGCATCGACATCACAATCAGTTCACTGACGCCGTTGCCCAGGAAGATATCGTCGATGTCGACCTTGTCGATGCCGCGCTGCTGGCAGTAGTGCATGACCGCCTTGCGCGCCGAGAACAGCCCCTTGGACTCCACATAGCCCTGGGCCTGGTGCATGTTGTAGATCACGTCCTGCTGGATTTCCTCGGGAACGTCCAGTTCAAACGCGGCCGGGTTGCCAATGTTCAGCTTGAGTACCCGGTGGCCTTCCTCTTCCAATCGACGTGCTTCCCGCAGAACTACGCCACGAATTTCATAGCACACGTTATCCAGCTTGGCGGATTTGTAGTAGTTCTGCATAGGGCCGAGGTTTCCTTGGTCTGAATTCTGAAAAATAAACAGTCAGTTAATGGACCTTCATTCTAGCGGAGCGAGGGGCGGCGGCAACAGGGGAATTATGATGAATTGTGGCGGGTTAAGGCAGATTTAGCGGCTAAACCTGAAGTTCTGTTTCAGGTTTTGAGATCGCGACCTCATTCATAACTTGGTATTTCATTAAACATTGTGCACAATTTAATTTCGAGAAATCTAAACCAGTAATGGCCAAGGAGACTGTTGTGTCAGTAACCAGCGTTTATGACTTTACCGCTCGTGACATCAAGGGCAACGAAAAAAGCCTGGCGGAATACCGCGGAAAAGTACTTCTGATCGTGAACACGGCCAGCAAATGTGGGTTTACGCCTCAGCTCGAAGGGCTGCAGGGCCTTTACTCGGAGCTTGGTGAGCAGGGCCTGGCGGTGCTCGGCTTCCCCTGCAATCAGTTTCTGAATCAGGATCCGGGCAATGACGATGCCATCAGCGAATTCTGCAGCCTGAATTACGGCGTCGATTTCCCGATGTTCTCGAAGATTGACGTGAATGGCGACGGTACCCATCCGCTGTATCAATTCCTGAAAAGCGAAGCCAAGGGCCTGATGGGGTCTGAAAAGGTGAAATGGAATTTCACCAAGTTCCTGGTTGGCCGGGATGGTCAGGTGATCCGGCGCTATCCGCCCACTGCCAAGCCGCAGGACATCCGCAAAGACATTGAGAATCTGCTGTAGCCATGACCAAACCGGACGACACACTGTCGCTCGATAACCAGGTCTGTTTTGCGCTTTACGCCGCCAATCGAGCGGTGACCGCCCGATACCGGCCGCTGCTGGCAGACCTGGATCTGACCTATCCCCAGTATCTGGTGATGCTGGTGCTCTGGGAGGAAGGGAGGTCCGGCGCGCATACTCGGGTGTCCGATCTCGGTCGCCGATTGAGGCTGGATTCGGGCACGCTGACACCGTTGCTGAAGCGACTTGAGGAACGTGGGTTGCTGAATCGACAACGCATCAGCCAGGATGAACGTGTGGTAACGCTGGCCCTGACCGATGTCGGGTGGGCATTGCAGAAGCGGGCCAGGTCGGTGCCACAGCAATTGCTCTGCGGCGTGGCCCTCCAGCCGGAAAGGCTGCAGGCTCTTCGTCAGGAGTTGAGGGCGGTGCTTACGGCTCTTGAGGGCGAGGCTGGGTCCAGCGATTGATGGCAGCACGCAGCTCTTCACGTTTGTAAGGCTTGGTGACGTAGTCGTTCATGCCGGCCGTGATGCAGTCGTCACGATCACCCTGCATCACGTTGGCGGTCACGGCAATGATCGGAACCTGTTGCCAGTCCGAGTTCTGCCGAATTCTCCGGGTTGCTTCGTAGCCGTCCATAATTGGCATCTGGCAATCCATCAGGATCAGATCGAACTCCCCGGCTACCATGGCATCGAGTGCGCGCTGACCATTTTCAGCGCTCTCGACCGTGTGCCCAAGTTTTTTCAGAATACTACTGGCCACCAGTTGGTTGACCTGGTTGTCCTCCACCAGAAGAATTCGGAGCGATTTAGTTGTCTGCGCTGGTTCCAGTGCGTCTGTGCTTTGCAGGACAGGATCGGTGCGAAGAATGCCAATGGCCCGGCAGAGGCAGCGATAGAGTTCATCCCGGCGCAGGGGTAGGGAAAGGATCGGATGGTCTGATTTCCCTTGTGCGGAGGTTCCGAGTGAATCGGCCAGAATTAGCCCCGGTCCTTGCCAGTTTTCGGCCTGTACCGCTCCCTCGATGCCGTCCTTTCCAATCAGTGTAATCAGAATTCCCCGGTGCTCCGTCCCGAGGTTCCAGACCGGAATCTGCCAGGCCTGAAGTTGGCGTTCGATGGCTGGCCGGTGCGGGTTGTCGGCCGGGATCGCCAGGGTAACGCCAATGTCCACGAGTCCTTTGGCAGCCTGTGGCAGTTGATCCGGAGTACTGTCTTCGTGCATGGGTAGCGGCACGGTGACGGTGAAGTGGGTGCCGCGACCCTCGGTGGAATCCACCATGATTCGACCGTGCATTCGTTCAACCAATTGCCGGCACAGGGTCAGCCCGAGCCCGGTTCCGCCATAGAGCCGTGTGGTGTCAGCATCAGCCTGGGAAAATGGCGAGAATATCTTGTGCAGACCGCCGGAAGACATGCCGATGCCGGTGTCAATAACATCGAGCCGGAGCATGCCAGCAGAGTAGGCGGCTTTGACAAGCACCGAGCCCTCATCAGTGAATTTGATAGCATTACTGAGCAGGTTGTTAAGGATCTGGCGCATGCGGGTCGGATCGCCCAGAAAGCTCTCCGGCAATTGGGGGTCGATTTCGTTAACCAGTTCAATGCGTTTTCGCCGGGCCTGTTGGGCGTGCAGGGTAGAGGCTTCCTCGATCAGGTTGCGCAGATTGAAAGGGATGTTCTCCAGGCTCAGTTTGCCGGCTTCCACCTTGGATATATCGAGAATGTCATTGAGCAGACCAAGCAGACTTTCGCCAGCACTGAAGGCGACCTCAAGGCGGTAGCGCTGGCTGGAATCGAGCTTTCCTTCCAGGGCGAGCCCCAGCATGCCCAGCACACCATTAAGTGGTGTGCGGATTTCGTGGCTCATGCTGGCCAGGAAGTTGGCTCTGGCCCTGGCCCTGCGTACAGCATCTTCCTTCGCCTTGATCAGTGCGCGGTTGCTGCGCTGCAGGGCATCGTTCTTTTCCGAGATCTCACGGATGCGATCATCAACCTCGCGCTCAAGCTGCGAGGAGTAATCCTTCATTGCGCTTTCGGCGGAACGGAGCTGGGCCAGGCTTGAATCCATGGTTTCAAGGTGTTGGTTGATAATGCCCACCATAGTGCCAATCTCGTCCTGCTCGTGGTTGGCCGGGACGGGCAGGCGGACTTTTTCCGGTGAGTTAGCCTGCACCTCGCTCAGGGCATTGATGACGTTCAGCATCGGCCGTGTCAGCACCAAGTAGAAAATACCCAGCAAGGCCGCGGTAAGGGTCAGGCTCTTGAGTAGGCCACTGATCAGTGTGTAAGTGGCCCGTTCGAGAAATTGAAGCCCGTAGTGATAGGTGTCGATGGTGACAATGAGGCGGCCGAGAGGAAGATCCTCCAGCTGCGGCACTCTCAATTCCTCGCTAAAAACCCGATTGGATGCAAACAGCAGGTCGCTGGCCCAGCGGTAGGGGGAGTCCGGGCTGCTCTGGCTGGCAGCGGCCATGGTTTGGTCGTCGTTGTCGATGATTCTGGCGTCGATGGTCGCCGGGTGGCGCAGCAGACCATCGAGGAGTTCTTCTGCGAGTCGTACATCAATGTTGTAGGCAATCTGGGAGGCCGGACTCACACTGATGTCGATCAGTGCGTGAACGTCTTCTTCCATTGCAGCCCGGGCGTTGAAGTAGTCGATCGTGATCTGGACTAGGTTAAGCACCAGCCCCAATGCCATAGCGATCAACACCGTATCCCGGGTCAGTCGGAAGGATAGCCTTTTTCTGAAACCATTGATCACGAGTACTTACAGTCCCTGAGTCAGGGCAGAAGCCGCTGCCCGGATGCTACGGCCGTCAATCGTCGTAGTCGGCTTTTTTCTTCCATTCCTCGTCGTGCAGGAAGGTATCCCATTCCCGATCCAGCTTGGCCTGGGATTCGGTATGTGCAGTGTCTTTTCCTTCAACACTCAGGGCTTCCAGTTCTTTGATTCTGATCCGGAAACTTTTGACGGCTTTCATGGCCAGCGGGTTGTCCCGGGATTTACCCATTTCGGTACTGGCCAGATGGTAGGCGTGAATGGCCTTGCGGATCTCATTCTGACGGACAAAATCCCGGGCCTGGAACATGTGCAGGTCAGCGTGGGTTTTGTGGACCAGAAACAGCACAAATTTGAGGTTCTTCTTGGCAGTTGCGGTGTCCAGCTTGCCGTTCTTGTGCATGTCTTCGATCATTTTGAACAGATTCTGTAGCAGTTCCTTAACGTAGGTAGCCTTTTCCGGCGTATCAATTTTCACCGGTGACCGGGTGTCCTGCTTGGTCAGAATCTGGCTTTTTAACTGCTGCGCCGCTTCTTGCCATTTCTTGACCGGAAGGTCCGATTTGAGTGCTGCCAGCTGCGTACATGCTTCTTCCATGCGTTTGATCAACAGCAGTTTCAGATCGGCGGTAAGGTATTGGCCGGGGATTTCCGATAGCAGTCGATTGGCCCGGTTGTAGGCATCCTGTTGACTGGTGATTCTCCGGGCACGCTCAATGCGGGCCTTTTCGCGCATCTGGCTTAACACGATCAACACGATCGATACCGCCACGACGGCTGCCAGGACTATTACTATGGTGGTCGTATCCATTAGGTTAGTGGTGGCTCCGGCTTAAGGTCTAGAGTGAGCTGGCGCATTTACCGGCTTCAAGTTACCGATATTATTCAGCAAGTGTCACAAAGACTAGCAGAAATACCGTAGCCAATCCGTTGCGAAATGTGAATGCTCCAATCCGCCATTGATTACGTGAATTTCGATCTCCTGTATATTGCTCCGGTGAATGAAGGATAAGGCCTTTTGTTCGATGTTTTTTTGATGTACGACGTACCCGGAGTTGACCATGGATATTTCCCGCGTTGATCTGAACCTGCTTGTGTACCTGGATGTTCTGTTGCGGGAGCGAAACGTTACCAAGGCCGCTAACCACCTGGGTATTACCCAGCCGGCGATGAGCAACGGCCTGCGACGCCTGCGGGATCTGTTCGGTGATCCCTTGCTGATCAGGACCAGTGAGGGCATGACCGCCACCGAGCGAGGTCGCGAGCTACAACCCCTGGTGCGTGGCATCCTGTCGGATATTGAGCAGGCGGTGCAGGAAAAAACTCCGTTTTCAGCACTGGAAAGCCAGCGGGTCTTTCGCATCATGGCCAGTGATTACGCTGAATCCTGCCTGATGCCCCGGGTGTTAAGGCGAATTCGCCAGGAGGCCCCCCACGTTACCCTGGATGTTCTGACCCCCAGTGACGTCAGCTTTCTGGACGTGGAGCAGGGCCGGCTTGATATGGCGATCAACCGGTTCGACAAAATACCCCAGTCTTTTCATCAGAAAACCCTGTGGACCGAGTATTTCGCCTGCCTGATGAATGCCCGAAATCCCATTCTGAAGGCGCCATTTACGCTTGATACTTATCTGGATGCGAGCCACATATGGGTCAGCAAGACCGGGTTTGGGGTGGGTGTCGGGGTTAATCCCAAGGATGTGCAGCGCTTGGGGTGGGTTGATGAGGCGCTTTCGCGCATGGGCCGTAAACGCCAGATCTCGGTGTTTACCCGGCATTATCAGGTGGCGATGCTGCTGGCTGAGCAGCACGACCTGATCGCCACGCTGCCGTCGCGGGCGGCCTGGCTGCAGAAGGACAACTCGAATCTGGTGGTAAAGGTGCCACCTTTCGAGATCCCGCCATTTGAGCTGAAAATGGCGTGGAGCCCGCTGCTCCAGCACAACTCGGATCACCAGTGGTTACGTAAGCTGATTGCGGAAGTGGCCAGTGAAGTAGATCAGGAGTTCGCGCCCTTCGGTGCCCAGTTCGAGTCTGCCGAAAGTCCCCAGGCCCATCACTCAGAGCGGTAGTTCTCTCAGTTCCAGAGAGCTTCGGCCGGCGTCCCACATGCGTTGGAAGTTCTCCGCCAGGAGTTTGACCCGGCCGGGGTCGGAGAACTTGGCGTAGCCTTCCGGTTTGTAGAAATCGTGCCGATAGACCAGCCCGTCACGGTCTGCGAGCATGAACGGCTGATCTTCCACCGGGTAGTCCTGGCTTACTAGCCTCAGTTCAACCCGGCTCGGTAGTCGTCGCATTAATTCAACCAGCTTATGCCTCCGCTTTATCAGCGGACCGTCATCGTGAATCAGCAAACGCACTTCACTGAGCCGGTGCCGGCGGGCGAGAGCGGAGATCAGTTCCCGGAAACGGTGGCGGTCGTACAGGTCGTGCTCGAGCACACGATCATAGAGCCATAGCCGCTGTCCGGCCTGACCGGCCACGGAATCGATCAGGTTGAGCATTCGATTCTCATCGGAGAACAACCAGGTGTCGGAGTCTTCGCCGAGAATCATCGGCGCCGATTTTTGTTCCAGTGCCTTGGCGAGCAAGGCGGGCGCCAGACAGCGCATATCGACATGGCTGATGCCGGCGTCGTCGTAGCGGTCAGAGCAGACATGAAAACCGGAGCGCTGGTAGAAAGGGATGGCGTATTCCTGCGCCGAGAGCCGGATTTCCTGGTAGTCACCGGCGGTTTCGGTAATCAGGTGGCGCAGCAAAGCCTCACCAACACCCCGGCCCCGGAACCCCGGCAGAATCGCCATGCGGCCGATGTGCGCGGTTTCACCCAGGGTGGAGAATAGCCGCGCCGTGCCTACGGGCGTGTTATCCGGTAGCACCGCGAGGTAGTGGTCGGCAATCTCGTCGGTATCGTCCCACTCCAGCTCCGGTGGCACTTTTTGTTCGTCAATAAAGACCCGTTGGCGGATGTCATGGATATGACCCGGAGCCAGTTGCCAGCTGTACTTCCTGAATTTCACTCTCATGGCGACCAACTATTCGAAGTAGACCGATCCCTGATTATACAACGTGCACAGCAGTCCGAGCAGGGCTTCGTCATCGGTGAACTGCGCCAGGTGATCGGCATCGATGTAAGCGCCGGCGCAGAGCAGGGGTGCCATGGGACGGGCATCACCCTTCAGCAGATATTGCTCGCCATCCACGAACAGCGCAGTGTCGTCTTCAAAATCGTAGTACGCAAAGCGGGAGCCTTCATTCCAGCGCAGCTGTTCTCCGGACTGAATGGCCGCGGCCAGATCTTCGGGTGACGCCGGCTCCTCGGCCGGCACGACAATGTCCATGCTCTTGGGAGCGGTGGCGTACTGGCCGAACCAGAGCGAGAGCTTTCGACGATCTCCGAGCTTGTTGCGCAGCAAGTCATCCAGGGTGTCGATCACTGCGGGCTGGATGGTACCGGGGTTGTCCTGGACCTGAAGATCCGGATCGCGCAAGTGCTCGCTGGCATCGGCCTGGCTGCACAGGAAGTCGGTGAAGCCGGTTAGCACATCATCAACGGTGGGCGCCCGGAAGCCAATGGACAGGGTGATGCAGTCGTCGACGGCAACTCCATGGTGGCCAACGCCCGGGGGCAGGTAAAGCATGTCGCCCGGTGCCAGGGTAACGGTTTCCTCACCATCCCAGCTGCTGAGAATACGCAATGGCGTTCCTTCTACCCGTGGTGAAGACTGGTCGCAGTGTCCACCGAAGGTCCAGCGGCGTTCACCCTGGGCCTGGAGCAGGAAGACGTCGTACTGATCGTAGTGCGGGCCTACGCTGCCGCCCCTGGGAGCGTAGCTGGCCATGATGTCATCAAGGCGCCAGTTGGGCACGAATCGGAAGTGTTCCAGCAGATCCGCCACCTCAGGAACCCAGTGATCGAGCCCCTGCACCAGCAGGGTCCAATCCTGTTCCGGGAGCTCGCTGAAGCGTTCCGGTGTGAACGGGCCATTGTGTAGCTGCCAGGGTTTGCCATTGTCATTTTCCAGGACAATGCGAGATTCCACCCCTTCTTCGCAGGCCAGTCCGGCCAGTTCGTCGGGACTGACCGGAGAGGTCAGCCCCGGAAACGCCTGGCCGATGACCAGCGGCTTTTTCTGCCAGTAATCTCGCAGAAATTCAGAGGCGGTCAGCCCACCGAGCATATCCATGCCTGTGCTCCCTGTTTCAGATGTCGCGTGCCTGATCGATGGCGTTACCAATGTAGCTGCCTGGCGTCAGCGCCATCAGCTCGTGTTTGGCGGTGTCGGGAATATCCAGGGACTGAACAAAGTTCTGGATGACTTCCGGCGTCATGGCCTTGCCGCGGGTCAGGGCCTTGAGTTTCTCGTACGGCTTTTCGATGTTGTACCGGCGCATGACGGTCTGAATCGGTTCGGCCAGAACTTCCCAGGCGTGATCCAGATCCTCATCCAGACGGGCTGGATTGATTTCCAGCTTGGTCAATCCTTTCAGTGTCGCTTCGTACGCGATCAGGCTGTGGGCAAAGCCGACACCCAGGTTCCGCAGTACGGTGGAATCGGTCAGGTCTCGCTGCCAGCGGGAAATCGGCAGCTTGGCGGCGAGGTGATTGAGCAGAGCGTTGGCGATGCCCAAATTGCCTTCGGAGTTCTCGAAATCAATGGGGTTAACCTTGTGCGGCATGGTGGAGGAGCCTACTTCGCCTTCCACGGTCTTCTGCTTGAAGTAGCCCAGGGAGATATAGCCCCAGATATCACGGTCCAGATCGATCACGATGGTGTTGAAACGCGCGACGGCATCGTACAGCTCGGCGATGTAATCGTGGGGTTCGATTTGGGTGGTGTACGGGTTCCAGTCCAGGCCCAGGCTCTCAATGAACTCACGGGCGTTGGCGGCCCAGTCAATCTCGGGGTAAGCAGACAGGTGGGCGTTGTAATTGCCAACAGCACCGTTGATCTTGCCCAGCAGTTCGGTGGCGCGAATCTGCTTTGCCTGACGACGCAGGCGGTGCACCACGTTCGCGAATTCCTTGCCAACGGTGGTCGGCGAGGCTGTTTGGCCGTGGGTGCGGGAGAGCATCGGCTGTTCAGCGTGTTCCTGAGCCAGTTCGCCCAACTTGTCGACAACCCGATCCATGGCCGGCAGCAAGCCATGATCGAGGCCCTCGCGCAGCATCAGCGCGTGGGACAGATTGTTGATGTCCTCGGAGGTGCAGGCGAAGTGAACAAACTCAGTCACCGCGTGCAGCTCGGGGAATTCGGCTATCTGTTCCTTGATGAAATACTCGACCGCTTTGACGTCGTGATTGGTGGTGCGCTCGATGTCCTTGATGCGCTGGGCATCTTCCAGGTTGAACTCGCTGACCAGCTTGTCCAGGAACGCATTAGCTTCAGCGGAAAATGCCGGAACCTCGGTAACGCCCGGGTGTGCGGCCAGCTTCTGGAGCCAGCGGATCTCGACGGTTACCCGGTTCCTGATCAGGCCATACTCACTGAAAATGTCTCGGAAGACGCTGACTTTGCTGCCGTAGCGTCCATCGACCGGGGAAATGGCGGTCAGGGCGGTGAGTTCCATCGAAAACCTCTCAAATCGTTAGCGGATCGGGCCAAAAGAAAAATAGGGGCGCATATGATACACCAGCGCTGCGCCGGAAGCAGTTGTCTGGGATCTGTTGTTTCGGAACTACAGTGGACTGTTGGCTTTGTCGGCCAGCTGCCGGGCGTGTTCGATGACTTTCTTGCGGTTGAAAATCAGCTGCCAGCGTCGCCCGCCTGTTTGGCGCCACAGAACCGCGGAACGGATACCCGCCAGCAACAGGGCGCGGACTTTGGCGGCATTTTCCTCGCGCTGCAAGACACTGGGATTGCCACTCACCTGAATGCGTAACCGAAAGGTGCTGATGGTGTCGGCGTACACCGAGGCCAGGTTGCTGATCAGGTTGCTGTGGGTATAGCCAAAGTGACTGGCTGTGTGGCGAGCCTGGTCAATGCGGGTTCCAATGACTTCCAGCATCTCCGGGCTGCGATGGAGCTTGGCTTCCAGCTGGATCAGGTTGAGCACGTACCGTAGCACCTCAATGTCCTGCTGCTTGTTCTGCTGGCTCAACACCGAGGAGAGCGTGACCAGTCCTTCGCGAATGTCTGTGAGATCGCCGCCATAAACATCCAGGGTTGAGGCCGGATTGGTGGCGAACAGCGAGCGGATGCAGGTTTCCAGGCTGGTTTCCGAGCACTGGCCGTTGTGGGCAATCTGCTGGACCAGGTTAGCGGCCTGACACACACCTGCCAGGGCGAGGGTCTGATCGTTCAGGGATCGACTCATGCGCCCAATTCCTGTTGGGATTGTTCGGAAAGACGGACCGGCAGGGCTTCACCGTCGCGCCAGGTTTCTTCGATCACGCCACCGCCAAGGCAGACCTCGCCGTCGTAGAAAACTACGGACTGGCCAGGGGTGACCGCTCGCTGAGCATCATCAAAGACCACTTTAACGCCACCATCCAGCACCTGAACCTCGCAATCCTGATCCGGCTGACGGTAACGGGTTTTGGCCTTGCAGCGGAACTGGGCGGCCGGTGGTTCGCCGGCTACCCAGTCGATCGGGCCGGACACCAGTCCACGGGAGAACAGCAGCGGGTGGTGCTTACCCTGAACCGCAATAAGCACGTTACGGGTGAGGTCTTTCTCAGCAACGTACCAGGGTTCGTCGCCAAATTCGCTGAGGCCACCAATGCCGAGGCCCTGGCGTTGGCCGATGGTGTGGTACATCAAGCCCTGGTGACGACCGATGACCTTGCCGTCCGGTGTCTCGATGTCACCCGGTTGCGCGGGCAGGTACTGCTTCAGGAAGTCGGTGAACTTGCGTTCGCCGATGAAGCAGATGCCGGTGGAATCTTTCTTGTCGTGGGTAACAAAACCCTGGGCTTCGGCGATCCGACGAACTTCGGGCTTTTCCAGTTCACCCACCGGAAACAGAGTCCGGGCAATACGCTCACCGGAGACCGCGTGCAGGAAGTAGCTCTGGTCTTTGTTGGGATCCAGGCCCTTGAGCAGCTGTGCCCGGCCGGAATCGTCCGATAGTGTGCGCTGGCGGGTGTAATGGCCGGTGGCAATGTAGTCAGCACCCAGGGTGACGGCGTAGTCGAGAAATGCCCGGAATTTCACCTCTTTATTGCACAGAATGTCCGGATTGGGGGTGCGGCCGGCGGTGTACTCCGACAGGAAGTGCTCGAACACGCGATCCCAGTACTCGGCGGCAAAACTGGCGGTGTGAAGCTTGATGCCGATGCTGTCGGCCACGGCCTGGGCGTCGGCCAGGTCGGTCATGGCGGTGCAGTACTCGGTGCCATCGTCTTCATCCCAGTTCTTCATGAACAGGCCTTCTACCTGGTAGCCCTGGTCTTTCAGCAACCAGGCGGCGACAGAAGAATCGACGCCGCCGGACATGCCAACGATCACTCGGGTATTTGCTGGGGAAGGTGTTTCGGATGCGTGTGTCATGAATACGTCAGTCTGGGTGAAAAGCTGTAAAGTCTACCATTTGTGGGGCATTACGTCTGCGCATCCACAACGACATCGAGCGGGTAGCGCCGGCCATTTCGGTAATCTTCTATGCAGTCGAGCACCAGCGGACTGCGGAGCTGGTCTTTCAGCTCACGGATATCTTCCAGCAGCAGCCAGTGGGCGGCAATGATGCCGGTATCGAGCTCCTCGCTGACCTGCTTCAGGGCTTTGGCCGAGTAGCAGAAGCGGTAGTAGGTGACGCCGTTGGCAGGAGCCTTGTAGGTGTAGACGCCGAGGAAATGCTCGGGCTCCACCTCCCAGCCGGTTTCTTCCAGGGTTTCACGCTTGACCGCGTCCAGAATGGCCTCGTCTTCCTCCACATGGCCTGCTGGCTGGTTGAAGACGACTCGACCGCCGCTGGTTTCTTCGACCACCAGAAACCGGCCTTCCTGATCTTCAACAATAACGGCGACAGTGGCGTGTGGGGTCCAGATCATGGCTGTTTTCTGCTCCTGCTGCTCTGAGGTTTACCCGGTTTCCGTTGCCCCGGCCGGCTGCGCCGTGGCGCCGCCGTGGGGACGTGGACGGTGATGCCGCGGTGCTGACCCGGCAGTAAGCCGTCCAGGGTCCAGTCACCTATACGGTAGCGGATCAGCCGGAGGGTTGGGAAGCCGACCGCAGCGGTCATGCGTCGTACCTGTCGGTTTCGGCCCTCGGTAATGGTCAGCTCCAGCCAGCTGGTGGGCACGGATTCCCGGTACCTGACCGGCGGTGTTCTGGGCCAGATCTCCGGCTGGTCAATCCGGCGGGCCTTCGCCGGTGCCGTGTTGCCATCCTTGAGGCGGACGCCGCGCTCCAGTTGGGAGAGGGCGTCATCGGTTATGTCGCCTTCCACTTGTACCCAGTAGGTTTTCGGCATCTTGGCGGTAGGTGAGGCAATGCGATGCTGCAGGGCGCCTTCACCGGTCAGCAACAGTAGGCCTTCTGAGTCGTAGTCGAGCCGGCCGGCCGGATAGACGTCGGGTATCTGGATCCAGTCTGCGAGGGTCGCCCTGACCGGCTTCCCGGCGTCCTGGCGATCGTCGGTGAACTGGCTGAGCACACGAAAGGGTTTGTTAAAGAGGATCAGGTTGGCCATTACTTCCAGCGCGTCCGCAGTGATGGGTGGGGCTCAATATGAAAATCAGTAGCGGGGCCACTTTACCAATGGTGGGAGGCAATGTCGTTGTGCGGCGAGGGTGTTTTTCGAACCGGCTCAGGTTTTAGACGGGAACAGGCGTCGCAACCTGAACTGGATTCAGGCTACTAGTAAGGAGAGAAGGCGCGGGCCCGCTTGCGGTTTCGATACCGCGCACAGGCCTTGCCGCCTGCCGCAGGGCAGGCGTGCCGCAGCCACTCGGCAACCTGTGGTCAGGCGTTTGCTGCACGCGGCGGAAAATCGCTCCGACCTGAGTCCCGGTCATCAGTTTTGGCTCCCGCTGAAGCATCAGCAAGCTCATGACTCGCTTTCTGGGGCTGCGCATCGGGAACAATATTGATGGCGTGGACGCCTTTATCGCTGGGTTTTTTGTCAAAGGTGACGGCCTGACCGGCTTTCAGCGTCTTGTAGCCGTCCATCTGGACCGATGAAAAGTGGGCAAACAGATCGTCACTGCAGCCATCCTCAATGATGAAGCCGTACCCTTTGGCATTGTTGAACCATTTGACCTTGCCTCTTGGCATGATGAACTCCCCTGTTCATGTGCTGTCACATTTTATTATTGGTGTTGTGAACATTCCGCTCTGAGTCACTTGATGCGGATTCCGGTTACATAACACACGCCGAGCGATATTGGTTACATAACACTTGCTTGAATTTACATTATTTAACAATGCAGGTTAACTTTCGGCCAATCGGCGCGTCGAGTCAATAGTTTCTGTTGCCGGAATGTGTGGTTGAACGCGGTCTGGAACCGGTATCATGCGCGTATAGATAAATTACTCGCGCCCGGTCTTCGACTTAGCTTGAAAACACGGGATCAGACAACCACATTATGCAAAGGGCACCGATAAACCGGTAAAGAATGATGCGGACTATCGAAGATTCTCTACTAGTATTTAATCAAGGGGAGGACGAACAACCGGGACGGCAAGACGATCTCAGTGTTGCGCCCGAAAAACCTGCCCTGAAGCGCCCCGCGCGATTTCGCGTAGTGCTTCTGAATGACGACTACACGCCCATGGATTTTGTTGTGGATGTGTTAATGAAGTTCTTCGGCATGAACGAAGAAAAGGCGACGCAGGTGATGCTGCTCGTCCATACGCAAGGAAAGGCCGTATGTGGGGTATATACCCGAGACATCGCAGAAACAAAGGCAGCGCAGGTGAACCAGTATTCCTCGGAATGCGAACATCCGCTCCTTTGCGAGATTGAACGTGCGGACTGACAGACGTTGGGGTGGCCCATGCTGAGTAAAGATCTAGAAATTACGCTGAATACGGCTTTCAAAAGTGCCCGCGACAAGCGTCATGAGTTCATGACTGTCGAGCACTTGCTGTTGGCCTTGTTAGATAATGAATCGGCGGTGGGCGTTCTGAAAGCGTGTGGGGCAGATCTCCAGCGACTTCAGGAAGAACTTGTGGAATTCGTTGACTCAACAACACCGCTCATTCCGAGCAGTGACAGTGAGCGCGAAACACAGCCTACCCTCGGATTCCAACGCGTGCTACAACGGGCGGTATTTCATGTCCAGTCTTCCGGTAAGAAGGAAGTGACTGGTGCCAATGTGCTGGTTGCTATCTTCAGTGAGCAGGAGAGCCAGGCGGTTTATGTCCTGAAGAAGCAGAACGTTGCCCGTATTGATGTTGTTAACTTCGTGTCCCACGGCATCTCCAGGGTACAGGGTGCGGAAGATCAGGAGGGCCACGATCAGGCAGCTCCGGATGAAAGCGGTGAAGAAGGCGGGCATTCGAAGCCATTGGAAAGCTACGCCACCAACCTCAACGAGCAAGCACGTCAGGGGCGGATTGACCCGCTGATCGGGCGCGAGCACGAGGTTGAGCGCGTGGTGCAGATTCTGGTTCGGCGCCGGAAAAACAACCCTCTGCTGGTGGGTGAGGCCGGGGTTGGAAAGACCGCGATTGCCGAAGGTTTGGCCAAGCGTATCGTCGACGGCCAGGTGCCGGATATCATCTCCGATGCAGTGGTCTATTCACTGGATCTCGGCGCGCTGCTGGCCGGAACCAAATACCGGGGCGATTTTGAGAAGCGTCTGAAAGGCTTGTTGGCGGAACTGAAAAAAGAGCAGCACGCCATCCTGTTTATCGATGAGATTCACACCATCATCGGGGCTGGTTCGGCGTCCGGTGGCGTGATGGACGCCTCCAACCTGCTGAAGCCCATGCTGGGCTCGGGCGAAATTCGCTGCATCGGTTCCACAACCTTCCAGGAATTCCGCGGAATTTTCGAGAAGGACAGCGCCCTGGCGCGTCGTTTCCAGAAGATCGATGTGAATGAGCCGAGCGTTGAAGACACCTATCAGATCCTGAAAGGGCTGAAGCCCAACTTTGAAAAGCACCACGATCTGAAGTACACCGACAAGGCCCTGCGGGTTGCGGCTGAACTGGCCGATCGCTACATCACTGATCGTCACCTGCCTGATAAGGCCATCGACGTCATTGATGAGGCGGGCGCCAGGCAACGTCTGCAGCCGGAAAACAAGCGCAAGAAGGCCATTGATGTGACCGACATCGAAGATGTGGTGGCCAACATCGCGCGGATTCCGCCAAAGAACGTGTCCACCAGCGATAAGGATCTGCTCCGCAACCTGGAGCGCGACCTGAAAATGGTTGTCTTTGGTCAGGACCCGGCCATCGAGTCCCTGTCCACGGCCATCAAGCTGGCGCGTGCCGGGTTGAAGGCGCCGGAGAAGCCGGAAGGGGCGTTCCTGTTCGCCGGTCCGACCGGTGTCGGTAAAACCGAGGTCACCAAGCAGTTGGCGAAGGTCTTGGGCATTGAGCTGGTTCGCTTTGACATGTCTGAGTACATGGAGCGGCACACCGTGTCTCGCCTGATCGGTGCGCCTCCGGGCTACGTGGGTTATGACCAGGGAGGTCTGTTAACCGAATCGGTCAACAAGCATCCGCACTGCGTGCTGTTGCTGGATGAGATCGAAAAGGCCCATCCGGAAGTGTTCAACCTGCTACTGCAGGTGATGGATCACGGCACCCTGACCGACAACAACGGCCGGAAGGCGGACTTCCGTCATGTGATCCTGGTGATGACAACGAACGCGGGGGCAGAAAGCATGGCTCGCCGGTCAATTGGCTTCAACGAGCAGGATCACAGTACCGACGGTATGGAGATTATCAGCAAGACCTTCACGCCGGAGTTCCGCAACCGTCTGGACGGCATCATCCAGTTTGCCGATCTGCAGAAGGAAACCATCACTCACGTGGTCGACAAGTTCCTCACCGAGCTGCAGGCGCAGTTGGATGAGAAGCATGTTGTCCTGCACGTGGATGAGGATGCCAAGGTGTGGCTGGCAGACAAGGGTTATGATGTCACCATGGGGGCACGGCCGATGTCCCGCTTGATTCAGGATAAGATCAAGCGACCGCTGGCCGAGCAGATCCTGTTTGGACGCCTTTCCGAGAAGGGTGGGGATGTGTTTATCCATCTGCGCGATGACGAGCTGGTCTTTGATTATGAGGACGAGCCCGCAGAGGCGGTGTAAGACACCGGCCCTCTGTCAGCAATAAAAAAACCGCTGCCCATGGCAGCGGTTTTTTTGTATCGGCGACTAACTGTTCTTGCCAACAAAAAAGCCCCGAGACGGGGCTTTTCAGATGTCAGTCGGCCTTAACGGGCGCGATACACAATGCGGCCCTTGCTCAGGTCGTAGGGAGTCAGCTCAACCTTGACCTTGTCGCCGGTCAGGATGCGGATGTAGTTTTTGCGCATCTTTCCGGAGATATGAGCAGTCACCACGTGACCGTTGCTGAGTTCAACACGGAACATGGTATTCGGAAGGGTATCGATAATAACGCCTTCCATTTCAATGACATCTGATTTCGCCATTCAGTAGAAACCTCTCGTGGAATGTACTTCTCGTGATTTTAAATTGCGCAATTCTGCCTGATTTATCAGCCTTTGGCAAAAATCAGTTCAACTCCATGGGCAGCCATTGCCCTTCCCGCAAGGCTTCGATGGGCTGGAAGCGGGTTTTGTAGTTCATTTTCCGGCATTCTCGAATCCAGTAGCCCAAGTATAAGTGTGGCAGGCCCCGTCGCTTGGCCTCCTCAATTTGCCACAGGATGGCGTAGGTGCCGAGGCTTCGGTGCTCAAGTGACGGTTTGAAAATGGTATAGATGGCGGATAGGCCGTCGTCGAGTAGGTCAATCGCTGCCAGGCCGATTAGCTCGCGGTTCAGGCGAATCTCCAGGAACCAGGAGTCGGTGGCGCCTTCCACCAGGAACGAGGAAAACTGTTCCGGGGAGGGCGGGTACATGTCACCGTCCTTATGGCGCTCTTCAATGTAGCTGGCATAGAGCCGGTAATAGTGTTCGTTGAAACGGGCCTGCACCAGGCTGTATTCCAGGTCCTGGTTTTTGCGCAGCACGCGCTTCTGGTTCCGGTCGGGCTCAAAATCATCCACTTTCAGGCGAACGGGAATGCAGGCGTTGCAGTTTTCGCAGTGGGGACGGTAGTAGTGCGAGCCGCTGCGACGAAAACCGAGGGCGGTGAGCTGGCTGTACAGTTTCTTGTCGATGTGGGCGCGTGGATCCACGAACATGGTGGTCGCTTCGCGATCCGGAAGGTAGCTACAGTCGTGAGGTGGGGTTGCGAAGAACACCAGTGTTCTAAGATTGCTCATTCACGCCTCCGGCCCAGACCATTGCCAGCGGATTTTCCAGTCACGTTGATTCGGTTTTCGATCAACGCATGCCCTGAGTATAGATAAAAACTCGCTGCGTGAAATAGAGCGTGCACCCATCGTTAGCAGGTGTCGACTCTCCACCTGGCAGTCCATGACCTTGTAATCCCACTCTTGCAGCTGGTGGGCCAGATGCACCATCAGCACCTTGGAGGCATTGGTTTCCAGCGAGAACATAGACTCCCCGAAAAAGCACTGTCCGATCGCGATCCCGTACATGCCACCGGCGAGCTCGCCGGACTGATTCCAGACTTCAATGGAGTGGGCCACACCCTGCCGGTGCAGCTCGGAGAAGCTGGCGATCATGTCTTCGGTAATCCAGGTGCCCTCGGCTCGTGTAGTCGCACACAGGCGAATAACACGGCCAAAGGCCTGGTCGGCGGTCACCTGAAAACGCCCCTGATTCAGGGTCCTGCGTAAGCTTCGGGAGACGTGAATGTCTCCGGGCAGTAATACGCAACGTGGGTCAGGGGACCACCAGAGGATGGGCTGATCATCGCTGTACCAGGGAAAAATGCCATTTCGGTAGGCAAGGAGGAGTCGTTCGGTCGACAGATCGCCGCCGAGAGCCAAGAGCCCGTCGGGGTCGTCCAGTGCTTCATCTACAGGAGGGAACCAGAGCTGGTCCGGGTCAAGCCAAGGTAGTGAGGTCATCCTGCTCCAATGTCAGAGATTGCCAGCATTGCTCGTGATCGGAGTATCGATCGGCGGGGCGAGTGGTCTTAGACCCGCTGTGAATCCTTCCCTGGACGCTTGGCTCCGCCATCCCTGGCTCCGCACAGTCTAAGACCACTCACCCCGCCAATCTCCGCAAACTATTGAGTCGTTTGCGTCAGTTTAGTTCAGTCTTGCTGATCCAGGAATTTCTCGGCATCCAGCGCCGCCATGCAGCCAAAACCTGCTGAGGTGACCGCCTGACGGTAGACGTGGTCGGCCACGTCGCCGGCGGCAAACACGCCAGGAATGCTGCTCTGGGTCGCCATGCCCTCAAGACCGGAGCGGATGCGGATGTAGCCGTTTTCCATATCCAGCTGACCCTGGAACAGGTCGGTGTTGGGCTTGTGACCGATGGCGATGAACACCCCTGCCAGATCGATTTCCTGGGTGGATTCGTCCTTGGTGCTCTTGATGCGCATACCGGTTACACCGGTGGCGTCACCCAGCACTTCATCCAGGGTGTGATCCCAAACGATGTTCACATTGCCGTTCTCGGCTTTTTCGAACAGCTTGTCCTGCAGGATCTTTTCGGCGCGCAGGCTGTCGCGACGGTGGACCAGGGTTACTTCGTCCGCGATGTTGGATAGGTACAGTGCTTCCTCGACCGCCGTGTTGCCGCCGCCGATTACCGCAACTTTCTGTTTCTTGTAGAAGAAACCGTCGCAGGTTGCGCAGGCTGATACGCCCTGGCCCTTGAACTTCTCTTCTGACTCAAGGCCCAGGTACATGGCCGATGCGCCGGTAGAGATGATCAGGGAATCGCAGGTGTACTCACCATTGTCGCCTTTCAGGCGGAAGGGACGGCTGTGCAGGTCCGCTTCATTAATGGTGTCATAGACAATGCTGGTCTCGAAGCGCTCTGCGTGCTTGAGCATGCGCTGCATCAACTCCGGACCCTGGACACCGTCGTTATCGCCGGGCCAGTTGTCCACGTCTGTGGTGGTGGTGAGCTGACCGCCGACTTCGATACCGGTAATCAGGGTCGGATTAAGGTTGGCTCGGGCTGCGTAAACAGCCGCTGTGTATCCGGCAGGGCCAGAGCCGAGGATGATCAGTCGGGAATGCTTGGTATCGGTCATGTCTGTCTCTCACTAAATTCGGTACGACGCTGAGCGCCATTTTCGGGCCCAGTTTTGTCAAGAAAGGGCGAAAGGCTAACACGAATGGTGCGATCTGCCATTCGATTTGGCCAATTCCGCTTATAAAACTTCGCTATTTACTCAAGGACCGAGACGCTGGCCAGAAGTTGCCGAACCCGCTCAGCGCTCTTGCCGGATTCGCCCTGTTCCAGGCGGTGCTCGGCGATCGAGGGGAACACCGTCTGGATGTCGTCGGGCAGCACATGGTGACGGCCTTCCATCAGGGCCCAGGCTTTGGCGGCGCGCACCAGGCCAAGACCGGCGCGGGGGGACAGGCCGTACAGCAGGCCTGGCATGCGCCGACTCTGTTCCAGCAGGCGCTGGACGTAGTCGAGCAGGGCGGGGCTGGCTTTTACCCGGCTGACCGCATCCTGCAGTGTTGCCAGCTCGGCCTGGGGCAGCATGGCCGTGAGCCGCTCGGTCATTACTTTGCGGTCTTCGCCTTCCAGCAGTTCACGCTCTGCTCTCGGGTCCGGATAACCCAGGCGCAGGCGCATCAGAAACCGGTCAAGCTGCGACTCAGGAAGTGGGAAGGTGCCGCCCTGTTCAATGGGGTTCTGGGTGGCAATGACGAAAAATGGTTGGGGCAGTGGGCGGGTCTCGCCCTCAATGGAAACCTGGCGCTCCTCCATGGCTTCAAGCAGTGCACTCTGGGTGCGCGGTGAAGCCCGGTTGATTTCGTCCGCAAGCACGACTTGGGCAAAGATCGGGCCCGGGTGGAACACCAGGCTGCCGGCTTCCTTGTCGTACATGGAGTAGCCCAGTACGTCGGCCGGTAACAGGTCGTTGGTGAACTGGATGCGCTGATAGCTCAGGCCCATGATCTTGGCGAGCGCATGGGACAGGGTAGTCTTGCCCATGCCGGGAATGTCCTCTATCAGCAGGTGGCCCCGGGCCAGCAGGCCGCATATGGCCAGACGCACTTGCTGATCCTTGCCAAGCAGTATCTGGTTCAACTCATGAACAACAGTATCAATCAGTTTTTTCATTCCAGGGTCAGTCCCTTACGCGCTTGAGGATGTCGCTGTAGGCATCGATGCGACGGTCTCTCAGATACGGCCAGATGCGGCGGACCGATTCACTTCTGGTTCGGTCGATGGTGACACTCAGAATGCATTCACTGGATTCGTCGGCGCGGGCGAGGAATTCGCCCTGGGGGCCGCAAATAAAGCTGTTACCCCAAAAGCGGATGCCATCCGATTGGCCAGAGGGATCCGGCTCGGTTCCGACCCGGTTAGGGGCAACTACGGGCAGGTTGTTAGCAACCGCGTGGCCTCGCTGCACTGTTACCCAGGCTTCAAGCTGGCGCGCCTGCTCGTCCGGATCGTCGGTTACATCCCAGCCAATAGCCGTGGGATAGATGAGGATTTCGGCGCCGGCCAGCGCCATCAGGCGAGCCGCCTCGGGATACCATTGGTCCCAGCAGACCAGCACGCCGAGTTTGCCAACAGAGGTCTCAATTGGGGTGAAGCCGCTGCGACCATCGTTGAATTCGGCATCGCCCGGGGTGAAGTAGAACTTCTCGTAAAAACCCGGGTCGTCCGGTATGTGCATCTTTCGGTACAGGCCTGCCAGTGAGCCGTCGGATTCAAACACCACGGCGGTGTTGTGGTAGACACCGTTCATCCGTCGCTCGAAGATGGAGCCGACCAGCACCACACCGAGTTCCTTCGCCAGGCTGGACAGGCGCTCGCTGGTAGGGCCAGGAATGGATTCCGCCAGCTCGAATACATCGGTGTCTTCGGTTTGGCAGAAATAGAGCGTGGCGTGAAGCTCTTGCAGCACGACAAGACTGGCGCCATTGGCGACGGCTTCGCGCACCAGTTTTTCCGTGGTGGCCAGACTTGCCGCCTTATCGGAGCTGCATGCCTGCTGGACAGCGGCCAGTTTCAATAGTTGACTGTCGCGACGGCTGTTCATGGGGCGACAACTCCTTCGGGAATTTGCATGGTGACGCAATGTAGGCTGCCATGCTGCAGAACCAGTGCCCGGCAATTAATGGGCACGATTTCCCGATCCGGGAACAGGTCCGCCATGATGCTTGCGGCCTGTTCATCCTGAGGCGTGCCATAGATGGGCAGCAGAACGGCGCCATTGATGATCAGAAAGTTTGCGTAGGTCGCCGGAAGCCGCGTGCCTTCGTCGTCATAAATCGGATCGGGCAGAGGCAGAGCGGTTAGCTGATACGGCGAACCGTCGCGCTTGCGAAATTCCCGAAGCTCTTCGGCCATGGCTGACAAGGCACCATAGTGTTCGTCATCCGGGTTGTCGCAGGCCACGTAACAGATACGGTCTGGGCTGCAGAATCGTGCCAGGGTATCGATGTGGCTATCGGTATCGTCGCCTGCGAGGAAGCCATGATTGAGCCAGAGCACTCGATCGGCACCCAGCACCTCAGACAACAGATGTTCGATAGCGGCGCGATCGTGGGCCGGATTCCGGGTTGGCGTCAGCAGGCATTCACTGGTGGTAAGCACCGTGCCTTCGCCATCGGATTCAATGGAGCCGCCCTCCAAAACGAAATCGACGGCCTCAAGGGGCGTGGCCCCAAAGGCGCCGGCATTGGCAAGGTGTCGATTGAGGGCGTCGTCTTTCTCCCAGGGGAACTTCCCGCCCCAGGCGTTAAAACGAAAGTCCAGCAAGGTCAGGCCGTCATTCTTCTGAACGGCGAGCGGGCCATGGTCTCTGGCCCAAGTATCGTTTGCCGGCGCAGGAACGCACACGACCCGACCGGGCAGGCCCTGTTCACGGGCATAGCGATTCAGTGTCCGCTCCAGTTCCTGGACTCGAACCACATGTTCACAGCTGATCAGCAGATGCTCGAAGCGCAGCACTGCTTCGGCAATAGCTATGAAGACGGGTTCAACCTGTTCGAGGACATCGGCCCAATCCGTTCCTGGATGCGGCCAGGTCAGCATTACTGCACTTTGCGGAGCCCATTCCGCGGGCATCACACGTCTGAATGTCACGTTACTGCCACCTTAAATCGTAAAAGCCGCCATTCTAACCAAAACAGGCGTAAAAACATCAGGGCCAATGCCGGCAATTGCTTGCCCGCAGAGGTTGTCCGACTCTAACAGAATTCAGCGCTTGGGCTTGAGTACTGAATGCAGTACGCGATTATCTTCGAAGTAGACGATGAAGTCCTGATAGTGCCATTGGCTGATAGGTGGCTCACCGACCGGTCCCCGGATTTCCATGGGAGCACCCCAGGCGGCGCGAACAGAGGTCTGGCTCATGCCGGTTTTGGGAGTGCTGATGCTTGCCCTGTCCGTCTGCGAACCTACGGGGATGGTGATCTGCTCGGCAACCACGCTGCTCGACGGCGCCAGAATAAAGGCCGACAGAGCCAGTACGCTCAGCATCATGTTGCTTTTCTTCATTGACTGTTCTCCATTACGGCCTGATTTGCCTGAAAAATGTTATCGGAACGATGTGGATAAAGCGTAATGTCTTTCTTGATCGGGGAAAAGTCATAAACCTGCTGCAGTTTATTCTTTTTTGCGTTGGCGAATTTGCCAGCGCATCACATGCCGCGCGATTTGCTGTCGGTCGCTGTCCTGGATGTGTACGAATTGACTGTGGATGCGCACGCCGCCTGCGTTGTCAGGGTGAGTATGGATAATCTCGGCAATGGCTCGGGGCTGAAAAAGTTCCGGGGGCAGAGTCATCCGGACCTTAAGCAGATCTCCGGTCTTGAAGGTATCCGGGGCGGTGGAAAAGGCAAGTCCGCCCTCGCTGAGCGTAACTTCCTGCCAGTCTTCCGGTTGCAACGGATTTTGCTCAAAGGCCATAATGCGCGCGAGCGTATCCAGCTTGCCATTCAGGGACTTAATCAGACCTGTGAGCAGGCGGTCCCGCTCGGCGAGGCTGGCAAGCTGGGACCTGACGTCCTGATCCAGTCGCCGGTACTCGGCTTTCAGGCTTTCCAGGTGATCGTCGCCAAACGCTTTTTCGTCAGGGTTGGCCATCGGCGAGAGTTTTCGGATTTCGAGGCCGATCCTGTCCTCGATTCGGAAGTAATCTCGACGCTCAAGGCTATGCTCCGCCGGTTCGCTGGGGTTGTTGGGTGATGTCATCCTGACTCCGAAGCGTTCAATTATCATTATTTGAGAACAGTTTAGCAGTTTCCCGATGCACTACTAGATAGATGTACGAACTAGAAGGCGGATGGGAAAACCAGACCACGACAGACCCGCAGGTAGCGACAGGCGCCTCTCCATGTTTAGACCTTTATCGTTTTATATCGGCTTGCGTTACACAGCGGCCAAACGTCGAAATCACTTTATTTCCTTTATATCACTGACCTCCATGATCGGGCTGATGCTGGGGGTGGCGGTGCTGATCATCGTCCTGTCGGTGATGAATGGTTTCGACCGCGAGCTCAAACAACGCATCCTCGGCATGGTTCCCCACGCGGTCATCGAAGGCTCTGGCCCGCTGCAGGACTGGGAATCGATTGATGAGCAGGTTCAGCAGCATCCGAGGGTTCTGGCGGCCGCGCCGTTCATTCAGGGCCAAGGCATGGTGACCGGCGGTGGCAACGTACGCGGCGTGCTGTTGAATGGCGTCCTGCCAGAACAGGAGAAAACCGTTTCGATTATTGAGCACCACATGGTCGATGGCAGTTTGCACGATCTTAAATCCGGTGAGTTTGGCATTATTGTCGGCCGGCTGATGGCTGCCAGCTTGCGTTTGAAGTTGGGAGACAAGGTTACGGTGGTACTGCCCGAGGCCTCGGTGACGCCAGCTGGTGTTTTGCCGCGGCTGAAGCGGTTCACCGTGAAAGGTGTGTTTAGCGTTGGTGCTGAACTCGACGGGAATTACACCCTCATCCACATGGACGATGCCTCCAAACTGATGCGCACCGGTGGCAAGGCGCTTGGTGTCCGTCTGCTGGTGGATGACCTGTTTGCCGCACCCAAGGTGGCGGAGCAGGCCGCCCGCTCGCTGCAGGGGCGGTACTACATCTCCGACTGGACCCGCACCCATGGCAACCTGTTCCAGGCCATTCGCATGGAAAAGACCATGATTGGTTTGCTGCTGATGTTCATCGTTGCGGTTGCTGCGTTCAATATTGTCTCGACCCTGGTCATGGTGGTTACCGATAAAACCGCGGATATCGCGATCCTGAGAACCATGGGCGCCACACCCGGGCGAATTATGCGCATTTTCATCGTTCAGGGCGCCGTGATCGGCGTGTTCGGCACGCTCATCGGTACCACACTCGGGGTCGTCGGCGCGCTCAACATCAGTGCCTTTATCTCCTGGCTGGAGAGCGCGCTGGGGCACCAGTTCCTGAGTGCCGATGTCTACTTCATCAGTTATCTGCCGTCCCAACTGCAATGGCAGGACGTGTTTATCATCAGCGGTGCTGGTCTTGCCATGAGCCTGCTGGCGACGATCTATCCCGCGTGGCGGGCTTCCCGGGTCGATCCGGCGGAGGCCCTTCGTTATGAGTAAGGAAAACGCGAACATGCACCAAACAGCGCCGGTTATCGATTGTCGTCAGGTCACCCGCACTTACAGCGAGGGGCCGGAAAAACTAACGATCTTCTCGGACATTTCGCTGCAGGTGGCGGCTGGCGAGACGGTGGCCATTGTTGGTAGCAGTGGCGCCGGTAAAACCACCTTGCTGAACCTGCTTGGTGGTTTGGATCGACCGTCCTCCGGCCAGATTTCTATCTGTGGGAAAGATATTCACCGGCTGTCGGAAGCCGGGCGGGCCCGGTTCCGCAACCAGCACCTGGGCTTTGTCTATCAGTTCCACCATTTGCTGCCCGAGTTTTCGGCACTGGAAAACGTAATGATGCCGTGCGCGCTTGGCGGCATGGCAGTTAGTGGTGCCAAGCAAAAGGCAGAGCGTTTCCTTACCCAAGTCGGGCTGGCGGAGCGGCTTGCGCACAAACCTGGTGAGTTATCGGGCGGTGAGCGTCAACGCGTAGCCATTGCCCGCGCCCTGGTAAATGAGCCGCAGTGCGTGCTGATGGATGAGCCGACGGGCAACCTCGACGAACATACCGGGGAAGGTGTGCGTAAGTTGATTGAATCGCTTCGCGATGAGCTGGGCATTTCGTTCGTGATGGTTACTCACGACATGAAGATGGCACGTAGCCTGGGCCGGGTTTTGCGTCTGGAACAGGGGCGGCTGGTTCAGGAGGCTTGATCAGCGGCCCGTTGGCGCTTGAGGCGGTCGCCACGGCGTAACCGCCAGTCGGCGCGTATCTTTCTGCGCCATAGGAACTGAATTGTCAGGTAGGCAATGCAGGCAGAAATCGTGGCCACCATCAGCGAGCCCAGGTACAGGGGAATCCCGATATCCAGCAGGCGCTCGCTGATCCAGGACCAGGTCAATTCAAATTGGAAGTTGAGGACCGGCCGATTCAGGACCCAAGCGCCTACCTTATAGTTGAAATAGAAGATTGGGGGCATGGTCACCGGGTTACTGATCCAGACCAGTACCACTGACAGTGGCAGGTTCGAGTTGAACCAGATCGCGAATAGGGCAGCACCAATCATCTGAAAGGGCATGGGGATGAAGCAGAACCAGATGCCTACCAGGAAGGCGCGGGCAACGCTGTGTCGGTTGATGTGCCAGAGGTTGGGTTCATGAAGGATATCGCCAAGAAAGCGTAGCGATTTCATCGCTTGCACCTTCTCTGGTGTTGGCAGATAGCGTTTCATGAACTTCTTCGGCATTGGAAGCTCTGCCTGTCGTTAGCGTGTGAATTCCGGGAGCATGGATGCTGCCGGTGAATCATCAAACCGGAGGACAAGGATTGTCCGGAAACTCAATTACCCGACTCGGGGCCGCGTCTGGGCGCGGTTTAGCGGTCGCGGGCGCATTCGCCTTCTCTTGCGGCGTTATCTTACTGTATTGGTTGTCGATGTTGCCACCTCCTCTATGGATCGTGGCGAGCTTTATTGGAGCTTTTTGCATTGCACTCCGAACCCGGCAGTCTCCACTTCGGCGCATGGCTCTCTTAAGCATGGCCCTGATTATGGGGTTAGCGTGGGCCAGTTGGCACGCAGACCGGCGCCTGACTGAGGGATTGCCTGCGGACATGGAAGGGCAACGGCTGTCGGTTTCCGGCTACGTTTGTGATATTCCTTCGCCCGGGAGCTTTAACAGTCTCCGCTTCAGCTTTTGTGTCACCCGCTGGCACGAGCGCACGCATTCCTCGAATCAAACCGTCAAACTACCACAGCTTCTGCGCCTTGCCTGGTACGGAAAATCCGAACGCCGATTGCCATCACACCGCCTGAGACTTGAACTGGTCCTGAAGCGTCCCCACGGCACGTTGAACGATGCTGGATTCCGCTACGAAGACTGGCTGTTTCGCAAGGGCTACCGAGCGACCGGTACGGTCCGGAACGCGGTTGCCGATCATACTGTGGACTGCGGTCTAAAGTGCCGATACCACGAGGCGCACGGCTGGATTGCTGGTTGGGTTGAGCGACGGTTTGCCAGCGCCGAGCACCGGTCCTTGATCAGTTCCTTGCTGGTCGGTGATCGGGGCCATCTGACACCTTCCCACTGGCAGGTATTGCAGGCCACCGGCACTATCCACCTGGTGGCCATCTCCGGTTTGCATCTGGGGCTGATTGCCCTCGGCGCCGGATTCCTGGTGCGCAGGTTCCTGCTTGTATTGCCGCTGACCTGGATTGGAGAAGTTGCACAGCGTCGCTGTCTCTTTTCCGCGGTGATGACCTGTTGTCTGGTCTATGCCCTGATGGCGGGATTCACAGTTCCAACTCAAAGGGCACTGCTGATGGTATTGGTGGGCGGTTGGTCGTTGTTGTTCGCACGCCAGCTTCCGGCTTGGCAGGCATGGGTCTGGGCGTTGGCAGCGGTGCTTTTGCTGGACCCTTTTGCGCCGTTGGATCAGGGTTTCTGGCTGTCGTTTGGCGCGGTTGCTGTTCTGATCTGGGTCTTCGCGGCGGGGCTTAGGCCTCCGGGATGGCTGAGGACACTACTGCTGGCTCAGGGTGCATTGTTTGCCGGGCTCTGGCCACTGCTTCAGGTGTACGGGCAGGATCAGCCCTTGATCGGTGGACTGGCCAATTTGTTGGCTATCCCTTGGGTTTCGCTGGTGGTCATGCCCGGTCTGATTGCCGGTGCCCTGGCTGTGGCGATCTTGCCTGCCGGTTCGGAGGCGGTGGTTCAGTTCTGTGACGTATTAATGGGAACACTCTGGGCTGTGCTGGCGCGGCTGGCGGAATTTCCGTCGCCGGCCATTGAGGTCGGTCAGTGGGAGGTTATTGGGCTGGCGGGACTGGTTCTGTTGCTGGTGAAAGTGCCTATGCCTGGAGGTGGCGCCTGTGCGGGTTTGTTGTTCATGGTTTGGCTGGCAATGGGGCAATCACCGACATCGCAGCGGCCCAATACCCACCTGTTTGAACCAGAGGTAACAGTTTGGGATGTCGGGCAGGGCCTGGCGGTACTGGTGCGGCATCAGGGCCGGGTATTTCTGTACGATACCGGCCCGAGCGTGCCGGGTGTGTTCTCGGCCGTCGAATCGACCTTACTGCCTAACCTGAAAGCACTGGGTGTGCATCGTATTGATACCCTGGTGATCAGCCATGCCGACAGCGATCATTCTGGTGGTCTGGCAACGCTGGCCGGGTCCATTGAGATAGGAAAGCTGGTGACCGGTGAGGTGTTGGCCGTTCGGGAAAAACTGGGCCAAGAATCCGACCTTGTCGTCCAGTCCTGCGCGGTGGCGGAGGAAGAGTTGGGAGGCCTGCGCATTCATTATTGGCAGGCTGGTGGATCGCGCACCGGCAATGATGCTTCCTGCGTGGTGCGGATCGAGCATCCGCCATCCCGCACCGAATGGCTGTTGCCCGGCGATATCAGCGCCGCAACCGAGGCACATTATCTGTCACATCTGCGCGGGCATGGCGCCTTGGCGGCGGACGTGTCGCGGCTGGTGGTTGCGCCCCACCATGGCAGCAAGACATCCTCCTCGCCCCAGTGGGTGACAGCGCTGACTCCGGAAGTCGTGATCTACTCCGCTGGTTACCGGCACCGATACAGGCACCCTCACAGTAGCGTAACCGCCCGCTATCGTGATCTCGGAGTAAGCGCGTTCAGTACTGCCTGCTCCGGAATGCTGGTGGCAGCCGTTGAAGATAACCACCTGACCATTAAAGAGAAGCGACTGGACGCACCGTTCTGGATTGGGGCACCAGGACAGGCCCGGGATGAATGTGCGATACCGTGACATAACGGGTGTGGCCTGCCACGGCAGCTATGCTAAAGTAGCGCGGCTTGTAAACTATCAGGGAGACCGAGCGTGTTCGAGCTGTTAAAAGCCGGTGGCATTTTGATGGTGCCAATTGTTGCGTGTTCCATTCTGGCCCTTGCCATCATTCTGGAGCGTTTCTGGACCTTGCGTGCATCCAGGGTGGCACCATCCCAGACCCTCAATGAGCTTTGGCGCTGGATCAAGAAAAAAGAACTCAATGGCCGCAAGCTGAAGGCGCTCCAAGGATCTTCTCCCATGGGCCGCGTTTTGGCGGGTGGTCTGCTCAATGCCAAACATGGTCGCGAGATCATGAAAGAGAGCATTGAACATGAAGCCAGTCAGGTGATTCACGACCTCGAACGGTTCCTGAACCCGCTGGGTACCGTTGCCACCATTACACCGCTGCTTGGTCTTTTGGGCACCGTGATCGGCATGATCAAGGTGTTTGCCGAGATTCAGCTGGCCGGTGTCGGCAATGCCGGCAATCTTGCGGGAGGTATCTCGGAGGCCCTGATTACCACGGCAGCCGGTCTGAGTGTTGCGATTCCGGCCCTGATTGCCCATCGCTATTTCATTCGTCGTGTCGACGAGCTGGTGGTCAGCATGGAACAAGAAGCCATCAAGCTGGTTGAGGTTGTGCACGGAGACCGCGAAATCGACGTGGAAGGAGCCTGAACGCCGTGAAGTTCAAGCGCCAGAGAAGTCAGGAAGTCGCGGTCGACCTGACACCACTGATCGATGTGGTGTTCCTGCTGCTGATTTTTTTTATGGTCTCAACCACCTTCACCCGCGAAAGCCATCTTCAGGTGGAGCTGCCTGAGGCCAGCGGAGAGCCGGTGTCGCCTTCAGAGGTTCGCCAGATTGATGTGGTGATCAACGCTGAGGGCCAATACCTGCTCAATGACCAGGCCCTGGTCAACAACCGCCGCGAGACCCTTGAACGGGGTGTGAAAGAGCTGGCAGCAGGCGACAAAACACTGCCGTTCATTATTACCGCCGATGCCCGCACTCCCCACGAGTTTGTAGTGCGCGCCATGGACGTCGCCGGTCGTCTCGGCTTTGCCAAACTGAGTATCACCACTGAGCGGGAGTCGGAGACACCATGAGCAGTCCAGACCCGCTCCCGGCCCAAGGTTCCGCTGCCCAACCTTCTGGCAGCTGGGAAACCTACAAACGCCTGCTCGTCTACGTAAGACCTTTCTGGCTGGCGTTTTCTCTCGCCGTGGTTGGTAACGTCATTTATGCGGCGGCATCCACCGGCATGGCCGCCGCCATGGAATATGTGATTGCTGCCATCGAAAACCCGACCGAAGGCAATCGGATTATGCTCACGCTGTTGATCGTGGGGGTGTTTGCCTTCCGTGGTGTGGGTACGTTCATGAGCCAGTACTTCATCGGTTACGTTGGCCGCCACGTCATCAACGTGCTGCGAAACGACGTCTTCGACCGCCTGCTGTCCCTGCCGTCCCGTTACTTTGATGACAACGCGGCCGGTCGACTGGTGTCCAAGCTGACCTTCAACGTGGAACAGGTGGCGGAGGCGACCACCAACGCGGTCACCATCACGCTCCGGGAAGGGCTGACCATCATTGGCCTGCTGTGCTTCATGCTCTACACCAACTGGGTGCTCACGCTGATCTTTCTTGCAGTGGGCCCGGTCATTGGTGCTGTGGTGAGTTATGCCAGCAAGCGCTTCCGCCGGATCAGCAAGCGCATCCAGGGCTCCATGGGCGACATCACCCATGTGGCATCCGAATCCATTGCCGGTTACCGGGTGGTCCGAACCTTTGGTGGCGAAGACTACGAGCAGCAGCGGTTCCGTGAGGTCAACGACCGCAACCTCACCCAGAGTCTGAAGATGGCCTCGACCCAGGCCATCAGTGTGCCGGTGATTCAGGTGTTGGTGGCCATCGCCATTGCCGCGCTGGTGTGGACCATGCTGGCGCCGGAGATTCGGGGTGGCATGACCACAGGCCAGCTGGTCGCTTTCATTACTGCCGCGACCACCATGGCGAAGCCGATCCGCCAGGTGACCTCGGTGCACGCCAAGATCCAGAAAGGGCTTGCTGCCGCCTACGATGTGTTCGAAACCATGGACGAGCAGCCGGAGCAGGATCCAGGCACCTATGCGCCGTCACGGGTGGAGGGCAACATCCGCTTCGAGGACGTGTCGTTCCGTTACCGGGATCAGCTCGACAATGTACTCGAAGGTATCTCGCTCGACATTCCAGCCGGCCAGAGTGTTGCCCTGGTTGGCCGCTCCGGCAGCGGCAAGTCGACCCTGGTCAGCCTGCTGCCACGATTTTACGAGTACACCGGTGGCGATATCCTGATCGACGACCACTCACTGCGGGACTATTCCCTGAAGGCTTTGCGCTCACAAATTGCGTTGGTAACCCAGAACGTTGTGCTGTTCAACGACACCATCGCCGCCAACATCGCCTACGGTGCCTTGCGGGATTGCAGTCGTGAGGAGATCCGGGAGGCAGCGGCCAAGGCCCATGCGCTCGAGTTTATCGACCGGATGCCCGAGGGGCTGGACACCCGGATTGGTGACAACGGCGTGATGCTTTCGGGCGGTCAGCGCCAGCGGTTGGCCATTGCCCGGGCGCTGCTCAAGAACGCGCCAATTCTTATTCTGGATGAGGCCACCTCGGCGCTGGATACCGAGTCTGAGCGTCATATTCAGGAAGCGTTGGAAACGGTTATGAAAGGCCGGACCACACTGGTTATCGCGCACCGTTTGTCCACCATCGAGAGCGCCGATCGAATCCTGGTGATGGAGAACGGGCGGATTGCTGAATCCGGGCGACACGACGAGCTGCTGGCAACCGGTGGCGCCTACGCCCAGCTGCATCAGATGCAATTCAGCGAATCGGTATGAGCTCGCTGATTGACCGGCTCTGGTATGGCAAGTCCCGCCCGTTGTGGCCCCTGGCTCCGCTGAGTTGGCTGTTCCAGGCGGTCGCCGCCTCCCGACGCCGTAAGGCCTGGGAGGCGAGAAATGAGACGCTGCCTGTACCGGTCGTGGTGGTGGGTAATATCACCGCTGGCGGTACCGGAAAGTCCCCCCTGACCGCCTGGCTGGTAGCCGAACTGCGGTCAGCGGGATGGCGCCCGGTGATCATCAGCCGCGGTTATGGCGGCAAGTCCCCGCACTATCCGGCACTGGTCAGTGCCGACAGCAACCCCTCCGAAATGGGCGATGAGCCCGTGATGCTTGCGCAAGCAACCGGTGTGCCGGTGGTGGTCGATCCGGTTCGCCGCCGAGGTGCGCTTTGGGCGCTGGATCAGGAACTGGGTGATATCCTCGTGTGCGACGATGGCCTTCAGCACTACGCCTTGCCGAGGGATGTGGAGCTGGCGGTTTTTGACGGTGCCCGTGGTGTTGGCAATGGCGCAGTGATCCCAGTTGGGCCATTACGTGAGCCGGTTTCGCGCCTCTCATCAGTGGATTTTGTCGTGGTGAATGGTGGCGAGTTCGAAGCGGGCCAGCATCTCGACGCCTTCGACGATATCGAGCATTCGGAAATTCATACCATGGCACTTGAGCCGTCGACCCTGGTTAACCTGAAAACCGGTCAGGCCCGGCCAGTCACAGACCTGCAGGGGCAGACCGTACGTGCGGTAGCGGGAATCGGCAATCCCGGCCGGTTTTTCGATACACTAAGGAACTTGGGCGCCAAGGTCACCGAGGCACCTTTTTCGGACCATCACAGCTTCAAGGCCAGCGACCTGACTGCAGAGGCCGGCCAGTGGGTGGTGATGACGGCCAAGGATGCGGTGAAGTGCCGGTCGTTTGCTCCAGACAACGCCTGGGTTTTTTCCGTACAGGCCAGTTTGTCGGATGAATTTTCACGTTCGGTGATCGCCCGAATCGGGCAGAGTGCCGAACAGCTAATCTCTTAACCCTGGGTGGGACATCATGGATAAAAAACTGCTGGCAATGCTGGCGTGCCCGGTCTGCAAGGGCGATCTTAAACTCAATGAGGCTAGAACCGAGCTGGTTTGCTACCAGGACGCCATGGCGTTCCCCGTTCGCGAGGGGATACCGGTCATGCTGTCCAGTGAAGCCCGCACGCTCACTACCGACGAACGCCTCGATAAACGCTAAGTCACCGCTTCAGGATACGTCTGCTCATGTCTTTCTCTGTGGTTATCCCGGCCCGTTATGCCTCCAGCCGTTTGCCCGGCAAGCCGTTGGCGGACATCGTGGGCAAGCCGATGATTCAACACGTCTACGAACGGGCGCTGGCGAGCCGTGCTGATCGGGTGGTGGTGGCCACCGATGATGGCCGTATTCGCGAAGCCTGCGAGCGCTTTGGCGCCGATGTTGTGATGACGTCTCCGGATCATGCCAGTGGCACTGACCGGCTGGCAGAAGTGGCGCGAAAGCTGGAGCTGGACGGCGATCACCGGGTGGTCAATGTGCAGGGTGATGAGCCGCTGATTCCACCGGTGTTGATCAATCAGGTGGCGGACAATCTGGAATTCTATCCCGACGCTGCGATCGCCACCCTGTGCGAGCGCATTCACGACGTTGATCAACTGATCAACCCCAACGCCGTGAAAGTTGTGTTTGATCACCAGGGCATGGCCCATTATTTCAGCCGGGCGCCGATTCCGTGGCCCCGGGATGCCTGGATGGACGGCGGCCCACTCAATGGTGACGATGTGCCCCTGCCTCCCGGTGTTGACTATTTCCGTCACATTGGCATTTACGGCTACCGGGCTCATGTCCTGGAACAGTTCGTGAACTGGGCGCCGGCGCCCACCGAAAGGGCGGAGTCCCTGGAGCAGTTGCGGGCTTTGTACAACGGTGCCCGCATCCACGTGGACGTCGCCGCTGAACAGCCACCCGCCGGCGTTGATACCGATGCCGACCTGGAGCGCATCCGGGAATGGCTGGCGACGAGGAGCGTGTAATGTCGAAGCAAGTGAGTGTGCTGTTTGTCTGCCTGGGTAACATCTGCCGTTCTCCCAGCGCCGAAGGCGTGTTTCGCGCATTGGTGCAGAAATCGGGTCTTGAGGACTCGATCAAGATCGATTCCTGTGGCACTGGCCATTGGCATATTGGCAAGGCGCCCGATTCCAGGGCGACTCAGGCTGCCCGCAAGCGCGGCATCGATATCAACAATCTGAGAGCCCGTCAGTTCGTGGCGGAGGACCTTGATGGTTTTGATTATGTGTTGGTGATGGATCAGCAGAATCTGGCTGATGTCACCGATATCTGGCGCCAGAGTGGCGGCACCCGGCCGGAGCTGTTCCTAGGCTACGGACGGTCCCGTCACCGGGAAGTCCCTGACCCTTATTATGGTGGCCCGGACGGCTTCGAGTTCGTGCTGGACCTGATCCACGAGGCAGGTGAAGGCCTGCTGGCCGATATCAGGGAGCGTCTGGCTTGAGCCTGAGCACGCAACCCATGGAGTATGTCGAGCTGTCCGAGCGCAACACCTTGCGCGTGGCAGCCGTTGCTCGTTACTACCTTGAGGTTCGGGATGCCGAGGAACTTTCCGACGCCCTGGCCTGGGCCGAGCGCCAGGAGCTTCGCACCCTGATTCTGGGTGGCGGTAGTAACCTGGTGTTTGACGGCGATTTCGACGGTCTGGTGGTGCGCGTGGCCATGCGCGGTCGGCGCTGGGAGCAGGCTTCGGATCAGGAAGCCACGTTGGTGCTTGGCGCCGGAGAAAACTGGCACGAGGCCGTTCTGTACGCTGCCGGCGCCGGTTACCGGGGCATTGAAAACCTGGCCCTGATTCCGGGCACAGCGGGGGCGGCGCCAGTACAGAACATCGGAGCGTACGGGGTGGAGTTGTGTGACACCCTGGTGTCTGTGACGGCGCTGGATCGCCAGAGTGGTAACCTTGTCACCCTGCGGCGTGAGGCCTGTGAATTTGCCTACCGGGACAGTCTGTTCAAGCGCAGTCCGGGGCGTTACGTCATTACCGAGATCCGGCTCAGGCTGTCTCGCAGCAAACCCTTGCAGCTGGGCTACCGGGATCTGGAGGAGTACCTGGCTGAGACCTCAGCCTCGGAATTGACGGTCATGGATGTTGCCACCGCGGTGATGGCGATCCGTCGTCGCAAACTTCCCGACCCGGAAATGATTCCCAACGCCGGCAGCTTCTTCAAGAACCCCGTGGTGCCATCCGCCGACTATCAGAGCTTGCTAGTACGCTATCCTGATATTGTCGGCTATGCCCAGAGCTCCACCGTCAAGCTTGCGGCGGCCTGGCTCATTGACCAGTGCGGCTGGAAGGGATTCCGGAATCAGAGTGTTGGCGTTCACAATCGCCAGGCGCTTGTGCTGATCAACCACTCCGGCGGTACCGGACGGGATATCTTGGAGCTGGCCGCCAAGATACGGGCATCGGTGCAGGATAAGTTTGGGGTCGAGCTGGAAATGGAGCCAGGGGTCGTCAGCTGATCCGCCTACTGGCGAATCTGTCGTGCGTTCTTCGAAGGTTGAGAAACGTAGGGACGTGCGATTAGGAGAATAACAGGGCAGACCGTAAGGGTCTGCCCTGTTGCGTTCTGAGGCTGTCGGATTCAGAGCCCTTTACGCGGAGACGCATTGATCAGGAAAGGCAGCGCTTCCTCGATCGGAAGATCCTGCTTTTCGGCGTCCCGACGGCCCTTGTATTCCAGTGTCCCGGCGGCCAGACCGCGATCGGAAACCACGAACCGGTGCGGAATACCGATCAGTTCCATATCGGCAAACTTCACGCCTGGGCGCTCATTCCGGTCGTCCAGCAAGACGTCATAGCCAGCCTGGCGCAGCTGTTCATAAAGCTTGTCGCCGGCTTCCGCGACTGTGGCTGACTTGTGGGCGTTCAGGGTGACGATAGCAACCTGGAACGGGGCGATGGCGTCAGGCCAGATGATGCCTTTGTCATCGTGATTCTGTTCGATGGAGGCGGCGACAATGCGTGAAACGCCGATGCCATAGCAGCCCATATCAAGTACCGCGCTCTTGCCATTTTCATCCAGCACCGTGGCGTTCATGGCGCTGCTGTATTTGTTGCCGAGCTTGAAGATGTGGCCCACTTCGATGCCTCGGCGAATCTCCAGGTGGCCCTTGCCATCCGGGCTCGGATCGCCTTCAACCACGTTGCGAAGGTCTTCAATTCGGGCCAGTGGTACATCCCGCTCCCAGTTCACACCGGTCAGGTGGAAATCATCCTTGTTAGCGCCACAGATAAAATCGGCCAGGTGGGCGGCGCTGCGGTCCGCGATCACCGGCACCGAAAGGTTCACGGGGCCGATGGAGCCGGGCTTGCAGCCGATTGCCGCCTCGATCTCTTCATCGGTTGCCATGGTCAGAGGTTCCGCGATGCCAGCCAGGTTCTCCGCCTTGATCTCGTTCAGGGTGTGGTCGCCGCGAAGGATCAGGGCGACAAGACCGCTGTTGCCGTCCTCATCCGGCTCGGATTTAACCAGCAGGGTTTTAACCGTGCGAGTGGCGTCCACATTCAGGAATTCAGCGATGGCATCAATGGTGCGTTGTCCCGGTGTCGAGACTTCCTTCAGTTCTTCGCTGGGTGCGGCGCGCTCTCCAGCCGGCGCTACCGCTTCCGCCTTTTCGATGTTGGCGGCGTAGCTGCTGTCAGAACTGAACACGATGGCGTCTTCGCCAGAGGAGGCCAATACGTGGAATTCGTGCGATGCGCTGCCACCGATGGCGCCGGAATCGGCCTGAACCGGGCGATAGTCAAGGCCCAGGCGATCGAAAATCGCGCAATAAGCCCGATGCATTTCCTGGTAGGTTTCATCCAGCGACTCGGCATTCAAATGGAAGGAGTAGGCATCCTTCATGATAAATTCCCGGGCCCGCATCACGCCGAATCGTGGCCGACGTTCGTCACGGAACTTGGTCTGGATCTGGTAGAAGTTCGCCGGCAGTTCCTTGTAGCTTTTCAGCTCGTTGCGAATCAGGTCGGTAATGACCTCTTCGTGGGTCGGGCCGAAGCAGAAGTCGCGCCCGTGCCGGTCCTGCATCCGCAGCAGCTCGCCGCCGTACTGGGTCCAGCGGCCGGATTCCTGCCAAAGCTCTGACGGCTGCACGGCCGGCATCAGCACTTCCTGACCGCCGCTCTTGTCCATTTCCTCACGAACAATCCGCTCAACCTTGCGCAGGGTTCGCAGGCCCATCGGCAGCCAGGTGTATAGGCCGGCAGCAAGCTTCCGGATCATGCCGGCACGGAGCATGAGCTGATGGCTGATGATCTCGGCGTCTGCCGGTGTCTCTTTCTGGGTTGCAATCAGGTAACGGCTTGCTCGCATCGTGTCTTCCGTTTGGTTCCAATCAGGGATTATCAGGCGTTTGAGGCCGCGGTCGGCCAGCGGTCGCCTGAGAAGGTGTCAAAGAGTATTAAGTGCCGGATATTGTACGGAGCCTCCGTCTCAAGGTACAGATGTCTCGGGGTACAGACAGTCACCGCCGAAACCGATGGTGTTGCCCCGGAATTTGTCCGGAGGTTCCACTTAGGCTCAAAGCCTCAGGCCAGGTAGCCCAAGGGCAGGGCGGTGGAGTCCAATACGCGCCTGAGGACGAAGCTGGAGTGCACGCCGCTGACCCCTTGAATGCGGGTGATCCGGTTCAGCAGGAAATGGTGGTAGTGATCCATGTCTGGCACAACGACTTTCAGCATGTAATCCGCATCCTGCCCGGTGATCAGGTAGCACTCCTGCACTTCCGGATAAGCCGACACCTGTTCTTCGAAAGCGGAAAATCGCTCCGGGGTGTGGCGGTCCATGCCGATCAGGATGATGGCAGTGAGCGACAGTCCCAATTTCTTGTGGTCCAAAATGGTGACGGTGCGGACGATGACTCCGGCCTCTTCCAGTGCCCGGACCCGGCGCAGACAGGGAGAGGGGGACAGCCCCACTTTATCGGCCAGCTCCTGGTTGGTCAGGGCTCCGTTCTTCTGAACCTGCTCCAGGATGTTTCGGTCGGTTTTGTCTATTTTGACAAGCGTGGTGATTTTTTCCGGCATAGTATTGCTCATTATTAAACTTTAATAGTGGAATATAGCCAAAAATAGCTATATCGAGCGTAATTAGCAATCACGTGCCCGGAGATCGGCGTTACACTAGCCGACACTGCATGATGTTTCACCGGCAACCGCAAGGATTGATTAAAATGGCTTTTGATTATCGTAAATACGCTGCGTTCAAGCCCGTCAGGAAGACCGATCGGCGTTGGCCTGACCAAGTTATCGAGAAAGCACCCACATGGTGTGCCGTCGATCTTCGGGACGGTAATCAGGCGCTGGTCAAGCCGATGACCGTTGCGCAAAAGCAGAGGCTGTTTGATCTGTTGGTGAAACTGGGCTTCAAGGAGATCGAAATCGGTTTTCCCTCAGCAAGCCAACCCGATTTCGATTTTTGCCGGAAACTGATTGATGAAGGCCGGATTCCCGACGACGTCAAGATTCAGGTGCTGACCCAGGCTCGCCCTGAATTGATTGAGCGCACCTACGAAGCACTCAAAGGCGTCAAGCAGGCGATTGTCCATGTCTACAACTCCACTTCGACGGTGCAGCGGGAGCAGGTGTTTGGGCTCGACCGGGCCGGCATTCGCGAGATCGCGGTAAAGGGCGCGATCCAGGTTCGGGATTTGGCAGCGAAGGCGCCGGAAACCGAATGGACCTTCCAGTATTCGCCAGAGAGTTTCACCGGCACGGAGCTGGATTTTGCCGCCGAGGTGGTGGATGCCGTGACCGAGGTATGGCGTCCGGACCAGGGGCAGCCGGTTATTATCAACCTGCCGGCGACTGTGGAAATGGCCACGCCGAACGTCTTTGCCGACCAGATTGAATGGATTTGCGACAATATCCAGCGTCGCGAGCATTTGAGCATCAGTGTCCACACCCATAACGACCGGGGCTGTGCCGTGGCAGCTGCCGAACTGGCGGTGATGGCCGGTGCTGATCGGGTCGAAGGTACCTTGATGGGGAACGGTGAGCGGACCGGCAATATGGATCTGGTCACCATGGCCATGAACCTCTATTCCCAGGGCGTCGACCCGACCCTGGATCTGTCCGGCATGTCTGAAATTACCGAGGTGGTTGAAGCCTGCACTGAAATTTCCACCCATCCTCGTCATCCGTACGCCGGAGAACTGGTGTTTACGGCGTTCTCGGGCAGTCATCAGGATGCGATTCGCAAGTGCCTGGCCCGGCGCACCGAAGGCGAGGCCTGGAATGTCGCCTACCTTCCTATCGATCCCTTCGACGTCGGTCGCCGTTATGAGGAAGTGGTGCGCATCAACAGTCAGTCTGGTAAGGGCGGTGTGGCCTATGTGCTTGAGCGGGACTACAACATCAGCCTGCCGCGCTGGCTGCAGATTGAATTCAGTAAGACGGTGCAGCGAGAGGCGGAAACCAATGGTGGTGAAATCGATTCGCTGACCATCCACCGGTTGTTCGAAGAGCGCTATCTGAAGGTGCACCAAGATTGGGAACTGCGCGGCTATGACTTGCACCGGGATGCCAATGGCGTCCGTGCTGACGTGACCGTGGGTGCCGAAGTGGAACCGGTTACGCTTCAAGGGCATGGGCTGGGTGCAGTTGAAGCCGTCTCAGACGCTCTGGAGCAACGTTTCGGGATTGCCATTGCGGTTGAGGCTTATGACGAATTTGCCCTGGGCGAGGGCACTAATGCCAATGCGCTGGCCTGTATCCGCCTGATGGTCAACGAAACTCATTGCAGCGCCGCCGCCCTGGCTGAAGATACGACATCGGCGACGCTGCAGGCGCTGTTCTCTGCGGTTGCCCAGGTGGTCGGAGCGTCCAGAACGGCAAAACAGTCGGATGGGGAGGCGGTTGAGGTCTGAAGGCTGGGGTCTAAGGTCTGAGGAAAACAACCGAGCCAGAACGCATTAAGCCGGCACAGGATGCCGGCTTAATGATTTCCCTTTGCCCGTGAGGGGCAGAGGGCGGAAGCAGTAACCTTAGACCGGGGTTACGTTTTCCGCCTGGGGACCTTTCGGGCCCTGAGTAACGGTAAACTGCACCTGCTGGCCTTCGGTCAGGGTGCGGAAGCCGCTTGCGTTGATTGCACTGTAGTGAACAAACACGTCACTGCCGCCATCCTGAGCGATAAAGCCAAAGCCTTTGGACTCGTTGAACCACTTTACGTGGCCGGTTTTAGTATCGGACATTGATCTTTCCTGTCTTTCTGTAATTTGCCCTCACGGGACCTTCATATTCCGTTTGGAATCGACGCTGAGAAATCCAGAGAGTACTGAGGAAGGAGCAACGAAGAGCACTTGAGCAGGACGTTGTAACGCATTCACCAAATACCGCTGTATTTTCACAGCAATTTCAGTATAGACCGAGTTTGGGGGGCGTCAACGCTTTTTTTGCCCTGTTTTTATGGTCTTTACTGGTTTAAAAACAGGTGGTTGGCCAGAAGCGGACATAGGGATACTCCGGGCCTTTGGTCAAGGCCCGGAGGTTTTGTCGGGTGCCGGATCAGCCGCGGAACTGCGTGCTGATCTCGTCCAGAATCGCGGGGTCGTCGATGGTGCTTGGCACTGTGTACGCTTCGCCGTCGGCAATCTGTCGGATTACCCGTCGCAATATCTTTCCGGAACGGGTCTTGGGCAGCCGCTCAACCACCATGGCTCTGCGGAAGCAGGCAATGGCACCGATCTTGTCCCGAACCATCTCAATCAGCTCGTCCTCAAGCTCATCGTGCTCAATGGTTGCACCGTCTTTGATCAGCACCAGCCCCACCGGTATCTGACCTTTCATATCATCGTGAGCGCCAACGACGCAGCATTCGGCAACGGCAGGGTGCGAGGCAACTACTTCTTCCATTTCGCCCGTGGACAGCCGGTGACCGGCCACGTTGATGACGTCATCGGTGCGGCCCATGACAAAGACATACCCGTCTTCGTCGACAAACCCGCCGTCGCCGGAGCTGTAGAAGCCGGGTATGGGTGCCAGGTAGCTTTTGTGGAACCGTTCGTCGTCACCCCAGACCGTTTGCAGGCAGCCCGGGGGTAGCGGCAGCTTGACGGCTATCTGGCCTTGTTCACCCGCGGGCATTTGCGTGCCGTTCAGATCGACAATCTGCACGTCGAAGCCTGGTGAGGGTACGGTGGCCGAGCCCGGCTTGGTGAGCATCATTTCGATGCCCACCGGATTACAGCAGATTGCCCAGCCGGTTTCGGTTTGCCACCAGTGATCAAGAATGGGCAAGTTGGTGTGTTCACGGAGCCAGTCGTAGGTGGGCGGGTCCAGCCGTTCGCCAGCCAGGAAGATGCGTTTCAATGAGCTGATATCGTAATGGCCCAGCTGGTCGGCCTCGGGGTCTTCCTTTCGCACCGCCCGGAACGCGGTCGGTGCGGTGAACAGCAGATTCACCTGATGATCCTGAACCACCCGCCAGAACGCACCGGCATCCGGGGTTTTCACCGGTTTGCCTTCGTACAGAATGGTGGTGCAGCCTGCGAACAGGGGGGCATAGACGATGTAGCTGTGTCCCACCACCCAGCCGACATCCGAGGCAGCCCAGTAAACGTCCCCAGGGTTGGCATCGTAAACCAGCTTCATACTGTATTTCAGGGCGACAGCGTGGCCGCCATTATCCCTGACCACGCCCTTCGGCTTACCGGTAGTGCCCGAGGTGTAAAGGATGTACAGCGGATCGGTGGACTTCACCGGTACCGGCGGCTCCGGCTGGGCCTTGGCCATGAGTTGGGTCCAGTCCGAGTCCCGTCCGGGCTGTAACTGAGCTTTTGCCTCAGGGCGTTGGTACACGATGCAGTGTTCTGGCTTGTGAGCCGCCTGTTCAATGGCCTTGTCGACCAGGGGCTTGTACTCGATCACCCGATTGATTTCGATGCCGCAGGACGCGGTGATCACCGCCTTGGGTGCCGCGTCGTCAATCCGTACAGCCAGCTCATGGGCGGCAAAGCCACCAAAAACAACGCAATGGACTGCGCCGATGCGGGCACACCCCAGCATGGCAATCACCGTCTCAGGAATCATCGGCATGTAAATGACGACCCGATCGCCTTTTTCGACGCCCTGATTCTTAAGCACGCCGGCGAATCTGGCCACTGAGTCGGTCAGCTCGTTATAGGAAAGGGTTCTTTGGGTGTTGGTGACCGGAGAGTCGTAAATCAGCGCGGTCTGATCGCCACGTCCGGCCCGGATATTGGCGTCCAGGGCTACATCGGAGCTGTTCAGGATACCGTCAGGAAACCACTGGCCATGGCCGTTATCGGTTGGTGTCCAGACGGTTGCGGGGGGCTGGATCCATTCAATCTGTTCCGCCTGCTCGCGCCAGAAGTCTTCCCGCCGGTGAATCGACCGGCGAAATTCTGAGTGGTAGTCCATGCATTCCACCTCACTGGGCCTATTGTTGTTTTATTGACTGACTTAACAACTCTAGGCCGTTTGAAATCATGGACTAGTAGACCATTGGCTTAGTCGCTATCTGCGGTGGTTATTCTGTTGGCAACTCCACGCTGGTGACGTCGGCGGCAATCTCGCCCCGAGCCGTCCGGGCGCTGATGCGGTCACCGGGAGTGAGGCCTGAGGCGTCGCGAACAATGTTGCCGTCGGCATCGCGCACAATGGCGTAACCGCGTCCGAGGGTGGCCAGGGGGCTGACAACGTTGAGTGTCTGGGCGATATGCTCAAATTGATCCTGGCGCTGCTTCAGTTGCACCTGGATGGCCGAATTCAATTGCTCCGCTACGCGCCTCAAGGTGTTCTGGCTATCTGCAAGTCGGCGACCCGGTGAATGCGTCATCAGCCGCTGGCCCAGGTTTTCATTCCGAACGGACAGCCGCTCGAGCCGCTGACTCATGGTCTGCACCAGGCGCAGCTCCAGATCATCCATCCGTTGGGCTTTTTCGAGCAGCTCGCGCCGCGGATCCCTTAGCCGTGCACCCAGGTGTTCAAGTTCGGTGCCGAACCGCGTTAATGTCCGCCGTGCGGCGTTCGCCAGCCGGAGCTCGCGTTCGTTGAGCTGACGTAGCCAGTCCCGCTGGTCCGGAGAGATTTTTTCGGCTGCGGCAGATGGGGTTGGGGCCCGCAGGTCGGCAACGAAATCGGCGATGGTGACGTCGACTTCGTGGCCTACGGCGCTGACCGTTGGGATTGGGCAGTTGGCAATAGCGCGCGCCACCACTTCTTCGTTAAAGCACCAGAGGTCCTCGAGGGAGCCGCCGCCCCGGCCAATGATCAGCACATCGGCCACGCCGTGGCTCTGCGCTCGTTCAATTGCCTGAACGATGTCGCCGGTTGCGGCCTTGCCCTGAACTGCAGTCGGGTAGAGCGTCACAGGAATAGCGGGGCAACGTCGGGCCAGTACCGTCAGGATGTCGTGGATGGCCGCGCCGGTCGGTGAGGTGACGACGCCGATGTGCCGGGGCGTGGTTGGAAGCGGTTTCTTTCTGGCGGTGTCGAACAGGCCCTCGCCCTGCAACTTGCGTTTCAGTTCTTCGTAGGCCTGCTGGAGTTCCCCCAGCCCTGCTGGCTCCATATGCTCGACAATGATCTGAAAATCACCACGGTTCTCATACAAGGTGACCTTGCCGCGAATCCGGATCTGGTCGCCTTCCTTCGGTATGGCTCGAATGCGCTGGTTAAAACCCCGGAACATTGCGCAGCGCACCTGGCATTTGCGATCTTTCAGGGAAAAGTACCAGTGGCCCGATGATGGCCGGGACAGGCCTGAGATTTCACCCTCTACCCACACCTGCATAAAGCTGGATTCCAGAAGGTGTCGGGCCTGGTGATTCAGTTCGCTGACACTCAGGGCTTGCGGCCTGGTGTCCTGGAAAGCGGGTGTTGTCCGGGGTGATCGGTAGTCATCCATACGCAATAGCCGAAAATCAGAAGGATAAAAAATTCGAGAATTCAAAAGGATGCAATCGTACCTTAAAAAAGGTGCGGTTTACTGTCTCGGGACGCCCCTTTATAATAGATCGATTAAGGATTTTGCTTTGTTGTGCCGCCGCGGGTACAGCACGTAATCTCCCAACTTAGCATGTTCAAAAGGCGGATCCCAATGCTGCGAATTGCCGAAGAAGCCCTCACGTTTGATGATGTTTTGCTGGTCCCCGGATATTCCGAAGTCCTACCCCACGAAGTCAGTCTGCAAACACAGTTGACCAAGGGGATTACCCTCAATATTCCGCTGCTGTCGTCTGCTATGGACACAGTAACTGATGCCGAACTGGCCATTGCCATGGCTCAGGAAGGCGGTATTGGCATCATGCATAAGAATATGACGGTTGAACAGCAGGCAGCTGCAGTCCGCAAGGTCAAGAAATTCGAAAGCGGAGTGGTCAAGGATCCAATCACCGTTGCTCCGGACACCACGGTTCGGGAGCTGGTCGATATCACCACGGCCAACAGCATTTCCGGTTTGCCAGTGGTTGATGGCAACGATCTGGTCGGAATTGTGACCGGTCGCGACATTCGTTTCGAAAGCCGCATGGATACCCCTGTTCGGGACATCATGACGCCCAAGGATAAGTTGGTAACGGTGAAAGAGGGTGCCAGCCTCGATGACGTTAAAGAGCTGCTCCACCGTCATCGCATCGAGAAGGTGTTGGTTGTTAATGACAACTTTGAACTGCGCGGCCTGATTACCGTCAAGGATATCCAGAAGGCGAAGGACTATCCGCTGGCGTGCAAGGACGACCAAGGTCGTCTGCGTGCCGGGGCAGCGGTGAGCACCGGCGGTGATACGGAAGCCCGAATTTCGGCCCTTGCCGAAGCCGGTGTGGACGTGATTGTCATTGATACCGCCCATGGTCACTCCAGAGGCGTTATCGAGCGGGTTCGCTGGGCTAAACAGAATTTCCCGGGAGTACAGGTCATTGGCGGTAACATCGCCACCTCTGAAGCCGCCCTTGCGTTGGCTGATGCCGGTGCGGATGCGGTTAAAGTGGGTATTGGCCCTGGCTCAATCTGTACAACCAGAATTGTGGCAGGCATTGGCGTGCCCCAGATTTCGGCGGTTTCCAATGTGGCGGCAGCGCTGAAAGACAGAGGTGTTCCGCTGATCGCTGACGGTGGCATCCGATTCTCTGGTGATATTGCCAAAGCCATTGCGGCCGGCGCCCACAGCGTAATGATCGGCAGCCTGCTGGCCGGTACCGATGAAGCACCGGGCGAGGTCGAGTTGTTCCAGGGCCGGAGCTACAAAGCCTATCGCGGCATGGGTTCCATCGGTGCGATGGGGCAGGGCTCCAGTGACCGGTACTTCCAGGACGCCAGCAAGGGTATCGAGAAGCTGGTTCCGGAAGGCATTGAAGGCCGCGTGGCCTGCAAGGGCCCGATGCGCAACATCGTGCATCAGCTTGTCGGAGGCTTGCGCGCTTCCATGGGTTACACCGGCAGTGCCACTATGGAAGAGATGCGCACCAAGCCGGAATTTGTGCGCATTACCAACGCCGGCATGCGGGAGAGTCACGTGCACGATGTGACCATCACCAAAGAAGCGCCCAACTACCGTATCGGTTAATTATTGCCTTATCCAAACGCGGTTCACCCTTGAGCCGCGTTGCTTTTCCTGACCCGAGGACTTCATGGCCCAGAATATTCACGACCACCGCATCCTGATTCTCGATTTCGGTTCCCAGTACACCCAGTTGATTGCGCGTCGAGTGCGGGAAATTGGCGTTTACTGCGAAATCAAAGCGTTCGACATCACCGATGAAGAGCTGGATGACTTCAATCCCAAGGGCATCATCCTGGCTGGCGGTCCGGAATCGGTGACCCAACTGGGTGGGCCTCGTGCGCCTGAGGGTCTTTTTGAGCGGGGCATTCCGGTACTGGGTATCTGCTACGGCATGCAGACCATGGCGGAACAGCTTGGCGGCCGGGTGGCCAGCTCTGAGAAGCGGGAATTTGGCTACGCCCAGGTTAAAGTTCGGGCCGCTGGCCCGCTGCTGCAGGACATCACCGACCACCTGACCGGCACCGGCGACTCCCTGCTGGACGTCTGGATGAGTCACGGTGACAAGGTCGTGGCGATGCCGGAAGGCTTCGAGCTGCTGGCCTCCACCGAAAGTGCGCCAATTGCCGCGATGCAGGACCTGGAGCGAAACCTCTATGGCGTGCAGTTCCACCCGGAAGTCACCCACACCCTGCAGGGTAAGCGCATTCTGGAGCATTTTGTTCACAACATTTCTGGTTGTGAAGCGCTTTGGACACCGGCGAAGATCGTTGACGACGCAGTGCGTCAGATTCGTGAACAGGTCGGAAGCGATAAAGTCCTGCTCGGCCTGTCCGGTGGTGTTGACTCATCGGTAACTGCTGCGCTGCTGCACAAGGCCATCGGCGAGCAGCTCACCTGCGTGTTCGTGGATAACGGGCTGTTGCGCCTGCACGAGGGCGACCAGGTCATGGATATGTTCGCCAGCAACATGGGCGTGAAAGTCATTCGGGTAGATGCCGAAGATCTGTTCCTGTCCAAGCTCAAGGGGGTCGATGATCCCGAGCAAAAGCGCAAGATCATTGGCAACACCTTCATCGATGTGTTCGATGAAGAAGCGACCACCATCAAGGACGTGAACTGGCTGGCCCAGGGCACCATCTATCCGGATGTAATCGAGTCCGCGGCCTCCAAAACTGGCAAAGCCCACGTGATCAAGTCGCACCACAACGTTGGTGGTCTGCCTGAAACCATGAAGCTGAAGCTGGTTGAGCCCCTGCGCGAGCTGTTTAAGGACGAGGTTCGTCGCATCGGTCTGGAGCTTGGCCTGCCATACGATATGGTCTACCGGCACCCGTTCCCGGGACCTGGCCTTGGTGTTCGGATTCTGGGTGAAGTGAAGAAGGAATACGCGGACATTCTGCGCCGGGCCGACGCCATCTTCCTGGAGGAGTTGCACCGGGCAGACCTTTACCACAAGACCAGTCAGGCCTTCGCCGTGTTCCTGCCGGTCAAATCCGTCGGGGTTGTCGGTGATGCCCGTCGCTACGAGTACGTGGTGGCCTTGCGTGCAGTGGAAACCATCGATTTCATGACTGCGCGTTGGGCTCATCTGCCGTATGATTTGCTGGAGACCGTCTCCAACCGCATTATCAACGAGATCTCCGGGGTTTCCCGGGTGACCTACGACGTCTCGTCCAAGCCACCTGCCACCATTGAGTGGGAATAGGCGGGTAGAAATCCTGTGCCGGCCGGAACCGAGATGATGGATGAGGCCTGGATGGCACGGGCGCTTGAGCTCGCTGCCCAAGCTGCATCAGTTGGTGAGGTGCCTGTAGGTGCCATCGTTGTACTTGACGGCCGGGAGGTCGGGGCCGGATTCAACGCCCCGATCACCGGCTGTGATCCTACCGCTCATGCGGAGATTCGAGCCCTGCGCGATGCCGCGGCCCGAATTGGCAACTATCGTTTGTCCGGAGCTACTCTTTACGTAACACTTGAGCCTTGTACGATGTGTGTTGGCGCCATCGTGCATAGCCGGGTCAGCCGTTTGGTCTATGGAGCGACCGAGCCGAAGGCCGGGGCGGTAGAGTCGGCGCGGCGAACGCTGGAAGAGCCGCACCTGAATTGGAGCGTCGAGGCGGTAGCGGGTGTCCTGCAGCAGCAATGCAGCTCGATCATCAGCGAATTTTTCAGCGCCCGGCGCAAAGAGCGTCGACAAGAGCGCAACTAATCTTCAGGGAAGGATATTTAGCAGCATGAAAGTACTGGTTACCGGCGGAGCCGGATATATTGGCAGTCATGTGGTGCGTCAATTGGCGCAGGCGGGCCACGACATCGTGGTGTTTGATAACCTGTCGACCGGATACCGCTGGGCAGTTACGGCGGGTGAGCTGGTGGTTGGAGACCTGGCGGATGAAACCGCCATTGGTGATGTGTTTGCCAGCCACAAGTTTGATGCAGTGCTGCATTTCGCCGCGCATATTGTGGTCCCCGAATCGGTCGCCAATCCCCTCAAGTATTACAGCAACAATACCCGCAACACCCTGAATCTTCTCAAGGCGGTGGAACGGCACGACGTTCCCTACATGGTGTTCTCGTCAACGGCGGCCGTGTATGGCATGCCCGAGCAGACCGTGCTGACCGAAGACCTTCCGCTGGCGCCTATCAATCCCTACGGCGCCTCGAAGATGATGAGCGAGCGGATGATTATGGATCTGGCCGCCGCTTCCAGCCTCAACTATGTGATTCTTCGCTATTTCAACGTGGCAGGTGCCAATCCTGACGGTAAATTAGGGCAGGCGACTCCCGAGGCTACCCACCTGATCAAGGTGGCCTGTGAATGCGTTACAGGGCAGCGCGATGGCATGAGCGTGTTTGGAGCCGATTACGAGACCCGTGACGGCACCTGCGTTCGTGACTACATCCATGTGGAGGACCTCGCCAAGGCCCACGTGATGGCGCTGGACTATATGGCGAAGGGTGGGGAATCCAGCGTTCTCAACTGCGGATACGGCCGCGGATTCACCGTCAATGAGGTGATCGACGTGGTCAAGACGCAGTCCGGTGTGGATTTCCCGGTTGAGCTGGTTGGGCGCCGTGCCGGTGACCCAGCTGCCTTGATGGCCGATAACGCTCGGATCAAGGCGACGCTGGGCTGGACCCCTGATTTTGACAATCTCGATACCATTGTCGGTACAGCGCTGGCATGGGAAGCCATCTGGCAGAAAAAAAAGAGCTCTACAGTGTGAAGGCAGAGTCTGTCCCCCTTTCACCATGGCAGGATTGATTGAATGAATATTACGATTTTCGGAACCGGTTACGTGGGGTTGGTCACAGGCGCTTGCCTGGCGGACGTTGGCCACAATGTGCTTTGCATGGATGTTGATAAGGCCAAGATCGAAAAACTGGAAAACGGCCAGATTCCTATTTTTGAGCCGGGTCTTGAGTCCATCGTCAAGCATACGGTTGCCGCCGGGCGCCTGTCGTTTACCACCGATGCGAAAACGGCGGTCAAACACGGTGTGCTCCAGTTCATTGCCGTTGGCACGCCACCCGACGAGGACGGCTCTGCCGATCTTCAGTATGTGACTGCTGTGGCCCGGTCCATCGGCCAGTACATGGACGATTACAAGGTGGTGGTGGACAAGTCCACGGTGCCGGTGGGGACGGCCGACAAGGTGCGCGCCGCTGTTCGCTCGGAGCTGGACCATCGCGACCTTGAACTTGATTTCGATGTCGTCTCGAACCCTGAATTCCTTAAGGAAGGGGCGGCCATCAACGACTTCATGAAGCCGGACCGGATTGTGGTCGGCACTGACAGCGACAAGGCTGTCGAAATGCTGCGTGAGGTTTATTATCCGTTTAACCGCTCCCATGACCGCATGATCTTCATGGACGTCCGTTCAGCGGAGCTGACCAAGTACGCGGCCAACGCCATGCTTGCCACGAAGATCAGCTTCATGAATGAAGTGGCCAACCTGGCAGAGCGGTTGGGTGCCGATATTGAAGCTGTTCGTCAGGGTATTGGTTCCGATCCGCGCATTGGCTACCACTTCATCTACCCCGGATGCGGCTATGGCGGTTCCTGCTTTCCAAAGGACGTTCAGGCGCTGGCGCGCACGGCCCGTGACTGCGATTACGAGTCTCGTCTGCTGAATGCGGTAGAGGCGGTCAATTACGCCCAGAAACACGTTCTGTTCGACAAGGTATCCCATTACTTCCAGGGTGATCTGAAGGGCAAAGTGGTTGCGGTGTGGGGGCTGGCATTCAAGCCCAACACCGACGACATGCGTGAGGCCTCATCACGAACCCTGATGGAAAACCTGTGGAAAGCCGGGGCCGTGGTGCAGGCGTTCGATCCCGAGGCCATGGAAGAAACGCAGCGCATCTACGGCGACCACGACGGTTTGACCCTGTGTGGCACCAAGGAGCAGGCGCTTAAGGGAGCCGATGTCCTGGTTATCTGCACCGAGTGGAAGGAGTTCCGTTCGCCGGACTTTGAGGCAATTGCGGCGACCCTGAGAGAACCGGCGGTGTTCGATGGTCGCAACCTTTATGAACCTGAGATGCTCCATCGTTATGGCTTGATCTACTACGCCATCGGGCGGGGCCAGAATCAGTTCAATGCGGTGTGATTATGGCGGGTGATACGGGCTTTCAGCTCCATGAGCGCTTGGCGTCAGATACCGTTAGTCTCGGGCGCAGTCAGTTGTGCGAGATTCGGCTGATGAACGACAGTACCTGGCCCTGGTTGCTGCTGGTGCCGGCGGTGGCCGGCATTCGGGAGATCTATGAGCTCTCGGATCAGCAGCAGGCAAGGTTAATGCACGAGTCCTCGGTGCTCAGCCGCGGCATGATGGAGCTGTTCGCCGGCGACAAAATGAACGTTGCGGCGCTGGGTAATATGGTTCCTCAGCTTCATCTGCATCACATTGTTCGGTTTGCGGACGATCCAGCCTGGCCCGGTCCGGTTTGGGGTGTCCAGCCTCCGGTGCCCTATAGCCAAGAGGCCTTGGCGGTGGTCCAGGAGAAGCTTGAGCCGGTTCTGGCGCGGCTTAGGTAGCGGTAAAAGGTAGGCATAAAAAAAGCCCGCCAAAGAGGGCGGGCTCAAGGCTACCTGGAAAGGTAACGACTCAACAATGGAAGGTGTATCGTCTTCCATTACCAACCACGGAGCCCCTTTCAAAAAGGTTCCAACGAATTTAATCTTTTTTTGACTTCGATCTCCGGGCAATGGTTTGCGAACCCAATAAAATCATCCGCAGCTCAGTCTTCAGCTTCAATTTCAGCTCGTCCCGTTCCTTGGCGTTGGCATCCAGTGCCTCCGCGCCCTGATTGAATACCAGTGTAACCATGGCTTCGGCAACCAGGCGGGCGTCAGCCAGTGGTCTGCCCTGTTCGTCGGCAAAGCGACGCAGGTCGTCGGCCAGTTCGGTTACAAAGTGATCGATTTCGGCCTTGATGGCGGTGCGGAATGGCTTGGATACCCCGGTACGTTCGCGAAGCATCAGCCGGAACAGGTTCGCGTTGTTGCCGAGGTATTCCATGAACGTCTCGACCGAGGTGGAAATAGCGCTGCCGTCACGGGCAATGCGCTTTCGGGCCTGGCGCATCAACTGTCGTAGCGCCACGCCGCCCTCATCCACCAGGGCCAGGCCAAGCTCGTCAAGTTCTGAGAAGTGCCGGTAGAACGAAGTGGGTGCGATGCCCGCTTCGCGAGCGACCTCGCGCAGGCTGAGGCTGCCGAAACCCCGATCGGCACTCAGTTGTGCCAGGGCTGCGTCCATCAGGGCACGACGGGTACGAAGTTTCTGCTCGGCTCTGGACGACAAGGTGGGGCTCCATCTACTGCGTGAACGGTGCATTCTAGCGGTCTGTCGGCGGTGAGTCATCCGCCCGCCGAGAACGCCATGAATGACGCCTGATTTTCAGCGACATTGTGTTTATAATGGGCGGCTTTTCCAGTATGGTCGCGACGATATTTTTGCGGGCCAAATTAAAGCAGCAAGGTAAGCTACGCCCGCTTACTTGCCCAGACATTACGTACACATCAGAAATAACGGGAACCGGTATGCGCAGTCATTATTGCGGTGGGATCAACGAATCCCACATCGATCAGGAAGTCACTCTCTGCGGATGGGTACATCGCCGCCGTGACCATGGGGGTGTCATCTTCCTCGATCTGCGGGATCGGGACGGAATGTCCCAGGTTGTGGTCGATCCCGACACGCCCGAGGGTTTCGCGCTGGCGGAAAAGGTGCGCAGCGAGTTTGTTATCAAGGTGACCGGCCGGGTTCGTCGCCGTCCCGCGGGCACTGAGAATAACAGCATGCCGACGGGTCAGGTTGAACTGCTGGGCAAAGAGCTGAGTATCCTTAATGCTGCCGCCACGCCGCCGTTCCCGCTGGATGAGCACGTTGATGTGGGTGAGGATGTGCGCCTGCGCTATCGCTTTGTCGACCTGCGTCGCCCGGAAATGATCAATCGCCTGCGGTTCCGCTCGCGGGTAACCAGCTACATCCGGAACTACCTCGACGGCAACGGCTTCATGGACGTGGAAACGCCGATCCTGACCCGCGCCACTCCGGAAGGCGCCCGTGACTACCTGGTGCCGAGCCGTACCCACGAGGGTTCTTTCTTTGCATTGCCGCAGTCGCCCCAGTTGTTCAAGCAATTGCTAATGGTGTCCGGCGTTGATCGCTACTACCAGATTGCGAAGTGCTTCCGTGATGAAGACCTGCGGGCAGACCGTCAGCCGGAGTTCACCCAGGTGGACATTGAGGCTTCGTTCGTTGACGAAGAAACCCTGATGGGTCTGAACGAAGACATGATTCGTTCACTGTTCAAGGATGTGCTGGACGTTGAACTGCCAAGTTTCCCGCGCATGCCCCACGCCGAGGCCATGCAGCGCTACGGCAGTGACAAACCGGACCTGCGGATTCCGCTGGAACTGATTGATGTTGCAGATCTGGTTGAGAGTGTCGACTTCAAGGTGTTTGCCGGTCCGGCCAAGGATCCGAAGGGCCGCGTTGCCGCCCTTCGCGTGCCCAAGGGCGGCGACCTGAGCCGTAAACAGATCGACGAGTACACCAAGTTCGTCGGAATATACGGTGCCAAGGGTCTGGCCTACATCAAGGTCAACGACCTGTCCAAGGGCGTTGAAGGTTTGCAATCGCCGATCATCAAGTTCCTGGGCGACGACGTCGCTCTGGCTATGATGGAGCGTGTTGGCGCAGAAGACGGCGATATCGTGTTCTTCGGTGCTGACAAGACCACGGTGGTTAACGAGGCACTGGGCGCACTGCGGATCAAGGTTGGTCACGATCTTGAGCTGCTGACCAGCGAGTGGGCACCGCTGTGGGTTGTCGATTTCCCGATGTTCGAGGAAACTCCGGACGGCAGCCTGACCGCCATTCACCACCCGTTCACCGCGCCGTCCTGCAGCGTGGAAGAGCTGGCCGCCAATCCTGCCACGGCACTTTCCCGGGCGTATGACATGGTCCTTAACGGTACCGAGCTTGGTGGCGGTTCCATCCGTATTCACAATGAACAGATGCAGGAAGCAGTGTTCCGCATCCTGGGTATTGGTGAAGAAGAGGCCCGTGCTAAGTTCGGCTTCCTGTTGGATGCACTGAAATACGGTTGCCCGCCGCACGGTGGTCTGGCGTTTGGTCTTGATCGACTGATCATGTTGATGACAGGTTCATCATCCATTCGCGACGTAATCGCATTCCCGAAAACCCAGAGCGCGACCTGCCTGATGACCCAGGCGCCCGGTGAAGTAGACGATAAGCAGTTGAAAGAACTGCACATTCGTCGCAGAAAGTCTGCGAAGGCCGCCGAAGGCGCCACCTCAGGCACTCTTGCAGGCGCTGAGCAGGCAAAGAGCGAGTAAAACCGAAGTCTGGGTGCGCCGGTCGATGGCCGTGCGTGCCCCGTTGATTTGTTTCAGAATCTGGACGACGTCCAGAACGTCTACTACAACGCCGATATCTCCGGCGACATCATGGATTCGCTGTAACGCAACGGGAGTATCGAATTGGCGATCATTCTGGGCGTAGATCCGGGATCCAGAATTACCGGTTTCGGGCTGATCCGGGTGGAAGGTCGCAGCATCGAGTATATCGACAGCGGCTGTATCCGGGTGGGCGAAAAGCCCATGGCCGAACGCCTGCAAACCATCTTCCAAAGCCTGGCCACGCTCATCGGTGAGTATCGCCCCGAGGAATTCGCGATCGAGCAAGTGTTCATGGCGAGGAACCCGGACTCTGCGCTGAAGCTTGGGCAGGCCCGTGGGGCCGCGATCGTCAGTGCGGCCAACAGTGGCCTGGCTGTTCATGAATACTCCGCTCGGCAGGTCAAGCAGGCCGTCGTGGGCAAAGGCGGTGCCGATAAATCCCAGGTGCAGCACATGGTCCAGGCTCTGCTGGCGCTTTCACGTAAACCCCAGGAAGACGCGGCGGACGCCCTTGCCATTGCCCTGTGTCACGCCCACATGAGCCAGAGCATACTGCGCGTCGCCGGTGCCGGCGGCAAAGCCCGAAGTGGCCGAATGCGGCAACAATAGACCGCTCCCAGGAGCGACAGGAGAGTGCCCTTGATTGGTCGTATCCGAGGAATTCTGATAGAAAAAGCGCCCGGCCAGGTGTTGGTGGAAAGCGCCGGCCTGGGCTATGAAGTCGACATTCCCTACACCTCGTTTTTTCACCTCCCCGAAACTGGACAGGAAGTCACCCTGCATACCCATTTTGCCGTCCGGGAGGATGCCCAGCACCTGTATGGGTTCGCTTCGCGCCTGGATCGGGATGTGTTTCGTCTGCTGATCAAAGTGAATGGGGTGGGGCCAAAGCTCGCGGTTGCCATTCTGTCGGGCCTGGATGCGGAACAGTTTATTCGTTGCGTCGAGAGCCGGGATGTTAATGCGTTGGTCAAACTCCCTGGTGTTGGTAAGAAGACCGCCGAACGCCTGCTTATTGAAATGGCGGATAGGATAGGGCAACTTGAGGGGCAGTTCGTGCCTGCGTCGTCAGAGGCGACAGGCGCCGAAGCGTCTCGTGCGGCTATGCAGGCGAGAGGGCCGGAGCCTAAAGACGAGGCCGAGGCCGCGCTGATTGCTTTGGGTTACAAGCCCCAGGAGGCCGCCAAGGCGATTTCCAAGGTCGCTGAGGATGGAATGACCAGTGAGGCACTGATCAGGCTCGCTCTGCGCAATATGATCCCGGCCTGATGACGGTGCCGTAATATGTCGCCCATGTAGTGCCAAACCTGTAGAGAGCGTAACGTGACACCCTGCAAGCTGTTTGTACAATTGGTGCCACTGGTTAACTCAGAGGCAAGCGCTAAAGGCACGATGTCGAATCACAATGAACGGATGATGCCATGATCGAATCCGACCGACTGATTTCAGCCCGGGCCGGTGATTACGAAGAGGTTCAGGATCGGGCGATCCGTCCTAGCTTGCTGGCCGAGTATGTTGGCCAGCCGGCGGTGCGCGAGCAGATGGATATCTTCATCTCTGCAGCCCGGGGCCGCGACGAAGCGCTTGATCACGTATTGATTTTTGGTCCGCCCGGTCTTGGTAAGACAACCCTTGCGAACATCATCGCCAACGAAATGGGGGTGTCGATCAAGACGACCTCCGGTCCGGTGTTGGAAAAAGCTGGCGATCTCGCCGCCATGTTGACCAACCTGGAAGAAGGCGATGTGCTTTTCATAGATGAAATCCATCGCCTGAGCGCAGCCGTTGAAGAAGTGCTGTACCCGGCGATGGAAGACTACCAGCTCGATATCATGATCGGAGAGGGGCCTGCGGCCCGCTCAATCAAGCTGGATCTGCCACCTTTCACCCTGGTAGGTGCCACGACTCGGGCCGGTCTGCTGACGTCGCCATTGCGGGATCGTTTTGGCATTGTCCAGCGGCTCGAGTTTTACAACACCGATGACCTGACCAACATCATCATGCGTTCGGCCAGGCTGTCGTCGGTGGCCATTGATGAGACTGGTGCATTCGAAATTGCCCGGCGGTCCCGGGGCACGCCGCGCATTGCCAATCGGCTGTTGCGCCGGGTGCGGGATTTCGCCGAGGTTCGATCGGATGGTCATATCAGTGCCGATATCGCCGACCAGGCGTTGAACATGCTGAAGGTGGATAGTCGGGGGTTCGATCACATGGACCGTCGGCTGTTGCTGGCGATGATTGAAAAGTTCGATGGTGGCCCGGTTGGCGTCGAAAGCCTCGCTGCTGCAATCAGTGAGGAACGGGGCACCATTGAAGATGTCCTGGAGCCTTTCCTGATCCAGCAGGGTTACATGGTACGCACGCCGCGGGGGCGGATGGTTACATCCAATGCCTACCAGCACTTTGGTGTGGTAGCGCCGAAATCCGCCAAAGAGGAGGATCTCTTTGACTGAACTGCCGGGCGGTGAAGTTTTTGAGTTGCCGATTCGTGTCTACATCGAGGATACGGATGCCGGCGGCATCGTGTTCCATGCCAAGTACCTGCACTACATGGAACGGGCCCGCACCGAGTGGGTTCGCAGCTGCGGAGTCGGCCTGCGCGCCGGTCTCGCGGAGAATATCAGCTATGTTGTACAGCGTATGGCGATACATTATGCGGTGCCGGCACGGCTGGACGATCAGCTACTGATCACGGCGGAGCCTCAGAGCTATGGCAGGGTGTGGATGAACTTCAAGCAGCGGGTTCTGCGCGCAGACGACCGTGCGTTGCTGTGTGAAGCCGATGTGAGAGTGGCCTGTGTGGCGCTGGATAATGGCCGCCCACGCCGATTACCCGAGAATATGCAGGCGTTGCTTGAAAGCAACGTTCAGACAACGGAATAAGCCAGGAGCAAAAGGTGGAATCAGAAGTTTCAGTCTGGTATCTCGTGTCCAATGCCGGTGTGCTGGTGCAGCTTGTCATGCTGCTGCTGGCGCTGGCTTCCGTCGTATCCTGGGCGCTGATTTTTCAGCGTTTCCAGGTGTTCCGAAAGGCCAGGCGATCCCAGTTGGCCTTCGAGGAGCGTTTCTGGTCCGGTATGGATCTGGGACAGCTTTATCGCGAAGTGAATGCCGAGCCGACACCGTTCTCTGGCATGGAAGCGGTGTTCCGCTCAGGCTTCAAGGAATTCTCCCGCCTGCGCCAGCAAAGCCGGGACGCAGACGCCGTCATGGAAGGCACCCAGCGCGCCATGAGGGTGGCCTTCTCCCGGGAGCAGGAACGCCTGGAAACCCATTTGCCATTCCTGGCAACGGTAGGGTCGACCAGTCCGTATGTGGGCCTGTTTGGTACGGTATGGGGCATCATGAACTCGTTCCGTGGTCTGGCCCAGGTACAGCAGGCAACCCTGGCCACGGTGGCTCCGGGTATTTCCGAGGCTCTGATTGCAACCGCCATGGGGCTGTTTGCAGCCATTCCGGCAGTTATCGCCTACAACCGGTTTTCGGCCATGTCCGACGCCCTGCTGAAGAACTACGAAACCTTCGCCGAAGAGTTTTCGAGCATTCTGCATCGCAGGGTGCACCACAGTGAAAAGAGTGCCGCGTAAATGTGCTTGTTTGGTGAAGGTCGGAGGATAACGCGATGAAGGGCATGGGCATGATGCCGCAGCATCGGCGTAAGCCGATGTCAGAGATCAACGTGGTGCCTTACATCGACGTCATGTTGGTGCTGCTGGTTATCTTCATGGTGACTGCGCCCATGTTGACTCAGGGGGTCAAGGTGGACCTGCCGGAAACGACGTCGGATCCGATTCAGGCTGACAAAAATGTCGAATCGATCGTGGTCTCTGTAGACGCCAATGGCGCCTACTACGTTGAGGTTGGAGATCGTGGCAGTGACCCCATGTCTTTAACTGAGGTTCGGGAGCAGATTGCCAAAATACTCTCACAGCGGGCCAACAGTGACATTCTTGTGCGCGGCGACGAGCACGTGGAGTACGGAACCGTGGTTCGGCTGATGGCAGAGTTGCAGGGTGCCGGTGCCCGGAGTATCGGTTTGATCACTGAATCACCCCTGGACGACAAGTGACACCAGTGCAGGCAGGTAATTTGTGATAGGTCACGAGCGTGAAGTAACCAGCACGGGCGTTCCACCCTGGAAATCACCCGTTGCCTTGTCGCTGATATTGCACCTGGTCATCGCGGGTGTGGCACTGGCAGGCTGGACCTGGAGTAGTCCGGAACATGAGCCGCCGCCGCGCAGTATCTCCGCTCGGCTGGTGACCCAGCAGCAGCCGGAACCCAGCCCGATAGAGACCCTGGATGATCAGCCGGATCGTGACGAAGAGCGGCGGCTGGAAGAACAGAAGCGCAAGGCTGAGCAAGAACGTAAAGAAGAGGCTCGGAAGCTGGCTGAACAAAAGGCCAGGGAAGAGGCTGAACGCAAGGCTCAGGAACAAGAGCAAGAGCGTAAGCGTCAGTTGGCTGAGAAGCGCAAGCGCGAAGAAGCCGCCAAGGCAAAGGAAGCTGCGCGCCAGAAAGCCGAAGCCGAAGCGAAAGAACGCGAGCGTCAAAAGGCTGAGGCAGAGAAAAAGCGCAAGGAAGAGCAGCGCAAGGCTGAGGCCGAAGCGGAACAGAAGCGCAAAGAAGAGCAGCGCAAGCGCGAAGAGGCCGAGCGCAAGAAGCGGGAAGAAGAGGCCCGAAAGGAAGCCGAGCGCAAACGTCAGGAGGCGGAGCGTCGGTTAAAGGAAAAGCAGTTGGAAGCGTTGGCTGAGGAAGCCAGTGAGGCCAAGCAAGCCGAGGCACGGCGGCAGGCCCAGGCAGCTGCCGCTAAGGCCCGCGAGGCGCAGATGCTGACCGAGAGTGAGAAGTATCAGGCGCTGATTCGCGAACGGCTCAGTCAGGCCTGGTATCCGCCTTCGTCGGCCACGGAGGAAATGACAGCGCGCTTGCAGATTACCCTGTTGCCTACGGGCGAACTGGCCGGAGTTAAACTGGTGAGCAGCAGTGGCAACACCGCTTTCGATAATTCGGCACTGAGCGCCGTGCGCTCGCTTAGCCGGTACCCGATTCCGGATAAGCGGGACACATTCGAGCGGTATTTCCGCCAGTTCACCATCGAGTTCAACCCTCGCCGGTTGAAATAGGGAATGGAACACACTTTGACACAGCGGGCTTGGACCATGTTGTTAAGAAAGCTAGTTACCGTGCTGACGTTGGTACTTGTTACAGCGGGTACTGTGCGTGCCGAATTGTTGATTCGGATTACTGAAGGCGCCGATGCCGCCATCCCGATCGCGGTGGTGCCATTCGCCGAGGCCGGCAACATCCCCGCGGGCGATAAGCTCAGCACGGTCGTTCAGAGCGACCTCGCCATGAGTGGCGAATTTAGCCCGTTGCCAGCGGAAAAAATGCTCAGCCTGCCATCTAAGCGCGAAGACGTGTTTTTCCGGGACTGGCGCTTGCTTGGCCAGCGATATGTTTTAGTGGGTGAGCTGACCCGCAAGGGCGATCGGGTTTCGGCTCGCTATGAATTGTTCGACGTGAACACCGAAGAGCGTTTGCTGGGTGAAACCGCTGCGGCACCAGCCAGCAACTTGCGTTCGCTTGCCCATCACGTCAGTGACAAAGTGTATGAGGCGATCACCGGCGTGCCGGGTGCGTTCTCCACCAAGCTCGCGTACGTCACCCTGGATACCTTCAAGGGTAAGCCGCGCTACCGGTTGCAGGTAAGCGATGTCGACGGCAAGCGGGCCCGGATCCGGCTGGAGAGTCAGGAACCGATTCTCTCGCCAGCGTGGTCGCCTGATGGCAAGAAGCTGGCGTATGTGTCCTTTGAAACCGGCAAGCCCGTTATTTTCATTCACGAGCTGGCGAGTGGTAAACGCACTAAGGCGGCAGACTTCCCCGGTCTGAATTCGGCGCCAGCCTGGTCCGAGGACGGTCGCTCTTTGCTGATGACCTTGTCGAAAGATGGCAACGCCGAGATCTATCGAATGGATCTGGCGACCAAGAAACTGACCAAGATCACCAATCACTGGGCGATCGACACGGAAGCCAGCTGGGATCACACCGGAGACGGCTTGTTTTTCACTTCGGATCGCTCCGGTGGCCCGCAGATTTATTATAAGGAGAGCGAGCGTGCCTCGCCCCGTCGTATCACCTTCGGCAGCCGTTACAACGCGCGGCCAAGGCCCGACAACAGCGGTAAGTTTGTCTATTACGTGCATCAAAGGGATCGGGCGTTCCACATCGCCCGGACCAATCTGAAATCCGGTGAGGAGACGATTCTCACCCGAACCGAATCCGACGAATCCCCAAGCGTGTCCCCGAACGGCCGCATGCTGATTTATGCAACCAAGCAAGGCGCAGACAGTGTGCTTACGGTTATCTCAGCCGATGGTGGTGCCGCGTACAGCCTTCCTGCTTCGGAAGGTGATGTCCGCGAACCTGCCTGGGGGCCGCTGGTGCGGTAACAGGCAGATGGTTATGCCTGTCAATTGATTCAGAAAGCAAGTCCACCAACTGAAAGGAAAGTGTTATGAAGTTGTCAGCTCAATCCAAGGCTTTTGCAGTCCTTCTGTCCGCCGGTCTCTTCGCTGGCTGTAGCTCCACGGGTGAAACGCAGGACGACGGCGCTTACGGTTCCGACGTGGCCGCGATTGATCAGGAAGGCGGTTCCACTGTCTACGGTGGTGATGACCAGGATGGCGTTTCTTCCTCAGCGATGACCGAAGAGGAGCGCATGGCGGCGCAGCAGCAGGCCGAACAGGAAGCGCTGCGCGATATCACTGTATTCTATTTTGACTTCGACACCGCCGAGATCAAGCCTGAAGCCCGCGACGTGCTGGTGGCTCATGCCCAGTTCCTGGCCAACAATCCGGGTCAACAGGTCCGTCTTGAAGGCCATGCCGATGAGCGAGGTACCAAGGAGTACAACCTGGCGCTTGGCGAGCGTCGTGCTAACGCCGTTCAGCGTTTCCTGATTGTAAACGGTGCTTCACGCGGCCAGATGGAAACCATAAGCTATGGTGAAGAGAAGCCGGCGGTCATGGGTTCCTCAGAAAGTGATTGGGCCCAGAACCGTCGTGTGGAGCTCGTGTTCGAGTAAACACACCAGAAGTCGGGAATGCCCATGAGAACAAGACTCATGGCGACAGTGGCCGTCTCGCTTGCCCTCGGGCAGGCGGGCGCGGCTCTGGCGCAATCGTCTACGCCCGCTTTCCAGAACACCAGTTCGGAAGCGCAGCGGAAAGCTAATAGCAGTCAGGCAACAGCTGAGCTGTTCTATATGATCCAGCAGTTGCAGGGCGAAGTTCGTCGCTTGCAGGGTGAGGTAGAAGAACAGAGGCATCAGATCGACCGCCTGAAAAAGCAGGGCCGAGATCGTTACATTGATCTCGATCAGCGTATTTTGGACCTGTCCGAGAAGGTTTCTGCGCAGCCGGAGGCTTCCAATTCGGCTGCAGGTAGTGCGGGTGCCGGTAGTAGTTCCGGTAAGGCTACCAAAGAATATCGCCAGCCAGATGCCGAGGAGCGCAAAGCGTACCAAGGCATTGTCGACCTGATTCGTAACCAGAAGAAGTACGATCAGGCGATCAGCCAGTTGTACGAATTCATCGACGAGCACCCGGAAGGTGACCTGACGGTTAACGCCTATTATTGGCTGGGAGAGGTTTACCTGGTAAAGCCGCAGCTGGAGCAAGCGAAACAGGCGTTCACCATTGTTGCCACGCGCTATCCGGATCACCGGAAAGCCGCGGATGCGGTCTACAAGCTGGGTGTCACTTTGGATCGCCTGGGTGAGTCCGAGGAGGCCAAGCGTCGCATGAATACCGTGGTCAGGGACTATCCGAACAGCAGTGCGGCCAAGCTGGCCAGAAAGTTTCTGGACTCCGGTAGCTCTTAAGCCGGGCTCGAGGGAAAAATGTTGAGAAACCTGAGAAAAAGGGGTTGATCAGCGCCAAAAAATCATTACTATATGCGCCTCGTTTGGGTCGTTAGCTCAGTTGGTAGAGCAGTTGGCTTTTAACCAATTGGTCGAAGGTTCGAATCCTTCACGACCCACCAAACAGAGATTTCCGAGCAGGCTGAGTTGCTCGGGAATGGGTCAGAGAAAAACGTCTGGCTGGCAGTTACGGGTCGTTAGCTCAGTTGGTAGAGCAGTTGGCTTTTAACCAATTGGTCGAAGGTTCGAATCCTTCACGACCCACCAAATGCTCAAACCCGTACGGGTTTTTGCGAAAAAAAGAGCCTTCGGGCTCTTTTTTTTTGCGTATAAGATCCTACCTACTCAGTGAGGGCACTAAGATCCTGATCAGAGTTCTGTTACCACGCCGTGTCAGAACCCGAATTTGAAGGGTGTAAAGTGGTACACTTCCATAGACATAGCAACACAGAGATGCAGTAATGACTCGAGCTGAAGATCGTATCCTTGTCCAGGAACACCTTGCCCACGCGGCAGAGCCAAAACCGCTGAGTGCAGACGAGAAGGCTGATCTTGAGGCTCGCATCAAGGCGGCCCTGAAGGCCGAAGATGCGGTGCTGGTGGCTCATTACTACACCGATCCGGATCTCCAGCGCCTGGCGGAAGAAACCGGCGGCTGCGTTGCCGACTCCCTGGAAATGGCTCGTTTTGGTAACCAGCACCCGGCGTCCACGGTTGTGGTGGCCGGTGTGCGTTTCATGGGTGAGACGGCAAAGATCCTCAATCCCGAGAAGCGGGTGTTGATGCCGACGCTCGAGGCAACGTGTTCACTGGACGTAGGCTGCCCGGCCGATGAGTTTGCGGACTTCTGCGACCAGCACCCGGACAGGACCGTGGTGGTGTATGCAAACACCTCCGCAGCCGTGAAAGCGCGAGCGGATTGGGTTGTTACCTCCAGCTGCGCCCAGGCCATTGTGGAAGACCTGGATGCCCGTGGCGAGAAAATCCTCTGGGCCCCAGACAAACACCTGGGGCATTATGTCCAGAAGACTACCGGCGCAGACATGCTGCTCTGGGATGGTTCCTGCATCGTGCACGAGGAGTTCAAGTATCGTGGCCTGGAAGACCTTAAGGCGCTGTATCCCGAGGCTGCGGTATTGGTGCACCCTGAGTCTCCGAGTGCCGTTGTGGATATGGCCGACGTGGTGGGGTCCACCTCACAGTTGATTCACGCGGTGCAGACGCTGCCCAACGAGAAGTTTATTGTTGCGACGGACAACGGCATCTTCTACAAGATGCAGCAGCTCGCGCCTAACAAGACGCTCCTGGAGGCGCCCACGGCCGGCAACGGTGCAACCTGCCGTAGCTGTGCCCATTGCCCGTGGATGGCCATGAACGGCCTTGAAAACCTGCTGCAGGTTCTGAAGCAGGGCGATCAGGAAGTTCTGGTGGATGATGCCCTGCGAGATGACGCTCTTAAGCCGTTGCGGCGGATGCTCGATTTTACCGCCAACATGAACCTGAAAGCCGCGGGTAACGCTTGAGGGCGAGGCCAGTTAGCCTCGGCGCTGGGCATTCAGGCGACGGGTGATCTCTGCGAGCCGCTCGGTTACAACCTGGCGTTGTGGGGAGCCTGCCGGAAGTTTCTCCTGGGCTTGCCGAAGCTGGCGTTGGGCAGCTTCCAGATTGCCCATGAGCGCGTCGTACTCTGCCCGGGCCCGGTGCACGCCAACGATGTTTCTCGCCATTCCTTCGGCCTCGGCCAATCTCAGCCAGAGGTTTTCCTGCCCAGGAAGCATTCGCGTGAGCTGAGTCAGAATCTCTGCTGCAGCTGCGCCATTTCCGTCGGCCAATTCGGTTTCGGCCAGTGAGTACATGATCGGATAATTCTCAGGGTTTCGGGCCAGCGCGTCCTCAAGCAGTGCGCGCGCTTCCTGCACACGTTTCTGGCCAATCAGGGTGTCCGCCAGGGTGACCTGGAAGGTGATCCGACCGGGGTTTTGATTCAGCAGATCTTTGAGTAATTCAATCGCTTTTTCGGGCTGATTGTTTTTCTGATAGGCGACGGCCAGGCCATATCGGACAGCCTCATTTCGTTTGGTTTCGTCGCGGTCCAGATAGGCTTCAAAGGTTTCAACGGCGACATCGGCTGAAGCCGCGTAGCGAACCTGCAAGCGGCTGCGGACCAAGTGAAATTCCTTGCTATCACGGACCACTCGCTCTGGATATTGTTCAGCGCGGTTTCGGGTGTCTGCGACCCGGCTTTGGGTCAGTGGGTGGGTAGACAGGTATTCGGGCGGCCGGTTTCCCTGAAGCCGGTTCTGGCGCATCATGATTTCGAACATCTCAGGCATGCCATCCGGGTCCATGCCTGCAGATGCCAGGATGTCGAGGCCGACCCGGTCCGCTTCCTGTTCATGGGCGCGGCTGTAGGCCAGCATGTTCTGAACGGCGAGCGCCTGAGTGCCAGCGATCGCGGCGATCCCCAGGTCAGACTGGGTGACCGCAGACAGCACGATGCCGGCAATCATGCCGGCGATGGTCAGCGGCGCGCTCGTTTCCTGCTGCTCCAGGCGCCGGGCAAAATGCCTCTGGCTGAGGTGGGCCAGCTCGTGTGCGAGTACCGAGGCAAATTGTTGCTCGGTGGTGGCGTTGAGGAACAGGCCGCCGTTAACCCCGACAATGCCGCCAGGCACCGCAAAGGCGTTGATTGCCGGGCTATCGATCAGCGCCAGGGTCAAGTCTCGCTCCTGGAGTGGGGCAGAGGGCACCAGCTGATAGGTAATTGCTGTCAGGTAGTCAAACACCAGGGGATCGGTGATTCGCGGCGCTGAGCGGCGGATCGATACCATGACCTGCTCTCCAATCTCCGATTCCTGCTGGCCGGAGATCAGTCCGCCACCTGCACCACCGATGCTCGGCAGTTCGCTTTCCTGGGCCTGAAGTGGCGAGGCAGCTAGAAAAAGGCCAAGGACTAGTGCCACCGCCTTGGCGGAGGACTTTGGGCGGAGCCTGGTTCGGGAAGAAGTCATGTAGCGAGTAAAGCCGTCCATTTTGTGTGTCACTAAGACAGAAGCCTACGATAAAAAGTTCTGACTTTTCGATTAAATACTATTGTGGTGCAATACATTACCACTGACGGCATAATGCCAGCCCGTTAATTCGCTTTACAGTACTGCGTTGGTGTTTGTCTTCTATGGTTGATCGTACTCTGGATGCTTCCGGGCTTCTCTGCCCCATGCCGCTGCTGAAAACCAAGCTTGAGCTCAATAGCATGACCCCTGGCGAAGAGCTTGAGGTCATTGCCACCGATTCCGGTTCTGCTCGCGATATCCCCGCTTTCATCGAACTCTCCAGTCATCAACTGGTGAGTTCGGCCGAGACCGATGGCCAGTACCGGTTTGTGATAAAGTGCGGCGCATAACCTTTCGGAGATACTGATGCTCAGGATTTTACGCGGTCTGGCCCACAAGTACTTTTCCGATGAAGAGGCAGTCATCCTGTTTCTGATTCTGGTCACTGGCACCGTCTTTGTGATCTGGTTTGGGGCCATGTTGGCGCCCGCCATCGCCTCGCTGATTATTGCCTTTATCCTGCAGGGTCTGGTGACCAAGTTGACCAAGCTAGGTGTTCCTGAAGTGGTCTCCATCGTCAGTGTGTTCCTGGTCTTTTTGGGTGTCCTTGTGGGCGTCACCTTCGGCTTGTTGCCACTGATCTGGACCCAGCTCAGCAACCTTGCGGGTGAAACCCCAAGGATTATCGGCGAGTTGCAAACTTATCTTGAATTGCTGCCTGAAGAGTATCCGCAGCTGATTTCTGCCGATGCGGTCAATACGCTGTATCAGCAGGTATCGACCGAAGTAGGGCACATGACCCAGTGGTTGGTCTCGTTCTCGCTCTCGAGTATCCCGGATCTGGTGGCTCTGTTGATTTACATGGTTCTGGTACCGATCCTGGTGTTCTTCTTCCTGAAGGACCGGGAAGTGTTGCTGGGGGCCATTGGTCGGCTCCTGCCGCCGCAGCGTCCGATGATGCTGAGGATCTGGCATGAAGTGAATCTGCAGTGCGCTAATTATGTGCGCGGTAAGGCGGTTGAAATCCTGATCGTGGGCGGTGCCACCTATGTAGCCTTCAAGCTTCTCGGTATGCCTTATGCCGCGCTACTGTCTCTGCTGGTTGGGCTGAGTGTCGTGATCCCATACATTGGCGCCGCAGTGGTGACCATTCCGGTGGCGATGATTGGCCTGTTTGCCTTCGGCTGGGGCAGCCACTTTATCTGGGTTATGGTGGTTTACGGTGTCATTCAGGCGCTGGACGGGAACGTTCTGGTGCCGGTACTGTTCTCCGAGGTGAATAACCTTCACCCGGTGGCGATCATCGTAGCGGTTCTGTTCTTCGGCGGAATCTGGGGCTTGTGGGGGGTGTTCTTTGCCATTCCCCTGGCGACGATGCTCAAGGCGGTTTTTGCGGCATGGCCGGTGAAAGATTACGCACCACCACCGACAGTTGAACAGTCCTGAACGCAAGGGTTGAGCAGTCCTGAACCCAGCAGTTGAACAGCCCTGAGCCGGAATTCGGTTCGGGCCCTCGGGGGAACATTCGAACACAGGGAATCCCGAGTCTTTAATTCCCTTGTGTCAGTTCGTGCCCAACATTACCATATCGGTTTTATTCGGACGGAGCTTTTATGATTACGGGTAGCCTTGTCGCACTGGTCACGCCCATGGATCCTCGCGGTGAAATTCACTGGCAGGAACTGGATAGGCTGGTGGACTTTCATATTGAAAACGGCACCCATGGCATCGTTGCCGTGGGTACTACGGGTGAATCCGCAACCCTGGATCCTGAAGAACATTGTCAGGTGATAGGCCATATCATAAAACGTGTGGACGGCCGCATTCCGGTCATTGCGGGTACCGGTGGTAACAGTACTCGTGAGGCAATCGAGCTTACCACGGAAGCGCACAAGCTGGGTGCCGACGCCTGCCTGCTGGTTGTGCCTTATTACAACAAGCCGACCCAGGAAGGCCTGTACCAGCACTTCAAGACCATTGCCGAAGCCGTGCCAGGCATGAAGCAGATGCTTTATAACGTGCCAGGGCGCACCGCCTGCGACATGCTCAACGAAACGGTTCTGCGGCTTGCAGACATTCCGAACATCGTCGCCATCAAGGACGCAACCGGCAACATCCCCCGTGGCGCCGAGCTGATTGAAGCTCTGGAAGGTCGCCTTGCGGTCTACTCAGGCGATGACGCCACCGCCGCCGAGCTGATGCTGGCGGGCGGCAAGGGTAACGTCTCGGTTACCGCGAACGTTGCCCCCAAGGGCATGTCCCAGCTGTGCGAAGCCGCCATTGCCGGCAACCGCGAGGAAACTGAACGCCTCAATGAGCTGTTGATGCCCCTGAACCGCAAGCTGTTCCTGGAGGCCAACCCCATCCCGGTAAAATGGGCATTGCACCGCATTGGAATGATCAGCGAAGGCATCCGCTTGCCACTAACGCCGTTAAGTGAGAAGTTCCACGCGGAAGTGGAAGATGCGCTGAAAGCCTCAGGTGTGCTCTGAGTTTACTGAAACTGTGTCCGATCCGGAGTAACCCGATGCCGGTTCTTCTTGGAACCCGTAGTACCCTGTTGTCAAACTCTCTGGCTGTTGCCTCCGGACTGCTGCTGGTATCAGCGCTGTCCGGTTGCGGCATGCTGGACGACCGATCCGAACGTTATGTATCCGCTAAAGAAGGCAAGCCGCTGGAGCTTCCGTCCGGTTCGGAAAAGGCCAATTTCAGTCAGGTGATGCCCATCCGGGATGTCGCCGTGGCGGATGCAAGCAAATTCTACCCATCCAGCATTCCCAACCCACCCGACATGACGTCGGAGATTCTCGATGAGAACTACGCCATCGAAGAACTCGATGGCCGGGTCTGGCTGTTGGTGAACGATGTGCCCGGCCGGATTTGGCCTGCGGCCAACGCTTACATGACCGAGCGGGCCCTGGGGGTTGACTACGATAGCCCACAATTGGGTCTGTTGCAGAGTGAGCTGCTCAACTTCAGCAAACGTGCCCGCCAACTGGCTGAGCTGCCGAGCAATCCCGGTGCGGATGAGTCCAAAGTGGTGCTTCAGGTCCGCATGGCGCCGGGCGTTCGTCGCAAGACCACCGAGATCCAGGTTCGAAAATTAACGGTCGATGGTCAGCCGCAGGAACTGGTGCCCTGGTCGGGGGTAGCAAACCCGACTCCGGAAGCACTGGAGTTGCAAAAACGATTGCTCGCTGACATGGGAGATTTCCTGAAGGCGAGGGAGGAGAACAAGTCTTTCTCGCGGGCCGCGTCTGGCATGGTCAGTGATCCTCTGGTCAAGCTCCTGTCAAGCGACGAGCAGGCTTCAGCGATCCGCATGAGTCTCGATTACGGCCGCTCCTGGGCGGAGGTGAGTCGGGCGCTGACCGAGGCCAAGGTTCCGGTAGTGGACCTGAACCGCAGCGAAGGCTGGTTCTACGTGGACTATCGCACCGAGGACGAGCGCGAGTCTGGTTGGTTCAACTGGTTCAGCGACGCCGAGGAGCCCCGGCATACCCACACCGTCACTCTGGTGGAGGGTGACAAGGACATCGTCATTACCGCTGAACGCCTGCAGAGCTACGACGGTGAGCAGACAGCACCGGATCTGCTGACAGAACTGTTCGACTATCTATACTGATTGAGTGGTTGCCGCTGCTTAGGCACCACTTCGGAGACCCCAATGGAAAAGCGTGAAGAGCTATACGCCGGCAAGGCAAAGTCTGTCTACAAAACGGACAATCCAGACCGATTCATCCTTGAGTTTCGGGATGATACCTCGGCGTTTGACGGCGAAAAGAAAGAGCAGCTCAGCCGCAAAGGTATGGTGAACAACAAGTTCAATGCCTTCGTAATGGAAAAGCTCGAGGCTGCTGGTGTGCCTACTCATTTTGAGGGCCTGCTGTCGTCGACAGAATCTATCGTGAAAAAGCTCGACATGATCCCGGTGGAGTGCGTTGTGCGGAACATTTCCGCGGGTAGCCTGTGCCGTCGAATCGGTGTGGAAGAGGGGCTGGAATTGACGCCTTCAACCTATGAGCTGTTCCTGAAGAACGACGCCCTGCACGATCCGATGGTCAACGAATCCCTGGCTGTCAGCTTTGGTTGGGCCTCGGCCGCTGAGCTGGAGCGGATGAAGCAACTGACCTACCAGGTGAATGACGTACTGAAGGCGCTGTTTGATGACGCCGGCATGCTGCTGGTGGACTACAAACTGGAGTTTGGTCGCAGTGGTGGCGAGATTGTGTTGGGGGATGAGTTCAGCCCCGATGGCTGCCGCATCTGGGACAAGGAAACCCGGAAAAAAATGGATAAAGACCGGTTTCGCCAGGGATTGGGTGATGTGATTGAGACCTATGAGGAAGTGGGGCGCCGTTTAGGCATCCAATTCGATTGATCCAGACACACAACAAAGAAAAGGTGTTTTATGCGTAACTTGATTGTCGCTGCCGGTGGCTCCTTGCTTCTGGCTGCACCATTCGCCCACGCGGACGTGGTAGGCCTTGGTGCAAGTGTAAGTTACTGGGATTCTGAGCTGACAGGTGAGGCCGCAGACAAGAGCGGTGGCGAGGTAGATGTTGAGAACGACCTGGACCTTGAAAACGATTCCAACGCGAACGCTTCTTTATATTTCGAACATCCTGTCCCTGTACTGCCTAATGTTAGGCTCAACTACACTCTGGTTCAGCAAAGCGGCCGGGGCGAGCTAGGTGCCGATTTTGGTGGCATTGATGTGGCATCAGGTGTCGACGTTCAGTCCGAACTGGATCTGGAACAACTTGATTTTACGCTGTACTACGAAGTGCTCGATAACTGGGTCAATCTGGATCTTGGTCTGACTGCTCGTGATCTCTCTGGAGAGCTTGTTGTTCGTCAGGTGGGAACAACTCAGGTGAGTAAGACCGAAGTTGATGCTGTGTTGCCAATGGGCTACTTGGCCGCCCGGTTTGATTTGCCGTTGACCGGTGTGTCTATCGGTGCTGAAGGCAATTTCGTCAGCTACAGCGGCGATTCCCTCCATGATTTCAACGCTTACGGCCAGTTTGAGATGGCGGTCATTCAATTGCGAGCTGGCTACCGCCAGATGTCTATTGATTACGAAGACGATGACGACAGATTGGACGTCGAGATCGATGGGCCGTTTGTCAGTGCCGGCGTCGTTTTTTAAAGGGAGTTTAGCGTGAAGATTCTCGTTACCGGAACAGCGGGTTTTATCGGCTCGCACCTGGCGCATCGTCTGTTGGACCGTGGCGATGAAGTGATCGGCGTTGACAACGTCAACGACTATTACGACGTCAACCTGAAAGAGGCTCGCCTGGCGAGACTGACAGGCAAGGCCGGTTTTACCGAGGTTCGTCAGGATGTTGCGGATCGGAGCGCCATGGAGGCGCTCTTTGCGGAGCACAAACCTGAGCGCGTGGTCCACCTGGCCGCCCAGGCAGGCGTTCGCTACTCCATCGAAAATCCTCACGCTTATGTTGACGCTAACCTTGTGGGATTCATGAATATCCTGGAAGGTTGCCGTCACAACAACGTCAAACACCTTGTCTACGCCTCCAGCAGCTCTGTGTACGGCGCCAACGAAACCATGCCTTTCTCTGTGCATGACAACGTTGACCATCCCCTGAGCCTGTATGCGGCCTCCAAAAAGGCCAACGAGCTGATGGCTCACACCTACAGCCATCTCTATAACCTGCCCACCACCGGCCTGCGCTTCTTTACGGTGTACGGTCCCTGGGGCAGGCCTGACATGGCGTTGTTCATCTTTACCAAGAAGATTCTGGCGGGTGAGCCAATCGATGTGTTCAATCACGGCAAGCACCAACGCGATTTCACCTACATCGATGACATTGTCGAAGGCGTAATTCGCACCCTTGATCATGTTGCTGAGCCGAATCCGGAATGGACTGGTGAGGATCCGGACCCGGGCACCGGCAAAGGTCCTTATCGGATCTACAACATCGGTAGCAATAACCCGGTTGAGCTGTCGCGTTTCATTGAAATTATTGAAGAGCGTGTCGGCAAGAAAGCAGAGAAGAACCTGCTGCCATTGCAGCCCGGGGATGTCCCGGCGACCTATGCGAACGTGGATGACCTGATTGCCGATGTGGGTTACAAGCCCAGCACAACGGTGGAAGAGGGCATTGCCAATTTCGTTGACTGGTATCGTGAGTTTTACAACGTCTGATTAGACAGAGATGAAAATAAAAACCGGCGAATCGCCGGTTTTTATTTATCCTCTTTTGTCTGCCTTTGCTAAACCCTAAACTCTTCAACGATCGATTGGAGATCAGTGGCCATTCGAGTTAGATTCTGGCTGGCAGACGCAGTTTCTTCTGCGCCTTCCGCTGTCTGATTTGAAATGGCATTGATACGACTCAGATTTACGTTCATTTCCTCAGTAACGCTTACCTGTTGTTCAGATGCGCTGGCAATCTGGGTGGCCATTCCATTGATATGTTCCATTGATTGATCAATTGCTTGCAAGGCCGTTCCTGCCTCATTCGCGGAAAGTACTGTAATGTTTACTTGAGACTGATTTTCGTTCATTGAAGATACAGCTTCCCGCGATACATGCCGAAGCTTGGAAATCATTTCATTAATTTCTTCAGTTGACTGGCGGGTCCGCTCAGCTAGTGCTCTGACTTCGTCTGCGACAACAGCAAAACCTCGTCCTTGTTCTCCCGCTCGTGCCGCTTCGATGGCTGCGTTCAGGGCAAGGAGATTGGTTTGCTCTGCAATACCCGTAATGACATCAATGACGGAACCAATGGTTTCGCTGTAATTGTCTACGTCACTGATAGCTTTGGACGAATCAGACACCCTGTCTGCGAGGTTTTGTATTTGTTCGACGGTAGTCTGAACAGTCTTATATCCGTTGTTCGCATGCTTGCTGGCATCACGTACTGCGCTGGCGGTCTCCGAAATGTTGGTCGCCACATCCTGCGAGGTTGCTGACATTTCGTTCATGGCTGTTGCAAGCTGTTCGGTTTCTAACTTTTGCTCGGCAATTTTTTCGCTGGTCTGGCTGGTAATTACGGACATCTCTTCGGACGCGGAGGCGAGTTCAGATGTAGTCGTGGAGATCTGAGCGATCATGTTGAGTAACTTTTTACGCAATCCATTCATGGCATTGAGTAGGTCGCCTACTTCGTCGTCGCTGTCTGAAATAATTTCTTGCGTTAGGTCGCCCGAGGCAGTGAGTTTCGCTTTATTTAGGCCTTTGATAATGCCCGTTGCAATATAAAGGCTTGCGAGTAGTCCGATCGCTATGCTGACAGACGTGAGGATCACGACTGTTTTCAGCGCAGTATCCTCATGGGCTTTTGCGATAATTACGCTGTTTTCAGTAAATTTAGTTATCTCTAACAAAAGGCCGCGAAGCTCATTATTAAGTTTGGTAGCTTCTTCTTCTGTTTGCGAGGCTAAACCAAAAGCCTTAGCCGGGTTGCCCTGCTTGAAAGCGGTAAACATCTTGTGGGCGTGATCAGAAAATTGGCCGTGTTGTGATTCAATGTCTGTGAGTAGGTTTCGAACAGAATCGAACTTTTGGGCAACTTTTTGGGAATCGGTGTGCGCGATAATGTCAGAAACTAATTCCTCGGCTTCCTTAAATTCCCCGAGAATAAGTTTATCTAAATGATCATAGCGTTCTTTGGCCAATTCAAAGCGCTCTTCTTCAGTTTCTTGTTTTTCAATATCAGGGCCAAACCTCATCGCCTGTTCCAAGAGAATGGTCTGTTCCAATTGATGTGTTGTGATTTGGGTTACGACAGAGGTAAGAGGAATGTCCTCGTAGGCTATAGTGTTTAATTCGTCTCCAATGCCCGTCATTGCGTATATCGAGTAAAGCGAGCTGAGGAGAAAGAGGAGAAGGATAAGAAGGGAGTTTCCTAACAGTTTCGTTTTTAGTGTAAGCCTGTTCAGAAATTTCGTCATGAAAGGTGCCACCTTTATCAAAATGCCAGCTAAGGAGTTGTGAGGTTGTTATTAGTTAGTAAGTGAGGTCCTTCTCTGGAATTCAGTAGCAAGATCAACTGCCTTGTGAACTATAGCTCAAAATTATATGAGTTTTGCAATAATTGTGAATTGTGCGAGCCGAACTCCTCTAACGGTTGCAATTTGGCCTGATCAGCCAACCTAAAGGCGACCTTCTCACGACGTGTTCCAGGTTATCTGGCAAAAGGGCAGGGCGGGGTGTAGATAGGCTGGCTGCTCCATTTGAATGGGTCAACTTGACCTGCACCCAACTTTCCAATCAATCTGCTCTGAACCCATACCAAGAACCTACTTAAGGCTGTATTCAGGCTCTGGCAAGCGGATCTTTACTCGCCGGCGCTCAAATGGACAGTCGAATTCCAGAAAGTACGCCAATAGTTGCAGAGGCTCTTGTGCGGGACGACCATAAAGCCGGTCACCGATGATGGCGTGGCCGATGCCTGCCAGGTGCTTCCGGATCTGGTGTTTTCGTCCGGTTTCGATGCTTACCTGTAGCAGCGTAGTCTGGTTGGTTGGATCAATGCTGAGCATTGAGATCCGGGTGATAGCCTCTTTATCGTCAATCGGAGTATCAATGAGTCGATCTTGAGCAGTAATCTCGCCACTCACCCGTGCCTGGTAATGCTTGGTGATGGCTCGCCCTGAAAAACACTGAGAGAGGGCGCCAGCGGCCTTGGAGTCGTGAGCAATGAGCATAAGTCCCGCTGCATCGGCGTCCAGGCGATGAATTAGAAAACAATCCCGGCCAAGCGCCATTTCTGCCTCACGCAACAAGCTGCAATGATCGCCCCACTGTGAGCCCTGGGCCAACAGGCCGTGAGGCTTGAACCAGATGGAGTAGCGGCGTCGGTCTTCCAGCAGGGTGGCGGGTTCCGGCTTCCTGGCAAGCACGGCCTCATCGTAGAAGAGTTGCAGGCGGGTGCCGGCGCGGACTTCTCTTTTGGCTTTGCGCAATCGAACTCTTTTGCCTTTCTGTGTCCACCAGCAGGCGCCCTTGTTCATGGCGTCTTTGATGCGCTGCTTGGGCAGGCCCGAGGCTTCGCTGAGTGCGTCGACCGCAGTCTGCGAGTGTTCCAGTGTGAAGTCGATTGTGGTTCGCATGGGGAATACCGGGCAAGAGGTCCGGGGGAGAGATTAAAGAAATCCGGACATAAAAAAAGCCAGTTCTTACGGTATCGCAAGTAACTGACTTTCTCTGCAGAATTGGTAGGACCAGGCAGATTCGAACTGCCGACCTCTGCCATGTCAAGGCAGCGCTCTAACCAACTGAGCTATGGTCCTGTGTCCTGCAACGGGGACGCAATATACTGATTCTACGGTTTTTGGTCAACTACTTTCACGAGGTTTTCTGCATACGTAGCCAGGTCTTGAGCGCTTTGCTGAATGCACCCCAGCGGTTGACTAATAATGCAGCAAAAATAAGTGCACAGCCGCCAAGCTGCAGGCCGCTCATGGTTTCTCCAAACCAGCCGGCCGCGAACAGGCTTACCCATACCGGTTCGAGGATCAGGATTACGACGCCATGGCTGTGCGCTGACAGGCTCTGGGCGTAGGTTTGTATCAGGAAACGACCTGCAGTGCCGATAATGGCGCTGGCCAGGATCCAGCCTACCAATGCGCCAGATGGCTCGAATAATGCCTGCTGCCAAGGCTCAAGCACTAATGATGCAGCGAGCGTGACGAATCCTACTGTAGTGAGCACCAAACTGGTTAACGGTAGGGCCGGGACCCGGTGTTTCTCGATGGTTTCACCGCTCTGATTGACCACCGTGCGCTGATTTGCAGCCCGGGTGTTCATGGTGAAGTACAACGCGAGAATAAAAGCCGCGCCGACAAAAAACAGTTGGGCTGGTTCTGGCCGGAAACCGTTTTTAAGCGACAATAGCGCTAGCCCGGCAACCGCAATGGGAATGGCAATCCAGGTGCTTCTGGGCTGCTCTTCTTTAAACAATAGCCTGGCAAGGATTGGCACGATAACCACGCCCAAGCTGGTCAGGAATGCCCCTTCACCCATACTCTCACCATGGAACAGGCCCATGATCCAGAAGGTCATGGCGACCCCAAACACCAGGCCAACGCCGAGACTTCGACGAATCTGGTCCGCGCTGAGACGGGTTAGAGGGCGCCACGCTACCGTGGCCAGAACGAGACCAGCGAGCAGAAAGCGTTCGGCCATGAAAAGCAAGGGAGGCATTAGCAATATCGCCTCTTTGGAAAAAATCCAACTGACAGCCGCTATCAGAGTAACGGCGAACAATAAGGCATCGGATTTTTGAGCATCGGACATGAGTAACCGCTTGAGCGTCGACCAGTGGGACGGAGAGCGGGTCAATGTATAGTTTGCGAACTAAAAAAGAAAGGTGGGAGGCTTTCCCCGTATCTGGAAGGGCCCGTCCTTGGGCCTTATTTTCACTGTAATAACATGTGGTTGAGGGTTTAGTTGTTCAGTGTTGAATAGACCAAAGTCGACATGTCGGTGTCTTTTGATCCTGGCACTTCAATGTACCGGTCGCCGGAGCCCCACCATTGCCACCAGGCTCGCTTGTTGTAAGTGCGGCTGGCGAAATCGACTCTCAGTCCGTTCAGGGTCGTATCGTTGACCACAGGTACTGAGGTGTTGCCGGTTTCTGAGCCAAGTACGCCACTGTGGGACACGCCTTCATTCATCAACACAGGGAAGTGGTTGTACCACAGCCCATCCGGACCGTTCTGGCTGGTCACTTTGCCGGCCATGCTCAGGCTGTTCGAGCAGGAATCGATACCTGCTGCGGTGGTTGCACCGCAGGCGGAGTGTGTTGGCACCACGCCGTCATCTTTTCCTTCGATAAATGGCTTGGTAATGCCGCCGTATGAGGACCCGCCGGCAACAAACCGTAAACGGGGAATCGCGTTCGGAGTCATTGCAAGATTCCGGGCGGTGTTGGTCTGCAGGTCGTTAACCACGCCAAGCTTATCCGGTTGGGGTTCTATCCCGGTGAACGCCTGGACCGCTGCTTTCAGGGGCCAGTTGTACCAACTGTCGTTGTAGGCGATGTTCAGTGCAAGGTCGGCTAGCTCAGTGCCGCCGCCGGCACCGGAGTAATCGATAGCTGCCAGGATTTTTAACGGTGCGAGCCCCTCGGATTGTAGCCAGCGCGACTGATTTTCCAGAAGGTAGCGGGTCACCAGGTCGCCTGTGGAATGAGAGACGATAATGCAGAAGTTATTGCACAGGCCCTGTTGACTGATCTGGCGCATTTGCTGGTAGGCCTGTTGGGCAATTTCACCCTCAACACGGCCGTTGCTGCCCCAGTCGATGCGTGCGTCTGATCTGGACAGCCAAAAGGTGCGCCAGTAATCCTCACCGGCGTTTTTTACCGCCTGTAGATTTGGAGGTGGGTTCGCGAGGTCTTCCTGCTGGAAACCGTGAACCAGGATTACGTTATGCCCGGCTAACTGGGCCTGGGCGGCTCCGGCAAACAGGCTCCCGGCGATGGCCACCGCGAGCCCGGCCTTACAGGCATTTGGGATCTTTGTTGTTATCATGTTTGCTCCGTCTTCGTTGAGTTGTTTTTTTACAAGACGATTTATCCGTCAGCCCCAGGCACTGCAGGCTTCAATGACGGTCCATCCCGACATCTGTCGGTATAGGGCCAGCCCGGCCCTGTTGTCAGAACTTGTCGGCAAGCTGCTGGAGCAGTGCCGCCCGTTGTTCTGATTCGGGATCACTGGCCGGAGTGTCTCGCAGACGGTCGAGATCCGGTGGTGAAAATGAAAAACCTTGCTCCGGTCCGAACCCGTAATGGGTTCGGTTTCCGGGTTTCTCGGGTAATTTCCTGATCTGTAGATGGCTCAAAGTAAGAGTCCCCTGCAACTTAAGACCCGCCAAGACCGTGCCGTGGGCTTTGAGATCAATGGTATCGCTACCCGTAGTGAGGCGCTGCTCTGCCTGCAACAGGGCAATCGGGCGCCGGCCAGCGTAGAGCTGTGCCGATAAGGCATAGTGGCCGGATTGAACCGCCGAAAAGCGAACAGGGATAACCAGGTTGTTGTTGGTTAGATAGGTGTCCGACAGGCCCTCGAAATCACCCAGGTGAGGTTCAATGGTCAGTGTGGACACATTCCTCACCGGTTTTCCGTCAATGTTTGCTTCGACAATCAGTCGGTATTCCGCGGGCTCTTCGTCCCCGTCCAGGCTGCCTTGGTAGAAACCTGCGTCGTCGGACATGGCCAGCGTGGTGGTGGCGACGGAATCCCTCGTGGGCGTCTTCTCAAGGGTTGCCTTGAGGTTGTCCCTGACGACCTGGGGGCCGCTGACTGAGGCGCCAATGAGAATCGGCTCACCTTTGGTAAAGCGGTACTTTTCCAGCGTGACGGTGAACTGACCACTATTACCTAGAGGGAGGGTTACTGGTTCGAAGTGATTGCCGCGATAGCCGTTTGCCTGGGCCTGGGTCAGCGGTGTAGACCACGGCGGGTATCGGGTATTTTGGCTGTATTGATCCGCGACAGAAACCAGCATGAAGCCGAGAGCGCTATCGCCGGGTGGTTGTGGGGCGAGGCGGCTGGCTACCGTTGGCTGGCTTGCTGTGATTTGCGGGCGAATGTCACTGCTTGTCTCAGAGAACCCGCCGCTCAACCACCGAAAGGTCGCGGTATTGTCGGCTGACAGAAAATAGCCGGTGGCAACCACGCAGGTAGCCACAGTGGTCAACAAAACCAGCACCTTGCCTGGCATTTGTCTTTACCTTTATTGTTGTCATTGGTTGGTTGATAAACATACAGGCTTTGGTTCCGGGACGGCAAAGCCTGAAGCCTGGAATGTAACGGTATGTGTCCAGGCTGAGAGGTTGATCACAAAATCAGGAGCCTGGGTGAGGACTGATAGGTCATTGGCGCTGGCGCCTGGAGTGAATGAGTTAGCTGCACATTGTGCGTGGTATCGTATGTGCGCTAAATTTCAGAGCTGTTCGGGACACGGGGTGTTCCGGTGATTAGGGTAGAGGCCATCAAACTATGCGGTACCTGCAAACGTTCAATCGTCGGTTGCGTCAGATTAGGGACGATGGCCGCCTCTCACGGTGGGATGTGGCCCAGATGTGTGGAGTTGATGAGGCAAGTGTTACGAGTTGGGAGGCAGCAGACCCGAGGCGCCGTAGCTTTCCCGGTGTTACCGAGTTGCTGGATTTCTGCCTGAAGACAGAGACGCCCCTGGAAAATTTGCTTGATCTGGATGAGCCAGGAAGTGACGGTCAATTGGAATTGCCAGGCCTGGCTTTCAGTAACAGCGATGATCTGACCGCGGCGTTGAAGGAGCTGGAGTTTGAAATTAACCGTATTCAGCTCACAGACGACGAGGCCGAGCTGCTGCGCCGGTTCCGCATTGCCACAGCAGAAAACCGACGCATGATCCTTCAGATTCTAGGCGGATAGAGCTCGCCTGATGAGTCAGCCGCCCTTCTTGTAGATGTTCTCATAGACGTAGTTGGTGGCTTCGACAAAGCCATCAATGCTGCCGCAATCGAACCGACGACCCTTGAACTGGTAGGCCAGTACGCAGCCGTTTTTGGCCTGTTCCATCAGTGCGTCGGTAATCTGCACTTCGCCATTCTTGCCCGCCGGCGTCCGCTCAATGATGTCAAAAATGTCCGGTGTCAGAATGTACCGGCCGATGATGGCAAGGTTGCTGGGCGCATCTTCTGGTGCCGGCTTTTCAACCATGTCGGTGATGCGATAGAGACCATCTTTCATCGACTCGCCTGCTATCACGCCGTATTTGTGGGTCTCATCTTCTGGAACTTCTTCAATCGCAACAATAGAACACCGGAACTGGTTATACAGCTTAACCATCTGCGCCAGCACACCGTCATCGCCGTCCGGACCCATACAAAAATCATCCGCCAGCACCACGGCGAAGGGGTTGTCACCAACCAGGTTTCGGCCAGTCAGAATGGCATGGCCCAGGCCCTTCATCTCGTTTTGCCGGGTAAAGGCAAAGGTATTGTTGTCAATCAGGTCACGGATTGACGCCAGCAGATCTTCCTTGCCAGACCCTGCAATCTGGTGTTCCAGCTCATAGCTGATGTCGAAATGATCTTCGATGGCGCGTTTGCCTCGGCCTGTTACGAATCCGAATTCGTGGATACCGGCCTCGGCGGCCTCTTCAACGCCGTACTGAACCAGGGGTTTATTGACCACTGGCAGTATTTCTTTGGGCATGGCCTTAGTGGCGGGAAGGAATCGTGTGCCGTAGCCGGCAACAGGGAACAGGCATTTTTTGATCATTACTTAAGTCCTTAGTCGAGCAGGTTATCGGCCCCGGAAGCTATGTTCTGGTCGCTCCGATCAAGGCAATCCATTAGGTGTACCGAGTTTAAACAAGTTCCGGCGGGAAATGGAGCGCTGCTGGGCGAATCGCAACGAAAAGTAATTTGCAGGCCATCTGCTTACATAATAGATACATTTAGACATGACTTTCAAACATCGATATAAGCTACGGTTTACTATGACATTAAATTTGTAAGGAATGGCAAGAAAGGATGGCCTTTCCGGCGGTCGAACAGATAGAGTACGGCATTCTAATTACCGCCAATTTACCTCTTTTCTGAAAGGTGGCCAGTGCGTCCTGTTTGTTTTAGCGCCCTGCTGTTGTGTGTCCTCCCGGGTTGGGTGTCTGCTTCAGCCTCTCAGGTCATTCCGATGCTGAATTTCAGTGCAGGCAACGTTCTGGAATCTCTGACGCGCTATGTGGCGTCCAGGGTTCGTTTTTCAGGGCAGACAGAGGCCAACGGAGATCAGGTAAGAGGCAGCCTGGGCCTAGTGGGCAGTGACTTTGTCTGGGCACAGCACCGCTTTGGCATCAACTATCAGGATTCAACAGGCTGGCGTAACGGTGAGGACTCGAACGAACTGGCGCTTAACTATGGCATTGCCTTGTCGGATATCGCCCTCGGGTTTCATTATGAGACAAGCGATTACTCAGGGGTTTCTGTAAGTTCTGGGAACCGATTCGATTCAGATCGTTCTCAGCGAGCGTTTAAGCTGACCGGAGCTAGCCCCTGGTTCTCCTGGGGCGGCCTGAATGTTAGCGGAGTGATATCCCATTCAGTTGAGGAGAAGACGGTCTCGGAAGGCCAGGGCTGGGAGGAAGACTCACTTCATCAGTTGTCGAAGTTCGGAATCGAAGCCCGCAAAGAGCGTCGGTTCTCATCGGGTTTGACATCCTCTGCCAGCATTGCGGCTTTCGGTGGCGTGGATTTCCAGGAAGTAGATCGTACCGGTGGTGGAGGAGAAAGCCGGGATCGGTTCCAGAAGGTAGCCTTGTCGGCATCTCTCAGCCAGGAAGCCTACGATTGGACATTCGGGCTGGGCGGGCGGTACCAGCTAGCCGGGAAGGATTTACCAGAGTCGGAGTGGCAATCTATTGCGGGCTCGTCGCTGGCGGTCGGGTACAACGGCAAGAGTCGACAAGCTCCAGAAGGCGGTTGGCTCAAATTGCACGCCGGAACTCCGAAATTCCAACTGCCGCTTTTCACAGCCGTTCGCTCCTCGGTAACCATGTCGGTATTGCGCGGCTGGACTCCGAATCTGGATTTTTCCGATGAGCGGTCCGGAAATGCCAGTGTGGGTGAGCTCTCTCTCAGACTGGCGTCCCGTGATTTCAGTGCTGCCATGAGCGTTGGTAAGATTCTTGAGGCATCAGACGGTATGATTGAGGTGCCCACCCGTCCAGATTTATCCCTGTCTTTTTCTGTAGGACTGTAGCAATTACCGAGCCTTTACGAAGATGTCACTTGTGACTCTTTGCGCTTATCGTTTTTCATATCAGGTGCTTGGCCATAAGGATGGGCACCTGAATATTCGCGCAAGGAGTTCAATTGATGATCGATTCGAGTTCGAGAAAGTGGCGGCCGGTTTTTCCGTTGGTCTGTTTAATGCTGATGCCAAGCGTAGTACGCGCATTCACATTTAATGAAGTTGTTGATCAGGCCCGGACTTTGTCTACCTCCGAATACACGGCTCCCGAACCGGCACCCCAGTTTCTCCGCGACCTGAGCTATTCCAGATACCAGTCAATTCAGTTTCGGCCAGAATCCAGCATCTGGCGCAACTCAGGTTCTCCGTTTCAGATCATGATGGTGCAGCCTGGAAGCGTTTATTCACATGCTGTGGAATTGAATGTAGTGGATGGCAAGGGTGTGAGGGCAGTCCCGTTCCGTAAGAGTGACTTTAGCTACCCGGATGAAGAACTTGGAAAAAGGGTCCCTGCCGATCTTGGGTACGCGGGATTCAAGCTGACGTACCCATTGGAAAACCCTGAATCCTCCAATCAGTTTCTGGTGTTTGGCGGGGCCAGCTATTTCCGTGGCGTTGGGAAAGGGCAGGTGTTCGGGCTGTCTGGAAGGGCCGTGACCGTGAATACCGGGTTGCCTTCAGGAGAGGAATTTCCGTCGTTCACCAAGTTCTGGCTGGTTCGTCCCGCCAATGATGCAGAAAAGATGGTGATCTTCGGCTTGTTGGACGGCCCATCCCTGACCGGCGCATATCGATTCACCGTGTCGCCCGGTAAAAACACTGTCATTGACGTTGATGCGCGGCTGTTTTATCGCAATGACGTCGAACAACCGGGCCTGGCACCGCTGACGTCCATGTTCTACTACGGCGAAAATTCCTTGAAACCACGGGGCCAGTGGCGTCCGGAAGTTCACGATTCCGATGGTCTTGTGATTCACGACCAGGCTACCGGCGAATGGTTATGGCGCCCGCTGGTCAATCCGGAAAAACTCCGGTTGAGCTATCACACTGTCGAACGCCTCGCGGGCTTCGGGCTGATGCAGAGAGACCAGCAGTTCAATTCTTATGAAGACAACGAAGCCCGTTACGAAAACCGACCAAGTGGCTGGGTGGAACCTAAGGGTGACTGGGGTAGTGGTCAGGTTGCGTTGGTTGAAATTCCCAGCAAGTCCGAAGCGAATGACAACATTGTCGCGTTCTGGACACCTGACGAACCTGCCCTTGCGGGGGATGCCGATAAGCTCAGCTACAGACTACATTTCGGACAGCCAGGAATCAGCCAGCAACCCGCGGGGCACGCAACAGCAACATTTATCGGGGGTAGTGAAGGTGCAGATGCGACCGAAAACGCCTTTCGATTTGTCATCGATTTTGAAGACGGACCTCTCGATCCTCTTGGCGCCGATGCAGCGGTCATCAGCAATGTCTCCGGAGGTGAAGGCGTAGAAGTGCTTGAGCATTTCGTGCAGTACGTGGAGGCAAAAGATGTTTGGCGGTTGTCAGTTCTGGCCCGTCCGGATCGGAGTAAGGGCCTCTCACTCAGGGGATTCCTGAGTCTGGATGGTGAGCCGCTTACGGAGACGTGGACTTATGAGCTCGGAGTGGGCAGCGCGCTTCGCCAGCAGCCGGAATGAATGGGTAGAGGGAGGATGCCAAATGGATGACATGGCGTTTCAGGACATTTTCAATCGGCTCTACGGTTATCTGATGGAGTCCGGTGTGGCAATGACCAGTAACCGTTTTCGGCAGTTGTTGCAATTGATCGATGACGCCATTGCGTCTGCGTCACAGGAGGAAGGCGGCACAATGAACGCTGTTCTGGATGCAGCCATGGACCGTATGCAGGTCTATTTTCCGGAACCTCAGATCGCCGTGGCCGAAGTCTCTCCAGCCCTGATGCGGGGTAGTATTGGTTATGCGCGGGCGCCGGCAGCGGGGGAACGACGTGGCTCCCGTTGAAACCACACGTTGGCGCCGTGTGGCGATGGTAAGGCGAACCCTGATGGCGCTGCTGGTGTTCGGACAAACCGCTGTGGCCAGCTATTATCTGCTGTGGATCTTGCCCTATCATGGCAATACCACTCTTGAGCAAGGGCTTCTGTTTCTCTTTGCCGTTCTGTATGCCTGGATTGCTGTCGGCTTCTGGACAGCGGTATGGGGCTTTGTCATTCGACTCGCCGGAGGCGATCGATATTCCTGTCTTAAGCGTCATTCCGATGCCGAACTGGACGCCACCCCGCTTCAAAAAACCGCCGTTATACTGCCTATCTACCATGAGCCGGTCCGCTGGACTCTGGATGGTCTCAAGGCTGTCTACCGGGATATCGAGGATCAGGGTGAGCTGGACAACTTCGAGTTCTACATTCTCTCGGATAGTCGGAATCCGGATATCTGGCTAGAGGAGCAAGTGGCCTGGAACAATATGATCCGGGAATTGGGCGCCGAGGGACGAATTTTTTACCGGCGCAGGCCAGTCAATCTGAATTTCAAGAGCGGTAATGTGGCGGACTTTCTGCGCCGTTGGGGGCGTCGTCACAAATATATGATCGTATTGGACGCCGACAGCCTGCTTAGTGGGCGTACCTTGGTTCGCATGGTCAGGATGATGGAACGTGAACCCCGTGTTGGCATCCTGCAAACCAACCCCAACGTTATTAACGGGCAGTCCCTGTTCGCGCGTATCCAGCAATTTGCAAACCGATTCTACTCACCATTATTTGCAACTGGCCTGGCCGCCATCCAGATGGGCGATGCGGCTTTCTGGGGCCACAATGCCATTCTGCGTATTGAGCCTTTCATGAAGCACTGTGGATTGCGAAAGCTCCCGGGACGTGGCCTGTTTGGCGGCCCGATCATGAGCCATGATTTTGTTGAAGCCGCCTATATGGGGCGCGCCGGTTATGAGGTCTGGTTGGAGCCGAACCTTGGCGAAAGTTATGAAGAATCGCCTCCAACCCTGGGAGACGAATTGTCCAGAGACAATCGATGGGCCAAAGGTAACCTCCAGCATCTGTGGATCATGTTGCGAGAGCCGGGGATTCGGTTTGCCCACCGCATGGCATTCCTGAATGGCATTATGGCTTATCTCGCGTCACCGCTGTGGCTGGCGTTCCTGATACTGACCAGCATTGAAGCGGCTCAAATGACGCTGGCGCCGATCGACTATTTTCCTGAAGGTTATCAGGGGCTGTTTCCGCTTTGGCCGGAATGGCGCCCCGAATGGGCACTGGGGTTGGCCCTGAGCACCCTCATGCTGCTGTTCCTGCCCAAATTCCTGGCGATCTTCGATTCGATGATTCATCGAACGGCGAAGTCTTTTGGTGGGCTGCCCCGCCTGCTGCTCAGCGTATTCGTCGAGATTGTTGTCTCGATTCTGCTGGCACCGATACGGATGCTGGCCCATAGCCGGTTTGTCGTTGCGGCATTGCTCAACCTGTCGCTGAAGTGGGCCGGTCAGAACCGCACCGACGAAATGACCTGGTCGGATGGCCTGAAAACCCAGTTGCCTGCGATGGCAGTGGGAGCGAGCTGGGCTGGGTTTGCCTGGACCCTTGATCCTTTGTTTTTCTTTTGGTCATTACCTGTGGCTGTGCCGTTAATATTTTCCGCACCGACGTCGGTATTGCTCAGTCGTCAGGCCCTTGGAATTGGGCTGCTTAACAAGGGGATACTGCTGATTCCAGAGGAGCAGCGTCCAATGCCGTTGCTCACTCGTGCCCGTTGTTATCGATCGGAGGAGAAGCCTGAGGCTGTTCTGACGCCTTTCCAGCAGGCGGTCCTGATTCCGGGAATAAACCAGATCCACCAGGCTTTGGGAAGGGATACCTCCAATGCGGTTCGGGAGGCCAGGCTCCGTCGGATCAGTGACCGTTGCATAGAACAGGGCCCTGGTGCGCTCACCGACTCGGAGGTGGCGCAGATAGCCCGCGATAAGACGACGTTGAAGGAGCTTCATCGTATGGCCTGGAGAGCGCCAAAAGACAGTTACTGGGGGCAGAGTATTCAGTCCCTGAGCAGCACGGCAGCGAACCGGAAAGCATAGATAAAGGTGTTGGGAATCCGTTGCGAACGTTTCAGGATTAAACATGGGGAGATTAGAGTAATGAATCGACGACTATTGTTGCAGCTTTTTGTGGCGGGCGTCGGAGCTCAAGCACTTCCGGGAGGGCTGCTGTACGCCGCTGGAAAAGGGGGGAATGCCGGCAGAGGTGAAAGTACACCATTCAGTTACGAATGGCTTAAGGGGCATGCCAGGCATCTTGCAGGGCAGACTTATCGATCTCAAAAAGGAGAATTGCCGGAATCCCTGAAGGATCTGTCCTGGGACGACTACCAGGCTATCCGGTTCAGGCCCGAGCATGCCCTGTGGAGCGATTCCCCTCTGCCGTTCCAAATCCAGCTCTTCCATCTGGGGCTGTATTTCCAAACCCCCGTGCAAATCCATGAAGTCGTTGACGGTCAAGCCGCTGAGCTGGCCTACGATCCGGACTATTTCGAGTATGACGGCGAGCAGCCGTTGGGAGATCTGCCCTCCGACCTGGGTTTTGCCGGTTTCCGGCTGCATCACCAGAGTAACTTCCAATACGATCTTGCCGCGTTTCTCGGAGCAAGCTACTTCAGGGCAGTGGGCAAGGAAAAACAATATGGCATGTCCGCGAGAGGGCTGGCGATTGATACGGCCAGCCCAGACGAAGAGGAGTTCCCACGCTTTTCCGCCTACTGGCTGGAAAAGCCAAAGCCGGGCGCCCGCTCACTAAGAATGTGGGCCTTGTTGGAGTCACCGAGTGTGACAGGAGCTTATGCCTTTGTGTTGGACCCAGGTGCCAATTTTGTCATGGACGTCGATATTGCTTTGTACCCGCGGAAACAGCTGGATCGGGTAGGTATCGCGCCTTTGACCAGTATGTATCAGGTTGGAGAAAACGATCGGCGTATGGGCTACGACTGGCGGCCGGAAATCCATGATTCGGATGGCCTTTCGATGCATACCGGTCATGGTGAGTGGATCTGGCGGCCATTGGTCAATCCAAGGGAGTTGAGGTACAACAGTTTTGTTGACAAAAGTCCCAAAGGATTCGGGTTGCTTCAGCGAGACAGGGATTTTGATCACTATCAGGATGATGGTGTGTTTTACGAGCGCCGTCCAAGTCTTTGGGTGGAGCCACGGAACGATTGGGGGGCAGGGCGCATTGACTTGGTTGAGATCCCGACCGTTGACGAAACATTCGATAATATCGTGGCTTTTTGGAATCCAGAGGAAGCTCTGAAGCCAGGCCAGGAGTACCTGTTCGGTTATCGTCTGAATTGGGGGGCCGAGTTGCCATTCGTTGAGGCCGAGCTGGCGACCGTAAGTGCAACCCGGACCGGGCTCGGTGGTGTCGTCGGTCAGAAACGCGAGTATTTCTCCCGCCGGTTTGCCATCGATTTCGCTGGCGGGATGCTTAGCATGCTCGCGGACGATTCCGGAGTTAAGCCTGAAATAACGGTAAGCCGTGGTTCGGTTGAGATCGCGTCTGCCCGCCCCCTGGCATCTATTCAAGGGTATCGGGTGATGTTCGATCTTGTACCTGATGACTCCCTTGAGCCGATCAATATCTCAGTGGTGCTCAAGGTTGGCCAAGAAGTGCTGACAGAAACCTGGGTATATCAGTACTCCCCACCTCCGATGGACGAGCGCAAGCTGTATTGACTATTGAGCCGGGCTGTTAACAATCCCCCTTGTTTCAACTGCTGCTTTGTTGACAATAATCGATTTCAGGAGTAGTTTTCTAAAAATTACTTCGATTTTGTTGACAAAGCATGAGAGAAAACCACCTTCCTGTATACACTAGAGCTGACGAAGCGTTCGATTGTCTGCAAACGGCAATTGTAAAAGGTGAACTCGCGCCTGGCGAAAAAATAGGCGAACTAGAGCTTTGCACCCGCTTCAATCTTACTCGTGGGCCGCTGCGGGAGGCGATCGGTCGCCTGGAGTCCCGTGGCTTACTGGTTCGAAGGCCACACGCCGGTGTCAAAGTGGTGGCGGTCAGCGCTGCCGAACTCATGGAGCTCTATCTAATCCGGGAAACCATGGAAGGGTTGGCTGCGCGTCAGGCTGCCGAACGGATGACCGACAGCGAAATTGCTGATCTGCAGGCCACCCTGGATGCCCACGAACAAATGATCGACGAAGCCCAGGGACAGGCCTACTATCAAGCCGAAGGGGATTACGATTTCCATCACCGGATCGCCACCGGTAGCCGCAATACCAAACTGGCCCAGATGCTACTGGGCGATCTGTATTACATGGTGCGGATGTACCGTTACCGGTTAAGCACCTCAGCCGGGCGCCCCCATCGTGCGCTCGGGGAACACCGCCGTATCGTCGAAGCCATCGCCCAGCGCGACGGTGAACTCGCCGAATTTCTGATGAAGAGACACATCAACGCTGCTCGCCGAAATATTGAAAAACAGATTCAAGATGGCGTGTTAACTATCTGAACCAATTTGAACCAAGAGGGAACGCTCTATGTCCAGCAAGCTATCTCCCGGTGCACGTTTCCGGAAAGCCCTGAACGAAAACAAGCCGCTCCAGATTGTTGGAACCGTCAATGCCTACTCTGCAATGATGGCCCAGAAAGTTGGGCATCAAGCCATCTACCTGTCGGGTGGCGGCGTGGCAAACGCCTCTTATGGGTTGCCTGATCTTGGTATGACCAGCATGAACGACGTTGTTGAGGATGTTCGCCGGATTACTGCAGCCAGTGACCTGCCGCTGTTGGTGGATATCGACACCGGCTGGGGTGGTGCATTCAATATCGGCCGCACCATTCGGGAAATGGAACGTGCCGGTGCTGCTGCTGTCCATATCGAGGACCAGGTTGCCCAGAAGCGCTGTGGACACCGGCCCAACAAGGAAATTGTCTCCCAGGAAGAGATGGCTGATCGCATAAAAGCGGCCGTAGACGCCCGCGAAAATGATGACTTCTTTATCATGGCCCGTACCGATGCCTTCCAGAAAGAAGGCCTGAATGCTGCTATTGAGCGTGCCAAGGCCTGTATTGAGGCCGGGGCAGACGGAATCTTTGCCGAAGCGGTTACCGAACTCGAGCACTACAAAGCGTTTTCAGAGGCGTTGGACGTGCCGATTCTGGCCAATATCACCGAGTTTGGCGCCACACCTCTATACAACCGCAAAGAACTGGGCGATGCAGGCGCTGACATGGTGCTGTATCCGCTGAGTGCTTTCCGTGCCATGAACAAGGCGGCCCTGACGGTTTACCAGAACATTCTGGAGAAGGGTGATCAGAAAGACGTTGTTGACCTCATGCAGACACGGATGGAACTCTACGATTTCCTGAACTACCACGAGTTTGAACAGAAGCTGGATCAGCTCTTCCAGCAACAAAAAAACTAAATTGATACGTGACTGATGATCATCCTGAGATGAGGGAGAGGAACAATGGCTGAAGCGAAGAAACTCGAAGGCGCTGGTCTGCGCGGACAGGTCGCCGGTCAAACGGCTTTGTGTACTGTCGGCCAATCCGGAGCGGGCCTGACGTATCGAGGTTATGAAATCGCCGATCTGGCCGAAAAGGCGCAGTTTGAAGAGATCGCTTACCTGCTTTTGCGAGGTAAGCTGCCGAACCGTCAGGAGCTTGATGCCTACAAGCAGAAGCTGCATAGCCTGCGTGGCTTGCCGGATGCGCTGAAGACGGTACTCGAGCAAATCCCGAAAGACGCCCATCCCATGGACGTCATGCGCACCGGTTGCTCCATGCTGGGCAACCTGGAAACCGAGGCGGACTTCTCTGAGCAGGATGACAAGATCGACCGCATGCTGGCGGTCTTTCCATCCATCATCACCTATTGGTACCGCTTTGCCCATGAGGGTGTGCGGATCGAAACCGACAGTGATGTGGATTCTATCGGCGGCCACTTCCTGGAGCTGCTGCACGGCAAGAAGCCCAGTGAGCTGCATGAGAAGGTGATGAACGTGTCTCTGATTCTGTACGCAGAGCACGAATTTAACGCCTCCACCTTCAATGCGCGGGTTTGTGCGTCCACCCTCTCGGACATCCACAGCTGCGTGACCGGTGCCATCGGTACCCTGCGTGGGCCCCTTCACGGCGGTGCTAACGAAGCGGCCATGGCGCTGATTCAGAAGTTCCAGACAGCGGATGAGGCAGAAGAAGGCCTGATGGGTATGCTGGCCCGGAAAGACAAGATCATGGGCTTCGGCCACGCCATCTACAAGGAATCCGATCCGCGAAATGCCATTATCAAGCAATGGTCCAAGAAGCTGGCGGATGAAGTGGGCGATACCGTGCTTTACCCAGTGTCAGTCCGTTGTGAAGAAGTGATGTGGCGCGAGAAGAGACTGTTCTGCAACGCCGATTTCTTCCACGCGTCGGCTTACCACTTCATGGGTATTCCCACCGAGCTGTTCACGCCTATTTTTGTGATGTCTCGGGTGTCGGGTTGGACCGCACACGTGAAAGAGCAGCGGGAAAACAACCGCATCATCCGCCCCAGTGCCGAGTACACCGGCCCGGCGGACTCGAAGTGGGTGCCTATCGACGAGCGTCCATAAGACTGGCGAGGCGCTCTCCAGCGAGTTCAGGAGAGCGCCGGTTCCCGCCCACACCTTCGATTTTCTGATATGAGTTTCTGGCCATGAATACTGACTACCGCAAACCGCTTCCGGGCACCGACCTGGATTATTTCGATACCCGCCAGGCTGTTGAGGACATCCAGCCGGGCGCCTACGAAAAGCTTCCTTACACCTCGCGGATTCTTGCAGAGCAGCTGGTGCGCCGTTGCGAACCAGAGATGCTGACCGATTCCCTGAAACAGCTGATCGAGCGCAAGCGGGATCTGGACTTCCCTTGGTATCCGGCCCGTGTGGTTTGTCACGACATTCTTGGTCAGACGGCCCTGGTTGACCTGGCTGGGCTCAGGGACGCAATTGCGGAGAAGGGCGGCGACCCGGCCAAGGTTAATCCGGTCGTGCCAACGCAATTGATCGTCGACCACTCTCTGGCAGTTGAGCACGCAGGCTTCGAGAAAGACGCGTTTGAAAAGAACCGGGCAGTAGAAGACCGTCGCAATGACGACCGGTTCCACTTCATCAACTGGACCAAGACCGCGTTCGAAAACGTGGACGTGATTCCACCGGGCAACGGCATCATGCACCAGATCAATCTGGAGAAGATGTCTCCGGTGGTGCAATCACGCGGCGGTGTTGCGTTTCCGGATACCTGTGTGGGTACCGATAGCCACACTCCAATGGTCGACGCATTGGGCGTCATTTCCGTAGGCGTTGGGGGCCTGGAAGCTGAGAGCGTTATGCTCGGCCGTGCGTCCATGATGCGGCTTCCGGACATTGTGGGTGTTGCGCTGACGGGCAAGCTGCGCCCGGGCATTACCAGCACCGACATGGTTCTGGCCCTGACTGAATTCCTGCGTAAGGAGCGGGTGGTCGGTGCCTACCTTGAGTTCTTTGGCGAGGGCGCCGACAGCCTGACGGTTGGCGATCGCGCGACCATCTCGAACATGACGCCGGAATATGGTGCAACCGCCGCCATGTTCTACATCGATGGCCAGACCATTGATTACCTGAAACTGACTGGCCGCGAAGATGATCAGGTTGCGCTGGTCGAGAATTATGCCAAGCACACGGGCCTCTGGTCCGAGAGCCTGAAGGCCGCCGAATACGAGCGGATTCTGACCTTTGACCTCTCCAAAGTTGAGCGCACCCTGGCCGGGCCTTCCAACCCCCACGCCCATCTGCCCACCTCCGAGCTGGCCAAGCGGGGCATTGCCGGTGAATGGGAACAGGAAGAGGGCAAAATGCCGGATGGTGCGGTCATCATTGCCGCCATCACCAGCTGCACTAACACCTCGAACCCGAGAAACATGGTGGCCGCCGGCCTGATCGCCCGTAACGCGAACAAGCTGGGTCTGACCCGAAAGCCCTGGGTGAAGTCCTCGCTGGCACCGGGCTCCAAAACGGTCAAGATGTACCTGGAAGAAGCCGAGCTGTTGCCTGAGCTGGAGAATCTTGGCTTTGGCGTTGTCGCCTTTGCCTGTACTACCTGCAACGGCATGAGTGGTGCGCTGGATCCGAAGATTCAGCAGGAAATCGTTGATCGTGATCTCTACTCAACGGCTGTGCTGTCCGGCAACCGTAACTTCGACGGCCGTATCCACCCCTACGCCAAGCAGGCGTTCCTGGCTTCGCCGCCACTGGTTGTCGCGTATGCGATCGCCGGCACCATCCGCTTCGATATTGAAAAGGATGCCCTGGGTTACGATCAGGAAGGTAACGCGGTCACTCTGAAAGACATCTGGCCCAGCGATGAAGAGATCGATGCCATCGTGAAATCTAGTGTTAAGCCGGAACAGTTCCGCAGCACCTACATTCCGATGTTCGACATTACCCGTGATGCTAACGCCAACACCAATCCGAACTACGAGTGGCGTCCGCAGAGCACGTACATCCGCCGCCCGCCTTATTGGGAAGGCGGACTGGCCGGTGAAAAGGCGCTCAAGGGAATGCGGCCGCTGGCGATTCTGCCGGATAACATCACCACCGACCACCTGTCACCGTCCAACGCCATTCTGATGAACAGTGCGGCCGGTGAATACCTGCACAAAATGGGCGTTCCGGAGGAGGATTTCAACTCCTACGCAACCCACCGGGGGGACCACCTCACGGCACAGCGCGCTACCTTTGCCAACCCGAAGCTGTTCAATGAAATGGTTCGGGATGAAAATGGCAATGTGAAGCAAGGCTCGCTGACGCGAGTTGAGCCCGAAGGCAAAGTGACACGCATGTGGGAAGCAATCGAAACCTACATGGAGCGTAAACAGCCGTTGATCATCATTGCCGGTGCGGACTATGGTCAGGGCTCCTCCCGTGACTGGGCGGCCAAAGGCGTCGCCCTGGCGGGCGTTGAAGCCATTGTTGCGGAAGGGTTTGAGCGAATCCACCGCACCAACCTGGTGGGTATGGGCGTTATGCCACTCCAGTTTGAAGAAGGCACGACCCGTCAGACCCTGGCGCTTGATGGCACCGAGACTTACGACGTGGAAGGTGCTGCCGCGCCGAGAGCAGAGATGACGCTGGTTATTCATCGCAAGAACGGCAGCACCGAGCATGTTCCGGTGATCTGTCGCCTGGATACCGCCGAGGAACTCTCCATCTATACCGCAGGCGGGGTTTTGCAGCGGTTTGCCCAGGACTTCCTGGAGGCGGAGGGTGCCGCATGAGCCATCCAGCGCAGGTAAGAGTTCCCGCCACGTACATGCGTGGCGGTACCAGCAAGGGCGTGTTCTTCCGGCTTCAGGATCTTCCTGAGGCAGCTCGTGTTCCGGGTGAAGCCCGGGACAAGCTGCTGCTACGAGTTATCGGCAGTCCGGATCCGTATCAGAAACAGACCGACGGGATGGGCGGTGCAACCTCGAGCACCAGTAAAACCGTGATCCTGGCCGAGCCGACCCAGCCGGACCACGATGTCGACTACCTGTTCGGGCAGGTATCGATCGATAAGCCGTTTGTGGACTGGAGTGGCAATTGCGGCAATTTGACCGCTGCCGTCGGTGCCTTTGCCATCAATGGCGGCTTCGTGTCCCAGGACCGGATTCCTGAGAATGGCTTTTGCACGGTTCGAATCTGGCAGGCGAACATTCGAAAAACCATTGTTGCCCAGATACCGATTACCAACGGTGAAGTCCAGGAAACCGGTGATTTTGAGCTGGACGGGGTGACATTCCCCGCCGCCGAGGTCCAGGTGGAATTCATGGACCCGGCTGATGGCGACGGGGCCATGTTCCCCACGGGTAACGTGGTCGATGATTTGGAGGTTCCGGGTGTCGGAACTCTGCGCGCCACCATGATCAATGCCGGTATCCCCACCATCTTCGTCAACGCTGAAGATATTGGCTACACCGGTACCGAATTGCAGGATGCGATCAACAGCGATCCCAAGGCCCTGGCGATGTTCGAGACCATTCGCTCCCATGGTGCGGTCAAGATGGGCCTGATTGGTCATGTGGACGAGGCGGCCAGCCGGCAACACACCCCGAAAGTGGCGTTTGTGGCAGCGCCGGTAAACTATGTGGCGTCCAGCGGTAAGCAGATTAACGCCGATGACATCGATGTACTGGTGCGGGCGTTGTCCATGGGCAAGCTTCACCACGCCATGATGGGAACCGCTGCGGTTGCGATTGCGACGGCGTCGGCAGTACCGGGTACGCTGGTGAATCTGGTCGCCGGCGGGGGTGATCGCACCGATGTCACCTTTGGTCACCCATCGGGCACCTTGCGTGTGGGGGCAGAGGCAAGCCAAGTGAATGGTCAGTGGACGGCGACCAAGGCAATCATGAGCCGCAGTGCCCGAATCCTGATGGAGGGTTGGGTGAGAGTGCCAAGAGATTCCTTTTAGACGTTGAACGCTGAAACGAAAAAGGCTGGTCTCCAGACCAGCCTTTTTGTAATTAACCTCCTAGCCTTGCGCATCAGCAGCATTTGCGTAATCTGCGTCGAGCACCAAATCCCAGCAGAGCCAGTCCGAACAGCGCCAGCGTGGAGGGCTCTGTAACCTGGAAGGTTCGCGTCTTAATAAGGCCTCCAAGAAAAGCTTCATTCTCTCGTTTCTCCTTGGTCCAAAACTCGGTTGCTAACTCGCGATTGTAAAAAAAGCCCGATATATCGAGATAGTAGGCCATGTTTCCGACAACGAACTCTTCGGAAGCTCCCTCATTTCGGCTGAATGTTACCCGGTCGGCGCACCCAAAATAATTCAGACCAACGCCGTTAGCGGCGCCATTGGCACATATCTCTCCTATTGGATGATTGCGAGTTTCCCAGTGTTCAAAATCGAACACAGAATCGATTGTCTTTGACACCCCATTGATCAGAAGTGTGGTTGAAACGCGCAAAGAAGCCGTTTGCAGACTTGCGCCAGTAATTGGGTAATTGAAATGCAGAAACTTGCCCAAAGCAAACATGGTGTTCTCTTCAATCTCGAAACTCGGCGGTGCGTACCCCTCAAAGTGATAGCCACTTTGCCCGTTGCGATAGGTTGGCACTCCCCATTTAATGGTATCGGTGCCGATACCGGAAACGCTGGGGGATCCCGGGGTAGCAGCGGTCCAGATCCCGCTAACGTCCGTGGTGTGTATCGCTACTGAAGAGGCGGGCATCGCGAAAAAAAGTGTCGAAATCAAAACTGTCATCGAAACGATTATTTTTTTCATGATTTGGCTTCCCAGTTCTCAGGTTAAACATCAATACCACTGGCTCTCCAGTTGAATAAGAGCGCTTGAGCTTCGGATATCTATATCGAGCAAGGAACCCGCCAGATTTATAAAACTATTTTAAATCAGCATCTTATGAGGTTATGGTGGGGTTTGGGGGCGACTGGCCTCTATTTGCTGTAAAGAATTTAGACACTAGTTAACCGATCAATAGGCGTGGGTCCGAGTGTGCAGGTGGTTTGACTGTATAGGCTAAGCTTTAAAGCTAGATAAACCGAATCAGGGAGCCGCTACCATGTCACAAACCTTTGATCTCAACGAGCGACCGGATTACGACGAGGTTCTGCAGAAAATCGCGGACTATGTGCTCACCTACCAGATTGACAGCGAAGAAGCGTGGAATACCGCACGCTACTGCCTGATGGACACGATTGGTTGCGGCCTACTTGCGCTGCGTTTTCCGGAGTGCACCAAACACCTTGGTCCGATAGTTGAAGGAACGATTGTCCCCCATGGAGCCAGGGTACCTGGAACTTCATTCCGTCTTGATCCGGTGAAGGCGGCTTGGGATATCGGCTGCGTAATTCGTTGGCTGGACTTCAACGACACTTGGCTTGCAGCTGAGTGGGGCCATCCTTCCGACAACCTCGGTGCGATACTCGCGGTTGCTGATCATCTCTCCCAAAAGAGGATTTCTGAGGGCAAAGCGCCCCTCACAACGCGAACCGTTTTGGAAGCCATGATTATGGCCCATGAAATTCAGGGTGTATTGGCATTGGAGAATTCGTTTAATCGTGTGGGGCTGGATCATGTGGTGCTGGTAAAGGTTGCATCCACTGCCGTGGTTGCGAAGCTTTTTGGTGCCAGTCGTGAGCAGCTTCTTTCGGCCCTTTCGCACGCCTGGGTTGATGGGCAAGCCCTGAGAACCTACCGGCACGCGCCCAATGCTGGATCCAGAAAATCCTGGGCCGCTGGGGATGCGGCTTCCCGAGCAGTGCGTTTGGCTGATATCGCCATGCGGGGTGAGATGGGCATACCTGGAGCTCTCACCGCCCCTCAATGGGGGTTTTACGATGTGTTGTTCAGCAAAACCAATAGGGACCAAAAATTGAAGCCTGACGCTCAGAGAAAATTTTCGATTCCGCAGGAGTTTGGTTCTTATGTAATGGAAAATGTCTTGTTCAAGATTTCGTTCCCGGCGGAGTTCCACGCCCAGACGGCAGCTGAAGCAGCGGTGTTGCTGCATCCTGAGGTCCGGGATCGACTGCAAGATATAGACAAAATTGTTATTACTACCCACGAGTCCGCGATACGCATCATTTCCAAGGTCGGGAAACTTGCCAATGAGGCCGATCGGGATCACTGCCTGCAGTACATGACTGCGGTGCCACTAATCTTTGGCCAGTTGACTGCGGAACACTATGAGAATGACTTCCACGAGGGGCATCCGGTCATTGACGAGCTCCGAAACAAAATGGAGGTGGTTGAGGACGAACGCTTCACTCGAGAGTACCTCGAGGCTGACAAACGTTCGATTGCCAACGCAATCCAGGTGTTTTTCAAGGATGGAAGCCACACCAAGCAAGTGACCGTGGAGTATCCGCTGGGTCACCGGCGGCGCCGTGAGCAGGGGATTCCTCTATTGAAGGAAAAGTTCAGACACAGCCTTGAAACAACGTTTCCATCGCAAAGATGTGATCGCATTTTTGATGTATTTCAAGACCAAAAGAAGTTGGAATGTTTGCAAGTAAACGAACTGCTTGAGCTTCTAAAAATGTAATCAGGTTTTGGATCTTCGGCATTTAATTAAGGATTACTTTTCATCAGAAGCGTCGAGAAATTTTACATGCGTTGCCAAGTTAATATATAGGCAATTGAAAAGTATATAAAAAAATAATTGGCCTCGTACTTGCTTCCTTTTATCTGTCCACTCAACAAATAACAGGGCAAAGCAAGGGAGCTCAAATGAAAAATGCTATCGCAGCGCAGTTCGCAGGGATTGCACTAATATCAGCCCTATCAGTCGCCACAGCTAATGCGGCCTTGATTAATGTATCTGTCAGTGGGCCTGGAAAGGCGGCAGCAGAGGCAGCCGAAGCCCAGTTCTTCTCTTATTTAACAGCTTCAGCAACTGAAACATTCGAGGGATTTACTGCAGCCTCCGACTCAACCGGTCAGTCCCCTGTTATCAATACATCTGTTGGCAGCTTTGAACAGCTGGTGGCAGGTGACAATGGCAGCGCTGCCTGTAACGACGACGGGTTCAGTTGTACCGCTGGCCTTGCGGTGCTTAATGCGGCCACCAGTCCTTTCGGGGGACGTTTCCCCATGCCCGACGAAACAGGTAATAAGAACTGGCTTGATAGCATGGACTCCAGGGAAATGAAGTTCTCCATTGCGGGGATGTACAAAGCGGTTGGCTTCTACATTACAGATCCCAATGATGTCGGCGGTATTTTCGATATTATTCTTGAGGACCAATCAGCCGTAACGTACAACCTGAACGACATTTTCACAGGTGCTCAGCCTAATGGAGCGGCCTACTATTTAGGCTTCATTAGCGACGTAGCGATTGCGAGCCTGGCATTCCGTTCAAACCACGATAATGATGGTTTTGGTATTGATAACGTGACCATTGGCAAGGTGCCCGAACCTGGGACACTGGCTTTGATGGGATTGGGCTTGATGGGTATCGGCTTCTTACGCCGCCGCGCCCAATGATATGAATGTGACCTGAGTGTCACCTCCATAAAAACCCCTGTTTTAGGGGTTTTTTTCTGTCAGAAAACTTTACACCTATGTGAGCGCTAGGCCAACCAGTGACCGATTGAGGTTTGCAGCTTTTGGATTACACTTCCAAAAGAGTAGGAATTCCGATGCAAGACGCTTGACGGATTAGTATCAACGGCACAAGGAGTCGACGTGGCCCACGTCAGATTGTTCAGGCACTACATTCACTTACCTTTCATCATCCTGGGTCTGATTGACTTCCTCGTACTGGTACTTGCGTTCAGTCTTACGGTTTTTTTTCATTTTTTTGGAGACGTATCTTTCTTCGCTCAGAACATCGGATATGTGCTGCCTGCGGCGATTGTATTTGGCTTTTTCAACCTTCTGGTAATGATTGCACTGGCAGTCCACCAGTCTCGAATTGAAGAAGGCATGACGGGCATGATGTTACGCACCATCATGTCGCTGATCATAAGCCTGCCATTATCCGGCCTGTCCTATTTAATCGCACCCAAATGGTTGTGGTACCTGGGTACGAGTGATGTGCTGACCACAGCATCGGTGTTCGGGTTCTTCCTATTGGGCATTGCCAGAACTCTGTTCTTTGCGATGGTTGGCAAGGAAACCTTTAAAAGGAGAGTACTTGTTCTAGGCGCGGGCTCCCGTGCCCGGCAGTTACTTGAGGATTTGCAATCTCCTCTCAGCCGGAAGGGATTTACGTTACAGGGTTTCGTGCCGATTCCAGACGAGCCCGTGGAAATAGAAGCAGAGCACCTCGTGCAGCCGCCTTATTCGCTTCGCCAGTATGCCTTGAAACACCGGATTAATGAGATTGTGGTTGCGGCTGATGATCGTCGAAAGCACCTGCCAATGGATGATTTGCTGGAATGTAAGATGGAAGGTGTCCGCATTGTGGAGGGCGCCAATTTCTACGAAAGCGAATCCCGTAAAGTGGCTCTTGAAATGATCAGTCATGGTTGGCTTGTTTTTTCAGATGGTTTCACTGTGTCGACAGTGTCTGGCTTTGGTAAGCGCGCACTGGATGTGTTGGCATCTGGTTTATTGCTAATTGTTGGGTTGCCCCTGATGCTTCTCACCGCAATCGCTATCAAAATTGAGGATGGTCTCAGTGCTCCGATTTTTTATAGCCAAGAACGCGTGGGCCTGAATGGGAAGCTATTCAAAGTGCACAAGTTCCGTTCCATGCGCGCAGATGCAGAAAAACACGGCGCGGTGTGGGCCCAAAAAAACGATAGCCGCGTTACACACGTCGGGGAGTTTATCCGTAAAGTGCGAATTGATGAGCTCCCTCAGATTTTCAATGTTCTCAACGGCACGATGGCCTTCGTTGGTCCGAGGCCTGAACGCCCGGTATTCGTAGATGACCTGGCAAAAAAAATCCCCTACTACAATGAACGCCATAGGGTGAAGCCGGGAATAACTGGATGGGCGCAGCTGTGTTTCGCCTACGCTGACAGCGAAGAAGATACTCGCGAAAAACTTCGCTATGACTTGTATTACATCAAAAATCAAAGCCTGCTTCTGGATTTGTTGATTATAATTCAAACAGTGGAAGTCGTTTTGTTCAAGAAAGGATCAAGGTAGTTTTGGGATCCAGCCATCCCGAAACATGGAACTCAGCAGGGATTAAAAAAGAGAGTATTAAAATGTCACGGACGCATTTCCCTATAGGACTGATAATTTTCGCAATGGTGGCAGCCGTGCTCACCGGATGCGCTACACCAACCTCTTCGTCTCCGGAAAAAATTCAACGCGCGTTGGCGATAGACGTCCGGGACAGCGTTGATCAGTACATCCTCGGTGCAACTGATGTGGTTCGCGTCTCTGTATGGCGCAATCAGGATATAAGTATTTCGGTTCCAGTTCGCCCTGATGGAAAGATTTCTGTGCCCCTTGTTGGCGATGTGAGGGCCAGCGGGAGAACGCCTGAGCAGTTGGCAACTGCTATCCGAGACTCACTTTCTCAGTACATACGTGAGCCACAGGTAAGCGTGGTGGTTACTTCCATGGGTAGTCATGAGTTTACTGACCGGGTTCGAGTTACCGGCGCGGTTCGTCAACCGGTATCGATTCCGCACAGGAGTGGTATGACCGTGTTGGATATGTTCCTGAGTGCGGGTGGAGCAAACGAATTTGCTGCACTGAACAACACGATGCTGTACCGGAAATTCGAGGGTGAAGTTGTAGCCATTCCAATCATGCTGGACGACATATTGAACAAAGGGCGAATCCGGACGAACTACCCGATGCGGCCGGGCGATATTCTGTCAGTACCTGAACGCAATTTTTAACAAATATTATTGGTCGAGAATGATGCCAGCCAGGTGAGATTATGGCTTTACCCCTTTCGCATTTGCCGAATGAAATTCTTCGAGAGCTCCGGGATCGAAAATGGGCTGCTTTTCTCATGTTTGTGTTAGTGAGCTTTGCGGTTCTGGGTGCGGGTTTTTTCTTTCCCTACAAGTATAAATCTGAAGTCGTCATTTTCGTGGATGATCGCAACATCATTGGCCCACTCATGGAAGGGCGTGCCGTGACTACAAAGATCAATGATCGGGCATCCGCTGCAAAGGAACTCCTCATGACACGGAATGTTATTGAGAAGATTGCTAGGGACCCCTCAGTGTTCCCGAATGCTTCAATGGCCTCAGCAAGCGTAGAGCAACGTATAGCCCGTATTCGTGGCGGTATGTTCGTTCAACCTCGGGGCGATAGCTATTTCAGTGTTGGATTCTCTGGCCCCTCGCAGGTGGAGTCGTTTCACGTTGCTCAACGTCTGGGGCAGCTCTTCATCGCTGAGTCAAACCAAAGAAAAAGAACAGAAAGCCAAAGTGCTTATGATTTCATCGATAAGCAGGTTAAAAATTATGAAGTTCAACTCACTGAAGTAGAAAACAGTCTCAGGCAGTTTCTTTCAGAAAACACCGATGGCACTGAGGCTGAGGCCAATGCTCGCCTGGCGCAGCTCCGAAACCAGCTGGAGTTGGCAAAACTTGAAAAAGAAGAACTGGTAGCCCGCGTTGGTTCGCTGCAGACTCAACTGTCGGGTGTCAGTCAGACCGTCATGCGGGGTAAAACGGAAGACGGTTACCGTGAGAGGATCAGAGCTCTCGAAGAGCGCCTTGACAGCCTGCGACTTCAATATCATGACACATATCCAGATATCGTCATCCTAAGGGAGCAGATTGCTGAACTTCGAAAACAGCGTGAACAGAATTCTGGACAGCGTGAGGATTCTAACGCTCTGCTTGAACGAGAGGGCGCCGTGAATCCTGTTTTTCAGGAGCTAAGCGCAGCTTTGTCGGAAGCCCGTGCCAATGTCGCTACTGCCAACACGCGCATATCGTCCCTGGAGCGTTTGATTCAGCAACAAAATACTAGAATGGAGCGTATTCAGGAAAACAAAGCGCAATATCTGGAGCTGACTCGTGACATGGAGGTAAACCGCGAGATTTACGACGATCTACTTAAACGTCGAGAAAAGGCCAGGGTCTCGATGCATCTGGACATTGAGGGGCAAGGGCTTAACTACCGAATCAATGAATCCGCTCAATTCCCCAATCAGCCAACCGGACCCCAGTTTTCAAACTTTGCGGCTGCCGGGCTCTTTCTCGGCTTGTTAGCGCCGTTGGGGACGATCGCTGGATATCTGCAAATTGATCCAAGAATCCGTGCGAAAAAGCAGTTGGAAGAAGATATCGGTCTACCGGTGTTGGTGGAAATTCCTTTTGTTCGAACGCCCTTCGAAAAACGACGAGACAGGAAGGTAACGGTACTCATCAGTATTTTCGCAGTGCTTGCCATTTTAGCGTATTTAACTGCGGTTGTTGCTGCCCAATTTGGAGTCATTTGATGTCGGACTGGAAGGACGACCATGTTGGAGAAAGTGCGCCTGAATTAAAGCGCAAGCGACAAGGCGGGCGTAATGAACGCAATTCCGACGTTGAGGAGCATGAGTTCTTCGGACGTCGGAAGGAAAAACTCAAAAAAGAACTCGGCCATATAGAATCGGATGACTCTCAATTGCTGGTGCCAAGTTCCCTGGAGCTTGGCACCGGTGCAGTCGACAAGTACCTCATCAGTAAGCAAATCGTGCGCATGCAGGAGCCCCGCAGGCTTATGCCCGATGATCTTGATGAGCGTCGAATTATCTACCCGGAATCACCCAATAGAAGTCTGGTTAACAAATTCAGGGACCTCCGAACAAAGTTGCTGGAGCTCTCTGGGGGTAACAATTTTACTCTGGTGGTTAGCGGTGCTTCTGACGCAGCAGGCTCCTCCTTTGTTGCACTCAACCTTGCAGCCGCTTTTTCATTTGACCAGGCAAAAACGGCTTTGGTCATTGACTGCAATCTGCGGGACCCTTCCTTGCATAGCCGACTTGACGTACTGCCGGAGTCGGGCCTGACAGACTACCTGGAAGACGCGGACTATGACATCGGGAGGATTCTCTATCCGACGGGAATCCCCAGGTTGAGGTTGATCCCTGCGGGGAGCCGCCGGGAGACCCCGGCCGAGTTCTTTACATCATTTCGTATGAAGCAATTTCTGCAGGCAGTACGAAGACGATATCCGGATCGCTTTGTCGTCCTCGATACGGCACCGATCTCAGGAAGCCCGGATGCACGTATTCTCACTGAGCTTTGTGATTTCGGAATGCTGGTTGTGCCCCATGGAAAAATAACACCCGCAGCGGTGGAGCAGGCGGCAACAGCTTTTGATCCAGATAAGTTTGTTGGAGCAGTCATCAATGGCTAAGGCAACGGGAGAAGGGATACTCCGCACCACAAGCCTGACCATTTTTGCTTTCGCGCTTGCTTTTGCGCCCGTAGTGGGCGCAGCCCAGCTAGAGGTGATCGGTGGCCAGTCTATCCGGCATAGCGACAACGCCAGAAAAGCGGCAACCAATGAGAGCAGCGATCAGGAGAGCCGGACCTATGTGACGGCAACTTACGTTTCCGGACCTGGCCGATGCAATGCCAGCTTTGGAGGCACATTGGGCTATTCCACCTGGCTCGACGATGCCTACCGTAGTGAAACCGACGCCAATTTGGATCTCGAAAGCCAGTGCGAGCTGGCATCAGGCCTTTTTTGGAACCTCAACAATAATCTCCGTGAAGTCAGCCAGGACACCACTCAAACTCAGACTCCAGAAAACAGAACAAGAAAGAACCTGTTCAGCACTGGCCCCCGCTATATCTTGCGTCTGGGTAGTGCGAACTCGATCGCCTTTGATACTAAATACGAGAATACCGAATTCAGCGAACCCGATGAGATCGACAGCGAACGATACATTGGCTCCATTGCCTGGACCCGCCTGATCACCCAGACACTGAGCGGCGGTATTTCGGCCATTGCCAGTCGCACCGAGCTCGATTCTGGTGCCGATATCGACGTAGAAACCGTGAAGGCAACGTTTAACAAGGCTTGGCCAACCACCGTTGTATCAGGTGCCTTCGGGGTCAGCGAAATTGAGACCAACTTTGGCAGCAACTCCGAAACCAACGATGGAATTGTTGGTGAATTGGAACTGACACGGGCCATCAATCCGAGTACCAACTGGTATCTCAAGGCCGCAAGGGAACTGACAGACAGAACTTCCAGCTTTGATCTTCGGTTTGACGAATTTGAGTTCAACCTAAATGAGAGCATAAGCGTTGAAACAACGGCATTGTCGACCGGGATTGATAAGGTGTTTTCCGACCGAAGCAGCCTGAACGCAAGGCTTTTCGTGAACCGGACAGACCTGTTGGAGACTGACGAACTTGAAGAATCGGCTGGCCTGGATCTGCGCTATTCCAGGCCATTGAGCGAGGTGTTGAAGGCCTATACAGGAATTGGCTATCGGTACTCGAAGTACGAGCAGGATGACTCGGACGACGAGAGGACTAACCTTGAACTGGGTTTGGATTACCTGATGAGTCGCAAGCTCAAAGTGTATGGGCAGGTGGGGCACGAGCAGAAGGACAGTGATGTCCCGAGTCGGGAGTTCAGGGAAACATGGGTACAACTGGGCATCGAGTACCGATTCCGTTAACTGCTGCATGGTTGGGTGCTAGGTGCTAGGGGTGAAAGGAGGCTTCGATCATGAGGGAAGGAATCGATAACGCGCTGACGATCGACGTGGAAGACTACTTTCAGGTCGCAGCCCTTGCAGAGGCAGTAAAGTACGACGACTGGCCCTCCATGGAATATCGGGTCGAGGCCAACACGGACCGGCTTTTGAGGCTTTTTGATAACGCTTCAGTTAAAGCAACGTTCTTTATTCTTGGCTGGGTCGCCGAACGTTCACCGCAATTGGTCAGACATATTGCAAATGCCGGCCACGAAGTCGCCAGCCATGGTTACAGTCATCAGTTGATTTACAACCAGACACCGGCCGTGTTTCACGAAGAAACCAGGCGTTCCAAAGCCATTCTCGAGGACATACTTAGCGTGGGAGTAACCGGCTACCGGGCTGCCAGTTACTCCATCACCAACCAGTCGCGCTGGGCATTGGATATTCTCGCTGAGGAAGGCTTCACTTGGGATTCCTCCATTTTTCCAGTACACCATGACCGCTATGGCATGCCTGGAACACCGCGCTGGCCGCACCGTTTAACGACCGACAAAGGCTATGAGCTGGCGGAGTTTCCGTTGAGTACCCTGAAGTTTCCCGGCTATACACTACCCATTGCCGGTGGTGGTTATTTTCGCCTGTTCCCGTACTGGTTTAGCCGGTGGGGGTTGGGTTCCATCAATCGTCAGGGCCAGCCTTTTGTGTTCTACCTTCACCCCTGGGAAGTGGATCCCGGTCAGCCGCGGCTTGATGTGAAATGGCTGTCCCGGTTCCGGCATTACAACAACCTCGATGTGTGTGAAAAGCGCTTGAGTCGGCTGCTTGGGCATTTCCGGTTTACGACCATGAGCAATGTGCTCCGAAACCAGGGGGTGCTGGAACACAATAGCGATGAGTTATCGAGCCATGCAATTAAATGCAATGTGGTGCCCGGCACTGCGTTGAAGACGTCCTGACGTGTCACGGAAGATAGACCATGTTAAATGCCGTTTTCTGGCTGTCACTGTTGTTGCTAATTTACATCTATGTGGGGTACCCGCTAGTTATCCGCCTGTTTGCTGCATTCCGTTCCGTTCAACTCCACCGTGACGATACTTACCGACCCTCAGTCACCATCGTGATCGCAGCGTATAACGAAGCCGCCGAGATCGGGAGCACGCTGACCAACAAGCTGGAACAGGACTACCCGTCCGATCTGTTGGAGATCATGGTGGTATCCGATGAATCTGATGACGGAACTGACGACATTGTCTTGCAGATTGCGCAAACCTCCCGTTGTCCGATGAGACTGATTCGCCAGACGCCCCGACAGGGCAAAACTGCCGGCCTGAATACGCTGATGCCCCAGGCCCGAGGCGAGATCATTCTGTTTTCCGACGCCAACTCCCAGTGGGATAAGCAGGCCGTTGCCAGGTTGGTGAGCAATTTCGCCGATCCTGAAGTGGGGTACGTGACCGGCAAAATGGTGTATGTGAACGAGGATGGATCACTCGTCGGCGACGGCTGCAGCGCGTACATGAAGTACGAAAATAGTCTTCGGGAATCTGAGACCCGCCTGGGCTCGATTGTTGGTGTAGATGGTGGCATCGATGCCATGCGCAAGGACCTGCACGTTCGCCTGCGCCCGGACCAATTACCTGATTTCGTACAACCCCTTAAAGTGGTAGAGCAAGGCTACCGGGTCATCTACGACCCAAGAGCACTGTTGCAGGAGCACGCCAATCAGGATGCCGACAGTGAATTCAGCATGCGAGTCAGAGTCAGTTTACGGGCGTTATGGGCACTGAAAGATATGGCGCACCTGATGAATCCATTTCGCTATGGGGTTTTTGCCCTGCAGATGATTTCCCATAAGTTGCTCAGGTACTTGGCGTTTATTCCTTTGCTGTCTTTGACGGTGGCGAGCGTCTTACTTGCGCCACGGGGTGGATTCTACGGATTATGCTTTTTGGGATTGGTGGTTTTTTACGGCTTGGGATGGGCCGGTCGGATCAATGAGGGTAAAGGTCGGAATCTTCCATTCTTCTATTCCGTTCCTTACTACTTCCTTCTTCTAAATATCGCTTCTTCCCGGGCATTGTGGGCTTTCCTGAAAGGTGAGAAGAGAGTTGTTTGGAACCCAAGGAGGGGGTAGTCGACTAAAGTGAAAATTCTTCATCTTATTGATAGCGGGGGGTTATACGGCGCCGAGAGGATGCTGCTCACCTTGGTGCGTGAGCAGGTCGCCATGGGACTCTCTCCCATGATCTTGAGCGCTGGTGAGCCCGAACTGGCAGAAAAACCCCTGGAGGTTGAAGCACGCCAGCTTGGTCTGCCGGTAAAGGCGTGGCGAATGGCACCCGGCTTTAATCTGTGGGGGGCGCAGGAACTCATTCGGTGGGCACGTCAGGAAGAGTACCAACTGATGCACTCACATGGCTACAAATTCAACGTATTGATGGGAATGTGGCCGGAATCGCTTCGTAAGATACCGCTCATTACCACTTTGCATGGGTATGTTCGTGCACGCCGATTCACCAAAGCGTGGATGTACGAGGGGCTGGACCGACTGGTGTTAGCTCAGATGCGTCAAGTTGTTCTCGTATCCGAGGCCATTCGATTCCAAATCCCCAAGCGACTCGCCAGATCAAATCGGGTATCGGTGATTATGAATGGCCTTAATACCGTGTCCACCTGCCAAGCCGCAGCAACGCCCTTGCTTCCAATGCTTGATACCTTCCTTCCGGATCGCGGACCGTTGATTTTAGGAGTTGGTCGGCTCTCACCGGAAAAGGGGTTCGATCGGCTTGTCGATGCGTTCAGGGAATTCCACTCACAATACCCCAATTCGGCCCTGATCATCGTTGGGGAAGGCCGAGAGAGGCCAAGGCTGGAACAACAGATCGCCGATTATGGGCTCACTAACCATGTCCGATTACCTGGCTATGTTGCCGAGGTAGCCTCCTTGATGAAACGGGCCAGTGTTTTGTGCATACCATCTCTCACAGAAGGGTTGCCCATAGCGCTGCTAGAGGCTATGTCGTTGGGTGTTCCTGTCGTGGCAAGTGATGTCGGTGAGATAGGAAACGTGTTGGGCCAAGGGGAAGGGGGCCTAGTATTTCGTTACGAATCACCTTTAGCCCTGGCGGATACTTTGATAGCAGCGATTAACGATCGTAGCACCACAGAGTCTCGAATCCGCTGGTCAAAGCAACGGGTGGAGGAGGATTTTTCCGGCCGGGCGATGATGGAGCACTATCTGAATATCTACCGACAGGTGCTGACGTGAAGCTGGCCATCATCATGGATCGTTACGAAAATCCCTACGCAGGCACCGAGAGCCAGGTTCTTAAACTGGTCAAAGGGTTAATGGAACGCGGCTGGAGTATTCGGTTCGCCGTATTTCGGAGTACCGATTACAGCCTAACCGACGACTTCCCGTTACCGGTTGAACATTTGGGTGTGGGGAGTCTCTCAAGCCCGAAGAGCTGGTGGCGGGTATACCGATACGCCAGAGTGCTACGACTCCAGGGTATTCCGCTTGTGCATGTGTTCTTCAATGATGCCTCTGTAATTTGTCCGCCCATGATGCGTCTCGTGGGTTTGAAAACCGTGATCTCCAGGCGTGATATGGGGTTCTGGTATACCCCAAAATATCTTCAGGCCCTGAGGTTGACGGGGCGATGGGTAAGCGCTGCGATCTGCAACAGTCGGGCTGTCGCTGACATAACGTCTCAACAGGAACGAATCGAAGCGGACAGGCTGCGTGTTATCTATAACGGCTATCCAGAGGCACCTCGCCTGTCCGAGATTACCAACTCAACGAGAACAGCAGATAACAGCCCGATTGTTATAGGCATCGTTGCCAATTTGCGTCCAATCAAGCGTATTCACGATCTGATTGAAGCGGTCGCCCGCTTGGTATCTGATGAACTGGATGTCGAGCTCCGGGTAGTAGGGGGCGGCGACCAGAAGCCCTACCTCGAGAAAGTCCGAGAGCTTGGCATTGAGTCCAGAGTATTTCTTCTCGGGAGTCAGTCCGATCCTGAGCAACATATCCAGGCCTTTGATATAGCCGTCCTTTGTTCAGAGACGGAGGGGTTCTCGAATGCCATTATCGAATACATGCGATGTGCGAAGCCCGTAGTGTGCAGCCGAACAGGCGGTAATCCGGAAATAGTGGAGGAAGGCGTTAGCGGCTATCTCGTACCAGTTGGGGATATTTCGGCCCTCGCCGAGCGGATCGGCCACTTAGTGAGCAGGCCAGATTTAAGGGCTCGCATGGGTAAAGCAGGCCAGGAGCATATCCATTCACGTTACTCGCTTGTCAATATGCTAAACCAGCATGTTGACGTATACGACCGCATAGCACCCGAGGCGATGGACTCATGATGCAAGCGTTGTCCAAACATCTATTCTATCCATTGTGGGATCTGAAGGACCGTAGTCAGCGCCTCCAGGAATGGAAGAACCTCGAAGAGCAGCAATGGTGGCCTCAGGAACAGGTGCGTCAATTGCAATGGCAACGCCTGCAGGAGCTCCTGAAATACGCACACAGGCACAGCCCTTATTACAGAGAAGTCTTTGCCACTTGTGGCGTGAAGCCGGAAGATATCCGAACGGACGTCGATTTCCAGCGGATTCCCGTCACGACAAAACAGGATATCCGGAATCACACCAACCGATTTATCAGCGATAAATACGACAAAAATCGGTTGGTGTCTGCAAAAACCGGAGGCTCGACCGGCGTTTCTCTCAGCCTTTATTTTGACGAGGCGTGTCAGGAAAAGCGCAACGCTGCCCAGTTGTTATCGGACCGCTGGTCGGGCTGGGATCTCGGCCTGAAGAAAGCGTCGATTTGGGGCAACCCACCGGTCCCGAAATCGTTCACTCAGAAGCTACGTCTTCGTCTGCTGGACCGTGTGATCTACCTCGACACGATGAACCTGAGCGATGAATCCATGACGGCTTTTGTGGACCGTTGGCGGAGGGATCGCCCAGGCGCAGTATTCGGACATGCGCACTCTATCTATTTGTTCGCTCGATTCCTGAGGGCAAATCAGATCACCGATTGTCGACCCAAGGGTATCGTAGCTACCTCCATGATGCTGTTAGAGCACGAACGCACCGTTATTGAAGAGGCGTTCGGATGTAAAGTAACCAACCGCTACGGTTGTGAGGAGGTTGGGCTGATCGCCTGTGAATGCGAATGTCACAGGGGGATGCATATCAACCTCACACACGTGTTCGTTGAATTTTTGGATGCGAATGATCAGCCAGTAAAGCCGGGGCAGCCTGGAAAAATTGTGGTGACGGATCTCAACAATCGTGGCATGCCGCTAATTCGTTATCGTGTTGAAGATATGGGTGTGTATTCGGAAAAGAGCTGTGCCTGCGGCCGCGGATTCCCAATACTGGAGCGCCTGGAAGGCCGAGTAGCGGACTTTTTGAAACTCCCCGATGGCGGCCAGGTTGCAGGGATATCCCTAGTAGAGCGGACGTTAACCAAGGTGGCAGGCGTTGAGCAGATGCAGCTAGTGCAAGACCGACTCGACCGTGTAATTGTTAACCGGGTTAAAGGAAGTGATTTCACTGAGCAGACAGATTCATTGCTGTTAGACGCTATGCGTGAAGTTTTCGATGAACGCGTGGCACTGGACATCGTTGATATGTCCAGCATCCCTCAAGAACTTTCAGGTAAATACCGGTTTTCAATATGCAAAGTGTAAATGAACAGTCCGAACCTTTAGTGAGTGTGGTTATCGCCACATACAACATGGCGCAATACCTGCCAGCGGCTATAGAGTCAGTGTTGGCTCAAACTTGGAAAAACCTGGAAGTAATCGTTGTAGATGATGGTTCAGAAGACGACACAGAGCATCAGATGCAAAGATTTTACGGGGATAAAAGAGTGCGATATATACGAACAGAAAACCGCGGCCAACCGAAAGCAAAGAATTTGGGAGTAAAAAGCTCTTCGGGAGACTTTCTTGCGTTCTGTGATGCAGATGATCTTTGGCAAAGTGATAAGTTACAACGTCAAATGCCACTATTTGAGTTAGATCAAATTGGCGTAGTCTATAGTGACGTTTCTTATGTAGGGCCGAATGGCGAAAAAGTTAATAAGTTGATTCAATACCAGCGCTACAGGGGAATAGTAATAAAAGAACTATTGATCAAGAATTTTATTCCATTCGGAACAGCAGTAGTTAGAAAAAGATGTTTTCAAGACTGTGGATACTTTGATGAAAATCTTCCAATGGGAATCGATTGGGACTTATGGCTTCGACTTTCACTCCATTGGCAGTTTGAATTCCTACCTGAAACGACTTATATCTACCGTGTGTGGCCCGGGCAAATGTCTAATAATTATCGTGGTCGATATGAAAATGCCATCATAATACTTCGAAAGTTTTTCAAAAATAATCCAGGGATAGTCTCAAATAGACTACAATCGAGAGCGTGGTCGGATATGTATTCAAGTAAGGCGATTTCCATAGCAAGCTCTGAAAGAATATTTTTTGAGCCATTGGTATGGTCACTAAAAGGTGTGATGTGCGATTTATTTTATTACCCGGCTTGGAAATCATTGGCCAAGCTGTTGCTTAGGCGAATTTAATTGAAAAGCCATAAGGTTTTTTATGAAATTTAACAAAAGAGCTTATCATCTTATACGGTTATTAGGTGGTTTAAAGTTTGCGAAATTTATTTCTAGAAAGCATCCAAAAATTATAATGTATCATAGAGTTTCTGAGAACGGAGGGGTAGATTCTGTCTCTGCAGATTCTTTCAGAAAACAGATTTGCATAATTAAAAATCACTTCAACCCGCTCACATTTAGCCAGTTAATGAAAGCCAGCCAGGAAGGAAAGGTTCCTAATAATGCGGTGGTTGTTACGATTGATGATGGCTATAAAGATTTTTCTGAATATGCATGGCCGATTTTAATGCAAGAAGATGTGGCTGCTACTTTATTTATTACGACGGGATTTGTAAATCGAGAGCTTTGGCTATGGCCCGACAAGATAAAATACGTACTAAATCATTCTAATAAAAGATCTTTATATGTGCCATTTTATGGAGAGCTTGAGATATCCGAAAACAAAGATGAAGTATGGCATCAGTTAGCCAACTTTTGTTTGACACTTGAAAATGAAAAAAAGAACACATTGATAGATTGGCTATTCGACGAGCTAGGCGTAAATAAACCAACTTTCCCCCCCAAATTTTATGAGGCTTTGAGCTGGGACCAGATAAGAGTCATGGTTTCACAAGGTCTGGATATTGGAAGTCATTCTCATAGTCATCCTATTTTGACGAAATTAGACGATACAGAGCTAGATTTTGAGATTAACAAATCAAAACAATTAATATTTGATAATTTAGGTTTTGAGGCGAATTCATTTTGTTATCCAAATGGCACAAAAAGTGACTTCAATTCATATATAAAGCATTGCATTGTTAGGGGTGGATATGATTATGCCATAGTTGCATATCCGGACTTGTTGCCCTTGAAAGATCCGCTCGAAATAAATCGGTATCCTGGAACCCAAAGCCTGTCTTTGTTCGAAAAAAACGTTTATGGGCTGTCTTACATTTGGTCAGATTTTTCTAGGCGGGTAATAAAATGCATAAAATAATAAAAAATATATATTTGTCATCGCCATGTCTGTTAAAAAATATTTTTGTCAGTGCGTATGGGGTAAAGATATATAGAGAAAGGTATGGGCCGCGATCTAGATTTTATGAGAATTTTCTTTTTAACACTCAGCAGTTGGATGAAAAGCAAACAATAAAATTGCAAGAAAATGCTTTCATTAAAATTGCGAGAAGTGCTATTTCTAACGTACCATTTTATCGAGATTGGGCGCTTATAAATGGTATTAAAGTGTCTGACATCGTTTCTGTTGATTCATTAAATCTATTTCCTGTTCTAGATAAAGAGACGGTTAGAAAAAATCCAGAGTGTTTTGTATCGAATGAATATAATATACGTAAATTAATTGTGCATAGTACAAGTGGTAGCACTGGAGAGCCAGTCAAAATATATGTTGATGCTGATTCTAGGACTTTTCACTACGCATTTTTCACTAGGCTCAGAAAGTGGTATGGAGTTGAGAAAAATGCTCGCCGTGTCACTTTTCTTGGCCGAGTTATAATAAAGTCAAGTACTTCTAGCCCACCATTTTGGGTATATGATGCGACACAAAGAAATTTGATAATGTCGTCATTTCACATTTCAAATGATAATTTGATTCATTATTATCGAAAGATCAAAAAGTTTCGTCCAAAGGAGGTGTTTGGCTATGCGTCGAGTATTTATGGGGTGGCTAGGTTTATTAATGAGAAAGGGTTGGAACCGATAGAAACTCTTTTGGTTATGCCGACAGCTGAAACACTCATGCCGTATCAACGGGAAGAGGTAAAAAGGGCTTTTAAAGGAAAATTGATCAATCAGTATGGTTGTACGGAAATGGCATTTTTCGGATCAGAGAATAACCAAAGTAAAATGTTGATGCATCCAGAGCATGCGATAACTGAAGTGATTGATGAAAAAGGAGTTATATCTAAAGTAGGAGAAGGAGAGATATTGGCAACAAGTCTTGTTAATCGGGCTATGCCACTCATTAGATACAGAGTTGGTGATAGAATCATAAAGTCGGATTCTGCCGATCCTGGTTATCCGGGATTTGAAGTTTTAGAGAGTCTGGAAGGGCGAGTGGATGACGTCATTTATACAAAAGATGGCCGATCAATTGGTAGAATGAGCCCAATCTTTCGCAGTGATAAGTGTATAGCGGGCTCTCAAGTAGTTCAGGAAAAAGATGGTACTGTAAATATATACGTTGTTCCAGATTTTGGATATGGAGGTTTTCATCGAGACTTGATACGTTCAGAGGTCGTGGAAAGAATTGGTCACTCTGTGAGCGTAAACATCATCGAGGTTGAAAAAATTAGAAACGAACCGAATGGTAAATTTAGGCCAGTGAAGTCATTTTTTAAACCAGTGTAAAACTCGCCGCAGGTTATATAGGTAAAACCAATGAAGCCGTATGTGTCTGTTTTAATTCCTGCCTACAATGAAGAGATAAATATAGGGAAGTGTATAGAAAGTATTCAGTCTCAAACCTATCCGAGAGATAGATTTGAAGTTATCGTTATGGATAATGGCTCGGTTGATGACACTAGGAATATTGTCAAAAATGTTGGTGTGCGAGTTGTTAATGCGGATGGATTGCTTATTGGTGGAGTAAGAAATGCGGGCGTGGATGCGAGCATTGGAGATTACCTTGCTTTTATTGACGCAGACTGCGTCGCGAATACCGATTGGTTAGAAAGTGGCGTGGGGCTATTAACTGCTTCAGAGGAGGTTGGAGCAGTGGGCGGACAGTGCTCTGTGCCTAAAAATGCCACTTGGGTTCAGCGAGCGTGGGGTTTTAAAAAAAATGATTTGGGAATAAGGAGGGTGAATATTCTGAGCACAGGCAGCTTTTTCATTGAGAGGAGTATGTTTTTTCGGGTTGGCGGATTTAACGAACAGATATTAGCAGGGGAAGATACTGAGATTTCTAGAAAGATAATAGAGTCTGGAAAAAAGTTACTATTGTCGTCAGCTGTCGGGGTTATGCATTTGGGTTACCCATCATCAATAAAAGAGTTTTTAAAAAGACAGATTTGGCAATCAAGCGATTATTTAAAGAGCACAAAAAGTAAAAATGATCCGATTTTTTTGATTGTGCATCTGTATCTTTTGTTAATCGTCTTAAGCTCTGTAGCTTTAGTGTTTGATTGGCCGAAGAAAATGGCTTTATTATTATTCATTGGCTCGGTGCTTCTTGCGTTACTATTAACAATATATCGTCACGTTAAATACAAAAGGGGGGTCAATGTTCTTTTGTTTTCCCAGTACACTATTTTAAATTTTTTGTATTTGCTAGCAAGAAGCTTTGGGTTGTTACGAAGCTACCTTCGATTAATGATCCAAAAAAGGTGAATCTAATTTAATTCAAGATCTGGGCTTACAGGGCACAAAGGACAGATCGGATACCCGTTGCTGTTTACGTTTCCATCGGTGTCAATTACGTAGATATACAGGTTCTCTTGCGCGTCGAATTGACCTAAATTAAGATTCACTTCAATTTTGCTAGAACTCCAAGATGTAGCGGGCTGAATTTCACGTCGATTGCCGGCTCCTTTCCAAGTGGAGCTATTTGATAATTCCACGCGAGCCGGAGAGCTTGCAACAAAAATGTCATCTAATCGAATTTCCAAGTTTGTATAGTCGTCATAGTTTGGGTCAAAACCGATCAACCAAACAGTCATTCCCTCGGACGATGATTCCTTTTGGTAGTTAGCCACTGAATGCACAATTTTTCCATTTGTCCATACATCGATAGTTCCTTTATCGGCGTTGGCAAAGACCTCCAATAGATTCCACGAACCATCATTGCCTCCCCAGTCCCCCCATACGGTGTCACCGTATGCTCCGAGAAGTATCTGTGTCCAAGAGATTCTAGTTTTCGTACCGTCAAGATCGTCCCACAATCTTATTAGCTTGTTGTGTCCCTCGTACCTATCAATATCGTAGCTCGCGTAAAACCACCAGCTTGCGTAGATGTTGCGGTTTGACGCGTTATCGAAAGCTCTAGGAACACCTAAAAAAGCTTTCTTTATTCCGAAGTAGTGGGCCGACGACCTCTTGTGACGATTTCCCGACTCGGTGGAAATGGTCATTAGATTCGACCAGGGGTTGCCATTTCGTGTCCACGGGCCTACGTTCTCAGGGACAACCGAGCCATGCTTGAGATTGTCGAAAGCACTTTGGTTGTCGACAGTATCCCATAGACTTGTATAGTCTGAACTCAGACTCCCAAAGCTACTTCCTCGAATTACCAAGCTTCCTCCGGATTTGATTTCGCCTTGAATTTCAGTAACTTTGGGAACCGAGAGAGCGTCTGTCGATAGGAGTAAAGTTGATGTCAAAAATAGTGACATTAAAAAAAAGTGTTTATTGTTGACCATCGTAAAATTACCTTGGGGTCTCTTGTGTGGTGAGAATTGAGGCTTCTCATTTTGCTTCATTTGGTATTTTACAGCATAAAAAAAATGGCGTAATATTCTATTTTGTAACATTGCTGGTTTTTTTATAACTAAAAATTAACGAAATTTTGATTACTGTCGTTTTGTTTAAAGTATTATTACTTGCGTATTAGTTTGTTATATATATTTGGGTAAAGGTGTGCGGTTATTTTTAAAAAATTAAATGCCTAATATAAATATTGATTAAGTGTTTTCTGTTTGAGGACGACATGATCGATTGGCCCGACGTTACCCAAAAAAGAGTATTAAAGGAAACACAACTTCCGTTTTTCCTTTATATGATTTATTTGGTGAGTTTTTTTCTGCATGTGCCATCACGGGTGACATTCCTCGGCTTGATTCGGTTTGATCTTTTGTTGGTTGGAGCAACTTGTGTTTTAATTTTTAGTAAAAATACGATGCGCGGTGGATCCCTTGATAATGCTTCAAAGTACCTGATTTCTATTTTTTTATATTCGATTGCTGTTCTGCCACTCGTAGAGTGGCCAGGATCGGTAATTAGTAACGGCCTGTATGGGTTTTTAAAAGGTTCAATATTCTACTTTTTTACTGTTACCCTAGTACTTTCGGAAGCGCGCCTTAAAGTTACTATTTTTATATTTTTGGCTTGTAGTATTTTTAGAGTATTTGAGCCACTTTATTTAAACTTAACAACTGGGTATCTTGGGTCAAGTACCTATCTTGGAGAGGGAGAGTTCGCTGGTAGACTAGCTGGAGCGCCTAGCGATACGATCAATCCTAATGGGCTTGCTTTTGTTATCGCTTCCGTTTTCCCATTTTTACATTATGTATTTGCGCCAATAAACCGAAAAACCTTTACTGTATATGTGGTTTTGGTTCCGGCCCTTCTGTACACGATGGGACTTACGCTTTCAAGGTCTGGGGTTTTAGCCTTGGGGATAATTGGCTTTGGAATTTTCATTAAGAGTAAGAATAAATTTTTACTATTATTGATCGGAATTTTTGGATTAATGCTGGCTTGGTCTTCATTAGATAGTGTTCAAAAAGATAGGTATCTCTCTTTGGTTAGTGAGGATACGAAGCAGGCCTCCACTGCGCAGGGCCGGGTCACAGGCTGGTTAGTTGACTTTGAAGTGGCGATGAATAAGCCAATTATTGGGCATGGATTGGGAACGTCGCGAGAAGCTAATTGGAATGTCGCGGGAAAGGATCAGATCTCACACATGCTCTGGACGGAGATATGGCAGGAAATTGGTTTAATTGGACTTGCTTTGTTTGCGTTGTATTTATTTGCGATATTCAAGAATTTTCGTGAGGCTTCGAATCTAATTAAGATACACCACTCTAATAAAGAATTTTTGTATCGCGCGAGCCAAGCGATGCATGTTTGGTTGCTGATGAATCTGTTATTTAGTTTTGCGAGCTATGGGCTTAAGAGCTATGAATGGTATTTGTTCGGTGGGTTATCTGTTTCGCTTCTGAACGCGGTACGTGCGGGAACATCTAGAAGTGATACTCCATCGAAAAAAACGGAAGAACTTTGCCAAGAGCGACGATTCCCTCTTGCCCGAAAGATTCGATAAGTTTATTAGTGTGCTGAGTCAGTCTGACCTACGTGTAATTTTTCCATCATTAAAATGGCCGAGCATCAGTTTTATGCCTTGGCGGATATCATGGTTCAAGTCTGATAATGAGCGAGGCGGAAGCGTGTCTTTATAAAGCGCAAAAGCCCCACCGAATTGCCCTTTGTTGATCAAGCAGGATTGCAAACTTCGTCGATACCGTTGTGCCCGTTTATCCAGGTGTTTAACCAATACTGGGTCGGTTTCATGCTGGGCCAGTGAGAGTCTGCTGGCAATCAGGTTTCGGAGCATTCGTTCTGAATCGGCGCTCATATTGGTGTCATGTAACCGCCGCTCAAAGAGTACTTCGGGAACGATAACCACTTTGCCGTGTGTGGCCGTCCGGTATATCAAGTGGAAATCTTCACAAGCTTTTAGATCAGTGTTAAAGCCTCCCTCAGAGACAACGGTACGGGTTCTGAAAAGCGGCGATGAGGCGATAGTAAAGTTTTCGCTGATCAGAATGTTTCTGCATTCATGAGCTTCCAACACAAAACTTGAGTCACAGGAGGTTGAAAGGTGTAGGGACAGTTCCGGACAAGTCGAGAAGTGATCGGCGGATTTTGTTTTACCGGTAAAGTTTCGATAGTTTCCAACGCAGAATACCGCTTCAGAGTGCGTCTCCAACGCTTCGACTTGTCCACTGATCTTGCCAGGCAGCATGAGGTCGTCAGCATCAAAGAAGGTGACATATTCACCTCGTGCGGCGGCGAGGCCGTGATTTCTTGGGGATGCACAGCTCCCGCTGTTCTGTTGATACCGATAGCGAACACGATTTCCGAATGATTTCGCAATGGCTGCGGTCTCATCCGTTGATCCATCATCAACCACTATAATTTCGAGCGGTGAGTAATCTTGGTCAAGAATGGTGTGTAGCGTTTCTTCGAGATAGTTAGCAGCATTGTAGGCGGCTACGATCACTGTAACCAATGGTTTGTCCATAGTGTTTGCCTTGCCGATTCTCTTGCCAGCTTGGAAGTTTGGGCTAGATTAATGCCTTAGCCTGCGCCAGTGAAATTCACATTTCATCGGGAAGTTATTCCTCAATAATAGCCAATACATACTATAAAAGAGCTTTGAGGTAACGGCCGGGAACTATTTTACGAAGTTCGTGTTTTTCTGAAGTTGAGAATCCGAATTTTAGTCCACTGGCGCCCGCGACTAATGCCATGATGGACGCGTTTAGCAAAATGTCTGCATAGCTTTCGATTTGGATGTTCCGAGTTGTGATCAGGTAGTGCGTGCCGGCTATGGGGATACAGATGAAAATAAGCGGCCGGAGCATGCACTGGTAGTAATCCCGAACCGGCATCTCGATGGCTCGGCAGGCAAAGTAGGGCAGTACAAAAAGTCGCAACATCAGAAGCGGGATCATAGTACCTAGCGCAACACCGATGAGTCCGAGGTATTGCACTAACACGAGACTTAAACCCAGGTTCAGCGTCACCTCAATAACGTCAATTTTCGCAACGATGTGGTGCTTGTTAGCTGCATACATAGCAGAGTTGAGAGGATGATTTGCAAAGCCAATCATCCTTCCCACGAGCAGTATCACCATCACCCAATAGGCCTCGCTATAATTGGGCCCCATCCATCGGGCAATGAACGCTTCACCAAAGATAATCAGGCCTCCGCTTGCGATCAGGGCAAGCACGAGGTTAAGGCGAGTGATGAATTGGAGTTTTGCATACAGCTCGGTTTTATCTTCTCGGGCGTGGTAGCCGGTGAAGATCGGCACGAACATATTGGTTGCCTGGCTCAAGAACTGGGCCAGATAATCCACCAGTCGAAGACCAACAGCGTACGGGGTTACGCTTGCCGCGGAAAGAAAGCCTGCAACAACAAAGTTGTCAACGTTGTTGCGCATTTGGTAGGCGATGGCAATAACAAACGACCACGCGCTGTACTGGAACAACTCTTTGCCGTTCTCGCGGGAAACCAGGTGTCGCGAAAACCTGAGAGCGGGAAATGCACCCCGGCAGATTAAAAAGTACAGAAGGTTGGAAATTCTTGCGGTACAGAATGTTATGACGGCCAAGGCAACGACTCCATACCCCTCCGCGATAAACCACCAGGTAAATGCAGCACCGATCAGTGTCGTGCAAATACGAGTGAGAGCTACTTGGTGAAACCTGAGCTTGGCACTCGCTACGCCAGCAAGGGCATTGAAAGGGAATTCGAGCGCAACGGACACGCCTATGATTAGCACGAGCACTTGCATCACGTCTTTGCTTGCAGCTTCATCAACGAATGCCCGGGCTGCAAAGCTGGCCCCGATGCTCACGAACACAATCACCAATGCGATTACGGAATAGATCGCGAGGGCGGTATTAATGGTGACGTTCGCCTGATGATCGTCTTTGAGCCCAAATGAGCGGCTAACGTATCGGGTAACTGCGCTTGCCATCCCCATGTCAAAGAGGTGGTAGGCCGCAGCGAGGCTCCCCACTACTGTCCAGATCCCGTACCAGTAATCCCCGAGTTCGTGGATCAGAAACGGCATCATGAAAAATGCCACTACAATGCTAACGAAAGTCTGTGATACCCGGGTCACTGAGCCTTTCAGAAGAGCGATAGCTGTAGACACGTTAGTTGCTAGCGAGGGTTTTAAGGTGTTTGAGTTTGCTCAAAACCGACGCTGGTAACATTGTGAGTGCCAGGTAGCGCAAGGTTTGACGATCCAATCTCTTTTTCAATGCCTGCAGAAACGAGCGACGGGCGTCTCTCAGCTGGTATTGTGAAAAATGGGAGTAACCTGCTTCGAAGTGATATCGACGAATTTTTTCGTCAAGCAAACGAATCGAATCGGCGTCGTGAGCATGGTAACGCTTCATTTTTTCTACACAGGCGATCAGTCCAGGGGCACGCTCCTCAATCCTGCGTAGAGAAATACTGCCCGAACGAACCCGGTAGTGATGATAGAGCTCCGGTGTGTAAGCAAAATCGTACTGACTGGCTATAGCCTGCCACATTAGAAAATCATCGGAATTCCGAACCTGCTCGTCGAAGAAGCCGACAGTATCAAATACTTCACGGCGTATGGCGACTCCTGAAGTGCCCAAATAGTTTGCAGAAGCTAGTCCCTTGAGAGCGGCATGGCTTTTAATCAGGAAGCCACTGTCTGAGATTTGGGTTTTTGGCAAGTTACTGAGGGTGTGGTATGGTGCCAGAAAGTTAGGATTAATGATCTTGCCAGATTCATCAATGCAGGCGAAACCAGTGAAGGCAAGTCCTGCAGAGGGGGCGAGAGTAAGTAACTCAACAGTCTTCCCAAGCTTGTCGGGCAGCATGATGTCGTCCGAATCAAAGATAAAAATGATATCGCCCGACGATTCACGAATTGCCCTGTTTCGGGGAACTGCAGGTCGTCCACTATTCGTTTGATAGAGATAGAGGATGCGGGGGTCAGCAAAGGTGCTGATTATTTCAGAGGTACCGTCCGTGGAGCCATCATCCACAATAACAATTTCGTAGTCTGTAAAAGACTGAGCAAAAATTGAGCGAAGGGTTTCTTCAATGTAGCTCGCCGCATTGAATACAGGAATGATAATAGAGGCTTTGAGCATACGCGTCCTTGCCATAGCAAACATATACAGTCGCTAACCAGTATAGCCTATGTATTTTGTAGTTAGTTAGACAAGGAAAATACCAATGATGCGGAATAAATGAAGCTGGGCAGCTGCATATAGCGGGCTGCCCAGGTTTTCCCGGATCAACTTTGCAACTAGTACTTCATGGCCTCCATCGAACTTGTGTAGGAAGAGCCGGAAACTATGCCTCCACCCATGATGTAGAGCGTATCGTTGATGGTCGCAGCCGCTGCGCCATGTTTCGGGGTTGGCACATTGGTCAGCGGGCGCCAAGTGTTTGTAGCCGGATCGTATTCTTCATTTTGTTCGAAGACCCCAGACGTTGTATTCCCGTTCAGTTCGCCACCGGCAACCTGGGCTTTGCCGCCAATAATGCCAACGCTCATGGCGCGCCGACCAGTGGGCATTGGGGTCATCTCTGTCCAGGTACTGGTTGCGGGATCAAACATTTCAACGGTCTTCATAGCGCCCTGAATAGTGGTTCCATTGGCTTCCCGGTGCCGTCCTCCGAACACATATATTTTGCCGTCAAGTACTGCTGAGCCAGGATTGTCACGAACGTACGTTAGCGGCGGCGCCGATTGCCAAGTGTTTGTGGCTGGGTTGTACACTTCAACCACGTTCAACGAAGCTCCCTGGTCGTTCATACCGCCGATCAGGTAAATAACTCCATTAATTACCTGAGCCGTTGCTCCGCCTCGGGGGGTTGGCATATTGGCTAATTGAGCCCAGCTATTGCTGGCCGGATCATAAACAGCAGCGTTTGAAACGGCACCAGAGAATGGTGCGGTAGAGCCCCCGAACACGTAAAGCTTGCCACCTATGGACGCCACAGCTGCATTTTCAACGGCGGCGCCGGGCATACTCGCACCCTGGCTCCAGCTGGTGGTTGCAGGATCGTAGATCAGTAATGTGCTCAGGTGACCACTGCTATTCTTGCCACCAACCGCGTAGAATTTTCCATCCACTGCTGTTCCGGAAGCATCCAGAACGGCAAATGGTGCGGGCTCTTTTGCTTCCCAGCAGCCGAGGCTTACCGGCCGCAATGACGTCAGATTACCGCCACCAAATTCGCCCACAAACAGGTCACCGGAAGGAGACTGGGTCATCGGTAATGGATCATTGAATCCGGTAACCAGCGGGGCGCCATCAACACCAAGAGAGCCAGTTTCGTCCAACTTGACCCGGAAAATGTCATCGCCTACCGAATAATTTGTAATCAACAGTTGTCCGTTAAGGTACTCGCCAATGCAACCCTGCGCGCCGTCGTACTCGATGATAGCGTTTGCAGATTTGTGCTCGCCAAGGTTGTAGATGGGCTCCTCATAGTTGAGTAGCGGGGCAACACCTTGGTAGGAACCGTCCTTGAAGACGCATTCATCGCGGTGTGGATTCGGATGTCCATAGTACTTGCCTTGTTTGACCAAAAGCAGTAGATCGGGCTGTGCCCCGGGATTGTGCCCACCATCCAGGTAGCTTGCAGTGCTGGCCAGCCCCAGGCAGGCCGGCTCAGGGCTGGGTGGGTAGGTTCCTGTAACGCCCAGGCCATTGTCGGTGGCATACATGTTTCCGTTGCTATGGAAAACAAAGTCGTAACTGTTTCGCAGACCAGTCGCGTAGGTGATTACATCACAAGGTGGAGGCCCAAAGATGTCAGCTTCGTTGGAGCAGGTGCCGTCAAACCCTGCGGCAAATACGTCAGCAACAACTATTGCGGCACTCAATGGCTGCTCTTCCATCTGGCCAAACTCAGAATTGGATTCGTTTGGAGCTCCTGCTCCGGTATTGCCGCCCACGGCAATGTACAGCCTGTTATCTTCTGGTCCGAAGTGGAGGGAGTTGATGGAATGGTTGGCGATGGCACGGGGCAGACCAGTGATAACATGCTCAACGTCAGTGAAGTTGGCGCCGCCAATACGGGTAACCATGCCTGAATTGGGTTCGCCGTTATCAATTGAGGGGCTGGAGTGAGCCAGCCAGAGTTCAATATTCTGGGCAGTCGAATAGGGCGCGACAGTGATACCCAGGGTAAGCCGGGGTCCGATGTTGTTTGTGAGTGCTTCAATGGTCTGGTCATCGACAACGTTGAGGTTCTCGTCAAAGGTCAGAGCCCGGATGGTGCCGAACAGTTGGGTTACATAGAGCCGGTCGTCCGGCCCCCAAACCATAGAGGTAGGGAAGCTGACACCATATTGTTTCTTGATGAAATCAACACCCGAATTCGGTGTTAGCGGTGTTTCGCCTTCCTGCAGGGTAAACTCATTGAAGCGGTAGGTCATTGGTGCCGACGCATGACGGTGGGTGGCAAAGATGCCGGTAAAGCTTCGGGTGCCGATTTCAGGGTCAATTCCGGCGGCGTCGAAGCTGAAGAACTCATCCGGCGGAAACAGGGTATCCAGCTTATAGGTGGAGCCTCCGTTCAGGCTGTAGTTCAGTTCCACGCTGCGGGAATAGGGGTTAACGATGATCCCTAGTTTCGCATCTGAACCAACGAGTCCGGCAACAGCAACGTTTTTCTCAACAACCTTGGCGCCGCCGACTTCAAGCAAATAATGAAGTACGGTTCCCTGCGGTGTTGAGGCGGCGACAAGCTTCAGATAATTGTCTTCGTCGTTTCCGAACCACAGGCCAGCTTGCTCATACTTTCCAGTTCCCTGGGGTATGTCGAGTACCTGGGTTGTAATCCGGGTGATCTGGTTTGGTGCCGCAAAACCGACTGCCAGAGCGTTATCCAGCGAATTCACCCCCTCGATATTTAACCCGGAGGTGGTAGTAAGTTCTAAATAGCCCTGCAGGAAAAACATTTCCAGGTTGTTTTGGATGTAGCCGGTTCCTGCCGTGGGTTGGTCCACCCAAGTAAAGCCTGTCCCCCAGCCGTTCTTATCCATGTAGTAGCCCTGGCTCTCAGTGAAACTGAGCTGGTAGGGAAGGTTGATCCGTACGTCGCTGCAATCGACGGGGGCGCATTTGTCGCTGCTGGCAATGGTAAGAGTTACAGGTACGTTCACGGGATCGTTGCCAGGCGACGATAGAGTCAGGGTGGCGCTGTAGTTACCTGATGCCAAACCCGTTGTGTCCACAGCAACTGAAATGTCGTCAGGAGTTGAACTATTGGCTGGCGATGCTGAGAGCCAAAGTTCGTTGGTGCTGACTGTGAAATCGTGCGAAAGCCCATCCGAATGGCTTACCGTCAAGGTTTGGCTGGCGACCGGCGCTGAAGGTTCTCCCGAAAAACTCAAGGATTCAGGCGCAACCAGAAGACCCGCTGCACCATCTGTGATTGAAAGCGTGTACGTCAACGCCGCAGATTCGTAGCCGCTCGCAGATGCCGTCAATGTAGCGACAAAAGTACCTGCTGGAAGTCCGGCGGGATCGGCTGTCACGGTAATAGTAGAGGGAGTAGCGCCCGAATCTGCTGTGGCGGTCAGCCAAGCCTCATTCGTTGAAAGAGTAAAGGGCGCGCCGGACTGATCACTGTCAGTCAAGTTAATGCTCGAAACAATTGGGTCCGGATTATCAACATGGCGTGAACCTGCCAGCGCGTCGGTGCTGAAATCAAGAGTGGTCACTTGATTTGCGACGTCGAAAAATTCCGTAACTTCGTGAAGGCTTCCATCGTCCAATCGGACCACAGCCGTCACGGTATGATTTCCATCGGGAAGTTGAGTGGTATCAAACGGATTGGCCAGATCGTTTCCGGACGTGCCGGCCATGTCATAGGGCGCAACATTTTCGGTTTGATTTGGTGTGCCTGATGTTTGCGGATTATCAATATAAAACTGTACCCGGTTCATCTCGGGCTGTGCCGGTACGAATACGTGAATATCACCCGACACCGTTGATCCCTGGAGCGCGCTGGCTAAAGATCGGTCAGGAGAAGCACTGACCATTAAAGAATAATTGGAGACCTGAACAGGAAGTATTTCCAGGTGGACCAATAGGGAACTGCTTCCCAAGCCCGATCCAGTCGCCTCCACCAACGCTGAATAGTTGCCTGGCGCCAGGCCAGACGGGTCTGCGGTTAGCGTGATGGATGCAGGTGTAGTGCCTGAAGTTGGTGAGAGGCTGAGCCAGTTGGCATTGTCGGATAAAAAGAAATCAGCTGCACTCGCATTGGTGGTATTAAGCGCGACAACTTTTGATTCAGGGCTAGTGCTCCCTTCTTGCATTGTGAAGAAAGCCTCGGCCTGATCAAACTCGAACACTGGGGCAGAGTTGTTGACTGTAAAAATAGTCGACAAAAGCTCTTTGGTTCCATTCTCATAATATATATCGGCATAAATACTGTGCTGGCCATCCTGAATAGAGGCTGTGTCGTAAGGCTTGGCTGTTCGGTTTGCCTCTGTGCCATTGAAATCGAAGGGCTCTACTCTCTCAACGCTGTATGCGGTCGAAGGCGGGGTATTGTTGAGATAAAAGTCCACCCGCTTAACGCCAGTATCAGACCCAATGAAAATATATCGCGTGCCATTCAGCTCAGCTCCATTCAGAGCAGATGGGGCCGAGCGATCCGGAAATTCACTGACCAAGACTGTCGGCGCTGCAAGTGCCGATACATGGAACGAAAAGAGAAGGCATGAGAATAAGATAGCCAGCAATGAGTTCATTTTGGTCAGGCGTGGCATAAAGCAGTTCATTCTGAAATGCCTCCGGTGGGGCCATTAATGTGTAATTAGCTGAAAAATCAGCATCATTGATGCCAAGCGATGACTTAAACCGTGATAACAATGTGATAACCTGAAAAAAAGTAGACCCTTAAGCTAGACTTGTAAGATATATTGACAGGGATATGGTGGGTCACTCCCTTACAAGGAAGGTAAGTGCATTGAGCCTATTTCAGACCGATGCTTGGTTGGGCGCCTGGTGGAATACTTGGGGAACTACCGCTGGATTCAGTTCTGTCATTCCGGGGGGAAGTGGCGGTTCAGGACTGTACCTTGATAACTATCGATTTCGAGGTGTGCTGCCAATCCGTTGCCTACAGTTCGTTGGTACGAACTACCGCCGAATCTCAACGCCAAGAACAGAATACAACCAGTTGAGGTCTGAGTGGCTTACTGACAGTGAATTTGAATTTGTCCAATCCCTTCCATGGAACGAAGCAGTTTTCCGCGATATTGTTGATCATTCACCGGACTTAAATGAGATCAAGCGACTCTGTAAGAGTAAACGTTGGTTATTCCGCGTGGTCCACTCTGATGATGCTTACGGCATTTCTGCATTAGGCGACTTCCACACCTACCTTGGAAAACTCGGTTACAACACTCGCCTCAGACTGTTCAACCGTCGTAAAGTGCTCCAGTCATGCGGAGAAATAAGCCGTCGGAACCTTTGGCCAAATGAATGCGACACCTTTTTCCAACTGTTGAATGATTTTCACCGAGACCGCTGGGGAACTCCATGCTTTGGCCGCTTGAGTCTAGCTTTCCACAAGCAGTTTCTGGCAGATATTGAAAAAGAAGGAGGAGTGCCCCAGCTCTCTTTGCTCTCTTGTGATCAGAGTGCAATCTCCGTTCTGTATAATGTTGAATTTAAAGGAACCGTATACAATTTGCAGTCAGGTTATCTGGAGTCCTTCCATAAAAAACTTTCAATCGGGAGCCTTCATTTGGGCTACTGTATTGAGGAAGCCTTTCTTGATCCCGGGGTGAGGCTTTTTGACCTGTTGGCTGGTGGAGGCAAAAATGACAATTATAAAAAAAGACTGGCAACTGATATCACCCCGCTCGTCTCGGTGATGATTGTGCGTGGCACATTATTGAAGCTACTTTATTTGCTGAAGCACCCAGACTGGTGAACATGGAAACTTATTCTAGACCTCCTGCTAGAACCTGGCTGGTTCCCCTTGCCGCTGTCGCGCTGCTCATTGTCGGCCTGTGGCCGACACTTGAAGTGCTTGGCTCACGTTGGCTTATATTAGATCAGTCGTATTCTCATGGTTTTTTAATTCTGGCAGCCAGCATTGTTTTGGTTGTGCGCAAGTGGCTCAGGGGGCCACCTAGCATCGGTCTCTTTTCATTTTGGCTTTTACCGTTATTGTTAGCGGCGGTGGTTTACCTGGCCGGTGCTGTGTTGTTGATTGAGGCATTGCAGCAGCTAGCTATTTTACCTTTGGTTGTGGGAACTCTGCTTCTTGTTTGGGGGTGGCGGCAAACCACCGCATTTCTACTTCCCATCGGCTTGCTCGCATTCGCTATTCCTGTTTGGGACTACCTGTCTTGGCCGCTTCAGCTTATTACCGTAGAGGTCAACCAGTTCTTTTTGTCACGGCTGGATATCGAGTTTTTTGTTGAAGGAGTGGTTGTCTATTTCCCGGGGGTCGGCGCGTTCGAGATCGCACACGGTTGCTCGGGGCTGCGCTACCTATTGGTTGGGTTGACGTTAACAACCTTGTACGGCGAATTGAATTACAAGACTGTCCGCAGCAGGTGTTATCTGATTGTGGCCGGCACCTTATTGGCTCTGGTTGCGAACTGGGTGCGTGTTTTTGTCATAATCTATATTGGTTACGAATCTAATATGAGCTCACCTTTAATTAATCAGCATGATTATTTTGGGTGGTGGGTATTCACGGCCACACTCGTGCCACTTTTTTTTATTGCCCTGAAGCTCGAGAACCGGGAGGTCTTTACGGGCCGGGTTCAGACCACTTTTGTTGATGACCGGAGTCAGGCGCCGGGCTGGCTATCGATTTTGGGTGTCGTGTTCTTACCGATCCTGTTGTTTTCAGTTGCCGGATGGTCGGCATCTTTCCCTGAGCAAGACACTGTATCTGGTCAAAAAAATTCACCACTCGCATCGGTAGTTGACGATGGAAGCTGGTTGCCTCTGTTTCAAAATTCACTCCAAAGCTGGAAGCCCATTATTGAAAGGCCCGATCGTTATCGTGTCGATGTTTACGAGTTGACGGCCAAAGAAAAGGTATTCGGTGAAGAGCAAATAAAGCTCTTAACGGGACTTTATGTGTATGAGTTTCAAAGGCCTGGTGGTGAATTAGTCAATTATAACAATAGGTTGTATGACAGTAGTATGCTATTCCCCGAAAAGACCTTCGAGATTGACGCTGGAAACGGTCTAACGCTGCCAGGTATAGAGCTGAAATATCGCTGGACTGGCGACCGAATACACGTTGCCTATGGTTACTATGTTGAGGGGCGTTGGGAAAGCGATGAGTTGAAAGCCAAACTTGCACAAATTCCCGGTATTCTTAATAAAAGAACGGATGCCTCGTTACTGGTTGCGGGAGTTAGCTGTGAACAATGTGATGGTGAAAAGCTCTTGCAACATCTGTTGCCTGATTTGAGAAAACAGGCTGAGACTCAGTTAGACGCCCGTTATGAGTCTGGCCGATAAGCGTGGATAACGCATTGGTTATCCACGCTTATCTAAATTTCCGCTACTGAACCTGAGTTGAGACCGGGCTTGAAGGTGGGCTGGACAATCCATTGGTATCTAAGACTTTGATTGTAAAATACCAAGTTCCAGAAGCGAGACCATCGAAGGTGTAGGATGTTTGATCACCACCAATGTTCACACTCTGCTGCAAACTATTTACATCCTGTCCATAGTCGATTGTGTACGAAGCAATTTCGCTCAAAGCAATGGAGCTTCCATCCAATCGGGTTAATGGTGCGGTCCAGGTGAGAGTGACAGAGCCAGAATCGGGGGATGTGGGCTCGCTGGTGGTTGGCTCACTCGGTGTCGTAGAGGTGTCTCCAGTGCCACCGCTCGTTGTTGAATCACCCTCAGATGCTACAGTTTCAAGAGTGTACGGGTCTAAACTCGCCTCGTAGGCTTCGATATTGGTTATTCCCTGAGAATTGTTAACAACACCTGCGTCCGGTACCCATACACTGAGCCCGTGACGCAGCTCCCAGGTATCGGAAATTCCATCACCATCTGAATCCAGACCTTGGCGTGTGGAAGGGTCAGGTGTCGATACAGTGGATGCTGTTGACAAGCTTTCCCCAGTGCTCAGGTTCGTGGCGGAATAGCGGGCCACGGCACTGCCGGAGCCCTCGAAATATTCGATAGTCAGTTTCAGTTGTTCTCCGGCGGATAGCGAGCGATCGTAAGTGAAGGTCCTCGTGGGGTGAGACGTCCAGTCATCAATTACCAATTGGCCGTTCGCATACAGTCTGACGCCGTCATTAGTGCTCACAGTAAAGCGATACTCGTTGGAGCCAGATTCATGGGGAGCGGTGAATATTCCGTTCCATCGAATACTGAACTGGTCTTCGGGCATCTCCGGCAGGGGTTGGCCACGCGCCCAGTCAAAGTCCACCGCACCATGCACATCGGTCAGGACGAAGCGATTGAATGATGTGCCTTCGAAATACTGGGCACCAAATCCGGCAATATATGATGGTTCTGTGGGCGTGGGTTCGGGTTCGGGTTCGGGTTCGGGTTCAGGGCTAGGGGCAGCAGTAGGGGTGCTACTGGGATCATTGATGACAGTTCCAGCAACGTATTCTTCCAAGTTACTGTAGCCGTCGTTATCAAGGTCACCTTGGGCATCCGTGTCGTCAAGGGGATCAAGTTCATTTGCAAATTCAACTCCATCTGGTATGCCGTCTCTATCGGTATCCACGTTGTTTTCCCTGGTGCCAATCAGAAATTCATCGGCTGCTGCAAGTTGATCCCCGTCGGGATCGGAGCTGGCGTCGTTGGAATCGTCTGGATTCAGACCATTAACAACTTCCCAATTGTCGTAAAGACCATCTTGGTCCTGGTCTGCCGGAGGAAAGGCGGGGTTAAAGGTCAGGCCTTCGGTACCGTCTAGGTAACCAACACGATAGCCAAGATTGTAGGCTTCCTGGCCGGTTTGACCGGTATCAATGGCCGGTTTTGCGTAGCTATAAATGTGGGCACTGCCAATAACTTCCCGCGAGATTCCGGGCCCCTCCCAGGCAACGGCGAAGTGGTCGCTACCAAATCCTTCCTTTTGAAGGACCTCAAAGTAGTATCTTTTTGATGAGTCCAGGGTTACGTAGCGTGAGGTCTGAGAGCTGTATTTGTCGAATTCGTTAACGTTGGTCCAGGCGGGAGTCAGGGACAGTAGGTCAACGTTCTCAGGAGAGTCTGACGTACTTAACCAAAATTCCGCTTGATCGTTCCCGCTAATAAAGAAGCGATATTCGCCAGATGCTGGTGGCTTAATGAAGCCCCTTACATAGGAACCATAATACTCTGCCCGGTTTTCGGGATCTTCAAGGCTAGTGAGTGATGCTACTTCATCGGGGTTATCAGGAAACTTGGCGGAGGCTGTCATTGTGTCGATTTCGACACCGTCCAAATTGTCGTAATAACGGACCTGAACCTCACCTGGTTCACTTGTTTCGGGCACTGCTTCCGGTGGAGGGAGTTCTTCCACGCCCTGGAATTGCCAGCTTTGACATCCGCCAATTAAAATGAGTGCGCTTCCTAGTCCCAGTATTTTGCAAACAGACATACCCCACCCACCGTTCCCGTTAATCGCAACAGGTTAAGTATTGTTTTAGTGAGGGAGTGCTGCCACCGATTACTAGGATTGTTTTGGACTTTGCGATGTTGGGTTAGATCGAATCAGCATGTTGCTGGATGATCAACCAGGGCCGAATAAAGGGCTATTCCTCCTTTTCGAGCAGGTTAAGAACCTCCCGGGCTTTTCGTGGCTGGTCGGTTGCCCGGTAGACTTCAGCGAGATGCAGCACTATCTCCGCCGAATCGGGTTGAAGCTGGTGGGCTTTCTCAAGGAGCTTCACGCTATCCTCTACCTCACCATGCGTGAACAGAATCCAGCCGTAGGTGTCTGTGATTGAGGCATTCTCGGAGTTGAGATCGAAAGCTCTTCGGGCAAGCCCAAGAGCACGGTTGTCGTTATTTTGGTGGTAAAGCCACGCAAGGTTATTTAGCGCCAGGACATTATTCTCTGCATGTTTCAACACTTGTTCGTATGCATGAATTGCTTCCTTTTCCCGTTCACTGGCTTGATAGAGTAAGGCTAGGTTGACCAATAATTGAGGGTCGTCAGGAAACACCTCTAGCGATTTCTCAAGCGACTCTATGCCTTTATCAACATGTCCGGCCTGTTGTAGTGCGCGAGCATAAGCCACTTCCGTCGATGCAGAGCGTTTTTTCTCCAGTGCAAGTTTCAGCATTTCTGCTGCTTCCTGGTGCTGCTTTTGCGAGGAGAAATAGGCTGCCTCGACGATTAGGGGTAGAGGTGAATCTGGGTGCTCGCGCTTGACTTCCATCAGGTTTTCACGCGCCTCTTTAACGTTCCCTTGTTGAAAGGCAAGGGCTGCGGCCTGCAAGGCTATATCCTGATCATCGGGGAAAAGAGCTCTGCCGCGATCAAGTATGCGTGAGGCGTTTTCTATATGGGCGGAGTCAAGCTCCCGAGTGGCGATGGAGTGATATATATCCGCCACCAGGGGCGCAAAACGTGATGGGGTGTCTGCTTCAACTCTTTCCAGTAGAGCGGCAGTCAGTTGTTCTGCTTCTTCTCTATTGCCGGCACTGAGCGCCAGTTCCAGAAGGACTGCTTTCGGGCCATGGGCGTCTGGGTTATCGCTCAGTATCTCTTTCATGAATGTGGTCAGTTCAGCATGTTTCATCAACCCGCTGAGACCAACGAGCGCCTGTGAGTTGTTGGGGGAAAGCCGCAGGGCTTTTTTGAAATGTTTGAGGGCGTTGCTTTGATTAGAAAGCTGCAGAGCGAGGTTACCTGCCGCAATTGCAGGTTCCGCGCTTTCTGGATTTTTTTTAGCGGCCTCATCAAAATATTTCATGGCCTCGGTATTATTGCCGTCCCGAGCTGCGAGCTGCCCGCGTGCAATCAGGGCAGCAATGTTATCGGGCTGCTCTTCCAGCCAGGCGTTGGATAGCTGCACGGCCGAAGAGAGGTCGCTCTTTGCAATGTTTGCCCGTAGGAGCAGCAGTCTCGCCTGATCTTCGTACTGATTGCTAGCCAAGACATATTGAGCATGCTGGATGGCGGCACTGGGATCGCCATTCTGGAGCAGGAAGCTGGCATACCGTAACCGGAGTCGGTGGTTGTCGGGCCTGAGAGAAAGAGACTTGTCGATGAATGTACGTCCCGAACTGCTTTCTCCGCTTGCTAGGGAGACGATGCCGACTAAGGCAAGGACTTCGGGGTCATTCTGGCTTTCATCGAGTTCGCCCAGAATTTCGCGAGCGCCGATCGTGTCTTGAAGTTGCAGTCGGGTGGCTGCAAGCAGTTTTTTCGCGGTATCGGATCCGCTTTGCGAAACAATGGGGGAGAGCAGAGCTTCGGCCTCTTTCATCCGGCCTTGTCTGAATTTGACCATGCCCAGCATAAGTGTACTTTGCTGATGCCCGGGTGCCAGGGCCAGGATTTCCTTCAGATAGCGGCTTGCGCTTTCCATATCCCCGCCCTGGTATGCTTTGCTGGCAGCAGTCAGGTTGCTTTTTATCGTTCCTGGGGCGGACCTGGCCAATATTTCTTCGTAGATATAGGCCTCGGAGGATTTGCCTTGGGCCCTCAAGACATCAATCAGGGCGGAGATAGTTTTATATTTTCGATAGGTCATTACGTCGTACTGACCGATGTCTTCCAGTGCTCGAATATAAGCATCTTCGGCAGCTGATAGTTGCCCTTCTGAATGAGCCAGCTGTGCTTTCCAAAGCCACAGCTCTGATTCATTCGGATCTATCCGCTCTGCTTTATCCACATACGCTTGAACCTGAACCGGGTCGCTTCGTGCATAGGCCACGCGGGACAAGCCTACTAGCGGCAATGATGTCGTGTTATCCAGTGATTCGGCTTTGAGAAAAGCCTGTTCTGCCAGTTGGACATTGTTGCGTGCCAGGTGAATGCGTCCCCGCAAGAGGGCAGCGTCCAGTTGCACCCCAAGATCAGGTGAAGTGAGCAAGTCCAGTGTAGATAGTGCATCTTCAAATTGGCCCTGCATCAGTTGCGCTTCAGCGCTAATCAGTGATGCTTCGTCAGCCTGTGTGGCAGGCATTGATGCTTTGGGAATTTCCTGAAGAAGGCGGTTCAATTGATGCTCTGCATTAATCGCATCGCCGGCAGCCAGCAGGTTTCTGATGATGATGAAATAGGGGGGAACTTTACCCGGCTGCAACTCGATGGCACTCCGTGCCTCAAGGGTACTGGCTTTTAGTTCTCCCTGATCCTGGAAAAAAAGCGCCTGGTCCAAATGGCTGAGATATTGAATTTCTTCCTGACTCATCTCATTTTCACGGCCGCACCCTGCCAAGCCAATTGCCAAAGTAAGGAAGAGCGTTGCGGTGCTTGTAAATCGAGCAAACTTCATGGCCAGTTCCTTTTATCCATTTTTCGCGCCGTCGTCCATTTCGTCAGGCGTTAGGGGCCTCGGTCGAGGTTTCTATATTGTATTTGTCAGTCAGGTTATAGAGGGTGGGACGGGTAATACCCAGCAGCCGCGAAGCACCCGCCATATTATAGTTGCAGGATCTCAGTGCCTGGATGATGGCCTGGCGTTCCGCGAATTCTCTTACCTGTCTGAGATTTAACTGCATGTTGTTAGCCGGTGCTTTGCTGGGGAGTTCGAGATCTTCTGCGGTCACTCGCTTGCCAGCCGCCATGATGGTGGCGCGTTTTATCTTATTGATCATTTCACGCACATTACCCGGCCACGCATAGCTGTTGATTGCGTTGATGGCATCTTCGGTGAAGGCTAGATTGGGCCTGTCCATATTCTTGCCCAGAGATTTCAGTAGCGACTGAGCAACTACGAGCGCATCTCCCTCTCGATCGCGCACTGCAGGAACATCAAGAGTGATTTCACTGATTCGATAATAGAGGTCTTCTCTGAATTCCCCGCTTTCAATGAGATGGCTTACATCTCTGTGTGTGGCGCAAACAACTCTCACGTCCACTGGAATGGGGTGCACGGAGCCAACCCGGTCAACGACTCGCTCCTGGAGAAATCTCAGAAGCTTGGCCTGAAGGGCCATGGGCATGTCGCCAATCTCGTCCAGGAACAGGGTGCCACCGTTGGCGCTCTCGATTTTGCCTTTTTTGGAGTGCGTCGCGCCCGTGAAGGACCCTTTTTCAAACCCGAACAGTTCGCTTTCGAGTAGGTTTTCGGGAATTGCGGCACAGTTGATAGCGGCGAAAGGCTTTCGTCCGCGCTGGCTAAGGTCATGAATGGCGCGTGCCAGCAGTTCTTTGCCGGTTCCGGTCTCGCCGGTAATCAGTGTGGTGACGTCGGTGGGAGCGACTTTTTCAAGGGTGCGACAAATGGCAAGCATTTGCGGGCTGGCAGCCACAATGCCCTTGATGTTGGTGCCATTGCGCTGGCTGGTCAGGTCCCGGTTTTCGCGTTCGAGTTCTGCCAGCCGGAACGCCCGGTGAACTACAAAGGTAAGAATGTCGGCATCCAGGGGTTTCTGGTAAAAATCACAGGCGCCCATGCCGATCGCTTTGACCGCGTTTTCCTTATCTTCTCGACCGGTTACAACAATGACTTTGGTCATCGGAGCAAGGCGAAGGATTTCCTCAAGCAGTGCGAAGCCTTCTGTGGCCCCGCCAGGATCTGGAGGAAGTCCAAGATCAAGGGTCACCACATCGGGTTCGGTGCGCCTCAGTGCTGCCAGGGCAGAATCTCGGTCAGAGGTGACCGTGATATCAAGCTCCTCGCTGAAGCACCAACGCATTTGGCTCTGCAAGCCAGGGTCATCCTCTACGATTAAGAGTCGTCTAGTCACGCCAGAAACAATTCCCTTGTTTATTACTGTGTCTGAATCGCGACGCCTTCTTCCACTGGCATCCTCTAATTAATTCTTAACTGAACATTGGCGCTTTGCAATGCAAAGCGCCAATGTTAATGCGAAACGTCTATTAATTGGCGTTTTGCCTGGGCTGTGCCGGAGCATTATCGATAAATGCCTGCGACTCCGGAGCGGGCAGGGCTTGCGCCTCGGCTAACGGTATCCGAATCGAGAAGCAGGAACCGACGCCTGGCTCACTGGTCACGTCGATGTTGCCACCCAGCCTCTGCACATACTCCCGCGCCTGATAGGCCCCAATGCCCATTCCGGTCAGGCCTTTGGTGCTCTCGAACGGTTTGAACAGCTGACAATTGATAAATTCCTCGGTCATTCCACAGCCCGAGTCGTGAATAAATAAAGCCACATTACCCCGTGCGATCTTCAGGGACAGAGTGATTTCACCTTCTGGGGGCGTCGCGTCCTGGGCATTTTGAATGAGATGGCCCAGCACACTGCGTAGTTGCTCTTCATCCGCCAGTACCAGTGCCTGAGGCGGGTTGCCTTCCAGGCGGGGGTTGGGGCGAGACTGACTGTAGTGCTCAAGCAGGCTCACAACCAGGCTGGTCAGATCCAGTAATTGCTGTTCATCGCCATTGTCGCTGGCAGGGCGGCGCATATGGTCAACCAGATTCGACATTTTCCGGACCGCGTGGTCGGTGGTGTCAATCATGTCGTCAATGAAGGCTGGATTATTGCGATGCTTGGGCGCATTTTTGACGAGAAGGGATAATTGAGAGATGACGGTCTTGAGATCGTGAATCATAAATGCCGAGGCTTTACTAACGGCTTCAAACTGCATGGCCCTTGAGAGTCGGTGCTGGGCATCCGCTTGAGCCAGCAGGTTGCAGGTCTGCCGGGCTACGACTTTTACCAGGTCGAAGTTTTCCCAGTTGAGCTCCACCTGTGCGTAAGGCACCCCCACCACCGCAATGCCATAGAGCTCATTGTCGAGGTATAGCGGAATAACCAACCAGGCGTCCGGTATGTTGGCGATCGCCTCGGGAATTTCGAGCAAATCATAGGCCACAGGGTCAGCGCGGTATTCCTGCAGATTCACCACCCAGTCCCGATGGTTAAACAGACGGACCAGGTCAGAGTCCGATTCAATGTCGGTGTACTTTCCGATTGGCGTATTAACCGAGGCTTTCAGCGTGTAGCTGCCCCGATCATCCCTGAGCCAGATCGCACCTGAGTTGCTTTCGACCAGACTGGCGAGAATTCTCGTCACCCGCTCTGGCAGCGGAGGGTCATCGCTGAGATTGGCGAGTTCCCGCGTCATTTTTAGCCATTCTTCCCGGTAATCATACTTGTAGTCGAAGAAGTTCTTGCTGATCCGCACCATCAGTTTGGCTCGGATTCGACGTGAGAGAATCAGGGTGGCCAGGAACGCCAGTGCGATGGTAAAAAACAGTACCTGTAGTGCGCCTCCCCAGTCCCCGCCAAGTACCCGAACATAATAGCCGCCTATAGCCAGGCAGAGCAGGTAGCCGCCAGCGAAGACCAGCGTGCCAGCGTGAAACACCGCGGACCGGGAAAGCTGAAAGTCGACGGGCTGTTTGCGGGTATTGATGACGTTGATCGCGAACAAAGGAACCAAAAGGGCATTCACAAAGCCTCGAGCATTCCAGAACGAATCCGATACCTGGCCAAACAGCAAGGCATCGACATACATGAAGAAGTCGAAAGCGAACAGTGTGGCAATGCCAATGCAAAGGTATTTAATGCTCGATCGGCCAAATCCTGGAGAGTTGCGCCAAATCTGTTCGACCAGGGACAATCCGAGCAGCGATAGCGAAATCTGGCCCACGAGGCGGGTCTTGCCACTCAGGATGGAGAGGCCAAACACGTACTCCAGCATCCCGAAGCCCACCAGGAGAACCAGTAGGACAACTGTTGAAACACCCAGTATCTGTTTTAGTTGTCCGGTAAGGCTGCCTTGGCGAAACGAGTTTCTGAGCATTGCGAACAGCAGGAGGATCCAGGCGCTGTACCTCAGGAGCTCGAGAAGATAGCGGATAAAGAAGCTGGGGAAGCCCCAGAAGCTTTGTATGACCAGCGCCGACGACCAGAGCGTGGTCACGATGGCCGCCAGGAACAGGGCTCGGTCGATGTCTCGCCGGGTGTAACGGGTAACCACAAGCACCGCCAGCAACCCAAAGGTAAGGGCGGCCGCTATGTGGCTGATCACACTGAAGTCGCTTAGCATCCCTCGCATCCTGCGTGAGTGTCCGCTGATCCCTGACGGTTGAACCTGCGCTACACCGGTTTTTTGTTATCCATGTAAAACCGGAAGATGTCCTTGAGCTCTCGCTTGGGTTTAAATCCAAACTCATTTGCGAATGCTCTGCCGTCTATAACAACAGGATACTTGAAAAATGCCATTAGGTACGACGGAAAACTTCTTAGCTTCAATGTCCGAAGAATCATGGAAGGAAGAATTGGTGGAACCGAAGGTATCGGCAAGCTTTTACAGTGACAGAGTTTCAGCGCGTGCTGGTAGGCAACCCAGTCTTGAGGAGCGACATTGAAAACACCGCGAACCGGTTTTTTATAGGCGAGCACGATGGCGTCCGCCATATCGTCGATGTGGATGAACTGCATCATCGGCGAAAAGCCGGCCAGCACTGGTGCCCGTTCGCTCGCGAGTAGCGTGCTCATGGCATTCCTGACGCCGGGACCAACAATGTTGCAGGGCCTGAGAATGGAGATATTCAGTTCCGGGTAGCGCCAGAGGTAGATGTTGGCCAGGTTTTCCAGTTCAACAGAGTCGATCAGGTCTGAACTGAGGCCGGCGCTCTTGAGTGGGGCCGCCTCGTCGATCAGGGCAGGGTTGTACGCTACGGCGCCGTAGACGTGGTAAGTCGACAACACTACAACCCGTTTGATGCCGTATTTCAGGCTGAGATCGAGAAGCTTTTGGGTTCCCAGTACGTTGGCGTTATAGCGGCGCATCCGGGTGAGCTGGCTCGACATGATACGTCCAAGGTGGATGACCCCGTCGAACTCGTAGCGGCGGAACAGGTCCTCGAAGACCCGCTTGTTGAAATCGATGCAGTAGCTGGGAATATCGTCGCCCAGGTAAACCTGCTCTCGGAAATCGACCGCCACCAGATCACAATGATCCCGAAGCTGATTGATGACCTGTTGTGCCAAAGCACCGGCGGCACCCGTGACAAGAATGTGAGGTCTGCGATGTTGGGTCATCAGAAAAGCCTTTTCCGTTCGCTCAAGCCTTTGTCAATCAGCCGGCTGATCTCCGCCTTTACCTTTTCAACGCGTTCAGTCACCTGTTCTTCCGGGATCTCAAGGTCGTCGAAGTACATCGGGTCGCCAAAGTTAAGGTGAACCTTGGCCGGCAGCACCACTGGCAGTGCCAGTGGTGCATAGGGTATGCCTAGTGCTTTGGCCAGCGGCTTGATGTTCGCAATCGCAGGAATGGTCTCCTCGCAACCGACCACGCCAACCGGAACAATCGGGGCGTTGTATTTCATGGCCAGGTGCATGAAGCCACTGCCAAACCGTTTGAGTTCGTACCGATCCCTGTACAGCTTGCCGGAGCCGCGGATACCTTCGGGGAAAACGATCACTGCCTCATCGTTGGCCAACATCTTTGCGCAATTCACTGGGTCGCCCAGTACCGCGCCCACTTCGTTAAGCAGGTTTCCGAGCCAGGGCACTGTAGGGAAGAAACGTTCAATCATCGCGCGGGGCATGCGCGGCGATTTCTTCCGGGACGCCAGCGCATAGCCAATCAGTATTCCGTCGATGGGGAGTTGGCCGCTGTGGTTCGCGATGATGAGCACCGGGCCTTTGGAGGGGATTTTCTCAACTCCATGGGCCTGAACCCGAAAGTATTTCTCGTAAATCTGTTTGGTCAATGCAAGGCCGTATTTGACGGCCTCGTTGTTATAGCCCCAGGGGTCGTACCCAAGCGATCCTTGGGGCTTGCGAATACGGTTTACTTGCTGTTCAAGCTCTACAGGCACCAGCCTGGACTTAATAAACGACGCCAGACTCATGCTGACTCCCTGTTTTGTAACGGTTTAAACACTGGAATCAGGCGCGGCCAATCAGAACACCCAGCGTGTGGCTTTGGCCTTCATTAAGCACGCGGTAGTCACCGCTGGCATTGGCGGTTTCGACGCAGAGCATGTTTTTCCAGGCCTCATCCCGAAAGTCGGAGAGTGTAGCGGCCTTGGCTGGGCCGGGGTTCCAGACCACTGTTGAGTCGCTGCCCACGGACGAGAGTTTGCGCTTGCCCGCAGGGGTCACAATGGTCATGGGCGCTCCGCTCTCATAGATGCGGTCGGTTTCGCCCTCGAAATACACGGGGCCTTCCTGCCAGCAGTATTCCCAATCGCGAAGCGTATCAATGTAATGACTGTCGCCGAGTCCCAAAACCCGGCTGCGCCCGACATCCGGCGTTGGGAAGTAACTGTGCAGGGCCTGGCTGAACGCCAGCGGATGGCTGCTCATGTTGGTGGTGGTCAGCGCCACCTGGCATCCCCGGATGGAAAAGCTGAAGGTGATGAGGGCGAGGGCGTGGCCACTCCAGATGTCATGAAAGTCTTCATTGGCGTCCAGAGAGAGACTGATCTCCACCTCGTGAGCGTTCTCCCGGACGTCTTCGAGCTTCCAGATAGATGTGCGGGCGAAACCATGGGCCTTGTCGGTGTGAATGCGCTTCCGAACTTCGGGGGCATTTTTTGCCGGATCACCAAACCACGGCCAGCACACCGGCACGCCGCCGCGAATGGCGCGGCCCGGCTCCATGCGGGCGGTATCGCTGCACCACAGCCAGTCAGGTTCGTCCTTCGGAGCAAAATGGGTCAGATGGGCGCCTTGTAGGAACACCGTGGCCCTGAATAGCGGGTGATTAACGTCCAGCGCCTCCAGTTGTCCAATGGTGCGCCAGCGAGTGAAGGACCATTGGCCCGGAGAAAGAGAAAGTGGCGGTCGGTTACTGCTCTCAGACATGGCGTGTTTCAGAGACTCCTGAGTTAACGGTATGTGCCTATACAGAGAGTAAATTAAATCTCCCGTCCCGGCGAGAATTACGCATAAAATATGGCCAAATGTTCAGGGAAGCATTAATGGAAGACTCGGTTGTTATTGCCCTTAAAGACCAACACTTCGAACCCGTCGGTTCCGTTGTAGAGGTGACTGCCAGTAGCCATGATCTTGTCGGGTTGCCTGCTGGCAATGCCGAACCGGTATCCAGTGCTTGGCTTGACGAGTTGGCCGACGGTTTAAGTGAGCACGGCTGGATGACCCTTGATGTTGCCGGTGTGCTTGGTCGGCCACTGTTGGCCAGCCTGGCATCGGAGGTTGGATTGCTGGACAGAACCGACGCGATGAAGAGGGCAGGCATTGGCCGCGGCACGGATCTGACCCGGGATCGCTCCGTTCGCCGGGACCGGATCGCGTGGTTGCAGGGCATTACCGCACCTCAAGCTGCTTTGTTCGATTTCTTTGGAGCGATTCAGGCCGGACTCAATCAGCGTCTGTTCCTTGGGCTGAAGCGCTTTGAAGCACACTACGCTACCTATCAGGCGGGTGACTTCTATAAAAAACACCTGGACAGCTTTCAGGGGCGGGCATCCAGGGTTATCAGTCTGGTGCTGTACCTGAATGAAAGCTGGCAGCCAGGGGAGGGCGGTGAGTTGCAGGTGTTCAATCGGGAAAACGATAACGAAGTCTGTGCCCAGGTTGTACCCGAGGCGGGTCGGATAGTGGTATTCCTGAGCGAAGAAATCCCCCACGAGGTGTTGCCCGCCCATCGCACCCGGCACAGTGTTGCCTGCTGGTTCCGGCAGGATGAAGTCCCGCTGCCGCTGTAAGAAACAGGTTTCGTCCCAGACGGGTCGAATTGGCGTTGTAGTCGGCAAACCCATTTGCTACTATGCGCGCCGCTTTCAGGGAAATAACCCAAAGCGACGTTATGGTGGCCCCATTGGTGCCTTCGCAACATGAAACCGTGAACCCGGTCAGGCCCGGAAGGGAGCAGCCGCAGCGGTGGAATTGTGTGCCGGAGTGTCGCTGGTGGGGTCACCCCCAGATTTCTCCCTCCCGTTTTATCTACACCCCAGATTAGTCTCGCTCTCCGCACGCTGAAACGCGTTGTTGCGGCGTTTTCTGTGGTTGATCTGTGCTTCTTCTCAAGTGGGGTCCATGCTAAGGTTAAGCCCGTTTTTAACAGCAGTTGGCGGAACATGAGCTACCAGGTACTTGCCCGAAAATGGCGCCCACGCACCTTCGAAGACATGGTGGGCCAGGAACACGTGCTGCAGGCGTTAATCCACGCGCTGGAGAGCCAGCGCCTGCACCACGCCTATCTGTTTACCGGAACCCGTGGTGTCGGTAAAACCACCATCGGCCGGTTGCTGGCCCGGTGCCTGAATTGTGAAACCGGAATCACACCCCGACCCTGTGGTGAGTGTTCGAGCTGCACCGAGATTCAGGAGGGTCGATTTGTCGACCTGATCGAAATCGACGCCGCCTCCCGGACCGGTGTCGATGACATGCGTGAACTGACCGACAACGTTCAGTACGCGCCTACTCGCGGCCGCTACAAGGTGTACCTCATTGACGAGGTCCACATGCTCACCAACCAGTCGTTCAACGCGTTCCTGAAAACGCTGGAAGAGCCCCCCGAACACGTCAAGTTCCTGCTGGCCACCACCGATCCGCAAAAGCTGCCGGTGACGGTGCTGTCGCGCTGCTTGCAGTTCAATCTTAAGCGAATGACACCCGAGCACATTGCCGGTCATCTGAAACACGTACTGGGCCAGGAACAGATTCCGTTTGAAGACCCAGCGCTGTGGCTGCTTGCGCGTGCAGCGGATGGCAGTATGCGCGACGCCCTGAGTCTCACCGATCAGGCGATTGCCTTTGGCAACCAGAAGCTTGCCGCCAGTGATGTCAGTAACATGCTGGGGACCATCGATCAGCGTGATATAGAGCGACTGGTCCGCGCTCTGGTTGAGAGCGATGGCCCGGGTCTGCTTTCTGAAATAAGCCGTATTTCGGACTTTGCGCCGGACTACGGCAATATCCTCGCCGACCTCCTGTCGCTGTTCCACCGCGTGACCATGGAGCAGGTGGTTCCTGGTAGTGCTGACAACGCACTGGGAGACGCGGCCGAGGTTCAGGCTCTTGCCCGTCAGTTAAGCGCGGAAGATGCTCAGCTTTTCTACCAGGCTGCGCTGATAGGTCGAAAGGACCTGACTATTACTCCGGATGCCCGAATGGGCTTTGAAATGACCCTGCTCAGAATGCTGGCATTTCGTCCCGGCGCTGATCGCCGGGAGCCACCAGCGGTCAGCTCTTCTACCCCGACCGGTTCTCCGGAATCCCACGACGAACCTGACCCCGCACGACCATCCGGTGCTGGTCCCGGGCAGGAGAACGCTGCTCAAAAGTCAGTGCCAGACACCAGTGCCGCTGGTCACGCCACGAATGAGTCCGCGCCCGAGCCGACCGCTGCCCAGCCGGATTCGGTAGAGCAGACGGCAGAGCAGGTGGCTGCACCTGAGGCATCGCCTCAGCCCGAGCCATCCCAGCCTGAGCGTCCGCAGCCAGAAACCCATCAGGAAACCGAGCCTGAGCCGCGCCCAGAGGTTGGCTCGGAGCAGCTTGCAGGGCCAGCGCCTGAGCCTGAATCGGCCGATGATGCCTGGTTGGCCAGCCTTGACGCTCAAGCATCAGATATGGACTCTGTGGATCAGGTACCACGGTATGAGCAACCGCCGGCCTCAGGCCCAGAGACGGTATCGGAACCAGAGCTACAGTCAGAGCCCGAGCAGCGGTCAGAACCGCTTGAGGTGCCCGTGGCAGAGCCTGTTGCCTCGGAGCCGGTTCAGGTTCCGGAAGCGGGCACTGATGGTGAGTTCGTCTGGGAACGGGATTTTCGCTCGCTGGAAATAGTCGGTATGCCTGGGAACCTTGCCAGTCACGGGGCTTTGGCCTGGGACGGTAACACCGTGGTACTGACCATCGACGATGGCCACGCGCGTCTGCTGAACGCCCGGCATGAAGAAAAAATCCTGGCCGGGTTGAGAAGTCGGTTTGGCAATGCCACTGAATTAAAAGTGGAGCCGGGCAATCCCGGGCCACATACGCCGGCGGCCTACGAAGAGCGCCAGCGTAAGGCACGTCAGCAAGCGGCTGAAGAGGCAATCCGTAAGGATCCGGCGGTAAAGTCCATCGTTGAACGATTTGAGGCGCGGGTAGTCGAAGACAGTATCCGGCCAATTGAGTCAAGCAGGAGATAGCGACATGATGAACAATATGGGCGACATGATGAAAAAAGCCCAGAAGATGCAGGAAGAAATGCAGAAGGCCCAGGAAGAAATCGCCAAGGCGGAAGTAACCGGCGAGTCTGGTGCCGGCCTGGTTAAAGTCACCATGAATGGCCGTCACGACGTTCGTCAGGTGCAGATTGACCCTTCGCTGATGTCAGAAGAAAAAGAAATTCTGGAAGACCTGTTGGCAGCGGCCGTTAACGATGCGGTGCGTCGGGTTGAAGCGAATCAAAAGGAGAAGATGTCCGGGATGATGTCAGGTATGGGCATGCCTCCGGGCTTTAAGATGCCGTTCTGATACCGATCGCCCCCCTGAACTGAATTTGAGGACGTTTCATGGCATTCAGCCCACTGGTTGACGAGTTAGTCGAATCGCTCCGGTGCTTGCCCGGCGTAGGCCAGAAAACCGCCCAGCGTATGGCATTCCACCTGTTGGAGCGCGGGCGCTCCGGAGGCACCCGGCTCTCTGACGCCCTAAGCAACGCCATGACCGGCGTCCGACGGTGCAACAGCTGCCAGAACTTTGCAGACACTGAAGTCTGCGGAATCTGTGACAACGGCGCTCGCCGCACCGGTACTCTGTGTGTCGTTGAAAGTCCCTCGGATCTGCTGGCCATCGAACAGGCTGGTGATTATCGCGGCGGCTATTTTGTGCTCATGGGGCACCTGTCGCCCATCGACGGCGTTGGCCCTGAAGAGATCGGTATTGAGCGTCTGCTGGAACGTGTAAACCAGGAAGGGGTCACCGAACTCATCCTTGCCACCAATCCAACGGTGGAAGGTGAGGCAACAGCCCATTATATTGCCGATCGCCTGGATGGCCGCGACATCCTGATCACCCGTTTGGCCCACGGTATACCGGTGGGTGGCGAACTGGGTTACGTCGACGGTTTCACGCTGACTCACGCCTTCCGCGGTCGCAAGCCGCTCTCTGAATAAACCATCACCAGGTTACCTTATGACACCTCCAAGCCCGGCTGTTGAAGTCCCGCCAGCCCCAGACAGGATTAACTGGATTACCGAACCGTCGGCACTGGACCAATGGCTGGGTGGTCTCGGGGATGGCCTGCTGGCCCTGGATACCGAGTTCGAGCGAGTTAACACCTTCTACCCGATCCCTGGTCTGGTACAGCTCGGTTACAACGGTGATTTCTGCCTGGTCGATCCTGATGTAGCCGAAGCGTCAGTAAGGTTCAAGGAGCTGCTGGCGGATCCACAGACACCCAAGCTGCTGTACGCCATGAGTGAAGATCTCGAGCTTTTCCGGCACTGGCTGGGAATCCTGCCCAAGGGTGTGATTGATCTGCAGATTGGTGCAGCTCTGGCTGGCGTCGGCTTTTCCCTGGGCTACGCGCGGCTGGTGGAAAGCCTGTTTGGCGAAACGCTCGACAAGTCCGTGACTCGCTCCGACTGGCTGGCCCGGCCCCTCAGCGAAGCCCAGCAGCGCTACGCCGTTGACGACATCCGGTTCCTCGAGCCCATGTATCAGTGGCTGCTCGCGGGGCTGGAGGAAAGGGGCCTAGTGTACGCCCTGAGCGAAGAGTCTACCCGGTTCGCCGATGAGCTGGCCACTCAGGACGATCCCGAGAATCATTATCTCAAGTTGCGAGGCGGTTGGACTTTAACTCCCCAGCAGCAAGGCGTTCTGCGCGAATTGGCTCAATGGCGCGAACAGGAATGCCAGCGCCAGGACCGGCCCCGGAATCGGGTCTTTGCCGATGCCCTGTTGATTGCAGTGGCAGAACAGATGCCGGAATCTCGCGCAGCGTTGTCGAACATTCAGGGTGTGCCATCCGGCGCAGTTCGTCGCTATGGCGAGGTTTTGTTGCAACTTGTTGAAGCAGGTCGTAGCGCCGATAATTCCAACCTTGAGCGCATTGCACCGCCACTAACGAGAGACCAGCAGGCGTTCTTCAAGCTGTTGAAACGTCTGTTTAGAAGTGCGGCAGAACTTGCGGATATTCCAATTGAATTACTGGCGCCACGAAAGCGCCTTGAAAAAGTTGTCCAGCAACGGAGTTTGTCTGGGCACGTGTTTTTTCAGGGATGGCGAGAACAGATCCTGGCGCCGGTCCGGGCGGATATTGAGGAATTGCTGAGATCATGATTGAAAGAGAGTTTGTGTCGGTATTTCGCAGCAGCAAAAAGCGGGATACCTATCTGTTCGTACGCCGCGGCAAGGACTGGAATGAGCTACCGGAAAGCCTGCGAGCTGTGTTCGGTCAACCCGTTCACTCCATGGACCTGATTCTGACACCAGACCGAAAACTGGCCCGGACCACGGGTAAACAGGTGCTTGCAGCACTGGAGGAGAAAGACTTCTTCTTGCAGATGCCGGAAGAGCAGGACGGTTATGTCGTGGACTTCAAGAAGAAGATAGAGCCTCGGGATTCATGATTGCCCAGATTCCCTTCTGGCAGCGAAAGCGCCTGGACGAAATGACCCTGGCGGAATGGGAATCCCTGTGTGACGGCTGCGGCAAATGTTGCCTCAATAAGCTCCAGGATGAAGACACTGACGAGGTCTATCACACCGACCTGGTTTGTCGTTACATGGATCAGCGGAGCTGTCGCTGCACGGTCTACTCCGAGCGCCTGAAAAAAGTTCCGGGCTGCACCGTGCTGACACCAGCTACGGTAAACGACTACCATTGGCTGCCGCAGACCTGCGCCTATCGCACCCTGGCTGAAGGCAGGCCGCTTGCCGATTGGCACCCATTGAGAAGCGGCGATCCGGCAACGGTTCACCAGGCGGGAGTTTCGATCCGTGACAAAGTCGTCTCGGAAGCAGACGTGCCTGAGGATCAATGGGAAGAACACATCATTCACTGGATACTGTAATGATCGATACTGACGCCCAAGTGGCTTACGGAATTTTTTGGTCTGCCTACGCAATTGCCTTCGTTGTGTTCTTCTACATGATGAAGCAGCTGTTCCGATATCTGCCTCTCTACGGCTTGAGAACCCTGCTGTTGGCCGCGCTGGTGGCATTGCTGCTAACACCGGTGGAATCACCAGAGCTGGCTGATTGGTGGATTCCGGCTTGGCTGTACGGCGGCTATGAATTGGTGCTTGGCGAAACGGAGGCCGCTGGCCGGGCTCTGTTCAATCTCGGCATTGCCGGCCTGGTAATGCTACTTGTTTGGATACTGGATCTCGTTCGCTACCGTCTGGTTCGACGCTAGCGGAGGGGCAAACAACAAAAACGTATAATGCCTTGAGTGCGACTATGCCCAGATTTCAGACATTGATGTTCGTCATTGCCTTGGTGCTCCCGTCTGTGGTGCAAGCTCAGCAGGCTCCGGAGCTGGTTCTGGCTGACAAACCGGATGTTCGCATCATCGTGGACATCTCGGGTTCGATGAAAGGTAACGACCCGGACAACCTGCGCCAGCCGGCGGTCAGATTGCTCGCTCAGATGCTGCCCGCAGGTTCGACGGCAGGGCTCTGGACCTTTGGGCAGTACGTCAACATGCTGGTTCCTCACCGCGAGGTGACAGAGCAGTGGCGGGCCGTGGCCAGGGAAAAGTCAGCTCAGATCAATTCTGTTGCCCTCAGAACCAACCTCGGCAAGGCCATCGAGGTGGCTGGCGACGGCTACTACACCGGTGGTGTTCTCGAGAACACTCACTTTATTCTGCTCACCGATGGCAAAGTCGATGTGTCGAGTGATAACGGCACGAATCAGCAGGAAGAGCGTCGCATTCTCCAGACTCTTGTTCCCGAACTGGCCGAACAAGGCGCAACCTTCCACCCCATCGCGCTCTCCGCGGAAGCAGATGCCGAATTCCTGCGACAATTGGCCCTTCAATCCGGTGGCCGGTTCCAGATTGCGGATACCGCCCAGGCGCTCAGCCGGGCTTTTCTGGAAGCGTTGAACGCAGCAGTTCCGCAGGAACAGATTCCGATCGAAGGGGATGGTTTTAGCGTCGATGAAGGCGTTAGCGAATTCACCGCGCTGGTTTTCTGGGGTAAGCAGGAAACCCCGGATACTCGGAAACTGACACTTATAAAGCCGGACGGTAGCTCCGTGACGCTCCCAAGCCTGCCGGAAAATGTGCGCTGGACCCGGGAATCCGGTTATGACCTGATGACGATTACAGAACCGATGCCGGGCCGGTGGCGTATCGAAGGTGAGTTGGGTGAGGGCAGTCGGGTAACCGTTGTTAGTGATCTGCGAATGGCGGTGAGCCCGGTACCCGCACAATTTTCTGAAGAAGCGCCTATTGATCTGAACATTGCATTCTACGAGGAAGGCGAAAGGATTACCGACCCGGACTTTCTGAAGGTTCTCGATATCAAGGTCAGTGTCATCTCCGAGGATGGCCGCAGCGGTACCAAAAATTTGTCGGCAGAGCCGCCGGTAGACGGAATGTTTAGTGACACCATTGGTCGGCTGCCGGAGGATGGGGTTTACCAGATTGAGGTGATCGCAGATGGCCAGACCTTTGGCCGAAAATTCAGCACAACCACCGTGTTCACGGCAGTCTCGCCTGGGCCGGATCAGCCTACGGGTGATCTGGAGGAAACCGAAGTTGCGGTGACGGACGAAGCAGAGGCTGAGTCTGATGCTGAGCCACTACCCAACGAGAAAATGTCTGAGCCGGATTCATTGGTAGAGCCTGCAAGCGCTAATAACATTACCAGTCCGATTGATGTCAGTGAGGTTGAAACGCCAGAGATTCCAGAAGCTCCGGAGACGGAAGCCGAGCCGATAGAAATTGGGGATGCTGCTGACAATGATCAGAGCGCGTTACCTATGCCTATGTGGGTGTTCGGCGCTGGTGCTGGCGGCGCTGGCCTGATGGCCCTGACTTGGCTGGCGTTGAGGAAGAGGCAGACCAAAGATTCTGGGGACTCTGACTCTGACTCTGCCGAGGCGAGCGAACCCCCGTCCGAGGCACTGGAATCTGATCAGCCTGAGGAATCCGAGGAATCTGATCAGACTGAAGAGTCTGAGGCGTCGGAAGAGAAACCGGAAGTGGTCGACGCGAGCGAGCCCGAAGACGAAGAGGCCTCTGATGACATTCCTGAAGTAACGGAAGAACAGGACACTGCGAGCGATCCCGCCGTCCCAGAGACCGATGTCGATGAGGTGCAGGAGGAGGAGATTCCGGTTGCCGAGCGTGTGGTGCCGCAGGAAGTCGGCGATGAAGAAGAACGTGATGAATCGGTTGAAGAACCGATCCTGCAGGATGTCGAAAACGACGAGGAAGAATTTGGGCTGGATGACTTTGATCTATCTGAGTTTGACGATCTTCCGGGCCAAAGTGATATTGATTCTGATCAATCGGATGACCAGCCGAAGCCTGACGCCGATGACCAGGACCAGAAAAAGTAACCAACAGGAACTAACGCGATGAAGTTTACCGGTACTGACAAGTACGTAGCCACCGATGACCTGCAAATGGCGGTGAATGCGGCCATTTCGCTCCAGCGTCCGCTGCTGATCAAAGGCGAGCCCGGAACCGGCAAGACCTTGCTGGCGGAGGAAATGGCAGCCGCACTCGGCATGACGCTGATTCCCTGGCACATTAAATCGACCACAAAGGCCCAGCAGGGGCTTTATGAGTACGATGCAGTGTCCCGCCTGCGCGATTCCCAGCTTGGTGACGAAAAGGTCAAGGACATCAGCAACTACATTGTCAAAGGCAAACTCTGGGAAGCGTTCGATGCGGGTGAGCAGGTCGTGCTGTTGATTGATGAAATTGACAAGGCCGACATCGAATTCCCCAACGATCTCCTGCTGGAACTGGATCGGATGGAGTTCTACGTCTACGAAACCCAGCAGTTCGTAAAGGCCAAGCAGCGCCCGATCGTGGTGATCACCAGCAACAACGAAAAGGAATTGCCCGATGCGTTCCTGCGCCGGTGCTTCTTCCACTACATCAGCTTCCCGGATCACGAAACCATGCAGGACATCGTGGATGTTCACTTCCCAGGCCTGCAGCAGCAAATTGTCCGTGATGCTCTGGAAGTGTTTTTCGACGTGCGCAAGGTTCCTGGATTGAAGAAAAAGCCGTCGACGTCGGAACTGATCGATTGGTTGAAACTGCTGATGGCGGATGAATTGTCTGCCAAAATGCTTCAAGAGAAAGACACCAGTTCAGCGTTGCCGCCGTTGTACGGTGCTCTGGTCAAGAACGAGCAGGATGTTCACCTGCTGCAGAAGCTGGCCTTTATGGCCCGTCGTCGCAGCTGATACTCAGCAAGAGTCTCGTTTTATGTTGATTGATTTTTTTCTCGAAGTTCGGCGAGCAAAGGTGCCCGCCAGCCTGCGTGAGTTTCTGGACCTCCTGGAGGCGCTGCAGAATCGTCTGGCGTTCGCTGACATGGAGGAGTTCTATTACCTGGCACGTTTGTGTCTGGTAAAGGACGAGCGCCACTTCGACAAGTTCGACCGCGCGTTCAAGGCTTACTTTGAGGGTATCGAGAACCTTGAAGACCTGATGGAAATGCTGATTCCGGACGACTGGTTGCGTGCCGAATTCGAGAAGCACCTGTCCGAGGAAGACAAGGCGAAAATTGACACCCTGGGTGGTCTTGAAGAGCTGATCGAAACCTTCAAGAAACGCATGGAAGAGCAGAACGAACGCCACGCCGGCGGTAACAAGTGGATTGGAACCGGCGGAACCTCTCCATTCGGTGCCGATGGCTACAACCCTGAAGGGTTCCGAATCGGCCAGAAGAACGGTCGCCACGGCCGCGCCGTAAAGGTGTGGGAAAAGCGCGCGTTCAAGGATCTCGATGACAGCATCACCCTGGGCATTCGCAACATCAAGGTGGCGTTGCGTCGCCTGCGCAAGTTTGCCCGCCAAGGTGCTGCGGACCAGCTCGATATGGACGATACCATTCGTTCGACCGCCCGTAATGCAGGGTACCTAGACCTGAAGATGGTCCCGGAGCGTCACAACTCTGTGAAGGTCCTGATCTTCTTCGATGTTGGTGGCTCCATGGACCCGCACGTGCGGGTTTGCGAAGAGCTGTTCTCGGCGGCCCGGCTTGAGTTCAAGCACATGGAGTACTTCTACTTCCATAACTTCGTCTACGAGAGTGTCTGGACCAACAACATCCGGCGGATGAATGAGACGACGAGTACCTGGGATATCCTTCATAAGTACTCGCCGGACTACAAGGTGATCTTCGTGGGTGATGCAACCATGGCGCCCTATGAAATCTCCCACCCCGGTGGCTCTATAGAACACTGGAATGAGGAGGCAGGTGCCACCTGGTTCGAACGCATCTCGGAACATTTCCGCAAAGTGGTCTGGCTGAATCCGCTACCGGAAAGTTACTGGGGCAATGGTGGTTCTCTGGGTATGGCCAAGCAACTGGTAAATGATCACATGTATCCGCTGACCATCGATGGTCTCGAATCGGCCATGAAACACCTGAGTAAATAAAAAAAGCCGATGCGGTTGAGAGCATCGGCCAAGCTCGGCATATCAAGCGGGGGTGCCTGAAAGGCGCCCCCGCTTTTTTTCTGTACGCAAATTAAGGGCCACCAACAAAAAATGGCCATTAAACAGGTGGCTATACTAACCGGCTGCCTCCGCTCTCCATAGCACCAGGATTGCCGATCCTGCGGCTGTCAAAAATTCCGACACCGCAAGTTTCATTTTTGGACTTTTCCATTTGGTGATCTGGATACCGTTCTTGCGAGTTACCGAGTGTTACGCTTTCTGTCAGCTTGTAACAGGATAAGGCCCGTTACCAGGAAGGCAGGAGGCGAAACGGCATTATGTTCGGCACAAAATCAATAATACCGGGCCGGATACACCCACCACTTGGGTTGCTTCTCGGTTTCTATTTTTCCCTGCTTTTGCTGCCCTCGGCAGCGCTTGGGTCAGACATTGACCAGGCCATTGATCAGCTCAGGGCCCAGGTTTCTGAGCATTCTGCACAAGTTTTCGCGCTGGAACAGCAGCTTTTGCACCCGGCTGATAGCCGTCTGTCAGTTTTTCTGACGTTGGGCAGTCCAGATGCCTTGGGGCTTGATTCGGTTGAGCTGTTCGTCGATGGCAAACCGGTGGTGTCTCATTTGTACTCCGAGCGAGAGCAGAGTGCCCTGGAGGAAGGCGGGGTTCAGCAGCTGTTTACTGGCAACCTGTCAAACGGTAGCCATTCCCTGAAAGCGGTAGTCACCGCACGGTCTGCAAATGATCGTTTTGTGCGCCGGGAATCGAGCTATCGCTTTCAGAAGCGTCCGGGGAGTTTGCGGCTTCAGATGACTCTGGATGCTAAAGCGCCGGATTTTGAACCTCGTGTGTCCTTTCTTGAGTGGAAGTAAGTACCCATGATGTTCCGAGCGTTCGCGTCCCTCCCGTTAGCTTCCTGGATTTTGATTTTATGTACTGTCCCGTCTTTGGCAGCGTCAGCAACGAGTCAGGTACCGGACGCGCTGAAAGAGGGTTTGGTTCGTTTTGCCCTGGCGACCGGTGAGCTTTCACCGGTAGAGCGGCTGTCTGAGCAGCTGAAGGGGGAGTCTGCGGAGTTTCTCCGAGCCCAGGTGCTCATGGGTACGGGAAGAACGGCTGAGGGTGTCGAGGCACTGAAACATGTGGCTGAGGGCCAATACCATCGGGCTGAAGCCGCACTGTTGCTGGGGCGTTATTGGGCTGCTCAAGGTTCGATCCCGGAAACCAGGCAATGGTTTGAACATGCAATTCGCATTGGCTTTGGAGAAACACGGCAGGAGGCCGGCTACCGGCTGGCCGAACTGGAGTTGAGATCAGGCAGATCCGAGAAAGCCGGGCAGGTACTGGCAAAGATGGAGGCAGGATTCTGGGCCGCCAACGGGTATTTGAATCTGTCCAGTGAATACGCCCGCTCCGATCTGAATCCCACCCGAGCGCTAGTGGCTCTGCGAGTCGCGATGGCCATGGCAGAAAGGGATTCGGATGCGGATCGAAAGGACCATTTGTTGAACCGCCTTCGGGTCCGGGCTGGTTACCTGGCCTTGCAGAATGGCGAACCCGACAAGGCAATCGGATTTCTGGAGAAAGTGTCTCTAGAGTCCGACAACACCCCCCAGGCACTGTACCTGCACGGGCTGGCGCTTGCTGAAAAAGGCAACCATCGCGCCTCCATGCAAAGCTGGCATCGGGCCAAAAAATTTCCGCTGGCGTTTTCCGGCGTGGCGGACGCCTGGATTGCCATGGGTCGCGGATTCGATCTGTCCGGCTATTTGGGGCAGGCGGGAGAGGCCTATCTTGCCGCAAATGCTGCCTTTGAGAGCGAGCGCGTCACCCTGCGCAAGCTGGCAACCGGAATACGGGAGCAGGGCGCCTACAAGTCCTTGGTCGAAGATGCACAGGCATCCGACCTAGAGTGGTTCCTGGCTGACAGCCGAACGCTGACACAACCAAGAATGGCCTATTTGCTGGATTTTCTCGCGCAGCCTGAGGCCCAAAGGGCGGTTCGCCGGGTGGCAGAGCTGCGGGCCTTGGGCCAGAGCCTGGCGCAGCAGCAAAGGGATCTCGGCATATTTTCTCAGTCTTTGACCGATCAGCTGGTATTGCTTGATGCCCGGGACGACGGCGAGGCCACTGAGCTTCGCGAGCGTCAAATGACACTGGTTCGGGATCTGGAGAAACTATCCGCTAAATCCCTGGATGCTGGCCAGGCGGACGTGCTTCGCAGTGTCTCGGCAACCCTCGCAGCCTCCGCCGACAGCCTGCAAGAACTCAAGGGCCGAGTTAGCGCTCGACCGTCCACAATTCGAAAGCAGCTCGATCAAACCCGGACACTGAGCAACCAGACTGAGCGGCTGTCAGCTCAGACTCTATCCCTGGCGCAGCGGGCTGAGAAACACCTGGATCAATTGGCGCTGGATTACGTTAGTGAGCAGGACAATGAAATGGCTAATGCTATCGACAAAACCGCGCAACAGATCGCCCATCTATACGAATACCTTGCGCTGGAAAACCTTGCGGAGGCGGCACAGTGAGAGGGTTCGTTTGCGCGCTGGTGTCTTCATTTCTGATGCCGTTATCGGCGGCGGCCCAGGAGTCGTTCCGGGTCGAGCTCGGTCGCGACGGCGAGACCATTGCCGATATGCGGCCGGTGTACCTCAAATTCGAATCCAGGCCGATGCCGGCCATTTCCCCAGCTGAAGTCGCCCGCCGGTATCAGCAATTGTTCCAGTCGTCCGATGAACCAGCGGTGCGGATTGACGCGCTCAACCGCTTAACCAATATTCGAGATCGCACTGGTCAAGACCTGGGTTTTTCACCCGAAGAAGAGGAGCGTGTCTATGGCGAATTACTCAGCAGTTACGAAGCCATACTGGGGAAAGGCTCATTTGGAGGGCGACTCGATGAATTGCTGTACCAGATGGCCAAGGCCCATGCGTTCACCGGGCAGGCGGAACAGTCCATAGATCGGCTCAAACAACTGGTGGGCCTTTACCCCCAATCCCCACTCGTTCCCGAGGCGCGCTTCCGGATTGCCGAATCTGACTTTTCCGCCGGTCAATTTGCCGAGGCAGAGTCCGGCTACCGGGCCCTGATAAACTCTGGCAACGCCGGCGCTCTCAAGGCAAAAGCTCAATACATGCTGGGCTGGAGTCAGTTCAAACAGGGCGCACCCGCCTGGGCGCGGGCGGGCCGTACTTTTCTGTCCGTGCTGGACGAGTTCTTGCCGGACGCTCAAAGCCTTCAGAATCCACAGACATCTGCCGTCGACACCATTGATGACACATTCCGGGCCCTGGCCCTGATGGCTGCACGGAATGAGGGGCCGGATACGTTGGTTGCCTGGCTTGAAGCCGACACACCGCGGCACTGGGCCTATCTGCTGTTCGATCGGCTTGCCGATCTCTATGCGGTCAAAGGCGATTACGAGGCAAGTGTTTCTGCCAACCAAAGGTTTGTTCGTTATCACCCGGACCACCCCAAGAACCCTGCGTTCATGGCCCAGATTGCCGCGGTGTGGGAGCAGGCCGGTAAACCTGACAAAGTCCGTGCCGCCAAGGCAGATTATGTTGCAATGTTTGGTGCCCCACCGAGTTACCAGGCATTGTCTGAATCGGACCAGGCGAGATGGCGGTCGTTCAGCCGGAGGCTGGCCGATTTCCACTACACCCAGGGAACCTTGGCGTTAGCCCAAAACGACGAGGCTGTGGGCCAGGGCGCCTTTTCCGCGGCCGCCACCTACTATGAATCTCTGGCATCACGTACCGAGTCCGCCGGTCAGATACTCCGGCTTGCCGGTGATGCGCGGCTGCAGGCGGGGGAATATCTCGGGGCGCTGTTGGATTATCAGGAGGCGGCCTATCAATCTGACAATTACCCAGAGGCGGTCGATGCCGGTTGGGCGGCCCTGGTCCTGCTTCGTGATGGTCTTGAGGGCGACCGTCGTACCGCCGAGTTCCGTCCGGACCTGGCAACGGTCTCTGCCGAGTTAGATCGTTTTACTCGAAGTTTTCCTGACGATTCCCGCCTTCCGGGGCTGACGGCGGATCTGGCCTCGAGATGGTTTGCGTCTGGTAATCCGGAATCGGCGCTGAACTATGCAGGTCAAACGGTCACTAACTCGAAGGCCTCCGCACTGGAACGCTATGCCGCCTGGTTGGTGATTGCCAAAGTGCGCCAGAGCCAGGGCGAGTACGCCTTGGCTGAGCGGGCATGGACGCAGAGCTTGCAGGTGATGCCGGAAAAGGACAAGAACGATTCGGAGTCGAACGCAAAACGACAGCTGGCAACGGTAATCTACCGCCAGGGTGAAGCGGCCGCGGAACGGGGAGATGTTACGGGTGCGGTCGAGCATTTCACCCGGATAGAGGCAGTTCTGCCAGGATCGGAAATTGCCGTCAAAGGGCGCTTTGATGCCGCCAACTCGCTGCTGAAAGCTGGCCAGTGGGCGCTGGCCATCGAACAACTCCGACTTTTCCGCACCAGATTTTCCGACCATGAACTGGCCACCGGAATCAGCGACAAGCTGGTCCATGCCTACGTTGCCTCGGATCAGCCTGTTCTGGCCGCCAACGAGTTGCTCAGCGCAGCGTCGACCGCGGCCGAGCCTTGGCCTTTGCAACTAAAAGCCGCCGAGCTTTTCCATGGAGCCGGAGATCAGGGTAACCGCGACCGGCTCTACTTGAGCTACCTGAAGACCAATCCGAGCGCTGAAGACGCCGGACAACACCTTCAACTTCAAACCATGCGGCATCGGTTGGTGAAATCCGGTGACGGGGCGGGGGATCTTCGATCGGCCATGGTGGCAAGTGAACTGGCCAGTCCGTGGCACTCAGATGAGTCGCTGGCCTGGTCAGCCCGGGCTGCCTTGGTGCTCGGTGCCAGGGATGCCGCGACCTTTGCCTCGATTCCCCTGAGCCAGCCACTGGCTGACTCGCTGGATCGAAAACAGCGCGCCCTTGAGAGCGCCCGCGCCCGATTTCTTGAGGCAGAGCAGTTGGGAGGGGAGGCTGTGCGCTCGGAGACCCTGTTCCGTCGTGCCGAACTTTACCGGGTTTTGGCTCAGGATCTGATGACGTCTTCGGTTCCGCTAGACCTGAATGAACTTGAGGCCATGCAGTATCAAATGTTGCTCGAGGAAGAGGCGTTCCCATTCGAGGAGAAAGCGATTGGCCTGCACTCCGACAATCACCGCCGCTTGGCAAACCACGGTTACGATGCCTGGATTGGCAAGAGCCTGGGCGTTCTGGCTGAGCTCAACCCTGGGCGTTATAGCCGTTCGGTGCGGTGGATGACTCGGAAAGACCATAAACCGTCCAGTGGAGGGCCGGGATGATGGGTAGCCGAAATGAGGTTCATGCTCTGTTGTTTGGTGTGTGCTTGGCCATGTTCGCGGGGTGCTCTGGCCCCGCGGTAAAGCCGCAGGCTCAAGTCGATCCAGCACTGGCCGCGACGCTGGCAGAGCAGGGTAGGCAAGCGTTGGAACAGGGCAATGCCGTGGCGGCCAAGAGAGCATGGCGGCAGGCAGTGGAGTTAAATCCCGCCGATCCTGTGGTGGTGAATAATCTGGCGTTGCTGTTGGTCGAGGATCGCAGCTTCGTGGAAGCCACGTCACTGCTGGAGCGTGGGCTGGAGCATTCACCCAGGGTTGCGGAGCTTCATTACAACCTGGCGGTGATTGCCGAACTGTATCTTCTCGATCTTCAGAAAGCACTGGCGCATTACCAGCGTTATCGAGAGTTTTCCGAAGCCGAGGATCAGGCAGTGGCGGGCTGGATTGCTGACCTCGAACGGAGGCTTGACTGAATGATTGAATTCGGAAGCAGGACAGCAACGGCTCGGCGATTGGTGCGTAGCCTGGTCGCGGTCTATTTCGGCCTTACTGCTCAAGCTTCATTCGCTTCCGCGCCAGGCCAGAGTGCGGAAGTAGGGGGTATGAGCCTTAATGTGGAAGGGTTGTCTGCCAGCATTGGCGAAGATAATCCGCGCGTGCTCTACATTCTGCCCTGGCAGGCGCCGACCTTGCCGCGCCGGCCACGGGAAAAGCTACAGGATCAGTTTCCGACACTGACGCAACCTGTGGATCCGGTCATTTTTGAGGGCCATCGGCGGTTTCGCGACACCCTCAATCCATCGCTCCTGAGCCCCAGCGAGGGCTCGGCAATAACAACTCAATAACCACGCAGTAAATACGGAGAGCAGACATGCTGGACACGATGGTTCGATTTTTTCAGGATGGTGGCCCGTTTATGTACCCCATCGCGGCGGTACTCGCCATTGGCCTCGCCATCACCCTCGAGCGCTTTTTTTACCTTGCCTCGGTTCGGCGCGGAAACCGGGTGGCCTTTGAGCGGGGCATCTTACCCCTGCTGCAAAAGCGTGATTATCAGCGCGCGATGAAAGCCGCCAGTAATTCCGACAGCGCGATTGCCGCCATCATGGGCGCGGGCATTGCGCGCCTGCTGAACCACAGCCGGCGCGAGGATATCGAATACGCCATGGAAGAAGGGCTGATGGAGGTGCTGCCCCGTCTGGAGAAACGCACCCAATACCTGGCCACGCTCGCGAACATTGCCACCTTGCTAGGTCTGCTGGGCACGATTATCGGCCTGATCGCTGCGTTCACCGCCGTAGCAGCTGCCGATCCTTCCCAGAAGGCAAGTCTGTTGTCAGAGAGTATCTCGATTGCCATGAACACCACGGCATTTGGCCTTATGTCAGCCATTCCACTGCTGATGTTTCATGCGGTGCTGCAAACCCGAACCAATGAGATCGTCGACAGCTTCGAAATGGCCGGCGTCAAACTGTTGAATATTATCTCGGATCAACGCAGCCAAACCGCCCTGGCTTGATCCAGGAATGGTTCTGACATGGCCATCACCTCTTGAGTAAGTGTGTATGAGACGCCGACATCGAAAAATGGCCGCTCCACCGGATCTGGACATCACCCCGTTCATGAATCTGATGATTGTGCTGGTCCCCGTCTTGCTGCTGGGCATGGTTTTCAGCCAGGTGCGCATGATCGAACTTAACTTTCCTGGCCAGGACATTGCGGGATCACCAGAGCATGAGGAGTTCAGGCTGGTGATTACGCTAATTCCGGCCGGGATTGAAATTGCGGACAGTGAACGCGGTGTCATTGCGGCATTAGCCGCGGATAAGAACGAGCAGGATTTCGACGGATTGAGGCAGATATTAAGGGAAATAAAACGCCGCGTTCCCAATAAGACCGACGTCATTCTGGAAGTGGGAGCCAATATCGATTACCAGACACTGGTATATGCCATGGATACGGTGCGTTCGTACCCGGCTGTTGTCGCCGCGAGTGTGGTCGAAGGTGAACTCTTCCCCGATGTCTCGCTGATGGATGCGCCGGCAGATCGACAGCTCGCCAGCGATGGCAGCGTCGCTGCCAAGGAGGGCGTATGAAATCGTCACGTAGAGCAGGAAGGATTCGGCGTCATTATGGCCGAATGCACCGGGCGGGGGGCCTGAACCTGGTTTCCCTGATGGATATCTTCACCATTCTTGTCTTTTTCCTGATGGTTAATTCGTCCGACGTCAAAGTGATGCAGAACACGGCCGATGTCGCTTTGCCTAAATCCACGGCGGAGCAAGAGGCCGCTGACTCCCTGATCGTTCAGGTGGCCAGTGGTCTGATCCTGGTCCAGGGTCGGGAGGTTGCCCGGCTTGATGGGATAGAAGTAGGTGATACGCACATCGAAGGCCTGGCCGACGAGCTCGCGTATCGCCGTCAGCGGCACTCTGCGGTGCCGGAAGCCGGTTTCGAGGTGACCATCATGGCAGGCCGGGATACCAACTACCGGCTGCTGCGTAAGATCATGCAAACCTGTGTTGACCAGCAATTCCGGCAGGTCCGCTTGGCCGTCGAGGCGGAGGTGCGCAATGGCTGATCTTCGCCAGTGGAATGCAACCAGTGGCGAACTGCCCTGGAGTTCTGCCGCCAAAGAGGACCGCCAGTTTGCAATTATTGCCGCTCTGGTCGCGGCTGTATTCCTTCTCATTGCGCTCTGGGTTCCATTCCTTCACGTTCCCGAGATTGAGCGTTCAGAGGCTGAGCAGGTCCCGCCACAATTGGCGCGATTGGTGGAACGGCCGAAACCGATGGTACGCCTTGAACCCAAATCCCCTGAACCAGAGCCCGTCGCCAAACAAGAACCGGCCTCGGAAACTCGGCCACAACCCATGGTTGCCAAGCCTGCGCCCAAACCGACACCCAAGCCTGAGCCGGTCGCTCCTGCTCGCCAGACGGCGGAGCAGGCACGGGAAAAGGCGTCCCGGTCCGGGCTGCTTGCCATGAAAGACCGGCTCGCCTCGCTACGGGCGGCAGCGGCAAGCGAGCCTAAAGGGCTACGAGCAAACACCAGTGCCGAAGTCGCAAGGCAGAACGTCAACATTGAACGACAAGTCCTGCAGGGCAGTGGTGGCGTGACGGATGCCGCGACACCCCAGGCGCAGGTCGCGGTGCAGGGACACCAGGTGAAGGAGGTTAAAACTGTGGCCAAGGCGGTATCCAAGGTGGCCAGTCAGGCCCCGCAAGAACCGTCGGTAGGCGAGCGGGCTATGAGCAACATCCGCAAAGTATTTGATGCCCAGAAAACCGCACTCTATGCCCTGTATCGCCGGGAGCTGCGTCAGGATCCTACGCTTGAGGGCAAGCTCCTGTTGGAGTTGATCATCGAACCCGATGGCTCGGTGTCGGCCTGCCAGGTCGTTAGTTCGGAGTTGGGTAACCCGCCTTTGGAGCAGCGTATCGCCATGAGAGTTAGGTTGTTTAACTTTGGCACCGATGATGTGGCAACCAGAAAAGTTCGGTTTCCCATCGATTTCCTTCCGGGGTAGGCGGCCAACTAGCCCTCAATGGTGATTTTGGGCAGGCGAGGTTTGTTCAGGGACACCTTTTCCGTGGGCGCAATCACCCGGGCCTCCCCAGTGACCACCCGCTGGTTGTTCTGGTTACGCACGTCGCACTTGAACACGACGCGATTTTTAGCCTCTTTTCGCAGCACGCTGAGCGTGACGGTGAGGGTGTCATCCAGTTTGACCGGGCGTTTGAACGACAGGCTCTGTTCCAGATACACGGTACCAGGGCCAGGCATAACGGTTGCCAGCGCCGCGGAAATCAGCGATCCACTCCACATTCCGTGAGCGACCCGTTCCTTGAACATGGATTCGGCGGCATACTCGGAATCGAGGTGGACCGGATTTAAATCTCCGGTTACCGCTGCAAACAACACCAATTCGTCCTCAGAAAGGGTTCGTACATAGGTGGCGCTGTCGCCTTCGTTTAGCTCGTTGTAGGTGATATTTTCCAGGGTATCCAGAATATCGCTCATCGTGTGCTCCGGACGAATTCGATTTGAGTACAGGTGGTTAGGCGCCTTCCCTGAAAACTACCTCATCGTTCACAAAACTGCTATTCTCTCCCCACTTTTTGCCTCTGATACTTTTGTAGGGTTGATTTTGATCAGCGTTGCATTGGTGGATCATTACAATCAAAAACGCCAAACAGGAGATGGTGATGGATTTCGAGCAGTTCTATCAGGATAAATACCCTGCCGGTGTGCCCCGCGAGGTCGACCTGAACAAATACAACAGCATGGTTGATGTCTTTGACCAGTCCGTTAAGAAACACGCGGACCGTCCTGCCTTTAGTGCTGTTGGCGCGACTCTCACCTACCGTGACCTGGACACCCAGAGCCGCAATTTTGCGGCTTGGCTGCAAAACAAGACGGACCTGAAGCCGGGCGACCGTATTGCCGTCCAGATGCCGAACGTTAGTCAATATCCTGTTGTGGTATTCGGTGCCATGCGCGCCGGCCTGATTGTGGTGAACACCAATCCGCTGTACACCACCCGCGAAATGGAGCACCAGTTTAACGATTCCGGTGCCAAGGCTTTGGTGGTATTGGCCAACATGGCTGAGAACGCCGAGAAGGTCCTGCCGCATACCGGCATTGAACACGTGATCGTCACCGAGATCGCGGACATGCATTCGCCGATCAAGCGGACACTTCTGAACGCCGTAATCAAGCACGTGAAGAAGATGGTGCCTCCTTTCAATATCCCCGGCGCCCACAAATTGCCGGCGGTTCTGAGCGCTGGTGCCCGTGAGAAATTTACGCCGGTTGAGTGCAAGAAAGATGACATCGCCGTGCTGCAGTACACCGGTGGTACCACTGGTGTCGCCAAAGGGGCAATGCTGACTCACGGCAACCTGGTGGCAAATTTGCTGCAGACCCGTCCGATGATGGGCGATATTGTGGTCGAAGGTCAGGAAGTAGTGATAGCGCCGCTACCGCTCTATCACATCTATTCCTTCACCCTGAACTGCGGCATCATGCTGGAAGCCGGTGCGCACAACGTGCTGATCCCGAATCCGCGTGACATTCCTGGCTTTGTTAAAGAGCTGAAGAACCACAAGTTTTCTGCTTTCCTTGGCCTGAACACACTGTTCGTAGCCCTGTGCAATAACGAGGAGTTCCGGAACCTGGACTTCAGCAGCCTCAAACTGACCTCGTCTGGCGGCATGGCCCTGACCAGCGATACCGCGAAGATGTGGGAGAAGGTTACCGGTTGTGAGATCTCTGAAGGCTACGGTATGACCGAAACCTCACCGGTGGTGACCTTCAACCCCCACGTAGCCATCCAACTGGGTACCATTGGCCTGCCGATCCCTTCAACCATGATCAAGACCATTGATGACGACGGCAACGAGACACCGGTGGGGGAGCCGGGCGAACTTTGCGTCAAGGGTCCGCAGGTAATGCGTGGCTACTGGCAGCGCCCCGAAGACACCCAAAAGTCGTTCACCGAAGACGGGTTCCTGAAAACCGGTGACGTTGCACTGGTCCAGGAAGACGGCTACATCCGTATCGTTGACCGTAAGAAGGACATGATTATCGTGTCCGGCTTCAACGTGTTCCCGAACGAAATCGAGGACGTAGTAAGCAGCCACCCGAAAGTCGTTGAATGCGCGGCAGTCGGTATCCCCGACCCTAAGAGTGGTGAGGCGGTGAAGGTTTACCTGGTCGCAACGGCCGAAGGTGTCAGCGAGAATGAGCTGAAGGAATTCTGTCGCGAGCGTCTGACGGCATACAAGGTGCCCAAGCACTTTGAGTTCCGCGAGGACTTGCCCAAGACTAACGTCGGCAAGATCCTGCGTCGCGAATTGCGTGACGAAGCCAACGCCAGTTAACGGGCCTCGGCGCCACTGGTGTCTGGCCCCGGATTAACGGGGCAGGCGCGCATACAAACCCCGCTTCGGCGGGGTTTTCCATTTTTAAGCGTATGGCTTTCCCGATAGACTGTCGCCAAGCCAGTAACCGATACCGATTGAGAACGACTCCCTATTGCGATGACAAACACCACCACTGATCGAACCAGCGCCGTCAACCCGCCGCCAGATGGTAAGGCGGCCGTGAAAGCCATGATGAGCCAGCTGGAGATCTGCAATCAGCAGGAAGCTGCCCGGATCCGAAAAGCTGTGGCCCGAACCAAGGGGGAACCGGGCCAGAAAGACCTTGAGAAGATGGCGCGGTGGCTGGAGCGAGGCCTTGAAAAGGTTCAGCAGCGTCAGGCGTTGCACAAAACGGCCAGTTTCCCGGAAGGCCTGCCGGTGTCGGAGCGGGTAGACGATATTCAGCACGCCATCGAGAACAATCAGGTAGTGATTATTGCAGGTGAGACCGGCTCTGGTAAAACCACGCAGATTCCGAAGATCTGCATGAACTCTGGCCGGGGTATCCGAGGTGTGATTGGTCATACCCAACCCCGGCGTATCGCCGCCCGCAGCGTTGCTGCCAGGATTTCGGAAGAGCTCGGCGAGCAGACGGGCCAGCAGATTGGTTACCAGGTCCGGTTCACCGACACGACCTCGGAGCAGTCCCGGGTCAAGGTAATGACGGACGGCATATTGCTGGCGGAAATACAGCATGATCGTTTTCTCGACCGTTACGACACGCTGATCATCGACGAGGCGCACGAGCGCAGTCTCAACATCGACTTTATCCTGGGATATCTGCGCCAACTCCTGCCCAAACGCCCGGACCTCAAAGTGATCATCACCTCGGCGACCATCGAGGTTGATCGATTTAGTGAATTCTTTAACAAGGCGCCGGTTATTGAAGTCAGCGGCCGGACCTTTCCGGTGGATGTTCGTTACCGGCCACTGACCGGTGACGAGGACGATCGGGATCAGGGCTGGACCGACGGGGTGATTTCCGCCCTGGATGAGATCGAGCAACACGAACGCTCCGAAAAACAGCCGCCCGGGGATGTCTTGGTATTCCTGCCGGGTGAGCGGGAAATACGGAACCTCAGCAAGGTGCTCCGTCACGTAGACCTGAAACATACTGAAGTTCTTCCGCTGTACTCGCGCCTGAGTAACCAGGAGCAGAATCGGGTTTTCCAGTCGCACCGGGGACGCCGGATTGTGCTGTCTACCAACGTGGCGGAAACGTCACTGACCGTGCCGGGTATTCGCTACGTGGTAGACACCGGTGTCGCAAGGATCAGCCGCTATAGCGTGCGCTCCAAGATCCAGCGTCTGCCCATCGAGCCCATCTCCCAGGCCAGTGCGAACCAGAGGGCAGGGCGATGCGGGCGGGTTGCACCCGGCATTTGTTTCCGGCTGTACGATGAAACCGACTTTATCAATCGCCCGGAATACACCGATCCGGAGATCCTGCGCACAAATCTGGCCTCGGTTATTCTGCAGATGGCGACGTCGGGCCTGGGCGAAATCCGTAACTTTCCATTCCTCGAGGCGCCTGACCGCCGCCAGGTTAATGATGGCTACAAGCTGCTCGAAGAACTGAGTGCGGTCGATGACAAACGCACTGTCACCAAACTCGGCCGCACCATGGCCAGGCTGCCTCTGGATCCTCGGCTGGCCCGCATGCTGGTTACCGCGGCTGACAAGGGCAGCCTTACTGAAACCCTGATTATTATCGCAGGACTGAGCGTGCAGGATCCTCGCGAGCGACCCCAGGAGAAACAGCAGGCCGCGGACCAGGCGCACGCGCCGTTTACCGACAAGGAATCGGATTTCGTTACCCTGCTAAACATCTGGAACTTCTACGAGGAACAGCGCCAGGAGCTGTCCCAGAACCAGATGAAAAAGGTCTGTCAGAAGAGTTTCCTGAGCTGGATGCGTATGCGCGAATGGCGGGACATCCATCGCCAGCTGACCGTGATTTGTCGGGAGCAGAAGCTGGCGTCCAATAAAGATGCTGCCAGTTACGAGGCACTGCATCAGGCCATCCTGGCAGGTTTGCTCGGGCAGGTGGCGGTTAAGGTTGAAAAGAAGGAATACCTGGCGACGCGCAACCGGAAAGTGCTGATTTTTCCGGGCTCCAAGGTGTCCAAAACCGGCCCGAAATGGATCGTTGCAACCGAAATCGTCGAGACCAGTCGGGTATTCGCGCGTATGGTCGCGGCCATCCAGCCTGAGTGGATTGAGCCCCTGGCCGGACACGTGGTCAAGCACAACTATTTCGAGCCGCACTGGGAGCAGAAAAGAGCCCAGGTGATGGGCTACGAAAAAGTGACCCTCTACGGCCTGGATGTTGTACCCAAGCGCCGGATTGCCTACAGCAAAGTTGATCCTGCCGAGTGCCGGAACCTGTTTATCCGCCGCGCCCTGGTGGAGGGCGATTATCGCTCGAGGGCGCCGTTCATTGCCCGCAATCGGGAAATGCTAAACACCGTTGAAAACCTGGAGAAGAAGACCCGGCGTCGGGATCTGCTGGTGGATGATGAGGCACTGGTGGCCTTCTACGACGAGCGCTTGCCGGCAGATATTGTCAGTGGCCGGCATTTCGAGACCTGGTGGAAAGGTCTGTCCGCGGAAGGGCTCAAGCATCTTGAGCTGACGGAAGATGACATTCTGCAACGCCCGGTAGACGCTCAGGCCGGTGAGTTGTACCCCGACTACCTGGAGTGGGAAGGCGTGCGCTATCCGCTGAGCTACGAGTTCGAGCCCACCAGTGAGCGAGACGGGGTGACCCTGCAGGTCCCTCTGATGGCGCTTAAGCAGATTCCTTCCCGGCGACTCGAATGGCTGGTGCCTGGCCTGCTGCGGGAAAAATGTGTCGCTTTGGTGAAGGGCCTGCCGAAGTCCTTGCGGCGAAACTTTGTGCCGGTCCCGGATTTTGTCGACGCGGCGCTGGCCAATATGCAGCCTTCGAACGAACCTCTTGCCCTGCAACTGGGAGAGCAGCTGAGGCGCATGACGGGAGTTCGGATCGATCCCGAGGCCTGGCCTGAGTCCGAATTGCCCCGGCATTTACGGATGAACCTGCGGGTTATGGGGGATGGTGGCAAAGTCATGGCTGAGGGGCGAGAGACCTTTCAGTTGCAGGACCAGTTGGAGGGCAAGGCAGAGGAAGCGCTGGCCTCAGCCACCAGTGAGTCCAAGACTGCTGAGCCGACGGCTGAGCATGCCGACTGGCAATTCGGCACTTTGCCCGAACAGGTGCAGACCGAAAAAGGCGGTATGCAGGTAACGGTTTATCCTGCGCTTGACGATCAGGGGAGAACGGTTCGCCAGATTCGTTGCCTGGATCGATTGACCGCGGAAGACACTACCCGTAAGGCCGTGGCCCGTCTGGTTCTGAATCGCTTCGGCAAGACCCTGGATGATCTGGAGCGTAAGTTGCCGAGGTTCAAACAGTCTGCGCTCATGTTTGCCCCGATTGGCCGGGCCAGCGTACTGCTCGACGATCTGTTGCTGGCCACGGCAATGCAGCACTTTCTCGGAGACGGCGTGCCACGGACAGCCGAGGCCTTCGACGCCCTGTTTGATCGTCACCGTGGTGATTTCATCCCGGCGCTGGAAGAAGCGGATCAGCGGTTGTACCAGGCCATGTCGGGCTATCAGAAAGTGGCGAAGCAACTGAAGGGCAAGATCAGCCTGGCCCTGGCCTCGAGCATGGCAGATCTTAAGTTCCAGCTGGAGAACCTGGTGTATCCCGGCTTTCTGGTGGCGACACCCCCGGAGTGGCTCGCCGAATTTGGTCGGTACTTTGAGGCAGCCCTGGTTCGGCTGGAAAAGATGCCCCGGGAAATGGGTCGGGAACGGGAATTTCTGCACACCATCGAGCCGCTATGGTCGCGCTACGCCAGCAAGCGGGACGAACTGCTGCGACAGGGCGTCCGGGATCCGGAGCTGATTGTCTATCGCTGGATGCTGGAAGAATTTCGGGTGTCCTTCTTCGCACAACAACTGGGCACTGTGATGACGGTTTCCGTCAAGCGATTGGAGAGGCAGTGGGAGCAGACTCGCATTTAAGGCTAATTAAACCCGCGCGCCCTTCCGGTGCGTACGACAGCTTTTGCTGACGGGCAAATGCTGGAGACTGTGTTAGTATTTCCGGCAGCGTATTAGACAAGTCTTCAGTTTTAATAATCAAGACGTGGGGTTAGCGTGATTAAAGCCGTCATTAGCGGAACCGGTCTCTATACACCGCCGGCGACCATAGACAACGACGAACTGGTTGAAGCCTTCAACCAGTATGTTGAGATTTTCAATTCAGAACATGCGGACGCCATTGCCAGTGGCGACGTGACGCCCTTGCAGCCGTCCTCCTCGGCCTTCATTGAGAAGGCGTCCGGCATCAAGCGTCGGCATGTGATCAACAAAGACGGAATCCTTGACCCGCATCGGATGACACCGTCCATTCCCGAGCGCAGCAACGACGAGCTTTCAGTTCAGTGCGAAATGGCGCTCTCTGCCTGTAATGAGGCCCTTGAGCAAGCTGGCAAAACCGCTGCAGACGTGGATGCGGTGATTGTCGCCTGCTCCAACCTGCAGCGGGCCTACCCGGCGGTTTCCATTGAGGTTCAGCAGGCGTTGGGCGTTAATGGATTCGCTTATGACATGAACGTGGCCTGCAGTTCGGCGACGTTTGGTCTTCAAGCGGCGGTTAATTCGGTCGAAAACGGTGCTGCCCGTTCAGTCCTGGTCGTCAGTCCTGAGATTTGTTCTGGCCATCTCAACTTCCGTGATCGCGACAGTCACTTCATTTTCGGTGACGCGTGCACGGCCATTCTGGTTGAGCGGGAAGAGGACACCCGTGAGGGTCAGGGATTCGAGATCCTCGGAACTCGTCTGAAGACCCAGTTTTCGAACAATATCCGCAACAACTTCGGTTTCCTGAACCGTGCCGATGAATCGGGTGTTGGTAAGCCGGACAAGCTGTTCATCCAGCAGGGCCGGAAAGTGTTCAAGGAGGTTTCTCCGTTGGTGGCTGAGACGATTCAGAGTCAGCTTCAGGACCTGTCTCTGTCGCCGGACGGTCTGCGTCGCATGTGGCTGCACCAGGCTAACCTGAACATGAACCAGCTGATCGCCCGTAAAGTGCTTGGTCGCGATGCTTCTGAGGACGAAGCACCGGTTATCTTGGACGAGTATGCCAACACCAGCTCGGCCGGGTCGATCATTGCGTTCCACAAGAACAAGGCAGACCTGGAGTCCGGAGACATCGGCGTTATCTGCTCGTTCGGTGCCGGCTACTCAATCGGCAGCGTAGTGGTACGCCGCCGATAAGCCCTCGTTATTCGGTTGCCAGAGCCCTCAGGGTATCTGGCAGCCGAGTTGAGGTTCGCGTCTTACGGTCAAACCAGACAACCTTGGCATATCCCTCCGCGTATACATCGCCCGTCTCGGCATCGGTAAGCACATGGTAAGTATCAAGGCTGGTATTTCCCGCCTTGTCTGCGTATGTTTCCACCACGACGGTTGCCGGGTGATTCAGTTCCTTCAGAAATGTCGCGCTGGTCTTTATAATGACCGGACCCGTAGGTTCTTCCGGGCCACCGAGATTCAGGGAACTGAGCCAGACAATGCGAGCTTCTTCGAAAAAGCGGAAATAAACCGTATTGTTTGCGTGGCCAAATGCATCCATATCGCCCCAGCGGAGCGGCACGGTTAGAGTGGCAACGTGGTTTCCCGGTACTGACATCAGAGTTCCTCCGAAACAACGAGCAGAATAAAAGTAATAAAAGCGCCGGTATTTTTGACGGATTGAAACGACTTTCACAACCCCTTTTACAAGCCAAGAGCACACAATGAGACAACTTTTTTTTCGGCGCTGGTACGGTTTTCTGCTCTCGATCGCGCTGTTGATGGGTCTGCCAGTGGGCCTGGCATCGGCCCAGGCTATGCAGGAGCCAGCACCGGAAGGGGCAGCCGAGGTACGAGTGTCGGATCCCTATGAGGGCTGGAACCGCAAAGTGTTCCGATTCAACGAAACGCTTGATCGGTGGTTTTTGAAGCCGGTCGCGCAAACCTATCGCACGGTTACCCCCACTATCATCGACCGTGGCATCACTAACTTCTTCAATAACCTCCAGGAAATTCGCAACCTCGCCAACAGTCTCTTGCAGCTCAAGGGCGAATCGGCCGTAGTGGCCGCCGGCCGTTTCACCTATAACACGGTGTTTGGACTGGCTGGTTTTTTCGATGTCGCGACGGCGTTTGAGCTTCCCGAACGCCCTGAAGACTTCGGTCAAACCCTTGGCTACTGGGGCGCCGGATCCGGGCCATACCTGATGCTGCCGTTGCTGGGGCCGTCGAGCCCGCGTCATTTCGGTGGTATGGTGACTGATATCGTCGTATTGCCATCGGCGTGGGACGCGGTTGAGAGTCCGACCGATCTGTATGCCCGGGGCGTTCAGATTGTCGACAAGCGTGCCGATCTGATTCCGGCCGAGAGTTTCATTTCCGGGGACAGCTATATCTTTGTCAGGAATGCATTTCTTCAGCGCCGTGAATACCTGATCAAGGATGGTGAAATGGTGGAAGATCCCTTTTCCAGCGGTAACGATGAAGACGTGATGCTTGAAGATTTCTGAGCCAGCACGCTTCTGTCAATAACAGGAGGTTTCCAGTGATCAGGGACCCAAGAATAAAGAAGTTCCGCAAAATGCTTGCCGAGGCACCGAATTACGAGGTCTGGAAGGCGGCGGCTCTGGAGCTTGATTTTCTTGAGGGCAGTGCCGAGTGGAAAGAGGACTTTGCGTCCGATTTCTACCACTATGAACTGATCTACGACCGCCTCAGCAACCTGAAACAGTATCGGCAGCAGAACGACTTTGAACGCCTGAAGCGGGCACTTCGCGAAGGCCTGCACCACGATCTTGGCAACATGGGCAACCCGGCCCTGTACACCCACTCACGGGTAGGCACCAAACACCTGGTTGAGGAGTACATTACTCAGGTCTGTGAATCACTGGACTTCCTGTGCGATCACCCGGTGCCCGGTTTCCCCATTTCGGAAAAGCTGCAGTTCTTCCGCGACACCCTGACCAGTTATGGTCGTCCTTCGCTCCTGCTCAGCGGCGGCGCGACCCTTGGCATGTTCCATTTTGGTGTGATCAAGGCGTTGTGGGAGAAGGGGCTCTTGCCCCAGGTGATTGCTGGCTCCAGTATCGGCGCTATTATCGCGGGTATTCTGGGTGTCCATACCGATGCCGAGATCCCGGAAATGCTGGTGCCTGAGAATCACAACCTTAAGGCCTGGAAGTGGCGCGGGTTGTTGAGTGCCGTACGCGGCGATGGCCTGATGGACCAGGACCAGCTTAAGTCCTGTGTGCGCGCCAATATTGGTGAGTACACCTTTGAAGAGGCCTACCAGCGCACCGGGCGCTCCATTAACGTAAGTGTTTCGCCGATCCAGGCGCACCAGAAAGCACGGTTATTGTGTGGCTATACTTCGCCTTATCTATTGGTTTGGAGCGCTGTCCTTGCCAGCGCCGCGGTGCCCGGTATATTTCCCCCGGTCACGCTGATGAAGAAGGACATTCACGGCAACGCGTTGCCGTACATGCCAAGATTGAAGTTCGTGGACGGTTCTGTGGTGAGTGATCTTCCCATCGAACGCTTGATGCATCTTTACGATGTCAATTTCACCATCGTCAGCCAAACCAATCCGCATGTGGTGCCGTTTCTCAACGACCGTGGGCTCGATGAAAAACTCTCAATTTCGAACCTGCCAATGCACCTGCTGAAATCTGAGATTCAGTTTCATGGCGAGGGTGTTTTCGATTATTTGCGTAAACGGCTGAAACCGGAGTTGCTGAGGCAGATGTCTGGCCAACTTCATACCATTATGGCGCAACGTTATTCCGGTGATGTCACCATTGCGCCATCCTATTCTTTCAAGGACTATCGTCGGATGCTGGCGAACCCAGAACCAGAGTACGTCAGAGAGATGATCCTGGCTGGCGAGCGTGCCACTTGGCCGAAAATTTCAATGATCCGGTCCCACGCCCGCATCTCCAAGACTCTTGAGCGCTGTGTTCGGCGGCTAAAGGAGCAAAATCGTCGAACCACCGACCTGCGCCTGGTCAGCAATTCAGGTTCGGGCGAATCGTGAGATGACAGGCCCGCGAAGCCAGCGGTATGATACCGCGAAAGAGAGCCGGGGCTTGCGCAACGCCGCCAGGCCCGGCGCCTGAGCACCAGACTGGATACCCATGTATTACGACTTCTTCGGCTTTCGGGAACCGCCGTTTTCCATTGCGCCTGATCCCCGTTACCTGTACCTCAGTGAACGCCACAAGGAAGCCTTGGCGCACCTGATGTACGGCGTTAAGGGGCAGGGCGGCTTTATTGTGATCACCGGAGAGGTGGGTACCGGAAAAACCACGGTGTCCCGGTGTTTCATTGAAAACGCGCCCGAAAATGCCGATATCGCGCTTATTCTCAATCCACGGCTCTCTGCTCGTGAATTGCTCTCATCCATTTGCGATGAGATGGGCGTGACCCACCCCGCAAATGCAACCATTAAAGCGTTGGTCGATCTGATCAACCAGGATCTGCTCAGGGCCCATGCTGCCGGGCGCCATAAGGTCCTGATGATTGACGAGGCCCAAAACCTGTCCGCTGATGTGCTGGAACAGTTGCGGCTTCTGACCAACCTGGAGACCGCCGAAAAGAAGCTGCTGCAAATTGTGCTGCTCGGTCAGCCGGAGTTGCAGCAGATACTGGCAATGCCTGAGTTGCGACAACTGAACCAACGGGTAACCGCGCGCTACCATCTCAATGCTATTGGCCGGGCAGAGTTACCCAACTATTTGAGCTACCGTCTGAGTGTTGCCGGTATGCGCGGAGATATTTTCAGTGCCGGCGCAGTTTCCAGGCTGTACAAGGAAAGTCAGGGCATCCCCCGTCTGATCAACCTGATCAGTGATCGCGCTCTACTGGGCGCCTACGCCGAAGGCGAGCACGAAATCACCACTGCGCACATTCGCAACGCGGCTCGTGAAGTGCGGGGCGATGCGTCCACCATGCTGGCCGGTCAGGCCGCCAGTGTTAGCAAATCGTCCCGTTATTTGCTGCTTACGGCGTCGTTCCTGGTGGCCGTGGTGGGAACGGTGTGGCTGGTGGATCGCTGGCCGGTGACAGTGACTGACATCCAGGCCGGACTGTCTTCCTCATCGGTGCAGGCAGGCGTTGTGGAGCGCAGCGACGCTGACAATTCTTCCGGCTCTCTTAACACTCCCAACTCGCACAGCTCTCATAACTCGGACCAAGCCGGCGGGATGGCGTCGACTTCGGATCCGGCACCTGAGTCTTTTGAGTTCTCTTCGCACTCCATCAACCTGGTGGACGCATTCCGGTCGCTGTTTAAGCTCTGGCAGTACGACTACCGGCCGGAAAGCTTCCCAACGGCCTGTCAGTTTGCCGTAACGGAAGGCATGGCCTGCCTTGAGCGGCAAGGCAATCGTCGCAGCCTCGAATTCTTGGACCGGCCGGCTATCCTCGAGCTTCGGGATCAATCTGGCAAACGTGGCTATGCGGTGGTTAGGAGTCTTGATGGAGACATGGCGGCGATTGTGACTCCAAAGGGCTCCCGAGAGGTTACTTTTGCCAGTATCGAGCAGTATTGGTTCGGTGACTACCGCATTCTGTGGCGCCGACCGGATTTTCTGGACGTACCGGCGGACAGCGGCAGTCGCGAAGAGCAGTTGTGGATTGGAGCTCGCATGATGGAGCTTGCAGACAAGCACGGCGATTCGAGTGTCGAAACGGGTCGAATCAACCGGATGCCAACGGAAAAGCAGATTCGCTGGTATCAGGGTTTGAAGGGACTGACCGTTGATGGCATCGCGGGCGCTATGACCATTATCCAGATCAACAACGATCTGGGTGGGGCTTTCCCCCGTCTGACGCCACCAGCTCCGTCGGAAGGTCGATAAGCATGTCGTACATACTGGACGCACTCAGGAAGTCTGAGACAGAACGTCGGCAGGGCAAGATTCCCGATCTGGGACATCAGGTTCAACTGATCCATCGCCCGAAGAAAAAGAAGACATCGCCTATTGGCTGGCTTGCGCTGGCGCTGGTTGTAAATGCCGGAGTTTTGGCCGTGCTTTTCTGGCCTCAGGCGGAATCCGTAGTTGCAGTGCCAGCGCCCGAGCAGGCTGCCAGTGTTGTCAGCGATGAGGCGCCGCCGCCGGACGTTAAAACGCAATCTGCTCAGGCGGAGGTGTCCGAGCCTGAGCCCGAACCTGCCTCCAGTCCCGTCAAGGCGCAAGCGGACGAGCCGTTGGCAGAGAGTGGCAGTATTGCGTCAAACGCCGACCCGCGAGAGCGGCCGACGATCATCGTGCCTGCTGCTGAAGCCACTCGCGACAATTCGGTATTGCGAGCCCCGGCGCCGGCTGGCAGGGTACCGCACCTGGTTGAACTTCCCCTTTCTTTCCAAAAGAGTGTTCCTGACTTGACCTTCAACAGCCACATCTACGCCTCGGATCCTTTCGCCAGTCGCGTCATGATCAACAGCAACTACCTGCGCCGGGGTGACAGCTTCTCAGGGCTTCGGGTGGAAAGCATTACCCAGGATGGCGTGGTGCTCAGCAAGCAGGGTCAGCGTTTCCGGGTCGGGATCGTCCGCGACTGGGTGAGCCCGCGCTGATGGCGTTAACCGACGAAATTAAACAGCAGATTCAGCAGGGTTACCGGGACGTTCTTGCAGGCAAGGACGTGCGGGCGCGCTATGGCCAGCGGCTGATGATCGCGGAGATTGCCCGGTACATGGGCGATATCACCGAGAACGACGGCCAGCGCACCTCGCCAGCCTCGGCTTGCGTAGTCGAGGCCGGTACCGGTACCGGAAAAACCCTGGCGTACCTGATTGCTGCGATACCCGTGGCGAAAGCCCTGGGCAAGACGCTGGTGATTTCCACGGCCACCGTAGCCCTGCAGGACCAGATTGTGCTCAAGGATCTGCCGGATCTGCGCAAGCACAGCAACATGAATTTCAGCTGGACTCTGGCCAAGGGCCGGGGTCGCTATCTTTGTATGTCGAGACTGGAAGCGAGGCTTCACGATGAGGGCAATGGCGACAGCGATACCATGCCCTTGTTCCTGCTCGACGGCCCCAAAGGTGAGGAGCCTGGTACCCGGGCTTTTTTTGAAGAGATGCTGGCGAGTTACGGATCCCGAAAATGGGACGGCGATCGCGACCATTGGCCCGAGCAAATCCCGGACGATGTCTGGCGACAGGTAACCACCGATCACCGCCAATGTACCAACCGCCATTGCAGTTATTTCGACAGCTGCGCTTTTTTCGACGCCCGTAAGGACCTCGATGACGCCGACATTGTCGTGGCCAATCACGACCTGGTGTTAGCGGACCTGGCCCTGGGTGGCGGTGCCATCCTGCCTGAACCGGAAAACGCACTGTTCATTTTCGATGAGGCCCACCATCTGCCGGACAAGGCCCTGAATCACTTTGCCGCGTCGGTTCCGTTGAACTCCACTCGCCAGTGGCTAAAGCAGTTGTCCCAGGCCCTGACCAAAATGCAGCCGTTCCTCGCGCCGGGTACCCAGGGTACCAAGACCCTGGACCGGATCAGCGGAGCGTCGCGTGAAGTCGATCAGGTATTGACCCGGGTTTACGACGAGGCCGAACAAAACACCGGGTGGGAATTCAACGAAGAGCGCCGCACCGCCCAGTGGCGGTATCCGGAAGGCGCATTGCCGGAGGCATTGGCCCAACTTTCCGCCGAAGCCCGCATTGCCACCGCCAATCTGGTGCGCCACCTCGGCGCCCTGGCCGATGAGCTTCAGGGCGCGTTTGATGAACGCAAAGACCATGAGATTGACCGGGATACCGCCGAGGCCTGGTATCCGGTGATCGGGTCATTTCACAGTCGGGCGGAGGACCAGCTCCGGCTCTGGGTCGCCTGGTGCGAGCAGGGCGACGCTAAGCCGACTGAAAACGAAACGGAATCGGATGAAGCCGAGGGTGCTGCCAAGAAGCGCACCGGCTACAAGAGTCCGGCTCCGGCTCGCTGGGCGGTCAGGCAGCGTTGGGATCACGCCGAGGACATTACCCTCTACAGTTCGCCAGTGCTGGCGGACAGCCTGCTGTATTCCCGGCTTTGGTCCAGAGCTTACGGCTCGGTTCTGACCAGTGCCACGCTTACGGCGCTGGGGCGCTTCGATCGTCTGCGCGCCCGTGCCGGACTGCCCGAATCCAGCCGCTATCTGGTGGTACCCAGTTCATTCCGCTATGGAGAAATGGCCACGGTGGAAGTTCCCGCCATGTCGATCATGCCGACCGATGATACCTTCACGGATGCGCTGGTGGAGCGGTTGCCGAATCTGTGGGCTGGCGAGAAGGCGACGTTGGTACTGTTCACCTCGCGCCGGCAGATGCAGCAGGTGCGCGATGCGCTGGCGCCCGAGTACCCGGACCTGATCATCACCCAGGATGACATGGCCAAGGGCGAGGTTCTGCGCCAGCACTGCAGTCGGGTAGATGAGGGGCGCCCGAGTGTGCTGTTTGGTGTGGCCAGTTTTGCCGAGGGAATTGACTTGCCGGGCAAGTACCTGCACCACGTGGTTATTACCCGGCTGCCGTTCTCGGTGCCAGATGATCCGATCGAGGCGAGCCTGGCGGAGTGGGTGACCCAGCGAGGTGGCAATCCATTCATGGAAATTACCGTTCCCGACGCCTCGATCAAACTGGTGCAGGCGGTCGGCCGACTGCTGAGAACAGAGCAGGATACTGGCCGCGTCACCATCCTCGACCGCCGCATCATTGCACGACGCTATGGCCAGCTGTTGCTGGACGCGCTGCCCCCATTTCGCCGCGTGATCGAATACTGATCATAAAAAAAGAGCCATCCCATAGGGCGTGGCTCTTATTAAAGGGGTTCTTTCGAACCCAGGGCGTCGAAACAACGCGGAACTAGAAGTCTGAAGGCCTGAAGTTTCAGAATTCCAGGTAAGGTTTCCCTCACCGTTAAAATCATAATAGGGGCTTAGGGGGCGTAAACGGATCGTCCAAAGGGCGTAGTCGGTGTTCTATGTCCGGCCAAAATGTGATTCTCGTCACAAAAGCAGCTCCGTTAGTCAGCCTGTAAGCAAGCCCAGCTCCCGTGCTTTTGCCAGCGCCTCGGTACGCCGGCCCACACCGAGCTTACCGTAGAGATTGCGGATGTGGGCTTTCACGGTGGCAGGTGCGACGTCCATACGAGCGGCAATCTGCTTGTTGGCGTGCCCTTCGTGGATCAAAGCCAGGACTTCCATCTCCCGTTGGCTAAGGGGTTCCGGCAAAACGGTTGCCGCGCTGCCGGGTGTCTGGGCTATTCTTGGTTCCGGCGAAACCTCAATAGGGGCCGTGTCAGTCTGCCTGTCGAGCACTTGCCTAAGCTCCCGGAACCAACTTCCGGGTGTCTTGAGTAAGGTCAGTTGCCGAAGCATGTTACGCAGGCGCGGGCTCTCTTCAATAAACAGGCCCATGAACCCCGCCTCTGATGCCTTCCGCACAGCTCGATTTAGCATTTCACAAGCTTCCTGCGCCCGGTCCTGAAGATCGAGTGCCTCGCCGTAAACCAGCAAGATCTCAACAAGGTGGCGGTTGTGGGCATTACGCTCTGCCGCCGGTAACAGGGCACTCAGAATTTCCTGGGCCCGCTCTGGCTGCTTCTGGGCCACCTTCAGGCGAGCAAGACTAATCAGGTTCTGTTCCCGGTTCAGAGGGTTAGTCGTCGGCTCCGTCTCTGCCACATCCAGACACGCCTCAGCTTGTTCAAGGTCGCCCAAGGCCAGGTAACATCTGGCTAAAAGGGCCGAACTGGCGGGTGGTTCAAAGACGATGTGCTCCCGCCGTTTGCGTCCCACCTGGGCCGCGTCCTCCAGCGCTTCTATGGCATCCGTAAAGCGACCTTCACTGAACGCGAGGTGTCCGCGCACGTACTGGATGATGACGTGTTGCCCCGGCTCGGTGCCACGGTGTACATGCTCCAGCAAGGGCGCAAGATGGGTCGCCGCAAGTGAATGCTGGTTGCGTTCCCGGTAGATCTCGGCCAGGGCGCTGTTTTGCCAGCATGAGATCAGTCGAGGTTGACTTGGATCGGAGTAATGTTTGTCCACCCATCGGCGGATGTCGGTGCAGCTGCCCAGAGCCAGCTCAATGTCGCCGCGGTTGTACTGAATCCACGCCAATAGGCCGCCGCTGGACAGAACCGTGCTCGGCTTGTGCTCGATCTGACCATAACGGACGGCCGATTGCAGGGCATCCTCGGCCTCCATCAGCAGCCCTTTGCCGAAGTAGTCCAGCCCGACGCCATAGTAGGTGACGGATTTCAGCGGAATGCGGGTGTGATCGATGTCCTCCAGGACCTGCCGGGTTAAATCGCTGGCGCTTTTATCGTCACTACGAGTGCGGGCCAGGTAGGAGCGGACCAGGGATATTTCACTCTGCAGGCCGAGGGCACCTTCGGCGTCCGGATGAGAGTCGGCAACCCGTCGATCAAGTAAGTCCTCAAGGCTGCCAAGAAGCGGGTCCAGGGTATCAAGCCGGTTGGCGAAGAACCGGCCCCAGATCCGGAGCATTTGCAGTTGGGGGCTGTCTTCGGTCAGGGACTCCGGCAGGAAGTCGAGCCAATCCAGTACCGGAAGGTGATAGCCGCCATGAATGAGGTTGTTGCCATGCTCCGCCAGAACCGCCGCAAGCCAATGCCGGTCGCCCTGATGGACGATTTGGCTGATGCCGTCCTGGACATGGCCATGGTCAAGAAGCCACTCGATGGTACTGCGCCAGAGCGCCTGCGCCCGATTGGGATCAGTTTGCTTTAGCCGTTGGAGCAGTGCGTCCCGGAACAGGTCGTGATAGCGGAACCATTGATTGTCGGTGTCCAGGGGGATCAGGAAGAGATTCTGGCTGAGCAACGTCTCCAGGAGCTTTTGGCTGTTGGTGGTTGCCCGGATGGCATCGCACAAGGATGCACTCAGCCGAGGACAACAGGCTGTATCCAGGAGAAACTGGATCAACTCCTCGGGTTGCTGTTCCAGTACCTCGGTGAGTACGTAATCGCTGATCTGACTCTCGTCGATATCCAGTTGCGGTTCCGGTAACCCGGAACCTGTCCATGCGGGTAGTTCGGGGCTCTTTTGTCCGGTGCCGGATAGGGCTGTGAGCTGCATCGCCGCAACCCAGCCTTCGGTTTTTCGACAAATGGACCGGACATCGGCTTCGGACAGGCTGAGCCCCATGGTGTCCTGGAAGAAACGACGGCATTCCTCCTCTGAGAACGCCAGCAATCCGGGATGAACGTCTTGTACCCAGCGCCGAACCCGCCAGCGTGACAGCGGCAGCGCCGGTTCGGTTCGGGAGGCCAGGGTGACGGTAATTTCGGGTGGCAAGTAGTCGGCGAAGTAAGCGAAATCCCTGAGAATCTGGGTATTCCGGATAAAATGGAAGTCATCCAACACCAGCAACCAGGGACTGGCATCCGCCGACAGTAGATTCAGCAGACCGGTTATTGCACCAGAGGCGGTATTTCCATCAACTTGGCTGAGTTGTTTCCGGCAGTCCGCCAACCCAGCCAGTCCAGCGTATTCGAAAGCGCCGATAATATATTGCCAAAACCGGCGGGGCTCGTCGTCATGTTCGTCCAGCGACAGCCAAGCTGTGGGGGAGGGCGTTTCGGCGCACCACTGGCTTGCTAGGGTAGTTTTCCCGAAACCGGCAGGGGCGATCACCAGATTCAGCCTTTTGGGGCTCGCAGGCTTCAGCAATGAACTCAACCGATCGCGATGGACCGCGCGTCGGTCGGTCGTTGGCCGAAGGAATTTGGTGGTCAACAGCATGGGGTTCCCGGTAACAACAAGTGTCGATAACGGATTGTGTGCTTTGCCACAGCCAAGTCAAGCGTCGAAATCACAGAAGGGCCTTGCCTGGGGCGGTTGTAATGCAATTTTGGTCTAAACTAAAAGGCAGAGATCGCCTATTCTAAAAAAGAATGAAAAATATACTTTTTATGCGTACGCTTGGGCGAAGCGGGTTGAGTCCGCAACCAGCCGAATACCGGGAATTCAGGAGCAACAGGTTCAATGAAATTACAACAGTTGCGATATATCTGGGAGGTCGCTCACCACGACCTGAATGTGTCCGCAACCGCTCAAAGTCTTTTTACTTCCCAGCCGGGCATTTCCAAGCAAATACGTTTGCTTGAGGATGAGCTCGGCCTGGAAGTGTTTGCCCGTAGCGGCAAGCACCTGACCCGAATTACTCCGGGTGGTGAGATTATCATCCGGGAAGCCGGTGAAATTCTCCGGCGGGTCGAAGGCATCAAGAAAATTGCCCAGGAATTCAGTAACCAGCGCCAGGGCGACCTGAGCATCGCCACCACCCATACCCAGGCAAGATACGCGCTGCCGCCAATCATCAGCGGTTTTATTGAATCCTACCCGGACGTGTCATTGCACATGCACCAGGGCACACCGATGCAGATCTCTGAAATGGCGGCCAATGGCGCAGTGGACTTCGCCATCGCGACCGAGGCCATGGAGCTGTTTAACGATCTGATCATGATGCCTTGCTACCGCTGGAACCGCAGTGTCATCGTGCCGAAGGATCATCCGTTGGCGAAAATGGATGAGCTTACTTTGGCCGAGCTGGCTGAATATCCGTTGGTCACCTATGTCTTTGGGTTCACTGGGCGGTCGAAACTTGATGAGGCGTTCCAGTCCCAGGGACTAACGCCAAAAGTGGTGTTCACCGCGGCTGATGCCGATGTGATCAAGACTTATGTTCGCTTGGGACTTGGTGTGGGTATCATTGCCAGCATGGCATTCGATCCAAAGGCCGATCCGGATCTGGTTGCCCTGGACGCCAGAAAGCTGTTCCGCCCCAGCGTAACCCGCATAGGCTTCCGGAAAGGCACTTTCCTGCGGGGCTATATGTATGACTTTATCGAAAGATTTGCGCCGCATCTGACCCGGGAGCGGGTCGACGAAGCCGTTGCCCATCAGGGCAGCCGGTCGGAAATCGAAGAGCTGTTCAAGGATATTGAGCTGCCCACCTATTAGTCAGGTGGGCATGCATCGATAGGCTGGGAACAGTGGAAGGGTATTAAGGCCGCCTACTCCTTGGCGATCAGGTTACCGGCGTGCAGCCCGCATTCCTTTTTGGTCGCCTCCTCCCACCACCAGCGTCCTTCTCGCTCGTGCTGGCCTGGGAGGATTGGGCGCGTGCAGGGCTGGCAGCCAATACTGACAAATCCTTTTTCGTGCAGCTTGTTGTAGGGCGCTTCCGACATCCGGATGTAGTCCCAGACTTCCTTTGACGTCCAATTCGCCAACGGGTTGAACTTGATCAGCGTCTTGGATTCTGTCGAGAAGGCGGTGTCTTCCTGAACCACGGGTACGTCGTTACGGGTCCCAGGGCTCTGGTCTTTGCGTTGGCCAGTTATCCACGCATCCACGGTGGCGAGCTTGCGCCTTAGTGGATTGACCTTGCGGATGCCACAGCACTCAGAGTGCCCGTCTTCGAAAAAGCTGAAGAGGCCTTTCCGGTTCACCAAATCCTGAACTTCGTCCGCATCGGGGAACAGAACCTCGATATTGATGCCGTAGTGTTTGCGCACACGCTCAATGAATTCGTAGGTTTCCGGATGCAGACGACCGGTGTCCAGGGTGAATACCTGCAGGTTGTCGGTCAAACGGTGCGCCATTTCAATCAGAATGACGTCTTCGGCCCCGCTGAACGAGATAGCGATGTTGTCGTACTTTTTCAGCGCGGCCTTGAGAATGGCGCGTGGGCTCTGGCCTTCAAGTTCGTCCCGGAGCTTCTGAATGTCAGTCATTGCTTTTCAGTACCTGATCTAAATGAGTGAAAAGACTACCATTAAATGCCTCATACCTTGAAGGAATGAGCATCTATATGGATATGCCCGATGCATTCCGCGGCTGTTTTTTTTATCATACGGCGCTATCCAAGCCGGAGCATCCGCTTCCGCGCATTCAACTGTTTATCGGGAGACCACTGTGGAACTTGCATGCCTTGACCTTGAAGGAGTACTGATTCCGGAAATCTGGATCGCTTTCGCCGAAAAAACCGGCATCGAAGAGCTCAAGGCGACCACACGGGATATTCCTGATTACGACGTACTGATGACCCAGCGCCTGAAGATTTTGGATCAACACGGTTATGGCCTTCCGCAGATTCAGGAAGTCATCGGGGAGCTGGACCCGCTGCCGGGTGCGCGTGAATTCCTCGACTGGCTGCGTCAACGCTTCCAGGTGGTGATTCTTTCCGACACTTTCTATGAGTTCGCCATGCCGTTAATGGCCAAGCTCGGTTTCCCCGCGCTGCTCTGCCACAAGCTCGAAGTAGCTGAGAACGGCCAGATTACCGATTATCTGCTGCGCCAGCGCGACCCCAAGCGCCAGTCAGTGCGGGCATTCCAGTTGCTGAACTACCGGGTAATTGCAGCCGGTGATTCTTACAACGACACCACCATGCTGGGCCAGGCTGAAGCAGGCATTCTGTTTCACGCCCCTCAGAATGTCATCGAGGAGTTCCCGCAGTATCCCGCGGTGCATAACTTTGATGATTTGAGGCAGGAATTCTTGAAGGCGAGTGCGGTGCACAGCGTTTAGTTGTGCATAAGGAGTTGAGCTTCAGGAGTTGAGCATTAGGAAAGGTTAGGGGGCTTTTACCGGCCCCCTAGAGATTCTCCAGGAAGTCCATCAACGGCTTAACCTTCGTCAGGGTTTCCTGGTACTCGCTCTCAGGGTCGGAATCGGCAACGATTCCACCGCCACCCCAGCAGCGAATGGTGCCCTCGCCATCGCACAGCATGGTTCGGATGGCAATGTTGCTGTCCAGTGAGCCATCCAGTCCCCAATAGAACACCGAACCGCAGTAAGGGCCCCGCCAATGGGGTTCAAGTTCGTCGATGATTTCCATAGCCCGGATTTTGGGTGCTCCGGTAATCGAGCCTCCCGGAAAGGCATCCATCAGTGCTTTGATGGGGGAGACATCGTCAGCCAGATCGGCCCGAATGTGGCTGACCAGATGGTGCACATTGCGATAGGATTCGAGAGCGAAGAGTTTTTCCACCTGCACGCTGCCCACCTTGGCGTTCACGCTCAAGTCATTCCTCAGCAGATCGACAATCATCAGATTTTCGGCTCGATCTTTTTCTGAGGCCTGCAATTCCTCGGCGTACGCGTTGTCTTGCTCCTCGGTTCCTCCTCTTGGGCGGGTACCTTTAATCGGGCTAGTGGAAATGGTGCGGCCCTGGATCTCAAAAAAACGCTCGGGCGATAGAGAAAGGACGGAGTGACGCCCAACTCTGATGAACGCGCTGTAGGGCGTAGCGTAGGCTTCGGCTAGAGATTGAAATGCAGCCCAGGGCTCTCCGGTGTAGCGTGCGCTAAATTCCTGAGAGAGATTGGCCTGATAGCAGTCTCCCGCATGAATGTAACGATGAATCGTGGCAACATTGTCTATGAAACTGGCTTTGGTCTGGCTGGGCGTGAACCGGTTAACAATTTGCCATCGGGGGTGCTCGTCGCCGTCGTCTCGGGACATCCAGTCGGTAAGTGTGTCGCGGGTATGCTGCGGGCAGTCCGGATGAATCCAGAGGTAACAGGTGTCTGATTCGGCATCGTAGCTTGCCGCCCACAGGTAGAAGCCGGCGAAGAGTACCGGAAAAGCCATTTCCTTACCCAGCCCGCTGAGTTTTGATTCCCGTTGTAAACCGAATTCATAGGCCAGCACTCCGTACCAGCCTCCCAGCAAGTAATTGCCGCTCCGGGTCTCTGCAATGGCGTACTTCTCCATTGGCTCTGTCATCTTAGAAGCGATTGAGTCCACGGGTGCTTGGGCAAGATCATTTAACTGAAGATGTTGCTGCGCCAGAGCGGTGAAACCTCTCATCTTGCCCCGCGCATTCCCTGCGCCTTCGCTACCGATGTAAGCAAAGTCCTCCGCGCGGGAGGCATGCCTCAACAGGCGCTCATAGGCTTCTCGGGACAGGGTCGCTAACGATGGCGAGCTCAAAATGAATTCCTTAAATAATCTCTGAAGTGATAAGCCGTGCACAGTTAGAACGTTGTTTCCGGGTAAGTCACGCTGATCTAATAGTGCTCGTACCCTGCGTTCTGAAGCGCATTTTACTTCACTGAGCAGGGTTCAGGCATTTATTACGCTCAGCAAAAGGAATAAGAACTATGATGCTTGGCTTCCAGTCCTCCGTTTTATCCCGCCTGCACTCATCGGCTCAGGCTCTTCTGACACCTCGGTTAAGTTTCCGGCGTGCTTTTGCCCTTGGGGTGACAGCCATGGCTGTTGGGCTCAGTCAACCGGCTTTAAGCGCGGAGGAGATCCAACAACCCACCCCTGAGCAGATTGCCACAGAAATCCGGGCGAATACTCAGTATCTGTTGCAGCATGTCACTAACAAAACCAAAGGCATCATCGAAAACCATGACGATTTCGCACCATTCGGGGCGGCACTGATGCCAGATGGCAGCGTTCGTTACGTTTGGGCCGTGCCTCCGGGTGAACCGCTGATCGGGGTCAATGGTCAACTGGTACTGAACTCCGTCCGCAAGGCGCTAACTATGCAAGCTCAGCAAGGGCGGATCTTGGGCTCGGCCGTGGTATACGACTACAAGCCCAGCAAGGATTCCTCGACCGAACAGGTCAATATTGAACTGGAATATCTGGGTGGGCATGCCGAGGTTGTGGCGTCTGAGTACACGGTGTCCTCCAACGGCGTGACCTTCCACGAGGGTGCTGTCAAGAAGTACGCGCCGATCGTTTTTGGTCAAAACGGAACCGGTTCATCCCAGTAAGCGGAGTCCGTCACAAAAATTATCGGATCGTAAGTTTGTGTGACAATCCGTTACTGAAATGTGCTTCACCTCGCAGTTTGGGTTGTAACGGTCTGACAGACTGATCTCGCAGTCAGAGGAAATGACTGTTGAAGAAAAAAATAAAATTCTAGGAGATCTAGTATGAAAGGCCTGAAGAAAATCGCTCTGGTAGCCGCCGTTGCTGCCGCCCCGTTTGCCGCCAACGCGGAAATGCAAGCTCTCAACGACGCCAGCATGGGTGCTGTCACAGGTCAGGCAGGTGTGACCATCGACCTGACTGCTAACGTGTCGATCGGCGAGATCGCTTACGAAGACAAGGGTTTTCTGTCGTTCTCCGGCGTAAGCCTGTCCGGTCAGGCTGGTACTGACCTTGACGATATCCGCCTGACCATCGATGTGGCGGGTGACGGTACTGACTTGGGCGTACCTGCCTTCGGTGCCACTTACCTCGGCGGTGCCGGCTTTACCGTCGATCCGACAATTGAAACTCCCCAGGCAATCACTGACGGTGACCTGGTTATCGCCCTGCGTTCGCAGAGTGGCGTTCCGGTAGATTTCAACCTGAGCATTGGTGAAATTGCGCTGGCCAAATCCACTGGCTCAGTGGGCAACCTGAACTCCGCTGGTGACGCCGGTACCGTTCTGGTTTCCAATCTGAGCATCGACGGTTTGTTGGGCCCGATCGACGTTTTGATCCACGAAGAAAGCAACAATCTGAACATCAATGCTTACTTCAATGCCGATGGTAACCTGACCATGCCGTTTATCGGCACCAGCCTGGACTTCGAGCTGCACAACAGCCGTGGTGCTTCTCAGGTCGCTGGCCTGGGTACCAGCTTTGCGCACGCTCAGGTGGACGTAAGCGTGGCTGAAGCTTATGACACCGGCGCAGCTACTATCGATGCTCTACGTGTGAACGTTCAGGACTTCTCTGGTGACCTCGACCTGTTGAACATCAACACAGGTGGTGCCGATAACATCGGTAACGTATACATGACCGACCTGGCCGTTCGCGCCGACATGGTCATCTACGGTCACTAAGTTTTGCCATAGTGAGAAGACCAACGACGCCCTTTGTGAGGGCGTCGTTTTAGCTTTCCACTCGTGATTCTGAATTTGCGTTTCTGTCGACCCTGCTTACAGTCTTTCCGGAGGTGATATGGTTTCACTTTTAAGGTTTGGCGTTCTGGCCACTGCGGTTTCAGGATCTGGCGGCGTACTGGCAGATCTAAAACCAGTTGCTGACGACGAGCTTTCGGGTGTTGTAGCTCAGGCGGGCCTCACCGTCGAGTACGCCGGTCATACCACCCTCGGCCAATTCCGGTTCGAAAATGCAGGCGCCTATCAGGTGGATGGCATCACCATGGGCGGTGCGGGTGTTACACAGGCAGGCCTAAGCAAAGGGTATGGCGTAAATTTTGATGACACCAAAATGACCTTGGATATTGATTCCGATGGTGTGTTGGACGTGGTCTGGCAGCCTGGAATCTCTGACAAAATCGACTGGGGTTTCCGCGCAGATGGTGTGACCCTGGAGAGTTCCGATGCCAGACAAACTGCCCTGTTCACCCATTTCGAGGCGTGGGGTTTCCTGAAAGAAATTCGACGTAGAGTAAATCCGCCTGCCGCTGACGGTTCATCACAAGGCGTCAGTACCTACTCGGAATTCACCATTGAGAATCTGACAGCGGACACTAGCGCTAATACCGTTGGGATTGAGGGTGGATACGTTAAGGGAACGGAGCTGGCAGGATTTGCGGTGCTGGATTCCACCTTCCGACCTCTTTCAGCTGCACAGTCAGGCATCGGCAGGGACACTGTGACCATAGAGGTGCATAACTTTGCGGCCGACATTGGAATGAGTAATCTGTCGATAGGGGGCGTGGGCCTTGGAGCAGTCACTTTGGACAATGTTCGGGTGACCGATACGGCCATTACGCTAAACCACTAACTTCTCGCACCTAGTTGTCTTCAGTCTTAAATCTTCATCCCTTTCAGCATCTTGAACTTCACCTAGCGACTAGCTCTTTTTAGCATGACTATTTAGGGCCAGCAGTCGCGATGCCAATTATTGATCCGGCACCGCAATCGAAAGATCAAACCCACCACCCGGTCTCGGGGTCAAGCTGATTGGCCCCTCGTTTATGGCCTGTGGGATCTGGATCCGATCGATACCCGGCGGATTGCCGATTGAGAAGTTCAGGTTCTGTCCGTCAAAGCCAATGCCCAGCTGATCGTTCAGAAAGGTCTGGGTGAACGGTTCATCGGGAATTTCCGCCTGCTGCCCAAAAATAATAGGCGGGATCGTTGGCGTGAACTCAGCCGGCGGCTGGGCCCTTGCCAATTCTTCCTGGGGCAGCAATAGGGCTCGTCTCAGGAATTCTTCTTCCGCACTTGCCAACGCGTCCTTCCTGCCTTCTTCGACGTATCGCTGCAGGGCTTCCCGGTACGCCTCTTCCTCCGCCTCGGTCAGAACCGGCTCGCCGGGGGAAATGGTCAGTGCGCGGATGACGCGCTTGCGGTCTGCTTCCGATTTCTGCTGTTTCTTGGGCACAATGATAACGGCAGAATCCTTGACGTACGTCTCTACCATTTCATCTGAGGTGAGGGCCTGGACACCCGCCAGTGCAGGCAGGGACGCAGTGATCCCGGCAACTGCGGCGGCAAGCAGATTCAAGCGTCTCATAGTCAGGTCCTTTTTAGGCTTGCAGGATTGAAGGCTGCGAATGCAGGCTTCTGACATCACAACAGAAACCGTCCGCTCCATAGTCAGTATTCGGTTTGTCCGACAGCTTTTCAAGTTGGTTTTTGTTGCTTTGTGATCAGATTCGATTCAAATCGGGTATTGTTAGGGAGGAGCGACGATCCAGAGGATGTTGTCGGAACTTTTAATGCATTTTGTCGCCTCAAGGGCACCATGAAAAACCACGTATCAGAACGCTGGCAGCGTTGGGTGAATCGGAGACTTCCCCGTTCCGACGTTCAGACATTCAGTCAGAAGAATATTTTCATTTTGCCGACCGGGGCCGGTGTGGTGTTCGGCATTTTACTGCTGATCATGCTCATCACCGGCATCAATTATCAGAACAGCCTGATCTACCTGGTTACCTTCCTGCTCGGCGCGGTCTTTGTCGGTGCCATGCATCAGACTCATCGCAACCTGTCGGGGCTTCAGCTGGCATTGGTTCAACCCGGCGAAGGCGTAGCCGGTGATGAAGTGCCGTTCCGGTTTCGTGCAACGGCCGGGCGTGATGACGCTGTTGCCATCATGTTGTCGTGCGAGGAATTCAGTCTGGGGGCTACTCATATCAAGGCGGGTCAGTCGAAGGACATGACTTTGCCCGTACCCTCTGCATACCGGGGTTACCTCCGGCCTGAGAGAATTCGTGTCGAAACCCGCTTTCCCTTTGGTCTTCTCAAGGCCTGGTCCTGGATCAGGCCGGTATCGTCCGGCATTGTTTCACCGAGGCCACTGGCGGCACCAGAGGTAGCCAGTACCATCGAAGCTGGCGATGAAACCGAGCAGACCAACCCAGCGCCTGGCAACGATCATGCGGACTTGAGACCATGGCGTGAGGGTGACCCCAGCCAGCGGGTAATGTGGAAACGTTACGCCAGGAGCGGCCAAATGGTCGTTGCCGATTGGGAGGGCGAACGGGGCAGCCCTCATTGGCTGGACTTCAATGCCTTTCCCGGCGCTGATTACGAACTTCGGCTTAGCTACCTTGCGTGGCTCGTAAACGAGCGTGAACGGACCGGTGCCCGTTTTGGTTTAAGTTTGCCTGGACAGGTCATCGAACCAGATTCTGGCTCATCCCATGTAAGCCGCTGTCTCCGTGCGCTGGCGGTGTGGGGAGAGGAGCGCCCAAGGGATGCGATGACAGAACGACACGGTAGCCGGCAGTCTGAATCCGATGAGGCCGATGGCCCCCAGCGGAGGCGTGCATGAAGGTCTCTGGTAATAGTTCTGAGTTGGTGGCCGCAGATGGTGTCGAAACCGGATTGCCTTCCCGGGCCTTGTTGTGGCTGTTCGGCAGTTTTGCAATTTTGCTCACGCCGCAACTGGATCGCCTGCCCATTTGGCTGATAGCCGCCTGCCTGGTGCTGGCCGGATGGCGCGGGGCGGCACAGTTCGGCCATGTTCGTCTGCCAGGGCGGTGGCTGCGAACCGGCATTATGTTGGTGTTGGTTGCGGTCTATATTACCACGGTCGAGGGGCGCTTTACCGTGGATACGGCAGCATCGTTTTTCGTGCTGGCGGTGGGGCTGAAGTGGCTTGAGACCCGAACCGTGCGCGATTTCTACGTGCTGTTCTTCATCCTTGCCTATCTGGGCACCGTGAATTTTCTGTTTCATCAGGAAATCCATTGGAGCCTCGTCAATATCCTCGCGGTTGCCTTGCTCTTAGTCGGTTTGCAGATCATCAACGCGCCGGATCTTCCTGGCAGCGTGAAGGCAGGCTGGAAAAGGCTGGGCCTGATGTTGCTGAAAACCCTGCCCATTGTCGTTCTGCTGTTTGTGTTTTTCCCGCGCATGGAGCCACTTTGGAGTGTGCCCCTGGTGTCCGGCCAGGCCAGGACGGGCATCAGTGACACCATGCGGCCAGGTGATATCTCAAATCTGGCTCAGAGCAGTGAGCGCGCGTTCCGAGCCACCTTTGGCGGACAGATGCCGGCTTACCGGGATAGGTATTGGCGAGGGCTGATCCTGGACTATCTTGATGGTGAAACCTGGCGGCAGCGCGACCGCGATCCACTCCAGCATCCGGGACGGGTCGCCCTGGATGGCGGTGTCGGGGAGCTTGAGTCCGGCCAGTACGACGTGCTTCTTGAGCCAACCGACCAGCGTTGGGCCTTCGCGTTGGAAGATTCGCGGGCAGTCTCGAGCAATGTCGTTGAGGAGGCTGAAGATCTCTTTCGGTTTAGACGGCCGGCAGATACCTCGGTGCGGTATCGCCTGGCTCGCGAAGAGCCAGGTGATCAGGGTCGTAAATTCCTGACCTACGAGCAGCGGCGGCGCTACCTCCAGCTGCCGGCGACGGGCAATCCCCGCGCCCGACAGTTCGCTCGTGAGCTGCGCAGCCAATATGGTGACATCGAGTTGGTTCAAGCACTGTTAACCCGATTCCGGGAACAACCTTACTTTTACACGCTCAGGCCGCCCACCATGGGCGACAACGGCATCGATAACTTGTTGTTCGATTCCCGTCGCGGCTTCTGTGCCCACTACGCAGGAGCCACCACGTTCTTGCTGCGCTCTGCCGGCATTCCCGCGCGGGTTGTTGTGGGGTATCAGGGCGGGGCGCCTGGCGCCGGTGGCGATTACCTGATCGTCCGCCAGTACGATGCCCACGCCTGGGTTGAGGCATGGGTTGGTGACAGAGGGTGGGTCCGGATTGATCCGACCGCCGCCATAGCCCCAAGCCGAATTGAATCGGGATTGCGGGATGCGGTTGCGGATGAAGGCTCGTTCCTTGAGAACAACTGGGCATCGCCTCAGCGCTATGCCGATATTGCTGTGATTCAGTGGGCCAGCCTCCAGCTGGACCGGATCAATTACCAGTGGCAGCGCTGGATTGTGGGGTATCAGGGGCAAACCCAGATGAATCTGATGTCCCGTCTTCCCGGCAGCTTTGGCATGCGGGAGCTCGGTTACCTGACTGCCGGTATCGTCGGTGTGGGCTTACTGATAGCCGGGCTGGTTTCCGCCTGGCAGATGCGTCGCGGCGGATCCCGCGATGCCTTCCTGCGCATCATCGGCGGCTGGCACCACTTGAGCGCAAAGGCCGGAGTGCCGGTACGGGTCGGCGAGACACCATCAACGTTGGCTTTGAGGTTGGCAAAGGCTGAACCTGCTGTTGCCGAATCCGCCCGGCTTTTTGCCCACAGCATTAACAGCCATTACTATAGCGTTGGCTCGTCTGCGGGTCGCGATCGCGAGCTCAAACGTCTGCGGCGCCTGTTGCAGACCATGAAAAAACAGCTTCGGCGCCGACATTCAACCATGGGAAAACGTTCTTGACCGATAACGCACGCAATATGCCCTGGCAATCACGGGCCTGGGCCACGGTTCGAAGCCAATGGTCTGCAGGCCGGTTGCCCCATGCCCTGATCATTACGGGTGAACGTGGTGTGGGTAAACGCGCTTGGGCCCAGGCAGTGGCGGAATTACTGTTGTGTGATGCACCAACTACCGGCGAGGCGGGTGAGCCTGGTGCCTGTGGGCGCTGTAAACAGTGTGAACTGTTCGCAGCAAGCACCCACCCGGATCTCCGTGCGTACGCACCGGAGAAGTCCCGGATGGTAAAGGTTGATCAGGTGAGAGCGTTGTCGTCTTTTGCGGTGGCGTCGCCCCAGGTGGCCCAGCGAAAAGTCGCGATTATTGATCGTGCTGACCAGCTCAACATCAACGCGGCCAATGCGCTGCTTAAAACCCTGGAAGAGCCTCAGCCGGATGTCACCCTATTGCTCCTGCAGGAAAGCGGGCGGCCACTTTTGCCGACGATTCGTTCGCGGTGCCAGACCGTTACCATACCTACGCCGGACATGGAGGCAGCCAACAACTGGCTAGTGGGTGAGGTTCAGGCCCTGGATGAGGCGGCCCGGCCCTCCGCTCAGGTACTGGCAAAAGCGTTAATGCTCTCCGGCAACGCGCCGAGGCTGGCATTGGAATATGCCACGGGTGAGTTTATCGGATTGCGTGATAAGGCGTTTGATCAGTTCAAGCAGTTCATGAAGGGGCGCGTGCCGGTAGCGGAAGCGGCCAAGGCATTCAAGGCGCTGGGGCTGGAAGACAGCCTCTGGTTATTCGAAGGCTGGGCAGCTGACCTGGCAAGGCTGAGCCTGGGTGGCTCAGCGATCGATACGGAAGCAGAAGAAATGCTTGGCTTCCTTGCGCGGTCGAATCCAACATGGCGCGCCCATAAGCTGTTGGATATGGTCAAGGAGGCTCGGGAGGCTGGTGTCTATAATGCCAACCCCGAACTGGAGGCGAGTCGATTGTTGATTGCCTGGCAGAAGTTGATGCCTGTAAAACGTCGAGCCGGTTGATGACCTGTGATAGCGCCTTCCTGACAAACAACTGCTATGATTGCGAAAAGACAGGGATTTTTGTTCCTGCAACAACCTATTGAGATGACAAGAAAAGGTGTCAGTTATGGGGCCCGGATTTGGTGCACGCAGTGGCATTCTCACCCTGACCATTAAAGACAAGGCGGTTCTGTACGCCGCGTATATGCCCTACATTCGCCAGGGCGGGTTATTTATCCCAACCCAGAAGCAATACCAACTGGGAGACGAGGTTTTTCTGCTCTTGAACCTCATGGATGAGCCCGAAAAAATTCCGGTGGCGGGCAAAGTGATCTGGATTACCCCCAAAGGTGCCCAAGGCAATCGTGCGGCCGGCATCGGGGTGCAGTTCAATGGTGACGATGAGACGGCCCGTACCAAAATTGAATCCTATCTGGCGGGGTCGCTAAGTTCTGATCGCCCCACGCACACGATGTAAGGCGACCCAAGTATGAATGATACCGCCGTGTCTGCCGAGATATCTGAGAGCTTGACCGAATTCCGGGAAGCGGAATGGCAGCTCAGGAATGTTCACGTCGCAGGCTTGCACTGGCATGCCGATCGCAAAACCACGAACGACGTTCCGGTGCTCATGCTACATGGCTGGCTGGATAACAGCCTGACGTTTATCAAGTTGGCCCCTGCATTGGCCGCTCTGGCCGAGGTGTATGCCATTGATATGGCCGGCCATGGCAAATCCGGACATCGCCCGGTCGGGCAAAGCTATCTGTTGATGGATTACGTCGCGGACGTGGCGGAACTGGTGGAAAATCACCTGCTGGCGAGCGGAAAAGAGCGGGTTGATCTGGTCGGTCATTCCCTCGGTGGCATTGTCTGCGCGCTTTACGCAGCGGCGTTCCCGGAGCGGGTTCGGAAGCTGGTGATGATCGACAGTCTTGGCGCAATCAGCCGCCCGGTCGATCAGACGATTCCTCAGCTTCGGCGCGCAATTCAGAAGCGACTTGCGGGCTCAGGGCGTCAAACCATTTACCCGGATATCGAAACCGCTGCGAAAGCCAGGGAAGGGGGGCTTAGCCCGCTGAGTCCGGAGGCTGCGCTTACGTTAACCCCACGCAACATGAGGCAGGAGCAGGGTGGATATGTCTGGCGGACCGATTCGCGTCTGCGCCATCCAACGCCTTTGATGATGAGTGAAGATCAGGTTATGGCCTCGCTGCGGGCGATTACGACGCCGACCCTGTTCGTGCGCGCTGACTCTGGTCTGCTGGCCAATCACGGCGGGCTTGATGAGCGGGGTCAAGCCATTGCCAACCTGAAGATTGCGCATGTTCCGGGCGGACATCATTGCCATCTGGATGGCGATACGCGCCCGGTTTCCGAGGCCATCAAACACTTTCTGAGCGATGAATAATATCTTTTCTAAAAAACTGTTCTCCCTGTGCTTGCTGCTGTCAGCATTCGGCGTTGCGCCTTTGGCGACGGCGGCCACCCCCGAGGTAATGCCTGACCCTTTTCCCCAGTCTTCGCTTGAGACCACGACGACCATCCGGTCACCCGGACATCTGGTGCTTTTCAGCCCGGTTCGGGAAGTGAATGATGAAATTCGCTCCGAAACCATGGCCCGGCTTCCGGTCCAGGGCGAAGGTCGGCTGTACGAAATCGCCCGTGACTCCAGTCGCGCAAAGGCCAGGGATCATTACCGGCGCTTGTTGCAGGCTCGGGGCGCCCAGGTGCTGTTCGAGTGTTCAGGGATTGGATGCGGGCGGAGTAATGTCTGGGCCAATCAGATCTTTGGTCAGCGCGTTCTTTATGGCCGAGATGCTACTCAGGATTATTTGGTTGCAGGGACCACCGAAAGCGACGGCAGCCGATGGCTCACGCTGGTTTACACGGTAACCCGGGGTAATCTCAGGGAATATGCGTGGATTGAGCATCTGGCCGTGGAGCCAGGCGCTACGGTTCCGGGCCTGGGCAGCGTCAATAACAGGATTCGTGGGCCGGTTGTCGTACCCTGGAAAGGCGGGGTCACCTATCGTTTCGACTGGTCGGCCACAGAGCGGCGCCAGATTTCAGAGTGGGCCAGTGACGATGCGGCTACCGTTATTCTCACGGGTTTTGCTGCTCTTGGTGCCGATGAAACGTTAGAAGACGCGATGTCCCGCGCTACCGAGGCAACGGAGTCGTTGTCAGACGTCCTGTCTAAAACCGGGGTGCCGGCGGCGCGCCAGAAACTCATCATTGTTGGTCCGGGCGTTCCCATCGCCGACCCCAATCGCCAGGGCGATCGGGTGGAAGTGACGGTTATCACGAGGTAGTTAAATGGGTGATTCCACAAGCAAGCCGGGGGGCGACCCTGAAAGGACCGTGACTTCTGGAACTGAGGGTGGCGCTTCGGCGGTTGTAAAAAGCTCTACTGTATCCGCGGCCGCATCGGAGACATCATCTAGTAAGCCAAAGGCGGCTGCCAAACGGCAAACGGTCGCGCTGACGCTGGGCAGCGGTGGCGCCCGAGGCTACGCCCATATTGGTGCAATCGAAGTCTTGGTGGAACGCGGCTACGACATCATTGCGGTGTCTGGGTGCTCCATGGGCGCACTCGTCGGCGGCATGTATGCCGCGGGCAAAATGCAGGCGTACAAGGACTGGGTAACCGGCTTGGGCCAGTTCGATGTCCTGAAGCTGCTCGATGTCACTTTCAATTCGGTCGGCGCGATACGCGGTGAGAAAATTTTCTCAGTGGTTCGGGAGATGTTGGGCGACACCCGAATTGAGGATCTGCCCATTGCCTTTACCGCCGTGGCTACTGATTTGCTTGCCCACAAGGAGATCTGGTTCCAGGAGGGCCCACTCGACCAGGCGATACGTGCCTCCGTGGCAATCCCTAGTGTCGTAACACCGTTGGTACTGAATGGCCGGGTTCTGGTGGACGGCGCGCTGCTGAATCCGCTTCCCATCATTCCGACGATCTCGTCTCACGCTGATCTGATTGTAGCGGTGAATCTTAGTGGAGAGGATGAGCGGCGACGGCGAATTCCAGATGCGGCTTTCAGTCAGGATTCTGAAGGTGCGGATATGGACGAGTGGGTGGATACCATCCGTGAAAAAGCATCCCGTTGGTTTGACTGGGATACGTTGAAGTCCCTGGCTGCGCGAAAAGCGGAAAGTGACGAAACCCCCGAGGACAAGATCTCCCGGGAGATGAAGAAAAAAGGTGCCCAGAAAAAGGAAGAAAAGAGCGGCAACGAGAAAAAAGCTCAGGAAGAGCACGAAACCATCGACTGGGACAAGCTGGGAATTGGCAAGTTCGATGTCATGAACCTGACCGTGGAAACCATGCAGAGTGCTCTTGTGCAGTACAAGCTTGCCGGTTATCCGCCGGATCTGTTGGTTAATATTCCCAAGAACGCCAGCAGAAGCTACGACTATCATAAGGCACCGGAGTTAATTCAGCTTGGTCGCGAACGCATGTCGGCAGCATTGGACCGATTTGAGAAAAACAGGAGCAGCTCCGGGCCACTCGCGATTTAATCAGTGTCTGCCAAGACCGGATGTCGCAGAGGCTGCAGGGTGGGTATTAAAGGGCGTATAATGCCGCGCTGTTAATTTTGCCTTACAGGACCGTGCCCGTGACCAGCCCTATTGATGACCTACACACCGTTCGCGACTATCTGCGATACGCGTCAACGCAATTTGCGGCCTCTGGGTTGTATTTTGGTCATGGCACCGACAACGTATGGGACGAGGCGGTGCAATTGGTGATGCGGTCCCTGAACCTGCCGCTGGAGAACAACACCCTGTTTCTTGATGCGCGGCTGGTCCGTGAAGAGCGACAGCTGATTCACGAGCGCATCAAGCGCCGGATCACCGAGCGAGTTCCACTGGCGTATTTGCTGGGTGAAGCCTGGTTCATGGGTATGCCGTTTCACGTCGACGAGCGCGTTCTGGTGCCGCGCTCACCCATCGGTGAGCTGCTCGAAAACGGTCTCCAGCCCTGGCTGGGTGACAAGTCGGTGAGCCGTGTGCTGGATCTTTGTACCGGCAGTGGGTGCATTGGCATCGGCGCCGCCAGTATGTTTGAAGATGCTCTGGTTGATCTGGCCGACATCTCGGTTGATGCGCTGGAGGTGGCCGAATCGAACATTGATCTGCATGAGCTTGGTGATCGGGTCCAATGCATTCAGTCGGACGTATTCAGCAACATCATCGGCCGGTACGATGTCATTCTGAGCAATCCGCCGTACGTCGATGCGGAAGATCTTGCTGACATGCCGGATGAATACCATCACGAGCCTGAACTGGGATTGGCGGCTGGCTCTGATGGGCTGGATATTGCCCATCGGATTCTCGAAAAGGCTGCCGAGCACCTGACCGATGACGGGCTGCTGATTGTCGAAGTTGGCAACAGCTGGGGTGCAATGGATGATGCCTATCCGGAGCTTCCGCTGACCTGGCTGGAGTTCGAGAATGGTGGCAGTGGGGTGTTCCTGGTTACTGCGGAAGCCCTTCGCGAATGGCAGAAAAAGGCTTAAACCCTTTTCATATATAAACTGAATAAAGTGCTGAATCATGTCGGGAAATACCTTCGGAAAGTTGTTCACGGTCACCTCTTTTGGTGAAAGCCACGGCGCTGCACTGGGCTGCATTATTGATGGTTGCCCTCCAGGTCTGGAGCTAACAGAAGCGGACATGCAGCGCGATCTGGATCTTCGCAAACCCGGCACCTCCCGACACACCACCCAGCGTCGGGAGGCGGATGAAGTGCGGATTTTGTCGGGCGTGTTTGAAGGCAAGACGACTGGCACTCCGATCGGCCTTTTGATCGAGAACACCGATCAGCGCTCCAAGGATTACTCCAAGATCGCCGAGCAGTTCCGGCCGGCGCACGCCGATTACACCTACATGCACAAATACGGTGTGCGTGACTATCGTGGTGGCGGACGTTCTTCTGCTCGGGAGACCGCCATGCGGGTTGCCGCGGGCGCGGTCGCCCGGAAGTACCTGGAACAACGCCTGGGTATTACCATTCGCGGTTATCTGTCTCAGCTCGGCCCGATCAAGATCGAAAAGATCGATTGGGACCAGGTCCACCAGAATCCGTTTTTCTGCCCGGATGCCGATAAGGTGCCAGAAATGGAGGCCTACATGGACGCGCTCCGGAAGGAGGGCGATTCTATCGGTGCCCGCATTAACGTGGTAGCCGAGGGTGTTCCGCCCGGATTGGGCGAGCCAATATTTGATCGTCTCGACGCCGATCTGGCCCATGCCCTGATGAGCATTAATGCGGTCAAGGCGGTGGAGATTGGTGCCGGCTTCGACAGTGTCGAGCAGAAAGGCACCGAGCACCGGGATGAAATGACGCCGGAGGGCTTCCTGTCCAATAACGCCGGCGGCGTGCTGGGTGGCATTTCCTCTGGCCAGCCGATCACGGCAAGTATTGCGCTGAAGCCGACCTCCAGCCTGCGCCTGCCCGGGCGCGGCATTGATGTTCATGGCAACCCGGCCGAGATCATCACCACCGGACGTCACGATCCGTGCGTTGGCATTCGCGCCACACCGATTGCCGAGGCGATGATGGCCATCGTGTTGATGGATCATTACCTGCGTCATCGGGGGCAAAACGGTGATGTGTCGGTAGACACGCCGGTACTGAGCCAGTTGTAAGTCGCAGCTGGCTCGGGAGCGCAGGCTATCTACTGGCGACTGTCCAACCTCTATTTCTGGTTCTTTGCCCTCCTCGGAGGGCTTTTGCCGTATTGGTCCCTGTATCTCGAAAGGCAGGGATTTACCTATCTCCAGATCGCCACGTTGATGGCGACCATTCAGCTGACCAAAATCGTTGCTCCCAGCGTGTGGGGTTGGCTCGGCGATCGCAGCGGACAGCGGGTTCGGTTGGTTCGCTTCGGGGCAATCACCGGCTCGCTGTTTTTCGCGGGTGTGTTTCTTGAGCCTGGGTTTTACGGCCTGTTACTGGTCATGCTGGCGTTCACCTTTTTCTGGAATGCCATCCTCCCGCTTTACGAAGTCATCACGCTCCGCACACTGGGTCAGCGCAAAGAAAAGTACGGCAAGGTCCGGCTCTGGGGTTCAGTAGGTTTCATTGTTGCCGTCGGTGTCGTCGGGGCCATTCTCGAGTATGTGCCCATCCAGAGTCTCCCCTGGCTGCTGCTGCCGGTGTTCGCCGGTATCGCAGTCTCTGCGTTTTTGGTGCCCTCGGAGCAGGGCGAACGCAAGCCGCCTGCGCCAAAAGGCAGTTTGAAAGCGATTGTGATGCACCCTGCGGTGGTTGCGTTTTTCCTGATGAACTTCCTGTTGCAGGTGTCTCACGGCGCCTATTACACGTTCTTCAGTATACATCTGGAGCAGCACGGGTATGGCAAGCTATCCATTGGTTTGCTGTGGTCGTTGGGGGTGATTGCCGAAATAGGTCTGTTTCTGGTCATGCACCGGCTGTCCCGTCGGTTCAGTGTCCGGCAGATTGCGATCGGTGCGCTCACGTTGACGATGATTCGCTGGGTACTAATCGCAGAGGTGACCGATGTGTTGGCAGTGCTGATCTTCGCGCAGTGCCTGCATGCGGCCTCTTATGGGGCGCTGCATGCGCTTTCCGTGCAATACATTCAGGGTTTCTTTGGCAAGCATCATCATGGCCAGGGTCAGGCACTCTACAGCGGCCTGACCTTTGGTGCAGGTGGTGCGTTGGGGGCCTGGCTGTCCGGGTTCCTGGTTGATGGTTTCAGCACCTCCGCTGCTTTTTGGGGTGGTGCTGTCGCCATGCTGGTTGCCATCGTCATTACCTGGCGGGGGTTGAGACCACCTCCAGCACCTGCAGCGTAAATAACTGGCTAATTAATCCGGTTCGGGCCTGGGTCTTTGTTCAGTTCTTCTTCCCGTACGATTGCCAGCAAGGCCTGGGCCGCCAGACTAAGCCGACGGCCTGAGAGTCCAATTGCGCCCAGTACCCGGGAAACCGAAAAGCCGAGATCCAGCCTGTGAACAGAGTTGTCCAGCATGCGGATGGGTAGAACGCTCCAGCCCAGCCCGACACTGGTCATCATCTTTATGGTTTCCAGATAGTTGGTTGGAATCTGTTGCTGTAAGGGCAGGTTTGCCTCAAGGAACAAGCGACTGACGGTACGATAGGTCGCGGTTGTGGTGTCCGGCAGGAGTGCCGGGTAGCGAGCCAGGTCGCTGAGGGTTACCGGGTTTTGGCTGGTGAGTTCGTGGTCCGGTCCAGTGGCAAAGGCCATCGGGTCAGCCCATTGCTCGTACACCATGAAATGGCTTTCCATGCTGTCACTGAGTGTGACAAACGCCAGTTCCGCCTTTCGTTTGCGCATCTGTGCGTAGGCTGCATCCGATTCCATGAATTGCAGGTTCAGTTTCACGTCGGGGTAGTCGGCGGTAAAGCGTCGAAGCCAGTTGGGCAAATGATGCAAGCCAATGTGGTGGCTGGCTATGATCTGTAACTCACCGGCAAGGGCTTCATTATCTGGGGATAGCGACACTCGTGCGTTATGGATTTCGTCCAGAATCAGGCGTGCGTGAGGGAGCAGGCGAGTACCGGCTTCTGTCAGCCGGATTTGCCGATGACTGCGGTCAATCAAGGTGGTGCCCAGTTGGTGCTCCAGTGTCGCCAGCCGTTTGCTGATGGCCGGCTGGGTGAGGTGCAGAACCTCGGCAGCTTCTGAGAAAGAGCCCTGATCGATAATCGTCAGAAAGGCGCGAAGGGAATTGGAGTCCATGGGCTTCACCGGGGCAGTGGGTGTAATAGGTGCGCATGCAGTGGGCGCTACAGCCCCAAAAATAAGTTATGCCAATATGGAATGCAAAGAATAAAAAACATGAATTGAGGTTATCGGATGCGGGGGAGTAAGATAGACCCATTCATTGAACAAGAACCCCCTACGAACGAGAGAGTAATCATGGCGGGCAAGACCTTATACGACAAACTGTGGGACGACCATCTGGTCAAGCAACGGGACGACGGCTCTGCGTTGATTTATATCGACCGTCAGCTGCTGCACGAAGTCACTTCGCCTCAGGCGTTTGAGGGCTTGCGGCTGGCCGGGCGTAAGCCCTGGCGGATCGATGCGAACATCGCCACTCCTGATCACAACGTTCCGACGACGGATCGAGACAAGGGTATCGACGGTATTGTCGATCCGGTCTCCCGCACCCAGGTGGAAACCCTCGACAAGAACTGCGACGAGTTCGGCATCCTCGAATTCAAGATCAAGGACCAACGCCAGGGCATTGTGCACGTTATCGGGCCTGAGCAGGGTGCAACGCTGCCCGGTATGAGCATCGTCTGTGGCGACTCCCATACCTCCACCCACGGCGCCTTCGGGTGTCTGGCTCATGGCATTGGCACCTCAGAGGTTGAGCACGTACTGGCGACCCAGTGCCTGGTGCAGCAGAAAATGAAGAACATGCTGGTGAAGGTAAATGGCAAGCTCGGGCCAGGAGTGACGGGTAAAGACGTTGTACTGGCTATCATTGGCAAGATCGGTACCGCCGGCGGTACCGGTCATGCCATCGAATTTGGCGGTGAAGCCATTCGTGGTTTGAGCATGGAAGCCCGAATGACAATCTGCAACATGTCGATTGAAGCGGGTGCCCGGGTGGGCATGGTTGCCGTGGATGACACCACCATCGACTACGTGCGTGGCCGTCCGTTTGCACCGACCGGTGAAACGTGGGATGCAGCGGTGGACTACTGGCGCACCCTGCACAGCGACGACGATGCTTTCTTCGATAAAGTAGTTGAGCTTGAGGGCTCTGAGATCAAGCCGCAGGTCAGCTGGGGTACGTCACCGGAAATGGTTGCCGGGGTCGACGGCTTCGTGCCGGATCCGGCCAAAGAGCAGGATCCCATCAAGCGTGAAGGCATTGTTCGGGCTCTGAAGTATATGGGGCTTCAACCTAACACGCCGATCACGGGCATTGCCCTGGATCGGGTATTTATCGGTTCCTGCACCAACAGCCGTATTGAGGATCTGCGCGAAGCGGCGGCAGTGGTCAAGGGGCGCAAGGTCGCTGCTGGTCTGAAGCAGGCCATGGTGGTCCCGGGCTCTGGTTTGGTGAAAGCCCAGGCCGAACAGGAAGGGCTCGACAAGATCTTCATTGAAGCTGGATTGGAATGGCGTGATCCGGGTTGTTCCATGTGCCTGGCCATGAATGCCGACAAATTGGGGCAGGGTGAGCATTGCGCGTCCACGTCCAACCGGAACTTCGAAGGACGTCAGGGCTTTGGTGGTCGCACTCACCTCGTCAGCCCAGCCATGGCCGCCGCCGCAGCGGTTACCGGCCATTTCGTTGATGTCCGTGAATTGATGAATTGAGCCACAGGAGAGAGACCATGCGCGCATTAAAGCAACACCAGGGCCTGGTGGCCCCCATGGACCGTTCCAATGTGGACACGGACATGATCATTCCCAAGCAGTTTTTGAAGTCTATCAAGCGGACCGGGTTTGGGCCGAACCTGTTTGATGAACTGCGTTACCTGGATGAGGGCAAGCCGGATCAGGATTGCTCCGAGCGTCCGATCAATCCGGATTTCGTTCTTAACCAGGATCGGTACAAAAACGCCAGTGTGCTGCTTGCCCGCACTAACTTTGGTTGTGGTTCGAGCCGTGAGCACGCCCCATGGGCGCTGGAAGACTATGGTTTTCGGGTGATCATTGCTCCCAGCTTTGCCGATATTTTCTACAACAACTGCTTTAAGAATGGGTTGTTACCAATTGTTTTAGAAGAAAAAATTGTTGATCAGCTTTTCAATGAGGCTGAGGCTCAAGAGGGCTATCAACTGGCGGTTGATCTCGAGGCAAAGACGGTCACCACGCCTGCCGGTGAGGCCTTCGATTTTGAGGTTGATGACTTCCGTCGCCACTGCCTGCTGAATGGCCTCGACGATATCGGCGTCACCCTCGAGCAAGCCGAAGTGATCAAGGCCTACGAAGAGCAGCGTCGACAGACCGCGCCCTGGTTGTTTGGCGCCGGAAACTGATTCTTATTGATTGAAGTAGATCTGACACAGGAAAGGATTATGTCCAGAACCGTATTAATGCTGCCGGGCGATGGTATCGGTCCCGAAATCGTTGCCGAAGCCGAACAGGTACTGAAAAAAGTAAACGAAAAATTTGGGTTGGGGCTCAGCTTTGAATCGGGTCTGGTCGGTGGTGCTGCCATCGATGCGACCGATTCGCCGCTGCCAGCGGAAACCCTGGAGAGCGCCAGAAAAGCTGATGCCATCCTGTTGGGTGCAGTTGGCGGCCCGAAGTGGGACAGCCTCCCGATGGTAAAGCGACCGGAAAAGGGCCTGTTGGGCCTGCGTTCGAATCTGGAGCTGTTTGCCAACCTGCGGCCGGCCATCCTATATCCTCAGTTGGCCTCGGCCTCGTCACTGAAGCCCGAGGTGGTGTCTGGTCTGGATATCATGATCGTGCGAGAGCTGACCGGCGGCATCTACTTTGGTCAGCCTCGCGGGGTTCGTGAACTTGAGAGCGGTGAGCGCCAGGGTTATAACACCTACGCCTACACCGAATCCGAGATTCGTCGGATTGGCCGTGTAGCCTTTGAGGCGGCTCAGCAGCGGGGCAAGAAACTGTGTTCCGTGGATAAGGCCAACGTCCTGGAAGTGACCGTGCTTTGGCGCGAGATCATGAACGATCTGTGTCGCGAGTACCCGGATGTCGAGCTGTCTCACATGTATGTGGATAACGCCGCCATGCAACTGGTTCGCGCACCCAAGCAATTCGACGTGATTGTGACTGGCAACATGTTTGGTGATATTCTTTCTGACGAAGCAGCTATGCTGACCGGGTCTATTGGCATGTTGCCATCGGCATCTCTGAATTCCGACAAGCAGGGTATGTATGAACCTTGCCACGGTTCAGCCCCGGATATTGCCGGTCAAGGCATTGCCAACCCGCTGGCGACCATCCTGAGTGCTGCCATGTTGTTGCGCTACAGCTTGGGTGAGGAAACAGCCGCGGAAGCTATTGAGACAGCGGTCAGCAAGGTGTTGGATCAGGGTTTGCGTACAGCTGACATCATGTCCGATGACGGCAAACGGGTCTCGACCAGTGAAATGGGCGAAGCCGTACTGGCTGCCCTGTAAGCAGGCGCCTCTTCCGATTAATTAAGACCCGACGGCACCACGATGCGGCTGCCGCGGGATCACCCATCCTGTCCCAGCCAGCGAAAAGGGCTGAGGGCGGGCATAAAAGAGGTTCAAAGGTCGCACATGAAGCGAGTTGGACTTGTAGGTTGGCGTGGCATGGTGGGCTCGGTCCTCATGCAGCGCATGCGTGACGAAAACGATTTCGCCGATATCGATCCGGTATTTTTCTCAACGTCGCAGACCGGCAAACCGGCGCCGGACGTTGGCAAGGAAGGGGTGCCTCCACTCCAGGACGCGTTCGATATCGATACTCTCAAAACCCTTGATGTTGTCGTCACCTGTCAGGGTGGGGATTACACCTCGGCGGTTTACCAGAAGCTGCGCGATGCCGGTTGGCAGGGCTATTGGATTGATGCCGCATCGACTCTGCGCATGGTGGACCATTCAGTTATCGTGCTGGACCCGGTTAACCGCAATGTGATCGATTCAGCCCTGGCCGAAGGTGTTAAAGATTACGTCGGTGGTAACTGTACTGTCAGTCTGATGATGTTGGCCCTGGGCGGCCTGCTTGAGCAGGATCTGATCGAGTGGGTTTCTCCCATGACCTATCAGGCCGCTTCCGGTTCCGGTGCCCAGAACATGCGGGAGCTGCTCAACCAAATGGGCGATCTGCATGGCAGCGTGAAATCCGAGCTGGCGGATCCATCGTCCGCCATTCTCGAGATTGATCGCAAGGTTACCGAAACCATGCGTTCTGGCGACTTCCCGACTGAGCACTTTGGTGTTCCGCTGGCCGGCAGTCTGATTCCGTTTATCGACAAGCAACTCGACAACGGAATGAGCAAGGAAGAATGGAAGGCCGGTGTTGAGACCAACAAGATTCTGGGTCGCAGCAACAATCCGATTCCGATCGACGGTATTTGCGTTCGTATCGGCGCGATGCGTTCCCACAGTCAGGCCTTGACGATCAAACTCAAAAAGGACCTGCCGGTAGCGGAAATTGAGTCCATTCTGGCGAGAGCGAACGATTGGGTTAAGGTGATTCCCAACGATCGTGATGCCACCATGGAAGAACTCACGCCAGCTAAGGTCACAGGAACCCTCAGCGTTCCGATTGGCCGGATCCGAAAGCTCGCCATGGGGCCAGAATATATCTCTGCCTTCACGGTGGGGGATCAGTTGTTGTGGGGTGCAGCCGAGCCGTTGAGGCGCATGCTGCGAATCCTGCAGGAACGTTAAGAAATGTTACGCGGTGGCAATTAATGCCAACTGTGTCCGGTTTCTGAAAACCGGAAGAGGGGCGAAGGCTGATTTCAGCCTTCGCCCCTGTTATTTTCAAGAGCGCTAGGGAGTTCCGCGCGATTGATAAAAAAATGGTACAAGGGATGCGGCTGATTGATTGATAAAAGGGATATTATCAACAATACTTGCCGGACCAAACGTTAATAAAACGACATAATAACTAGAACTATCCAGACGGAAGTCATCCAACCTCGTCCGATTCTGTTTTATTAAAGCAGTAACGAATAACGGAGACTGGAAAGGAAAAAGCATGAAGGTACGCAAGCTTGCGGTTGCCCTGGCTCTGGCGGGAGGGCTTGGTTCCAGCGTCGCACAAGCCCTGGGGCTGGGAGAAATTGAACTTCAGTCTTATCTGAACGAGCCTTTGGATGCGGAGATAAATCTGCCCCAAAGTCGGGGAGTAGATCCTGGAGACGTGTTTGTGAACGTCGCTCCCGAATCTGCCTATGAAAGGGTTGGACTCAGCCGCAACCAGTTTCTGAGTAAGCTCAGGTTCCAGGTTGTTACACAGAACGATGGATCGCTGGCGGTCAATGTGTCGTCCAGGGAGCCCTTGCGTGAACCCTATCTGAACTTTTTGCTTGAGATGACTTGGCCAAGCGGAAGGTTGATGAGGGAATACGCGGTACTGGTAGATCCTCCGGTATACGCCGAAGAATCCGGTGTCCAGGAGCAGGTTAGAGTTCCAGCGGTTACCTCGGTCCAGTCGCAGCCGTCAGTCGAGCGAAGTAGCGAATCCATTCGTCGCCAGACTCAGGCCCAACAATCCCTGAGCCGTAGCTTCCAGGGTAGTACCCTGGGCCCAACCCGGTCATCTGACACCCTCTGGACCATCGCCTCGCGAGTTAGACCCAATGACTCGGTATCAATGCAGCAAGTGATGCTTGCCCTCCAGGATCTGAATCCTGATGCTTTTATTGGCGGCAATATCAATCGCTTGAAGCGCGGTGAAATTCTGCGGGTGCCGACGCTGGACCAGATCCAGTCACGCACCCGAGCCCAGGCGATCCGCGCAGTCAGCCAGCAGAATAGTGACTTCCAGACTCCAAAACGCACCGTCGATGCCACGGCCGCAAGCCAGACTCAGGCATCACCGGAACCGGCAACGGCTGGGGGTGACGAGCTTAAGCTTCTGGTCCCGGAAGAAGATAGCCGCGAAGCAACTGAAGGCGGTTCAGCCGGTGGCGATGGTCAGCTTGCCGGCGGTGTGGACGCCGGGAATGCGGTCGCGATGGAGCAGCTTGAAAGTGCCCGTCGTGAAAACGCAGAACTGAACACCCGTGTTGGTGATCTGCAGGAGCAGGTCGAGACACTGCAGCGATTACTCGAATTGAAGAATAGCCAGCTCGCAGAAATGCAGCAGATGGCCGGAGATTCGGAAGAAGTCGCAGCAACAGATGCGCCGGAAGGTGCCGCTGACGTTGAAGGCACACCTGTGGCAGCTGATTCCGAGGCTACAGGACAGGATCAGGCTGCTACCGATGCAGGTGAAGCCGAGCCGGCTGCTGAAGTCGAAACTTCTGATGCCACTGAGGGCACAGCCACAGCGCCGGAAGGTGAAGTCGCTGAAGCCGAGGCCGCTGCCGCTGCCGCTGCAGATGACGGTTCTGCGGTTGACGCTGGGCCGATGGCGGAGCCCGAGCAGGTAGAGGTTGTCGAGGCCGAGCCTGTAGCTCCGGAAGCAGTAACCGACGAAGCAGCACCAGTGCCGCAGCCGTCCAATCAGCAGCCGGCAGCTGATAGAGGTTTACTGGGAAATATCTTTGATTCCATCACCGGCAACGCGATCTACCAAATTGCAGTTGGTGGTGGCCTGATTGTTCTGCTGCTGCTTCTGTTGCTCTTGGCCCGCAGAAATGCCAATCGTGAAAAGGCGTTTTACGAGCAACTGAACGGTGAACCAGAGGATGCCAGTGATTCGTTCCAGCTGAGCCTGGATGACGAGGAGCCAGGCTCAGCTGGAACCGAAGATCCACTGGCCGAAGCCGACACCTATATTGCCTACGGTCGCCACGACCAGGCAGCCCAAACTCTGGAAACCGCGATTTCCCGTGAGCCAAGCCGCACCGATCTGCGCCTGAAGCTTCTGGGTGTCTATGCCGACAGTCAGGATCGCGATTCTTTTGAAAAGCAGTTTGGCGAGATCGCCGCGCTGGATGACGATCAGGCAATGGCCTCTGCGACAGCGCTTCGCACCCAGTTGGACGAGGCTGAAGCAATGCCGAGCATCGACGATCTTGAGTCACAGCTCAGGTCTGATTCGTTTGGTAGCGTTCAGCCGCTGGATTCTGAAACTGCAGAATCTGATAACGACGAGATGCAGGTTTCTGATGAGCTGTTGGCTGATCAGTATGATTCGGAGCAGGAAGAGCAGATTGAGAACGAATTCGGAGAACTGGATACCGACTTTGCGGATTTCGATCTCAGTGAAGTGGAGTCTGCGGAGAAATCCGCTGATGCCGGAGTAGCGGATTCAGGTGAGCCTGCTGAAGTGGTTCCTGAAGAAAGTGTTGAAGAAGGTACGGACGAGGTCGCTGAAGAAAAGAACGACGAAGACATGATCGAATACGATCTGTCGGGAATTTCTCTCGACTCGGAAGAGGAGGGCGAGGCAGGTCGGAAGGCTTCGCTGGAATCCTCGCCAGAGAGTGATGACGAATATTCGGCGCTGGAAATTGATTTTGAAGATGAGAGCTCGCTGGAGCTGAGCGAGACCGATGAAGATGACGATCTGGAGCTGGAACTCGAAAGCGCTTTTGATGACGAGCCTGAGGCGGATGCTCTTGAGGTTGGTGCAACCGAAGAAGTTTCAAGTGCTGAGCCGGATGTTGACTCCCTCGACGAGTCCTTCCTGGATGAACTTGATGCTGAGTTAGACAAGGTAGCCGACGAAGACAGCGAGCTTGGAGGTGAAGAAGTGGAAGAGTCTTCACTCGACGATCTAGAGCTGGACGTCTCAGATGAGGATCTGGCGTTGATGGAGGAGTTCTCGGATTCCGCAGACTCGGCCAATCATCAGGAGGAAGAGACAGCTGCGCTGGATGATGAATTGAGCCTTGAAGATACGCTCGCCGAGGGTGATGTTCTTGGGGAGACCGAAGCTGCCAGTCCGGAAGAGGAAATCGCCGGCACCGAGGAACTGGAAGAGTTGAGTTCTTTGGATGACTTGGGTGAGCCTGAGTTGCCGAGCGGTGACGACGACGTTGAAGTGCCGGTCGCTTCGGAAACCGTGGACGAAAATGCTTCTAAGTTCGGTGCCATTGAGATTGATGAAAGCGAGCTGGGTGACGAAGACGACTTTGATTTCCTGGCCGGTACTGATGAGGCGGCGACCAAGCTGGATCTGGCCCGTGCTTACATCGAGATGGGCGACAATGATGGTGCCCGTGACATCCTTGAGGAAGTTGCGTTGGAAGGAGACGATGAGCAGAAAGGCGAAGCACAGGATCTCCTTAAAAATCTGTCCTGATTCGTTATAATCGAGTCATTCAGGTAAAAGCGCCGGCCGTCGGGTTCTTGACCGACACAAGTCGGCGCTTTGTTTTTTTTCAGTATGACCTTTTTCGGATAGGCGCTTGTTCTTCGAACCTCAACAACTCACCACGGGTAATGAAATTGGTAACGGTCGGGTCGCCATTGCGTTCGAATACGATGGGCGCGACTTTCATGGCTGGCAGCAGCAGAAATCCGGGGTGCGCTCTGTAGAAGCGAACCTGGCAGGGGCTGTTGCAAAAGTGGCGAATCATCCCGTTAATCTGGTTTGTGCCGGACGAACCGATGCCGGCGTCCATGCCAGCTACCAGGTTGCGCACTTTGAAACCCCGTCGATCAGGAACCTTCGCTCCTGGGTCATGGGCATCAATACTGCCTTGCCCAGTGATATTTCTGTTCATTGGGCCGGTAATGGCGCTGAAGATTTCCACGCCCGCTTCTCTGCCGTCTATCGGCGTTATCGCTACGTTATCTATAATCACCCTGTTCGACCCGGCATCCAGCGCGGTCAGGTCAGCTGGACCTTCCGTCCTCTTGATGCTGAACGCATGCATGAAGCCGCACAGGCGTTGCTGGGGGAGCATGATTTTTCGTCGTTCCAGGCGGCGGGCTGCCAGTCCCGTACACCAATCCGTTATATGGAGCGGATTGCGGTAACCCGCAAGGGCAATTTTGTCGTAATAGACGTGCAGGCAAACGCGTTTCTCCATCATATGGTGAGGAACATCGCGGGCGCCCTTATGGCGGTTGGCGCAGGGCAGAAGCCGGCTCGATGGATTCATGACATACTAGGGGCAAGAGACAGGACAATGGCAGGGGTCACGGCGCCGCCGCATGGCCTATACCTTGTTGATGTCGGCTACCCGGGTCATTTCGGTATCCCACAGGCTGAGTGCGGGCCGGGGTTTTTGCGACCCTGGTTTGATCGATCAGAGAATCGACCGATACCGCCAACCCACATTCATCCGAAGCAACCGGTACAACAGGCATGAGTACGCGAGTCAAGATTTGTGGCCTGACGCGCACCGAAGACGTGGAATCCGCGGTTGCATCCGGTGCTGATGCGCTCGGCTTTGTCTTTTATGAGTCGAGTCCGCGAGCCGTCAGTATTGCCGATGCCCAGCAGTTGATTAGATCGGTGCCGGCCTTTGTGTCCGTTGTAGGCCTGTTCGTGAATCCGACAGAGCAGGAGGTGAGAGAGGTCCTTGAACATCTGCCTCTGGATCTGCTCCAGTTTCACGGGGATGAAAGCCCTGAGTTCTGCAGCCAATTTCAGCGTCGCTGGATCAAGGCTGTACGGGTCCAGAATCGCGAACAGGTAATACAGGCTTTTAACCAGTACCACGAGGCCGCAGGGCTGCTCGTGGATGCCTGGGATCCCGATCATTACGGCGGGACCGGAAAGTCTTTTAACTGGGATCTGATCCCGTCAGAGAGGCCGCTGCCACTTATATTGGCCGGTGGTTTGTCTTCTGATAACGTGTTTCGCGCTGTAGAGCAGGTGCAACCCTGGGCCGTTGATGTCAGCGGGGGCGTGGAGCGCAGTAAAGGCATCAAGGATATCCAAAAAATTTCCGACTTTATCAAAGAGGTTCACCGTGTCTGAGAAATTGACTGAAGAAATGCTGAGCGCGCTGCCGGATGCAAGGGGGCACTTTGGTGCCTTTGGTGGACGGTTTGTTTCCGAGACGTTGATGGATTCCCTGATGACGCTCGAGGAAGAGTACAAGAAGCTGAAGAACGATCCGGAGTTCCAGGCCCGCTTCGACAAGGAGTTGGCGGATTATGTCGGTCGGCCCACTCCGCTGTATTTCGCCGAACGACTGACCCGGGAAACCGGTGGTGCCCAGATCTGGTTGAAGCGTGAAGATCTGTGTCACACAGGCGCCCACAAGGTGAACAACACCATTGGCCAGGCGCTGCTGGCGAGTTTTCTTGGCAAAAAGCGGATCATTGCCGAAACCGGTGCGGGTCAGCACGGCGTTGCAACTGCAACCGTTTGCGCCCGTCTCGGCCTGGAATGTCACGTGTTCATGGGTGCAGAGGATGTGCAGCGCCAGTCGCTGAACGTGTTTCGCATGAAGCTGCTCGGTGCCGAGGTGCATGCTGTTGAAAGTGGCACTCGCACGCTCAAGGACGCCATGAACGATGCCATGCGCGATTGGGTGTCTTACGTAGACGAAACCTTCTACATCATTGGCACGGTCGCCGGTCCGCACCCGTATCCGATGCTGGTTCGTGACTTCCAGTCAGTCATCGGCCGCGAAACCCGCCGCCAGGCGCTGGAGAAAACCGGCAAGCTTCCGGACGCCCTGGTGGCGTGCGTGGGTGGTGGCTCCAACGCTATCGGTATGTTCTATCCGTTCCTGTCTGACGAATCTGTTCAGTTGTATGGCGTCGAAGCCGGTGGTCTGGGCATTGAAACCGGTAAGCATGCCGCACCGCTGTGCGCCGGCCGCCCCGGCGTCCTCCATGGCAACCGTACTTATTTGATGGAAGATGAGAATGGCCAGATTGCGGGCACTCATTCAGTTAGTGCTGGTCTTGACTACCCGGGCGTAGGCCCTGAGCACAGCTGGTTAAAAGACATTGGTCGTGCCAACTATGTGTCCGTGACCGACGATGAGGCGATGGAAGGGTTCCGTAAGCTGACCCGTGTCGAAGGGATCATGCCGGCACTGGAAACAGCCCACGCGGTGGCCTACGCCATCAAGCTTGCGGCTACCATGGACAAGGATCAAACCGTCGTGATCAACGTGTCCGGTCGGGGCGATAAAGATATCAACACGGTTGCCAAGCTTGAAGGCATCGAGATCTGAAGAAGTTACAGGAGCAGGCATGAGCCGAATTGAAAGGACCCTCGAGGCCCTTAAAGGACAAGGCCGCAAGGCACTTATTCCCTACATCACCGCAGGTGACCCGCATCCCGATGCGACGGTAGGTCTGATGCACACTCTGGTGGCCGCAGGTGCCGACATCATCGAGTTGGGTGTGCCGTTTTCGGATCCCATGGCTGATGGCCCGGTTATCCAGCTGGCCTGTGAGCGCGCCCTGAAACACGGAACGTCGCTGCGCCAGGTCATTGCCATGGTCAAGGAATTCCGTATCAAGGACAGTGAAACGCCGATTGTTTTGATGGGGTATCTGAACCCCGTAGAAGCCATGGGTTATGAAGTTTTCGCCGATGCTGCGGTTGATGCTGGTGTCGACGGCATCCTGACGGTGGACCTGCCGCCGGAGGAAGCGGACGAGGTTGCTCCACTGTTCACAGAGCGCAACCTGGATGCCATTTTCCTGCTGTCGCCGACCACCACCGATGATCGGATTCGCGCAATCAGCGAGCATTCCTCGGGCTATGTGTACTATGTTTCATTCAATGGCGTGACCGGGGCTTCGAAAATCAACGTCGAAGAGGTCGCCAGTCGCGTGGATCACATCCATAAACTTACGGCACTTCCGGTAGCGGTAGGTTTCGGTATTCGGGACGCTGCGACAGCCGCTGCGGTGGGACGGGTATCCGATGGTGTAATTGTTGGTAGCGTCCTGGTAGATACAATAGCCAGAAACCAGGCAGATACCGACCAGCTTAAGCGAGCGCTGACGGATCTGCTCCACCCGATGCGTGAGGCTTTGGATGGCCTGAGTTCCTGAACTAGAGGGACCGGCCGACTGGCATCAAAGGACAGGATGAAATCATGAGTAACTGGCTGGACAAGATCATGCCGAGCAAGATTCGCTCGGAATCCAAGCAACGAACCGGTGTGCCTGAGGGACTATGGAAGAAATGCCCCAAGTGTGGTGCATTTTTGTACAAACCGGAGCTTGAGAAGAATCTCGACGTCTGCCCCAAGTGTAATCATCACCTTCGGGTCCACGCCCGCCGTCGGCTCGATGTTTTTCTTGATCCCGAAGATCGGCACGAAATTGCAGCCGATCTGGAGCCCTGGGATCGCCTGAAGTTCAAGGACAGCAAGCGCTATAAAGACCGGCTGTCACACGCGCAGAAGACAACTGGCGAGAAAGATGCCCTGGTGGTTATGAAGGGCACCACACTGGGCGTTCCCCTGGTTGCCTGTGCCTTCGAGTTCAACTTCCTGGGTGGCTCAATGGGTCAGGTTGTTGGCGAAAAATTCGTTCAGGCCGCCAATGTTGCGCTGGCTGAGCGGATTCCGCTGGTGTGCTTCTCTGCCAGCGGCGGCGCCCGGATGCAGGAAGCGATACTGTCTCTGATGCAGATGTCCAAGACGGCAGCGGTGCTTGAACGCATGAAGCAGGAGGGTATTCCTTACATCTCAGTGATGACCGATCCTGTTTTTGGTGGCGTTTCCGCGAGTCTGGCGATGCTGGGTGATCTTAATATCGCAGAGCCCAACGCGCTGATTGGTTTTGCTGGTCCGCGAGTGATCGAGCAGACCGTGCGTGAAAAGCTGCCTGAGGGCTTCCAGCGCAGTGAGTTTCTGCTTGAGCATGGTGCAATCGACATGATCCTGCATCGCCACCAGATGCGCGAACGTATTGCCCATGTGCTGGCCAAGTTCACCGGTCATGAGCGTCCTGGGACTGAAGCACCCATCGAGTTCGAAGTAACGGAAAAACCGGAAGCTGATGCCCCCGCCGAGCAATAATAACGTCCAGCCCCCGGTTGCCCCGGGGGCTGGCGCCACTGTCGATCAGTGGCTGTCCTATCTCGAAGCACTCCATCCCACCGAAATTGATCTTGGCCTGGATCGCGTGCTTGTGGTTTTTCGGCGACTGTTTCGACGCAAGCCCTCCGGTCGGATCATCACCGTTGCCGGCACTAATGGCAAAGGCAGTGCGGTCGCCTCTCTGGAGGCGTTGCTGCAAGCCGCTGGCCGCACGACAGGCGCCTATACCTCTCCGCACCTTGAAGTCTACAACGAGCGGATTCGCCTGAACGGCCGAAATATCGACGATGCTTCGCTCGTATCCGCCTTTGAGCGGGTTGAGGCAGCTCGCCGCGGTGTTTCCTTGACTTACTTTGAGTTTGGGACCCTGGCGTCGTTTGTGGCGCTTGCGGAGGCGGGTGTGGACGATTGGCTGCTTGAGGTGGGTTTGGGCGGTCGATTGGATGCGGTCAATGTGATGGATGCGGATCTGGCGATTATCACCTCGGTGGATATCGATCATGTGGCCTTCCTGGGTGACAATCGCGAAGTCATCGGTTTTGAGAAAGCTGGCGTTTTGCGCCCCCGCATACCAGCCGTATGCGCTGACAATGAGCCGCCACGCTCGGTGCTTCAACAGGCGGCCGCGCAGAAGGTGGATCTGGCGCTTGCAGGGCGGGACTACCAGGTGCAGTCGATAGAATCTGGTCAGGATGGCACGCTGGCTCGGTTGGTGCTGACTCATCAGGGACGGGAAGTTTCGCTGCCGTCGGGACCTTTACCTGTACCCAGTGTTGCGGCGGCGGTTGTTGCGATGCACACCCTGGAGCCGGGACTGGATAATGCTCTAGTGGAACGTGCGCTGCAGCAACTCAAAGTAGCTGGTCGTTTTGAGCGAATGTTGGCGCAGCCCGATATCTTTGTTGATGTCGGGCACAACCCCCATGCCGCCCGGTGGTTGGCTGGTCGCCTGGAGGCTGAAAAGAATGCCGGCAGCCGAGTTATCGCGGTCTACGCGGCTCTCGGTGATAAAGACGTCAATGGCGTGTTGGAGGCCATGAAGCCGGTCGTGGACCGCTGGTGGCTAGCTGGGCTCGCTGTGCCGCGAGGCTTGTCGGCCCAGGCTCTTTACCAGAGGGCCCATAGCGTGGAACTTGATCATTGCGAGTGTGCAGAAACCGTCTCACAGGCAATTTCTTCAGCCCGGGCCATCGCGCGCCCCGAGGACCTGGTCATCGTGTTCGGATCCTTCTTTACGGTCGCGGAGGCGCGCCGCCTGTTATTGCCGGGTAATGACCACGACGGCTCCAAATAACATTCATGAGCTACGGCGTGCCGTGTGCCTTAAACTTTCTCCATGGCTGGCCTTGCTGCTTTGAGTTCTGTCAGGATGGCGGTTAGTATCTGCTGCTATCGTCGAAATGGTACGTCGCTAACCAACGGGAGCCTGGAATCGTGGATGGACTGAAACAAAGAATAATCGGGGCGCTGGTGCTGGTATCCCTGGCGGTTATCTTTGTTCCAATGGTATTTGATGAGCCGCATTCCGAGCGAACTTCGACAACCATCAAGATCCCGGAGGAGCCCCCGTTTCCTGAAGTGATTGCACCAGAGACCGACCGCGAAGAACCACCGGCATACTCCGAGCCCCGCCCCGACACCGAAGAACTGTTGTCGCCGGCATCGCAAGGCGCCGGTGAGGCGCCAGACTACCGACTGGTGGAAGGCGAAGCGGAGTCTTTTCAAGGTGCGCAGGAGTCGGAAAAAGCTCAAGAGTCTCAGGCTGCCAAGATCAATGCCCAAGCCCAGAGTGAAGAGCCTGCCGCACAGGTGGCCGTGGAGCCGGAGCCCACTGCCAGCGGGCAAAGCAAGGAATCAGAATCCGCTGAATACACCCGGTCACTGGACGGCGCCTATGTTGTGCAGTTAGGCAGCTTCGGCAACGCCGACAATGCCCGTCGCTTGCGGGATCAGGTGCGTGACAAGGGCTATGGTTCTCATCTTCAGAAAGTCGAACGGGGTGACACCACGCTTACCCGCGTTTTCAGCGGTCCGTTCAGCAGTAAATCCGACGCCGAAGCGGCAAAGCGCGACCTGGATGAATCCTTCAGTCTCAATAGCCTGGTGACCACCGGAGACAAATGAGCCTCTTTTCTCGAGTTTCCGAGGCTCCGGCAGTTTGGTGGCGGGCCGATTCCTGATAGAATTTGCGCTTCCTTTTTTCCACCGGGTTTTACATGGAAGCGCTGATCTGGATTGACTGGGTCATCATTGCCCTGATTACAGTGTCTACACTCATCAGCCTGAAGCGGGGTTTCGTTAGAGAGGCCTTGTCTCTCGTGACCTGGGTTGGCGCGTTTATACTTGCCAGAACTTTCCACCCGCAAATGCAAACCCTTCTGGAGAGCACGGTTGAAACGCCGTTGGTGCGCTTGATTGCCGCCTTTGCGATCCTCTTTTTTGGCACACTCATTGTGGGCGCCATCATCAATAACATGATCGGCCATCTTGTTCGGGCTACCGGTCTGTCCCCGACGGATCGCGTTCTGGGAATGGGATTTGGGCTCTTGCGCGGGCTGGTGGTCGTTATCGTCGCCATTGCCTTCACCCGCTACACACCGCTGGCGCAGGATACCTGGTGGCGTGAGTCGATTATGATCAACAAGCTTGCGGTGGTCGAGGACTGGTCACGGCGTACACTGGGTGACGAATTCGCCCGTTTCCTGGGACCGGCTTCGGACAGCTACCGGGAATCAGACAGCAGTCAACATCAGCAAGGCGTGGCACCCGCATCCACCTCTAGCTAACATTCAGTTTTAACACTCGGAGAATACCTTATCCATGTGTGGCATTGTCGGCATCGTCAGTACTTCCAACGTCAATCAGTCGCTCTATGATGCGCTGACTGTACTTCAGCACCGGGGCCAGGACGCGGCGGGCATTGTTACCTTTCAGGATGAGCGCTTTTACCTGCGCAAGGACAACGGGCTGGTTCGGGATGTCTTCCATACCCGCCACATGCGTCGTTTGGTCGGCAATGTCGGCATCGGCCACGTTCGCTACCCCACGGCCGGCAGTTCCAGTTCAGCTGAGGCACAGCCGTTTTATGTCAACAGCCCCTACGGCATCACGCTCGCCCATAACGGTAATCTGACCAACGCTGATGATCTGAGTGAGGACCTTTTCCGGACCGATCTTCGGCACATCAATACCAATTCAGACTCCGAAGTACTGTTGAACGTTTTTGCTCACGAGTTACAGAAACTCGGCAAGCTGAACCCGACCAAGGACGATATCTTTGCCGCGGTTCGGGCGGTGCACAAGCGTTGCCGTGGAGCCTACGGTGTCATCGCGATGATTACCGGCTACGGCATTGTCGGGTTCCGTGATCCGAACGGGATTCGTCCGGCCTGTTACGGCGTCCGTCCGGCCGAGGATGGCCGAAACGAATACATGATCGCCTCCGAAAGCGTCGCGCTCAGCGCGGCCGGTTTCAGCCTGGTGCGGGACATTGCACCGGGCGAAGCGGTGTATATCGAAACCGACGGCACGCTCTATACCCAGCAGTGTGCGGAGGATCCCCATCTGTACCCGTGCATCTTTGAGCACGTGTATTTTGCCCGCCCGGACTCAATCATCGACAAAGTGTCGGTTTACAAGGCTCGCCTGCGCATGGGTGAAACCCTGGCTGACAAGGTACTCCGTGAGCGTCCTGATCACGACATCGATGTGGTCATGCCGATTCCGGACACCAGCCGCACCTCGGCCATGCAGATGGCTCACCGTCTGGGCGTGAAGTTCCGTGAAGGCTTTATCAAGAATCGTTACATCGGTCGCACCTTTATCATGCCCGGTCAGAAGATGCGGAAAAAATCGGTGCGCCAGAAGCTGAACCCAATTGATCTGGAGTTCCGGGGCAAGAATGTCATGCTGGTGGACGATTCCATCGTTCGCGGTACCACCTGCAAGGAAATCGTCCAGATGGCCCGGGATGCTGGCGCGCGCAAGGTGTATTTTGCCTCGGCCGCGCCCCCGGTGCGTTACCCCAACGTCTACGGAATTGACATGCCGTCGGCCAGTGAGCTGATTGCCCATGACCGTACGGTTGATGAAATTCGGGACCTGATCGGCGCTGACTGGCTGCTGTACCAGGATCTTGACGACCTCATCACCTGCGTCAACGACGTCAACGAGGATGTTGAGGGCTGGGAGTGCTCGGTCTTCACCGGGCAGTACGTGACCGGCGATGTCGACAAGGCTTACCTGGACCGCCTTGAAGGTGCGCGCAATGATGACAGCCGCTCCAAGCAACAGGGCGGCGACTCTGGCGATAACGGCATCATCGACCTGCACAATGACGAAGATTAATCACGCTGTGCGTGCAATCAGGAGTAGCTCATGACGTTACGTCGTGAAGAGAATGTCTGGATTCCGGAATCGGATCTTGAAGGTATGTCCGTGGACACCCTGGCGGTGAGGGCAGGGCAGATCCGTACCGGTGAACTGGAACACAGTGATCCGATATTCCCGACATCCAGTTTTGTTTATGGCAGTGCGGCACAGGCTGCGGCGCGCTTCGGTGGCGAAGAGCCTGGTAATATCTATTCGCGTTTTACCAATCCGACGGTCCAGGCCTTCGAGGGCCGGATTGCCGCGATGGAAGGCGGCGAACGTGCAGTGGCGACTGCCTCCGGCATGGCGGCCATCCTGAGCACCTGTATGGCGCTGCTCAAGGTCGGCGATCATGTCGTCTGCTCCCGAGGCGTATTCGGCACCACCAACGTGTTGTTCCAGAAATACATGGCAAAATTTGGTGTCGAGACGTCATTCGTCAGCCTGACCAACATGGATGAATGGGCACAGGCGGTTCGGCCCGAGACTCGGATGCTGTTCATCGAGACCCCGTCGAACCCGCTCTGTGAAGTGGCGGACATGAATGCACTGGCGACGTTGGCTCATGACAATGATGCCTTGTTCGTGGTCGACAATTGCTTCTGTACCCCCGTACTGCAGCGACCACTGGAGCACGGTGCCGATATCATCATTCATTCGGCGACTAAATACCTGGACGGCCAGGGCCGCTGTGTTGGCGGAGTTGTCGTAGGGCCGAATGCGTTGATGGAGGAAGTATATGGCTTCCTCCGTTCCGCAGGGCCAACCATGAGTCCATTCAACGCCTGGGTCTTCCTGAAAGGCCTTGAAACCTTACCAATTCGTATGCGTGCTCACTGCGACAATGCGCTACAGTTGGCGCTGTGGCTGGAGGAGCAACCCGCTGTGGCGGAAGTGTTCTACGCTGGCCTTGAGAGTCACCCCCAGCACGAGTTGGCGAAACAGCAGCAATCCGGATTTGGGGGTGTACTGTCGTTCCGGCTGAAGGGCGATCGGACTGAAGCCTGGCAGTTTATCGATGCCACGCGCATGATTTCGATCACCGCCAACCTGGGTGACGTCAAAACCACGATTACCCATCCGGCTACTACGACCCACGGTCGCCTGTCTCCCGAAGACAAGCATGCCGCGGGGATCACCGAGAATCTGGTCCGGATCTCCGTGGGGATAGAAGCAGTCGAAGACCTGAAAACCGATCTTGCCCGCGGCTTTCAGGCACTTCAGAACCCAAGCAATGGAAACGTTTGAGTATTCATGGCCGAATCCGCTAAAGCGAAGAAAGCACCACAGGAGCTGACTGAAAAACAGCTGCGCTTCCGCCATTTGGCGGCACAGGGCGCCCGTGAGGGTGCGGTGATCGCGTTGATTGCCCTGTGCATCTACTTCGCGATGGCACTGGTGACGTTCAGCCCCTCCGATCCCGGTTGGGCCAGCATTGGCCACGACACCAGCGTACAGAACTACGCTGGACGCACCGGGGCCTGGTTGGCCAGTCTGTTCATGGATTTCTTTGGGCAGGTGGCCTACCTGTTCCCGGTGATGATCGCGGGCTACGCGATCATGCTGATCCGCCGCCGCAACGATTCGATGGATTTGCACTGGCCGCTGTTCATGATGCGGTTTGGCGGCTTCCTGCTCATTCTGCTTTCAGCTACCAGCTTGCTGTCGCTCTACTCGGTGTTTGGTCTCGGCGTGTCGTCCGGTGGCGTCATGGGCACCGCTGTCTCTGAGGCGATGGTGCGATTCTTCAATTTGCCGGCCACTACACTGCTGCTGATTGCTATTTTCCTGTTTGCACTTACGGTCACCACCGGCCTTTCCTGGTTCTGGCTGATGGACCAGATCGGTGGGCTGACGCTGAGATTCGGCCTTGCACTGAAAGACCTGTTCAGCCCGAATCCTGAGAAAAAGAAGGCCAAGCCAGAGCCGGCCAAGGCTCCTGAGAAATCGGCAGAACCACCACTCGTCAAAGATCGGATTCCGGCTCCCAAAGCGGAGAAACCGTATAAGCACGGGCCCAAGTGGTGGCATCGCATACCGGGTTTTGGTCCGGGCAAAACTCAAGCAAAACCGTCGGGGGAGACTCTGCAAGAGCGGAAGGAGCCGGGTCTTGAGGGATTGTCGGCTGAGTTTGATTCCGAGCCAGCCAGACTTGAGAGCTTCAGTTCCCGTGATGACAGTGACACCCAAGCGGAGCCTCAGCCATCGCGTGCGGCTAAACCATCGGCGCCAGCGCAGCAGCCAGCTGGGCGATCACTGAAGATCTCGCCGTTCAAGAAGAACGAACAGCCACCGGCACAGGGGAAGACAAAAGACAAACAGGCGTCTCTATTGGAAGACGTAGAGAGCCCGATACCACCGCTGAGCTTGCTCGATCCTCCGGAGGAGCACAAAGAGAGAGGCTACTCCGAAGAGTCGCTGGAACACATGTCCCGGATGCTTGAGGAGAAACTGGCCGACTTCGGCGTGTCCGTGGAAGTGGTCGAGGTCAATCCGGGGCCGGTTATCACCCGCTTTGAAATCAAGCCGGCGGCGGGAGTTAAGGTCAGCAAGATCTCTAACCTCGCCAAGGATTTGGCTCGTTCGCTGGCCGTTCTAAGCGTTCGTGTCGTTGAGGTCATTCCCGGTAAGTCTGTTGTGGGTATCGAAATCCCCAACGAGGAACGGGAAATCGTTCGCCTGAGCGAAGTACTTGGCGCGCGGGTTTTCGCAGAGTCCGCATCGCCCATAACCATGGCATTGGGTAATGACATCGGCGGCAACCCCATGGTCGCTAACCTGGCCAAGATGCCGCATTTGCTGGTGGCGGGTACCACGGGTTCCGGTAAGTCCGTTGGCGTAAACGCCATGCTGTTGAGCATGTTGCTCAAGGCGACACCGGATGAGGTTCGCTTCATCATGGTTGACCCCAAGATGCTCGAACTGAGTATCTACGACGGTATTCCGCATCTGCTGGCGCCGGTGGTCACCGACATGAAAGAGGCCGCCAACGCCCTGCGCTGGTGTGTGGCCGAAATGGAGCGCCGGTACAGGCTGATGGCCAACCTGGGCGTGCGGAACATTGCCGGCTACAACCGCAAGGTGAAAGACGCCAGGGAGGCCGGTGAGCCCTTGCTCGACCCGCTCTGGAAGCCGGACGAATACCTGGCGAACGACGAGCAGGAGCGCCCGGAGCTGGAGACTCTGCCGTTCATTGTCGTGGTCATCGACGAATTCGCCGACATGATGATGATCGTTGGCAAGAAGGTGGAAGAACTGATTGCCCGGATTGCCCAGAAAGCCCGTGCCGCCGGTATTCACCTGGTTCTCGCCACGCAGCGGCCGTCCGTGGACGTGATCACCGGCCTGATCAAGGCCAACATTCCTACACGGATGTCGTTCCAGGTGTCGTCCAAGATCGACTCCCGCACGGTGCTCGATCAGGGCGGCGCGGAGCAGTTGCTCGGCCATGGTGACATGCTTTACCTGCCACCGGGCTCCGGATTGCCGGTACGGGTTCATGGCGCCTTTGTGGACGACGATGAAGTCCATCGGGTGGTCAGCGCCTGGAAGGCCCGCGGTGAGCCTGTCTATGTCGACGATGTCCTCAACGGTGCGGAGGGTGAAAACCTGCCCGGAGTCCCGACGCTCACTGAAGGCGGCGGAGACAGCGAGGGCGATGCTCTGTTCGATGAGGCGGTCGCCTTTGTCACCGAGGGACGGCGGGTGTCAATTTCGTCCGTCCAGCGCAAATTCAAGATAGGGTATAACCGGGCTGCGAACCTGGTTGATGCCATGGAAGCGTCTGGCGTGGTCAGCTCGGCCGGGCACAATGGCGCCCGGGAAGTGCTGGCCCCACCACCCCCAAGAGATTAGGAGCGGTTTGCTATGCAACAGCACCCATTTTTTAAACTCATTGCCCTGGCGCTGGTCGCTCTCTTTGCCTTGTCGGCAAATGCCGCCGATGACTCGGCCAAATCTCACGACGCTGCCGGCAAACTGGCCTCGGTACTCAAAAGTTACGAGTCGTACCAGGCCAGCTTCATTCAGATCGTGGTCAATGAGAATGGCAACCGGGTACAGGAAACCCGCGGTGCCCTGAAAGCAAAACGCCCCGGGCTGTTCTACTGGGAAACCAGTGCGCCCCTGTCGCAGTTCATTGTCAGCAATGGCGAAACGGTTGAAGTCTATGACCCCGACCTCGAGCAGGTCACTGTGCATAAGCTGGATGAGCGGGTGCAAACCACACCGGCACTGCTGCTCAGCGGTGAGGTCGGCAATCTGGATGAAACCTATAAGGTGTCCCTGAAGGCGATTGGCGACAACACCCGGGAATACACATTGGAACCCCGGAACCCGGATTCCCTGTTCGTGTCACTCCGCCTGACCTTCTTCAAGGGCGAGCTGCAGGAAATGCGCATGCAGGATTCCCTGGCCCAGCTCAGCATCCTGAGCTTCGACGACATTAGACTGAACCAGAGCGTAGACGATAGCGCCTTTTCCCTGGACTACCCGGAAGGCGTGGACATCATCCGGGACGGGGCCTGATGCAGGACAGCCTGTTCGAAGAACAGACCGGATTCCGACCGCTCGCGGCGCGCATGCGCCCAGCCTCACTGGATGAATACGTCGGCCAGTTGCACCTGGTTGGCCCTGGCAAGCCGTTACGTCGGGCGGTAGAACAGGGCCAGCTGCACTCCATGATTCTCTGGGGGCCGCCGGGGGTGGGTAAAACCACTTTCGCCCAGCTGCTCGCAAACCTCAGTGACCTCAGTTTTGAAACCATCTCGGCGGTACTCAGCGGGGTCAAAGAGATCCGCGCTGTTGTCGACCGGGCCCGTCACCGTAAGAGCTCGGAAAGCCGGGATACGCTGCTGTTCGTGGACGAAGTGCATCGCTTTAACAAGAGCCAGCAGGATGCCTTTCTGCCGCATATCGAAGATGGCACCTTCATCTTTGTTGGCGCCACCACCGAGAACCCGTCGTTTGAATTGAACAGCGCACTGTTGTCCCGAACCCGGGTCTATGTGCTCAAGAATCTTGAGGATGACGATATCCTTCGATTGCTTGAACGCGCCCTGGTTTCCGAGACCGGCTTTGCCGGACGCCTGGCGGTACCCCTCGAGGTCCTGGAAATGATGGCCACGGCTGCCGGCGGCGATGCCCGCCGGGCGCTGAATATCCTTGAGGTGGCGGCGGACCTGGCTGAACCGGATGCCGAGGGGCGTGACACCGTCACCGAGGCCCAGCTTGAGCAGGTGATGCAAACCAGCCTGCGCCGCTTCGATAAGGGTGGGGACGTCTTCTACGATCAGATTTCTGCGCTGCACAAGTCAGTTCGGGGCTCGGACCCGGACGGAGCGTTGTACTGGCTGTGCCGGATGCTCGACGGCGGCTGCGATCCGTTATACGCAGCAAGACGTCTGGTACGGATTGCCAGTGAGGACATCGGAAACGCCGATCCGAGGGCTCTACAGCTAAGTTTGGATGCCTGGGGCGCCCAGGAGCGTCTGGGCTCGCCTGAGGGCGAGCTGGCGCTTGCGCAGGCGGTTACCTATCTGGCCCTATGCCCCAAGAGCAACGCGGTCTACAACGCCTTTAACCGCTGCATGGCCGATATCCGTCAGGACCCGGATTACGAGGTGCCGGTGCACCTTCGTAACGCACCCACGAAACTTCTCAAGTCCATGGGCCACGGCGAATCCTATCGCTACGCCCATGACGAACCGGAGGCCTTTGCCGCCGGCGAATCCTATTTGCCCGAAGCGATCCATCAGCGCAGGTACTACCAGCCGGTTAATCGTGGGCTCGAAATCAAACTGGCGGAAAAGCGCGAGCGCCTGAACCAGCGCAATGCCGAGAGCACCCGAAAGCGCTACTCCTGAGCCTGGCTGCAAGGTAGCCACGAGCCTCAGTGCAGGTATAATGTTCCGTCATTTCTCACACATCGCAAACCGGAATAGTCAGGATAACCATGCTCGATCCAAAACGTGTCCGTACTCAGACTGACGAGATCGCCCGTCGGTTGGCCATCAAGAATTTCACCTTTGATACCGCCACCTTCGAGCAGCTTGAGGAACGCCGTCGCGCAATTCAAGTGCGTACCGAGACACTTCAGGGCGAGCAGAACAAACAGTCCAAGTTGATTGGCAAGGCCAAGGCCGCTGGTGAGGATATCCAGCCGTTGCTGGACCAGGTTGACAGCCTGAAAGAGCAAAAGTCCGAAGCGGAAGACGAGCTACGGTTGCTGCAGGAAGAGCTGACCGCGTTTCTGGATGGTATTCCCAATCTTCCGGACGAGGGCGTACCTGCCGGTGACAGCGAAGACGACAACGTTGAAATTCGCAGCTGGGGCACGCCTGCAGTGTTGGATTTCGAGCCCAAAGACCATGTGGCGCTCGGTGAAGGCCTCAAAGGACTGGATTTTGAGACTGCCAGCCGACTCGCTCATTCCCGTTTTGCAGTCATGCGTGGCCCTGTGGCTCGTCTGCACCGGGCACTTGCGCAGTTTATGCTCAACCTGCACACCGGCGAGCACGGCTACACTGAAACTTACGTTCCGTACTTGGTCAATGCCGAAACGCTCTATGGCACCGGACAGCTGCCCAAGTTTGAGGACGACCTTTTCAAGATGGAAGGGGACAATCCGCTGTACCTGATCCCGACCGCAGAGGTACCCGCGACGAACCTCGTTGCCGACAGTATTCTCGACGCTACCGAACTGCCGTTGCAGATGGTTTGCCACACGCCGTGTTTCCGCAGTGAAGCCGGTTCCTACGGCCGTGACACCCGGGGCATGATCCGGCAGCATCAGTTCGATAAAGTTGAATTGGTGCATGTGGTTCGTCCGGAGGATTCGGATCAGGCACTTGATGCGCTGACGGGTCACGCCGAGAAAGTGCTTCAGTTGCTTGAACTGCCGTACCGGGTTATGACTCTGTGTGGCGGCGATATGGGCTTCTCCGCGGCGAAGACCTTTGATCTGGAAGTCTGGTTGCCGGGGCAGCAGAAATACCGGGAAATCTCATCCTGCTCCAACACCCGTGATTTTCAGGCACGGCGCATGCATGCTAGATGGCGTAACCCGGAAACTGGAAAGCCTGAGCCTGTGCATACCCTGAACGGTTCTGGCCTGGCGGTAGGCCGTGCCCTGATTGCCGTTATGGAGAATTACCAACAGGCCGATGGCAGCATCCTGATTCCGGACGTACTCAAGCCGTACATGGGAGGTCTAGACCGAATCCAATGAGTGATCAGCCAGAAAATGCACCAGGGAAGGGCATAGGTGCGACGCCTGCACCAATTCGTTACCGGGTGAACCCGGTAACGGACAATCCCAACAGCTCCGCCGGTGAAGTCGCCCTCGTGGGTGCCGGCCCCGGAGATCCTGAGTTGTTGACGTTGAAGGCCTGGCGTCTGATTACCGCCGCCGAAGTGGTTCTTTACGACCGGCTGGTATCGCCTGAGATTCTGGCGCTGATTCCAGAGACCGCTGAACGGATTCATGTTGGCAAGCAGCGGTCAAATCACACCTTGCCTCAAGATCAGATCAATCAGCGCCTGGTGGATCTGGCACGAGCGGGCCACAAAGTGGTGCGGCTCAAAGGTGGTGATCCGTTTATCTTCGGCCGTGGCGGTGAGGAAATTGAGACCCTGGCGGCTGCGGGCGTGCGTTTCCAGGTGGTTCCCGGCATTACTGCCGCATCGGGATGCGCGGCTTATGCCGGTATCCCGCTGACACATCGGGATCATGCCCAGTCGGTGCGGTTTGTCACCGGACACCTTAAAGACGATAGCTGCAATCTGCCCTGGAAGGATTTCGTGCAGAACAACCAGACCCTGGTGTTCTACATGGGGTTGGTCGGCCTCCCGATTATATGCCGGCAGCTGATCGGTCATGGCATGCCTCCGGACATGCCGGTAGCGCTGGTGTCCAAGGGCACCACCCCCGACCAGAAAGTCATCACGGGCACTCTGGAAACCATTGTTGCCCGGGTTGGCTCGGATGATGTTCAGCCGCCGACGCTGGTCATCATCGGCCATGTTGTTGCGCTGCGCGATCGGCTGGATTGGGTCGGTGGCTTGCCAGAGCGCAAGTGAATCGCGGGTTGCGGGATGGATCAGTACCGTCAACCATGAACAAAAAAGGGGAGCCAATTGGCTCCCCTTTTTTTATGTTGCGAATGTCCGGTTAGCCGATCTTGCGGCCAGGCAGGACGTCTTTCAGCTTGTCACGCATTTCCCGGATAGCCTTCTCCGTGGTGGGCCAGTCAATGCAGGCGTCGGTTACCGATACGCCGTATTTCAGGTCGTCCAGGTTGTCCGGAATCGACTGATTGCCCCAGTTGATGTTGCTTTCAACCATCAGGCTCTGGATGGAGTTGTTACCCTCGAGGATTTGATGGGTGACATCCTGCATGACCAGGGGTTGCAGGCCAGGATCCTTATTGGAGTTGGCGTGGCTGCAGTCGACCATGATTGACTTGCGCAGCTTGGCTTTTTCCAGGGCCTGTTCGCATAGCGCGACGCTGACTGAATCGTAGTTGGGTTTGCCACCACCGCCACGCAGTACTGCATGGCCATAGTTGTTGCCCTTGGTTCGGATGATTGCAGCCTTGCCTTGTTGGTCAATGCCAAGGAAGTTGTGCGGGTGCGATACCGATTTCATGGCGTTTACAACGACATCCAGGCTGCCGTCGGTGCCGTTCTTGAAACCGATAGCCATAGAAAGCCCACTGCTCATCTCGCGGTGAGTCTGGGATTCTGTGGTCCTGGCGCCGATGGCCGACCAGGCGATGGTGTCCTGGAGGTACTGGGGCGAAATTGGATCCAGCGCTTCGGTTGCGGCTGGCAGGCCCAGTTCGTTGATGTCTAACAACAGGCGGCGACCGATATGAAGCCCCTGTTCAATGTCGAAGGTATCGTTCAGGTGCGGGTCGTTGATCAGACCTTTCCAGCCGACGGTTGTCCGCGGCTTTTCGAAATAGACGCGCATTACGATCAGAAGGGTGTCACTGACTTCGTCCGACAGTTTTTTCAGGCGTTGGGCGTAGTCGCGCGCGGCTTCAACGTCGTGGATGGAGCACGGACCGATGACGACGAACAGGCGATGGTCCTTGCCGTCCATGATATCGTAGATGGCTTGGCGGCCCTTGGCCACGGTTTCGGCGGCGGCGTCGGAGAGTGGCATCTCCTGCTTGAGTGCTTCAGGAGTGATAAGTGGTTCCTGGCTGGCCACGTTCAGGTTCTCTAGTTTTTTGCCCGACATGTTGTTCTATATCCCCGATTCTGATCGTTGCATCTTCATTGGACGAACAATTGCCAACGAAGTTGCAGATTGGTGCCAATGCCCCGGGAATCCAGTGTGAATAACCCCGGGGAGGTGGTTATACTGCTTTATTTGGTAGGCCTTTTCAACGCTTCTTACGTATGGGGAACGGATGTCACAGAACCGGCAGAAACCGCAGGGTAGTGCGAGTCGCCAGGCGGTTTCCGGACAAATCGGAGACGTCCTTTCGGGTATTCGTGTCCCGGACCTGCCGTACCCGGCCGGTAAGCTTGCACCGGAAGCTGTCAGCGACTGGCGCCCACTGCTGTCATCCTGCTGGGCTGAACAGCGCGACGAGCGCGTCACCCATGTCATCCGTTCCGTTCATCTGGACTGGTCGTCCATGCAGATCAACGCCGCCTATGTCGCCGATCGCATCATGGACGTGTTCCTGAAAACCAGTGGTCTGCACCCGGAACTGGCATGCCGCATTGCCCGGCTGCGTTTTTACCTGGCCTGGAGGATGAATCTTGAAGGCGCAAATGCCTTTTGTGACGCCCTGACGGACTGGCTCGACAGCCTGCAGGAGTGGCGGGGGTGGAGTGACTCCGGCGGACGCTCGAGTCGCGTGCTGCTTGATCAACTGGATGCGCTGGTGATCGCAGTATCCAGCAGTTTCAAGTCGGGCGAGGCCACGCCCGTCGAGGAATTCTGTCGGCAGTGGCAACAGGATGCACAGAAGCGAAATGCCCAGACTGGCAAGCTGAGGAAGCGGCTGCTGGAGACCGAACAGGGAGCCGCACGGCAGCGCCGAGCGGACCAGACTGCCCGGGCTTTGATCGGTAGAGCGCTGCAGGGGAGGATGCTGCCGCCAGCTATAACCGAGTTTATTCTGGATTATTGGTACCGGCTGTTGAAACAGGCGATCTGGACATCGGGGGTCGAAGGCGAGGGCTGTCGCCACGGCTCCAAACTGCTCGAGTGGCTGGTTTGGGTCGGCGATCCCTCGCTCTCTGACAAGGACCGGGACCGGCTGTACACCGTTGGTGAACAGATAGGCGACCGATTAATGGATGTCTGGAATGGCACCTTTGGTCAGGCCCTCGAAGCCAGGGCGCTCGCAGGCATCGAAAACGTCATGGTTTCCAGGCTTCGGGGAGAGACACCGGAGCTGGCGGAGGCGTTACCGAAACTAAAGTCGTTTGCCTGGGACAGCAGCTGGCTGGGATTTTCAGGGGTACAGCCCGGCCGCGCCGAAGGCCTTGAGGGAGGCTGGTTTGTTGAAGGCGAAGGTCGCAGGGAGCAGCGGCGGTTCTTCTTCGCACTGCTGGAAGATACCGCTGAAATCCTCTGGACCAACGGTGCCGGGGTGAAACTTGGCCTGCAACCCTGGGCAGAATTTGAAACCGCTCGAACTCAAAGCGACCTTCGACCGCTACCAACCCTGACTCCCTTTGGTCAGGTGTTGACCGACACGGTGACTGTGCTGGCGAACGTGTGCGCAAAACAACGCAAGCAACGTGAGCAGGCGGCCCGAGACGCTAGAGAACGTGCCGAGGCGCTCAGGCGTGAAAGGGAGGCCGCTGAGCAGGTGCGGTTGGTTCAGGAGGCGGCCAGAGCGTCGGAGCTGCAGCGCCAGCGTGAGTCGGTGGAGCAACAACGCCTTGATGACCAACGTGCCGAGCAAGAGCGTCTGGATCGCAAGCAGACGCTGTTGGCCCAGGCCCAAGCGGATGGTATCAAGTTGGGTGGCTGGATCGTCGTCAATCCGGACGACGCGGACAACGACCCGATTCGTCTGAAACTGGCGGTACGGATCAATGCGTCGCGGAAACTCGTTTTCGTCGATCGGCTCGGTCTTAATCGCCGGGAGTTTATCGAGGATCAACTGGTTGAAGGCATCGTGTCCGGAAAAATCCGGGTGCTGGGCAGTTCTGCAGAATTTGATGACACACTGAGTCGTGTCGTCGGTAGAATCCGGGTCGGCCGAAACTAGGCGTTTCGAACAGGAAGGTATAACAATAATGACTGATGCAGACTACGAATTTGGTAACACCGGGCATGGCAGAGAGGTGCCGGACAATCGTGCGGACTACCGCCTCACCGCAACCGCCCGTGCCACCCTGGAGCTCGAATCTACGTTGCCCAGTCCGGGCGCTGGTGAGGACTCTGGCGGGCGACAGCTGGTGTGCCGGATTCGGGATATCTCAGCCCGGGGAATATCGCTGTTCTCAAAGGAGCCGGTGTCCCTCGGGGCGCTGTTACCGGCTTGGGTATCCCTGGGTGAGCTCGACCAGGAATTTTCCCTGATGCTGGAAGTGGTTTGGTGTCGGCCCTACGAATCTGAGTTTCTGGTTGGAGCGCAGATCGTACAATCGGACGAAACCGCCTACGTTGAGTGGGTCGAGGTGGTAGCGATTGCGATGGCGGCCGAATAGCAATAACAAAAAAGCCGGCACTGAGCCGGCTTTTTTGTGAGCGTCGATGGTGTATCCGACGTTAGTCTTCCATTTCCGCCATGCCGGTAATATTGAAGCCGGCATCCACGTACATGATCTCGCCCGTAATACCGCTGGCCATATCCGAGCCGAGGAAGGCTGCGGAATTACCCACTTCCTCGATGGTGACGTTGCGGCGCAATGGTGCCCGCTTCGCGTTCTCCGCAAGCATCTTGCGGAAGCTCTTGATGCCGGAAGCCGCGAGTGTCTTGATCGGGCCCGCAGAAATACCGTTCACCCGAATGCCGTCGCGGCCCAGGCTGGCGGCCATGTAGCGAACGTTGGCCTCAAGAGAGGCTTTGGCCAGGCCCATCACGTTGTAATTCTGGAGTACCCGCTCGGCGCCCAGGTAGCTCAAGGTAATCAGTGAGCTGCCTTCGTGCATCATTCCGCGCGCGCCTTTTGCCAGTGCCACGAAGCTGTATGAGCTGATGTCGTGGGCGATACGGAAACCTTCACGGGTGGTTACATCAACGTAGTTGCCGTCCAGTTCGTGTCCCGGCGCGAAGCCAACGGCGTGGACGATGATGTCGATGTGATCCCAGTGCTTGTTGAGTTCGGTAAAGACCTGCTCGATTTCCTCGTCACTGGCAACGTCACAGGGGAAGGTCAGCTTGCTGCCCCATTGTTCGGCGAACTTCTCCACCCGAGGCTGCAGCTTTTCGTTCTGGTAGGTAAATGCCAGCTCGGCGCCTTCCCGGGCAAAGGCTTCGGCAATGCCATAGGCAATGGACAGCTTACTGGCAACGCCAACGATCAGTGCTTTCTTGCCACTGAGTATTCCCATGGGTAAATCTCCCTGTGTTCCTGATTTGAAGGCATTATCCCTGAACACTATGGTTCCGGGTAACACTCAATTGGTCGTAGAAGTCTGCTGGTAAAAGAAAGCAGCACTCAGAAGCTCCTGAGTATAGGGCTGGGTCGGCGCCCGGAATATATCCTCAGCGCTGCCGTACTCCACGATCTCACCATGATGCAACACCAGCAGCTTGTGACTGAGTGCTCGAACCACCGCCAGATCGTGACTGATAAAAATATAGCTTAGACCATAGCGGCTCTGAAGATCCCGCAGCAACTCAATAACCTGCTTCTGGACCGTGCGGTCGAGCGCCGAGGTAGGTTCGTCCAGGATGATCAGGTCCGGCTGCAGGACCAGTGCCCGGGCTATGGCAATCCGCTGGCGTTGGCCGCCGGAAAACTCATGGGGGTAGCGGTGACGGGCGTCGGGGTCCAGCCCAACGTCCTGGAGTGCCCGGATCACTCGTTGCTCGTGGGCGTCGGAAGTATCCGGATCGTGAATTTCCAGGCCTTCCCGAACGATTTCGGCAATCGACATGCGTGGGCTCAGGCTGCCAAACGGGTCCTGAAAAACGATCTGAATGCGCTTGCGCCAGGGCCGAAACTGCTTCTGGGTCAGGGAGCCCAGCTCCTCGCCCGCGAGCTGTATGCCGCCAGAGCTCGTGGTCAACTTTAGCAGTGCGTGGCCGATGGTGGTCTTGCCACTGCCGCTTTCACCCACGATCCCGAGAGTTTCACCGCGATTCAGGCTGAAGTTGGTCGATTTGACCGCGTGAAAAGAGTCTTTCACCTTGCCGAACAGGGATTTCTGGGTGGTAAAACGAACATCCAGATCCGACACCTTCAGCAAGGGCTCGGAGGTGACCGAGATCGCCAGGGGCGCGTCGGGTGGCTCCGCATCCAGCAGCTTGCAGGTGTATGGATGCTGCGGATTGGCGAACAGGGTTTCGGTGTCGGCATGCTCCACCAGCTTACCCTGTTCCATTACCGCCACTTCGTCCGCGTACCGGCGGACAATGGTGAGGTCGTGGGTGATCATCAGGATGGCCATGCCGAGCTTGCCCTGTAGGTCCCGGAGCAATTCCAGGACCTGTTTCTGAACGGTCACGTCCAGGGCCGTGGTGGGTTCATCGGCAATCAGCAGGTCCGGCTCGTTGGCCAGGGCCATGGCAATCATCACCCGCTGTTTCTGGCCACCGGACAACTGATGGGGATAGCTTGAAAGCCGGCTTTCCGGATCCCGAATTCCAACCAGTTCCAGAAGTTCGATGCAGCGCTTCCTGGCGGCCGAGTTGCGCAGGCCCTTGTGCAGCGCCAGGGTTTCACCAATCTGCTTCTCCACTGTGTGCAGCGGGTTCAGGGAGGTCATCGGTTCCTGGAAGATCATGCTTATCTTCCGCCCGCGGATCTGGCGCAGGCGTTTTTCGCTGACCTTGAGCATGTCTTCACCCTGGAAGTGAATCTCTCCCGTTGGGTACCGGACATGGCGCTCATCCAGCAGGCGAAGCACAGACAGGGCGGAGATGGACTTGCCCGAGCCGCTTTCGCCTACCAGGGCCAGGGTCTGTCCCGTGCGAATGGCCAGTGACAGGGAATCGACCACCCGTGGCCCCCGGTCGAAGCAGATAGACAGATTGGAAATGCGCAGCAGTTCGTTCATATCAGCTCTTTCTCGGATCAAAAGCGTCGCGCACGGCTTCACCGACGAACACCAGCAAGGTCAGCATGATTGAAAGCGAGACGAACGCAGACATGCCCAGCCAGGGCGCATGCAGGTTGGCCTTGCCCTGCGCGATCAGTTCTCCCAGGGAGGGCGAGCCCGATGGCAGGCCAAACCCCAGGAAATCCAGGGAGGTCAGTCCGGTGATGGCGCCGGTCAGAATGAAAGGCAGGAAGGTCAGGGTGGCGACCATGGCGTTGGGCAGGATATGTCGGAACATGATCTTGCGGTTGTCCAAGCCCAGGGCTCGAGCCGCTTTCACGTACTCGAAGTTTCGCGCTCGCAGGAATTCCGCACGCACCACGTCTACCAGCCCCATCCAGCTGAACAGCAACATGATACCCAGGAGCCACCAGAAGTTCGGCTGCACGATACTCGACAGGATGATCAGCAGGTACAGAACCGGCAAGCCGGACCAGACTTCTATAAAACGCTGGCCGAGCAGATCGGTTTTGCCGCCGTAATAACCCTGAATGGCACCGACGGCCACGCCCACAATGCAGCTGGCGATGGTGAGGGTGAGACCGAACAGCACCGAAATGCGGAAGCCGTAGATCACCCGGGCAGCCACATCGCGACCCTGGTCATCGGTTCCCAGCCAGTTCTCCAGGCTGGGTGGCGCCGGCGAGGGCACTTCCAGATCGTAATTGATCGTGTTGTAGCTGAATCGGATCGGGGGCCACACAATCCAGCCATCGGCTTCGATGGCGTCGGCTATAAAGGGGTCGCGGTAATCTGCCTCGGTGGGCAGGAAGCCACCAAAGGTTTCCTCGGGAACCGACTCCACCACAGGAAAATAGAGCGTGCCCTGGTAGGAGACTATCAGCGGCGCGTCGTTGGCAATCAATTCTGCGGCCAGTGACAGGCCAAACAGTGCCAGGAACACCCACAGCGACCAGAACCCGCGTCGGTTAGCCCGGAAGTTACGCAGCCGGCGCTGTTGGATCGGGGTCAGAGAGCGCTTGCTCATGCGCCCTCCCGGCTTTCAAAATCGATGCGGGGGTCAACCAGGACATAGGTTATGTCACTGATCAGTTTCAGGATCAGCCCCATCAAGGTGAAGATGTACAGGGTGCCGAAAATCACCGGGTAGTCGCGATTCAGGGCAGCCTCAAAGCCCAGTAGGCCCAAACCGTCCAGCGAGAAGATCACCTCAATGAGCAGGGACCCGGTGAAGAACAGGGACACCAGAACGCCCGGCAGGCTTGCGATCACGATCAGCATGGCATTGCGGAACACATGGCCGTATAGCACCTGTTTGTCGTCCAGGCCCTTGGCACGGGCAGTCACCACGTATTGTTTGCTGATTTCGTCGAGGAACGAGTTCTTGGTAAGCAGGGTGAGTGTGGCGAAACCACCGATGACGTTGGCAGTTACCGGCAGGGCCAGGTGCCAGAAGTAATCCCCGATCTTCTGCAGCCAGTTGAGTTCGTCAAAGTTGGAGGAGGTCAGCCCACGTAACGGGAAGAAGTCGAAGTAGCTGCCACCGGCAAACAGGACAATCAGCAGGATCGCGAACAGGAAGCCGGGAATGGCATAGCCGATGACGATGGCAGAGCTGCTCCAGACATCAAAGCGCGACCCGTCCGTGACAGCCTTGCGAATACCCAGGGGAATGGAAATGATATAGATGATCAGTGTCGACCAGAGCCCCAGGGAGATGGAGACCGGCATCTTGTCGAGAATCAGCTCGGTAACGCTCTTTTCCCGAAAAAAGGAATCGCCGAAATTGAAGGTGGCGTAGTCGCCCAGCATCTTCAGGAAGCGTTCATGGGCTGGTTTATCGAAGCCGTACATGACTTCGATCTCTTTCAGCAACTCTTCGGGAATGCCGCGGGAGCCGCGACTGTCACCGGAGGCGCTGGATACCTCGGCGCCGGAATCGCCGCCGGAGGCCCGGGCCAGGGCGCTGCCACCGTGGCCTTCCATTTCGGCAATCAGCTGCTCAACCGGGCCGCCGGGGGCGGCCTGAACGATCACGAAGTTCAACAGCATGATCCCGATCAGCGTCGGGATAATCAGCGCCAGCCTTCGAAGTATATAGATGCCCATTTAGCGGAGCGTTCCTTCCGTTACAGCGAGGGTCAAAATCCCGTGCTCAGGGCTGCACCCACCAGTTATCGAGATCAACTCCGTTCTTGGGTGTTTCGGCTGGGCGTTGCAGATGGCCCCAGTAGGCAACCCGATCCTTGGCCAGATGCCAGTGAGGTATCACGTAGTGGCCGTGCAGGAGCACGCGATCCAGGGCCCGGGTCCGGTGCACCAGCTCGTTGCGGTCCGGCGCCTGGATGACCTGGCTGACCAGTTGATCGACAACCGGATGGCTTACCCCCATGTAGTTGCGGGAGCCTACCGCTTCAACGTTGTCCGAGTGCCAGTACTCGCGCTGCTCATTGCCGGGAGAATCCGACTGCGGCAGCACCTGGGTGATCATGTCGAAATCGAACTCGCGGACTCGCTGAACGTACTGGTTGCTATCGACCAGCCGGACAGATACATCAATGCCTAGTTTCGCGAGATTGTTCTTGAAGGGCAGCACCACGCGCTCGAAGCTCTTTTGGAACAGCAGGATCTCGAACCTCAGGGGTTCGCCGGTCTCCTGGTGAATCATGGTGCCTTCTTTAATGGTGTAATCAGCGGCGCGTAGCAGCTCCAGTGCTGCGCGCAAGTTGGTTCTTACCCCTTTCTGGCCGTCGGTTTCAGGCGGTTGGTATACCTCGGCAAAGACGTCGGCTGGCAGCTCTTCGCGAAACGGCTCCAGCAGCTCCAGTTCCCGGCCCTGGGGCAGACCGGAAGAGGCGAGCTCGCTGTTCTCAAAATAGCTGTTGGTTCGGGTGTACTGGCCATAGAAAAGGTTCTTGTTGGCCCATTCAAAATCGAATCCGTAGGCGAGGGCTTCACGAACCCGCGGGTCGCTGAACACTTCACGGCGGGTGTTGAAGACAAAGCCTTGCATGCCGGTCGGGCGCTGATGATCGACGGCTTCCGCAACGATTTTGCCGTTTTCGAACTTCTCCCCAGCGTAAGCCGTGGCCCAGTTCTTGGCCGAGGTCTCAAGTCGAAAATCGAAGCTGCCGGCTTTGAACGCTTCCAGTGCCACGGTATCGTCAGTGTAGTAGTCGTAGCGGATACGGTCGAAATTGAAACGACCCCGTCGCACGGCCAGATCTTCGGCCCAGTAGTCTTCAACCCTTTCATAGGCGACCGAACGACCAGCTTCAAATTTCCCGATCCGGTAAGGGCCGCTACCCAGGGGAGGCGTTAGGCCATTCTCGCCAAATTCGTGCTCGGACCAGTAGTGGGCTGGCAGGATCGGCATCTGACCCAGAATCAGCGGCAGTTCGCGGTTGGTAGTAGCTTTGAAGTCAAAGCGTATGCGCTTGGGGCTTTGCACCGTTACCTTGGCCACATCCGCGTAGTAATTACGGAAGAACGGATGGCCTTCTGTGGTCAGGATTTCGAAGGAAAACTTCACGTCTTCGGCGGTAATCGGCTCACCGTCGTGGAACCGGGCCTGGTCACGGAGGTTGAACACCACATAGCTGCGGTCTTCCGGTGTCTCAATCGACTTGGCAATCAGGCCGTAGGCAGAAAAAGGCTCATCGTCTGAAGACACCATCAGGGTGTCGTACAGATAGGTGCTGATTCCGGCAGCCGCAACGCCCCGGATATCAAATGGATTGAAGGAATCGAAGCCGTTGGCCACCACCGCCATTTTCAGCGTGCCGCCCTTGGGAGCTTCCGGGTTCACGTAGTCAAAGTGGGCAAATCCCTGTGGGTACTTGGGGCTGCCGTGCATGGCAATGCCATGTCGGGCTTCGACGGAACCGGTGCTGTCGCCAGCGGCGAATGCGGGGGCATTGAATGCCATGAAAGCGAAAGAGGAGAGGAGCGATGTAAGGTATGAGGCTGTCCGTTTGCTGGTCATAGGTCTCGCACGTTCCGGAGGGTTAGGCGGGCGCACCCTCTGCCAGGTCGGCGCACCCATGGCTCCTAATCGAACCGTTATGATTCTTGTAGTTAGGGAAAGTTCCTGAACCTGCGATCAAGCCGTTCAGGGACTGTTCCGAATATCGACGTAGAGTACCAGACTTTGTCCCGGTTGCAGATAACGTGACGTGTTCAGATCGTTCCAGCTTGCGATGTCGCGCACATTCACCGAGAACCGGTTGGCTATGGTCGACAGCGAATCGCCCTTGCGCACCCGGTAACCTACCTTGCGCACCATGGCCTTGCCCCGGGCATTGTTGGTGGCAACCATGGTCGGCTGGGAGGTCTTGGACCAGATCACCAGCTCTTTGCCGGGGATCAGCGGATCGCCGGGCGCCATTCCATTCCAGGCAGCCACCTGACGCACCGATACCCGATGCTCTCGGGCAATATCCCAGAAAGTATCACCACGCCGGACGGTGTAGCGAACTTTGTTGCCGTCGCGCTTGCGATCCTGTTTCCGCTCCAGTCGCTGGGAAGCGCTGAGGGCATAGGTGTCCGAGCCCTTACTGGCGGACGGTATCATCAGACGCTGGCCAATTCGAATGAGGTCGGAATTGAGTTTGTTTACCTGCTGGATAACCGCCGGTGTGGTCGAGAACTTGCGGGCAATGGTGTTCAGGCTGTCGCCGGATTGCACCTTGTAGTTGCGCCAGGATACCCGTTTACTGCGAGGAATCTCTGCCAGGGCTGCCCGAAAGATATCGGCATTCTCTCTTGGAACCAGCAATCGATGGGGGCCATCGGGGTTGGTGGCCCAGCGGTTGTAGGTGGGATTGAGCAGGTAAATCTCATCCACGTCGACCTTGGCCAGTTCGGCGGCCTGGGCCAGATCCATTTGCGAGCCGGTATCGACGATTTCGAAATAGGGCTTGTCCTCCAGTGTCGGCAGCTCAATGCCGTAGTCTTCTGGCTTGTTGAAAATCTTGGCCAGTGCGATCAGCTTTGGCACGTAGTGTCGCGTTTCCCGGGGCAGATCCAGAGACCAGAAATCCTGGGGCTCGTTTTTCTTCCGGTTCTTGCGCATTGCACTGGATACGGTGCCACCACCGCTGTTGTAGGCGGCGAGGGCCAGGGTGTAATCGCCATCAAAGCGGTTGGCCAGCCTATCGAGGTAGGTCAGGGCAGCGTCGGTTGCTTCCACCACATCGCGCCGGTCATCGTGCCACCAGCTCTGGGTCAGGCCGAAGTATTTGCCGGTCGATGGGATGAATTGCCACAGGCCAGCCGCTCGTCCATGGGAGTAGGCAAAAGGGTCGAACGCGCTTTCAACCACCGGAAGCAGGGCGAATTCTGCCGGCAGGCCGCGTTTCTCGGTTTCGTTGATGATGTAATGCAGGTAGCGGCTACCGCGCTCGACTACCCGGTCAATGTAGCCTGGGTGGCTGGCGTACCAGTTCAATTGATCCCGGACTCGCTCGTTATCAACATCGTGATTGAGGGCAAAGCCGCTTCGAAGGCGGTTCCACAAGTCGCTGGGTTGCGGCGCTTCCTGAACAATCTTCTGCTCGGGATCGTCCAGCTTTTCGCGCGCTTCGCGGGCTGTAGGCCTGAGCTCAGGTGCAATGGCGTCGTCGAGCGCGGCGTCCGCTGTGGCGTCTTCACCGTTTCCGGATTCGACCGACTTTTTAAGGTCTTCGTCGCCGGTGGCGACGGTTACCTGTTTGGTTTCAAGGGGATTGGTCTCGCTGCCCCCGGAATCGCTGTCGCTGAACCAGGCGGTGGGGCTGGCCCAGCTGTTGTCCGGTGTGTCAGACAGGCTGCACCCGGAGGCCAGCGCACCGGTTAAAAAAAGCAAAGACAATCGTTTGACCGACATAAAATACTTCCGGCTCACGGTAAAAACCGGATTACCTATTTCGAAAATCCGGTAGGTTTAAAGGGTTACAGACGCAAAATTGGGACGATTCTATGGGAGCCCATTTCAAGTGGTCAAGAATCCCCTCGTTACGTCTGTGAGAGGATTTGTTAACCGATCAAAAATTGTCTTTGCCATGGCGAATGGCGGCAAAGATGGCGTTTTCCGAATCCGCCGGTAAACCGTTTCGGGCGCAGTAGTTACGAGCGGCATCAACCACCACCGGGTCATCCCAGCGCAGGAAGGGGTTCAGTTGTCTCTCCTCCGCCATCACCGAGGGTACCGTTGGTTTACCTTGGTCACGGCGCTGAATACAGCGTTCCTCGAAGGCTTTTAGACCCTCATCCTGGGGTAGCCAGCTGCGGGCGAACTTGAGGTTGGCCAGGGTGTATTCGTGGGCACAATAAACCGCGGTCCGGTCGGGCAGCGCCCGCAGGGTCTGCAGCGAATGACGCATCTGTTCAGGCTTGCCCTCGAACAGACGACCGCAGCCGCACACGAACAGAGTGTCGCCGCAAAACAGGACAGGGCGGCCATCTACTTCGGAATCGGAAAAGAAAGCTATGTGGTCAAGGGTGTGGCCGGGCACGCCCAGCACCTGGAACGTCAGGTTTTCCCACTGCACCTCATTGCCCGGCTGAACTTTGGTGGTACATCCTTTAAACGGCGATTCAGCGGGCCCGGTAACCTCGCAGTCCGGAAAGGCTTTCATTAGTTCGCTGACGCCACCGACGTGATCGGGATGGTGGTGGGTAATAAGGATGGCGTCGAGAACCAGATCCTGGCTGGCCAGGTGTTTTAAAACCGGCGCTGCCTGGCCCGGGTCTACAATCAGGGCTTTGCGGTTGTCGGAGTTCGACAGGCACCAGATATAGTTGTCGCTGAAGGCCGGGATGGCAGAGATGGTCAACATAAAGCCCCACATGTGCAAAACGAGTGTGACTGATATGATAGAGCAATACACCTACAGCCCCAACAGGGGGTTCTGTTTTCGGGAGTGACACAGCGTGAATGAGTCGGGGGCGATTGATTTTCCTGCACGTCACGAGAGTTTCGAACGCTGGTTCGGGACACCGCTCGGTCGTGCTCTGTTGGCGGATCAGAGGCGCATGCTCGACCGGGAGTTGAGTCGATTTACCGGGGCACGCCAACTACAGGTAGGCGTGAGCCATCGACTGCCACTCGCCACAGGTACCGACTTTGTGCAGCGCATTATGACCACACCCCGCTGGTATCCCCAGATACCCGATCAGGTTGCGGTTTGCGATGCCCATGAGCTGCCTTTCTCCGCCGATTCCATGGATCTTGTCATTTTGCACCACAGCGCCGATTTCAGTTGTTATCCCCACGAAGTGATTCGGGAAGCAGCCCGGGTGTTGCGGGGCGAAGGTACTTTGGCCCTGATCGGGTTTAATCCTCTGAGTCTCTGGGGGCTTCGTCGCCTGATGTCCCGGCATTGCGAGGGACCCTGGGGAGGCCGTTTTCTGATGCGCGGACGCATGGAAGACTGGCTGCACCTGCTGGGTTTCAATGTTGAGGCGTCGGTGACACGTTTCCTGCGATTGCCGCTGCAACGCAGTGGTCGCAAATCGAACAGCTGGATTGATGAGCAGTTTGGTGGCAACAGAATCCTGCCGGTGGGGGCGTATTACTGTATCCTTGCCAAAAAACGCGTTTATGCCCAGATTTCCCGACGGCCAGCCTGGCGCCAGGCCAAGGTGATTGCGCTGTCTGGAAACAGAACAGTCGGTGCGTCCAGGGGGTGCTCCAGGGGACAATGCATACCGGAAAAAAGTGTTTAACCAATGGGAGAAAAGATGTCGGGCAAGGTAATCCTGTATACCGACGGGGCCTGTAAGGGAAATCCCGGGCCTGGAGGCTGGGGCGTTGTTCTGCGCTATGGCGATACCAGCAAAACGATGCACGGTGGCGAAGCGAACACCACCAATAACCGGATGGAGCTGATGGCGGCGATTCGCGGGCTGGCTGCACTCAAACGGTCGTGCGCGGTGGAGCTATACACCGATTCCCAGTACGTGCGTAAGGGCATCACAGAGTGGATGGCAGGTTGGAAGCGTAACGGTTGGAAAACCTCGGCGAAGAAACCGGTCAAGAACGAGGACCTTTGGCGCGAGCTGGACGCCGAGGTGGCCCGACATCAGGTTAACTGGCATTGGGTCAAAGGCCACGCCGGTATCCCCGATAACGAACTGGCCGATGAGCTGGCCAATCAAGGCGTAGCCGAATTGGCTCGCGCCTGAGCACGACCTATTGAATCGAGTGAGTCATGAGACAGATTGTACTGGATACTGAAACCACGGGTATTGATCCAAACGATGGCCATCGGATCATCGAAATTGGTTGCGTGGAACTCGTCGAGCGTCAGCTGACGGGGCGGAATTACCATGTCTATATCAACCCTGAACGCGAGGTAGAAGCCGAGGCCATAACCGTCCACGGCATCACCAACGAGTTCCTGGAAGACAAGCCAAAGTTTGCCGAGGTTGCCAACGACTTCTTTGAGTTCATCAAAGGAGCTGAGCTGGTCATTCACAACGCGGCGTTCGACGTCGGCTTCATGGATGCCGAGTTTGCCCGAATGAAGCCGGTCCGGAAAACCGCGGACCACTGTGGGATTGTGGATACCCTGGCGATTGCCCGAAAGAAGCATCCCGGACAGAAGAACAACCTTGACGCACTCTGTAAGCGTTACGGTGTGGACAACAGTAACCGGGACCTGCACGGCGCCTTGCTCGATGCGGAGATCCTGGCCGACGTCTACCTGCTGCTGACCGGTGGTCAGACCGCGTTGTCGCTGGATGCCGGAGCCGAAGAGGGCAGCTCCGGCACTGGCATTCGACGGTTGCCGGCCAAGCGTCCCGCGCTGAATGTTATTCGCGCTTCTGAAGACGAGCACGGCGCTCACGAGGAATTCATGGCAATGCTGGAGAAGCAGGCCGGAGAAACGGTGTGGGGCAAGCTTCAACAAAGTGATTGAGAGCGGGTTTGTTTTGTACTAAATGTTACATTCCGGCTTTCTTGAGGTACTTGAGTTTTGTGTTATAAGTAATGGTTAGTTCGCCAGTTTTCGCGAACAATTATTTACTTTTCGGCGCGCACAAGCCAGCGAGGATTGAGCTGGCTTCTAACAACAACACCTGTCGTTCTACCTGACGGGCGCAGTCATATTAGGGAGCGGTAGTCTCCGCAAATTAACAGGAAGCGTTTATGGTTCAATCGTCTCTAGCGACGAAATCGCAGTCGTTTGATCTGGTTAAAAGTGAAATCGAGCAAACCATCAAACAGGCAGAATCCAGCCTTGAACGCTTTCAGGAAAACCGTGAGAGTGGTGAAGACCTTCAGAACTGTGTCGACTTCATCAATCAGCTTCGCGGTATCTTCATCCTTGTCGAGCTTCGTGGTGGCACCTTGCTATGCCAGGAAGCCGTCAGTATGGCCAACGATGTTCCTGTCGGGGCCAATGACGACAAGAATATCCTGCTCACCACCCTGAACAGCGCGCTTTTCATCCTCCGTCGATACGTCGAATACTATCACCAGCAGAGGGAAGATCATCCGGAGCTGTTGTTGCCGGTCATCAACGAACTGCGTGAAGCCCGCCGGGAAAAACCTTACCCGGAATCCTGCTTTTTTGATGTTGATGTGAAGGAGCGGCCTGATTTCTGTGCCGGGCTCCAGGTTCAGGCGTTTGAAGGTGACAATTCGGAATTCGAGGTAATGGCGCGACGGATGCGCCTGACCTTCCAGGTGGCGCTCCTCAGCATTCTTCGTGATCGCAATGACGTGGTGAGCAAGAAGCTGATCGCCCGGGCCTCCCGTGGTCTGGCTCGTCTGTGCCAGGATGCTCCGATGGGGCAATTGTGGTGTCTGGTCTCAATTGTGGCCGACACCATGCTCGACCGCGCAATGCCGTTCACCAAGGCCCGCAAGCGCATGTTCATGCGCATTGAAAAGTACGCCCGTGAAGTAGTGTATGTCGGTAAGGTCGCCACCGCCAAGGATGCGCCCGATTCTCTGGTGCGTGATCTGATTTACCTGTTGTATCGCAGTGGCTCCGCCAATCCCGAGATAACCCAGGTGCTGTCGGCGTATAAGCTCACTCCTGCCGATTATCCAGATGCCATGCTGGAAGCCCACGCCCGCAGACTTTACGGCCCGGGCAGTGATGTGCTCCGATCCCTTGCTGAAGCCCTGCAGGATGAACTAAATCAACTGAAGGACAAGCTTGATATCATTGAGCGAGGTATCGAGCCTGATCTGGCAGAACTGTCATCTATTTCAGACGCGCTTGAGCGTCTCGCCAATACCCTGGTGATGTTGGATCTCAACAAGTTGGCAGCGGTCGCCCAGGAAGAAGCCTCTCGGTTGCGTGGCTGGGAGGCCGAATCCCGTCTGCCCGAGAATGATGAGTTGTACGTTCTGGCCGATTCGGTATTGAGTATTGAGGATGCCGTGATGCAGATCGTCACGCGGGGTATTACCTCGGAAACCGATGCTCTGGCACGCGGTCTCCGTACGCGGGATGAATCAGTGTACCTGAGTGAGGCCCTGTTCGTGGTGGCCGACGAAGCGCGCGGCGCACTGACACTGGCGAAGCGCGCTATTACGGCGTTCATGGAGTCCGACTACGACAAGCTGCACTTGGCCAATCTCCCCGCCACACTGCACAGCATCTGGGGCGGGCTGCACATGGTCAATGATCCCGCGGCAGCATCGGTACTGGAGCGGGTGGCAGGATCCATTCAGGAGCGGCTTCTGGATGCCCGCGAAGCCCCGTCCATGCAGGTTCTGGAAGCACTGGCAGATGCCTTGACGTCCCTTGAGTATTACATTGAAAGTATCGGTCGGCGCGAGGAGCGTAATCCGGATCTTCTTAAACTGGCACAAACGTCCCTGGACGATGTAGGTCTTTAAGCTGTGTCTAACGAACTCGCAACCGCAGTGCTGACAGTATTTGGCGCGCTCCTGGTGATTGCGGGTCTGCTGTTCTTCCTGCGACCGCGATGGCTACTGGGATGGTTGAAGGGCATGGCCGTGTTCGGTTTGATGCTGGTAGGCGTCTACACCCTCGCCATTGCCATCAACGTTGCCGGCTACCAGTCACTTGAAGGTATGCAGACGGTTGCAACGGTGTCTACGCAACGTCAGGCTGACCAGCGCTGGTACGTGAGGCTCCAATCTCCAGGTAAAAACACCGTGGCCGAAACCTTGACCGGTGACCAGTGGCAGGTGGACGCTCGTATCATTCGCTTCTCTGGGCCGCTGCGTTGGCTTGGGGTCGCTCCGGGTTACCGGCTGGAGCGATTGAGTGGACGGTATACGTCACTTGAGCAGGAGCGATCGGCGCCAAGGTCGGTGATTGGCCTGGGCGAGGCATCCTGGCCCGATTTGTGGGAGCTGGACCAAACCTTTAATGTGCCGTTCGTCGAAGGGGTATATGGTAACGCGACCTTTATGCCGATGCGTGATGGTGCGATGTTCGATATTCGCCTGTCGGCCTCAGGGTTGGTGGCGGTGCCCGTTAACGATCAGGCCCGGGAAGCAATTCAAGCATGGGACGAATAGCGCTTTGTTCATCCAATAAAAAACCTGCGCATTGCGCAGGTTTTTTTTCACCGTTCGCCAGGGCAATCAGCCCATCTTGAACAGCTCGCCCAGCTTGGTGGCAAGCATCATGTCGCCTTCGGCGCGCAGCTGGCCAGCCATGAATGCCTGCATACCGTCGGTTTCGCCGGAAACGATGCCGTGCAGGGTTTCAGAGCTCATGATAAGGGTAACAGAAGGATCGGAGTGTTCGCCTTCGTGCTTCTGGCAGGTGCCATCGTTGATGACCAGGTGATAGGTCTTGTCGTCCTCGATGTCGAACTGGAATACCAGGTCCAGGCCTTGCGCTGCGTCTGCGTTGAAGTTCTGTTCGAATTGTTCAAATACCTGAGCTACCGACATTTTTATACCCTTAATGGTGGTTGTCTTGTCATGGTGACGGCGTCGATGTCCCGGGCTGCATGAGCCTGAGCGGGAACCCGTCCGGAGCCGACCTTGCTATGCGACTTTATGGTGAGTGATAGGCTGTGTCAAGATCGATCGAACGCTTGTTTTAATTTTTTTACTCTGCTTATTAACCTAAATTCGGTAAGTTACACATTCACGTTTCAACCACACGGAGAAGCACTTTGGAGTTCCTGACTGAGTATGGTTTGTTCCTGGCGAAGGTCGTCACCTTTGCCGTTGCCGCGATCGTTGTGGTCGCCGTGATCATTGCGTCGGCACAGAAAGAGCGGGAAGACCATGGCGGCGACGGCGAGTTGAAGATTCGCAAGCTCAACGAAAAGTACGACAAACTTCGGGAATCCATTCAGGCCCGGCTAATGTCCGATGCTGAGCGCAAGGCGTTTGAGAAGCGTCAGAAAAAAGAGCAGAAAGCCAAGAAAAAGGCCGATAAGGCCAAGCAGAAGGAGGTGACCACGGAGCCGGAGCGCCAACCACGAGTGTTTGTGCTCGATTTCGACGGCGACATCAAGGCCAGCGACACCGATCCACTGCGTCGATCTATCACCGCCGTGCTCAGCGTTGCTGACCCAGAGCGGGATGAGGTCGTGGTTCGGCTGGAAAGCGGCGGCGGACTGGTGCATTCGTATGGCCTGGCAGCGGCTCAACTCGATCGAATTCGTAGCAAGGGCGTTCCGTTGACAGCCTGTGTCGACAAGGTCGCGGCGAGTGGCGGCTATATGATGGCTTGCGTGGCGGATCGCATCATTGCGTCGCCGTTTGCCATTCTCGGGTCAATCGGTGTCGTTGCCCAGCTGCCGAACTTCCATCGTTTCCTCAAGAAGAACGACGTCGACTTTGAGGTGCTGACCGCGGGCGAGCACAAGCGCACCATGACGGTTTTTGGGGAGAATACCGATAAGGGCCGGCAGAAGTTTCTGGAAGATCTGGAAGACACCCATGTTCTGTTCAAGGAATACGTGGGTGAGAGGCGTCCGGCGGTTGATATCAGCGCGGTTGCCAATGGTGACATCTGGTTTGGTAAGCGCGCTCTGGATGTCCAGTTGATCGATGAGATCAAGACCTCCGACGAATATCTTATTGAGGCATGTGATCGGGCAGACGTAGTCTCGGTAGCGTACCAGCGGAAACGCACGCTTCCGGAAAAACTTGGTCTGGCGACCAGTGCCGCGCTGGAACACACTGTCTGGCGGGTTTTGAGTGCCTTCCGGAACCAGAAAATCCAATAGTTCTTTCAACAGTTCATGAAGGGTGGGAAACAACGATGACAATGAACACCGATTTCAAAGCTTGGCGTGTCGAGGAACATGACGGCAGCTACGTAGGCAGCGAACAGACCTTGAATACCGCCGATCTTCCGGAAGGCGAGGTTTTGATTCGGGTTTCCCATTCATCCCTGAACTACAAAGATGCCTTGTCCGCATCCGGTAACAAGGGTGTGACCCGTAGCTTCCCACATACCCCCGGCATCGACGCCGCCGGTGAAGTGGTGGAAGACGCCTCAGGCAAGCTTGCATCGGGCACGGCCGTTCTTGTTACCGGCTTTGATTTGGGCATGAATACCGATGGTGGTTTTGGCGAATACATTCGCGTGCCCACAGGTTGGTGCGTGCCGATGCCGGCCGGATGGGACGCCCGAACGGCAATGATCTACGGTACCGCCGGCCTGACCGCCGGGTTGTGTGTGCAGAAGCTGCTGACCATGGGTGCTCAACCTGCCCAGGGGCCGGTAGCGGTGTCCGGTGCCAGTGGAGCGGTTGGCAGTGTGGCGGTGGAATTGCTCGCCAAGCTGGGCTTTGAGGTTGTCGCTATCAGCGGCAAGGCAGATCACGCCGCCGATCTTAAAGCGCTGGGTGCAAGCGACGTAGTGGGTCGTGAGGCGTTGTCTGAAGAGAAGAAACCGATGCTGAAGCCGGTCTACGGCAATGCTGTTGATACCGTGGGTGGGACGCCTCTGGCGGAATTACTGAAGCAGATCAAACCGGGCGGCTCTGTGTCCTGTTGTGGCCTGGTAGCAGGCCCGCAGCTGCAGACGACCGTGCTGCCCTTCATTCTTCGCGGCGTGAATCTGCTTGGGGTGGATTCGGTAGAAATTCCGCTGGCGGACAAGCAGGCGGTCTGGGACAAGTTCTCCGGTGACTGGGCCTGTCCGAAAACCGAACAGTCGGCCCGGGATATCGGTCGTTCCGAACTGGATGCGGCGCTCAAGGCGTTTCTGGGTGGAGCTTCGGTTGGCAAGACTGTTCTTGATCACAGTCGCTAATACCTGCGGCATTAAAAAAGCCTGCCAATTGGCAGGCTTTTTTATTTGCGTTGTCCCGTCCTGAAATACGTTGTCAGGAGGCCCGGCGACGAAACAGGGGCAGGTCGGTATCGGTTGCGGCCTGATAGCCCTGGCTGAAGAAGTTCAGGCAGCGGGCAGCCTTGTTGATGTCCTTGTCCGCGCGCAGCACGTAGGCGTCGAAGCCGCAGCGCTTCATGAACTGGAGCTGGTCCAGCAGCACATCACCAATGGCGCGCAACTCGTTTTCGTAGCCAAATCGTTCACGCAGCAAGCGGGCAATGCTGTATCCGCGGCCATCGCTGAACTTCGGAAAGTTCACGGCAATTACAGGTAACTCCTGGAATTTTCCAACGAGCATTTCCGGCTCATCGTGGCTATCAAACCACACGCCAATGTCATCGCGACCGGTAAAGTGCTCATACCCGGCCAGCCACAGGTCGGCGGGGATCAGAGCCTTGCTTTGCTCGGGAATGTCGAGAGATTCGCCCTCGGCCGGGCGGGGCACAACGATCCAGTCATCCTGTCGGATGCTGCCGTCCTGGGAAATTACATCAGGCATAAACCCGCTCCTTGAAGGGATCAATTCCAACGCGGCGATAGGTATCCAGGAAGGTTTCTTCCTCGGTCCGCTTATCGACGTAAACATCAATGATCTTGGCGACGACATCTGGCATGTCTTCACGGGCAAAGGAGGGCCCGAGGATCTTGCCGATGGTTGCGTCGTGGTGGGAAGAGCCGCCCAGACTGATCTGGTAGAACTCTTCACCTTTCTTATCGACACCCAGAACACCGATGTTGCCAACGTGGTGGTGACCACAGGCGTTCATGCAACCGGATATGTTCAGGTCAATGTTGCCCAGGTCATACAGGTAATCCAGATCGTCAAAACGGCGCTGGATTGCTTCCGCCACCGGAATGGACTTGGCGTTCGCCAGGGCGCAGAAATCACCACCGGGGCAGCAGATAACGTCGGTCAGAGTGTTCAGGTTGGCGGTGCCAAAACCCATGGGCACTATGGCCTGCCAGAGTTCCAGCAGGCGATCCTGGCGAACGTCGGCCAACACTACATTCTGCTGGTGAGTTACCCGGACTTCTCCGAAGCTGAACTCATCGGCCAGGTCAGCAATCTGTTCCAACTGGCGGTCGGTGACATCGCCCGGCGGCGTGCCGGTTTCTTTCATGGTCAGTGTCACGATCGCGTAGCCGGGCTTTTTGTGAGTGTCCACGTTGTGGCTCAGCCACTGATCGAATCCGCGATTTTCAAAGCGTTGCTTGGCCAGCAGCTCGGTGGCATTGTCGACGCTCTGGTAATCCGGCTCGGTAAAGTATCCCTGGATGCGCTCTACGGCGTCGCGGGTCAGGCGGCTTGGTGAATCCTTGATGTGTGACCACTCGGCCTCAACTTTCTCGGCGAAAGCTTCCGGGGTCAGTGCCTTTACCAGAATCTTGATGCGCGCCTTGAACTTGTTGTCGCGGCGGCCATAGCGGTTATACACGCGCAGAACGGCTTCGAGGTAGGTCAGCAGATCCGCTTCCGGCAGGAAATCACGGATAACCGGTCCAACCATCGGTGTGCGTCCTAGGCCGCCACCTACGTGCACCCGGAACCCCAGTTCGCCGGCGTCGTTACGTACCATTTGCAGGCCAATGTCGTGCACCTGGATGGCTGCGCGGTCGGTTTTCTCAGAGGCATTCACAGCTACCTTGAATTTCCGTGGCAGGAAAGCGAATTCAGGGTGGAAGGTGGACCACTGACGAATAATTTCACAATACGGGCGCGGGTCCGCGATTTCATCGGACTGAACCCCGGAGAATTGGTCGGTGGTGGTGTTGCGAATGCAGTTGCCACTGGTCTGGTTGGCGTGCATCTCTACCTCAGCCAGCTCGGCGAGAATGTCGGGCACGTCTTCAATTGCTGGCCAGTTCAACTGAACATTCTGCCGGGTGGTGAAGTGGGCGTAACCCTTGTCGTAATCCCGGGTGATGCGAGCCAGTCGGCGCAATTGACCTGCACGCAGCATTCCATAGGGCACGGCAATGCGGAGCATGGGTGCCAGGCGCTGGACATAAAGGCCGTTTTGCAGGCGTAGGGGAAGAAACTCTTCCTCGGCCAGTTCTCCCGCCAGGGCGCGCTCGGTTTGGTCCCGAAATTGCGCAACCCGTTCGGCTGCGATTTGCCGATCGTGTTCATCGTATACGTACATATGGAAGATCCTGCCTGAAAACGTTGTTGCGGCTAGCTCCGCGACCGGAGTCATAGCGGGTTGTGCCTTATATCTGCCCGCGAGGATAGCACCGTGTTTTTATTCTTAAAATGATTATTTCAAAATATGTTTATCGATTCAGGCGATAAGCGGACGCTGTGGGTAAACTGGACGATTGGCTGTTTGAGGGCTTTAATTAGAGAGGATCGGAGTAAAGCTGCGGTCCCTTCTGAATAATAAAAAAATTCTGAGTAGCGAATCCAAGTGAGGTACATCCGATGAAGAAATCCGCACGTTCAGACAGTCAGGTTGATGCAGTCGCTTCCGTTCTGCTGGTGTTGCTGGTGGTTGCGTTTGCGGTGGTCTGGGTATCGGGGCAATAGATTACTGGCCCGCTAGAACCACCTGAACAATCAGGATAAGCCCTACGACAAAGCTCACGGTGAATAACACCCCGGCGATGATGTAGGGCCACGGACTCTGACTCGCGAAATCCTCTTGCCGACGCTTATCCGATTGGACACCAAAAGCTCCGGCGAGGATGCTTTGCATGATTTTCAGTACCCCCGGGCGGCTCGGCCGGCCTGAACGGTCCGGATCATGTTTCCTGGCGTCATCCCTTTCGGAGGTGTCTGTCATGTTTTGGGCTCCCTAAAAGCTACACTAACCGCGTAAGTTTCGTGCCGTCGGCTCTCCAGTTTACCCGTTGTCAGTTACCTGTCATTCGGCCGGGTCGTAGGCGAGGCTCGGTGCCAGCCAGCGCTCCGCTTCTGCCTTGGAGATACCTTTGCGTTCAGCATAGTCTTCAACCTGATCGGCGCCAATCTTCCCGACCGCAAAGTATTTCGACTCTGGGTGGGCGAAATACCAGCCAGAAACAGCAGCGCTTGGATACATGGCAAAATGCTCGGTCAGCTCGATGCCGGCTCTTGATGTGGCTTCAAGCAGGCTGAACAGCGTGGCCTTCTCGGTATGCTCAGGGCACGCCGGGTAGCCAGGGGCAGGGCGAATACCCCGGTAGCGCTCTTTGATCAGATCTTCGTTGCTGAGCGTTTCGTCGCCGGCATAGCCCCAGAATTCCTGACGAACCCGCTCGTGCATGCGCTCGGCAAAGGCTTCCGCCAAACGGTCGGCAAGGGCTTTCACCATGATGGCGTTGTAATCGTCGTTATTGTCTTTGAACTCCACCGAGAACTCTTCCGCGCCAATGCCGGTGGTGACTGCGAAGCCACCCACGTAATCACAGGTCTCGGAACCCTCAGGCGAAATGTAGTCAGACAACGCTATCATCGGTTTGCCCGGTGCTTTTTCGTCCTGCTGGCGAAGGTGGTGCAGCACAGTCAATTCCTCGGAGCGATCTTCGTCCTTGTACACCACGATGTCGTCACCGCGCCGATTGGCGGGCCAGAAACCAATAACGCCACTGGCTTGGACCCGCTTTTCATCAATCATCTGGCGCAGGATCTTCTGGGCGTCGTCGAAAAGGGTTCGGGCTGCCTCACCACGTTTCGGATCATCGAAGATACCGGGATACTTGCCGGCGATGTCCCAGGAAATGAAGAACGGTGTCCAATCGATGTAGTCCACCAATTCATTCAGATCATAATCCTCGAACACCTTGATACCGGTGAAGGCAGGTTTCGGCGGAATATAGTCGTCGAAGTTGATCTCCGGTGCACGATCGCGGGCTTCCTTGAGCGAAACCAGCTTGGTTCGGTCGCCACGGTTCTTTCTGCGTTCGCGGATCTCGTCATATTCCACACGGGCGGCCTCGACCAGGCCTTCTTTGCTTGTCTTGCTCAGCAACTGGGAGGCCACGTTCACGCAGCGTGAGGCATCGGACACGTACAGGGCGATGTCGTTCTTGTACTGGGGTTCAATCTTCACCGCGGTGTGCGCTTTGGAGGTGGTTGCGCCCCCGATCATCAGCGGGATGTTGAAATCCAGTCGTTGCATTTCCCGGGCGACGTGGACCATCTCATCCAGCGACGGCGTGATCAGGCCGCTCAGACCGATGATGTCGACGTTTTCCTTCTTGGCGGCCTCCAGGATCTTGTCGCAGGGCACCATAACGCCCAGATCAATCACCTCGTAGTTATTGCACTGCAGCACCACCCCGACGATGTTCTTGCCGATGTCATGAACATCGCCTTTAACCGTCGCCATGAGGATCTTGCCCTTGGCCTTCTGATCCTCTGTCTTTTCCGCTTCGATATAGGGGATCAGGTGCGCGACCGCCTGTTTCATTACTCGTGCGCTTTTCACCACCTGGGGCAGGAACATCTTGCCGTCGCCAAACAGATCGCCGACCACGTTCATACCGTCCATCAGGGGGCCTTCGATGACCTCAATGGGGTGAGTAGCATCCTGCCGGCATTCTTCGGTGTCATCGATGATGTAGTTGGTGATGCCCTTCACCAAAGCATGCTCAAGCCGCTTTCTTACCGGCCATTCGCGCCAGGCCAGGTCTTCTTCCTGGGTCTTGCCACCTTTGCCCTTGAAGCGCTCGGCAATTTCCAGCAGTCGGTCGGTGGAATCTTCACGCCGATTGAGCACTACATCCTCGACCCGTTCCTTCAGCTCCGGTTCGATTTCATCGTAAATCACCAGCTGGCCCGGGTTCACAATACCCATATTCATACCGGCCTTGATGGCGTGGTACAGGAACACCGAGTGAATCGCCTCGCGCACCACATCGTTACCACGGAACGAGAACGACACGTTGCTGACGCCGCCGGAGATGGACGCGTGCGGCAGGTTTTCGCGGATCCAGCGCGTGGCGTTGATGAAATCGACTGCGTAGTTGTTGTGCTCTTCAATGCCTGTGGCGATGGCAAAGATGTTGGGGTCAAAGATGATATCCCCGGGATTGAAGCCAATCCCGGTCAACACGTCATAGGAGCGTTTGCAGATTTCGGTCTTGCGCTCGTAGGTATCCGCCTGGCCCTGTTCATCAAAGGCCATGACGACCACGGCGGCACCATAGCGCATACAGTCTTTGGCGCGCTTGATGAATTCTTCTTCGCCTTCTTTCAGGCTGATGGAGTTCACCACGGCTTTGCCCTGGATGCAGCGCAGACCTGCTTCGATCACTTCCCACTTGGAAGAGTCGATCATGATGGGCACACGAGAGATGTCAGGCTCAGAGGCAACCAGATTCAGGAAGGTCACCATGACCTCCTTGGACTCCAGCATGCCTTCGTCCATGTTGATGTCGATGATCTGGGCACCGTTTTCGACTTGGTCCCGGGCAACGCTCAGGGCTTCCTCGTACTGCTCCTCTTTGATCAGGCGCAGGAAACGTTTGGAGCCGGTAACGTTGGTGCGCTCGCCCACGTTGATGAACAGGGTGTTTTCATCGCCGGTAAACGGCTCCAGGCCAGACAGCCGAAGGGCCTTTTTGCGCTCCGGGATCTTCCGGGGCGGGTACTTGGCAACCGTGTTGGCGATGGCCTCAATGTGCTCAGGACGCGAGCCGCAGCAACCACCGATGATGTTCAGGAAGCCATCGCGGGCAAAGCCTTCAATGATCTCCGCCATTTCCTCCGGAGTCTGGTCGTATTCACCAAACTCGTTGGGCAGGCCGGCATTGGGGTGGGCGCTGACGTAGGTTTCCGCCTTGGCCGACAGTTCCTCAACATAGGGACGGAGCGCATCCGCACCAAGCGCGCAGTTCAGTCCTACGGAGATGGGGCGGGTATGGGCAACAGAATTCCAGAAGGCTTCTGTGGTCTGGCCAGACAGCGTGCGGCCCGAGGCATCGGTGATCGTTCCAGAGATCATGATCGGCAGGGCGATGCCGCTGTCTTCGAAATATTGCTGGGTGGCATAAATGGCCGCCTTGGCGTTCAGGGTGTCGAAGATGGTTTCAATCAGGATGAGATCGCATCCGCCTTCAACCAGGCCCTCGACCGCCTCATAGTAGTTGTCGACCAGGGTCTGGAAATCAACGTTACGGTAACCGGGATTGTTCACATCTGGAGAAATCGACGCCGTGCGCGACGTTGGGCCAACGGCACCGGCCACAAAACGTGGCTTGTCCGGATTGCGGGCAGTGAACTCATCAGCAACGTCGCGGGCAAGCTTTGCGGCGGCTATGTTCAATTCCTTGGCAATGCTCTCGAGACCATAGTCCGCCTGTGACAGGCGGGTGGAGTTAAAGGTGTTGGTCTCGATGATGTCGGCGCCGGCATCCAGGTAATCCGCGTGAATGGTGCGGAGCAGGGCAGGCTGGGTCAGGTTCAATAGGTCGTTATTGCCCTGGACCTCACGGTCGTAGTCTGCCAATCGATCGCCGCGAAACGCCTGTTCGTCCAGCTTGAGGTTCTGGATCATGGTGCCCATGCCGCCATCAAGTACTACGATGCGTTGCTCTAGCGCGGTTTGGAGCTGGTCCAGGCGGGTGTTGCGATCGGTCATATCAATACTTCCGGAAGTCGTTTGTTACGTCGTATTTGAGTCAATGGCGCGGGATCATAGCAAAAATGCGCAAGTCCGTCTTAGTACGAATGACGATTATCAAGTGCCTAATTTCGAGGCGCAGCCAGAGCTTGGCGTAGGTAGAAGTCATTAGTCCCATAAAGACCTAGTATTTTACTTGGTCTTTCATGTTCCGGCGAAGTCCCTTAAAATAAATGCAAACTTTCAAACGGGTTTACAACATGGCATTGGTTACTGTGACAGATTCCGCACGGGATTATCTTGCACAACTCATCGATAAGCAGGACGTTGAAGGCATGGGGGTGCGTATCTTCGTGACCCAGCCTGGCACCAAAAACGCCGAGACCTGCCTGGCCTATTGCCCGCCCAATGAGGTAGTTCCGACCGACGAACAGGTCGATCTGGAAAAGTTCACCCTGTACCTTGATCACAACTCGGTTCCGTTCCTGGAAGAGGCGTTTGTGGACTACTCCAAGGATCAGATGGGCGGACAGCTCACGATCAAGGCTCCGAACGCCAAGGTGCCGAATGTCGACGATGACGCTCCGCTGCCGGATCGCGTCAACTACGTCCTGGCTTCCGAGATCAACCCGAATCTGGCCGCTCACGGCGGTGACGTTTCCCTGGTGGAGATCGTTGACGAGTCAGTGGCGGTGTTACGCTTTGGTGGCGGTTGCCAGGGTTGTTCGGCTGTCAGCCTGACCCTGAAGCAGGGTGTTGAAACCACGCTGAAAGAGCGTGTTCCGGAAATCACCGCAGTGCGCGACGTGACCGACCATACCAACACCGAAAACGCCTACTACCAGTAGTCGTACTGCCGGCACCCGCTACCCTTCGATGGGCAGCGGGTCGGCGTCCGCTGAGCGCCCAATGAGGGGTGCTGCCGAACAACCGGGTTTTTCCTGGCTGCACGGCCAATGTCTCCCAGTTTCAAACACTGCAATATCAGTCACCTATACTGACGTCACAGTGATGCACAGGCAAGGGTGGCATATTGTAGCTCTATGGCTGTAGTTCGTAGGCGATAGCCCCACCTTGGCCATCACCATCCTCAGTATCGGTCGCAACATCCGGAATCGGGGTTTCACTTGTTCGACATTGCGCTGCTTTCCCTGCCCATAATGGCTGCCCTCGTTGGTTGGTTTACCAATTGGCTGGCCATCCAGATGTCCTTTTATCCCGTGCAGTTCATCGGCGTTGGCTTTATCGGCTGGCAGGGCGTGATCCCTCGCAAGGCCGAGAAAATGGCACACATCTGCATTGATCGTACGCTCCAGCAGTTTGGCAATCTGCAGTCGGTGTATCAGAAACTGGAGCCCCAGCGGATTGTCGAGCAGGTCATTTCGCAAGTGACGCCACGACTGGATGAGTACATCGACGAGGTGATGTACGAGATCCAGCCGGTGCTTTGGGACAATCTGCCGCTGTTTCTAAAAAGACGTATCTATCAATGGGCAAGGGAACAGTTGCCGTCGCGGATAGAAGAGCTGGTCGAGGATTTTGGTGACGATCTGGACGATCTCGTTGATCTGAAGACCTTGCTGAGCCGCGAGCTTCGCCAGCACCCGGATCTTATGAATCGCATCTTTCAGCAGGCCGGAGCCGTTGAGTTGCGGTCGGTGATCAACCGGGGCGCGATTATTGGCGGGCTCCTGGGAACTGCACTGATCCCCTTGTGGACCTGGTATCCCGAACCCTGGTTGCTGCCGGTCGGCGGCTTTGCCATTGGCTTTATCACCAACTGGCTCGCCATCAACCTCATTTTCGCGCCATTGTTGCCCCGGCGAATCCTGTTTTGGAAGGTTCAGGGCCTGTTTTTGAGGCGTCAGCCGGAAATCAGCGATGTCTGGGCCAGGCTGGTGGCAGAAGAGCTCATTACCGTAGAGAAGGTTGCCGATGCCATGCTCAACGGGGCGCGTGGCGACCGCACCCGCGCGATTATTCAAAAGCACCTGCGACCCTTGCTTGATAACTCTGCAGTCATGAAGCTGACAGCCCAGGTGACCGTGGGTATGACCGGCTATACCGAGTTGAAGAAAGTAATGAACCAGAAGGCCGTGCTCGCAACCCGGGACGTGTTTGGCGACCCGGCCTTTAATCGTGAGCGGGCACCGGTCGTCGCCGGAGTGCTTTCAGAACAGATGCGGGCGCTTGGGCCTCGGGAGTTTCAGGACATCCTGCGCCCGGCATTTCGCGAGGAAGAGTTCCGACTGATGCTGGTCGGCGGTGCCTTTGGCGCCCTGGCAGGGCTAGTCCAGTTTTTGTCATTGGTGTCCCTGAACATCCGAATACCCATCTAGGCTCGTGGAGCGGGAGAAGCGTTATGCCGGCTTGGGCAGACATAGCACTACAGGTACTGATTACAGCAGCGACGGTGAGTCTGGTTTTGGCCGGTTTCTGGCGGTTGATCGCTCGTCCGCACCTGGACCGTAAGGTGGCCGAGTTGATCGAGGCAACCCGAGACATTGAGCCGAAAGTGACTCGTGGCGTTAAACGAGGCGTTTCCGAGGCCGTCAGGGATCTGCCGGAGAGTGCGTTGGATGGCACGGTTCGGGAGTCGACCCGTCAGTTCCTGAAATTCGGTTCCGGGCTGTTTGAGAATGGCCTGAGCAGTTTCCTTGGGACTGCCTCGGATCTGGAGCGTAAGTCCGCGCACGACAGCGCAAGACCGCAAAGAAACAGCCCCACTAAGTCCTGAGCATCAAAGGCAGTTAGTCGGCCTTGGCAGGCCGGCAATCCGGCAGGCCGTTTTTGCGGGGGTGCCGGGAAACAGGTGCATCAGGTAGATGCTGTTGCCTTTTTCCTCTCCCATGGCATCTTTTACCGCTTTCACGAACAGCCTGTTTGAGGGCGGTGAGATCTCGTGTTCTTTATAAAATTCCCTTAAAAACGTGATGATTTCCCAGTGTTTTTCGTCTAACTCCAGGCCGTCCTCGGCGGCAATTTCAACCGCAACGTCCGGGCTCCAGGCCCATGCGTCTTCGAGAAAACCCTCGTTGTTTCTCTCGGGGGTGGTTCTAGTCATGATTCACCAACTGATGACGCGTTCTGCTTGCAGGGTCAGGTTGACCAGCTCTGCGTAGTCGATGGGTGCCGCCCCAAGGTTGTCCTCGGACAAGCCGCGAGCGCCCAGGTCGGCAGCCAGCGCGTAGGTCTGTACCGAGCTGAGTGCCTTGGATGAAACCAGCCCGAGTACGCCGTTCTCGGTTAATGCCACCGCATCATCCGGGCCGAGTGTGCCCAGACACTCGCTAAATCGGGGGTGGTCCGGGGTTTTGTTCAGAATGTGCAGGGTGTGCAATCGGTTCATTGTTGGCTGTCCGAGTGGTTGTTCAGCAAGCAAGTTAACCCGCGAATGCGGCTTGGGAGTATTGTGCCATCAGCTCTGCGTTGGCGTCGGTGAGCTGCGCGCCATCGATCATGGTCTTGATGTCCAGGTTGTAGCGCTCGCAGGCAGCCCGGTCGGCCAGGATGGCTTTAATACCAAATATGGGGGCGGCTGCCAGGTTCTTCTCCACGGATTTCTGCTCAATACCCGCAGTGTCCTGCGCTTTGCGCAGCCAGTTCACGCCAGCGCCAGAGAACAGCAGGCTGACCGGTTGGTCGAAGGCGGCCAGGGCAAAGGCCATATCCAGCGCCTCACGGCCCGCCCAAGTGCCGTAGGGCGGCTGATCGATGATGATGAGCATACCCATAGTCAGGCTCCCGCGTGGAAGTAGATGGTCCGGGTTGACTTGATATTGCCTTCAACCCATTCCCCAAGCCCCGCGATCGTGAAGGGTTTCAGCAGGTTGTTGGCACCGAGTTGGTAACGTTTCTGCTCGTCGCCGTCGACCAGTCCCCGGCGCAATGCCGATGCAATGCAGGCAACTCCAGGAATCTCATGTTCCTCTAGGAATGCTGCCCAGCGCTTCGGCCAGTGGGTCTCATCAGACGGTGCTGCCACCAGGGCTGAGGCGAGGTGCACGCCATCGCCATAGAGAAAGACCCGGTCAATAGTGTGGCCAGCGGCTACGGTGGCCTTGGCGAAGCTGAGCGCGGTTTGCGGCGCCTGGGAAGAGTAGGGCGCTCCAGTGATAACCAGGGTAAACGACGGAGTTGCGGTGCGGGTCGTGGCGTGGGTCGTGGAATGGGTCATGATGATGAATCTGGCCAGAAAGAATTCAGTTTACAGAAAGCAAAAACCCCGGCAAAGGCCGGGGCTCGCTTGACGATGGACTCAGCCTGGGCTCAGTCGTCGCCGCTGAATGCAGACAGCAGGTGCAGCAGGCTGACAAACAGGTTGTAGATGGACACGTACAGGCCAACGGTCGCAATAATGTAGTTGCGCTCACCGCCTTTGATGATCTGGCTGGTTTCAAACAGGATCATGATCGAGGCAAAGATGGTGAAGCCTGCCGATACTGCCAGTTGCAGTACGGAGCTTTCCATGAAGAAAGCCAGCAGCATGGCGCCAATCAGGACAAAAGCACCGGCCGTCAGGAAGCTGGACAGGAAGCTGAAGTCTTTCTTGGTGATGATCGCAGTTGCGGACAGACCCACGAAAGCGACAGCTGTCAGGGCCAGGGCCTGAGCAACGATCTGGGAAGCGCCAGCGGCCACGAATGCGCCGATGATCGGGCCCAGGGTGTATCCCATGAAGCCGGTCAGTGCGAACGTGGTAACGATGCCCCAGGGGCTGTTCTTCAGCTTATAGGTGGCGAATAGCAGGCCAATGTAACCCACAATGGTGATGAGAAAACCAGGATGGGTGCCGTTCATGTTCAGGAATGCGGTCAGTGCCGAGAACGCCAGAGTCATGCCCAGGAGCATGTAGGTGTTCCGCAACACATTCATGGCATCTGCGCTGATACCGGTCGTCGCCCGCTCGGTCTGAGGTGCTGAATAAGCTCCCTGATTGTTCTGAGCGCCGAATCGTCTGTCTTCCATTGTCTTCTCCGTTGATAACGTCTGGATACTGTGTTCCATCATAGTGTCAGAATCGCAACTTTCAATCGTTTACGACACGAAACTGCTGTGTGGATTTCATTAAATGCCGGTAATGTTAGAAATTGAAGCGGGTTTCAGGTGAGGCGTTGACAGCGCAGGCAATTCCGGTATCATGCTCCCCGCTGTCGCAAGGCAGTAATGGAAAAACGGTGGGCTGGCAGAGTGGCTGAATGCAGCGGTCTTGAAAACCGCCGAAGGTTAGTAGCCTTCCCGGGGTTCGAATCCCTGGCCCACCGCCATTTTTCCTCTCCCCTCGAATACCTCAAGTTCTCTTTTCCCTGTTCGAAAATACCCAGCCGTAGCACATACTGAATCATTACTCACGCTGAGCACGAACGTTGCCGCACGTCGCTGTCAATTGTGACTCGGTACGGCTGACGTTCTGTCCTGCGATTACAAGTCTCGGCCGGGAAACGTAGCCTCTTTGCGCTCATCCGCCAATCTCTGACGTTCTGCCAGCTCGTCCGCATCATTCTTCGGCACTTGCCAGCCTTGCAGATTTTCCTCGATTAGCTGTACCAGAGCCTCGATGTGGCCTGGCGTGGCATTCAGTGCCGGAATATAGCTGAAGGCTTTGCCCCCGCTTTCCATGAAGTATTCACGGTTTTCTTCGTCAATTTCCTCGACGGTTTCCAGGCAGTCGGATGAGAAGCCGGGGCAGAACACGTCGATAGAGTGTACGCCTTTACCCGGAAGGGACTTTAGAGTCTCGTCGGTGTAGGGTTTCAGCCACTCCTCCCGCCCAAATCGGGACTGGAAGGTGGTGAGGTAATCTTCACTGCTCAGTCCGAGACGTTCCGCGAGGAGGCGTGAGGTCTTGTGGCATTCGCAGTGGTAGGGGTCACCCTTCAACAGGTATTTCAGAGGCACACCATGATAGGACAGGATCAGTTTGTCGTTTCGGCCATGGTTGGCCCAGTGCGCTTCAATGTGCCGCGCCATGGCTTCGATGTAGGGCGGATAATCCGGGTAGTGCGAGACAAATCGGAAATCCGGTAGCCATCGGCGTTTTGCGAAGTCCTTGGCGACGGCGTCGAAGGTCGAGGCCGAGGTTGAAGCTGAATACTGGGGGTAAAGCGGTAGCACCAGAAGCCTGCGCACGCCCTGGTCCTGCATTTCATCCAGCACCTTGGAAATTGCCGGGTTTCCGTAGCGCATAGCGAACCCAACCACCACATTGGGGCCGTACCTCTGTTTCAGGGCCACTCGGATGCCTTCCGCCTGTTTGGCGGTGTGGGTCAGAAGGGGGGAGCCTTCCGGTTGCCACACGCCGGCGTAGGCCTTTGCACTGCGCCTTGGCCGAATCCTCAGAATGACGCCGTGGAGAATTAGCCACCAAAGGGGGCGGGGCAGTTCAACAACGCGCGGATCTGAGAGGAATTCAGCCAGATAACGTCGAAGCGCGGACGTGGTGGGTGCGTCCGGGGTGCCCAGGTTGGTAACGAGCACGCCAAGCCGCTCCGGCTGACTGTGGCTGAAGGTCTCAGAGCCTTTGAACTGCATAGGTAATTCCTGGTTGGTCGTGTGGCTTGGGGCGGATCCGACTATTTCAGGCCGGCTTGCTGGGCGATCCGGGGTGCCAGCCCGCTGATGTCGTAGCCGGCATTGCGGGCTTTGGAGACAATCTCCTGGGCTGACGTATCACGCGCTGCACTCAGTGCCCATAGCACAGTGCAGCGGGTTCCCGATCGGCAAAAGGCCAATACGGGTTTGTCGGCCTCGCGGATCATTGGCGCGAACTGGTCGATGTCCTCATCGGTGATGTTCCCGGACTCCACCGGCATAAAGACCCAGCTGAGCCCATGCTCCTGTGCGGCCGCTTCGATGTCGGCCATGGCCGGCTGGCCAAATTCTTCCTGATCAGGCCGGTTGGCAACCAGTGTTCTGTAACCGAGCCTGGCAATCTCGGCGACGTCATTCGCAGTAATTTGCGGTGCCACTGAGATGGTGTCATCGATCTTTCTGATATCCATGGATTACTGCCTCCAGAAACGCTGTTGGATCTAACTCTATGATCGCACAGACCACAGTAAGTGTCAGAATGGTGGGCTATCACGTTAGCAGAATCGATCAGGCTTTTACCCGCTGTCGTTCGATGAGCTCAAACACTGCCATGCCTGCCACCATGGATACGACGAAAACCGCCGCTTTGATCTCCCCTGCGCCCAAGGCGACCAACCCCGGCCCAGGGCAGAATCCGGCAATCCCCCAGCCCACACCAAAGCTGAGGCCACCAAAGATCAGGCGCTTGTCGATATGGCTGCTGGTCGGGATCTTCATTGAAAACCCAAGGAAAGACAGGGTTCGCCGACGCGCAATGGCGAACGCTCCGATCCCGACAATAATGGCGCCGGCCATAACGAAGGCCAGAGACGGATCCCAAAGTCCGGTAATATCCAGAAATCCGAGTACTTTTTCGGGGTTGGCCATGCCAGAGATAATCAGCCCGAAACCGAAGATCAGCCCGGCAAGCAAGGAAGCAAGGGTGTATTTCATGATCTCAGACTCCCAGCAGATGACGAATGATGTAAACAGTGATGAAGCCGGCGGCCATGAAACTCAGTGTCGCCGCCAGTGACCGAAGAGAGAGGCGGGAAAGCCCGCACACGCCGTGACCACTGGTGCAGCCAGAGCCGTAACGGGTGCCCACACCCACCAATAGGCCAGCAATAATAAGGCTGGGGTAACCCGCGTTGATCTCAATGGGCGGCAGGTCGGCCATCATGATCCAGGCTAACGGAGCGCCAATCAGTCCGCCAATGAAGGCCAGTCGCCAGACGATGTCGCCGCGGGTGGGGGAGAGTAGTCCGCCCAGTATCCCGCTAATGCCGGCGATTCGACCGTTCAGCAGCAGGAACAGGGCAGCGGCAAGGCCGATGAGCAGGCCGCCCGTAAGGGCCGTCCAGGGCGTAAAATCGCTCCAGGCAACATCGATCATCGGGAGTCTCCAGGGGTAAGGAATGGGGTTCTGAATATCAGGTATGAAGGCGGGGAATATTAGCAAAAAAAAGCCCGGCATGTGGGCCGGGCAGAGGCGTGCGAGTAGTATCCATGAAAGACTTCCAGACAAACCGGCGTCAGCAGGGACGACGGTATAGGGAAGTATTGTCTATATTTTAAACACTTCAAGTCGCAGTTCATTTCGTTTGAAAACATTTTGTCATATGGAATGCCTGTTTATACTGCGGCCTGTTCCGGTGCGGCTTTCAGGCGAACTGAAATTGGGTTCGGGGTGTAATATACTGGGCGTTCACCGTAATTTTTCCCCTGAGGTTTTAGTATGTCTGACGAGAACGACAAAAAGCCGGAGAACGATCCGCAACTGGCCGCAAAGATCAAGGATTCTGCGCGTCAGATCTGGCTGGCCGGCCTCGGGGCGTACACCAAGGCCGAAGAAGACACCGGTAAGTTCTTCGAGCGTCTGGTGCAGGAGGGTGAACAGCTTGAGAATAAGACCCGCGGTGTCGTAGAAAAGCAGATTAAGACAGTTGAGGACCGGGTAGGTGGCGTCCGTGAGCGAGCCACAGGCACCTGGGACAAGCTCGAGACCCTGTTCGACGAGCGGGTGTCCGGTGCATTGCGGCGCCTGGGTATTCATCGTCGAGAGGAAATTGAGGCGCTGGAGCACCGTATCGCGGCATTGGAAACGGAGTTGATGCGTCTGCGCGGGGATCGCGACGAGGAAGAGTGATTTTCACCGAGCCGTGGCTAAACATCGCTATAGCTGTAGATCGGTATAGGCTATAGATAGTCGCGACTGACCAGGCGGGCATGTGCTTGCTCGTCTGGCGCCAGATATGGAATCACCAGGTGCATCATTTGGTATACCCCCCGGCCCGGATCCACCTTATCCCTGTTGTCCAGATGGGATAAAGTATCGAAACTTCCCCAATAACAGGCGGTTAACGTAAGCTGCTCGCACAATGAGTCAAGTTGCTCAACGTCTATGCCCATCTTTTCCTGGCGTCGAAAACTTTCACAGATCGCGCGGAATGCGGCGGTTTTCTTTTTCAGCAACCGCCGAAAGCGAACCTGCAATTGATCATAGCGGGACAGGACGTTGACCAGATCCTGATAAATGAAACGATACCGCGCCACGGTTTCAAACAGCAGGTGCAGGAAAAAGCTCTGCTGGTCCAGGCTTATATCAACGTCCTCTGGCACCGCCAGCAGGTCCAGCATTTCTGCTTCAAAATGGCCAAACAGCTCCTCGACGATGTCACCCTTACTTTTGAAGTGGTAATAGAGGTTACCCGGGCTGATGTCCATCTCGTCCGAGATCAGCAGAGTGGTCACGTTTGGCTCCCCAACACTGTTGAACAGCGCCAGGCTGGTGTTGAGGATGCGATCGCGGGTCTTAATTTTGGCCATGTTGCGGACAGTCCGGTCCTAGAGTTCGAAGCTCGCCCACACGGGGCAGTGATCCGAGGGGCGTTCCATCCCACGGATGTCGTAGGAAACGCCCGCCTCACTGGCCTTGGGCAACAGGCTGTCGCTGGCCATGATCAGGTCGATGCGAAGCCCCCGCCTGGGCTCGCGCTCAAAGCCCTTGCTGCGGTAATCAAACCAGCTGAAGGTGTCAGCCTCGTCCGGATGCAGGTGCCGGAACACATCGGTATAGCCGCGGCCCTCAACCTGGCCCAGCCACTCCCTTTCTTCGGGCAGAAAACTGCATTTGCCGGTTCTGAGCCAGCGCTTGGCGTTGTCAGCGCCAATTCCAATGTCCTTGTCCGTTGGTGAGATGTTCATGTCGCCCATCACCACAACGTGGCCATCTTGCTGCCTAAGCTCGTCCAGATAAGCCATCAGGTCGGCGTAGAACTTCTCCTTCGCCGGGAACTTGACCGGGTGGTCCCGGCTTTCGCCCTGGGGGAAGTAGCCGTTAATGACCGTGAGGCGCTCCCCGTTCACCGTGAACTTTCCGGTGATCAGGCGGCGCTGAGAGTCTTCACCGTCGGATGGGTAACCTTTGATGACCTCGTCAGGTTCCATCCGGGAGAGCAGGGCCACGCCATAATGGGTTTTCTGGCCATGGAAATGCACGTGGTAGCCCAGTTCGCGGATGGCCTCCACGGGAAACTCCTCGTCCCGAACCTTGGTTTCCTGAAGGCCGATAAAGTCGGGGTTCAGGCTCGCGATCACCGCTTCGAGCTGGTGCAGGCGAGTGCGAATACTGTTGACGTTAAACGACACAAACATCATGGGCACTGGGTCTCCGGCGTTGGTTCCGTCCGGAGTTTAACACATTGAATGCCGGGGTATTCCTTGGCTCAGGCGACGGTTTTAGGGAGTTAGTGCACAATCCGGGTAGTTTTCGACCGAGTAACGGATGTGTGCGGTGTGGTTGGTGTCGAGGTTTTTCCGGATGTTGGTGAGGCCGTAATAGTCGGTTAGGGCACCGTCCTCGCTGTAACCCAGAATGATCGGTTCCACCAGAAACCGCAGCACGATGCCGGTGGGGCGGATTTGCAGTACATGATCAGACACCACTCTGGCACTCTCTATAGGCTCAAGGACAAATGCGTAGTGCTCCCCCCGCGTTGGTGCCAGAAACCGGAAATTCACCGATTCGCCATTGGTTACTTCTGCCCAATGCTGGCGGACAAGGGTGTCGAAGCCAGCATCCACCACTACGTCCTGGTTGTAGGTAACGTCATAACGTTTGAGCTCTTTGTTTGGCTTCTGCCACTCAATGGCCAAGGTGTCCGGGGAGGTATACTGAATCGAAAGCGATTCGCTGAAATCAGGCTGGAGAAACTCGACGGTTGGGCGGATGACCGAATCCGGGTAGGCCAGATCCTTTGAGGCGAAGGTTTCAGCCGCCTCTGTGCGGTGATAGCCAATCTGGTGGTCCTTGGGCCGGAATACGCCCTCCTGACAAGTGCCGGACACATGGTGTTTCTCTTGGTAGAGAATAGCCCCGGTTTCGGTTTTTGCCGTGCCAGTGAACTCCATGTCGGCTGCCAGCACAGGCATGATAGCCAAGGAAACTACCAAGCAGATCAGAGTCTTGATTGGTGTGCTGCTCATGGCTGAAGCTCCGGATACAGCGAATTTCTCAGGAACAGCAGCAGTGGGAACACCACCAGCCAGCCCACCGCCAGGGCAATCAGCGACGGAATTAGCGCCGGCAAGGTGACCGCGCCGAGCTGGGCGGCAGACCAATAAGCAAACGGTCCCGCCATTGGCGCCAGCACAAAGGGCAGCCAGGTTTTTCGGCCGATCCAGCTCAGGGAATGGTTCAGGGTGGTCATAAAGATGGCCCAGATTGCTACCAGCCACGGCGGTGTCAGTAACACTTCACCGTCCACGCTCGCCAGAATGCCGGTGCGGAACCAAAGCAGGTCCAGTGCGGCCCCCAGGACCGTACCAACCCCGATGAACTGGAGCTCACTCATGCGTTTCTGACTGACCAGCACAAAGTGCAGCACCAGAAAGGCCAGCACCAGCCCGGCCGCTGCCAGGCCCGGATACAGGACACAGATCAGCCAGCCGGTTTGGAAGATGACAAAGTTCAGAGCATTGCGGGCGGTTTCGGAGCGGATCATAGGCTAAGAATGTTCGCTCGTTTGTTGCCAGGCTTTGCCAGCAGGATTTGGGAAACACCGATGGCGCGTTCGCTGAAACCGGCCTCGCAGTAGGCAAAGTAGAAATGCCAGAGGCGCCTGAATGCCAGATCGTAACCGGCGCTGTCCAGTTCATCGGATTGGGCCATGAACCGCTCACACCAGTCGTTCAAAGTGCGCGCGTAATGGAAACCGATGTCTTCGGCGTGGGTCAGCACCAGGTTGCTCTGGTTGCGCACGGACTCAAAAATCGCGCCGAATGAGGGAATGAAGCTGCCTGGGAAGATAAAGCGCTGGATGAAATCGACGTTGGACAGCGCCCGCGAGTAGCGCTGTTCCGGCATGTTGATGGCCTGGATCAGCGCCATCCCATCCGGCTTCAGCAAGCCGCTGACCTGGGCAATGTAGCTGTCCAGGAACTGTGGGCCAACGGCTTCGATCATCTCGATGGACACCAGCTTATCGAATTGGCCTTCCAGATCCCGGTAATCATCAAACAGCAGGGTGATCTGCTGCTCCAGTCCTTCCTCAACGACTCGTCCTTTAGCGAGTTCCAGCTGTTCCCGGGAAATTGTGGTGGTGGTTACGTGACAGCCATAGTGTTTGGCGGCGTGAATCGCGAACCCGCCCCAGCCGGTGCCAATTTCGATAACCCGGTCACCGGGCTGCAAATCCAGCTTTCGGCAGATGGTGTCCAGCTTATGAACGGCAGCCTCTTCCAGAGTAGCTTCCGGAGAAGGATAGATGGCCGATGAGTACATCATGGTCGGGTCGAGGAACCGTTCGAACAGATCGTTGCCCAGATCGTAGTGGGCGCTGATGTTCTTTCTGGAGCCTTCCCGGGTGTTACGATTGAGCCAGTGTAGGCCCTTCAGCGCGGGTTTGGTGATCCAGCTGTACCGGTCTTCAAATTCGTTCATTCGATCGACATTGCGGGTGAAGAAGCGAAGCAGGGCAACCAGATCCGGCGTCGACCAGTCACCGCTTACATAAGCTTCGGCCGCGCCGACGCTACCGCCGGTCAGCAGATCCCGCCAGGTGCTGTGATCATGAATGATCAGTTCGGCGGGTTGGTGGCGGGTGTCGCCGTCGCCAAACACCAGATCTTCATAACCGGACTCCCGCACGGTCAGCAAGCCATCTTCAAGCCGACTAAGCTGTTGTACAACCAGGCTTTTGGCAATGCGGCTAACCAATGGTTTACTGGTCGCCCGCTCTTCGCTGGCCTGTACTGATGTATTCAGGTTCTCCATGAACTTACCCTTCCACATTTTTTGTTACTGCGTTCGGCACTGGTAACGTCCAGTCCTGCATCGCTGGCGCCCCGATTGTGGGCTGGATTGTCCGCGGCGAGTTTGTCCGGGTGGGTGTAAAAAGGCGCGCCTTTCACTTTGAGCTTCAGAGCGTGCCAGTAAATCCCGGCTGATACCTTGATGGCTTCCATCGGAAACTTTCGCAAACTTCTATGCACTTCTTTACGGGTTAAGGGGGTGCGGTGGACTACCAGGGTGGCATCAAAATGTTTTTTATCGGCCTCCAGCACATTCATGTGAATGCGAAGATCAGGCCCCCGGAAGCTGAACGTCCACTGGTAGTGCTGCTCCATGCCGTTGAACGGTGATACATGAAAGCGCTTGCTGAACTCAAACCGTTCACTGTGCCAGCCCTGGGCATTGGCGCCTTCGTGCAGGGTTTCCATGCAATACACATGACGTTCGTGCCAGGGCGTGTTGGAGATCTGGGCCATGATGACTTTCGGCACCGGGCCATCCAGCGGGTTATCGCCCGGGCGGTAACAGAAGTAGAAACTGACCGGATTGAACACGTATCCAAAGTATCGAGGGTGGGTCACCAGCTCGACGGCTCCGTCGGGACGCCAGCCGGTGGCTGTTTCAACCTGATCGCGGACCGCATCGGAGAGTGAGCCAGCCTCCGGCTGAAAATAGTCGCTGCGACGCAGTGACAGCCAGTTGAAGCGTTCCAGAGAAAACAGGGGGCTGGTTTCGGTGACGCGGCCCCATTCGTCCAGATCCAGCGCAAGCATACCCGTGCTGTACTGGAACTCGTGGTTGACCGGAAATTTCCGACGGTGGCGAACTGTACCCTCAAGCCATTGGCTGTTCATTGCTACAACTCCAGCCCGAACGCCTCGGTCACACGCAGGGCGCTGCGTACGCCGTCTTCATGAAAACCGTTGAACCAGTACGCACCACAGAAATGGGTGCGGTTCTGGTTGCCAATTTCGTCGTAACGGGATTGAGCGGCCACGGCATCCATGGTGAAAACCGGGTGAGCATAGCTGAACTGTTTGATGATTTTGTCCGGGGCAATGTCGTGACTCCGGTTCAGGGTCACGCAGAAGGTTTCCGGAGCCTCATCAAAGTTCTGCAGTATGTTCATGTTGTAGGTCACAGAGACCGGCTCGGTACTGTGGGTTGGCATGTAGTAATTCCAGGCGGCCCAAGCGCGCCGGGTATCAGGCAGAACGCTGCTGTCGGTATGCAGCACCACGTCGTTCTGCTGGTAACGAATGGCGCCCAGAATTTCATTTTCCTTTTCGGTGGCATCGTCCAGCATGGCCAGGGCCTGATCGCTGTGACAAGCCAGTACCACCTGGTCAAACCGGTGCACTTCGCCGCCCACGGTTACGTCGACACCGTTGTCGTCTCGCTGAATTCGTTCAACGGGGCTATTCAGGTGGGTGCGATCGCCCAGGCGCTCCATCATCTTGGCGACATACTGGGCCGAGCCCCCTGAGATAACCCGCCATGTGGGGCGGTCATCCACGGATAGCATGCCGTGGTTGTTGAAAAACTGCAGGAAGAAGCGAATGGGAAACTGCTCGAGCACGATCTCCGGTGCTGACCAGATCGCCGCTCCCATGGGCACGATGTAAAAGCGACGGAAGTAGCGGGAATAGCAATTTCGGTTCAGGTACTCGCCCAGGCTTTCGTCATCGTCGATGGCACCTGAATCCAGAGCTTCCTTGGTTTGCTTGTTGAACCGCAGGATTTCCCGAATCATTTTCAGAAACGGCAGGTTGAGCAGATTTCTGCGTTGCGCAAACAAGGTGTTCAAACTGGTACCGTTGTACTGGAGGCCTGAGGAGTCGCAATCGACGCTGAAGCTCATGTCGCTCACCTCAGACGCTACGCCCAGGCGGTCCATCAACTTGATGAAGTTCGGGTAGGTCCAGTCGTTAAACACGATAAAACCAGTATTGACTGGCCAAGTGCGGCCGCCTGCTTCTACCTGCTCGGTGTTGGTATGGCCGCCGGCGTAATCGCCAGCCTCAAACAGCTGCACGTCGTGTTTTTCAGCCAATTGCCAGGCTGCGGTGAGGCCGGAGACGCCGGCCCCAATGACAGCAATACGCTGACGTTCGTTAGTCATTCACTGGATTCCTAGTTATTTGTTCGTGCTCTTCCGTGCCATGCTCGCCGCCATGCGATCAATCAGCCTCTGCGGCATTGCCCCGAGGGTGCGGAGCATCCAGGTAAAGCGTTTCGGGAAGGCAATTTCGTTCTTGCCCTTGGCCAGGCCGGCCACGATCTGCTCTGCAGCATTGTCGGCGGACACAAGGAACGGCATGGGGAAGTCATTGCGGTCGGTCAGGGGCGTTTTTACAAAGCCCGGGGATACCACAACCACGTCGATGCCTTCTTTAGCCAGGTCCGCTCTCAGGGCCTGGGCAAAATAACTCAACGCCGCCTTGGAGGCGCCGTAGCCTTCGGCCCGTCCGAACGGAAACCACCACGCTGAGGAACTGACAATCACCAGCGTTGCCGGCAAGCCTTTGGCACGGGTTCGTCGCAGAGCGGGCAGGGCAATGTCTACACAGCGCGCGGTGCCGATTACGTTGGTGTGAATGTTCTTTTCGATCACGTCACTGTCGTAGTGGGTGATGTCCAGATACTCGCAGGTACCCGCGTTCAGAATCGCCATGTGCAGATCGCCTTGATCCTCGAGCACGTTGGCGATCGACTTCAGGTCCTCTTTGCTGGTGGTGTCTCCTGTGGCGGCTATGATCCTCTCCGGTGCCGCGGCCTTGAGATCTTCCAGAGGCTGCTGGCGACGTCCGGTTATGACCAGATTGTGACCACCACGGGTGAGCGCCTGGGTTACGGCCTCCCCAATGCCAGAGCTCGCTCCAGTGATCCAGATGTTGGATTTGCTTTGCAGACGTTCACTCATCCGGCGTATCCCTTAATGAAACGGATGATGCGGCCAACGAGTGGGAGGTTCTCGTACAGCAACTGACCGGCGTCGAAATAATCCCTGTGGTAACAGACCTTGCCATCCCGTATCCGCAGGTGGCTGATTCCATCCACCATGATTTCACGGCCCTTTTTAATCCGTTTGTGGCGCAAGTGCATGACCCAGGGAATCGCGGCGCTATCCTCGTGCACGACCGATTCGGAGAAATCGAAGCGGCAACTGATAGCGTTGGCATACGCGCCAGCGAAATACTGTGTAAGCTGGTCCAGACCGCGAACAGCGCCGAGCGGATCCTGGAACTGCACATCTTCGCTGTAGACTTCTGGCAGCTTATAAAGGTTTCCTTTGTCCAATTCGTTAAACAACTGCGTGAACTGAGCCAGAGTGGCTGGAACAGCAAAATCTTGGGATCCGACTTCTATGGCTGAGGCGGTTTTCATGCTCGAGTCCTCCTCGCTTTGTCCAGTTGGCGGGTTTCTTCCTGAATGTGTTTGGGAATCGGTTTTAGCTCCCAGATAATACCGAAGCGAGAGAGTAGCCACAGTCCATACCAGGTCACGTCGATTTCATACCAACGGAAACCCTGACGTACGGTTTGAGGCCAGCGATGATGGTTGTTATGCCACCCTTCACCGAGTGTCAGCAGTGCCAGCCAGAAGTTGTTTCGGCTACCATCCGACGTCTCAAATCGGCGTTTGCCCCAGACATGGGACAGCGAGTTGATCGAGACGGTGGCATGGAATAAAGCCACGGTTGAAATAAAGAAGCCCCAGACCAGCAACTGCAAACCGTTAGTGCCCAAACCCGGCGCCCAACGTGCCAGGATTTCACCGAGCCCAAAGATGCTGACGGCGGCAACGGCAGGAACGACTGCGTCGAACCGGTTAATAAACCGGAGTTCCGGAAATTTTATCCAGTCCTTTACCCTGCGCTCGTCCATGGCGAAGCCTGCATCGCAGGTGAACCAGCCCACGTGAGACCACCAGAAACCGCCTTGGTGCGGTGAGTGCAGGTCCTGCTCCTGATCGGAATGCTGGTGGTGATGCCGGTGATGAGCGGCCCACCACAGTGGCCCGCGCTGGGCCGCACTGGCACCGAGCAGGGCAAAGAAAAACTGGGTCGGCCGACTGGTTTTAAAGGTTTTGTGAGCGAAATACCGGTGATAGAAGCCGGTGATGGCAAACATCCTGATCAGGAAAAACACGAACGCGAACGTCGCTGCGAAGGCGCTGACCCCGGTGTAAAGCGCCAGAAAGCATGCGGCGTGCAGCGCCAGGAACGGAATTACACGAATAAAGTTGAAGGAGCGGGAGTTGGTATCAATGTGATCCGAACCCGCAGAGGCGTCGAACCACCTCAGAATGTTTGTAAGCCAGTTTTGCACTCGGGTCATACCCTGTTTGCCTTTGTTTCCTAAAATGAATCTGAAGAGCGTGGTCATTCGAGATGGCCGACAATAGGGCCGAACGAAACGCTTGCAGGGTTGTACGTTTTAACTTGTTACTTTGGATGCACCATAGATCATGAATAATCAGTCAGCTCAGATGCCTGTTATACGCCGGGTGGCCATCGTTGGTTCAGGACTGTCCGGTTTGACCGTCGGAATTCGGCTGCAACAACAAGGACATGAGGTCAAGGTGTTCGAAAAGAGCCGAGGTCCCGGTGGCAGGTTTGCTGCCAAGCGGGTGCCGGGCGGCTCCGCCGACGTGGGCGCCCAGTATTTCACTTCCCGAAATCCCAAGTTTTTACCCTTTCTCCGGGAATTTGCTGGTGATCAAAGCTTCGCCATCTGGCCAGGTCGTTTTGGTTTCCTTGATGAGACCGGCAATTGGGGTAGTTTTCCGGATGAGCCGCGCTACGTCGGTACTCCGAGAATGACCGCAATCACCCGAGCACTGTCTGCCCATTTGGATGTCTCCGCTGAAACCCGGGTCGAGCGACTTGAACGCTCAGGCCATCAATGGCTGTTGGTCGATACCGAAGGCAACTCCCTAGGTGAATTTGATCAGGTGATCATTACCGCGCCACCCGCTCAGGCCCAAACCATACTGACTAACAGTCAGCTTCCCGAGCTGGCGGGGGAACTGGAGGAGCCGGTACAGAAAGTACTGCCATGCTGGGCGGTTGCTGCCCATTTCGAGAAGGCACCTTGGTCCCAACACGAGGGCATCAGGGTTGAGCATCCGGTGCTTTACTGGCTCGCCAATAATTCCAGCAAACCTGGTCGCGATGACGACGGCCATTGGTGGGTTCTTCATGCCAACCCAGAGTGGACCGAACAGCATGTAAGTACGCCGGCCGAGCGCGTTGCGGAACTGATGGTTGATGCCTTCCGCAACCTTACCGGGACCAATGCCGAGCCGGACGAGTTGATCACGCACCGGTGGCTGTACGCCCGGTCTCGGGATGGTAACCAGCCTGGGCACCTGTGGTTTGCTGATGACAGCATTGGTATCGCCGGAGACTGGCTATCCGGTGGGCGAGTGGAGGGCGCCTTCAACAGCGCCTGTAGCCTGGTAGCGGCGATGACAGCAGGTCGTTAGAACTCGCTGCCGGAAAGATCACGGTCGTCTGTGGCAGTTACCGCCGGCCGGGCATAGAAATGTGTGATGGTGCCATCGTGAAACTTGCTGAAGAAAGCACTGACGTCGGTGATCCTCTTGACCGATCGCTTTCGGTTAATGGGGTCCCGGGTTAACACCTTGATGCCATTGAAGTTGTCCTGAATGTTCGAAAACCGAGCTCGCATCGAGCAGGTCACCACCTTCTCCGCATCCAGCCCTAACTCCTGCGTCAGCCAAGCGCTGTGGCGGTCGATGCCACGTTGGCTCAGATCTTCCCGGGTGTCGAGGTGGTCCAGCTTGATCCGGTTTACGATGCAGAACGAAAAGCTACCGGGATGTTTGCGGGCAACTTTCCGGAAGGCTTCCCAGAAAAAGTTATCGGTCAGTTCCGCGAAGTAGTGCATATCGCTCAGGCAGGTATCCACCCAGTCGAAATTCTCGGGGTCTTCGAGAACTTCATTAATTGCTTCCCGTAGCAGCCAGTCAAATCCTAACGCGGTCTTGTGGGCGTAGACCTTCCGATACATCTGGTGCCGGCTGTAAACAAAATCCTCCAGGGCGCCCAGGCCTTTCTGAGTGATCGCCAGGCCCAGCCAGGGCTCGGACACGTCCCAGCCAAAACGCAAGTTGCTCAGCAGGTGGTCCAGATTGAAGCCGCCGATGGTTACTGAGGAGTGGAATCCGTCCCGGAGCATGTAATCGGCGCGGTCGGCATCAATTTCACCGGAGACAATCGATTTGAGCAGGTCCATGACCATCCGCGGAACATCGCGACCAATCAGTGAGGCAGATTCTGCGTCGTCACCGGCAATAAAGGCCCAAAACGTCTGGGCATGGCGGCAAAAGGTCTCACTCGGTGCTACATCGGTGGTTTCCATGATGCCGATGACATCCAGTACATGGAGTCCGGCATGTTCGAGCTCTACGGCGGTAAGGACGTCATGGGCCACGCGGACGGAATAGTGTTCGTGCTCAAGCTCCGCGGGCTCATCGCTGTGATAGGCGGAGTAATCCACACCTTGCCAAAGGTCAGCAAAACGCTCAGGACGTGACATCAATGCCCGGATGCGACGAGCCTGGGTAAACTGGTGAGAAAAGCTGGAGTGGCCACTGTCGTGCAGCAGACAGCCAAGCCGGATGGTTTTTGCCAGGTAGTCGATGGCATCGAGCTGACTCAAACTGAGATCGGTAAGATCGCTGAGCTGACGCTCCCGCAAGTAGGCGTCAATCATGGACCGGAACATCCGGCTGCCCACATGCATCACGCCGATGCTGTGCAGAAAGCGGGAATGGGTCGCCCCAGGAAAGACAAGGCTCAAGATATCGTTCTGGCAGATGTTCCTGAGGCGCTGGAACAGTGGGTGGTCGATCACCTGGATTTCATGCCGGTAGAGTGGGATTCCGCCATGCACTGGATCCATAATCAGCTTGTCATAAGCGCCAAGTAAGTCGTTTACCGCTCGTCTCATCGCTGGATTCCCCCCCAAATTCATCAAACTGGCCTTGTTATATCACAGGGTCGTGCCAGAATAGGCTTATTAACGCCATTTTTCCTTTTATCGCTGGTAGTTTAGGGCAGTAGCCATGACCTCGCGCACCGAGCGCATACTCATAATTGACGCCGATGAAAAGGCTCGCACGGATCTGTCCCGCTATCTGGAAGCTAGAGGGTTCTACGTTTCCGGTTCTCCCAGCCTCGCCTCCGCCAAAACTCTGTTTGATGACGATGCGCCCGACGTCATCTTTGCAGATCTGCCGCCGGCAGCAATTAGAGATTTGGCCAGCAGGCTGGAAGAGGCGGACGTATTTTCTCCCGTAGTCTGTTGTTCCACCAGTGAGTCCAGTGCCGACGTCGTCAGGGCGCTTCGAGCCGGGGCCGCCGATTTTGTCCTCAAACCCTGCAATAATGACAAGGGCGCGTTGGATGACGTTATCGAAAAGCTGTTCGACCGGGTTCGGGTAAACCGACTTAACCAGTTGTATCGCCATGAGCTGGAAGAAGCCAATCGCGACCTGCGCAATGGCATCGCCGAACTGCGGGCGGATCAGCGGGCTGGCCGAAAAGTGCAACTGAGAATGCTTCCGGACCGGGTTCAGGACTTGATCGGCCTGAAAGTAGACCACCTAATCAAACCATCGCTGTACCTGAGCGGCGATTTTCTGGACTATTTTCAGATTTCTCCAAACCAGATTCTGGTCTACATTGCCGACGTTTCGGGCCATGGCGCCAGTTCGGCGTTCGTCACGGTGTTGCTGAAAAACCTTACCAACCGTCTGCAGCGCAATCTTCGAAGGCACTCAAGCGACGACATTCTTTACCCCGACCGTTTTCTGGAACGCATCAATTCAGAGCTGCTCGATACGGGTCTCGGCAAACACGTAACCGTATTTGTTGGCATTATTTCCGTTGCTGAGCGTACATTGAAGTATGCAGTTGGGGCCCACTTTCCCATGCCGATCCTGTCCTTTGAGGGTGGAGAAGCAGCGTTTCTTGAGGGAAGTGGTCTACCAGTGGGGCTTTTCGAGACGCCAACATGGGAGGTTTACGAGACTCCACTGGATAAACCGTTCCGGTTAACCCTGTTCTCGGATGGAATACTGGAGGTCATCCCGGCAAAAAGCCTGGATGAAAAGGAAAGGACACTACTTGAACTCGTGTCTGGAGGCCGTCACACTATCGCCTCCTTGAGCGAGGCTCTGAATCTCGACGAGATCACGGAATTGCCGGATGATATAGCGATCGTCTCGGTAACTGACGCCATAATGGATTCAGTCAACAGGTCGTCGACATAGTGGCAGTGTGAAGCATGGCTGGTTATAAGATCCTGCAAGCTGAAAAGCAGGGCATATATGTCCTGAAGTTTATTGGAGAAATCCGGCTGAACCTTTGTTCAACGCTGGACAACCTTGTTGAGTCCATTACCCAGGATCCCGAATTCAAGACCGTGGTGATTGATCTCACTGAAACCGAGATCATCGACAGCACCACACTGGGCCTGCTAGCCAAAATCGCCATGGCCGCTCAGCAACAGAGCAACTTTCTGCCCACACTGATCTCTACCAATCCGGATATTACCCGCATCATCACTTCCATGGGGTTCGACAAGATTTTCATCATTGTCCGGGAACCTGCGTCCCGCATTGAAGAGCTTGAAGAAATCCCGGTACTGAAAGCCAGCGAACAGCAGGTTCGAGATAAAGTCCTTGATGCTCACAAGGTACTGATGGGACTGAACAGTCGAAACAGGGAAGAGTTCAAGAATCTGGTACGTGCTCTTGAGTGTGAAGAGACCGGTTAAAGGCAGTGTCGTTTCGCCGATTCGGAATCTTCCGGATTCTCACCCGACTAGATAACACAACGGATTAACTATGCCTGAGAAAAATGCACCTCAAGACAATGGGGACGCCGTTCCGGTGCACGATGTAGCCGTTCTCGGCGGCGGTAGCTTCGGTACGGCCATGACCAAGGTGCTGGCGGAAAACGGTCATCGCGTGCATTTCTGGATGCGCGATGCGGCCCAGGTTGAGGAAATCAGCACCACTTCCATCAACAGCCGATACATGCCCGATGTTGAACTGATCGGTGATGTGCTCCCGACCACTAATCTTGCGGAAGCTGTCGGCAAGGCCGAGATCGTGTTTGTCGCCATTCCCAGCAAAGCTTTCCGTGCTGTTATTCGCGAACATTGCGATGAGTTTCGCGACGGTCAGATTGTAATCAGCCTGACCAAGGGCATCGAAGAGCACGGCTTCAAGCTGATGAGCGAGATCCTCCAGGAGGAGATCCCCCGCTGCCGTATTGGCGTGTTGAGCGGTCCCAACCTTGCGGGAGAAATTGTCAATCGTGACCTGACTGCCACCGTTATTGCCGCCAAGGACCCGGATGTGCGGCGCACTGCCCAAGACCTGCTGGGTTGTGAATACTTCAGGGTTTACGCGAACGTTGATATCTATGGTGTTGAATTAGCTGGCGCTTTGAAAAATATCTACGCCATTGTTGCGGGCCTGGCATCGGCTCTGGACATGGGCGAGAACGCCAAGGCGATGCTGATCACCCGTGGCCTGGCAGAAATGAGTCGTTTTGCCGTCAGCCTTGGGGCAAACCCCATGACCTTTATGGGGCTGGCGGGTGTTGGCGACCTCATCGTTACCTGCACGTCCCATAAGAGCCGGAATTACCGGGTTGGCTTCGCCGTTGGTAAGGGCCAGAATCTGGATGATGCGGTTGCCGAGCTCGGCCAGGTAGCCGAGGGCATATACACCTTGAAGCTGGTTAAGGAAAAATCCGAGGCGATTGGCATTTACATGCCTTTGGTTCGCGGTCTGTATGAAATTCTTTACGGCAACGCGTCAATCAAGGCGGTCATCAACAGCCTGATGATGGCGGTGCAGAACTCCGACGTGGAATTCATCCTGCCCCGTACCATCAGTCAGTAATATCCACGCACCGGAGGATTGCCCGTGCAAGTGCTCGTGATGCGTCATGGCGAAGCAGGTTGGCATACCCTGGACCAGGAGCGAGAGCTGACGGAAGTCGGTCGGCTCCACGCTGCCGAGTGTGCTGCTCAAATTGCCGATTCGCCCTGGCGGCCGAAGCTGATATGGACCAGTCCGTATGTGCGAGCGCGCGAGACCGCGGCCATCGTGTCTGAGATCCTGAACTGCCCGGTCGAGGAGAAGCCGTTCCTGACCCCGGACGATGACCCGGGTCTATGCCTGGATGCGCTGCTAGAGCACCAGGTCTCCCCGCTGTTACTGGTCGCACACATGCCTTTGGTAGGAAGCCTGTCCACCTTGCTGGTTGATGGGCATCGTCATGGCATCCCGTTCATGACGTCCCAGGCGGTGGTATTGGATATGCCGGTGGTTGGCCCCGGGTGTGCGGACTTGAAAGCCCAGTTTCTGCCCTGATTTCCGTTCTATCGCACCCATTGTCATGTGCTGAGTCTTTTTATGTACAGTTTTCCCATTGATTATGTCGAGCCAGTCTTTCGGCCACCCAGTGAAGCCAAGTCACTGATTTTGCCAGTTACCAACGGCTGTTCCTGGAATAAATGCACCTTCTGCGATTAGTAGAATTAAATTTCTGTACTAAAAACCCCTTAAAAATCCCCAATAGCTCCTAATCCGCACTTTCTTTTTTTCTTTAAGCACACTATAGTGCTATTAAAAATATACTACAAATACGAGAAAAATGTGCTTAATAGTGTTTGTGTGGAAGCGAACATCAGAATGGATAACACCGGACTCCAGGTCAGTCTTCCGGTAATCGTGACGCACGATGGCCTGCTGAGAAGTTATCTGGACTATTTGATCGTCCATCGGAATAAGTCACGGAGTTGGAAAGACAGAAGCGCCTTCGCAGTCCGGCTTTTGATCGATTACACGAAGCAAAATGAGGGCTGCTTCGATAAACCTTATGAACTTTTTCGAGAGTTTTCCAACAGCCTTTACACGGGAACGATTGGCGAGGACGGTAATGACCCCAGTTGGTTGCGCTGGAAACCACGCTCAGATAACGATGCGGCCTTTTTGATCAAGCTCATTACAAGTTACACCGACTGGTTGGCTCGCCAACACGAAGAAAAAAAATTCCAGATAAACCCGAAGGTCAAACCAACTCGTTACGAGGAATGGATGGGGTTGGCAGCCCACTATCAGAAAAAGCGCCGTGCCTTTTTATCCCATCTTTGGGCAAACAATCCGGATCCCTCTTATTCTCGATATGTCATGCCCAGGAAGGTTTCTGGCTCTAAGGGTACCGAAAGCAAGAAAAGTTTTCCGGAAGGACGGATTGATGATTTGCTTTGGGATGGATTCGTTCGATACGGCTTCGAGACCAGCGATAGGATTCATGAGCGGCTCGACCTAAAAAATGTACTGATCACGATGCTGATGCACTATGGAGGGCTGCGCCTTAGCGAATGCTTTCACCTTTGGGTAGAAGACATTATCCCCTGGGAAGATGGAACGGCGCTTGTAAAAGTCTTTCACCCCGACAAAGGAAAAGTCGGTCAGAACAGCCCAAGCAGGCGAGAAGAACTGCGTCAGCGGTTCGGCCTAAAGCCGCGATTCGAGTACCCGAAATCCCACACCCTGCATGCGGGCTGGAAAGATCCGAAAGAAGACAATGAAAATAGGCACTTCTTACAGGTTTGGTGGTTTCCACAATCTGCGGGCGAAACCTTCAATGAGTTATGGCGGCTTTACCTGACCTATCAGCGGTATTCGGACGATGACAATCATCCGTTTGCGTTTACAACACGCACTGGGGCTCCTCACTCGATCAAAGGCTACAACCAGTCGCTCAAAAGAGCAGTAGAACGAATCGGCCTGCCATTCTCAAAAGAAGCTGGAACGACGGCCCATGCCCATCGTCACTCATACGGGCAGGCGTTGTCTGACGCCAAATCCAGCTCCCTGATCATTAAAAATGCTCTCCATCATAAATCGATAGAAAGTCAGCAAGTATACACCGAACTGTCCGAGAAACAGATGCGAGCGCACTTGAAGAGGCTCTCACCCGAACAGCACTCGATATCTGCCATTTCGAAGGGAATTTCACATGACGACTAAATACGCCACCTACGCCGAAGCGTGCGAGGCCGCGCAGAAGTTGGGTTTTAAGACGGCGGCAGAATACCAAAAGGGCTATAAGGAAGACGACAGGCTGCGAAGAATGCCGGACAAAGCCTACCCAGATGAGTGGGTAAGCTGGCCTCATTTTCTCCGTAATGCACAACAAAAATACATTACCCTCGACGAAGCGTCAGCGGCCGCACGGGCGCTGGGTTTGATGAGTCAGAAAGAATACTACATGGGGTATAAAGATGACCCCAAACTGCCGAGTAGCCCCGAACAGTCCTACCCCAATGAGTGGGTGGGCTGGTACGAGTTTTTGGGTACAGAGCGTCCGGTTGAGAAATACTCCACCCTGGCCGAAGCATCAGAGGCCGCGCGGGCGCTAGGTTTCAAGAGCCAGAAAGAATACAACACGGGGTATCGAGACGATCCCAAGCTCTCGCGCACTCCCCAGCAGTCCTACCCCGATGAGTGGGTGGGCTGGTACGAGTTTTTGGGAACAGAGCGTCCGGTTGAGAAATACGCCACCGTGGCCGAAGCGTCACAGGCCGCGAGGGCGCTAGGTTTCAAGAGTTCGAAAGAATATCGGGCGGGGTACCGGGACGATCCAAAGCTTCCGCACCTTCCCCAGCAGTCCTACCCGGATGAGTGGGTGGACTGGTGCGAGTTTTTGGGAACAGAGCGTCCGGCTGAGAAATATGCCACCTTGGCCGAAGCGTCTCAGGCCGCGCAGGCGCAAGGTTTCAAAAGTATAAATAAATACCAGGCGGGGTATCGGAACGACCCCAAGCTGCCGGGTCGCCCCGACCAGGTGTACGCCGATGAGTGGGTAGGCTGGTTTAGCTTTTTGGGAAACGAAAGCGCGTTCGATCCAGAATTACTCACCGTTTATCCGAGGTTCTGGGAAGCAATCCAGAGATATGTGGAAGCAGGGACCAACCAAAACACTAAATACTATCAGTTAAGAGCCTTCTTAAAAGACGTTGTTGCGAAGCAAAACCTACCTGACAATCCCGGCGCCATGCTGTCGAAGGACATACCGTTCAACGAACGCATTTATGAGGCGTTCGTCCAGTCGACGGGAGATACCCAAAAAAGGACAAGGCACAACATTTGTGCGGATTTCTTTGACTGGGCTTTAGACACCTATTGTTCCGATGAGGACGATGAGGGCGTGCTGCTTCTCTTGCCAGGATATCGCAACCCATTGCGGACCGTTCTCAAAGGCTACTTGGACCAGTTGCCAACCATAAGACGCAGCGAGTCCAACAAACCGCCGCTCCCAATGGACTCTATCGTCCGCGCCAGAAAGCATCTGATTCCTTCGGAGATCAAATCTTTCCGCGATCTGCATCAGTTACATTGCTTTTTGGAGGACTGCTGGTTTGAGTGCGATCCCGAATTAATTGATGAGACCGATCCAAACTGCATTTATCGGACCGTGACTAAGGATCGTAGAAAGTCGGATGGTGAGCGGTATTTTGAGGAGGCCGTCGAACTCTGGTCGCCGGTCAAGGTTGTGGCGAACTACATGTTGTTGTCGATGCCGCTGCGCGGGCAGCAAATCTGTTGGCTGGACAGTGGCGAGGGCGACGAGATCATTCCTGTCTGGCACGACGGTGAGGTTCGATGGGTCAAAAATACCAGTCATCTTGCCACTCCGAAGCGCAACCAGGGCTTCCTGCGAAGAGGCGAAGACGGGGAACTGAGTTCCTACATCACGACGAACAAAACCGGAAAGAAACTCGGGGGCTACAGCGTGCCCTATATGCCCGATGACCTGGCCTACTGGGTGATCCAATTACGGGAATGGCAAGCCAAGTACAACCCAATCGAAAGGTTAACCCCTTGGACTGCAATCAAACTTCGACAAAAAACTAACAAGGACATCCTCAAGAGAAGGGGGACGCAGGCGTTTTTGTTTCGCGATCCGGCTTCGTTGGCTTGCGAAGACAAAGTTTCGCCCATGTTCACGACAACCGCCTTCGCACGCACCTTGCCTGCGTTGCTATTCTATAGCCAGAAACTAGGGGAAGACCTCGCTGAGAAAATTGAGAAAAAGAACAGTGTGGAGTACAAGAGCCAATTTACCCCCCACGCTCTGCGGGTCAGCCTGATTACGGCGTACATTGTCGATGGGGGAATGCCCATCACTGTGATCTCAAAGTTGGTTGGCCATGCGTCACTCGTAATGACAATTTACTACACGAAAGTTGGCCATAGCCTGATGCGAAAGGAGTTGGCTGCTGCCGAGAAACGGGCGATCGAACAAAGTCTGGACCGCTACCAGGACCTCATCATCCAGAAGAAGATTGATGAGGCTCGACCAGAGCTCATTGCCACAGATCGAACCACTCTGGATCAGTGTTTGAATTCGGACTGGCCGGCCGCCGCCTTTCAATTGATGAGTATCGGAATTTGTCCCGTGGGCGGAGCCAAGTGTGACGAAGGTGGTGAACCATTGGTCGAGCGGAAGGCCGAGGCTTTTTACGCGCCGGTTCCCAGTGGCTATCTGGGAACGAGAAACTGCCCCCGATGCCGGTTCTTCATCACGGGCCCAGCTTTCCTTGGGGGCTTATCGGCCATCGCCAACGAAGTCATTCTCGAAATTAACGTCATCCGCAAGGAATACCACGAGCTGGAGGAACAAAGGCAGGCGTTCGATGACGAGCGGTACGATGCCGAGAGTGCAGGCAAGGTGTTTGGGAACGCAAGAAAACTCAAAAAAGTCACTGCTGCTTACGAAGAAAAAGCCAAAAAACTCGACATGCTGGCGTGCGACCTCCAGCACTTATACCGGCTCATCACTCAATCTACGGCACTCTTGAGCAAAACTGAGACGGATAAACAGCAATTGATTGTCAGCGAAAATTACGTGGAAATGGGCATGCATCTGGAAGAGCAGCAAAGCGATTTCAGGCTATTGGCTGAAGTTTGCGCGAACGCCGAAATCTACGAAAGCGCGAGTGCGTCCAGAGCACAGCCTTTGCTCAGTCAGATGTTAGATAAACTTGCTGACACCAATGGGATCGCTCCGGCAATGTTCAGGCTAACCGAAGACCAACAGCTCAAGGCTGCCAACCAGGTTGTTCAATTGCTTATGAAGGAAACAGGGAATGACTGGCACCTTGCTGACAGGTTGGTGAACGGTCAAATCTCGCTGGAAGACCTGGCTGAACCATTGAGATTCGCTGACATACGCAAAGAGATCGAATCGGTCATGAATGGGTCTCTGAAATTCGCGTTAGGAATCGAGAGCTGCCATGAGTGATCCAAACGAAGTCTACGAGGCGGTACTGAGCCAACTAAAAAGCGCTCGCTCAAGAAAATCCCTGGAAGCACTGCATGAGGTCTGTCAGGAGCATCATAGCTCGGGTGCCGTTGATTTTAGAATCGCAACGATTGCCAAGCTCGGCGATAACCGTGGGGTTCCGAGTGCTCAAACGATCCGGAATAAAACGGGCGAACCGTATCGAGCTTTGATTGATGCATGGCAGGCGCTTGGCGATCAGAAGAAAAAAGAAATCAAAGGTCGCATGACGCCGTCTGGGAAATATGATTGGGTGGATGATCTGGGAAACCCGACTCACCGTTACCTTGTCCTCGATTTGATTGCGCAAGTGCGTCACCTGAGAGCCGAAAATAAAGGGTTTGCGTCGATTAAAAAGCTGGAAATTGACTGCCGTTCCGGTTCGGAAGTTGCGGTTGAATCACAACTTCCAAATTTCCTGAGTCATGAGTTGGACGCACTGAAGGAAGCGATTTCTGATGAGTTCCTGATGCGACAGGGTTGGGTTCGAGGGGAACGTGGAAGTATCAAGGACCAAAACGGCAAGGTGATCTTCCGTAATGGCTTCGTTGACATCATTGAAAAAGTGCTGAGTTTAAAGCATGTCTAATGGACAAGAGAAAGCTCGCCAGAACCTCGTTGGCTTCCAACGCTGGGCGGCCACGCAAACGGACGAGGATTTTGAGCAAATCGTTCACCGGGGCCAGTTAAACCGTGGCGAGCTAGCGAAAGCCATTGGCATCGGCAAAAGCGCTCTGCGTCAGAATCCAGCCATCAAGGACGCACTGGAAACGTTAGAGCAAGGTCTACGTGAGCGGGGTGTACTGCCACCACTTACTCAGGAGGCTTCGGTTCAGAGGTCTCAACCTAAACGCTATGATCCCACGGTCAACCAGAAAGCTTTGGAGTCCCGGCGTCTCTCGGCACTGGAGCAGGAAAACATCGAGCTGAAAGCTCGTGTGGCAACCCTCGAAGCCAAGCTCAAACGTTACGGCGAGCTATCGGAGGTACTAACCGAGTTCGGGGTAGCGCCCGATGCATGAAGACTATTTTCGTGTTACCAGCTGCCAACACAGTGGCTCAAAGTATACGATCTTCACAGGCATCCCCATCAAAGCCGACAGTTACAAAATCAATTCGGGCAAATACATTGTCAGCATCCGATGCGAAAACCAGTCTCTACCGATCCAGCCTTCGGTGGGGCAGCAGTGGCGGGTTCGCGGCCAGCGGGCCCTTAAGGCCGTCCAGGCGGGCGATTATGAGCTTCAGCAGCATCTGTATAACGATCCGGCTGAGATGGAATGCACGCTGCCGGAAACGGGTGAAGCGCTCATTCGCTTCATCGCTACCGAGAAAGCCTTCACTGGAATTGGTGAGTCGAAAGCTCGCGCCCTCTGGGAAGCCTTCGGGAGCGACCTGCACTCGTTGCTCCAAACGGACACGGAAGAGCACAGAGAGTGTCTTAGAGACGTTCTGAGCGACGCATCAATTGAAGCCCTGTATAACGGCTACGCCAAGTATCGGAATCTCGCACACGCGAACTGGCTCGCTTCACTGGGCATTCCGCTGCGTATTCAGCAGCGTATTCTCAAATATCACGATGAGCGCACTGTCGATATCCTAAAAGCCAATCCCTGGGCTCTGCTGGGCTTTGGGATGCCGTTCGCCGACATCGATACGATGTCCGAGCAATTGGGCTTTGAGAAATCAGCTCCGGTGAGGCTCGCAGCTGCCCTGGAAAGCGCAATCCGCAGGCAGGTCGAAAAAGGTCACACCTACGCAACGCATCAAGTTTTAAGGCCCGAGATCATAAAGCTTCTGGGCGATAAAGACCTGGTTGCCGAGGTCTTTGCCAATGGCTATCTCAATGGCCAGTTCATTCTCAGGCCACAGACCGGCACCTATCACCCGACTGCACAGATAATAATGGAATCGGTGGTCGCCAAGCGGCTCAAAACACTGGCAACCATCACGGACGAAGATGAATCCGTTTTCAAAGCACTGACCGAAGCCGCCCGGGAGTTGCCTTACGATCTTACTGAGCATCAACTGGAGGCGGTTGAATCCAGTCTCACCAACGGTGTGTCCTGCATTACGGGCGGTGCCGGTACTGGAAAAACCACGGTGCTTCGGACCGTATTAAAGGCTTACGCCGCACTGGGCTATGAAATACACGCCGTGGCGTTGTCTGGGCGGGCTGCCATGCGACTGCACGAAAGCATCGGTTTTTTCACCATGACGATTGCTCGCATGTTGCGGGAGGAGCCGATCTCACCCTCTCTGGTTCAGCCCAAGCACCTCTTGGTTATCGACGAAAGCAGCATGATCGACCTGCCGACCATGTACCGGATCGTCACGCACCTTGATCCGTCGGTACGTATTATTCTGACGGGCGACCCAAACCAACTGCCGCCCATAGGCTGTGGCAAAGTCCTCTCAGACATAATCGAATCTGGCGCAGTTGCCAATGTTGAGCTGAATATCGTGAAGCGTCAGGAAGGCTCAACGGGTATCCCTGAATACTCTGCCACCATCAACCGGGGCGATGTTCCTCCATCGTTATCATTTGGTGCAATCACGTTCCACGAGACGCCTCCGGAGCGTGTAGTCGATAAGTGCAAGACCCTGTATGCCGAATCCGCTCACAATACCCAGATTATCGGTGCAACGAAGGCCCTGGTTGGCGAGTTAAACCTGGAATGTCAACGGCTAATCAATCCAGGCGGCCAGAGGCTGGAGTTCAAGCTGCATGGGGATGATTTCTTTATTGATCTGAGGGTAGGCGACCCGATCCTATTCACTAGGAACAACTATACTGTCGGCATCCAGAACGGATCTCTTGGTGTCCTATCCTCAGCAGACCGCGCTTTTCAAGGCGACCAGGAGACATTTGGTGTCGTAACTCTGGATACCGGAGAGGAGATAGACATCACCGAGGATGTGTTCGACTGCATGGAACTTGGCTATGCGATCACGCTCCACAAGGCTCAGGGTAGCCAGTTCCCAAGAATTATCGTGGTAGTACAGAAGGGCCGCATTTCCGACCGAGCATGGCTTTACACCGCGATTACCCGCGCCGAGGCAGAAATCCATATTGTTGGGCAAGTTAGCGATTTCGAGGTAATAACAAAAGCGGAAAGCCATGCGAATCGGCGAGCGAGTTTTTTGAGAGAACTACTGACAGAGAGGAAAAGGGATTCGGGGGTTGTCTGACAGAGCACTACCCCCTCATCGCCGGTCGCGGCCAATGGGGCCTCAGGCTGTGCCGCATTTCCAGCTTAGCGGATCATCCCTGGTCCTTAAATACCTCTGGTGAATCGCCGCTTGCGGCGAGAAGGCAGAGCCCTGTTCCTGTTCATCAAATTGTGTTCATGAAAGCACTTGAAGCGATCCAAAACGTTTGTTTCTAAACAAAAGCGGACATTCAGAAACGACCGAATTGAACAATAAAGCGGACCTTTTCTTCGGCCGCGTGACCTGGTTGCCTTCCCCCCCACGAGTCACCGAAAGACCCTCCGACATTGGAATGTTTGGCAAAACACAACCGTGCGGAGAACCCTAATCCGCGGTGCAACTAAAACAGGGATGTTTACATAAGCTCCGAATGTTCCTGACATTCGTTCCGAAAACTGTCAGTTGGAACTCTCTCAGCACCCACCGGCTGATTTGATTTTTCAGTCAGTTTTCGACTCCGGCCCCGTTTTAGGTTTGCCCTGAAGCGAAACACCCGGCTATTTGCGCATTCGGGAAACTAGGTCGAGACAACTCGCTGCAAGGATCGCCTGCGCGCGGTTCTGAACATTTAGCTTACGTAAAACAGCCGAAACATGAGCCTTCACGGTCGTTTCGGCCAGGTGTAAGTTGTACGCAATCTGTTTGTTGGACTCTCCAAGTGTTATTCTCTCTAAAACTATCAACTGGCGCTTTGTTAAAGATTGAAACTGGCTGCGATCTATCTCTGCTTCTGATCCGGCCCGGCCAGCAGCAAGACCATTACCACTTTCGAATTCGTCAGAGCCTGCACAAATGCAAATCTTGCCATCCAAAACCTGTCGAATAGCGTCGACAATTTCATTTTTTGATGCATTTTTCGCTACGACTCCCATGGCCCCCCGGCCAATCGCCTGAGAAGTGATATACCTATTTACTCTAACCGACATAACTATGATGGGTAGCGAAGGTGCGATCTCATTTAAGCTAGCGAGACCGCCAAGCCCCTGCATTTCCGGCATGTCGAGATCGAAGAAGATGAGACCAAGGCTGCCATGCTCACTCACGATTTCCATGGCATCTTTCAAGCTGGATACCTCGAAGACATGTTCACAAAGATGATTTACTAAAATAATGTCGCGTATGGCGTCGCGAAAAAGCGGCTGATGATCAGCAATCATGACCTTGGGCAATCGCGCCATTTCAACTTCGTCCTGCCCAATGTCAGGAACTGGAAGCGAGTGCAGCGTAGCTTGGCTCTTTGCCAAGCTTCTGAAGTTATTGGCTTCTTTTAGCATTTGTTATTCCTCGCCAAACTGTACATACATTGACCGGTGCTCCGCCCGCACTCCTCGCCGCATGGATTGACTATTTCGAGCGGCATCGCGCAAGGAGCCTTAAAGCAGACCTGCGTCATTCTCTTCATCCCCATATCGGTGAAGCTTTGTGGCTCACCTGTGAGGAAGGTGTTATTCGACTCTCGGAAATTGAATGGTTGACCTATCTAGGCTAAACCCCTGCTTCTCAGAGCTGGGGTTTAGCATTCGTCCTAGAGGGCAATGACAACCGACTTTGTTTCAAGATATGAATCGAGTGACTGTTTACCCATATCACGTCCAACCCCGGAGAGTTTATAGCCCCCGAATGGGATGTTTGCATCAAGCATGTTGTGCCCGTTTACCCACACAGTGCCTGCCTTTAATTTCGGGATTAAGCGTTGCACTTGAGAAAGATTGTTTGACCAGATACTCGCTGCCAGGCCATAGCGACTATCATTGGCCCGGTCTACGACATCCTCGATATCATCAAACGGGATGACCACCAGAACGGGACCAAAGATCTCGTCTTTGGCTATGACCATAGAGTCGTCTTCGGTCGCAAATATGGTGGGCTTGACGTAATAACCTTTGCGGTCAGCACGTTCGCCACCGGTAACCAGGCGGGCACCTTCCTGGCGGCCCGTCTCAATGTAGCGACAGACCCGGTCTAGCTGAACCCTGGACACGAGTGGTCCCATTTGCGCAGCTGGATCCAGGCCAGGCCCCAGGGGGATTGCCTCTGCTAACTCGGCGAGCCGATCCAGGACCTTGTCAGAAATGCTTCGGTGAACGTAAAGTCGCGAGCCTGCACTGCAGGTTTGTCCATGGTTGAAAAAGATTGCTGCCGCTGCCCCTTGCGCAGCCTTCTCCGGATCACAGTCAGCCAGGACAATCATTGGAGACTTGCCCCCCAGCTCTAAGGTAACTCGCGCCATATTATCCATCGCAGCACGGCCTATGATCTGACCCACCTCAGTGGATCCCGTAAAACTAATCTTGTTGATGTCAGGATGAGTTATCAGTGCCGACCCAGTGCTCTGGCCCTCGCCAGTAATGATATTGACAACCCCGTCAGGAAAATTTGCCTCTCCGATCAGCTCGCCCAGATAGAGGGCAGAAAGGGAAGTTTGTTCCGCAGGCTTCAACACAACCGTGCAACCCGCTGCAAGTGCCGGAGCCAGCTTCCAGCAGGCCATCAGAAAAGGAAAGTTCCACGGTATGATTGCGGCAACAACACCGACGGGTTCGCGTCGGGTATATGCAGAAAAGTCAGAGTCAGCCGGGGCAAAGGGCATGGACACATCAAGAGTCGAGCCCTCAATTTTTGTTGCCCACCCGGCCATGTAGCGAAAGAATTCCAGACCCAGGCTTATGTCAACAGCTTCGGCAATAGCAGCAGACTTGCCGTTGTCGATAGCTTCCAGCTCAGCAATGATTCTGGCATCTCGCTCAATCAGATCTGCAAGTTTGAGAAGCATGTTCTGACGGGCGGAGGGTCTCATTCGGCCCCAGTCATCACCATTGAACGCACTTTTTGCACAGCTAACGGCCTTGTTAACGTCATCAGGATGTGCAAGGGGTATGCTTCCTATAACCGTTTCTTCAGCTGGGTTTTCTACCTCTATACGTTTGTTTTCCAGAGCATCAACCCATTGTCCGCCTATCAGCATACGGTGATTTTGACGAGCCAGGAACGCCCGGGTTTTATTCTCTAAATCATGTGGATGTTTTGTGAACGTATTCATTGGTTTCCCTCAAATCACTGACTTTTCGGACGGATAGCATCTGCAGTACCCTGAATAAACGCTTTTATTTTCTCGACATCTATCTCATTCAGCGTTTCGGTAAAATCAGGCATGCCACGGGAAACGAATGGACCGTGAAACAGGAAGGCGTCCAGGTTTTCAATAACTGATTTCTTTGAGTAGCCCAGGTTTGGAATATTACCGCCCTTGTCTACACCAGGAACACCATGACAGAACACGCAATTACTGACGTAGAGAGCCGTGCCTTCTCCAATAAAGTCGGGATTATAGTCAACGCCGGAAACCAGTGAGTTCAGCTGATACTTGGTGAACTCAGGCATCTCGGCATCACCGTTCAGGACAAACGTATAAACAGTACCGGCGGTCTTGAGGTCGGAGGCTCTCTGGGATTGTCCAAAAACACCGCCCCAGCCTGCTGCAATAGAGACATACTGAGTGCCGTCTACTTCATAGGTTATGGGCGCTGCAATGACGCCGGTACCCATTGGGGATTCCCATAGGTGGTCACCCGTTTGCGCGTTGAACGCCATAAAGCGAGCGTCTGCGGTTCCCTGAAATACCAGATCGCCGGCCGTTGTCAGGGTTCCGCCGTTCCAGGGAGAGACGTGCTCGTAACGCCAGGCTTCCTGCTGCGTAACGGGATCCCAGGCTGTAAGTCGCCCGAATGGCTTGCTTGATGGTGGCGCTACGTTGAGTTGGAAAGCGGTGTTCCAACCTATGCCACTCATGGGTTGTCCCGGCTCATTGCTTTCTATGCTTTCCCAGGAGGGGTCCTCGACCATTGTGATAGGGATGTGCTGAGACGGGAAGTAGGCCAGGCCGGTTTGGTGATTAAAAGACATTGAGTGCCAATTATGGCCACCAAAAGGCCCAGGGACGATATCGAAGGGTTCGTCCATGGATCGTGCTTCAGGAACTTCTATTGGACGACCATTGCTGTCGTATCCCGTGGCCCAATTAACATCGACATAATTGTCGGCCGATATGAATTCACCGTTTGTCCGGTCGAGAACAAAAAAGAAGCCGTTTTTGGGAGCTTGCATGATAACTTTGCGACGCTCTCCATCAATCGTGAGCTCGCTGAGAATCATGTCCTGCGTTGAAGTATAGTCCCAGTTGTCCCCGGGCGTTGCTTGGTAATGCCATACGTACTCACCAGTGTCGGCATTGAGAGCAACAATCGAGGAGAGATAGAGGTTATCCCCACCTTCCGGACTACGCTTCTTGTGTGACCATGGAGATCCGTTACCCGTGCCGATATATAAGAGATTCAGGTCCGGATCAAAAACGATAGAGTCCCATACAGTGCCACCGCCACCGGCCTCCCAGTATTTTCCACTCGGGTCCCAGGTTTTTGCGGCGCGAGCCATGGCCTCGTTTTCAAACGGTTCGTCCGGATTTCCCGGCACAGTATACCAACGCCATTTCTGTGCCCCGGTTTTGGCGTCGTAAGCTGTGATGTAGCCCCTGACTCCAAATTCGGCCCCACCATTGCCTATGATCACGTTGCCATTAACAATCCGAGGTGCGCCGGTAATCGTGTAGCTCATGCCGTTGTCGGGCAGAGTATTCGTTTCCCAAACTTTTTCGCCGGTTTTTGCATCAATGGCGATCAGTCGACCATCGTAGGATGCAACATAGACATTTCCGTAGTGCACTGCCACGCCACGGTTTACAACATCACAGCAACCCCTGGAGCCCGCCTCCCCAGGTACTTCAGGGTCGTAGGTCCAGAGTTTTTTGCCGGTCTTTGCATCAAGTGCATGTACAATGCTCCAGGAGGCAGAGACATACATCACGCCATCCACAACAAGTGGAGTGGCCTCGACACCTCGCTCAGACCCAAGGTTGTAGGACCATGCAAGCCCGAGGTTTTCGACATTGTCCGCCGAAATTTGGGAAAGAGGGCTAAAGCGCGTCTCCGCATAATCAAAACCATGGGTGGGCCAGTCCTTGCCGGTTTTGGCATTTTCAATGATATAGCTTTGGTTAACCTGATCGGCGGCAATAACGGTGCTGGCTCCGATTACTAAAAATGGAACTAATACCCTACTTATCGCTTTTTTTGTGAAACGGTTTTTGTAGTGACTATTAATCAGCTTCATTTCTATGTCCTTTCGTTTTTATTACTGTTTTATAAGATTTTAAAACGCCTTTAGAATCCGAAAGTTGAGTCGATGTTGTTCTTTAAATCCATTTTCTACGGACAAATCGCTTCCATAATTTGCGATTAGTTGCAGTCCCGGATTCGCAAACCATGCCGTACCGATTGTCATTTTGGTGGTGGCAAGGTCATTGTCCTGGTTAATATCATTTATCTGTGTCTCACCGCCGAAAGTATGAGAAATACCGGTGCGAAGGTCCCATTGCGGCGTTACGTTATAACGCAGGAAGCCTTGGAGCTGATACAAGGGGTCCTGTTCCAGAGTGGCCTTGGAGGCACCGAGTTCGTCATTCTTGCCGAAAAAAGTGACGTCACCAACCAGGTCTAATGAGATGTTAGAAGTGAGGCCAGTTATGTAACCCGCCTGTAATGTATGTTTCCACCGGTTTTCGCCAAGATTTAATGTGTCATTTCGATCGTAACTCCCTACCGGAACATACAGGAACGGAGTAATGCCGAAATAGGTGTTACTTTCGGGCTCGTTTACAAGCCAAACTGTCGCCGCAAGTATCAGGTCGCCGATGCCACTGGTGTCACCAAGGGAAGAGGTATCGTCTTTTCCTTCCACCTTGCCAAATGGGAGGAGAAATTGAGGGTCTACTGTGTAACCGCCAATTTCAGTGAAATGCACCCCACGCAGGATTCCTACCTGTGAGTCTAATCCAGCATTAATGGGCGCTTTGTCGCCATCCGAGTAGAGTGAGTCTGCAGTGGCGTATTGATAGTAGACCATTCCAAGATTGGTTCCGGCGGGCAGTGCCGTGTAATCCCCGGCATCAACGTCAATAGCTACTGCATTACCGGAAGTCAGCAACATGGTGGTTAATCCAACAGAAGCGACGCTGAAATTCCCCTTTCTGGAACCGAGTAAACTTTTTTGCTTATAGTTTGATACAGATGACATAGTGCAGCCTCTTATTAGTTTTGTTGGTATTGCACTCGACGTGAAGCAATCAATATGCCAGATCGATTGCTCCTTAGGAAATTATTATGAAACAATTACTTATGCGGCTTTATAGCATCTATGTTTTAGTTTTTGGAAAAAAGTGGATCGTTTCAATACACTAAAATTGGATGGTTGAATAAAAAAAATACAGAGTGGTGGGTGTCCTTATGCATAAAAAGATCGTTGATCTGAACACTCAGGTCCAGCAAGCCCGTGAGTTGTTTGACGAAGGGCATGTTGTACCGTCCCAGTGGGTGCGGGATGAGGTTTTGCGCTCTTGGCTAAGATGCAGAAAACATGGCGTGTCCCCCTCTGGTCAGTTCTTACTTGAGGCCGCGCAATTCGACCAGATTTCTTATATCCGCAATCAACATCAGCGTCTCATGACATTTGCCGAGCCTGAAATGCATCGGTTGTTTCGTGCAATCAGTTCTGCAGGTTGGGTTTTGGCGTGTCTGGAAAGAGAAGGCCGCAGCATTAAATATTTCGGCAATGACAGTCCCTGCTACGAATTGCTGGGAGCCGCTTTGAATCCTGGTATGGACCTTTCAGAGGATATAGCTGGAACCAATGCTCCCGGTTGCGCTTTGATAGAAGGCAGGCCTTCGCTTGTGTGTGGAAGTGAGCATTTCTTGCATTCTTTCCGCGATCTATCCTGCGTGGCAGTGCCCATTTTTGACCCTGCAGGGACGCTGGTCGGGGCTTTGAATGCTTCGAAACCTTATGATGGCCGACCGGTCGGGATTCTTGAAGCAGTTGCGCTCGCAACTCGGTCTGTTGAGAATCGAATGGTCGACGATTTGCGTGGCGCCTTGGTCCTCGCCCTTCACTATCGCCCGGAGCTTACACAGTCACCCATGCGTGGGTTGATACATTTCGGCGAGGATGGTGAAGTTTTAGGTGCAAACCCCTCGGCCAGACAGATGCTGGATCTCGAGTCTCTCGAGAAGACGCAGAGTCAGGTCTGTTTCAAAGACTTATTTTCATGTCGCGCTGCCGAGATCGAGGGATCACAACAAAGCCCTGTTGAGGTGGAATGTCACAATGGGGCAAGGCTTTTTCTTAAGGTTGAAAGTCTTCGGAAAGGGCTCGTGAGCGTCAAATCGACGCCACCGCAAAGACGGCCGGACATCAGTCAGTCTTTTTATGTGGGCGAGCCAACAAAACCACTTTTTGACAAGGCGCATCGGGCCTTTCAGTTTGGAGTTCCGGTTCTGGTGACTGGGGAAACCGGAACAGGCAAAGAGGTTTTAGCGCGCTCGCTACATGCCAATGGGCCTTCTTCAAAAGGCGCGTTTGTTGCCGTGAACTGCTCGGCTATTCCTGCCGGCCTGATAGAATCAGAGTTGTTTGGCTATGCAGACGGCGCTTTTACTGGTGCCCGACGTGGGGGTGCCAAGGGGAAATTTGAGGAAGCGAACGGCGGTACGCTCTTCCTGGATGAAATAGGCGATATGCCGGTAGAATTTCAAGCACGGTTGTTACGTGTTTTGCAAGAACGCATTGTCACCAAGCTTGGAGAAGAGAAGTCTCGGCCCGTCTCGTTTTCTCTGGTCTGTGCGACACATCGGAACCTTGATGAGCTTATGGAGAGTGGGGACTTTCGGAGCGATCTTTACTACCGAATCAATGGCCTCAGGGTGCAGCTCCCTGCTCTGCGGGAGCGTGAAGACCTCGATGCTTTAATTGATCACTTGCTGGCATCAATGTCACAGGAAGATTCCCCGCCAATTCTGACAGCTGAGGCTCGCAATCTCTTAAGGCACCATTCGTGGAGAGGCAATATTAGAGAGCTCCAGCAGGCACTGAATCTTGGCCAGGCGCTTTCTACTCAGGGAATTATCGATGTTGAGCACTTGCCCGAGGACATCAAGGCCAAAAATGATACTGCGGATGTGGACGTAGGCGAGGGCGGCACACTCGCCGCTGCGGAGCGCCAAGCGGTGCGATGTGTGCTCGAGAAACACAATCACAACGTCAGTGCCGCGGCTCGAGAATTAGGAATAACACGAGCCACTCTCTATCGGAAAATTAAACATTTTGTCCTCTGAGGTAATTCGTGGACTAGCCCGAATTTCTCATGAGGGGATAAAACGCGCCGCTCTTTTCAGCGAGTAAGCGCCTGGGCATTACAGTTTGTCAGGTGTATCCGGCTTTTAGTTGTGGGGCATTAGCTTGGCTGTGCCGGTCGTTGTCCGCCCATTCTAAATGTCCGCTTTGCGACCAGGCTGGCCAGCAGGGAACAATTTTCTGAACCATACTTAAAGGCCCTTACCCTCCGAAGAGGGCCACGTCATGACGGTTCCTACCAGCAAAGCTCCCTGGAACAAAGGGAAGCTCGTCGGCCAGAAGCTACCGCTCAAACTCGAACAAATATGGGCTGTCCGTATTCGTCTAGAGATAGCGAAGAACATCCGCGAGCTGGCGATGTTTAACATGGCTATTGACTGCAAACTTCGATCCTGCGATCTGGTAAAGCTTTTGGTTCGAGATATTTCCAGAAACGGTGAGGTTCTGGATCGGGCGCAAGTCATCCAGCAGAAGACTAGTCAGCCTGTTCAGTTTGAGATAACCAAAAAGACTCGCGAATCGGTCGAAGCATGGATCGAGTTGCGCGGACTGTCGGGTATGGATTATTTGTGGCCGAGCCGGATGCGAAAGTATGACCATATCACCACTCATCAATACGCCCGTCTTGTCAAAAAGTGGATTACCAGCATTGGACTTGATCCTTCAGTCTACGCAACCCATTCAATGAGACGTAGCAAAGCGACATTGATCTACAAGAAGACCAAGAATCTTCGAGCCGTCCAGTTGCTGTTGGGACGCACAAATATGTCGAGCACCGTGCGGTACCTTGGTGTCGAGGTCGAGGATGCTCTGGAGATAGCTGAGAGTATTGAGATCTAGCTGCGTAACTTGTTTCCTTGGTCACTGTGGATGCCGCAGACGCTGCCAGCCCCGGTCGATGATCACCCTCGGGTTTCGATCAGGCTTCTCCAGTCGTTAAACAAAAGCGAACATTTGCCTTTAGAAAGATATCCTGAAAAGCTCCTTCTCAACGTGGCCACGAAAAGGGGTGCAGAATCAGCCAGAGTTCGAGAGGGTTAACTGATGGTGCGTATCCAGGTTGTTGCGGTAAGTCCAAAGTTATCTCCCGTCCGACCGGATTTGAGCTGCCTGTCAAAACTTGGGCTAGAAAGACCGGTTATGTAGACTAGAATTCTTCTCACACCATCTTTTGGGTACGAGATTCTGCTAAAGACATCGAACCAGTCTGCGGGAAAGGGTCGATCCAATACCGATGCTAAAATCTGTCCGCCCAATAACCTGTCAATATGAACGAAACCCGTGCCATATAAATCAAGACACCACGAACTGGAGTACAAAGTAAAATGTTGGATTTAATGTCAGCAGCAGTGTTATCCGGCGTAATCTATGATGTTCTTAAATACCAGGCGAAGGTCACAGGGCAAGCACTTAAAAGCCGCCTCAAAGAGTGGGTTCTCGATGATGACTCGGCTGACGAAATTGCCAATGAGATCAATGGAATAGGTATAAATCAGGACATGAGTGAAGCTGCTATCAAGAGGAAAATTCAGAATTCAGATCGTTTGACCCAATTAATGAAAGAAATACAGCCTTCAAATCAAACAAATATTAACCAAATACACAATGGAACTGGTGACAACGTGGGTCGAGATAAAGTGGTGAAGGATGATTGAGCGTGAACCCCATACTTCTTCCGGTTGCCAAGCACAAGTAACTCAAGAGCATAAAGGGCAAGGGGACAATGTAGCTGGGGATAAAATATATTCCCCCGGTATTTCGGTAGATGATATCGAAGGCTCAGTGGTACAGATCTTAGTTTTTATCCGGCATCGGATCACCGATTCTGCCGAAGCGGCAGTAGAAGCTCTAGAGGGTTCGTCGCGTTTAGAGGGCGAGGCCAGGAAATTGCTGGAGTTAATAAAGATCCTGACGGACTTTGCCGTAGGTAAAGATACCAAGGCATCTTTCAAGAAACTAAATGAGCTAAGGACGGGGTGTAAGAGTACGTTCGCAAAGGATTTAGCGAACGCTACTTTGATCAGAGCGATTGCTACAAGGGATTCCCCGGACTTTTCAGGTATCAGAATCCCCCTTGAAGAAGAATTTCTAAGCAAGGAAGCCTATCTTGAATATGTCGCAGACATCGACCGCCTCAGTGAAGAAGCAGAGAGGACGCGGTTTGAATTTTCTGAGCCTGTGCTTTGCGGGCTCATTAGGGGGTTGCTACGAGTTGGTGAGCCAGAAGTTGCTGAGGAGTTATCTGACCACCTGGTAGATCAATATGATAGTGTCAATAGTAAAACGATTAATATTGCATGTAGAATACAATCCTTTTTTAAAACTGAGGGCGTTCAAAATTTTTGGACATTAAATCATGACAACTACCAAATCCTTCTTGGGATTTGCAATGAGATCATTGATTTAATAAATTTTACTGAAGGGAAGGAGCATCGCCTATTTATTTGGTCGGCCAACCTCCTAGAATTTTCTGCCGGTGAAATTTCTGATTTATTAGATATTTGTACTGATTTCATTGCCACCATTGAGAAAACAACTCCAAATATAGCTAAGGCAATTCGTGGCTTTAACTCGGGAAACTTTGATTACTCAGATGGCCTACCATTTTTGATTGGGAAGTGCGAAAGAGATGAGATTTTTCGAAGAAACAAAGTTTCAGAGATACTGAAAAGCAATTATATTAGCATTGATGAATCTGCGATTCTTCTTAATGTTGGCGATAAGGAGAAAATAAAGGAGTGGATTAACAGTGGCGGGGGCGTTACTGAAGATAGCGCTTTACTTAAAGACTTTGTCGAGCTTGAGTTGCATGCATTTGTGCTGGAAAGCAACCCAAAAGAGAGATTGCAGTTACGAGAGAAAAGTGATCGATTCTTGGACGATCACAAAGATTCCCTAAAAGATATTAATCCTTTCAGAATTCACGCACTTTGTCACCATCTCCTGAAAGCGAACTTAAGTACGCCTGCATGCAAGATACTGAGTCATTTTATACCAACGGGTAACCTCTGGCTCTCACCACTCGTCGAATTGTATTTGCACGCGCTCTTACACAGTACTCAACTGGATACTTTAAGTGTGACACTGGATCGAATTCCAAAAAAATATTGGAATTATAATGTATGGAGAATTGAGGCGAAAAAGCAGGAGACTCTTAACCATTTACCAGATGCAGTGGGTGCTATAAAAAATGCCTTACACTTTAAACCAACGTCGATCGAATCATGGTTTAATTTGATTTATTTAAATAGACGACAAGGTGCTGATGATTCACAGATTGCCGGTATACTTGATTTAATATCTACCGATATTTTGGACAAGCCTTCAGAAAATGCGGCTAGGCTTTTATCTGAATTCCTTGCCCAAGGGCACGTTGAACTGATGGAAACCAAGTTGATCAAATGGTTTCTTGAAGACCCAGAAGGGTCGGCAAGGCTTATCACTGACTTCCATCTTTCTGTAATAGAAATGAAGGGGCAGAATCTTGATCTTCGTGATACTGTTGACGATTGCGTGTTGGCCGTCAGTTATACAGTCGATGGTGAACAACAGCTGAAACTCATAGTTAAAAATCCAGAATACAAACACTCAGCGTTCATAGACTCTCGTACTCCTTTAGGTGATGCCCTGCTCAACTCAAGCAAAGGCAGCAAATTTAATATTGGTATGAGTGAGTATGAGGTAAACGAATTCCTTCCTCCATATGTTGGTGTTTTTCGTATTTCTACGAAGATTAGGAGTTCAATCAATGATGGTACCGATTCATTTCAAAGTTTCACGATGCCAGCGGACCCTGAGGAGTTTATAAGCAGTATAAAGAAGAAGATGCAGTTTCTTAAGAAAGATGCTGATCCTATCTTAGAAAATTCAGACATTCCAATATACATGAGAGGTAAGCGGTTCGACCTCTCTAATCCTATTAAGGGTATGATCGCAATACTTTTCGATCGTAAATACAAAAACTCGGGCATCCCAAGTTTTGGTTCTGAAAATCCTACAGAAATAATTCTAGATATATGGTCAATAACTTATATTTTTTTATTCTGGACTCTCTGAGACGTTTAGGTCAAGCGGAATATCGACGATTATTACACGAGAAACTAAGGCTATCATAGAGAATTGGATTGATGATGTTAATCGCGACGATTACTTGACGATTGATTTGACCGACGACGGGGAATTGATCCGGTCAGGTAGTACAGAAATCTATAACGGTACCGTTGATCTTCAGGAGTGGATGAAATTTATTATCGAATCATCCGAAATCCAATCGCCTAATTCAGTTGACCTTCCAGAGGAAATTAATGAGTGTCGAGATTTAATCGATGAGTCCGTTGAATCGAGTATTATTCTCGCGTTTTCAAACGATTTAGATTGGATGTCGATCGATCCTTTTTTTGCAAGATTGCTGGGTGGGAAAGGCGGGCGTTCAGTCAATGTCTCTCGTTTTTCGGTGCAGCTTGGTGCAAATCGCGAAATTGAAGCTATGGCCACTGCAATTCAACTTCATTTGTTCCATGACTTTCCCTGTTCGATAACTATTGAGCACTTAATCCAACTTGCTTTCAGTCAAGAAGTCGCTCATGACGAGATTTTGAAAGATGCCTTAATAAGGTATCAGGACGAACTTAGTTGCATTCCAAACGCGCTTTCAATAATCAAGAAAATTTGTATCGCAAACTTAATAGGTGCGATGCGCGCCGGGGAGGTCATCGATTCTGAAGGCCGGCTAAAACTCCGGCACGGTAGTGGTACCCTGTCCGTTTTTTATACATGCTGTCTTATCGCGTCTACTATCCAACTAAATGATGAAAAACTTTCCCGTGAAGAGCGTCTTGCACGATTTTTCCTTGAGTTGTTCGACACAATTCACGAAATGCCGTCTTTAATCAACCTAGTAAGAAGAGCTGGAAGTGTGTATGCCAAAGGACATTTCTTATCAATTACTGAGATCAATAGTTGTCTAGGCGATCTTCAATCTGGTGCTAAAGGCGAGTAATAGTAATCCCCCGTTCTTAGCCCGGATTTCTCATAGGTCCCCGGCAAGTCTCGCAGACTGTGCAGGATACCGCCATTACCGCTCATTTGCGGCCGAGATTGACTAATAACTGATCAATTTCTGTTGTCCGGACACACGCCCCCCTTT
>NZ_SWKM01000014.1 GCF_005871205.1 Marinobacter alexandrii | reverse complement strand
TGGCGAGAAGGTCAGTTTTTCAGGTACCATTTCGGATAGCGGCTGTTGGTGCTTAGTGAACGGTGTAAGGTCCTGAAATTATACCGCTTTCAGCCGCTTTCTTTTACCCCCTCATGAGAAATCCGGGTTAGAGGGATTCAAAAGCAGATCTAAGGCCATCATCAGGTTGGCCTTGGGGCCAGACGCTATCGGTCTGCTCTGTGGTTTGACCAGGAATTTCTCTCCGATGGCCGTTAGGGCGGTTCAGGGGTTTGGCATCGGCAGTAACACACCCCTTGTCGGTTATCGCCTTCGGCCGGTTATTCAGTCCAAAGGTTGCGTGGCTATCCCGTTTAGCCTAAGGGAAAGCCTGCTTGTTCGGTACTCTGGTTCCTGGTGCTTTGGGTCAAGCTGGTACAAAGTATTGGGAGTTGGCGTTCGATAATGAGTACCAAAAGCAAAACAACGGGTAAACGGTTCCTAACCGGGCGGTCAACCGGACACCATATCGCTTTCGGGCTATGGTTCCCTGTGCTGCGGTGCCGGATACCGCTGGCGTTATCGGACCATCTGAATGTTCGCTTTGCGACCCAAGCGCAGCCAATTTATGTTGATGTGGAGACTCTTAGCTTACTATTCTCTCGCTAGTGCCCACAGGCCGCGATATGAGCAACGTAAGACGCCTTCCTTTTGTGGATTGTTCGGTGGAGAATGGACTTTTGATGCCAAGTCGGAGGGATCTGGATGACGGAAAGAAAATCCTACAACTTGGGTGATCTCGTGTCCCAGTGTGACCCAGACGCCCCGATTCCAGACACGCTTCGAGAGTGGGAACGGATGGTGCCGATTGGATTGGAACTGGTCATCACGCGGCACTCAGTCGACGTTGTTCATCAGTCGATACGAATCTTGGAATCTCGGGAACAAGCACTGGAGTGGATCCAGCGCCCGATTCCAGGGCTTGAAGATGAAAGACCTTGCGACCTGCTGGGTACCCCTGACGGTTGTTGCCGGATAGCGTCGGTGCTTCAAAAAATTGAGCATGGTGATTTCAGTTGAGCCTACCCTAGGATTTATGTCTACTCAAAACACGAATATGCGAAATGATAGAGCTCTGTGCAGGAAATCTTGTCAAATATCCCGTCGTAATGTTCGATTTGCGACCACTGGGTGAGCATAAGATCCTTTTTTATCGCCTCTTGCGGCGAGCGGGCTTTGTCCTCAATCTTGGTAGGTAGTCCCAACGAGAGTTTTAGTATTCATGTTTAGTACAGGTACTAATATAGAAAATGAGCATTTACGCACTCACTCACTCGATTGGGATAGTTTTTATAGTTATAGCAACGAGATGTACACGCAACCCCAGAAGAAGTTTCGGGCCCGCAAGCCTGAGGACGTTCGTGCGGACATCGAGAAGGCCGCCCGCAGTCTGGGTGGGGTGCGCCGGGTCTTTCTCGCCGATGGCGACGCCATGGTGTTGCCGACCCGGCGTTTGCTGGAAATTCTGGCGGATCTCAGGACTGCCTTTCCGGACCTGCAACGGGTGTCCAGCTACTGTCTGCCGCGTAACCTGGCCAAGAAAACGGTGGAAGAGCTGGTCCAGCTGAAAGAAGCAGGCCTGCAGATTCTATACGTGGGCATGGAGTCCGGCGACGACGAGATCCTCAACCGGGTGAACAAGGGTGAATCCTGGGAATCCACCCGTTCGGCGCTGGTGAAGATCCGAGAGGCCGGCCTGACCAGCTCGGTGATGGTGCTCAACGGTCTGGGTGGAGAGAGCCTGTCACGGCAACACGCCATCAACACTGCGTCTCTGTGCAATGAAACCCAGCCGGATTACCTGTCGACCCTGGTGGTTAGTTTTCCGCAGGGGGAGGAGCGTTTCCGATCCGGATTTGGGGATGATTTCGTACCTCTGTCTCAGCGAGGTCTGTTCGAGGAGATTCGATTGTTCCTGGAGCATCTGGACCTTAACCGGACGATCTTTCGGAGCGACCACGCCTCAAACTACCTGGTTCTGAAGGGCACCTTGGGGCGGGATAAGCAGAAAATGCTCGAGCAGGTCGAATTCGCGATTACCAACCCGGGGGCTGCACCGCTCCGGGCTGAGTGGATGCGTGGCTTATAGTTGTTCTTTCGATGCTAGTGGGAGTTGTTGCATGAGTCAGAATCCGGAGACCATTGCCAATCAGGTCGGGGAAGCTTCGAAAAGTCCAGGACACCCGCCCCTCGATCAGTGGCAGCCCGAATTGTCCGGCGACATGGATTTGCGTGTGACCCGGGACGGACAGTGGATCTACAAGGGCGAACCCCTTGCTCGTGAGGCCATTGTTCGACTGTTCTCGACGATCCTGCGTCTTGAAGACGATGGTGAGTTCTATCTGGTTACGCCGGTGGAAAAATGGCGCATTCAGGTGGACGATGCTCCATTGCTGGCCCATTCCTTGACAGTGGAAGCTGGGGGGGCTGAGCAGGTTATCAAGCTGACCACGAACGTTGGCGAAGTCCTGGAGATTGGCGAAGACCACCCGCTGGACGTCGGCCGCTACCTCGGCACCGATGAACCTCGCCCGATTATTCATGTGCGCCACGGCGTAACAGCAAGACTGGTAACCGCCGCATTTTATGATCTGGCGGAGCACGTTGTTGAACGTGAAGGGCGGGCTGGGCCTGAGCTGGGCGTGTTCAGTAACGGAAATTTCTACAAAATCGGGTAGTGTGGTTGAAAACCCCTACCGCGTCCCCATCAATGACGGTAGAAAACGCATTAAGTCAGTTGTTAAACTGTGTTTTCACACTTGTTATGAGCCTGGCTCTCTAACGAGGCCCGGTGGTCGTCAGTCCCTCTGTGCAGTCCGGCTGTTCAAGATCACTTTCGATTGCCTTAATTCAATCAAACAGTCATTGCGACACGCAAGGAGATCACATGGCCCAACCTCGTGTTGTCACCATCCATTACACGCTCACCAATGATCAGGGAGAGGAGCTTGACTCATCCCGTGTAGAAGGTCGTGAGCCACTGTCATACCTGGAAGGTGCTCAGAACATTATCGGTGGACTGGAAAGTGCACTGAATGAAAAGAACCCAGGCGATCAGGTCAAGGTATCTGTTGAGCCGGCCGAGGGTTACGGTGAGCTGAACGAAGAGCTAGTTCAGCCGGTTCCCCGCTCTGCGTTTGAAGGCGTCGATACCATCGAGCCTGGCATGCAGTTCCAAGCGCAGACTCCGGGCGGCCCCCAGGTAGTTCGTGTTGTAGAAGTTGGCGAAGAAACCGTTACCATCGATGCCAACCACCCGCTGGCAGGTCAGACCCTGCACTTCGACGTAGAAGTTGTTGAAGCGCGCGATGCGACTGACGAAGAGCAAGAGCACGGTCACGCTCACTAAGCTTTTCTGAAGTGTCTGCGAAAACGGCTCCATCTGGAGCCGTTTTTTTATGCCTGAAAGAAAATCGGGGCAAAAAAAACGGCCCAATAAAGGGCCGTCTTTCGCTACCCGAACTTACATGTTCGGGTAGTTGGGACCACCGCCGCCTTCTGGCGTTACCCAGTTGATGTTCTGAGCAGGGTCCTTGATGTCACAGGTCTTGCAGTGAACACAATTCTGGGCGTTTATCTGGAATTTCTTGCCGCTGCCGTCTTCTTTTTCGACAACCTCGTAAACCCCCGCCGGGCAGTATCGCTGCGCTGGTTCGTTGTACTTCGGCAGGTTCTCGTTCAGCGGGATGTCCGGATCGGTCAACTTAAGGTGAACCGGCTGATCTTCCTCATGGTTGGTGTTGGAGATAAACACCGAGGAGAGGCGATCAAAGGTCAGCTTGTTGTCCGGCTTCGGATAGCTGATCTCTTTGGCTTCAGAGGCAGGCTTCAGCGTGGCGTAATCCGGGATAGTGTCGTGGAAGGTGATTGGCAGGCTGCCGCGCAGGATGTTCTGCTCGACGAATGCGATCGCACCACCAACGATGTTGCCGAATTTGTGCATGGCCGGACCAAAGTTACGCTCAGCGTAAAGCTCCTTGTACAGCCAGCTGTCCTCGAACCGCTGCTGGAAGCTGGTGATCTCCTCACCGCTCTTGCCTTCTTTCAGGGCTTCGAACACTGCTTCGGCACCCAACAGGCCGGACTTCATGGCGGTGTGGGAGCCTTTGATCTTGGAGCTGTTCAGAGTGCCGGCATCACAGCCAAGCAGCAGGCCACCGGGGAAGCTCATCTTCGGCAGTGCGTTGTAGCCACCTTTGGAGATAGCACGGGCGCCGTAGGAAACACGCTTGCCGCCTTCCAGGTACTTGGAGATCTCCGGGTGCAGCTTGAGGCGCTGGAATTCTTCAAACGGACTCAGGTGCGGGTTGCTGTAGGACAGATCGGTGATCAGGCCCACGTAAACCTGACCATTTTCCAGGTGATAAAGGAAAGAGCCGCCGGTTGTACCGGATTCACTCAGCGGCCAGCCTGTAGTGTGTACGACCAGGCCTGGCTCGTGCTTGGCAGGATCAATGTCCCACAGCTCTTTAATGCCGATGCCGTAGTGTTGGGGATCCTTGCCTTCGTCGAGTTTGAAGTCATTGATCAGGCGCTTGCCCAGGTGACCGCGGCAGCCTTCCGTAAACAGGGTGTACTTGGCGCGTAGCTCCATGCCCGGCATGTAGCCGTCTTTCTCGGAGCCGTCACGGGCTACGCCCATGTCACCGGTGATGATGCCCTTAACCTGGCCATCCTCGACAATGGTCTCGGAAGCGGCGAAGCCAGGGTAAACCTCAACACCCAGCTGTTCGGCCTGTTCGGCCAGCCAGCGGCACAGGTTGCCCAGGCTAATAATGTAGTTGCCATGGTTGTGCATGTTCTTGGGCACGAAACCATTCGGGATCTTCGTGGCTTTTTCCTGGTTCTTCAGCAGGAAGATGTCGTCGCGGGTGACCGGCGTATTCAGCGGGGCACCTTTCTCTTTCCAATCCGGGAAGAGTTCGTTGAGGGCAGTGGGCTCGAACACGGTACCGGCAAGGATGTGCGCGCCGATTTCGGAACCTTTCTCTACCACGCATACGGTGAGTTCTTCGCCAGCTTCCTGTGCCAACTGCATGACACGGCAAGCTGCCGACAGGCCTGCAGGCCCGCCGCCGACGATAAGAACATCAAACTCCATCGATTCGCGTTCCACGTTGGTCTCCTCAAACTTCTTTTAATGGATATTGTGTGCCCGTAGGCGGAATTCTGGGGCGTCATCATACCGGTAAAACTGCCTATAGACGACTGCCCGAAGCCGATAACACCGACTATTAACGGAGAGGGTATCGTATTTGCAGAATCAAACAAACGTTTGTTTGAAATTCTGTCTCTCCTTTGGCATTGTACGTGTACACCGAAACATCGTGTGTTCTGAGGCGTTTTTTAGTATCGTCTCACTGGCTGGCACAGTCAACACTGGCCAATCAGCTTGAAAAACGCTCCTGGCGCGTCAGAGCGGGACTATTGACCCGTTCACCCTTTGCCTGCAGTATTAGTCCGCCGTGACAGCAGGCCCCGCGTGAGGAAGCTGTTTGTAACGTTCGATGTGAAGGCCCATAATTCCGGCTTCACGTCGAAACTACAGGAATCAAGAATACTCCGAGGTCCGCAGCTGCGGGGTCGCAAAAGAGTGTTTCTGATTGCGAGTCTTTAAACCCATCGTAGAAGAACGAGGAATCTATGAAGGTTCTGGTCGCTGTAAAACGAGTAATCGACTACAACGTAAAGGTGCGCGTCAAGCCGGACAACACCGGTGTTGATCTCGCCAACGTCAAGATGGCAATGAACCCGTTCTGTGAAATCGCTGTTGAAGAAGCGGTTCGCTTGAAAGAGAAGGGTGTTGCCAGTGAAATCGTGGTGGTCTCCATCGGCCCGAAAGCTGCACAGGAGCAGATTCGAACTGCACTGGCCCTGGGCGCTGACCGTGGTATCCACGTGGAAACCGACGACGAGGTTCAGTCCCTCGAAGCGGCCAAGCTGCTGAAAAGTGTTGTCGAGAAAGAAGAGCCGAAGCTGGTTATTCTCGGCAAACAGTCCATTGATTCTGACAACAACCAGACTGGCCAGATGCTCGCAGCACTAACCGGCATGGCGCAGGGCACTTTCGCGTCAGAAGTGGTTGTTGAAGGCGAGAAGGTTAACGTAACCCGCGAAGTAGACGGTGGTCTGATGACCGTGTCACTGAAACTGCCGGCGGTTGTTACCACAGACCTGCGCCTGAACGAGCCACGTTACGCCTCGCTCCCGAACATCATGAAGGCGAAGAAGAAGCCGCTCGAGTCCATGAGCCCGGCTGATCTGGGCGTCGACATCGCCCCGCGCCTGTCCACCCTGAAGGTTGAAGCGCCTGCTTCCCGTCAGGCTGGCGTGAAAGTGGCAGACGTTGCAGAGCTCGTCGATAAACTGAAGAACGAAGCGAAGGTGATCTAAATGAGCATCCTTGTAATTGCTGAACATGACAACAGCAGCCTGAAGCAGGCTACCCTGAATGTTGTAGCGGCCGCCAAGGCCATCGGCGGAGACATCGACGTCCTGGTTGCCGGCGAGAACTGCAGCGCCGTTGCCGAAGCTGCTGCCAAGGCTGAAGGCGTTAACAAGGTACTGGTTGCCGACAACGCTGCCTACGGCCACTTCCTGGGTGAAAACCTGGGTGAGCTGGTTGCCGAAGTAGGCAAGGGCTACAGCCACATCCTGGCCGCTGCTGGCACCGTGGGCAAGGACTTCATGCCACGCGTTGCTGCACTGCTGGACGTTGCGCAGGTGTCCGACATCATGCGTGTGGAGTCCGAAGACACCTTCGTTCGCCCGATCTACGCAGGTAACGCGATTGCCACTGTAAAATCCAGTGACAGCATCAAAGTTATTACCGTTCGCCCGACCGCTTTCGACCCAGTTGCTGGTGAAGGTGGTTCCGCAGCTGTCGAACAGCTGGACGTTGTAAAAGACGCTGGCTTGTCCCAATTCGTAAGCGAAGAGCTGGCCAAGTCTGACCGGCCTGATCTGGCAAGCGCCGGTATCGTTGTTTCCGGTGGTCGTGGCATGCAGAACGGCGACAACTTCAAAATGTTGGAGCAGGTAGCCGATCTGATGGGTGCTGCAGTTGGCGCATCCCGTGCTGCTGTCGACGCTGGTTTCGTACCGAACGACATGCAGGTTGGCCAGACCGGTAAGATTGTTGCTCCGCAGCTGTACATTGCCGTGGGCATCTCCGGTGCCATCCAGCATCTGGCCGGTATGTCTGACTCCAAGGTGATCGTTGCGATCAACAAGGACGAAGAAGCGCCGATCTTCCAGGTGGCCGATTACGGCCTGGTAGCGGATCTGTTTGAAGCAGTACCGCAGCTGGAAGAAGAGCTGAAGAAAGTTCTGTAACTTTCTCAACGCTTGAAAAAGGCACCTTCGGGTGCCTTTTTTGTTGGGCGGTCATAAAATAGGCGCGCCTGAGTTACCGAATCATCCTGATAGTCGGAATTTTTCTCATGTCCCTCATTCCCTTTGATGCACTGGCGTGCCCACTTGATGGCCAGACCCTGCACCGTGATGGTAAGAGCTGGCGCTGCGAGGCCGGACACAGCTATGACATTGCCCGCCAGGGCTATGTGCATTTGTTACCTGTGCAGAAGAAGCGATCCCGCGATCCCGGGGACAGCAAAGACATGGTAGCCGCGCGGCAGCGTTTCCTGAACGCCGGCTTCTACAACACCATCTCAGACGCCGTAAACCGGGCCGCAGCAGGCGTCTTGCCGGAAGCTGAACGGGTCCGTTTACTGGATGCTGGCTGTGGCGAGGGCCACTACACCCGGCGCCTGGCCGAATCACTGCCCGAAACCCAGGAGGCGGCTGTTGTCGGTCTGGATATTTCCAAGTGGGCGGTGCTGGCTGCAGCCAAGCAGGATAAACGGATAAGTTGGGTGGTGGGCAGTAACGCCAATCTGCCGGTATTGCCCGGCACGCTGGATGCCGTACTGTGCCTTTTCGGCTTCCCGGTTTATGGTGAATTCCATCGTGTCCTGAAATCAGGGGGCCTGGTTTTGCAGGTGGATGCGGGACCTGATCACCTTCGGGAACTGAGGGAAATCATCTATCCGGAACTGAAACCGGAAAGGCCCAGAAACGAGACCGCGCCAGAAGGCTTCAGGCTGGTGGCGTCTGAGCCGGTTCGCCATACCCTGACCCTGACGGGGCAAACGGTGATTGCCGATTTGCTGGCGATGACGCCGCACCTTTATCGTGCCAGTGCCGAGGGCCGGGCGCGGGCGGCGAATCTGAGCGAGCTTACGGTTACGGTAGACGTTACGCTGCAGCGATTCGCCAAGCTCTGATTGCCGCCATAGGGGTCATTTTCCCGTCTTGGGTGAGTCGCTGCCGCCTGGTTTTCTCGAGGCGAGTTGCTTCTCAGCCTTCCCAATGATCAGGGTGTCGGCGAGAATATGCAGAGCCTTGTTGGTGGTGCGAACGGTCTTGTACACCGTCGTGCTGGTTTGATCGTGGGTGTCGCGCGCTTTTCGGGCGCTCTGGCGGAACTCTTCGTCCCGGGAAAATAGGTCGATCAGGCCAAATGTGGTGTTGGAAATCGCTTTGTGAACCCTCTCCACGGCACTGGCGCCGCCGGACACCGTGTCTTCAAGTAATTTTGCCCGGTTGCGGACCTCCTCCAATTCCATCCTGCGTTTCTGAATATCGCTTTGGGCGGCAATTCGTTGAGCATTGAGAATCCTCAGCTGTCGTCGTGAAGCTTGCAACTGGCTTAGCGTGAAGCCCAACGCGATTAGCGAAGCGAGTAGCAGGACCGCCGGGATGATCAGGGAAGTGCTCATACTATCGATCCTCTCCTAGCGGTATTCAATGTGCATGTGGACATCGATTTCCCGCTCCGCCATCTCGGTCTCCAGCTCTTTCATCACTTCCTGGTAGACCATTTTCCGCACCATGACCGGCAGCTTGTCGGCAAGCATGCGACCTGAGCGGGATTCCCGCTTGGCGATGGCGATCGGGTCCAGCACTCGCATGGTTAGCACCAGCTCGGGATCTGGAGCTTCGCCATCAATGTCGTCGGACTCCATCATCTGCGCGATCATCTTGCGCTGTTCAATGACCTGCCAACACAGAAAGCCACTGAAAACGGCAAGAGCCAGGCTTACTATCAACAGGGTTGTAATCAATGTGTACCTCCTCGGCGTCATCTTGAATTCTGTTGGGCAGTCTGCCCCATTAACGATTACAAGCGATTGGCCCAGCCGACGCAAATGCACCTGGCGGCATGGAAAGCGGCCTCTGGCACAGCAATGACAATAACATTTGCAGTGTGTTGCTGCGCTGTGCAGAATCAACCACTTAAGACTAAAGAATAATACACTGACAGGGACTCATTATGGTCTGGATTAAAGCATTTATCGCCGGTTTTCTTGCAACTCTGGTCTTCCATCAGGGCCTGTTCGTGGTTTTTTATCTAGCTGGCGTCGTCCCGATGGCACCCTTCAACTTAACGCCGGTGCCGCCACTGGGCGTGCCTGCAGTTCTCTCTTTAGCGTTTTTTGGCGGTCTCTGGGGTATGGTGCTTTGGCTCCTCGTTGGCCGCCTGGCCGGGGCTAAGTACTGGCTCGGCCATATTTTGTTGGGCGCGGTCGGGCCAACAGCGGTTGCCATGCTGGTAGTGTTTCCGATGAAAGGTCTCGAAGTGTCGGCTCAGACCTGGGTTGGTGGCCTGCTTCTTAACGGCTTCTGGGGGCTGGGTGTCGCCGTGTTTATGGTTGTGATGGGCGCCCGCGCGCCACGCACGGCCGCTTAAAAATCAATCATATGAAACGCAAAGGATGAGCAATGACTAAATCAGCAGAGACGACCTACGATCTGGTCGTATTTGGCGCCACCAGTTTTGTTGGCCAAATTCTCACCCGTTATCTGCTTGAGACCTATGGACTAGGGAAAACGGTAAATTGGGCCATTGCCGGGCGCTCCGAATCCAAACTGAATACTCTGAAAAGCGACCTTGGCAGCAAGGCCAAGGATCTTCCCGTCATCCTGGCCGATGCCGCCGATGAGCAGGCACTGCAGGCCATGTGTGCCCAGACCCGTGTGATTATTTCCACCGTGGGTCCCTATGCGCTTTACGGTGAACCTCTGGTTCAGGCATGCGTGCGTACTGGAACGGATTACTGCGATCTGACGGGGGAAGTGCAATGGATCCGCAAAATGGTCGACCGCTATGAAGACGAGGCCAAAGCCTCCGGTGCGCGCATTGTCCATTGCTGCGGCTTCGATTCCATTCCATCCGACATGGGCGTCTGGTTTCTTCAGCAGCAAGCCGAGCAGACATTTGGTGAGCCGTGTCAGAATGTCCGGATGCGGGTAAAGGCCCTCAAGGGCGAGTTCTCCGGTGGCACTGTGGCCTCCATGATGAACATCGCCAAAGAAGCTGGAGCGGATCCTAAGCTGCGCAAAGAACTGGCCAACCCGTTTTCCATTTCTCCGGCAGGACATCGCTCCGAGGCCCGTCAGCCCAGCCTCAAGGGCGCCGAGTACGATAAGACCTTTAACGTCTGGCTGGCGCCGTTTGTGATGGGGGCGATCAACACCCGCATCATCCACCGCTCGAACGCGCTGCAGAACGCGCGTTACGGTAAGGAATTCACCTACGATGAAGCGATGATGACGGGCCGGGGCATGAAAGGCCGTTTGGCGGCCTACGGCATCACCAGCGGCCTTGCCGCTTTCTTCACGGCGTCGGCCATCAAGCCCTCGCGCTGGCTGGTGGAGAAGTTCGTGCCCCAGCCCGGTGAAGGGCCCAGCCCGGAAGCCCAGAAAGCAGGATACTACGACCTGCGGTTCGTGGGGCGCACCGAGGACGGCAAAACTATCATCACCAAGGTCACCGGAGATCAGGACCCCGGCTATGGTTCAACGGGCAAAATGTTGGGCGAAGCCGGTATGTGCCTGGCGTTCGACATTCCGGCCGAGAAAGAGGGCGGTTTCTGGACACCGTCCTCCCTGCTGAACGGCAGCCTGTTGGACCGTTTGACCCGCAACGCCGGTCTCACGTTTGAGGTTCTGGAAACCCGGTAATCCTCAGGTTCAGGCAATCAGGTGAATCACGCGGTCGGTGTCCGGTAGGGCATCCGGCCCGTGGCCCAAGGCAATCACCGCTTTTCCTTTCAGCCAATACCGCAGATTTTTACAGATGCGCCCCCGCGTAGGCGAATCCACCCCGGTAAACGGCTCATCCAGTATCAACAATGGTGCAGGACTCAACAGTACCCGGGCCAGGGCGATCCTCCGGGCTTCGCCACCGGAAAGCCGGCTTCCGCTGCTGCCGAGCCAAGTCTCCAGCTGATCAGGCTCACTTGCGAACCTTTCGGCCAATTCGACTAGCTCCAATACCCGCCAGAGCTGGGTATCACTGGCTTCAGGATCGCCCACCAGCAAATTTGCCTTCAATGTGTCCTCGAAAAGTACTGTGCTCTGGGTAAGGTAACTCGTTGGCAGCCGCGCAATGTCGCCTTGAAACGCAGGCGAGAGGCCCGCCAGAGCATCTGCCAGAGTCGATTTGCCACTGCCGGAGTGACCAACTAGCCCCAGGTGTTCTCCGCGAGCAACGGTCAGATTGAAGTGCATGAAGATTGGCGGGCAGTCGTCGTAGCGCACTCCCAGTTCTGTTGCGACCAGCGCCGTGCCATTGGGCGGTTCTGTTGCTTGAATTGTTCCTTCCCCGGGAGCATCCAGAGAATCTTGGTTTAGACGGTTTGCGGAGGCTTCAGTGGCCCCGAATTTTCCGAAGGCCTCCGGCAACACTGCATAAACCTCGGCCAGTCCCAGCAGGGCAATGGGTAACAACACCAGCACCGGCCCTGAGATCTGCCCGGATTGAAACAGCCCGAATCCTGCCCACAGGACAACGATCGCAGCGAGGTTGATCAGAAGGTGTGTTAACGCCTGATTCCAGCCCAAGCGCCGATCCACCTTTGCCTGTTCCTTGGCGAAGCCGTGTGCCTGACGCATCAACCAGGCCGCATGCTTACCAGTGCGCCCGGCCGCGGTGAGTTCTGCAAAGCCTTCGAGGTGTTCAATAATGTGGGTGCGCAACCGTTCTTCACCATCGCTGAGCCGGCGGGAGGTTTGTCGGGTGCGGGCCAGTGTGCCAATGGTCGAATAGAGCAGGGCAATGCCCAGCAACAGTCCAAGCCACAGGGCGATTCGGGTATCGAAGAGGATCAGGGCCAAGAGCACCATCAGCAGGCTGACCACCACTGCCAAGGCGGTAGGCGCAATCAGGCGCAGATACAGCGTGTCCAGGGCATCCACGTCGCGGGTTAATCGCGAGAGCCACTGGGCGCCGGATAGCCCACGACGATGACTGCGAGGCGTGGCCGCCAGTTGCCGGAATAACCGGGTTCGAATATCTGACAGTTGGCGTAAGACCGTATCGTGGTTATACACCCGTTCCAGATAGCGCCCGACGGTTCGAGTCAGGGCAAACAAACGAATACCGCCTCCGGGGGTGTACAGGTTAATAGAGGCCTGGGCGCCGGCTGCGAGCAGGAGCCCGGCCAGTGCCGTCTCGGTGATAAACCAGCCCGATAGCGCCAGAAGCCCCATCCCGGAAAGCAGGGTAATCAGAAGCAGCAGGCCTCCGACCGAGAGTCTACCCCAGCGCTGAAATATCAACCGTAACCAGGGTGCCAGCTCATGCATCCCGCAGCTCTCCATCGGAAACCAGTAATACCCGGTTAGCGAGAGTCAGCAGTGCCTGGTGATGCGTCGAAAAAATCAGCGTCTTGCCGGCTTCAGCCAGTTTGTGCAGGGCTTCGATCACATGCACTTCGCTGTCGGTATCCAGTCCGGCAGTGGGCTCGTCCAGCAGGATCAGGTCGTAATCTGCCACGAAGATACGGGCCAGGCTCAACCTTCGCGCCTGTCCACCGGACAGCCCCTGGCCGTCTTCCGAGACCTGGCTGTGAATGCCGGCATCACGACTTTCCAGCAAAGGCCGCAGCCCCGCATTGGTGAGGGCTGTTTCGATGGCGATGTCTGAGGCGTCCGGACGGGTCAGGCGAAGGTTGTCGGCCCAGGAGCCCTGAACCAGGAACCCGGTTTGTCCGAGCCAGCCAAAACTGAAAGAGCCGGGTGGTTTTCCGAATACTGAAATCGATCCCTCATCCGGCACTACGAACCCGGCCAGCAAATGAAGCAGGCTGCTTTTGCCGCCGCCAGACGGGCCGGTGAGGGCAATGCAATCACCTTTCTCGAACGACAGTGATAAATCCGAAAAGATCGGCTGTTCCTGGCGGTAGCACAGGCCCACCGCGCCCAGCAGAACGCTGTCTTGAGGCTTATCCTCGCGCTGGCCATCGTGGCCGCCGCGTGGAGAACCACGCCCCAGGCGATTCATTCGGGACAGAATTTCGGCACCGGCACCCAGTGCGGATGCCCGGTCGTGATAGTGCTGGGAAAGGGTTCGCAGTGGCTGGAAGAATTCCGGTGCTAACAGCAGAATCAGGAGCCCGGAAAACAGGGTCAGTTCGTCTGCGGGGCCAAAGGTGATGTACCCAAGCAAACCAAAGCCGATGTAAATGGCGATGACTGCTATCGCCATTGAGGCAAAGAACTCAAGAACAGCCGAAGACAGGAAGGCTATTCGAAGGGTCTTCATGGTAATGCGCCGATAGGCATCCGAGCGGGTGGCGAGCACAGAGGCGGCGGCGTCCGTTTGTCCAAACAGTTGCAGCGTGGTCAGCCCGCGGACCTTATCCAGGAACTGCCCGGAGAGCCGGCTGATCGTCTGGAAGTGCTGCTGGTTGAGCTTTTCCGCACCCATTCCCACAAGTGCCATAAACAGGGGAATCAGGGGCGCGGACAACAACAGAAGCAGGGCTGCGAGCCAATCCAGGGTAAATACCAGGATCAGTATGAGACTGGGGATGATTAAGGCTAATAATAGCTGGGGCAGAAACCGTGCGTAATAACCGTGCAGCGCTTCAACGTGATCCAGCCACTCCCTGGCCAGCTCGCCCGCGGAAAAATGGCCAAGGGCGACGGGGCCAGAGGCGTTCCAGTGTTGGTGGATCTGCCGCCGCACATCGCACCGGACATGCTCGCTGCACCGGGCAGCCATGCGCGTTTGCATACCCTGGCCGAGAGCGCGAACACAAACGGCGGCCAAGAGCCCAAGAAATAGGGGAGACAGCTCTCTGACTGGCACAGCCTCGCCGACACCCCGATGGACGATGAGGGCGATTATGGTCATTTGCACCAGGGCAGAAATACCGGTTACCACCCCCGCCACTACGGCACCGTACATCCACCGGCGGTTGCTCTTGCCGAGCTCTGCCAACCATTGTTTTACCTGGTACTGTTCAGGGGCTAAAGCAGATCCTTGAGCCCCTGAAGAGTTTGGATCGGCTGTTTCTCCCACTTAATGGTAGCCCTCGCCCGCACGAACCTTGCCGCGAAAAACCCAATACGTCCATGCGGTATAGACCAGCACGATCGGGATTACAAACAACAGCCCCAATAGCAGGAAGAGCTGGGATTGGTAAGCGGAAGCGGCCTCCCACAGGGTGTAATCAGGCGGCACCACGTACGGCCAGCGGCTGACCACCAGGCCCAGATAGGTGGTAATAAACAGCCCCATAGTGGCTACGAAAGGCATGCCCTCGTACCGGTTTCGTACCGATCGGTAGATCTGGAAGGCGCACAGTAAGGTGAGCACCGGCAAAATCCAGATCACGCTGAGGTTCGCAAACCAGCGGTCCCGAACCAGCTCGTCCACGAACGGTGTCCAGATACTGATAACCCCAAACACCACTAGAACCGCGGTCAGCAACGGCAGGGTAAGACGGTAAGCCCAGGCCTGCAGTTCGCCTTCGGTTTTCATGATCAGCCAGGTGGAACCGAGCAGGGCATAGCCGGCCAGCATACCCAGGCCAGTAAGCACCGAGAACGGTGTTAACCAATCCAGAGCTCCTCCCACATAAACGCCGTTTGAGGTTTCAAAGCCCTGGATATAGGCACCAACAACCGCGCCCTGGGCGAAGGACGCAATCGTGGAGCCGCCGGCAAAGGCCCAGTTCCAGAGGTACCGGGACGATCGGGCCTTGAACCGGAATTCGAAGGCTACGCCCCGGAAAATCAGGCCCGCCAACAGCAGAAATACGCCGATGTAGAGCGCAGGCAGGAATATCGTGTACACCAGGGGGAAAGCGGCCAGCAGACCGGCGCCACCAAGCACCAGCCAGGTCTCGTTGCCATCCCAGACCGGTGCAACCGAATTCATCATGACATCCCGCGCCTCCTCGTTCGGTGCGAACGGAAAAAGAATGCCAACGCCAAGATCAAATCCGTCCATCAACACATACATGATGATGCCGAAGCCGATGATAAACGCCCAGATCAGGGGCAGATCGAAGAGTTCCATAATCAGTGACCCTCCTGAGACGCAGGGTTGCCAGTGTGGCCGTTCTGGTCAATCTCAAACGACACGTGGGCCGCAGAGAACGGCCGGCTTGGTCGCTCAGCTTCGTATTTATCGCCATCGTGGCTGTCTTCCATGCCCACGTAGAGCACCCGCAGCAGGTAATAGAGCCCGGCAGAGAAGACCAGGGCATAAACGATCATATAACCAAGCAGAGTGAACAGGGCCATGCCGCCGGTAAGGGACGGCGTGAGCGATTCGGCATGAGTCATCACCCCGTACACCAGCCAGGGCGCACGACCAGTTTCGGTGACAATCCAGCCGGCGAGAACCGCCAAGAACGGGGTGAAACTCATGAATCGAAGCCCGTGGAGGAACCAGGTGCTGCGCCAGTATCGGCCGCCGGCGCGCAAGATCAGTCCTGTTACTGCGAAGAGAATCATCAGCAGGCCCAGGCCCACCATCACCCGAAACGCCCAGAACACAATGGCAACGGGTGGCTGTTCTGCAATGGGTGCCTCGTTCAGACCGGGAACCTCGCCATCCCACTCGTGGGTAAGGATCAGACTGGCGAGACCGGGCACGCCGATTTCATAGAGATTGCTCTGGTTGTCCTGATCGGGAATGGCGAACAGGAGCAGCGGAACATTTTTGGAGGTCTCCCAGTTGCCCTCCATGGCCGCCACTTTTGTTGGCTGATGTTCCAGGGTGTTCAGGCCGTGATAATCGCCAACCACGGCTTGCGCCGGAGCTATGAACAGCAGCAACCACAGGCACATCGACAGGGCTTTTCGATTGGCCTCAATTTCGCGTCCGCGCAAGAGATACCAGGCACTCACCCCGGCGACCACAAAACCGCCGGTAAGGAAGGAGGCGAGGGCCATGTGCAGGAACCGGTAAGGGAAGGAGGGGTTGAAGATGGCTTCACTCCAGGACGTTACGTGAAACACGCCCTCCCTGAGTTCGTAACCTGCTGGAGTGTGCATCCAGCTGTTGGCGGACAGAATCCAGAACGATGAGATGAACGTGCCCGTGGCCACCATAATCGCGGCCATCAGATGCACGCCGGCCGGAACCTTGTCGCGCCCGAACAACAACACGCCAAGGAACGCCGCTTCCAGGAAAAAGGCGGTGATCACTTCGTAACTGAGTACCGGCCCGAGGAAATTAGCGGAGGCCTGGGCAAAATTACTCCAGTTGGTGCCGAACTGGAACGACATCACGATGCCAGACACCACGCCCATGCCGAAGACAACCGCAAACACTGTGGTCCAGAAAGCGGACAGTTTAACCCAGACACCATCACCGGTTTTGAAGGCCAATCCTTCAAGAACCGCGATAAATGAGGCCAAGCCAATCGTAAACACCGGGAAAATGGCGTGGAAGGACACCACAAACGCGAACTGAATTCGCGAAAGCAGAAGAGGATCTAGTTCCATGGGAACCCTCCGGTAACTTACACATCTCAATAAACGAGAGCCGAACTCCCGCGGCCGCTGCCTTGGCGCCTATTGTCTGTTGTTATTACCGGCAGATGGATACCATGCTACTAAAAACACAGGCGAATTCGATAGGGCGAATTGTCGCTCCCGTGACCTGCAACAATTATGGTGACCTGATGAGCTTTTACGAAGAACGGATTTTGCCCCACTTGATTGACCGTGCCTGCTCCGTGGGCCAGATAATGAAACTGCGCCAACAGGTAGTGCCAGAAGCCCGCGGTGTGGTGCTTGAGGTGGGTATGGGATCTGGCATCAATCTGCAATTCTACAAGCCCGATTCAGTCGAGCTGGTTTATGGCCTGGAGCCATCAGAGGGGATGCGCCGCAAGGCTACTGCCAATCTTGCCCGCTCAGCGGTAAAGGTTGAGTGGCTTGACCTGCCGGGCGAAAAGATCCCATTGGCGGACGAGAGCGTGGATACCGTACTGCTCACGTTCACCTTGTGTACCATTCCCGATTGGAACGCAGCACTGCAGCAGATGAAGCGCGTGCTCAAGCCCGAGGGCGTATTGCTGTTCCTGGAACATGGTGAATCACCGGATGCCGGCACCCAAAAATGGCAGCACCGGATAACTCCGGGTTGGCGAAAAATCGCGGGCGGATGCCACTTGAACCGCCATATCGCCGATCTCATTAGCAGCGCCGGTTTCGAGATCACCGAGCTGGAAAACCTTTACGTACCCAAAACACCCAGGATAGCTGGCTACATCTACAAAGGCCGGGCCACAAAGCCCACCGAAGCCTGACAGGCGAGGGTGCCGGGAATCGGAATTGCGTTACCGAACCGGCCCTTATACAATTCGGCCCGTCTGACTCCCCCCTCCGATGCTCCGGTGGTGAAATTGGTAGACACAAGAGACTTAAAATCTCTCGACCTCACGGTCGTGCCGGTTCGATTCCGGCCCGGAGCACCACACCTTAATTCTGCTGTTTCAAGTCGCCGGGCAATCCTGCTCCGTTTTGCATAGTTGATGTTCCTATTGCTAGATCTATTTCTAGCTAATTTTCAATAATATGGAACCTTTTCCTAACCAACTACGTTAGCGTTTACACGTACGCTTCGTGCGCACGCCAATTTGCCCGGAAAGGATAGGGAGTGACCCAACTGAAAGCTTTATTGGTTTCCATGCGCGCGGAGTATTTTCGTCTTGAATTAGCGGAACTACTGTTCACGCGAGCAAGGGAGATACCGCTGGTCGGCATGTTGGCCGCAATCAGTTGTGCAACCCTGTTTCAAACCCCTCAAACCCGAGATGCCCTCCAGATCTGGGCGATTGCGTTCATTTTGCTTTACGGCTTCACCTATCTCGCGCTGTTTTTGTCCCGGCGCAAGCCCAGTGCCAACACTTACGTAGCGTGGACGCGGAACTTTATTTGGGCGTTTGCGAGCTATGGGGTGATGTGGGGAGTGTTTACGTTCATTTGCCTGGAATCGCTGGGATTCTGGCAGGAAGTAGCCCTGTTCATGGTTCTGTTCGCCATTGTTTCCGTGCCCATGCCGGTACTGGCCTATTGTCTGCCGGCGGCTATCCTGCACCCAATACTGATTCTTGGTGCGGCCAGCTCCCTTCTGGTGCAGAAGAGTCTGGAGCTTGGTATCAATCACGAGACCTGGATGTTGGTGATGCTTCTGGGGGCGAGTGTGCTGTCGACGTACAAACAAATGATCATGGCCAAGAATCTGGTGTCGTCGGTTGACGTCAGGCGCCGGCTTTCGACCAGTGTATCCACGATCCAGAAGCTTAAGCGTGACAAATACCTGGATACAGTTACAGGGATGCTGAATCTGGCGGGGATGATAGGGCACATCCGCAAGGCACGGCTTTCCAATGACACGCCCTATACCTTGTTGTCGCTCAAGGTGGATGATCTGGAGCGGATGTACTCGACGCACACAAAAGCAATCGTCGACCGTTTGGTGAAAGTAGTTGCACGGAGAATTGAAACGCCGGGCTGCGATGCCCTGACGGTTGCTCACCTGGGCCTGGGCGAGTATCTGATTCTCACGACTGAGCAAAATGAAGATATGGAATCAGACACGATCGCAGGTCTGTTCCGTGCGTTTAATCACCCTTATTTTTCTGGAACTAAGGAACTGTATCTTTCGGTGTCTATTGGTGCCACTTCGCTTGGCAGCAATGAGTACGATGAGTCTGCCGTGATCAGCAAAGCGGTAACGGCAATGAGGGAGGCCTCCAAAAATCCAGGAAACTCCTTTGCGCGCTATGATTCCTCAATGTCGGATCGGTTGAATCGTTGGATGGGCATTCGATCGGAGCTTCAGCAGGCCATCAAGTCAAACGAGTTTGAGGTGTTCCTGCAGCCGAAGGTGGAAATAGCAACGGGGGCGGTAAACAGCGCCGAGGCGCTCATCCGGTGGCAAAGCCCGACCATGGGCACAGTCAGCCCGTCCGATTTCATACCCATCGCTGAATCCACTGGCGATATCATGGCGTTGGGCCGCTGGGTACTGCGGGAAGCCACCCGTTTGGTGCAGAGTCCGATGTTACCCGAGACATTCTCCATCGCGGTCAATGTCTCGGTTAAGCAGTTTGCCGACCCGAACCTGATCGGCTTACTTGAACAGATCGCTGATCAGTTGGACGGCACGCAGCGCGGAATTGACCTTGAGATAACCGAGAGTGCGCTAATGCTGGAAAGTGTTGAGGTGAAAATGATGCTGCGGGATATCGAGCGCTTAGGATTTGGTGTGGCTCTGGACGACTTTGGAACTGGCTATTCATCGCTCAGCTATCTGACTCAACTGAATGCTGACACCGTGAAGCTGGATAAATCCTTTCTTGACGAGATTCCCGTGAATACCAAGCATGCCGCGTTCGTTTCGTCGGTCATTCTGATGGCGAAAACCCTTGGCCTCAAACTGGTGGCCGAGGGGGTAGAGCGTAAAGACCAACTGGAGTGGCTGGCGCTGAATCAGTGTGATGCCGTTCAGGGCTACCTGTTCTCTCGTCCGCTGGCGTTCCCCGATTTGTTAAGTTGGCTTGAACATCGAGCTGCCCAGCCCGAAATGAACGAAACTTTCTTCCCAAGCGGAAAGCCAGCGTAACGGTGTATATCAAACACTGGCCCTGCGGTAGCGGGCCACCTCAATCCAGCCGTGCGCCAGCAAGGCCGAGAATACGATCACGCCACCAAACAGGCTGAGCGTGGTAGGCACTTCGCCCAGCACCAGCCAGACCAGGAAGGCTCCCACCACCGTCTCCAGTAGCAACATCATGCTGACTTCGGCCGCCGGTATGTAGCGTGGCCCAATCTGAATCAGTGTGGCGGCGATCGGCAGGAAAAACAGGCACAACAATCCGATAAACAGACCGTCCCGAACCGATGGAAGCTTGGCGCCTCCGGCTATGGCAGCCAGTGCGGCCAACACCAGCGCTCCGAACATCAGCATCACGCTCATGTCGGCATCTGGCTGTGAGCGGGCCACATTCAGGTTGGCTGCAAGGGCCGTGGCCGCAACACCGGCCATGACCAACCCCAGTGGTTCACCTCGCCCCCATTCGCCAATGGCCATGATGGAGGCCCCGGTCACGCAAACCACAATGATCACCCAGGTTCGAAGCGGCAGTGTTTCCTTCCAGACCAACCAGGCGATGAGGGCGGCAATGACCGGTGCGGTATTCAGGATGATCAGTACATTGCCGGCGGCGGTATTTTTCATGCCCACGACAAAGCCGAGGGTGCTGACCGCGAAGGCACAGGCACAGAACCAGCCTTTCCAGCCGCACCGCTTCATTTCCGGGACCAGGCGCGAGCGATAACGCACCGCGTTGATGATCAGGAAGCTGAGGGCAAGTAGCAGGCCGCGCCAGAACAGAAACACCACCGGCTCCACTGAGGTGATTTTTACCAGCAGGGCATCGGGCGTAATGAACAGAACCCCAAGCGCCGCGATGGTCAGTCCCTTGATACGTGTGGTATGCAATGGTTACTTCCCTATAAATGAACGGATGGGGCCCCGTTGGTTGGTCGCGGGCCAGTGCAACGTGGGGTAGCGTTACGGACTGTCCTGCTTGGGCACTGGTTCAATCCGGTTTATATCGCCCGTGGGCGGATCAGGTTGATCCTGATAGACCACCAACAAGCCACCGCCAATAATGGCTACCGCGACAACGGCCTTAAAAATCTTCGACTTCAACATCAATGTCTCCTTTTAATGCGCGATCCACTGTCACTTACCTGTAGGCCAAAGCCCCGGATCACAACCCCCCCGGTAAGCTCCTGAGCCTTCTACAAAAGTCGCTTCGACAGTGTGGGGGGGTGTGGTTAATACTGAAGGTTAGAACCAATACCATCGGAATCCCACCGGGAGGAACCATTATGGAGTCTGCAGAGGTACCTTTGCTGCGCCAATACACTGAGAACGGGATTACCACACTCACCCTGGATCAACCACATCGGCGAAACAGCCTATCGATGGCTATGTTGGAGGAGCTGTCGACAGCCCTGGAACAGGTAGCGGAGGATTCGGAAACCCGTGTGGTGGTGCTGGCTGCTCGTGGCAACGTGTTTTGTGCCGGACACGATCTCACCGAGATTCAGAGCCGCTTCGATGATCATGAGTTTCAGTTGGCTCTGTTCAAGCTGTGTAGCAAGGTGATGCAGCAGATTGTCAATCTGCCCAAGCCGGTGATTGCCCGGGTTGCCGGTGTCGCCACCGCCGCTGGCTGTCAACTGGTGGCCAGTTGTGATCTGGCCGTAGCCGCCGACACCGCGCGGTTTGCCACCCCCGGCGTCAACATCGGTTTGTTCTGTTCTACTCCGATGGTCGCGCTGTCACGAAATGTCAGCCGCAAGCACGCTATGGAAATGTTGCTGACCGGCGAATTGATCGGCGCCATCCGCGCGGAAACCATCGGCCTGGTTAACCGGGTGGTGGATGAGCAGGTGCTGGATGAGACCGTGTATCGCATGGCGCGGACCATTGCCGACAAATCCGGCCAGGCGTTGAAGGTGGGCAAAGAGGCATTTTACCGTCAACTGGAGCTGCCGCTGGCCGACGCTTACGAATTCACCTCCCAGGTGATGGCGGAAAACATGCAGGCCAGTGATGCCCGTGAAGGCATCTGCGCGTTTTTGGAAAAACGTAAAGCGGAATGGAGTAACGACTAGAGACGGCCAAAGGCCAAGGGTAGGGCTGCTCAGGGACGGGAGCAGTGCTCTTTCCCGGTCATCAGCTGGTCGCCCACTTCGATACCGTGGTCTGAAAAGAAATTCTGGTTCATTTCTACGGCGGATTGGAAGGCCACGCCAGCCGGGTAAGTGGGGCAGCTGCCCGCACTGCTGGTCACGCAGGGTGCCATCTGGCGAATACTGGCGATCCTGCCCCGCTTATCCAGGTAAGCGATATCGAGATCAAGCAGGGTTTTGTACATCCAGAAGCCGCGATCAGAGCTTTGCAGATCCGGGTACTGGAATAGCATGCCTTCATCTTCCAGCAGAGATTCACGCCCCATCAGTCCGGCCTGTCGTTGGCTGAATTCCCGGGCCACCTCCAGAGTCACCGGCACAGCTCCGTCATCGGTGACGAAGCAGGCAGCCACTTCTGGCAGCCTGGGCTGGGGGATGGAGGCGTCAGCCGCGCACGCGCAGGTCAAGATGCCCGTGCAAGCAATTCCCAGCAACAGCGGCCGCAGCGAGGATCTCACGAGCGCAGCCGGTAGCCAGTTTTGAAGATGTACCAGACGGCCAACATGCAGGCAGTGAGGAACACCAGGGTCATGCCGACACTGATGCCGATGTGTACGTCGGAAACCCCATAAAACGCCCAGCGGAAGCCGCTGATCAGATAGACCACCGGGTTGAACAGGCTGATGGTCTGCCAGATCGACGGAAGCATGTCGATGGAGTAGAAAGTACCACCCAGGAATACCAGCGGCGTGACAATCATCATGGGTACGATCTGGAGTTTCTCAAAACCGTCCGCCCAGATGCCAATGATAAAGCCAAACAGGCTGAAGGTGACCGAAGTCAGCACCAGAAACGCCACCATCCAGAATGGGTGCAATACTTCGTAGTCGACAAACAACCGAGCCGTGGCAAGAATGATCAGGCCAAGGATCACGGACTTGGTCGCAGCGGCGCCCACGTACCCCAGAACCACCTCAACGTAGGACACAGGTGCCGACAGTACCTCGTAGATGGTGCCCGAGAATTTGGGCATGTAGATTCCGAAAGACGCATTGGAAATGCTCTGCATCAGCAGTGATAGCATCACCAGGCCGGGAATGATGTAAGCGCCGTAGCTGATGTTGTCGATATCACCCATGCGAGATCCAATGGCGGAACCGAACACCACGAAATAGAGGCAGGTCGAGATCACCGGGGACAGCACGCTCTGCATCAGCGTGCGTTTCATGCGGGCCATTTCAAAGTTATAGATTGCGCGAACGCCGTAAAAATTCATGCCTTTCTCCAGTGGGGCCGCGGGCCTTATTCGTGCACCAGGCCAACGAAAATCTCTTCCAGGGAGCTCTCTCGCGTTTGCAGATCGCGGTAGTCGATGCCCAGGTCTCCGAGGGTGCGAAGCAATCGGGCAACGCCGGCCTGCTCCTGCTGGGAGTCGAAGGTGTAGATCAGCTCGTAGCCGTCTTCGGACAACTCGATGGGCTCCAACGTCAGTTCCCCTGGCATCTTGTCGAGCTTGCTTTGTAGCTGAAGGCGCAACTCCTTCTTGCCGAGCTTGCTCATCAACCGATCTTTCTCTTCCACGAGGATAATCTGGCCTTCGCGAATCACCCCGATCCGGTCTGCCATTTCTTCCGCTTCTTCGATGTAGTGGGTGGTGAGAATAATAGTGACGCCGTTTTCCCGGAGCTTTCGTACCATCTCCCACATGTCCCTGCGCAACTCAACGTCGACACCGGCCGTGGGCTCGTCCAGGAACAGGATCTGGGGCTCGTGGGACAGCGCCTTGGCAATCATGACCCGGCGTTTCATACCGCCGGACAGCGACATAATCCGATTGTTGCGTTTGTCCCAGAGGGACAGGTCTTTGAGCACTTTTTCGATGTGCTCAGGCTTGGGCGCCTTGCCGAACAGGCCCCGACTGAAAGACACTGCGCTCCATACTGTCTCGAACGAATCGGTGTTCAGTTCCTGTGGCACAAGTCCAATGGACTGGCGGGCCTTGCGGTACTGGCGGACGATGTCATGGCCGGCAGCCTTCACCACGCCCTCGGAGAGGTTGGTGATGCCGCAGATGATGCTGATGAGGGTGGTCTTACCAGCGCCATTCGGGCCGAGCAGGGCGAAGATTTCGCCCCGTTTGATTTCCAGATTGATGTCTTTCAGCGCCTGAAAACCGTCGCCATAAAACTTGCTGAGGTGCTGTACGGAAATGTCCGGTTGCACGGGCGTATCCTGTCTTGAAATGGGCCAGAAATAGAAGCGCGATATTTTCTCATGACTGACACAGGTTTAGAAAGCTTTGCCTGACAACGGATAAGCTCCATAATGCCGCTGTCTGCAGATGAGGTACGAGTATGTTACGAGCGGTTATGGTAGTGGGATTGATGCTGATGCTGTTGGTAGCGGCGGTTTTCGGGCCTCGTCTGCTTAAAACTGTGGAGCCAGACGCTGCAACGGGTGCGAAATCCGAGTGTGATCTGGATTCCGGGCCGTGCTCCTGGGCTGACCTGGATGGCAAGTGGCATGTGGCGTTAAAGCGGCTGACGGATCAGGATGCTGAATACGAGCTTATCGTGACGGCAGCCGAAGCCCCCGACCGACTGCTCGCGGTACTTCAGGGCGAGTCCATGTACATGGGCGAATACCCGGTTCCGCTTCGTCGACAGGGCGACGGCCGTTATGTGGCGCGCTTCAGTGCCCCTCTTTGCACCACTGGGGCCGATATGCGCTGGCGCCTGAATCTTCAGCAGGGGCAGTCCAGCATTGATACCGCTCCCTTCCACATGGAGTTTCAGGCACACACTCTGTGAGAGACCGCAAAACCTGAGCCCCCCGTAGCTGACAACCCCTTGCTAATGTGTAGACTCCAGTAATCTTGTCGCCAACACTAGGGAAGACGTCATGGATTACGGAGATAGTGTCCAGAAAGTACTGTTGCGGAAAATCCGCAAAGCGGAGCAGGACCTCATTCAGTTGAAGCTGGACTACTGCCGGTTTGTGTTTGGGTTAACGCACCGCGCTCGCGTGGTTTCGGGCGATAGTGTTTACCTGGTGCGCTCGGTGGATGTTGAAACCATGAAGCCCACCGACGAGGGTGGCTTTACCAAACCGGCAATCGCCGGAGCCCCCGTACACTTACCTGAGGACCCTGAACCTACTCAACTTGGCACCCTTTGGACATTGGAAGATGCGCCCAAGGCGGCGGCCATCAAATGAACGAGTGGGTGGTAACAGCCTCGTAGAGACTGTGTTGCGACGCGACATAGTGATGATGGCTCCAGAATTTGGCCCCCTGCAGACCTTCCCGAAAACACGCCAGCCCGGCACTGCTGTTGGTTAATGTTGCGATTGCCTGAAGTGCCTGTGTCTGACTAAGGCCGGTTTTACGGCTGGCGATGTGAGCCACGATGCCCGCAAGTGAGTCAGAATGGCGAACGGAGTGATCACACAGCGCACAGGCAGCCCCGTAGAGCCAGGCAGCGGCATACGCCCGAACGGCGGCTGGTGAATCGGCCAGGTCCAGGCCGCGGATCCGACAATCCCGCTCCTGCAGGCCTGCAAGTATGTGGAGCTGGGTAAACAGTTCGGTTCGATCCGGTGCCGATGCCGGGGGCATCATGCCCGTGGCCGTCCAGCCGGAAAATTCGGACATCTCCATTCGGCTACTTTGCAACCCATCCACCGGGGCGGAGCGAACTAACGTCACCATTCGTAATGCCATCAGTAACACCAGCGCGACCAATCCAATCTGTGTCACCAAAATCAGCCCGTCTGTCATAACATCCGAATCCAATCACTGAGAAGATAGGTGGATTGTAACGGAATGTAATCTGGTGCAATGACCAACAGCTTGGCAGAACCAGCCAAAAACTATGGGCTTATCTTTGATTTGTGATTGGTGTCCCACTGATACCGGGTCTCAGCAGGCTGAAGGGAGTGCCGTCCCTAACAGGTTGGCATGGTCTGAAGTGCCAGCTTCTTTCGGATGAATCGACCAAGCGCGTCGACGCCGATGTTCAGCAAAGCCGTTACCAGGATCAGCATCATCGCTCGGTCAAACTGGATGTTCTGAATGGCGCTGTCAACATAGAACCCGAGGGTGTAAATCCCCAGGATGCCCAGTATTGCGGTTTCCCGCATGATGATCTCCCAGCGATAGAACAGGAACGCCAGGAACGCCCGGTACACACGCGGCACCAGCTCGTAGGTGTAGCGGTTGAAGCCAGTCGCCGCATCGGGGCGCAGGTCTATTGCACTGGATTGCCGACCGATCAAATGCCCGATGATGCCGCCATTATGCAGGGCCAGGGCGACTACCGCTGGCAACATTGATGGCCCCCAGAGCTGCAGGAGAATGTACGCAAGAATGTACTCCGGGGTAGAGCGGGCAATCACCAGAAAAATGTGACCGCCAGTGCGGCGCACCGGCCCGCCAAAGTGGTTGGATATCAGCGGAAAGGTCAGCAGAGCAATCAATCCTGTGGCCACCAGGGCAATCTGGGTAAGCACCAGGGTGTTCCAGATGCCGGGCAGCGCCTCGGTCGCCATTACATCCCCGAGCCACGGCATCAGGCCGCCCATTCCCTCACCGTTCCGAAGGGGCGACGGAATAATATCCTGGGTGAAAAACCGCTCCACATTGCCCCAGACGATGGGCAGGCCCTCACCGAGAAAAAACGGCGCGCCGAGGATGTAGACCGGGAGCAGCTTGGGCTTGACCCACAATGGCATGGTGGCGATCAGTACATAAAACAGAATCAGCATGGCCCCGGCTTCGGAGTAATGGCCCTGGGAAAACGCGGATTCCAGGAAAAAGCCCAGGGTTGGCAGCCCGACAAAGCCCAGGATCGCGCTAGAGCGCAAACCGCACTCCAGCCGGTAGGCGGTGTAGGTTCTCAGTTGAACCCAGCAATCCGGAATGCGGGTGTACAGGAATGCAGACACCACGCCGGTTCCTGGCGGCAGAAGGCGGCCTGGGGTTGGGTCCGCCTCTTCAAAGATCTCGGAATACACCTTGGCAAAAATACCGGCGTAAGGGATCGCGATGGCCAATACACCGGTGAGCGGGTGAAAGCCGAAGAATTGCAGAAATATCAGGGCCCAGAAAAGCTCATGGATGGCGCGGATAAACGCGCAGAACATGCGCACCGCCGGGTTGCGATACACCAGAGACAGAACGAAACCGCACAGGCCGCCCAACGCCACACCCACGAAGGCAAAGGCCACCGTGCGCAATAGCGCTAGCGCAACGCCCTCGGAGCTGAAAAAGTCCGGAGTGACAATGCCCATGAAAAAGCGGCCCAGGTCTTTCCAGGGGTTGGCGGCCGTGATGGCAACGTCGGCAAACACCAGCGCGACCAGGGCAATGGCAACAAATAGAAAACTGACTCGAACCGTAGGTGAGGAGAACATGGGAGGCGTCAGTACAGTGGGGTAATGTCGGCGGAAGTCAGTCGCTCGCTGTATTCATCCAGAGCAATCTGGCCGTCCTGAATGCCGACGATGCGGGTGCAGTATTGCAGTGCCAGCTCTACGTCGTGCAAAGCCACAACGCTGGTGGGAAATCGCTTGCTCATCAGGTCCATCACCAGGTGAGACATCGGGCCGTCCAGTGCCGACACAGGCTCATCCGCCAATAACAAGCCTGCTTTTCGAAACACCGCCCTGGCGATCGCCACCCTTTGTCGTTGGCCGCCGGACAGGGAAGCCGTCGGCATCCAGATTTTTTCCGGCATGGAAAGATCTTTGAGCAGCGCGCGCACCGCGGCTGAGTCCTTGGAGAACGGGCGCATCAGGGTAAGGGTGTTGTACCAGGTGGGGTGGGCGTCAAGTTGCCCCATATACACGTTGTGAAATACCGGCAGGGCATTCACCAGTCCAAGGTCTTGCGGAACCAGGGAAGAGGTACCGCCTACGTGCTGATGAATCAGGCTGATCAGCGTCGATTTGCCAGCGCCGCTCTTGCCGACCAACGCAACTCGCTCTCCTTCCTTTACTTGGAGCGAAAGCGGGCCAATCACCCGCTCCCCTCCAAACGAGGCCGTCAGGCCAGACAGATCAAATCCCGACATTAATCGATGATTCCAATCTGCTTTCCTACGGCTTCTATCGGCGCGTAGGCGTCATTGGAAACCGGGATGAAACCGGAACGCGGGAAACTGTTGAGCAGCTCCTCATCCTTCATGTTCAACAGCGCCTGCTGAACCCGATCGGTAAAGCCTTCGCCAAACCGCTCGTCCGCATCACCGCGAATGCTCCACTGGTAGTTGGGGTAGCTGGGTGTCGTCCAGATGACCTTGACCGCATCGGTGTCCACGTTGCCGTCTTTGGTTTCTTTATCCCAGACGGAAAAGTTGATGGCGCCCACTTCATAAGTGCCCGCTTCAACCAGGCGCAGGGTGCGAGTGTGGTTACCACTAAAGCCAACCCGTGAGAACACGTCGTCCGGCGCTTCGTTGAAGGCTTCGCGGATGTAGTATTCGGGGATCAGACGGCCGGAGGTTGAACCTTTGGAGCCAAACGTGAAGGTTTTCCCACGCAGCGCCTCTGGCAGATCTTCAGCTTCGTTCAGGCCGGTGCTTTTATGGGCAATGATGTGAGAATAAAACGCCTGGTCCTCAACACCTTGGGCGATCGCCTCGGAGCCGGGCACCAGCGAGCGCGCCTGTACGCCAGACAGGCCACCAAACCAGGCCAGCTGCACCTGATTGTTGCGGAATGCAGACACGGCTGCGGCGTAGGATTTCACCGGGATGTAGCGAACATCAACGTCCAGATTCTCAGACAGATAGTCAGCGATACCACGGAAGCGCTCAACAAGCTTGGTTTCATCTTCATCAGGAATCGCGGTGAACACGAGAGTCTGGGCTGAAACAGCGGCCGAACAAGCGAACAGCATGGCACTTGCGGCGGCCAATTTCCGTATGATATTCAGAGCCATTTGAGGGTCCTTTCTTTCCGGGGATGGTTCGTTCTTTTGAGTTGTAAGCTGCCGAAAATACTGGCTTCATCAGCATACCGTGATTTACGACGTCTCGGAACAGCTATACGATTGCAGTCCAGAAAAAGAGCAGCCTGACGAAAAAAATGATTGTCGCGAGCAAACGACCAGGAAGACAGCCGCCATGCAGATTACTCTGATTACACCAGCGCCGCCTGGTTCAAAGGCCGGCAATCGGGCGACCGCTGAACGGTGGGCATCACTGTTGGGCAATGCCGGGCATCAGGTCAATGTTGTCACTGAGTACGATGGCGCGCCCTGTGACCTGTTTATCGCACTGCATGCCTGGCGCAGCCACGATGCCATTCAAACCTTCCGCAAATGCTGGCCGGAAACACCGTTGATTCTGGCACTGACCGGCACCGACATTTACCGGCATCAACAGGAATACCCGCTTCCCACCCGGGCATCCATGGCTGCGGCCGATGTGCTGATCGGTTTGCACGCATTGGTTTCGGAAGATATTCCGGAGGAGTTCGCAGGCAAACTGCTTACTCTCTATCAATCGGCCAATGAGATCCCGCCCGCCACCAACAAGGCGATCACGTCCGAGACGTTCGATGTTTGTGTGATCGGTCATTTGCGGGAAGAGAAGGATTCGCTGCGGGCGGCGATGGCTGTACGGTTACTGACGGCTGAGTCCCGGGTGCGTATTCTCAATGCCGGCAAGCCCCACAATGCTCAATGGCAAGCCCTGGTAGAACAGCAAATGGCCGAAAACCCGCGTTTTCAGTGGCTCGGTGAGCTGGACAAGCCCAACACACAAAACCTGATGGCGCAGTGCCAGTTGATGGTGATGAGTTCGGTGATGGAGGGAGGTGCGAACGTGGTGTCGGAAGCCTGCCGGGCAGGGTTGCCGATCATAGCCTCAGACATTCCCGGTAATCGGGGGTTGCTGGGCAAAGACTACCAGGGCTATTACCGGGCCCGGGATGATGCAGCATTGGCCAGATTGCTGCAGAAGGCAGAATCCGATCCGGAATTTCTGAAACGGCTTAAGGGGCAGGTGAGTGAACGTGCCTCTCTGTTCACCCCAGAGAACGAACAACGCTCACTGGAGCGGGCACTGGAAATAGCTCTCCAGCGCCGCTCCAATCTTGAGGGCTAGGCTAAGCTAAGCTAAGCTAAGCCTTTAATCCTTGAGCGAGATAGGTTCGATGGCGCCCTGCATGTCCTGGGCTGTAACCCGGCCGATGATGGCCGTGTGGGGATAGCCCAGCGCTTTCAGCTCGCGCACGCAGGCCTCAGCCTGATCAGCGGCGACACTGGCGAGCAGGCCACCGGCGGTCTGAGGATCGAAGATCAGCGGGTATCTGGGGTGATTTACCCACTTTTCCTGATCACGAATGCCGCGACGCAGGCGGATATTGGCCGGTTGCAGCGAACTCAGAATGCCTGCCGCGGCGGTTTCCTCTGCACCTGGCAGCACCGGGATGGCAGACAAGTCGAGCTCGGCATCAACGCCAGAGGGCCGGGTCATCTCAACCAGGTGCCCGAGCAGCCCGAAACCGGTCACGTCGGTACAGGCCCGGGAGCCATAACGCCTGAGGCATTCGGCACCCAGTTTGTTGGATTGGATCATGGAGCTCAGAGCGCTATCAATCCAGCGTCCCCTGGCGGCCAGTTTGGCGTGAGCTGCAAACAGCGTTCCGGTACCAATCGGTTTGGTCAGAATCAGAGCATCACCGGCGCGCAGGCCACCTTTGCTCATGACTTCGTCCGGATCGATCAGGCCGTTTACCGCAAAACCCAGCGCCAGTTCCTTGCCTTCACCGGTATGCCCGCCGACCAGGGCGCAGCCCGCCTCATTCAAAACCTCTACAGCGCCAGACATCATCTGGTAGACGACATCCTCAACCTTGGATTCGATGCCGTATGGCACTGTGGCAACGGCTGTCGCACTCTGTGCTTCGGCGCCCATGGCGAACACATCACCCAGGCTGTGGTTGGCGGCAACGCGGCCAAACACATAGGGGTCGTCAATAAACGCCCGGAAGAAGTCGACGGTATGAACCACCGCCTTGCCCGGTGGGACGCGCAACACGGCAGCATCATCCGGTGCGTGCAGACCAATCACGATATCGTCCCGATCGATCGGGCGCAGTTCGCCGAGGGCACGGGACAACACAGTGCTGCCAACTTTGGCACCACATCCGCCACAACGCATGGCTACCGCCGAAATCGCCTGAGACGCCTCTTCCGGGTTTTGGGCCGCCGCGGTATCGGGAAGCTTGGCGTCGTCCTTCATCTCCGGGAGATCGTTGAATTTTTTCATGAAGCGACGATCGATCCAGTCTTTCCAGCGCCAGACAGCAGCGCCGTCCATTTCAAAATTGCCCCGGGAGGCAATAGCGTACTTGTCACCGGTACTGATCAGCGCCAACCAGTTCTTCTGGGGCTGGAAATCCTTGGGTGCCTTGCCCACAGCCAGCCGCTTGAGGTTGTCGGCCAGAGGCGGGCCCTGGCGAACCGCAAACACGCCGGCCTTTTCCCGCGGATGATTGAGCACGTTGGCAATATCGCCTGCGGCAAAGATGCTGTCGTCGTTTTCGGCCTGCAGCGTATCGCGTACCCGGATAAACAGACCGTCGTCAAGAGCGAGGCCCGTATCCTTCAGCCACTCAGGTCCACCGGCGCGGGTAACCCACAAGACTTCATCAACCTGTAGCGATTTGCCGGATTCGGTATGCAGTAGGCCTTCCTGAACTTTCTGCACTGGCGATCCGAGGTGAACTTTTACATTGCGCTCAGCCAGGGTTTTCTCAAACACGGCCCGCACTTTGGAATTGTGCGTGGGCAGGATCTGATCCGCAGCATCAAACAGATGAAAGTGGAGCTGGTCAGGATCTTTACCGCGCTGTTTAAGTTCGCGGGTAAGGCGGAACTGCATGGCCAGTGTGAGTTCCACGCCACCGGCACCGGCGCCGACTACGCCCACGGTCAGCGGGCCTTCGTGATTTTCAATTCGTGAGAGTAGGGCAAGCCAACGGTTGTTAAAACCAGTGATGGGCTTAACGGGAACGGCATGCTCAGAAGCCCCTTCCACTTCGTTTACCCGGGGGGAGGAACCAATGTTGATCGAAAGGAGATCGTACGGAACATTTGGCCGCTCACGGCACAGCACACGCTTGTTCTCCCGATCGATACCGATGGCTTCAGCCCGATAGAATCGAGCGCCTGCAAATTCCGCAAGCTTGCTGAGATCGATATGGACATCATCGTAGCTGTAGTGACCGGCAACGTAGCCGGGCAACATGCCGGAGTAGGGGGTGTGGGTGTCGCGACAGATGAGGGTCAGGCGCACGCCGGGTACCGGGTTCATAGCGAACCGTTTTAACACCCCGACGTGGCTGTGCCCGCCGCCAATCAGGACAATATCCCGTAATACAGGCTGGTCAGGCGTTCGCATCAGATGATTTTCTTAGCTTCGGTGCTGAACTGGTCAAATCCTTTAACGTTGGAGAAAGCCTTCAGCTTTTCCTGATCGGCGGCGGAGGGGTTAGCAATCTGATCGATGGAGGTAATACCTGCGTCCTTCATTTTTTTCGCGGTGGCCGGGCCAATGCCTTTCACCAACGTGAGGTCACTCTTGTTTACTGGCTTAGCTTCACTAACCGCCGGTTTCTTTGCTGCGGGCTTTTTGGCCGCTGGTTTCTTTGCCGCAGGCTTCTTGGCAGTCGACTTGGGCGCAGCGGCCTTCTTCGCGGTCGAGGTCGCTGAACTGGTCGCACTACTCACAGACTTTGCTTGCTTCTTGGCCTGCTCAGCCTGTTTCTTGACGTCTTTTGCAACGTCCTTGGAGGCGACACCAAGACGCTCCAGGATGCTGTTCTGTAGTTCGTGGAATTCGTTCAGACGGCGTTCAAACTCCTCGTTGAAACGTTTCATTTCGCGATCGCGAAGTTCATCGACCTCTTTGAGAAGCTTTCGCACAGGCTCCTGAACTTGTTGCTGCAGGCTGTCAAACTGCTTCAGCGCATCATTGACCAGTCCCTCAATCTGAGAGGACGTTTTTTCGAATTCCTTGTTTACCTTTTTGACAATTTTGTCAACGCTAGGTTTGGCCTTCTTTGCCATGAACTGTCTCCTTGGGGATGAGGGCATTACGAACAACGGGTATTAGGCCATTTGCCGGACACCGGAAATAGACCCTGGCGAACGCCTCGACTTCAGAGACTGTTTTTTCGAGAGAACTTCCCGAATTCGCCGCAGCTTCTCCGTTAGGGGAGAGTCGTTATCTGAATCGAACTCAACAAAATCAATTGAATAATAGAAGTTACTGCAGTGCTTCCTTCGCTCAGTCACCAGGCCGGTCACGCCTTCAGCGCGGAGCTTGTCGAACGGCATGTCCATCACCAGGTCCAGAACGATGGTATCGCCTGGATTAAACATTTTGTCGGTTTTCATCACACACCCATACGCATCAAGCTCGTAAAGAGCGGCTTCGACCAGTTCCTTGCGGAAGAGGCCCTGCCTGATTCGAAACTGTGCGATAAGGTCCGGTAGTGCTTCAGTCATTAACATGGTCTCGGGTGATTTCCGTATCGGCCTTAGCCTGCCTTCCTTAAGGCAGCTTTATATTGATTAAACGATAGCCACTGATTTGCAGTTTAGCAACGCTATCAGTGTCCTACGAACAGCGGTTCAGGCAGTTATTCAACTTTTAACTGCCTGTAATCACGCCTATTACTTCTTTTTCAGGTCGTACATGTCAACACGACGATCCTTCAGATTGGTAACTGAGCCCTCGTTTCGCACCAGTTTCAGCTTCTCCAGATCCATATCTGAGAACATGATCATTTCAGTGTTTGGTGTCGTTTCGGCCATTACGGCGTCATGGGGAAACGCAAAATCAGAGGGCGAGAATACGGACGATTGCGCGTACTGGACGTCAAGGTTTTCAACTTTTGGCAAATTGCCCACGCTGCCGGTGATCACAACGTAGCATTCGTTTTCAATGGCCCGGGCCTGGGCACAGTGACGCACCCGCAAGTAACCGTTCTTGGTATCGGTCCAGAACGGCACCATGATGATGTCGACGTCCTCACTTGAGGCAATCCGGCCCAGCTCAGGGAACTCAATGTCGTAACAGATCATGATCGCGACGCGACCCGCGTCGGTATCGAACACTTCAAAATCGCTGCCGCCTTCGATGACCCAGTCCCGGCGCTCGTGTGGGGTGATGTGGATCTTACGTTGCTCATCCACCCGGCCGTCTCGGTGGCACAGGTAAGAGACGTTGTAGACCCGATCATTTTCCAATAGCGGCATGGAACCGGTGATGATATTGATGTTGTAGCTAACTGCCATCTCGGACATTTCATCACGGAACTGCTCGGTGAACCCGGCCAGGAAGCGGATGGCCCGGGTCTGGTCCATCTGATCGGTCAGACCCATGAGCGGCGCGTTGAAGAATTCCGGGAACAGGGCGAAGTCACTCTTGTAGTCAGAGAGAGCGTCCACGAAGTATTCAACCTGCTTGAGCACTTCTTCGACCGACGTAAATTCACGCATCTGCCACTGAACGGCACCCAGTCGTACCTGAGTCTTCTTGACGTTCAGCACTGAGGAGGGCGGCGTGTACAGGATGTTTCGCCATTCCAGCAGCGTGGCGTATCCCAGCGATTTCTCATCCTCGGGCAGGTATTTGTGCATCAGCCGAGTTACCTGGAAATCGTTGGACAACTGAAAGCTCAGAATCGGATCGTAGATTTCCTTGCGATCCACCCGCTGGATGTACTCTGCTGGCGTGTACTGGTCTGCATATTTGTAATAACTCGGTATGCGACCGCCCGCCAGAATGGCACGCAGGTTCATGGACCGGCACAGTTCCTTGCGCGCCTCGTATAGACGGCGGCCAAGACGATACCCGCGAAATTCCGGATGAATGAACACATCTAGGCCATACAGAGAGTCACCGTTGGCGTTGTGCCAGATCTTTTCGTTCCGAAGGATCAGGTCGTCGTAGGTGTGCGGGTTGCTGAAGCGCTCGTATTTCACGCACACGGTCAGCGCAACCGCAATCAGCTGGCCATTGTCCTCAATGCAGATCTGGCCATCCGGAAACTGCTCTACCAGTGCCTTGATGGTCTCTTTGGGCCAGGCCCCGCCAATGTCGTCGTAGATACGATCCATCAGAACCTGGAGCTGATCATAGTCGTCAAGCGTCAGGTTTCGGAGATTGAGGTGCAGTTCTTCGTGGGCCATTCAGATCGGCTCCCGCCAGTGAGATGAAGCAGTGGACATGCTGCTGTCTGAGCAGCGAAACAGCAAAAGTTTATCAGAAGCAGCTAAAGAGTTCGCACTGCTGGTCGAAACAACTTTTAACAGTATTCTGATACGTAAACGAATACTCTTGCGCGCCATTTCAGAAATAACGACTCTTCCTGAGGTATCCCGTTTTGAATCTAACATTTGGCCAGAAACTGCAGATTGGTTTTGGTGTTTTACTCGTGCTGGTGATGGGCGCCTTCACGCTTTCCGGCGACCTTAGTTTACGGAAAACCACGTCAACCTATGTTGACGCGTTAATCGTCGATTCAGTAGCGCAAAGTACGCCAAACATTGCCGAATGGCTCAATACCCGTTTGCAGATGACTGAAGCTGTTGCAGATTCTCTCCTTGCGGTCGAATCAGATGATCAGGTGCGTACCGTGTTCCAAACCGTGACCGCCGGCGGTGGGTTTTCTGCTGTTTACGTCGGCCGTGCTGACGGTAGAATGATGATGCAATCCGAAGAGGCCGACGCGAGTCTTCCCTCTGACTTCGATCCCAGGACTCGGCCCTGGTATCAAAAGACATCCAGGCTTGGCCGAGCCTCCTTTACGGACCCATTTCAGGATGCCGCCGGCACCGGCATGATCATCTCTGCTTCCGCTCCAGTGAAAGGCGGAACGTATAAAGGTGTTGTTGGCGCGGACATTGGATTAGGCGCCATTCAGGAAACCCTGGACAACATTACTCTCGCAGGCGCGGGCTACGCCGCGCTGATCAATGCCAAGGGTATTGTGCTGTTTCACCCAAATCAGGCGTTGATCGGTAAAAACATCAAGACTCTCATCGGCAAAGCCCCGAGTCTCGACGGAAGCGCCCACCAATACCAGGACGATGACGCCTCTTGGGAAGCCAGCTTTCACGCCATCGAAGATGCCCGTGGCGTCGATTGGTATCTGGGCACCTTCGTCAACCAGGACCTGATCAATGCACCGGTTCAAAGCGCTCGCGTGACCGGGTTGGTAATGGCTGTTATCGGATTGCTCGTGTCGCTCGTCTTACTGCACTTCGGTATCAAGGTCATGATGGCGCCACTTCGCCGTCTTAACACCGCGATGGCGGACATCAGCGCTGGCGATGCAGACCTCACCCAGAGGCTGGATGTCAGTGCCAAGGACGAATTCGGTCAACTGGCTGAGAGCTTCAACCGCTTTGTTGAGAATATCCAGACAGTGGTTCGTGATGTCCAACGGGGCAGCGAGGAGCTAGGCCACAACGTGCGCTCGCTGCGTGAAACTGCCAGCACCAGCCGCTCAAGCGTCGAAAATCAGCAATCGGAAATTGATGTCGTGGCAACAGCCATCAACGAGATGTCGGCAGCGGCAGGGGAAATTGCTCAAAATGCTCAGCAGACAGCGGATGCTGCCAATACTGCAGACAATGATAGCCGTGCCTCCCTTGAAACCGTTGCCGCCTCACGGGATGCAGTGCAGAAGCTGTCCAAAGAGGTTAACTCTGCGTCCGAGGTTATTAACGCCTTGGGCAAAGATGTTTCATCTATCACTACCGTGCTGGAGGTAATTCAGGGGATTGCGGAGCAGACCAATTTGCTGGCGCTGAACGCGGCCATTGAAGCTGCGCGGGCCGGTGAAGCAGGGCGAGGGTTCGCTGTTGTTGCTGATGAAGTTCGAAACCTGGCGCAGAGAACCCAGTCGAGTACTGAAGAAATCAACAACATGACCGACCGGCTGCAAAAAGGTGCCAACAACGCGGTCGCGGTAATGAATGCTTCTACGGCGGTCTCCAACGTCAGCATGGAGAAAGCCCAGGATGCCATGGACGCCCTGAATCGCATTGCCGAGGCCATTACCTCCATCAACCAGATGACCTCTCAGATTGCGACCGCATCGGAGGAGCAGACCTCAGTGACCGAAGAGCTGAATTCGTCCATCACGCGCATTGCCGATCAAGGTCAGGAAGCAGCTGCGGCAGCCAGCGAAAACGACGTTTACAGTGGGCAGATTGAAAGCATTGGTCGCACGCTGAACCAGAATGCGTCACGGTTCCGGGTGTAACAGGCACCCGGAAGCCAATTGTGCGAAGATCAGGCAATCTCCCAAATAGAGCATGAACATGGCACTTATCGACACGATTATCGGCGCAACCGGGCAATGGGTTGCGCATTCAGATTCCAACGCCACCCTGGCGAATCCTCTGGCGTGGCTGCGAAAGACTGGCGGCTATGCCGCTGTAAACCGGATCATCGGCCTGTCGATCCCATTTGCCACCCGCAATCGATTCAGTGTGGAAGAGTTGCGGCCGGGCTACGTGAAGGCCCGAATTCGCCTGAAGGGCAACAAGAATCACTTTGGCAGTTTGTACGCCGGCGCCTATTTCCTGGTCGCGGAAATCCCCGGTGGCGTGCTGACACTGTTTGATCTTGGGCCTTCGTACACGCCAATCCTGAAGGAAATGACCCTGCAGTTTCTGCAACCGGCAAACTCCGATGTCACCGTAGAGTTTTCACTGACACCGGAAATGGTCAAAGGAATTCTGGCGGACGCCGATGCTACCGGTCGCGCCAAGTTCACTCTGGAAGGTCAGTTGCACGATCAGGAGGGCAACCACGTTGCCAACTCCATCGCCCATTACCGGGTTCGAAAGCAGGGCTTCAAAGCTGAGGGCGAGTAAGCCCTGTGAAAAGAGTTGTTAGCGGATAGTGATAAACGGAGCGCTTAGGAGCGCTCCAGACCGGACAGCGTTTCAAGGAAAATGGCGCCGTACTTCTCCAGCTTAGCGGCGCCCACGCCGCTAACCTCCGCCAACTCGTCCAGGGACTGGGGCTTGCGCTCCAGCATGTCGAAGAGGGTGGCGTCGTGGAAAATAACGTAGGGCGGAACCCCTTGCTTGTCGGCCAAATCCTTACGACACGCCCGTAGGGCATCCCAGCCGGCCTGATCGGTAATCTGATCGCGGATCGCCGCACCATTGCGGCTGCCCTGGCTTCTCGACGAAGTTTTCTTAACCACTGGATCTTTGCGCAGCTCAACGGGCTGTTTGCCTTTTAACAGGGGGCGACAGGTTTCCGTTAATTGCAGGGCGCCGTAGCCCTCGGGGTCGGCGCGCAGGTAGCCATTGGCCACCAGTTGCCGGAACACCGACTTCCACTCGTTTACTGACAGCTCGGTGCCAATCCCGTAGGTGGACACTGCCTGGTGGCCCGACTGCAGGATTCGTTCGTTTTCCGAGCCCCGGAGCACATCAATCAGGTAGGTAACACCAAAACGCTGGCCGGTCCGAAAAACGCAAGACAATGCCTTCTGGACCGCGACGGTCCCGTCCCAGGTCTCAGGAGGGTTCAGGCAGGTATCGCAATTGCCGCAGGGCTCGTCCTGAGTGTCCCCGAAATAACGCAGTAACACCTCACGCCGGCACCGGGTTACTTCGCACAGGCCAAGCATGGCGTCCAGCTTTTGCCGTTCTACCCGTTTGAACTGATCGTTGCCCTGTGACGCTTCCAGCATCTGGCGCAGTTTGATGACATCCTGCAGGCCATAGACCATCCACGCCGTTGACGGTTTTCCGTCCCGGCCGGCACGACCGGTTTCCTGGTAGTAGGCCTCGAGGCTCTTGGGCAGATCGAGGTGAGCAACAAACCGAACGTCAGGCTTGTCGATGCCCATTCCGAAGGCAATGGTGGCGACAATAATGACACCGTCTTCGCGCAGGAATCGTTCCTGATGCAGCGCCCGGATCTCGGACGGGAGACCGGCATGGTAGGGCAGAGCGGTGTAGCCTTTACCGGCCAGCATGCGGGCGGTTGCATCCACCTTGTTGCGGGACATGCAGTAGACGATGCCGCACTCGCTGTCATGTTCAGCTTTAATAAAGTCCAGCAACTGCTTGTTTGCATTAGTTTTAGGCGCAATTCGATACTGGATGTTCGGGCGGTCAAAGCCGCTGACAAAGTGCCGCGCTTCGGTCAGGGACAGCCGCTCGGCAATCTCCTTACGGGTGCGTTCGTCGGCGGTGGCGGTCAGTGCTATGCGCGGCACAGCCGGAAATTCGTTGGCCAGCATACTGAGCTGGAGGTAGTCAGACCTGAAATCATGGCCCCACTGGGATACACAGTGAGCTTCGTCGATGGCGAACAGAGAGATAGATGCGTCGTGCAGCAGGTCAATGGTGCGTGGCTGAATCAATCGCTCGGGCGCGCAATACAGCAGATCAAGTTCACCCGTTGCCAACGCGTATTCGGTGGCCCGCGCCTGCTCCATGTCCATGGTCGAGTTCAGGAATGCCGCCTTAACGCCCAGCTCCTTCAGCGCTGCAACCTGATCCTGCATCAAGGCTATCAACGGCGAGATGACCACGGCGGTACCGGGCCGAACCAGGGCCGGAACTTGATAGCAAAGGGATTTACCCCCCCCGGTTGGCATTAGCACCAGGGCATCGCGGCCATCGACCACTTCCCGAATGATATCGCCCTGCAGCGGCCGGAAAGTTTCGTAACCGAATACCTCGTGGAGCACCTGTTCGGGATCCCTGCGAGAGGTGGTCGGGCGCTCTGTGCTCAGTTCTTCGAAGTTCTGTTCAAAATGCATAAGGTAACCGGTTAACCGACGTGTATGCCGGCAGGATTGCAGGGTCAAATTGCGTGGGCGGGAATGATACCAGATTCGTTGGCGAGGGTGGCGAAACCCAATGACGGGGGATGGAGGCAAAGTAACCTGAGAAACGCTACAATACCGCGTTTTTGAATCACCGTTTAGCGGAATTCTGTGACAGACACCGATAATAACAGGGCTTCCATGCAGGAATTTGATGCCATCCGTCCGTATTCGGACGAAGAGACCGGCCCGGCCATTCAGCGCCTGGTAAACGATCAGGAATTTCTCGATATGGTCGGCCGATTCAAATCGCCGGCACTTGCCCGCTGGGCTCCGGCAGTGCTCAGGGTATTTATTAGGCGCTGGTTGGCGAACCATTTTGGCCAATACCACCGGGTTGATGACCTGCAAGCCAGACTGTCATCTTACGTTGGCGAGTTGGTGGACGGCACCACTTCACGCGTTACCGTCAGTGGCTTGGAAAATCTCGACAAGAACAGCGCACACCTGTTTATCTCCAACCACCGGGATATTGTTTTTGACCCGATGGTGGTGAACTACCTGCTGTTCGAGAATGGTTTCCACACTACGCGCATCGCCATTGGTGACAACCTGCTGGCCAACCGCGTGTTTGCGGAGATGATGCGACTGAACAAGAGCTTTGTGGTTCGTCGAAACATGACAAGTCCTCGTGAGATGCGGGATGCCTATTTAACGCTCTCTGGCTTTATTAACCACAGTATCGATACCAACAACAGCATCTGGATCGCACAGCGGGAAGGTCGGGCCAAAGACGGCCTCGACTTCACCGATCCCGCCATCATCAAGATGTTCTACATGAGCCGCAAAAAGAGTGGGCTCAGTTTTGCAGAAGCCATGAACAGGCTGCACGTAGTTCCGGTCTCGATTGCCTATGAATATGACCCCTGCGATCAAGACAAGGCCCGGGAACTGGAAGCCCGTGCTCGCAATGGCAACTACACCAAGGCTGAGGGCGAAGACACAGATCAAATCATGAAAGGTCTGACCGGGTTCAAGGGCCATGTGCACGTCCACTTTGGCAAACCCATCCAGAACGCGCCGGACGACGCCAAGGCCATGTCTGCGTTGATTGATCGGGAAATGCACGCCAACTACCACCTGCATGCCTCGAATCTGGTCGCGTACCATGCTCGCGGCGTACATCCCGATGCCCACGCGACACCTGAGACGGTCACCGACACCGTGGTGACCGCCGAGGCCTGGTCACCGGCCGAAATGGAGGCCGCCGAGGCGGAAATGGATCGGCGCCTGGACGCCTGTGATCCGGCCATCCGTCCGTACCTTCTGGATATGTACGCGAACCCGGTGGTGACGGCGCTGGAAGCGAACTCGGACGAACAGAACCCGGAATAACACGAATCATTTATTTACCGACGTTAACGAGGTGTTGAGTGCAGGATCTTGATTACATTGAACTGGAAACCGCTCCGAATCCAACAGCTGCGGTCATCTGGCTGCACGGGCTGGGAGCAAGTGGTCATGATTTCGAACCTGTAGTGCCGGAATTGGGTCTACCCGAAGGTTCGGCCGTCCGCTTCATCTTTCCCCACGCCCCCGAGCTTCCGGTAACCATTAACGGCGGCATGCGCATGCCCGCGTGGTATGACATCAAGGCCATGGATATCGACCGCGTCGTGGATACTCAACAACTGATGGCTTCCGCCAATGCTGTTGGTAAATTGGTGGACCGCGAGATCGAGCGCGGTATTCCGTCTGAGAAGATCGTCATCGCTGGTTTCTCTCAGGGCGGTGCTGTTGCTTACGAACTGGGCCTGAGTTACCCCCGCCGACTGGCCGGTGTGCTGGCTCTGTCGACGTACTTTGCCACTGCCAAGACGGTTAAGCCGTCCAGCGCCAACGCCGGGATTCCTATCTCCGTCTATCACGGCACCTTTGATCCCATGGTGCCGGAATCGCTCGGGGTACAAAGCGTGGAGGCCCTGAAATCCATGGGGTTTGCCCCGAATTATCAGACGTTCCCGATGGAGCACAGCGTTTGTCTGGAAGAAATCGTCGACATTGGTCGATTTATCCGGCAGCACGCGCTCTGAAGCAAGCCATGCCAGGCTAATCCCAAATGGCGTGCTGCCGTTCGGCAAGGATGTTCTGGTACAGATCGCTGTAGAGTCGGGCGCTGTGGTTCCAGGAATAATCGCCTGTCATGGCGTTCTCCTGGAGCCGGCGCCACGCCCTTCGATTTTCATAAAATCTCAGTGCCCGTTCGATGGTGGCCAGAAAAGCCGAGGCATCTGGAATATCAAAGCAGAAGCCGTTGGGTCGCTTGCTGCTGCTGTCAGAGGCATCAAAGACGGTGTCCCGCAGCCCGCCGACCTGATGCACGATCGGAACAGTGCCATAGCGCAGGCTGTACAGCTGGTTCAACCCGCACGGTTCGAATCGTGAGGGCATCAGGAGCATGTCACTGCCCGCAGTTATGCGGTGGGCCAGGCCTTCATCGTACTCAAAGGTGACTGACAGCCGCAGGGGCCATTGCCGTGCCAGCTTGGCCAGCTCTCCCTCATACTTCCTTTCCTCAGAGCCCGACTCTTGAGTACCTGGCTCTCTATGGCTTGACTCGTCTCCCAGTAGAGCTAACTTGCAGCCTCGCCTAAACAGCGCCGGTAATATGTCCAGAAGCCAGTCGAGGCCTTTTCGCTCAACTAGCCGACCCACAAAGCAGAAGAGTGGGGACTCGGTCTGTTCCAGCCCGAGGTCCCGCTGCAATTGAAAGCGGCACAGGCGTTTGCTCTTGATATCCTCGGAGCCAAAGTGGTGAGGGATGTGCGGGTCGTTTTCAGGATTCCAGGTGCGCGTATCAATGCCGTTAAGAATACCCGCCAGTTCATGACGGCGTTGGTGAAGCAGGTTTTCCAGGCCGCAACCAAATTCGGGATGCTGGATTTCCTCGGCGTAGGCCGGACTCACGGTGGTGATTCGGTCACTGAACACCAGGCCGCCCTTGATGAACGCAAGCTGTCCCTTGAATTCCAGTAGATCGTAGCTCCACAGGTGTTCAGGTAGGCCCAGGTTTCTGAAAGTATCGCGTGGGAACAGGCCTTGGCTGGCCAGATTGTGAATAGTGAATACCGTGCTGGGACGGTCAGGAATCAATTCCAGGTAGATTGGCAGCAAAGCGCTCTGCCAGTCGTTGCAGTGCACTAGCTCGGGTGTCCACGATAACCCGGCCTTTCCGAGCGCAATCTTGGCCCCTACCTTGGCAAACAATTGGAAACGCCGGGCGTTATCCTTCCAGGGCTGTCCCTTCGAGTTCGTGTAGGGGTTCCCAGAGCGACCGAAAAGTTGGGCACAGTCCACTACCCAAAGGGTAACGGCGGTGCCCGGTAATCGAGTCTGCCATAAGTTCACATCGTAACTGTCGACCCACAGACGGGCTTTATGCAGAGCCCCAGTGTCACGGGTTAGCTTCAGGGCTTCAGGGTAGCCGGGTAACAGGATGTTGATGTCATAACCAATATGGCCTAACGCCTCAGGCAAACTGGCGGACACGTCGGCCAATCCGCCGGTTCTGACCAACGGATGAACCTCACTGGTGACGAACAGGACACGGGTCATGACGATGACCTTAACTTAACCACCCACTAGGGCGGCAGGGCTCTGAACGATAGCACTCGTTTAGATAGTGCTTGTTTAATAATAGCCCTAGCTGCGCCAGAAGGCGGGCGACAGCACGATAATGACACTGAGGATTTCCAGGCGACCCATCAGCATGCCGACTGAGAGCACCCATTTGGCGCCATCCGGCAGGGGACCAAAGTTCCCCGATGGGCCGATGATGTCACCCAGCCCGGGGCCGACATTGGTTAGCGAGGACAAGGCGCCCGACAAAGAGGTAATGAAGTCCAGCTGCATGGCCGCGAGTGCCACCGTAATCACCAACAGGCAGAGCAGGAAGATGAAACTGTAGGCGATCATGGACGAGATGATTTCGTCACTGACTGCCCGGCTATTGTAATTCCGCGTTAATACCGCACGAGGATGCAGCAAGCGCATCAGCTGTTCTCTGAGGATGATGATCGACAGCTGGAAGCGGAAGACTTTCATGCCACCGGAGGTTGAGCCCGAGCAGCCACCGATGAACATCAGGAAGAAAAACAACACGAAGGCCAGTGGGCCCCAGGCTGAGTAATCCTCAGAGGCATAGCCGGTGGTGGTCACTACCGAGGTTACGTTGAACAGAGTAGAGGCGTAGTTGTGTAGCGGATCAAAGGGTACCGGCGAGACCGCCCACCGATAGAGCGTCAGTACCGCCGGAATCAGCAGCAGTATCGTGAGCAAAAAGCGCACCTGTTGGTCACGAAACAGCACGCCATGCTGGCCATGCATCTCCCGAACAAACAGGAAAAACGGCAGGCTGCCTAGAATCATGAACAGGGTCGCTTCCATCAGGATCAGGTCACTGAACTTGCCCATCGACATGTCAGAGGTGGAAAACCCACCTGTGGCAATACTGGTCAGGCCATGGTTGAAGGCATCAAAAAGGGTCATTCCCGAGACCCAGTAGGTTAACACCGCCACTATGGAAAAAATCACGTAAACCACCAGCAGCCCTCGGCTTAGGGTCTTCATCCGGGGCAGGGCCTTATCCGTCCACTCCGAGGATTCGGTGGCAAAAAGCCGCATGCCGCCGACCCGAAGAAACGGCAAGACCGCAACGAACATGCCGATAATGCCGATACCGCCAATCCACTGCAGAATAGAGCGCCACAGGAGCAGATCCTGGTCCATGCTATCCAGACCACTGAGCACGGTCGCCCCGGTGGTGGTTATGCCGGAGGTCGCCTCAAAAAAGGCATCCGGCGCGGAGATGTCGTTACCACTGAGGTAAAACGGCAACGCGGAACACAGGGTGAGAATGAACCAACTGGAAACCGTCAGGACAAACATGAACCGGGGCTTCAAATCGCGAGACTGCCGGTAGGTGGTAACGATGCCAAGAATCCCGAGGCCACAGACAATACTGGCCGATTCTGCAAACGCCGAGGCGTTCGGCGCGATAGAACCTGCCAGAAAAATGACTGGTAACGTCATGAAAATGCTCAAAAGCACAAACATGACACTAACAATGAAGATTACGGGATAGAGGTTTCTCAAAGAATGCTCAGGCCAGCTGAAACAAGAGTCGGCGTCAGAATACCTGTGGGTGACGGCTTCCGCAAGAAAACGGCGCTTACGGTGTGCGAATTAACAGAGCATTAAATCACTGTAAAGAAGGGGTAAATGGGGATCTGGGCTCTGGTATTGCCCGTGTTATTGGTGCAACTTCTAAAGAGAGCCATACTTTGCTCGATAAGGAGAACAAGCAATGAAACATTCACGTTCATTTGCCGTCGTCTTGGCCTCAGGCCTTTTTGTCGCCAGTGCCGCGAACGCTCAAGACATGTACAAATCCGGTGTTGGTGGGGTTTACACTGGCCTTAACTACACCTTCATGAGTCTCGACGCCGGAGGCGATGACGCCGATGTGGGCACGCTCTCGGCCAAGGCTGGGGTCATGGCCACTCCGTTTTTGGGCTTTGAAGCCCGGGGCGGATTTGGCGTGGATGACGATCGCGTCCGTGGTATCGATTATTCCGTCGACAACTTCTTTGGTGGTTATGCCACGTTCAACATCGTCAACGAATCCCCTGTAACGCCTTACGCGGTGCTTGGCTTCACCCGGGTTGAAGTTGAGGCAGAAGGGCCGTTCAACACCGTTACCGACGACGACAGCGACGTATCTTACGGTGTCGGTTTGAACATGGAGTTCGCTCGTAATGTCTCTGGTAACCTTGAGTACATGCGTTACTATGACGACGATGACGTTACCGTAGACGGTCTTGGAGTTGGCGTGCAGTTCAACTTCTAATCCCTTAATCGCCAGGAGTTTGCTTGAATCACCTTGCCCATGTCTTTCTCGCACCGGATTCACCCGAGGCTAGAGTGGGCAGTATTCTTGGCGATTTTACCCGGGGTATTGATGTGTCCCTGCTGCCGGCTCCCGTGCAGCAGGGCATCTACCACCACAGGGCGGTCGACAGTTTCACCGACCAGCACCCCGAGGTCCTTGCCAGCAAGGCGATCTTTTCGAAGCAACGGCGACGGTTCGCCGGCGTTGCCCTCGACATTCTTTACGATCACTATTTGTTAAGACACTGGCAACGTTTTAGCCAGATCGATCGTGATATCTTTGTCGGGCTTATTTACCAGGAACTTCAGTCTAATGAGCACCTTATGCCCGAGAAAATGGCCAGGGTGACGCGACGCATGGTGGAGCACGATTGGTTCGGTGCATACCGGGATTTAGAGAGCATTGGTTACGCCCTCGATCGCGTGGCAGGACGCATTCGGTTCGCCAATGAGTTTACCGGAATGATTGACGAAATCCGGGCAAATGACGTTGAACTGGAAAAACGGTTTCTTCGCTTTTTCCCAGATTTACAATGCTTTGCAGGAGATTTTGAATGAAACTTATGGCTTCACTGGCACTCGCATTTTCCCTGGCACTGCCGGCGGGCGCCGCATTAGCAGAAGCGTCTGAGGATTCGGACAAATCTGTTCCGGAAACCCTCGGCTTCGTTGAGTGGCTGGTCATGAATGAAACCAGCGTACGATTGAAAGCTCGCCTGGACACAGGGGCCAAGACTTCTTCATTACACGCAGTGAACGTGGAAGGATTCAAGAAGGGCGACGAAGAATGGGTGAAGTTCCAACTGCCACTGGGCGATCATGAAGACCAGCCCAGCGAAGGCAGTATTGAGCACGAAGACGTCATCCTGGAATTTGAACGCCCTGTGCATCGCACCGTGCTCATCAAGCGCAAGAGCGCCCCCTCCCAACGCCGGTACGTGGTAAAGATGGATTTCTGCATTGCAGGGGCTGTGCACGAAACCCAGTTCTCACTAACAGACCGCGGTAACTTTAAATATCCTGTGTTGCTGGGCCGTCGCTTCATGCGTGACGACAATATCCTCATTGACTCCGCCGACAGCTTCATCGCTGAGCGCGAGTGTGAGTACAATACGCTTGAGGAAATTGCTGCCCGGGTGGACTAACAGGGCACCGAAGGTAGCGTCAGCCTGCGACGTTCTCCGGCATTTGGTCTGACTCCAAATTCCTTCTGATCAAGCGAATCCAGGATGGTATCCAGCTCCTGGCCAATCATAGTGGCGTTGCGGATCATCGCCAGTTTAGGCCAGGTGTTGCGCTTGCCAGCGAGCACGAGATTGTCGATTTCCTCATCCCCGTGATAACTGAACAGCACGTTGCGCCAGTAGAAGTTCCTTTTCTCAAGAATAATATTCACATCGCCCGTATAGCTCTGATTCAACACCCCGTGCGCCATCAGTATAGCCGGGCTGATGAACGAAACTCCCACTCGAGTCAGACAGTGCTCCAGGCCACTGAGCAGATCTGTGGCCGCATCGGTCATCATGGTATTGGCCACGGTGCGAATCCGTCGGCGCGTGCGCAGCTTTGGATCATCGACAAATGGCACGGCCACCGGATTGATCATGCTGACGATGTAGTGATTGACCCCAAACAGCCGGGACAGTCGCTTGGCCGGCAAATCCTCAGCAAAGGAGCCGTCGACCCATTTACGCGTAGGCAGGTACGGCTTGGGTTTGCCATCGGCGCCGCGCGCATAGAGGGTGACGGGTGGCACCACTCCCGGAACGCTGCCGGAAGCATCCATGGCCGAACGGATATACACATTGGGCGAGGTAATGGCATTCATCAAACGAGAATTCTGGTGTTTTTCAGCCGGCGCGATTGAAATATTGATGTAGCGTCCAGTGTGTTCGTACGCTTCCTGGAACGTCATGTGATTGTCTATCCCGTCCATCGCGCACTGTTTGATCGACAACGGCGAAACGCCCGGTTCCAAGCCTGCCAAAACCCGCAATGGGTTCAGGTGTATCGGAAAATCATAGCGATAGCCCCCAATCACGCCCGATTTCAGCTCTTTATTGGTGTACATGGCCAACAGGCCCGACACCCAGGCACCGGCACTGGCGCCTGAGATAACGTTCGGCAGTAGGTCCTGCTCAATGAGTGTTTGCACAACTCCATGGTGGGAGTAGATCAGGCCGGCACCGCCACTGAGCATCAGGGCTGAGCGGCCATAACAGTGACTGGCCCGACGGAAGAAATCGACTTTGTCCTGCAGTGAAATCTTTTCCGAGGGAGCCTCGGCAACCACCCAGAGCGCATCGGCAATGGCCGTCACGTATTCATCAATCAGGCACTTGGTACCGGTCATCGCCCGGTCATATAGAATCGGTCGGCCCATGCCACTCATGTTGCCATGGATGCCTTCGTTCAGAACGTACAGGAGTTCTTCGTGATTCCCTTCGTCGAGGAGGGCGATCAGTTGCTCATAGCGAGCACGGATATCGAGGAAGTCATAGAATTCGGAGGCATCGCTCTGGCGCCAGGCTTCTGCGCCAGAGAGGTTATCGAGGGTCAAAGCGACCGTGTACCAGTTCTGAAAGCTGGTAGCGGTTTGTAAGCACCGTCGCAGTTCCTGCAGGCTGAATCCGTTCTGCTTTTTCCAGGACATCATCGGCAAACACCGTTGTCCTACGCCGAGAAATTCGAAATAAGATTAACGCGTTGTCATTCTTTTATGGTTCGCGTTGTCTACCCGGTCCCTCCGAGTCCCTAAAGTATGGCCCTCAATATTTATTACCGCCAGTTAATAAAGTTTTGCCGGATGCTCATCCAAGCTGGGCAAAATAGCCACTGAATGCCGCGGCGACCTGATTTTACTCGGGTTGGCCAGAATCCTTGCGCAGGGGTTCCGTTCGGATGTGAATATCCCGCTGTGGAAAGGGGATTTGGATGCCGGCTTCTTTCAGTGTGCGGGTGATGGCCGAATGCAACTCGTGAGACAACGGCATGAAGTCCAGCAGATCCCGGACGAACACGCGCACCTCAAAATCGATTTGGCTGTCACCGAGCTCAACGCAGAATACCGCCGGTGCAGGCTCTTCAACCACACGTTCATTCTCTACGGCCACCTGGTGCAGCAACTCCTGAACCTTATCGACATCGGAGCCATAGGCTACGCCCACGCGGACGATCACCCGGGTGATAGGGTCTGACAGGGTCCAGTTGGTCAAATCCTGGGTCACGAAAGTCTTGTTCGGAATGATCTGCTCTTTTCGATCCCAATCCACCAGGGTGGTTGCCCGAATTCGAATGCGCGAAACCGTGCCGGTAATGCCGCCAATGGTGACTGTATCGCCAACGCGGATCGGGCGCTCAAACAGCAGGATGATTCCCGAGACAAAGTTGGCGACAATTTCCTGCAGACCAAAGCCAAGGCCAACACCCAGGGCCGCTACCAACCACTGCAGTTTTGACCACTGGAAGCCGAGCCCGGCAAGCGCGGCGGCAATGCCGATAAAAACGATGGTATAGGTTGCCAGCGTGGTGATGGCGTATCCCACGCCCGGTTCCAGGTTGAGCCGGCTCAGGAACACAACTTCCATGGTACCGGGCAGGTTACGAGCGGCTAGAACCGTGCCTACGCCGATGGCCAGGGCAACCATCAGGTCTCCGAGATTAATCGGGACCGGGCTTTCGCCCTCAATCCCCGTACTGATAGTCCACAGGGTTATTTCGTCGAATATTCCCAATGCCGGGAAAACATTGTCCCACAGCGCCCAAAGGCCGGCGGCGGCCAATATCAGCGAGAAAATCTTCAGCACGGTTTCACTTTGCTGGCTGATGTCATCCATATCCCGCTGGGGTATGTCATAGCTTAAGGGCACACCTTCACCAGAGGTTTCTGCTGCCTCCCGGGTTTCTGCAATCTTACGCTCCGCTTCCCGGTTCTCGATGACGCGCTTGAGTGTCATCCGGCGCTCACGAACGGTAAGACTGCGCAAGCCCAGGTAATGCAGCAGGATGACAAAGGCCAGCCAACAAAGACTGATGAACATCAGCCCCTCAAAACGAACCGCGGTGTAGTGATAGCCCCAGAGTGAAATGAAAGCCAGCATGAGCGGCATGGCAACCGCAAACCCGTGGAGGAGCTTCAGCACTTTCCTGTTCGGCTGGTCCTTACGTACCGCCGACATAAAGCGCTGGGCGAAAAAGGCGAGGGCGATTGATGCTACTGCAAACAGCAGCCGCCCCAGGCTGTCACTGAATACCGCGCCCTTGGTGGTCGACATCGCTGGCATCACAATGATGATCGGGATGAGTACCGCCAGCAAAATCGGGATTTGCTTGCGAAGCACCCGTAGCGTGTTTGATTTCCACTGGAAGTGACGCTCACCCAAGCCTTTGTTGTAGGCCACGGTGAAAATCCCGCGCAGAAGAAAAGCGACAAACGCGGCGTTGGACATGCCCCGGGACAATGCATGCAAGAACCGATTGCCACCTTCCAGGGCCAAATGGCCGATGGTCAGCGCAATTACGCCCGGCAAGGCCAGCAACAGACTGTATATGAGCGCGGAAAACGTAAATTGCCAACGATCCCGGCGCACATTGCCAACGTGGTAGCCGGTGTCGACAAGCGCCTTACGAAGCCCCCGGCGGCGGATCGCCATGATCAGGAGTAGGGCGGTTAGCAGGCTCATTAGCGGCCAGTTCTCATCGATCGATACCGAAACAGCTTCCTTCAAAGACTCCCATTTAAAGCCGGAGACAAACCAGGCGAGTCCCCGAAAAACCTCGCTGAAAATGGTCAGATCAACCCGCTCGGTGCTGGGCAACCAGAACAGCCGCTGCTGAAGCAGTGTCTGATAGGCTTCAAGCCGATCCTGGAGCTGAATAACAATGTTGTAGTACTCGTTCAGTACCTCAATATGCTTGGTGACCGTGCTGTGTAATTGCCGAAGAAGCTGCGCACGCTTCACTGCGAGCCTGCCACGGGCATCGTCGTCGGGTTCAATCACCGCTTCAAACTCTTCCAACCGCAACTGTTCTTCTCGCGCGGCTGACAGTTGGGCGGTAATACCTTTAGTTAGCCCGGCAGCAATGGTCTGATCCCGCAAACGCTCAAGCCGCTGCCGAAGCAGATTCGCGTAGTCGTCCGTCAGATTCAGGCCCGCTCGTTCCAGGCGAAGCTCAAAACTTTCGTATTCGTTGTTCAGCCGGTTCAGCAGTGACTCGGCGTAGTCCAGGCGTTGTTCACTCAGGCTGAGGGCATGTTGCCGGCCGTCCAGGGCGTCGCGCAGTTTTTGAATCTGTTGCTGAATATCGGCGGTTTTGGGCGTGGGCAGGGAGCTCACCAGGGGTTCGTCTGGCGCTTCTATTTCAGGTCTGACCGGCTCAAGTTGGGGTTCCGGCTCTTCTTCCGCCTCTTCTGTTTCGCCTGAAGTCTCGGCGTCTTCATCTTCCGCAGGAGGGAATCGTTCAGTTTCGGTCTGTACTGGTGGGAGCAAGTCATCGAGTGCCGCCATAGCCGAGCCAGAATAACCTGCGCCGATAGACACGACGAAAGCGAAAAGCAGGGTGGGCAATCGGAAATTGATCATGGCGGCGGATGGTTTCTCTGTTGCTTTGCCCCAGTCTATCTAAATCCTGGCCAGCGCTATAAAGGGCGAACAGCTTATTCCGCCATGCTGACCAAAAGTCTAGCTATTGGGATGAGAATGACGAGGAACTGGTGAACACAGATCCAGAATAAAAAACACGGGCCACCCAAATTAGAGCAACCCATGCTTTAGATTAGTCTCAATAGCCAGGAACGATTAGGCTTTCTGCAGATCACGCAGCCTTGCCTGTTCATCAAGGTGCGCCAGGTTCTTATCCTGCCAAGCCTCTTCGGCACCATGGACGAATGGTGGCCAGGTGCGCGGATCCGTCGACAACTGGTCTATGCCTATCTCTTTGGCGGCTTCGGCAATTGTTTCGTTGACGTTTAGCCCTTGCTGCCAGCATTTGGCACCAAAATATTGTCCTTTTCTTTCGCTCATCGTGTTCCGCCTTTTTCAAGTGTGCACAGAACCCTAGTGTAACTTCTACGTTCCTGCCATCCGTGATTTCTCGGAGCAGTGCCTTTGCGGTCTGATTTTAACCAGCACCTTGAGCGCGTAGCTCCAGGGCTGCTTTCGATCTGTTCGTACTGACTTGGCCTTAGACCCATCAACGGGCCCAGCTTTCCAGAAAGGCCGGCTTGCTTCCTCGAGCATTTCTGATTTGGAAATTCCGATGTCTCGAATAAGCGCATCCAATTCCTGAGAGCTCATCCCGTGCAATCGATGGGAAAGATCGCGTCGGGTTGCGTGGTGTGTCCGATAGAGTCTGAGCCGTGAAACGAGAGACTTAAGGGTAGCCATAATTCACCTCCAGTGTTCACTGAAAGCTTATAGGTATGGTGATCAAAAAATAGACACAGGGCCTGGGCGTCGGTGCGATACAGATGTAGGGAATTAAGTGGCTGTGATGGTTCTTGAACGAGCACAGAAAGCATCATGACGTGGGTATCCCTTTTACTAGGTACCCGCCTCCTGCAAAATCCATTTGTTCAGCATCTTTATCAACGTGCTCTTGTTCAGGGGCTTAGCCAGGTAATCATCCATACCCGCACTGAGGAATTTTTCCTGGTCACCAGGCATAAAGATATCCATGAGAATGATGTCATAGTCGAAATCCTTGGCTGCCTGCACTGCCTCGAGGCCGTTACCAACGATATCGGCGAAATAACTGGACGACCACAAAAAGTACTAAATCTCAGCAACGAAATTTCAGCGACTGGCTCGCCAAATTGCTAAACAAACTTAAAGTAAATTTCGGGATCTGGCTGTTATCACATCGGATAGATTCGGAATATAAGTATTTAGCAATCTCACTAGGCTTTACTATGCTTTGAATACTCCGCCCCCTCGTGTGAGAGGTCGTTTCTCTCTGAAGTCCTGCCAGTAGCGATCTTGATGGCCCTCAATCATGCGGTCGTGCGTTTTCAGGAGGAAAATGTATATGGCTAGCCAATTTAAAAATTTAATCTTTGAGGGAGGCGGCGTCAAAGGCATCGCATACGTCGGTGCAATGCAAATTCTTGAGGGGCGAGGCATTCTTCCGGACATAGTGAGGGTCGGTGGCACAAGTGCTGGAGCAATCAATGCACTGATTTTCTCGCTGGGATACACCATTGCAGAGCAGCAAGAGATACTCCGCTCAACTGATTTTCGCGAATTCATGGATGATTCGTTTGGCATCATACGGGACACCGTGAGGCTGGCGGAATTATTTGGCTGGCATAAGGGAGAGTTCTTTAAGGGCTGGATAGGCGATCTTATAGAAGCGCGATTAGGAAGTCGCAGAGCAACATTTGGAGATCTTTTGGAAAAGGGGCGGCCCAGCCTTTATGTGGTGGGTACTAATTTGTCTACCGGCTATGCGGAGGTCTTCTCTGCCGAGCGGCATGCGTCAATGGAGCTCGCTACTGCCGTTCGAATTTCGATGTCTCTCCCGTTGTTTTTCACTGCCGTTCGCTATGGTAAGCGCAGGGATGTGTACGTTGACGGTGGTGTCCAGCTCAACTATCCCATCAAGCTGTTTGACCGAAAACGCTACATCGATATGAGAAGGGATCGCAACGCTGCTCGGACTACCGAATACTACAACAAAGAGAATGCGCGATTGGAGCTACAGCGGCCAGGCCGAAGCCCTTACATATATAATTGTCAAACACTGGGACTGCGCCTGGACAAAAGGGATGAAATTGGACTCTATCGTTACGATGAGCCAATCAAAGGCAAGCCGATCGAAAATTTTACAGACTACGCCCGTTCACTCTTTGGTGCTTTGATGAACGTCCAAAATAACCTCCACCTGCATGGCGACGACTGGCAGAGAACCGTTTATATCAACACCCTCGACGTCGGAACTGTTGATTTTGATATTTCCGATCCGAAAAAAGACGATTTGATTGAAGAAGGTATTGGAGGTACCGAAAAATACTTCGAATGGTTTGAGGATCCACGAGTCAACCCCGTTAATAGATTAGGCTAAGTTGTCAATGGAGAGGGACGTTACACAAAGCATCCATGATGTCGGTTGTAACCATCCCTGTTTTAGTTGCGCCGCAGATTAGAGTTTTCCTACTATTACCAACTCTGGGTGGACCTAATATGGGATCAGGATCAGTCGCATTTCGCGGAAACCTTGAAGGTCAAGAGTTCAAAATAAAGCTGGGTTAGGGGAGATCTAACTAGAAATGGAAGAAAGAATACGATTTGCTCGAGCAAGAGTTATCGGTTTCAGCTGCCCAAGCTGCTCAAAGGAGCTATGACCCTCATTTCAATTTCGATGGTCATACTGTGCGTATGGTTCACCTGGCTTTACATTGACCAGCCTAAAGCTTTTGCGCCGCCCACTGATTTCGGAGTGCCGATACTTCTGATCACTGAAGAACTCAAATACTTAGCAGAACAGACTGAAGCGCTGGAGGACCGTGTAAGACAAAACGATGAACTGGCGGAAATTCCCGAGATCTGCTCCAACGGCTCCACAGCATTTAACATAATATACATTATGCGCAGTCTTAGATGTGAAGTCATCGATGTATACGGGAATTTGCTGGGCGACAACAACAAGTGCTAAAAAATTCCACAACAAGTACTTAATTTCCACAACAAGTACTATAAGGGTTAACTCTCTGATTTCATTTGGGGGTGAATCAATAGTCCACTGATGTTCCCTGATAGATAATCCACCCCAGCGTGAACTATGAATCGCGCTGCGCGTCGTTGCGTGAATAACATCGAGGCCATTGGTTCTCTGCCTTACTGCGCCTCCGGCTTCGACTTTCAAATTCTCTCGCCAGAAATGGAGGATTAATCGAATGAGTACGAAAGCGTCGATTACGAGTGGTCCTCGCCACCATCTCTACATTCAGGAGCTACTCTCTGAAGAGCCCAAGAATGTATTCCTGGAGCTCAGCAGCCCCACTGAGTTCCAAGTAACTAAGGAAACCTTTCGGGATCAGACTATCGAAGTCGTCATGGTAGAAATACCCGCAGAGATCATGGATGACATCGCACTAGCTTGGATCAGGAAGCGAAAGCTGGAAGGTGCTGTCGGCGGTCCTGTCGGTGCCGAGTATGGTGGGCCTGATTGCCCTTATGACTGATATTCTTCAAGCAACCAGGCTAAAATCCGTTAAAATAACATTATTACGGATTTTATTTTCGCCCTTTCCTGCTGCACCTATGCGTTACCAGGAGCAATGCTAATGAGCAAAACCGGCCAGGCACGCGTACTAACGCCAGATCAGTTCGCCCACCTCTTGAGCGCGATCCAAGAGCATCGCTATCCGGGAAAAAATACGGCGCTGGTGCAGATTAGCTTCAAGCTTGGGTTGCGAGTCCAGGAAATTGCGCTTTTACAGATCAAAGACGTTGCCGAACTCGGCCCTGACAATTCTGGCCAGCGTTCCTTCAAGCTTAAAGAAATCCTGGCGTTGCCTGCGGCCTACACCAAAGGTGCCGATGCTCTTAGGCGATCCAAATCAACTTACCAACGCCGTCGGATCAGCTTCAGTGTTTACGATTTCCACCAGCTTGTTCAGCGAATTGAAACCATGGCTAAAGCCGGCGCCGAGATCAAACCGGAGGATTTTTATCCCGAGGTTAAGAAGCATCGCGGTAAATCGCGCGATCTTCCGATGAATGACGTTGCGCTGAGAACGGCTATAGAAAATTACCTTTTCATCCGCTTGGCCGCGCAGCCTTCGGTGAAAAAGACTGATTCTCTATTCCTGACTCAGAAAGGAGGCCCATACTCTCCCAATACACTTCAGGAGCATTTAGCGCTGATGCAGAGACATTGGGCGGGTATTGAGAGGGCAAGTTCCCATAGCGGACGGAGGACTTTAATGACAAATATCATTCACGAACAAAAAAAATCAGTTAAAGTCGCTCAAAAAATTGCTGGCCACGTTTCGCCGTCTACGACGCTAATTTATGAAGAACCCCCTGAGGAGTCACTAAAAGAAGCATTGCAGAACGCCGGGTACCAATATGTTGGCTAATTCAGCAAACGGATAGTGCTGGTTATCTCTGAGCACCATTGAGTACGACTTTTTATCCTGTACTAAAACTGGACATAGTAAGAGCCGTTTCGCTTTTGTTGGCTTATGAAAATGACGCTCGACCAGCGACATTTTTGTTTAATGGCTGCCATCCAATCTGAAACGAATAACTCCTTCTACCCACCAACCTGAAATCACTTAAGCCAGCGAGACTCTGCTCATACTCCAGCCCTGCCCCATTGCTCCGCAAATACCGCTTCGTCTTACAAGGACCGCAGTCAGCAACAAATCCACTAGGTTCTTGATGAATAACCTTAACGGATCCGGCGCAAACCGGGCATTTCTGGAGCGCCACAATCTCTTGGTGTCTCCGATCAAGTTCAGAAGCTTGGGCTGCAGCATTTTCGCTTTCCAGTGAACGTTCCACATTCGAAAGATCTACTGGGGACAAAGCCTCAAGAACTCTGATTTGGTACTTTTCCCTGTTTACCGCCAGCCTTTTAACATTCTCTGCCACCTCTAGGGACCTAGTTGGCACCTTGATGATTGGGCGACCGTATCCAGACACCAGCTCTCTCTGCAGTAGCTGATCAACCAGACGACCAAACCTCTCGACGCCATACAGATCGAATGGAGATAGCTGCACCCACACACCGTCGATAGCATCTTCACCGGAGTATAAACGATCGTCACTCAAGTTTGGCCAAGCTAATATCCTCGCGGAAAGGCGCTCATCATTCTGATCGGCTTGAACGTCCTCCGGACGGTCGCTCAGTCCCATCCAAGGTACAATTTCAAGCAGAACTCGCTCTGCTCTGTTCGAGTCACTGGGCGATAAAAGTAACTGCCAATCGAGGCCCACCTGTTTAAGCTTGAGATTAAGGCCGGCCCAATTGGATGAAAACTCATTTCCGAGATAAGGGGTCAACGCATGACGCAGAACCAGCCCGGCATACCTCGAATAGGCACGATTCAGTCCTTCATTTAGTTCTCTTCGTTCATCAGGTGTTGTCCGTTTGCCACCAATGACATTCCTCAACTCGTTCCAAAGAATCGGTAAATGGCGGTAATGCTGATCATGACTTAGGATATTCGTAAGATGGAGTCCATCTCCGATCTGTGCGGCGCGACTAACCAATAGGTAAAGGCCTCTCTGCTTAAGGCCACGCACTATTCCCAGTGCATTCTCGAGCTGCTCAAGCGTCTTCGTGAGCTGTTCGGACGCTTTGCTGGTTGAATCCTGCGTGAAGGCTTTTCCCCAAAGCCTGCAAATCTCTTCGGTCAGGCGATGATGCAGGTCATTAGCTCCGTAGAACTCCAAAGCCTCACTAACAGCAGTCTGCAACTGCCGTAGCGTACCGACTCGTTTGCTCAGATATTGTTCTATCTTGTCGAGCAACCGTGCGTAAACTCGGTTCTCGTAAATATTAAAGTCGTCCTCACTGAACCGGGCCTTCACTCTCTTGGGTATCACACCGGACAAGGTCTGCCGTTGCCAGCATTCAGAATGTGAGGCGAGGTGAACCAACGCCCCCTTGGCCAATCTCTTCGCCCTCGCGACATCTGTGACTTCATCTTCATAGTGCAGATCCAATCGCGGTCTCATCGATATCTGATGAAGATGCCCTGCCCCGATAATCTTGAGCAGTTTTGAGTCAAAAGAGTTCAAATGGCTATCTTCATTGACTACCCCCTCAGGCATCAACGGAGAGGCCAACTCAGTCTCGTTATCGATGCTCGAATCAATCGTATCGAGGATACGCTCGAATAACTCCACCTTCTGGGCCAGAGATCTGGCGGGCAGCCTGAAGGATTTCCGCTGGCCATCAACAATGGCGACTTCACTACCATCATCGACCAATAGGCTGCCGGCTCCTGGGCCCACCTTATGTTGATCAGTTAATTTCGCTTCAGCCAGATATCGCCCCGACCCTATAACTTCGGGCAAATCCTTACGACGTTCACCTGTGAGGCGGTCCAACCACATTAAAAGCCACCTTCCTTGCGCTTAATGTCTTTCTCTAGCAGCTCAAGTGACGTAACCGGTGCGCTATCAAGGCCCGACTGGTCCCAGAATGTTTCCAAAGAAGCCATTAGTTTGCGCACCGAGTCTGCGTTTACATCAAAGCGACCAGTCACCTTACCCTGGCGCATCACCCTGCTTGCGAGAAGATGGTCCAAAGCCTCTCCGCGAGTCGCTCCTGATGCCAACATCACAGGGACAAATCGCAGCGCCTGTTTCTCAAACCGATTTCCCCAACCCAGACCAAAGTCATTCTCAAGCTGTCTTGTGAATCCATTACCGGTCAACTTACCCAGCAAACTTTTTACAGATGTTTCGTGCTCCTTACAGGCGTTATCAAAAGCGTTTTGCAACGACCTGAAGGAGTAGCTTGTAGGTTGATATTCCCTGATTTCAAAACTATCGTCCTGCTTTGGCAGCGTCATTACGTGAGAGCGGTCGTACGTCTTGTCTGCCAACTCATTTGTCGTTTCATCGTGGTTTGCCGTACCAATGAACCAGACATTTTTTGGAACAAGGATTTGACGACCGTCTCGGAGCATATTGGGCGCTCCGGGCAACGCCGTTTCTGAAAGACTAATCAATCGCTCGTCCGGGTTGTTCTTTTCAAGAGCAGATAGAAACTCCGCAAAGTACTGTTCAGGGCGTGAGAGGTTCATCTCATCGAGAAGGATGACATTACAGGTATCCTGCCAGTGAGGGGTCTGCGCCTTATATAATGCCTGCAAGCAGTCCTTCTCGTAAAACCGACGCTCAAATGCATTAAAATGACCGAGTAAATCATCACGGTCTCTCCAACCAGCCTGAACAGCTATGTCCTGGCAGAAGCCACCCATCGCCTTAGCGAAGGCCTTCGCAAGACTGGTCTTACCGGTACCACTGATCCCCTGGAACACATGCAACTGACTCATCGCTAAGCCACCCAGAAGAAGTCGGATATCCTCAATTGGATAAAACAGCTCTACGTTCTTCTCAGCTCGGGCAATACGGTGTCGCAGTTCACCAGCAAAGCTCTTCAAATCCGGAACATGTTCCAATTCGATACTTGCCTGAAAGCTTTTGTCAGTGTCCATATGCGACATTGCGGGAAAAGAAGTCTTCGCCTTCTGTGCGTTGGTCAACTGGTCGATGCGACTCTCAAGATCGTCAATGTGAAAGGACAAGGTATTCTTGTGCGATTCAAGAACACGCTTTTCGCGGGCGATGGCCTCAAGCTCCGTTGCCGCCACACGCTTAACACTTAATTCCCGACGAGCCGCGTCAAGGTCGGGACGCATGGTAGCGAGATCTCGCTCGAGATCCGAAACTTTGTCACGTAAATACTGGTTATCACGCTGCAATTCTGCGGCATCAGATTCTTCAAGCTTCCTTTTGAGGTCCCCATTTTCGCTTTTCAGGTTTTCAAGGCCCTCAAGAATTTCATCCGGAGTTCTCTCGCCTAGGGCATTGCTAAGTTCTTGTAGATCATACAATCGCTCTTTCAATTCCTGGGTCTGAGCCCAAGCTTTATCGCGTTGTCCTGCGATTTTTTCGAGCTGCCGCTCGAATCCAGCCCGCTCTTGCTCCAATTCGGTCGCGACCTCTTCTTTGATTAAAACTTGTGAAGATTTCAGGTCTGCCCACTCCCGCTCCAGCCTGCCGCGACCCCGGTCCAGTTTGGCTTTTTCCTGCCCAAGCTCTTGCTCGCGCTGATCGAGCAGTCTCGTGCGCTCAGCCTCCGCCTCCGAGCAACTATGTTTGATTTCCAACAGCTGCATCTCGGCCTGCCTGATCTCATCGGCTAAAGCCCTCTTCCGGTTTTGCAGCTCTTCAAGATCAGCCTCTCTCTGCCTCGCCAACTGTTGCTGTTGTGCTTCAAGCTGTTTAAGAGCTTTCTCATTTTGCTCGGCAAATCCTGCCTCGGCGTTTGCCTCTCTCTGCTTCAGGGATCGCTCCGTGCTCAGTAGCTCACTCCTCTTGGTGGCCACCCGGCGCTCGGCCTCATCCAATTCAGCAGTCCGCTGCTCCAGGGAGCCCCGCTCTTTCTCGATGAGTTGGGCTTCGTCTTCAAGACGCTTTCTCTCGGAATCATTGTCCTCGCCCAATTTACTGGCCTGCTCCCACCGCTCGAGATACTCATCATTGAGCCTCTCCTGATATTTACCGAGCTCTTTACATACATCCGCGAATTTTTCTATCCACCGGACTACGGGAGCCGTGTCGTCAGCCTTCTGTAACGTATCCAGTACTTTCCCAAGCCATTCTTGGTCAACATCGATATCCATGCTGGAGCCAAGGGATTGGTATACCTTTGACGCATTCTCGAATGAAGCGGTCCACATCGGGATATATTTTTCTAGTGACGAGGTCTGACGAGCTGGGCCTGCTGATTTATCTGGCATTCCTTGAGCTGAGCTGCGCTTATTTCCATTTCTCTTAGCCATTACATCCAATCCTTAAAGCATTCCGTGAAATTCTTTGCGTATTCAATATTTTCGATCACTGATTCTTGGGAAATCTCTTCGATCTTCCGTTTGTTAAAGCGACTTTGTGCGTGACCACCTTGGTTGCGAAGATCCGCCAGCTTTAACAGCTTTGCTATCTGTAAATCCTCGTCTGATAGGACCTTGAGGGGATGCTGATGGTCAGCTAGAGCTCCCATTCCTGCCGCAAACAGTAGCGCTTTGAGAGAACTAGTGGGGTTCTGGCATGCTCGGATTACTTGACGCAAATCCTGCCTCGCCAATGATCGAGTAACCTCACTGTTGAAAGAAGGAATCGCCAGCGCGCCCAACAATCGTTCATTCAAACTCCAATCCGGCTTTCCAGATTTCGGAATCTGACCAATATTTGCCGGATAAGTCTTAATCAACCACTGCATGACAACCTCAAGAAGCTTCTGGCAATCGCCGAGAGCTGCCTCCAAGTCTGAGTCCCAAGCCAAGCCTGAATCGATCTTGTGCCTCCACTTCAATAACCGGGCAAAATATCGCTTAATATCTGGCTGTGCCTCCACCCATGGAAACTCGATCAAGATATCGAGCTCAGTTCTCTTCTGTATTTCTTTCAACCACTGCTCGTTGGTCATTGCCCCGACATCGGGAATTCCAATCAGTCGTGCCAGGTATGTCCGAAGATTCGTATCAGATTCCAGCAGTTGCCTCAGAGCATCCTCAAGCCACCAAGCATTTTCCCGTAGACCAAACGGATCATTGACCGACCAAAGCTCGTCGCCTTCCTCGTCACCGGTCACCCAAACCACAATTCTTGCCGCTTCAGGGGATTCGTCGAGGCGCTGAACGCCTTGCAAACGCACATATTCAGATGTGGTATGCATTTCGCCCAATTGCTGGCTTGAGCGATAATCCTTTCTGTATTCCCGGTAGGCTCTAGCCAATAAATCGTTATCGAGGCTGGGGAGGTTCTGTTTGTTTGCTCTGGCAAGAAAAGGCCTAAACGTCTTGCCCGTTTTCCTCTCGATGGAAAATTCCGGAAACTTGGCTTGAGGGTCGACAGATTCGACCTGCTCTAGCCTCGTGACCATTCGAGGCCAGAAGTCTCCGGTTATCGCATCCTGCAGCAGAAAACCGGCTTTTAGGTTAGTAGATTCGTCATCCTCATCATCCAGCAGGCTTTGGCCCTTATCGGTCAACTTATCCGCAGCCGACATCAACCAACCGTTACTGATACCCTGTGCGACTATCAAGGTGATCAGTTCAGGGTGTAAGCCTGTCAACCCGGCAATATCAGCCTGCTTAGTGCGATTAGCCCTAATCAGTCCAAGAACTGCGCGCTGAAAAAGGTTCAGCTCGGGCTGGCGAGGCTCCGGGTAAAGGACTCGATGCACAAGGACCGGCCACAAAACTGACCGAGATTCTGACCTTGGACGTTTACTGAACTTCAGATAGGTTCCGCTCTCAGCGAAGGCTGCCATAATCACCTCCGCATAATTGGTAGAATCCGGCCAAAGCAGGGACTGCTTCTTCGGCATCCGCATTGGTTGCCAGACCAGCATCACCAACGCATATCAACATCTGTCGTTGGCGGCTCATTGCCACGTTCATCCGGTTTGGTAACCTCAAGAATCCAAACTGGCGGTTCAGTTGCTTATCCCGCTCATCAACATCTGCCCCCTGAGCTTTTGAAGGTTTCATCGCCTGGTAGGTCCTCACGCAAGACAACAGGACCACATCAAACTCTTTGCCCTGAAAGGCATCCACTGACCCAACTCGAAGCCTTTCTTCCTGGCTGTAGGATCCGTCTGCGTTTTGCTTCCGTGTCCATTTGAAATCATCATGTGGCTCATACCCACCTTCTTGCTTGACCATCAACGGTGTTCCGTTAACCCTGGTTTGGGATAACTTCTCCATAATCAGATCCCGCTGAGCGGCATAGAACGTAATCACACCAACCGAAAGGCTTTCGCCACCGGCTTCCATAACACGCCTAACCTCATCAGCGACTCGTTCAGCCTCCGCTTCTCTGACGCGGCTCGTCCCCCGCTTACTTGCTTTGCCGTCTGCCGGCGGGACATTGATCCACTGACAAACACGATCCCGGTAATAATTTCCCAGCTCTTTCATCCCACTGAGGAAGAGCTCCGAAAACAAGAAGTCCTCAGCGCCTCGGCCGGAGTGGACTTTCCCAAGCCCTGCCGACTCATAGAAATGCTGACTCACGAAATCGCCCAGAACCGGGTGCATTCGGAATTGGGTATCGAGCATCACAACCCGTCGGATTGAATCTTGTTTTTCGAGATCCTGAAGCTTGATTCTCAGTCGCTCAAACAGACTGGACCGGAATGCCTCCAGTTGCTGCTCGGTGAGTTGATGTTCCTCCTGCAGCTGCCCTTCAATATTCGGCTCCAACATGTGTGGCAACTGCCGGTCATCCCCCACCAAAACAATGCGTCGCTTCGCCATCGCCATCGGGACAAACAAGTCCAACGGATTAGCACGTGCCGCCTCATCCACGACTACTGTTTCGAATTCGATTTCAGAAGTATCAAAGCCAGCCACCGATTTTAGATTGGCCATTTGCTGTCCAGCAGATTGCTGGCAGGTGGCACCCACCACCATGGAGTATTCATCCACAACGGATTGGGCGGCCTGACGGTCAAGACTGAGGCTATCCGAGAGCTGTTCAAGCACCCAGGCAACGCCCTGTTTGCGCTTCTGAACCTTGCTCTCGATAAGTCTCTCTAAATCATTCAGCAGTTTTAGACCTTTCTCGCCAATCCGGAATCTCAACTCTGGGGGGCGATAGTCCGGCAGGTTCAGATCCAAAAGCCGACTCTTCCAGCTAACCAGCTCCATCAGGCTCGACTTATCTGGCTGTTCTGCGTCAGCAAGCTGTTCCAAAAAGGAAAGAAGTTCACCGTCAGCTCGCGGATCATTGCGTTTCAGCCAATTCAGCAGATCCCAAGCTCGGTCTGGACCATCGTCCTGAAACGAAGTCTCAGTCTCCCTCAGAGACCTGATTTTGCGGAGCACAGAGGGGTCACGCCCTACCTTTTTCCCTGCACTGTGATGACTGCTGCGTAATTCGCTGATGTAGTCTTCCAGTTGCGCCTCTACGCCGGGTGGAAGTATGAGACCATGGGCTTCAAGTTCCCTTACCCTGGTCAAGATTTGCTCGAGTTCATCAGCAAGGCGATCAGGTTCATATCCTGCCACCCGGATGAAGGCCAAAGACTCAGATAATTGTTTGATCTTTTCGAGCTCGGGAAACTTCTCGTACTCCGCCGCGACTTTCTCCCGAAGATAGCTCGTGTGACGGTCTAACCATGGGGCGATCAGAGTTTCCTCGTCACCAGAACCACGCTTCCCGCCTACCCGTGTAGCAGGCAGACCCAGAACATCACTGCGATCCAGAGCGTTATCGACAGCATCATGCTGAAAGCTGCTTATCAGAACCTGTCCAGAGAGATTCTGGTCCTGAGACTCCTCGGCCAGGCGCCTCTGCAAAGCCGCAATCACCTGGGTTTTACCAGTACCGGGAGGTCCAATAACGATCGCCAGATCCGGGGTATTCAGTGCAGCATCCAATGCCTGGTTCTGCTTTTCCGTTGGTTTTCCTCCCTTGAACGTCTCTTTTGCATAGGGTGTGAGCCCATCAATTCTCCTACGACGTGCCGCAGGCACTGCAACGCCTTCCAGAAGCCATTTCAGCTGAGGCAGACGCTTTCCTGAATCAATGGATTGCTTGGCAGTAAGCCGGCGCTTGCCTACCGTTCGGTAACCAGCCAGTGACAGGTACAGCCAACCCTCCTTCTCTCGTGGCCGCACAGCTTTTCGATTGGAGGCGGGACGAAAAACCAAATGGTCCGACTTGAATAAAATCGTGCCTCGCGGCGTATTAGCAGCGTCGCCCTGAGTTTCATCCGTAGCCAACTCTTCCATCCAATCCGGCGGATTTACGCCGATATCCACCTGTGTGTTCGCAGGAAGATCAAGACCAGTCCAACGATCACGAAACTCCCGATAATCATCGGGTGTTCTCGGAATCAGGCGCCAGGCGTTCTCCCGCCCATCCTCAAAGGCCTCGCAGACTACAAACCTCAGGGACCGCAGGGTCTCCGCCTGATTAAGCGCGTTCTGCCATTCCTTATCGTTGTATAGGTTCCACAGCTCCAGATAGCTTTCGTTATCTCGCAGAGTCGCATCAAGGATTGCCTGTTGAGATCCACTGTTCAGTGCAGCCGCCACAGATGCATCCACGAAAGTGAACTCTCCGGTCAGTAAGGAGAACGCACTGCCTTTCCGGACATGTCGGGTAACTCTCTTGACCAGCAAGGCGCCATCATCTCTGCGCTCTACATCTGCCCGCCACCCATCACCCAAAAGCTGGAAACCACCTTTTGCAGCACGATTAGAAAACCTGGCAAGGGCTAGCCAATACTCACCTTCCGCATCCACCACAAACTGGGATTCAAACCAACGGCAGGCCAGGTCAACATTCCTTTCAACTATTTCCTGTTTGCCGTACAGGTCATCAAGGATCAGCTCATCCAAGCCAAGTTCCAGCCCCATGGGCGAAACCTCAACTGGCGCGCAATACTGAACAAGCAACTGCCCTTTACGCGTTGTCGTGAGCAACCATTGCACTTGGTCTCTCTGGGCAAGGCGTTCAAACAGCACTCGATCAACTGGGCTGCAGCTTATAACCACGCGAGCATCGCCCTGAATAGCCATCCAGTCATCATCGTATGGCTGGAACTGCACCTTGTGACCGGACTGAAAACCGCTCAGGTCTTCTTTGCTTGTTAGGGTAAGCAGGTCTTCTGAAAACAGCGGGAAATCTTTAAGTTCCATGATTCATCACCACCTGAACTGCCAGACGATGTGCTGATCTTGCAGCTCACCGATGTGAATCCAATAAGGCGTGTCGTATTTTCCCCGCAGGCTTTCTTTCAGCCCCTGGTAACTGTCTACCTGCTTTACGGTTTTCCCCCGCTGAACATGAACGGTACCGTTTGGCAGTGGACGAATCCCGAGCCCAGGCTCCGTATATTCCACTTGCAGGTGATCTTCAGGCCAGCGGTCGTAGCTGAATGTTGGCATCAGCCTCTTGAGCTCACGTTTCTCTCCGGGCTGCAGGACAACCTTCCTGCCCGTGGACACCCAGTCATCCGCCTCTGGAACAACCTCGTTTTCTTGTGGAGGGACAATAAACTCCTCAAATAGCACCAGGTTTTCATCAATGGCTGACGGACAAAAAAAGCATTCCTCCCCTTCATCGCCACCAAAATTGGCCGGCAAAAGGTTATGCCCCCCACAACTCTGGCAAAGAACCATTCGCTCATCGCTCTCGCTCAAAGCTTCGAGCCACTCCGCCATGGAGGGGCGCTCTGACGGATTAGTCAATCCCTCCTCAAAACAACGTCGGAAAAGCTCAGGTAAGCGGCTATGGTCGACTAACTGCAGAGGCAGGTTGCCTGAACACTCGTTGTCGAAATCCTCAGAATCGTTTATCCAGGGATGTTCGCCGCGCATGGCGGCCTCTTCATCTTCGGGCTCGCCATCATTAATCATGTCGCCCTTGAACGGGTGATTGTGTGTCAACAACTGATAAGCAATAACCCCGAAACTCCAGCAGTCAGTGAGGCTGGACAGCAACGAGTCGCCCCGAACAACCTCAGGAGCACCATAATCAACCGTGTGCAATGTCAGTCCATTATGCGATTCGAGACTGATGTTGTCACAGTCGATCAGCCAAGTTTCGGCATGCTCAGCATCATCGGAAACAAAAATATTGGAAGGGGAAAGATCCCCATAAAGCATGCCTCTGGCATGGAGCTGGTTGAGCGTTCGCGCTAGCTGGCAAAGCATACGCACGCGCCTGCGAAGCCCTCCTTGCTTGAGATAATCCTCCGAGGCTTCTTCCCCAGCCTTGACGAAGCTGTCCAGAAGGCTCTGAAGAGGAACCAACCCATCCATCAGTTCCATAACGTAGCCGTTCCGTGGCGGAGCGAGCATGATTAAAGGTCTGGAGAGTTTGAGCGCCCCCAGATCCTGGCGAACCAACCACTCGATGTGCCGGCGCCATCGCCCAATAGCCTGTTCATCTTTATTGGTGAAACCTTTGACCAGCACCTCTGGATGGTTGGTGCGGTAGACAATACCCTGCCCGCCTCGACTTATTTCCTGAACAAGCTGATAACTAGTTCCCTTAGTATCCTGAACAACGCGGGCTGCTTTCGGTTTGGTTGTCGTGCTCATGTGCTTAATCCATTCTGAAAATGCTTGCGATGGTCTTGTCATCGCCGTGGCGTGGCGTGGACCACTGTTTTAACTCTGTCTCCAACCAGCGCTTCATTCGCCGTTTGCTGCTTCGCTTCTGGCGTCGATAAATCGCGTTGAAAAATGGCTCCAGCTGCTCCGGGATAAGGTCATCCGAGATTCCGTCTGTCATCAGAAGTACACCGTCACCTGGTGAGGTCAGTGTGATATCAGCACTGACGGCACCCTCGGTCTCGGCCTGCGCAAGCGTCGTTGTCTGATTGCCAAACCCGTCCTTCTGATCCAATAGAATCCGGAACTTGCCTTGGCTGCGGATAAGCATCAAACCATCTCCCGCCTGCCAGACGTGCCCCTGCCCATCAGCATCAACCCACGCCCAGAGGCATGTAGTCTCATAATCGCCATAGCGATTCGCGAATGCAGACCGCCATGCTCGACTCAACTGAGCAGGTACGTCGGCACTGGTAGAGGTTTTCAGATCGAGAACAACCTCGCGAGCCAGCTCGACCGCTCTCCTAGAACCGATATGACTGCGGGAGCGACTACCCAGTCCGTCAGCGACAGCAACAAAGCAACCTCCACCACACCCGCGCACAGAAAGAGCATCCTGATTCGGGGAGCCATCCTGTTCGTGGGCCGGGCCCCTTACCGATGCTCCGGCGGCTAACAGCCTCATCAGAATTCCCAATCCTCGTCGTCATCTGCGGGAATCTGCAGCGGAGCTGACTGGTTTGGTTTAGCTGATTGACTGCGGGCATTAACACTCATGGTGACCGCACGGAAGAATCGGTGAATATCCCGCGCGTTCTCCGCACGGAAAAGCGGCGCCTCGGGGTCATTCGCAAAGTCGCCCAGCATGGCTTCGTCCGCATCCGAGCCAATAGCCATGGCAAACCGTGTTGCCTTGGCGGCACGTTCACCATTAACAAAACGTTGAAACGGTTCCTGCCAATCATCATTCGGATAGCCATCGGAGATGAGAACCACCACCGGCTTGTATGCCCTGGAAGGAATGCGTTCCTTGTCTTCAATCAACTCGTTGGCGATGGTCAGAGCTCCCCCGAGAGGCGTCATGCCAGAAGCCTCAAGCTGCGTGATACCCTCAATCTGATGGGCGGGGGTAAGTGGCAAAATCATCTCGGCCTTATCGCCCCCAAAAGCAATCACCGAAACTTGGAGCTCCGCCCGAAGACGACTCTCGGAAGCAAAGCTGGCGACCATGTCTTTAAGGCCTCGATTCAATGCGTCAATCTTGCCATCAACCGACATGCTTCCACTGGTATCTGCCAACACGACAACTGGCAGCGGACGTGCAGTTTGCACCTGGAATTTTTTGAGTTCCGACATCTGTAATTCTCCTTAAATCACTAAAGTTCCGCGTCTGACTTCTTATATATGTTGAAATAGCTAGAAGCGTGCCAGGATCTTAAATGTATATTATTCAGATACCTAAAACAGGAAGGCTTTAAGAGAAGCGGAGTGAAAGGTAGAACTATTTACAGGAGAGTAATTTTTCTTACCGTCGCATCCTTGGACTCTGCCTGGCACCCGTTTTGATAAACGGGCGCCTCGCTCCCTATTTCGAAAGGTGCCAAAGCTCCTTCAACCGAGTCACCGTGTGATCCCACTTAGACGCACGAGGCCGGGCCACAGAGTTCTGGTTGCCGAACAAACCCACCTCGTTGACGGCGTTGGATTCTGAAACCTTGTGAAGCCAGTCCACCGGCACAAAATATTCCGCATCATCTTCACCGTACTCTAATGCCCGGTTATATCCGCCCTGCATCGTCATATCGTCGGTGATGAATTCGTCCGCCACCATCGGGTGGCCGGAAACTTTTCCAACACCCACATACCCCGTGCCCGGAATGTTTACCCAAACCCGATCGCCAGGTTTCAGCATAAACACGGTTCTGCTGTACCAGCGTCCGCCACCGGCAGAAATAAACCCATATTCCGCCGCATCCTGCCAATTCCGTCCATCAGGGTAGGTTCCGAAGCTGACGTAAAACTCTCCGTTCCATTCACCCCGCTGCCCTGTGTTGACTGCGCGCTCTTCCGTCTCCACAGGGTCAATCATCCATGACCGGCTGAGATACAGGTTCTCTCCGTCCCTGAACACAGAAAAGAAAACGGCGTTTACCGCGACACTGGCCTTATCGTTAAGGTAGTTGATGATCCGCTCGGTACTCGCATCGAGTTCAGCGGCAACGATCACCATCTGGTGGGAGCTGTTGATTTCATCTTCTACTGGCGCCACACCAAACTTCGCTTTGAATGCCTGATCGAAGGTCTGGTCTGGCAGGCCATTATTAGCTGCGAAGTCTGCATAAATCTGAACAAACTTCTCCGAAGACAGGTTCTCGACCCAAGATGCGTAATCAATGGTTTGAGCAACCACATTGCGAGGTGTTTTGTCTTTCTTGAGCTCGATAATGATGATGGAGCCAGTGGCATCAATAGCCAGAAGATCAATGTACTTGCCGAAGTCGGTATAAACTTGGCGACCAATCAATAACCAGTGATCGCTGAGGATGGAGATGTCTTTGGTGATCTGCTCTTCGAGGAGTGACTCGCTTTCAAGCGTCACCGTCGTGAGCGTTTGGGGCTTATCGCCGATCTTCCAGATTCCGTGCTGGACTGCCATCAATCTTGCTCCTCAATCAGATCTTGTCCGGCCGCAAAACCCACAGTGGGTTCCGACAGCAACGCCATGGTCATACCCAGAATCGCCTTCGCCTGAGAACGGGTGAATTCTTCAGTGCCGTGAGCGCCCAAATGGCAGATGTTCTTGAGCTGTTCTCGAAGGCTGAACAGGCGCTCGATAGAGGTCATACCCTTCCGTTCGCTGGAATGTGCCCTCTTGTTGGCAGAGGCTGATAAGTTCTTATCCTCGCGCATGGATTCGATCTGTTCGACAATGTGCCGACATTGCATAACGGCATCTTTGTAGTGCCCAGTTTCAATGAACTCCTGAGCTTTTGAAATCAAAGATGCCAAACCGTCAGACGTTGCCGGAAGCGGAACCTCGAATAGCAATGTGTTCCTGTAGCCGGCATTTTTTAATGCGTCCAGCCATTGCTCCCTGGGTACGATAATATCCGTGCAGTCAAAGCTCGGAAGCAGTTCATCGCCCGATGCCACCAATGCCCTCAACCCCAGATTCAGTTTAAGATCTTTCTCCTGTCGGTACGCCTCCAAGGCATTGATCTGCTCTCGACTGAGTACCATCTCAAACGCAACCTGCTCGCTACCCGGGAAATCATGGCACTTGATCAAGCGCTCAGAAGAAGGAATGGAAACCAGTAGCGGTCTCATCGGGTCGGCCAGGGAGATCGAAAGGCTTATATCGAATAGGACCATTTTCCTTTGACAAGGCTGGCGATTGCCCCGAATGACGAAGGTAAGACCATATCCGCCAGCGGCCTCCCGACCATGAACAGTCAACTGATCGAATTCGACTATGTAATCTCCGTTGTGCCGGATAGGTAATCGCATGACTTGGTTGGCCACTCCCTTTTGCTCAAAGCAATTATTGAAATATCTCTTCGATCTTCTATATACCGTGCTGGGCTATCGCCTGCTCTTCCTCCGTCAACGCCGGCTGTTCGCCTGCCATCATCTCGTAATGGCCTAGTTGGCCAGCCTTTTCAAATATGTTCCGGAATACACGCAAATAGGTTTCATTGGTCTGTTCCCCCTGGTTGATGTAAAGATCATCATGGATGGAGTGAGAGCCATCATTGACCCAAGAAAACAGAGACTGACAAATCAACTTGTCTCGCCCATCAAAAAGCGCACAGATTTCGTCCTTCCCCATCCCACCCCACATAGTGAAGTAATTTTCAAGGATCCGGCGCAATGTATTCTGAAGACTTAAGCTCGATAGGTTGGCGGACTTTACGTCTTCCCACAGAAGCTCATAAGCAGAGCGAATTGGGTTGGTATTGCAGCGCTCAACAACAGAGCCTTGCTGCAGCTTCTTCACAAGCCAAAAGCTTTCCTCATTTAGTGCTCGGTCTGACGGCCTTTTTTGATTGAAGGTGATCTCTTTGTGGAAGTAGACGTTGTGCGTTAGCAAGAACACCTGCTTGATCTGACCTGCTTCGCTTCTGACTTCCTCCATGACTCCCTTGATAAGGCTGCTGACGATGTAGAGGATATCGCTGTCTAACGAGGATATTGGGTCATCGAATACCACAACCCTGTTTGAGGTTATTCCTGATGGAGTTTGAGCGCCTTTGATTAGGTAGTAGAAATACAGGAAGGTGATAAAGGTCTTTTCGCCCTCACTCAATGAGCGACTGGCGTCTTCTCCATTTTCGCGGACAATTCGATAGTGACGACCGTCATTCGACTCGCCAAGCTTAAAAGAATGAAAACCAAATCGCTGCAACAAATCATTGATCGCGGCGATGGTAGGCTGAATTGACGTGGTTTGCTTTTCCAGCTCCGCAATCTGCTCCTTCAGCTCTCCGCGCCTCTGCTTTTTTGCTCTCAGGCCACCCTCCATCCCTCGAATTGTTTGCGTCAACTGATTCTTATTTTCCTGGTACTCAGACAAATCTTCAGTTAACTCGTTGAGCACATAGCGCCAGACTTGGGTGGTTAGCGTCTGCCTCTCAGTCGCTATATTCGCCACAGTTTGGTTATGGCTGGTGGTCGCGTCATTTGCTTCAGATACTGTCTTTTGCAAATTCATTAGCAACGGTTCGACAGGGTCGAGCTCTATTTTTCGGCTCGGCTCGGCAAGCTTGTCCTCCAAGAGCGCCCTATTTCCCTTTAGCCGTTCAGACAGCGCCTGGGCTTCAGCATTGAACAATTCCAGCTTTAAGAAAGGGTTGCCTAGTTCAATATTGCGCTGGACGGTAGCCAGCAACCGTTCGCTCGCTCTTTGGTAATTGCTTTGAAGCGCCCTTAATGCCTGAATGTCACTATCATAAGCATCGCTGAAAAAGGATTTCAGACTGTCAGCAAAATGATCATCCGTTGACTGTTGGCAAAAAGGGCAGGTTTCCGGATCTTGCTCATGGAACTTAATACCTTGCTTTACCCAATCGCTATTGCCAAGACGATCAATTAACGCAGCAATATCGACGTCCTGATTACCTATGATCGCCTTTTTCAGTAATTCATGAGACTCAACCTCTATGAGATTGTCGGCAGATAAATCCGCAAGAGGCGATGTTCTTTCAAGCCCCTTCGAAAAAACCGTTCTGCCCTTCTCCTTTAACTCATCTAATGTAAGCGACTCTGCATTGTTCGAGTCCCTTTCACTCAAAACCTTTTCTTTGAATCTCTCTGCATTGTTGCGAACACCTGTAAACGCTTCTTGAAAGTAGTTATCGTGCAGTTTCTTCTGCGCAAAGCACTTTTCTCGCAATGCAGGCTCTAGGTCGACGAGCTCTTTTCGTTTACCGGGCTGGTCATCGTCGCCGTCAAGCTGCCTGTTTAGGCTGGCTATTTGATCGTCAACTTTCTCGATTTCTGGCTGCAAGCGTGCAATTTCACGCTCAGCCTCTACTTGGTTTTCGCCAAGGGTAAAAACGCCTTGTAACGGGCTATCCTGATTAAAGTTTCTATCAACGAAATCGCGGTTATACACCATCGCATTCAAAGGGGCACCGCCTTGCCATATAAGCTGACAGTGACTGTTCTCCTCTGTTTGTGCGATCACACGGCTGATCGTGGTTTTTCCGGTGCCGTTAGCACCAAAGATAAAGTTGATACGGCGCAGATCGTTGAGCGTCGCCGGATTCGAATACGTTGCTACCGGTGGATTGATCTTGATCTCGCCGATCATGTTCCCTCCTTAGATTTCGCCCGAAAATGCCCGCTGGCTTATTGAATCGAAAACATCACTCGTCCCAGCAAAAGAACAACCCAAATCCTCAGTCACCGATAGAAACTTGAGAAAGGCTTCTTGAAACGTTTCCTGGATCGATCGTGGCGGGCAGATCATAGGAATTTCTTCCATTTTTCCCTTGCTTACCATTCCTTTCATTGAGTTTGTTGATGCCGACTGGATATGCTTTTTCGAAAAAAGGATTAGCGCGTATAAAAACCAACTTGTCACACTATCAAGTGGTGTAAGCGCATTAATTTGTTGATTGAAAGCCACTTCACGATCTGCATAGGCCACATTACCAATACAGTCAAAGCTTCCCGCAATACACGTAACTAATATTGAGCCTTTGCCAACGACTCTCGCTACCTTTTTGCCTTCTGCAGAAAGGCTTTCAGAAGCCGCAGTCAAGAAGTGAGAAGGCGTATTGATATTGTCTGACTTAATCCATTCAATGTGATCACCATAAAATTTTTCTTCTTTTCGCAACGGCGTGTTCCCGGTAGTCACCCTTGCAAGTTGTTTTAAAGGCTTCACCTCCCACCCCTTGGGATTAGTCACCGGATCACCAAACATATCCAGAAACACAGCTCGGAGGAATTCATCGGCGAGCTGGATGGCTTGCTGGCGTTTGCGGCGGATGGCGTCGGCTTTGTCGAGGATGGTGGCGATGCGTTTTTGTTCTTCTAACGGTGGAAGAGGAACCTTCAAACCTTTAAATGCGCTGACAGTAAAGCTAGCTTGGTTGACTGATTTCTTGGATATAGCCGGAAGCAAACGTGTAAAACTTGGGCTGGAAATACAGTAAAAAAGATATTTTGGAAAAACTTTATCTTTGACGGGTCGAAGACAAAGCAGGTTCATTCCATGAACCACATCACTCCGAGCACTTTCATAGATTGCACACTTTCCGAGATGCTTCTCAGAATTTATGTGACTGATTAAAATGTCACCAGAAGAAAGCCTGTAGTTTCGATACTCATCATCGCCAATATTAGCAAATCCGCACTTTTCCAGATTAACCTCACGCTGTGCAATTGTCTCAATTCGAGTCACAGGCAAACCAGAGGCATCTTTACTTTGCTTAATCGACGCGCCATTTCTTATATGCGCCGATATTTCACCCAAGGAAACAGCAGGCCAATTCACAACATCCCCTCCAACTCATCCAGATCGGCCAGAATTTCTCTCTCCAGTCCTTTTAGCCGTTGCAGAATTACCTTCGGATCCTCGTATTCCTCCTCCTCGTACACCACCTCTTTGTAGCGGTTTATAGAAAGATCAAACTTATTGTCAGCGATGTTCTTGGCATCCACTACAAACGACTTTTGGGCTTTATCGCCAAAGCCTTGCTCGATCTCTTCGGCGCTGGCGTTGGATTCCACCAAGCCGCGATATTGCTTCCACTGGGCGATTGCATCCGGCAGGTCGTTGGTGCCCTCACCTTTTAGCTCGGTGCGCTTGTCATCAAGACTGAGCCCATCGGCTAGCAAGTCATAAAACCAAACGCGCTCGGTAGAACCGCCCCTGGTAAAAATCAGGATCGCGGTGCTTACACCCGCGTAGGGTTTGAAAACACCACTGGGCAAGCTGACGATGCCTTCCAGCTGGTTATTTTCAATCAGCTCCTTACGCAGCTGCTGGTGGGCATTGGAAGAGCCAAATAAAACACCATCGGGTACGATCACCGCCGCACGGCCACCAAGCTTGAGAGAGCGCAGGATATGCGCCACGAAAAGCAGCTCGGTTTTCTTGGTTTTCACGACCCCCAAAACGTCCGGATTGGTGTTGGTTTCATCCAGGCTGCCCTTGAACGGCGGATTGGCCAGGACGATATCGAAGAACTCTTCTTCCTGTTCTGGATAATGCTCTTTGATGGATTTGTTGAGGCTGTCCTGATAGAGAACATTGGCGCCGTTCACCCCATGCAGCATCATGTTCATGCTGCTTACCCTGAGCATGGTGGTGTCGAAGTCGAAGCCCCAGTACATTTGTTTGTTGATGTGCTCCCGGTAGGGCTCCAGCAGATCGCCGGTGTAATGGAGATTGCCGTCTTCGTCGGTAAAGGTGCCTGCATCGCTGGAATACTTCTTGTTCAGGTATTCCATGGTCCGCGCCAGGAAACCTGCCGTGCCGCAAGACGGATCGCAGATAACGTCTGTGGGCTGTGGGTCGATCAGCTCGATCATCGCGTCGATGATGTGTCGCGGCGTGCGGAACTGGCCGTTAATACCTGCGGTGGTTAGTTTACTGAGCAGGTATTCATAGATATCGCCTTTTACGTCGCTTTGGGTGAGCGGCAGGTTGTTGACCATTTCCACGGCGGAAACAAGCACGGACTCGTTCTTGATCTCCAGATCCGCATCCTGCATGTACTCACCGATGTGCCCCAACGCCTGGACGGCGGTGCCTTCTGTGCCTAACCCCTCGTCTTCTGAGTGCTGACCCAGACTGGCGAAGTACGGATAGACATTATTCTTGAGGTGCTTGTGCAGCTCCTTGCCACTCATGTGGTGGAAATTTTTCCAGCGCAGGAGCTGGCCATCTGATGTGTCCGGGAACAGGCGGTCGAAGGGCTTGCCCGTGCGGGCCGCCTTGCGTTCAGCCACCTCTTCCTGCATATCCAGCATGCGGGCGAACATGAGGTAGCTGATCTGCTCTATCACGGTCAGGGGGTTGGTGATGCCCCCGGTCCAGAACTTTTCCCAGAGCTTGTCGATGTCGTTACGAAGTTGGCCTGTAAGCATTAAATCGGTTTCTCGTTAGTGACTAGAGTTCTATTGATTGGTTGCGACGTCATCGGTCGCTTCTTCTGGATTGTCCAGAGCTCGAGAGTCTTCCTCTTCGGGCTCTTCAATGGCTTCAACAATCATTGAGAGCCGTTCTGTCTCGAAATCCCTGTGTGCCGGCTCGATGGCAGGCATGGACTTTGTGACCTTTGCAGAAAGCTTGGTGAAACGTTCAACCTTGCCATAAAGGCCCTGCTTGCCAGCGAGGGCGGTGACGGTATCGTTGTAGTGATTGCTAACGGTGTTGAGCGTGCCGCCGAGCTTATTCAGACGTTCGGCCACGGTACACACCTGGTTGTAGATATCGCCGGCCTTTTCACTGATTTCACGGGCTTCGGCGTTGCTGCGCTCAATCATCCAGAGGTTGGACACGGTTCGCAGAATTGGAATCAGCGTAGTGTGGGACACCAGCACGATGTTCTTTTTGTAGCCGTACTCGAAGAGGTCCTTGTTGCTTTTCAGGGCTTCTATATACGCCGGTTCAATCGGCATGAACATGAGCACGAAACTGGGGCTGCGCATACCGACAAGATTGGTGTAATCCTTACCGGCCAGATCATCAATGTGGCGACGCACTGCTTTTACGTGTTCCGCCATTGCCAGGTTGTACTCTTCTTCGGTGTCTGCAGATACCGCACGGTCGTAAGCCACCAGGGAGACTTTACTGTCGATGATGATGTGCTTTTCATCCGGCAGTTTAATCAGGTAATCGGTCTGTTTTTGCTTGCCGTCATCATCCTTGAAGCTGCTCTGTACTGCGAAATGAGCATCCTCAATCAAACCGCTCATTTCCAGGGTTCGGCGTAATTGGGCTTCGCCCCAGGCACCGCGCTGCTGGGAATCCCCCTTCAGGGCGGAAGTGAGGCTCGTCGCTTCCTTGCTCATCTGCAGACCAATATCCAGTACTTTCCGGATTTCGGCGTTCAGGTTGCTGTTACCCTTTAGGGACGCATCGTGAACTTCGTTGATGCGCTTCTGGAAGCCCTCAATTTGCTCTCGAAAGGGCTTGAGCATGCTGTCGATGCTGCTCTGGCTAGTTTGAGTGAAGGTTTTGCCTTTCTCCTCAAAGATCTTATTCGCTATATTCTCGAATTCTTTGGTAAGAGCCTGCTTGGTCTCGCCTAGCTGCTGCATCTGGTCCTGGAAGTGTTCTTCCTTTCGTTCCAGCGTGGTTTTCAGCTCTGTGTGTTCGCTGCTGAGGCTTTGGTAGCGTTCCTGGAGCTCCGAGTATCTTTCCTGCTGGGCCGACAGGTTTGCCTTGGCTTCTTTGAGCTGTTCTCTCGCGTCTGTGTCTGACGATTCCAGGGCCTTCGCTTTCTTTCCTTCTTCTGCCAGCCTCTCCTTGAGCTGGCTCATCTGCTCTCGCTCCTCTTGGAGGTCCAGCTCTGCACGCCCCAGCCGTTCACGCAGGTCATCTACACGCTCCTGGAGGGCGCGATTGTCTGCCTGGAATGTTTCCAGCTGCCTCTCGGTCGCATGATGACGTTGGCGAGACTCCTCCAGTTTAGCGTTCACAGAGGCAACCTCTTCTTTCTGGCTTCGCAGCTCGTCAGTTAGCCGTTGCTCGTTAGATTGGGCACCGCTCAGCTGCGCTTGCAGTCGGCTTTCTGCCAGATCCTTCTCATGCAGTGATGATTCCAGATCTTTCATCAAATCCTGCAAGCTTTGATTCAAGGCGCCTGCTTGCTCCAGATTTCCTTGCAGCTGTTCCAGCTGGGCAGTGAGCCTGGCAACCTTTCGACTTTGCACCACGGTGGCCATCAAAAAGCCCAGCCCAGCGAACGCGATGCCTATCAGGCTGGCAATTACGATCAGTTCGTTCGTCCATTGAATGGTCTGCATAGTTATCCCTGTAGTTCCGTGGGCTGAGAATCTGGTTTTAGAAACGGTCTAAGCACATCAATCAGCTCACCCACATCGTCCGGTTTGAACACGCCGTCGATTCCCTCATGGGATACCGAGGTAAATGGCGCATCGTAGAGGGTTTCGACGACGATGGAGCCGTGCTGTGCGATGTAGTTTTTCAGCAGGTTCATGAACCGTACTTGCTGGGCTGTCAACGTCGGATGGGCGTGAAGAAACTGTTTGAAATGCTCTTCTACCGCCTGAGGGTCTAGGCCAATGATCTCTCGCACCGTGAGGTCTAACTGGTCTGCTGTCCGACCATAGAACTCGTTCAATACATCCAGGCTGACCCCCGGATGCGTCGTAAGAATCGTTGATGTCAGAGTTTGGAGATCCGACTCACCGATTGCCTCGCCATTGTGGATTTTCTGGAGGATCGGGTTTTCCGAAAGCATCTTGTCCAGAATGCCTTTGAGACGCCGACGGTAGATCATGGCTTCGTTTGCACCGGCTATGTAAACCTCGCGCTCTCGGATCCAAACCTCGCCATCTTTCGTTCTGGTTGTTTGCGTTCCAGCACCCGGATAAACCTTAGGCTTTCGGTACTTCATAATGCCGCGCAGCTCCAGCCGGGCATGCTCCAACTTTTCAATGCTTGGATCTGCCCAGAACGAAGCACTCTTAACTTCTTCGATCACTTTGTCTTTCTGGCGAACGGCCTGGATGTTTACCGCTAGCCTTTCGACTTCCGCAATGAGTGCAGTCTTGCCATCTTCAAAGCAGCTCGCCTTTTCTACCAGACAACGCTCGATGCCTGCCATGAGTTTGTCCAGCGCCGTTGCATGCTTGTCCCGCAGTACGCGACTGGACATAAGAGGAGCGATGGTTTCTGCCAGCAGGTGCTGCGTTCGCGCATCCAGTTTATCCAGCAGATCGGTTTGCTGAAGCTGGTGAACCACCCGTAGGTTGCGCCGCACAGCGATGCTTTCATCAGGCAGGTCATTGATGTCTTCCTTGAGTAGGCGCACACCCACGTCGTAGCCTGCCGCATGGTTCTGCTTCAGGGCCGCTTGTGTTAGGGCAAGCCGCTCCTCAAACGTGGTTTGAAGAAGTGGCTTGCTGCCAGTGTCTTCGGGCTCTTTGTATTCCTCTTCAAAAAAATCAAAGTTCCCGTAGTGGTCAAAGATCAAAAATTCAGTCTTGTTCTGCCCTGGGCCGAAAAGATTTGGCCTCAAACGGGTACCCCGGCCGATCATCTGCCAGAACTTCACCCAGGATTTAACGCGCTTGGCGAAGACGAGGTTGACGATTTCCGGCACGTCGATACCGGTATCCAGCATGTCTACCGAGATGGCGATGCGGAAATTGTTATCTGGTTTTTTAAATTCCTTGATCAGGCTATCCACATGAGGAATGGCGTTGTGGACGACCTTGCACACTTTAGTCCCGTACTGCGGGTACATCTTGCAGAACAGTTTCTCGAGGTGCTCTGCGTGGTCCTGGCGCTGGGCAAAAATGATCGTTTTCCCAACCAGTGAGCCGGTTTCATCCTTGATGCCATTATCAATCAGGTTTTCCAGGATGACGCGATCAGTAGCCTCACTGAAGATCTTTCGGCCTATATCTGAGCCAGCGATGGTGGTAGTCCGGGCTTCTTCTTCACCCAGATCTTCCTCAAGCTGTTGCTGTTGCTCCGGGGCCAGATCGCCGTAATGAATACCCTCGCGAAGGAATTCGGTGGTTAGGTCTTTTACCGTGAACGGCACCAGGTAAGGCGGCTCATTATTGATCGCCGCATCCAGCCCGAATTCGAACGTGGGATCGGTAGTTTCACAATCGAAGATATCAAAGGTGTTACGGCTGATGAACTTGACCGGTGTTGCGGTTAGGCCAACCTGCAACGCATCGTAGTAATCGAACAAATCCCGATATTTGTTGTAAATACTGCGGTGGCTTTCGTCGGCAATGATCAGATCGAAGAACCCCACATCCAACTGCGCAAACCGGTTCATCATGCCGGGATAGGTTGCGATGTATATGCGGGCGGAGTCATCAATCCTGCTGGTTTCACCGATGACACAGCGGGGCTCACTGGGAAGGTTCTGCTTGAACGCATCGTCTGCCTGAATCCGTAGCTCTTTTCGGTCACACAGAAATAGCACCCTCTTGGCCCATCCTGTCCGTGTAAGCAGCTCTGCCAGAGCGATCGCGACTCGGGTTTTACCTGTGCCCGTCGCCTGAATGATCAGCGCTTTACGCCTTTGATTCTGGAAATGGGCGGCGACGGTTTTGATGGCCTCAATCTGATAGGGGCGGTCAGCGATCTTGAGCTCAGGGTTGAAACGCTCAAGTTCTGCGGCGCGGTAGTGGCGCTGGTAGATCAGATATTCCAGGCTTTCCTGGCTATAGAATCCATAGACCGGACGATAGGTATTGTACTGGTGGTCATCCCAGATAAAGGTTTCATAGCCATTGCTGTAGAAAATGACGGGCCGTTGGAACCCCATATACTCAAAAGAGTTGGCGTATAAACGGGCCTGCTCCCGCCCTGCCTGAAGGTTTACCGTGCCGGATTTCTTGGCCTCGACCAGCGCAAGCGGCTGGCCATTCTCACCCCAAAGTACATAGTCGACATAGCCCTTGCCCGAGGGATTGTCGGGGAATTTCACCTCCACTTCCTGGCCAACCTGGGCCGGGTTTCCGATATCCCAGCCTGCTTTCACCAACATTGCGTCGATCAACTGCGCTCGGGTTTTGGCTTCGTTCCATTGAAGAGAGTCGGCCGCCTTCTGGCTGCGTTCTTTGCGCGCTTGCTGTTCCGGTTCGGCCGGCTGCTCGAACGATTCGGCTTGCTTAGCGCGCTCGCGGTCCAGCTCGATCATGACCCGCTCGAGCTCTTCCTGCTGTTTTTCTATATCTTTCTTATAACTGGAAACCGACTTTTTCAGCTGAGCAATGGCGTTGGCTGGGTCAGGAATCTCCTTGAGGGATGGCAGGTTCTCCTTTGGCTCCCCGCCATAGGTAAGCGCCATGTAGCCTGCCAACTGATGAGCAGTTGAGAGTGACATCTTTGCACTCTGCAGGTCACCTTCCGCACCGTGTGCGGAATCATTGCCTTGAACCCGAAGAAAATTGAGCTGATGGATAAGCGATTTATCGACACAGTCGGCGAAGACCGGGTTTCTGGTCAATTCATAAAACGTGGCCTGCGGAAACCTCGGCAGAGACTCTTCTTTGTAAATGGTCTTCGTCATCTCCTCGCCAAAGCTCCGCAGCCGCGTCAAAGCGCTTCCGGGGTCGACATGGAGAACGGCCTCCGCCAACCCCCCGAGGTTTGCCAGGACATCGTACTTGGGCCGAAGAAACTCAAAATTGACCGATTTCATAAAGGATACTCTGCTCATATCAGTCCTTCTGCGAGGACCATGCCATTTTTATTCGATGTCGTATTTTTCGATCCAGTTGCTCAAGGTCTGCTGGCTTTTCAGGCCAAGAAGTTTTGCAGCCTTCGTTTTATTCTGTGCAGTGTGGGCCATGGCATTCTGAATGTAATGCGCAGCCAATTCGCCCATTATTCCATTTAGATCAACACCTTGACTCACATCATGATTGAGTAGATCCGGCTCACGCTCTGGCATAGTGAATAGTGCCTGCTGTAATTCCGCACCGGTTATGTTTTCGCCTGAACTCCAGAGCGCTGCCCTTACGAGAGTGGAGCGAAGCTCCCGAACATTACCTCGCCAAGGGTGTTGAAGAATAACTTTTTTTGCGTCAGCGGAAAGTTTCTTACCGGAGAACGCCGGATCCTGGTCACCCTGAGCTTTGAGCATCATATCTGCAAGTAACGAAAGGTCACCTTCGCGGGCACGAAGAGGCGGCAGGTGCAGAACTCCGACGGCCACACGGTAGAAAAGATCCTCCCGGAAATGACCATCTGCAACCGCTTCCATGAGATTACGATGTGTGGCGGTGATGATGCGCACATCCACAGGCAGCTCTTTGTCACTACCTACCGGGACTAATCGGCCTTCCTGTAACACACGAAGCAGCCGAACCTGCGATTGTGGCGACAACTCACCAAACTCATCGAGGAATAAAGTGCCGCCATCGGCCTGCTGGAACACACCAGAACGATCTGCGACTGCTCCCGTAAAGGCTCCCTTCTTGTGGCCAAAGAGAGTCGAATCAATCAGCTCTTCAGGAATGGCCCCGCAATTCAATGCAATAAACGGTTTCTCGCGACGCGGGCTAGCATTGTGGATGGCACGGGCAAACAACTCCTTCCCCGTGCCTGTTTCGCCATAAATCAGGACTGGCACGTTACGTTCAGCAAGGATCTGCGCCTGCTGTTTGAGCACGTGCATACTCGGGTTTTGGGTGACAATATTATCGAATGCCGCATTGATGGGGACCCGGGAATCGGTCAGGGCATTCAATTTGGCATCTGAAATTTCGGAAACGGCAGGAACGAATTCTGCTGCAAGCTCGAAGGGTATCTCTACCCGCTCTACTCCACTCTCGCGCGAAGACTGGTAGAAGACAGCCGGGAATCTGGTTTTGCCGAGCAGTATCCACACCGCTTGCATAGCAGGGGTGCCAGGGCTTAACAGAATCGATAACTCGGTTTCAGCAGTCGAAAGTTTTTTTAGGACGGGCTCTACAGCCAGATAAATCTCACCAAAATTGACCGGCGAGCTGAGCTTGGCTTCTGTGGCCTTGATAGGGATATCGACCCGTTGCTGCAACCATGAGAGGTATGACTCCACCTCCGCTTGAGGATAGGAATACAGCAACTCAACCGAATCAATTTCGGCATTTTTGAGCGTCGATAAGATCGGGCCCGATTGTTTGTCGGCTACCGCCTTTAAATCGTTGCCCCCAATCCAGCTAATAAGGACTTTATGCAATCCGCTCGTCATCCGTGACTCCGCCATTAGGCATTGTTTTCGCTATCTTAGCTGTCATATCGGATGATGTCTGTTGCATAAGCTAAACGTTTCAATGTTCATATCTTTTTGGTCTAAGATTGACGTTAGCGAGATTTGGACAGTTGGCGAGTATTGCTTGGGGCAGATGCTGTAATGATTTAAAAGCCGAGCACGGCCAATATGTCAGAGCTAGTGCTGCGACAGGAAAAAGAACTGGTTGGAGAAGGCATAGCCCTAGCTCCCACAAGATCAGAATATGCATTTGTCCAGTTCAGTGAAACGCTACGCCTTCCAAAAAATGCGCCCCATCGAACGTTAACACATTCGTGTAAACCTCTGTAGATTCGACACTTCTGTGCCCCAGAAGCTGGCTCACAAACTTCAACGGCCGGCCGTGGAGAAGCAGATGGACTGCAAAACTATGCCTGAAGGTGTGGCACCCGATCTTGAACGGCGGCTCTCCCCCAACCTGCTCAATCAGCCGGTCGATGTTGGCGCTGACCGCTTGGCGAGTGATCGGAAAGATCCGCTCGTCCTTCCGAAACTTCCCCATCCACAGGTAGCTCTGGATCCGGGTTTGAAAGTCCCGATCGAGAATCGGAACGAAACGCTTAGGCGAGCGCTGCAGGCTGCGTTTGCTCGGCCGCCCGGCGCCTTGTTTGAGCGTTTTGAGGATCACCCCAAAATCGCGCCCGCGATCATGGAAGCTGGCCGGCGTGATCGCTAGCACCTCGGAGACCCGGGCGCCGGTGCACCACATCAGATCCAGAATCAGCCGATGCATGGGGTGGGTCTCTGTCTCTAGAAGGTCCAGTACCTCGGGTTTGAGCAGGTACTTGGGCATGGTGTTAAGAGTCTCGAGCAACAACGGCCGCTTGTCGATGAGCCGATCCCAATCGATGGTCACTTCGGTGATCGGGAACGACACTACGGGCCGATCCTCGAATCCAAACGGACGTTTGCTTGATCGATCTCGCGGAAATGACCGCGCGCTGGTGATGGATTTTGACATTTCCCCTCCGGGATTCTGTCAATTTTTGGGTGGAATTAAAGCCCTGGCAAAGCGCCCTCTTCCGATACTTTCAGTATGGCAAGGGCCGGGAAAACCGCAAGAAACGGGGGCCGGTTGACGAACTACTGGTAAACGTCAACACCCTACCCCTTTATTCAAACGTGCCCGGAGCGTATTCTATAACAATAGCTGCAGCGACAGGTTAGGACGCCCACGTGATTCCTTAGGAGGATCACCATGGCTTCTATTGACCTTTATACCGGGGCGGATGTCGGCCCATACGTCCGCCTGCCCTCGCTGGAGCCGGTTCAGCACCGTGCCAACCGGCGGTTCCGCAGCCACTGCGACTTCTGGCAGCAGCGTCTACTCAAGCACCCCCACCGCAGCGAATTCCATAGCCGTGCCGAATACCTGCACGCCGGTCTGCTCGAAGGCAACCCGGCGGTGACGGCGTTCGTCCCCCAGCCGTTTCTGCTGCAGGTGGGCCGGCAGTGGTACACCCCCGACGTCTACGTGGTTGAGGACGGCCGCCGCCGGGTGGTCGAAATCAAGCCGGAGGGCCGGATGGACGAGGCGCTGCAGGGGCCGGTGACGGCTTTTTTTGCGCGCCATGACGTGGCGTTTGAAGTGGTCGCCAACGAACGGATTCTCGAGCAGCAACAAGCGGCGGAAAACTGGCTGGAGCTGGTGCGCCGGCTGGTGGCCGCCGGTGAGCGGGACACCACCGTGGCCGAAACCCAGGTCTGGGAAGCCCTGTTGCGCCAGCCCCAAGGGCTAACCCTGGGGGCGCTGATTGACGGCGGCGCCCGGGAACGCACCTATACCCGAGAGATTGCCCTCTACCGGCTGATGCACCGGGGCCGGGTGCGGGCGCCCTTCCATGACAAGCGACTGGATTTTGATCTGGAGCTGACGCCATGGCCCTGACCTACCTGACCTGGCACCAGCGACTTCAACTCAATCCCGCCCTCGCCGATCTCAACGACTGGCCGGTGGTGGTGGTGGATGCGTTGCCACCGCGGCAGCAGCAGGCATTTCGTCGCAACTTTCGGATGGTCGGCGCCGTCCTGCGGGGCCAAGCGCTACAGGAGGTGGCCCTTGAGGCCACCGTCACCCCGGCCCGGGTCACCCAGATCCTCAACCGTTGCCTCGGCGGCCCCGCCGAGAGCGAGCCGGCCCTGACCTACGGTCTGGTGCCGTACAACACTCAGCGACAACGCGAGCGAAAGGCGCCGCTGCCGCAGGTGGGCCGGCGCCACGCCGCCGGCTCGGCGTGCGCGTTCCGGAGGCTCTTGCGCGAGGCGCCGGGGCTTGCGGACGGCCTGGACGCCATGGTCCGGGCCAAGTTGGCCGACTCGCCCTACAGCCAGCGGATCGCCCCCCGGGATTTGCACGGTGAATTCAAGCGGCTGTTGGCCGAGGCGCGCTGGCCGCGGGACCGTTACCCCTACACTAACGATGATCTGGCGTATGAATCCGTGCGGCGCTATGGCCAGCGACTGGTCCTGCGCGTCCAAGCCGAGCGCCACCAGCGTGGGACGCCAGCCGGTCGGGGAACGCAGAAGGGCGGCGCAGGCCGGGTCTTCGAGCGCATCCAGATTGATGAGCACCGGCTCGATGTGGAAAACCGTTTGCACCTGGAGGTCGATGGTCTGCGTCACCCGGTGCGGCTCAAGCGAGCCAGCATTCTGGTGGCGGTCGATTGTTTCTCCGACTGCGTGCTTGGCTGGCAGATCGCATTGACCGCGGCCCCCAACCAGGACGACATGCTGTTATTGGTGGCAAATTGCCTGACGCGCCGGACGCTGCTGCCCTTGACCGCGCCGGGGTTGAGTTATCTCCCCGGCGCCGGGTTTCCCGTCATGGAAGCGCCAGGGCTGGTCAGCATGGGCATCGTCGAGATGGACAATGCATGGCTCCATGTCGCCGATACGCTCGCCACGGCCCTTTGTGACCAGTGGGGGTCGACGTTTCATCAAAGCGTGTCGGGCAACCCCCTGGGACGCGCGCTGGTGGAGTCGGTGTTCGGTTACATCGCGACCCACTGCACCCACCGGTTCGCGGCCACCAGCGGGACCGGTCCTCAGGATGCGCGGCGCGAGGGGGCCCGCAATCGTGCAAAACCGCCCACCTGCAGCTTACGGACGTTGGAAGAAGCGCTTGAGGTGCTGCTCAGCGAGTACAACGTCACGCCCAAGGCCGACCGGCTGGGCCTGTCGCCGCTAGAGCTGGTACGCCTGGCCTGCGAACAGCAGTGCCTGTGCTACCGCAGTGAGGCCGAGCGCACGGCCTGGCAACCCTTCAAATACCGCCAACAGCTGCGGATCCATCGTCCGGCGGACTGCCATCATCAGGCGTATGTCAATTTCGAGTACACCAAATACACCAACCGCACCCTGCTCGATGCGGTCACCGATACCCACCTGTACGTGCACTACGACCGCCGCGATATCCGCACCCTGGAGGCCTATACCTTGCAAGGCCGGCCCTTGGGAACGCTCTATGCCTCCCCCGCCTGGTACCGCTTTCAACACGGAATCATGCTGCGTCGGCGGGTGTTTCGCTGGGTGCGACGCGAGGGTAAGCGCGTCCGGGATCCGCTGTCGGCCTATTTCCGGGCGTTGCTGGCCGGCGGCGACGATCCCGCCAAGGCCCTGGAGTTGCTGCGGGTGGCCCATGAGATTGCCCCGGGACAGACGGTCGTGCTGCCGGCGGAGGATTCGCCAGGCGTCGCCCGCCCTGCCCCGACCGCAAGTCAAACCGGTCTACGAGCACGCTACGCGGCTCTCATTCACGGAGGAACGTCCCATGACGATACGAACTAACGCGCCCCAGCACCCCCTGCTGCAACCCAGCCAGTTAAGATTGGAAACCCCCGCGATCGCGCGGCTGCGGGAGGACTGCCAGCGCTGGCTTTGGACCGGTGTGAGAGGAGCCCTTCTGCTGGGCCCCTCACAGGTCGGCAAGACGACGGCCCTCGTGACACTTTGCAATAAGCTGGTTACGCGGGGCCAGCGACGCGTCCCTACGTTTTATGTCTCTATCCCCGACCGGGATACCAACACCATCACCGCGGTATTACGGGCGCTGTGCCACAGTGCCCAACTGTCGCTTAATGGCCGAGAAGTGGCCGATACGCTGTCTGATCGCTTTGTCCATGTGTTGGTCGACAGCGTTCACGAGCATCAGGTCGATGTGGTGGTACTGATGGTGGATGAGGTCCAGCGCCTCCAACTGGGCCAGTTTAACGTTTTTGCTGAAATCAGCGACAAATTGCGACTGCTTGGCATTGATCTTCTGGTGCTGTTCGCGGGCAACGACTCGGAATGTGGGCCCATGCTTGAGCGGGTCCGCTCGCAGCAGTATGCCCATATCTTTGGCCGTTTTTTCAGACAAACCAGTTTGTTGCAGGGATTGGTGAGTGCCAGGGAGGTGGCCCAGGTCTTAGGCCAGTACGACAGCCTTCGCTATCCGCCGGGAGACGGACCCACCTACACCGAATGGGCGCTGCCAGAGGCGGTCGCCAACGGTTGGCAGTTAGCAGAGCTCAGTCAGGATCTCTGGCGATGTTATCGGGTGCTGGCCAAGCAGTTTCGGTTGTCAAGCTGGGGCATGGGGGACTTCATCATCAGCACGAACGCGCTGTTGGTGGATTATTTGCCGGCCGTTGGCGTGCAGCGGGTGGACGATGGCATTCTCAACGACTGCATACAGCTGGCCGGCGTACTGGCCAAACAGGTGGAGGGGCGCGGGTGACGAAAACACAGCTGTGCCACGGCAAGTTTTTTGCGCGCCCTTACGAGAGCCTCGATGCCGTCTGGCGGCGCTTCCTGACGGTGAATCCCGGCGTCGCCGGCTCCGTCCTTCGTAACCAACTCCTGGCCCAAGTCCATTCGAAGCCAGGGCTTGAGCACGCCCTCCTGGCAAAGTGTAGCAACCCCAGGTTGCCCCGATTGTCTAGGGAGTACCTGGAGCCCCGTCGCCAGTGTCCGAAATGCGCTCGCAGTTTGTACCACTCCACGTTGTTCAATCTGCCCTGGTTGGCCCGATGCCCGCTCCACGGCGCATGCCTGACCGACACTTGCCCTGCCTGCTCGCGTCCGTGGCCCCGGCCACGGGAAATGACCAACCGTGGGTGCGCAACCTGTGGTTGCCCCAGAGTGTCGGATTTTGCCGACTACGCCGGCATCGCCGCGCCTGCCTCGGCCTTTCACTGCCTGGGAGACTTAGATGCCCGGATTGCGGCCGTGGAAGGCCATGGCATGGACTTGATGCCGACAGTCCCATCGGCCCTCATTAAGTGGTCCCGGTACCACCCGACCGACGCAAGCTACGGCGACCTGCTGGCCGGATTAAACGCTCTTGGTGCCAGCGACCACTCGTTCCAGCCGCTGCTTGGCCCAAACGTTCGAGTGTTTCGCTATCGCGCCGGTCGCACGCTTAGTTCCCCGCATGGCGCAACGAGAACCGGAGGCGTCAGGCGCTTCCTGAAACGAAGACAAGGCCTTCGACACTGGGCCCATACGCTGGCAATCAAAACCATCGTGCAGGCGGTGGATCGACACACGCCCAAAGGTCACAAGGTGACCCTCAACGACTACTCGCTCCTGGGGGTGGCCGATTTCCAATCCCTACCCCCCCCTGCCCCTATTGTCTGGCCCTCAGTATCTGGATGGATCACGTGGTACACAGTCTGGAACCGGCAGGCTCAGGCCTGAACGAAGACCGGTACCCGTTCCTGTGGGAGTTGCAGGCGCCGCTTAGCAGCTCATTGACACCCTATCTCGGATGCAGTGAACAACAGGCTGTGTATGACCTGCCAGACGCCGTTTTTGCCCGCCTCTATTACCGGTCACTCTTGCTCGTCTTTCGGGACTTTCTATTACTATCGCAGCGCCTACTGTTTGTGCGGCAAACTTCCAACTGCCCGCCGTGGATCCAATGCCCTCCCGAGTCGACGGTTGGATGGGGCTACTATCTGAGTCGACAGGACGAGACCCTGACGCTGGCGTTAGTCAGGGCGCACCCATTGAACGGGGCGAGCGAGGCATGGCCCCCAATTACCGGTCAGGAATGCCGGGCGTTCCATCGCCACATCGCCGGTCCACAGGATTCTGGCGCCTGTGTGGCGAACGTGCCCTCACCGGGAATGCCTCGTACATCCTATACCCGGCTCATTAGGCATTTTATCAACCAACACCCCAACCTTCGCCCCATCGAATCTCGGCCAGGGGTGGAAACTGGCTTTCACCGGTACTCAAAGCGATGGCAAAAAGACCGAATCCGGCCGTGAGCACCTGGAGCTCTGTCACCCGGCGGGCATCGTTTCCCGGTCACCCGCTGTTTGACACGCCAGCCCATATCGACGCTCAGGTCCAGCGCATGAGTCACTATCCGACCTTGGTGCAATTCGTCAGACGGTGCCCGGACGGTGCCCGTGAAGACTGGCGTCAGGCCGCAAGGTTCCTGCAGTACTATGTCGGCCAACCGAGTACGTACTCGTATTATCGTGGTGTGCTTCAACGCTTTTTGAATTACCTCTGGTGCATCGCTGAGAAAACAATACGGAAGGCAAACGGTGCAGACATCGAGGCCTTTTTAAGGTTTTGCGATAGCCCCCCGGTTGCATGGCAAAGTAGCGCCAGGTTCGCCTGCTTCCGGGGCTGCGCAGAGGACCGCTGGGGCAACGCTGATTGGCGGCCTTTCTTATGCGTAACACAGCAGCGCCAGTCCGCGACACAGAACTCGACACCGGTGATCTTGCGCACGTTTCTATCGCACCTGAGCCATAGCGGTTATCTGAGTGAACTGCCGGATCCGTTGTTGCCAAGGGGACCGCACTCAAGGGCCCGTTCCCGCACTACGGCCAACAATGTCCTCACCGAGGCACAGTGGGCCTTCCTGGTGAAGCACCTGGAGAAAGTGGCAGCGGAGTGTCCAAAGATGGAGCGGACGCTGTTTGCGGTGGTGTTACTCAAGTCCCTGTTCCTACAAGTTTCGGACCTCGCTCGGGTACCCCGGTTACGGTCCAATGACGACCGCTATCCCAGGATGGCGGACTTTATTACCCGCAGCAGGCAAGGCCGGACAATCTGGTTTCTTCGCATCGAAGGGAAATCGGGCCGGCTACGATGGATACCGGTACCGGCTGACATTTGGCCGTACATCGCGCGGTATCGACGCTTTCTGGATCTGCCGGCCCTGCCCTCACCGCACGAAACCTCGCCCATTCTTCGCGGTAGGCAGCAGACCGCGCTTTCCAAGCGTCAACTTGAGTTGATGGTTCATACCGCAATGACAAGTGCGGCAAAGGTGTTGGAGACTCAGGGGCGGTGGCAGGATGCTAGTAGATTCCGTGAGCTCGCCGGGAAAACCGATTGTCTTCGGCACACTGGAGCCACTCAGGCCCTCGCCAACGGTTGCTCCGTCCACCAGTTGTCCCGATGGATGGGGCACCATTCCATTGACCAGACGATCAACACCTACCGAGTCATCGGTTTGAAAGACATTTACTCGTCCTGATGATCGCGAGCGCTCTGCAGGCAACAGCTGCCGCTGTACCGGAACTCAAAGCAGTTCTTTTCCAGCCATTTTGAGGGGGGCTCAAGTCGCGGCTATATGCGGTTAGATTGCTTCAATCAATCCTTGTAACTAGCTCTAAAATTACACCTATCAAGGTGTAAATGGCATTATAAACAATGGGTTGCATGTCTTTTGGATCGGCGCTATAAAGTAAAGAATCGCTCCTCCACTTCTGAATTTCGACTTCGATCCGTACTGGTGACCCTTCGGCCGTGGAACATAGAACGTGTGTTGAAGGAGGGTTTGTGAATGGAAACATAACGAGGACAGCACCATGGTGTTGAAGGCGAGTGTATCGTCAGGCGAATCGCCGTCCGAGGTCCGTGGCATTCAAGTTGCCTCAAGGATCATGACGGGTTGGGGCCTTACCCTGGAGCGGCAACTCAGGATCCTGGACCTGAATAGCCTTTCACGGCCGGTGCCCAGGCTAACTTCTTGCCAGCTCAGGAAACTGTCTTTGATCCTGAACATACATGCCTCGTTAAAGGAGTTGTTCAGTAACCCCGAAAACCCAGCGTGTTTCATGAATGCGGCTAATTACAACGCGCCCTTCTTCGGGAAGACGCCGTTGATGGTTATAGGGTCTGGAAAAGCCAGCGACTTACAGTGCTTATTGGATCATCTTTATCACCTGCAAAGCGGAAGCTGGTGAACGATGGGTCTTACGACCGATGCAATGGCTGAGCGTCATCTCGTAGACCTGTTGCATTCGGTATTTTCCCAGCTGCCATTCGGTGTTTGCAGCGAGGGGTATTGCAGGGCGTGGTGATAAACTGGGTTTATATTTGAGCAGCCTTTCTATGTGCCTGTTCTAAATAGCCTTCTGGCCAGTAGCCGCCGAGTTAACCTTATTCTAAAGGGGGGCAGCTGGTGCAAAAAACCTGGTTTTTCCGGAGAGTCAATCAAAAATCGCCATGCTAGCGCTGATGGTTGTCGATATCGGCTCAATACCTTGGCATTTTGTCCACCACAGGCCAGTCCGGCGAAGCTGCTCACACCACATTTAGCCAAAGTGAAAAGCCTACTGAGAATACGCGACCAGGACGTAGTTCGGAATGCCACGATATCTTCCTAGCTTTGGACCTCGCTCTGGCGATTCAAGTTGATACTGCTTCGGCGAAGGAAATCGAGGAGGTGATCTATGCATGAAGCAACGCTCAAGGAGTTTTTTACGGTAGCGAACTCGCTGGGTCTTTCTTCCTCTGAGCAAGTCCGAATTCTTAACGCTTCGACGGGGCACCTTGGAGAGACCACCCGGCTGCTTAGAGCAATTCAAAGAAAACTGGGACAATTAGTCAGCGATGATTTTGAGAACATCCATCACTGGGTGCATTGTGAAAATGATTATTTTGAAGGCAAGAGTCCCCTAACCTATTTCGATTCCCCAGCAGGGCTGGAAACGGTCCTTAATTATCTAAATTTTTTTAATTAGGGGCCACGTGACCTTAACCGCTTCTGGATAAGCGGCTTGACCTGCCCCCATCATTTGGATCCAATCTGATCTCAAAAAGAAATTAGAGTGACCCTGCCCCCAAACCAAGTCCACCCAGAGTTGGAAAAATTCGGCTCCTGACCCTGACCCCGCTCTGCCAAACGATTGATTCAATACTTTCCACCGAATGGGATTTCCCTTGTCCGATATTCGAGAAAAGAATATGTCGGATAAATTGCGAGGCACTTGCTACGGTAATTTCACGATCTCGTGGCGTTGGCGAATATACCTATCCCGGTCCACTAGAGTGGGGAAAGTCCATAGAGGGGGCGCTTTACGCGGGATCTGCTAACTTTGAGTTAAGGTGTCGCATAATTAGTCCTAGTCTCCCATCGAAATGTGAAGAGACAAGTGTCACGCATGGAGTTATAAGCCGTCACAAAATAACTCAGGGAAGAGGCACGATCCGATCTTCAATTCGGAAGTCCTCTCCCAGCAGGATTGTCCACTACGCGCCGTTTACGAAGCTCTGCTTAGGACTCAGACCCTCTTTAGACCTTCGAGGATAACGATATGAAACTACTCGCGACTATCCCGCTGTTTCCTCTCCTAATATCCACTTCCCTATCGGCGGAGGAAGCTTCCACTATTCAATTTGATCGCGCCACTAGTTCCGAAATGCTAAGGGAGCTAAACATGCGATCGGCGGCGGAGGATCTGTCCACCCTTCAGCAAAGAATTCGTGAGAACCCCCAACTCGAATCAGAAGAGCTCCTTCATTCCATTTCAATGGCGCAAGACAAGATCCAGCGCTCAGAGATAATTGAAGAGGCTACCACCACCATACTGTCAGACGAGATCCGTGGGCTTCAAGCTTACATTCGTGCGCAAGACAAAACCATAAATGCTTTGACTAAATATGTGCAAGCGCTGGAGGCAAAACTTAAGGAGTTAACAAATGACAAGTGATCTCGATAATCTCAAGGAAAACGTAGACAAAGCAATGCAAGAGAGAAACGCGCTGAAGGGAACTGTCGAACCGCAAAAAGATGATTTCAATGCTGCCTACGAAAAAACGTCGCAAGATAGTTTTGTCTTGAGCGGAATGTTTCTCGGATTTGGTCTTATACTGACCATGATATTTGCTCACCTTGTCAAGTCAGGCAATGAGCCAGAATCATTAGTTCGAGTATTCGGTATGATGTTGATTGTCATCTCTGCCGTTTTCTTGATGATCGCCGGTTACTCAGAAAAACAGATTGCCCCTGTATTCGGGTTGCTGGGTACCGTTGCGGGCTATTTGCTAGGTAGGTCCTCTGTAAAAAAGGGTGGGCACCTAGATTAAGGCATAAAAACTTTATCCGGCAGACAACAGTGCATCGCACTTTTAAAAGTTGTCTGACAGGAGTTTAGCGTCTTTACTCGGAAATCAATAATAGCTTTTAGACGCCCATTTTTTTACCTTTGGCAAATCCGATACAGGAACAGGGATCTGTAATGAAAAGAAATGTAGACCTTTATGGAAATCAATTGGTGGCCGGCTTCTTATTCCGCTTTTTTTGGTCCTCTATTTTTGTAATTTTTGCTGGCTTAGCCCCCATACTATATATGAGTTATATTATGAAAAATGATTTTATAGCCGATGAAATCCATATTTATATTAAGCTTCTATTCGGTGGTGCGCAGAGTACAGCAGATATGGCGGAAAGTGTTCAGCTTCTCATCGCATTCGGCATATTTTTTGGTATATGGGTATCATATATTAAAAGCAAAGTGATGTTCATAAGAGATTTCGCGGTTTACGAAATAATGTTATCTATTTCCAGAAAAGATGACGGCTCTGAAAGCCAGGGGGTTCTATTTCAATTTATTAGCTCAAAGGTATATCGTATCGTAGAGACGTTATTTGGATTTGCATCAATCGTTGTTTTTATTTACCTTGCTTCGCTAGCTATAGTGCATCTTTTTATTCCACCTAATATTAATAAATTAGAATTAATAGAAGGAAACCATAATAATTGGTGGCTAGCATGGGAGGTAAGCAATCGAGCTCGGTGTGTGGATGTACATATGAGGAAGGCAAATGAGAACGGATGGAGACTTATTGACACGAGTTGCGTAGAGAGCGAGTGGTTTTCTCTCGATACCGGTGAACTCCGAATGCTGATGTCTGGAGAACTAGACTTGTTTGACCAGGTTCGTGAAGATAAAATCAACCCTCGTGAAGTGGATTTTCGGGTAAAACCTTATGGTATCTTTGTGGCCGGCGAACCAACAACACTCATCAGAAATGATGATAAATAAAATATATATAATCGGGCTGTCTGGTCCCAATATAATCGCTGAGTACAATGAGCACAATTTTACTATGCTGATTTACCTGCATTACTAGCATCTTAGGGAATCAAATTAATCCAAGCATTATGTAAACCGATTGCCCTCCCCGAATACCCCGAAAAACGTCACGGCCGGCCCGCCCAAATCCGTTTAAATAAAATTACGGGAATCACGCTATTCCTTTCGGTTTGTAAGGTTTATTGTGTTCGTCGCTTGATTTCATTTACGGTGGTTGGACCGGGAAGCTAGTACGTCGCTTACCCAAATGTGTCAAGGCCCACGGCAGCAAAGCCCTGGCCTTTCAATTATGGTCATAGCTTCGGTTGAGGATTGCGATCCGCCGGCCCTTCCTCGGTGTGCGCCTGCTGACCCGTACCCACCCCATCGCCTGGGACTATTTCCAGTCACGGACCGCGTTCACATAAGAGTCCCGGAACAGGTTCATCAGGTTCATACTGAGCACCACGCCGATGTCACCGTCGCCGTAATAGTTGACGCCGAACTGGTAGTCGTTGTCGAGGGTTAACATCAACCCTCCCCCCACGTTATTGACCCCGACTCGGTCGGACAGAGCGGCCACCACCGAGACCCCTGAAACGTATCTGAACATTCGATCTCGTTCGCGCCACCGATTGAATCCCAACACTTCCACGTACAGACTCACTTCGCCTTTGTTTGTCTCTAGGGCCGTGTCCACCCATTCATACCCGATGCCCGGGTGAAACAGAATCACCTGAGTTTTGGGAGGAGTGTTAAAGCCAGCCTCAAAATTCTTATTGTCATCCGATTGTCCTGAGAACCAGTCAGTCGCAGCAATTTCCCAGGGAAGCATGGGGCGGGATTGGTAAAAAAACTCGTCCCACAAGGCGTCTTTTTCATTTACCTTCGCGAAAACGGCGTCGGAGCCGCGCGTCACGATTTCGTTCGATAAAGATTGGGCCATCTTATATTGATTACCGAGTTTCCTCACGAGACTGAACTCGGTCTGGCAGTCGGAGTCCGTGCACGCCGCCTCGAGGGTGTTGAGGAGATTAAGGTCGTCGACCGGTGGGTAACCGGATCGGCACTCTTGCTCAAGCTCAGTTGGGTCAATGCTGTTCAAGCGGTTGACATTCCAGATATTACCGAGCGTCATGGTTTTGCAGCTTCCGGCTGGGGATAACGTGACCAAGCGCCCGTAGGTGATTTGGGATCGCGCGATCATTTGATCCAGCACCTGGTTCAGCTCCTCCGCTCCCGAGGAAGTGATCTCCCCATTGGATTCGGCTTGCGCTACTTCTTTTTTTATCGCGTTGAAAGCCTGTTTTCGTTCTAGAAAGGCTTTTTGTGCCTGAAAATAATTAAAGGTTCCATCGCGCCAGACCTCTAAGCGACTGAACTCATCGATCACAGTTGCGCCGTCAGAGGGGTCAGTCTGGTAGCAGTCGGACTCAAGGTAGGGTTGAATTTTACGTATAAACTCTTGTTGGTCGGCCGGTGCCGGCAGCGTGTATTCGCATTCTTCTGCTTGAGCAACCTGGGAGAAGATAATGGTCAGGAGGGTTACCAGCAGACCCGCAACCGACCTGTGTAGCGTATTCGTTAACATGTTCATGGCGTCCTGCCCTATTGTCTGAATTCTTTTATCCGCTGGTGCAGTTTCACGGCCTTGTCATAGAACTCTTTCATGGAGGCAATGTTGGTGACGTCGAGGTTTTCCAGGGAGGTCTGGAATGACTTGAAGGTTCCCACGGGCGTATGTGCGTCAAAGTCTGACAACAAGGCGGTTGTGATCGATTTAGAGATAGGTCTGCCCCCCAAAATTTCGAACAACGGCAGATAGACCCTGGGGTCGCGGAAATAGTGGTTGATGGAATGCACGTTCTTGGAGGTTAGCCGGGAAATTGCAATATCCTGATAGCGTTCGCGGTGTTTGGCTTTGATCCAATCCGGGTTGTATCGATAGGGGTCGAACGCCAGGAACTGCCCGACGACATCCAGCTTGTGGTTGACGTTGAGCAGATAATTCATGATCTGCGTCTCTCCGGTGCCGGGGCGGAAAATGCTCTGGTAGAACGAGCTTCTGTCCCTGGCTAGGGTATAGCTGATGTTGGCAATCAGCATCACAGCCAGCAGCTTATCGTTGCCTTTTAGCTTGTATTGAAGGCCGCCGACGGTGACGGTCTCATTGAACAGGGCCTTTAAGGCCTTCTCGGTGACGGCAGTACCCATGGAGTGACCGATAACAACGACTTCATCGCCCCTGTTTCTGTCCACGTGATTCTGGATGATGCTGCCGATCTGGTTGCCGACCTTGACGATGATGCTGTCCTGAACAGAATACAGTCCGGCAAACAGCAGAAGATCCAGCAGATGGGTTTGTATATAGGTTTGCTGCTCATCATTGGCCAGTTTAGATTTTTCAATGACGTCATCAAAGAAGCCTTTGTGCTCTTTGAAGTCCGGTATGTCAGCTAGGCCTGAAGACAGACTTGTCAGCTGCTCTTCCCAGTTATTGAGTAGCCTGATGATGGCATCGTCGTAGTGAATGGAGTGCAGTTGAATATCGTGTCGCGGCAGGTAATTGTGCGAGTCTTGTAAATTATTCCAGCGGTCAAGAAACAGATCCTTGAGGGAGATGTCACCGTCGTCAACCGTTTCTATCCAGTTATTGGCATGCTCGCCGATACCGTGAACGCACAATAAGTGTCGTGTCGCCATGGAGCTATCCTTATTGTAGTGATTGTCTTCCTGCAATACGGCGACACTGCGCAAAGCAATTTAATTTATACTACTATTCAGCTTTAATTAAAAGGCCTCGAACATGGTAAGTTTATTTGTTGTTTAGGACTAATAGATTGATGGTTGGACTTCCCTAGGTAACCATGACATGCCTCAGCCTCAAACGGAGGCCCGCTCAAAGTCCTCGGTACTGACGCCTTCCAAGATCAGATACACGGGTGATTTCAGAAAATGCCATACGCCTCCTCGATGAATTCTGTATGGACGGACCGAGATACGCCAAGGCAGGGGGCATGCTGAGAAATTTTTGGGAAGCCGGAGCTTTCAGCAAGAGTTATTTAGTGAGCCCGAAGACGACAATAAGAACGCTGAACTCACGGCTAACTTGGACAAAATCAATCAGAAGTGCTCATCCAAAGTTTGGTTTACCGGCCAGGGTGCAAAGAAGCATTGGTCAATGAAGCGAAGCCTTCTCTCACCCGCATACACAACACGGTGGTCCGACCTACCGAAAGCAAAACAGCCCCTCCCGAAAATGACCTAAGCCCGGCGTAGCCGGGCAGCCAGTATGGCTTACAGGCAATGTGATAAAGGTCTAACGGCACAACCTACACAAGCAAGTGCTAAAATAGGTCGGCGGGTGCAGAAAGGGGAACTTTTGCGATCTGATAAAAGCCGGTCTAATCTTAATATTAGATGAATCAAATCGCATCAGGGATGAACATAAACCGTGAATAACTTGGCTCGTATACTCACCAAAGCTGGTCTTCTCGCATTGATGATTTCTACCAGCCAATCGATCGCTCAAGTGGCTTCGTTTGGCGGAGATGAAACCTCACAAGGGGCACCGGGACCGATAGTTATTGGGAATCCTGAGTGGAGCCCTATGCCCCGCACCACCCCCTCCCCAATAGACGATTCAATGAAGTTTATGTGTTATGACTCCTGCTGTTTGCGGGACAACTTTTACAAAGAAAATGGGATGATGCTTCTAGACCGCGACCAATCTCGTGAATTAAAAAGCTTGATTGAAAAAAATAAAGAAACCTATACAGAAATATTAGGAATGTCGGATTGCCAAGCTGAACTTTTTGTCATTGTAAAATACTACGATGGACTAACGATAAGGCAGGAGTGATTCGTGAACTACTTGCTTACCTTGATCCTTTTACTATTCTCATTATTTCCGATTTCAGCAATCTCGCAAGAATTTAAAGAAGAGGAGCTATCTAGGATATCTAGAGCCAATGATGAAATCGACAAGGCCTCAAAAAAACAATCACCGATTGTTGTTAAGAATCGGGTATCTACACCCTCTTCATACGACATCTATAAGATGAAGGTTCAACATGCTATAGCATCTGAAAAGTATAAGATATGGACGCTGACCAATTTCATCAATGTGCATGAAAGGCAAGGAATTATATCCTATTTTATTTTTGCACTCGTAGCTGGATTAACCCTTTTTTCTATGTTCCTGGTTTGGCTACAATTTCATATTTACTCACTAAAGGTCAGGTCTGAAGTTAGGGTAAAAGAGGACGAAGCAGCAGATCACGACGCCCAGCAAAGAACAGAAGAGCACACAATAAGACCGATCAAGAGAAGCGTTATCTCAATAAGCAAAGAGGGATTCTCCCTGGACACCCCATTTATAGGTGTAGTGATCCTTGTAATAACGTTCTTCTTCCTGAACTCATACTTGGATAAGGTATACCCAATTCACATATCTCAAAACAATGAATCAAGTCAAGCTGATGCTTTAGGTAAGAATCAAGTTCCAGACATTCCAACTCCCAAGCTGGAATAATCATGATCATTCTTTTTACTCAGCTTAAGCCTTTTCGAGAGTCTATTGGATTGGATGCCCACATATAGTGCTAACTGAGGGGATCCAGCGCATATTACCGAAGGTGCTCATAAACCCCGCGCATGGACCATAGGCAGGGAGAAGAATTTTCTTGAGTTCGCTGTTTAGAACCACGCCTAACCTCATCCTTGAGCGCTTCACCCTAACCACACTGACTGACTACTATTTTAGGCCAAAGAGAAAATCACCCTCTGTTTGATAATTGCCCCGCCCCCGCATTAACGGCTATCTGAGTTAAAAAACCTAGCTCTTCAGCTGGACGACGAATTTAGCACTTTGTGTGGAAACCGGAATGAACCCAAGAGCATCATCATCAAGTCGAAACTTGAACGGAACGATAAGTGGTCCAGCGGATAAACCAGCAATTGATTCTTTGGAACTCTTGGCTGCATCGATAGACCCGGATATCGTCTTCGGTAAGGTGTATACTTCATCCCACCTAACCCAATCAACTCCTTTAAACCGATTTTCGTCTCCCTCGTAAACTTCTTCAAAGCGAATCAAAAAGTTGCCATCAGATTTTTCCTGCAGCACCTCAAATTTATTATTTTTCATTGCCTTATAGAGTACTTCATCGTCACCGACCTTATTTACGTCGATAGTGGTAGTCAGCCTGTAGATACGCCCTTCTATTAGTTCCTCTGCGAATAAAAATTCGTGAACCAAGAAATAAGATGGCAGTCAATAATATTTTTAACATTTAATCCTCTCCCTGGAATTTTAAAACCATTAATCAGCCCCCTGATGCACAAGGCATCTGGAGTAATACTCCCCCGCTCGGCCAGAGTAATAAGGCGTCGAATTATTTGTCACTTTACAAGTACACCTCACAGGAGGACGACGTAAGAAACCAAAAATCCTTATTTTTCTTTAGGTCGGTATATTTTTTGCTTATAAAGAATGTGTAAGAACTTTCGCCCTTTAAACAATAGGAAAAATATTTTGATTGTCAACATTAGGGATAGCATTTACAAAGTATGCAGGGCGGCCTTCACCATTCTTTTTTTTGCTATCCTTTTGGGATGTGACTCCACTCTAGACAAAGACAGATTTCTTCTACAAGGAACTGTAAAGCGGGTAGATCCCTGTTCGTCGGACGAATGCAGAATATTGGTCGCGTCAGAGGGAGCAACATGTATTTGGTTTACTAAGGACACGACGACCGTCGGGAACCCAGTTTATCTACATTGCTATTGGAAAGGCGGACAAAAAATGTGTCATAAATATGCAAAAAATAGAATATTACCAGTGTGGGAAAAATCAAAAATAGTGGAATGATTTCCTAAAAACCAACAACTACGAGAATTTCTGTCATCAGGGGATGACTAAAAATGCGATACGTGGCAGGCGTTTTCTTTGCAGTCTCTATTTCCTATTTTATTGCGGGACTGTTAAACCTTAGTGCTAATGATCCTTGGTCGTGGGTAATTGGATTATTCATAGGTATTTTTGGACTTGTAATCGCGGGTGCAATAGCCAGCATAGAAAGCAACCTAGTCGCTTTAATTGCAATGACTATATCAATAGCAATTTTCTATAGCACAATGGGTAACATTGAAGGCCAGACATTTCGGGTTTATCCAGCACAGTGCTTTGGCTCCAGTTGGAGCAGTGTTCCCAAAAGCGAAGTAGTACGTTCTCAACGTATTAGCTGGATTTAAGTCAATAGTCTAGCCTGCCAAACCAGAGGGCGGCTTTATCGAACGCCTCTACATAGTGGACCGGGGTAAGCCTGATAGGTCAATATTTGGCTAAGTCCGCGGTTCTGGGTCGCTTTTATATTTTTTAAGGCTTTTGATCATTCCTTCTCATTTTCAATACTTAATGCGTTAAGTGCTTGCAAGTTCATATCACCAAGGGCTTTTTCGATTTGAGCACATTGAGTATGCAGTATAGATGTTAAATTTCGGAGCAACTCTATAAGATCGTTTTTGGTTCGTTCGGAATTGGAGCTTTTTTCGATAAGAATTGAAGTAAGATCAACCTGGTGGGTACGTCAAACCTCTTTTGTTAATCGGCTATAAACCTGTTAAGCGTTTGTAGTAGCAACAATTCGGTCGTGATTTAAAAAAAGAAAATCAATTGCAACAGAATAAGCAACCGCGACTCCCAAGATATGAGACCAAGATTCATCTACACCAGAAGCTATTGCGATGCCGCTAAAAACCGAAATTCTCTTCAGATAAACCGTTTGGGAGACCGTTGCAGGCTGCGTTTGCTCGGTCGCCCTACCCCTTGCTTGAGCGTCTTGAGTAGGACGCCGAAGTCGTACCCGTCGTCGTGAAAACCCGCCGGCGTGATCGCCAGCACCTCGGAGACCCGCGCGCCGGTGCACCACATCAGATCCAGGATCAGCCGATGCATGGCGTGGGTCTCGGATTCCAACAGCGTGAGCACTTCGGGCTTGAGCAGGTACTTGGGCATGGTGTCGAGGATTTCCAGCAACAACCGCCGCTTGTCGATAACGCCGCCCTTCTTTGCTCTGCTCTGATTGGAGAGGCGATTTGACATAGATTTGCAAAAACTTCTCAGGCAGGGACTATGATGAGTATTAGAGTGAACACAGGGAGAAGTGTTACCGTGCCACAAACAACGCCTTTGGGCCTTTCCGGGCGGGAAACTTTCAAGCTCAACCCCTTCCCTTTTCTGAAGCAAATCTCGGGTTAGGGTCTCAAAGTCATTGGGAGAGAGCTGGCTGAAGTCGTAATTGTGCATTCAACAGGATGTCCAAAACTGGTTATCGATTGTTCCATTACATAGGGTAGCAGGTCATTTTGGAACCCCTGACCTGCTACCCTCTGTCTGACACGTCTTCAGCTTAGCCACGTTTAGTGACCCTGACGCCGTATTAGGTCCACCCAAAGGTGGAAAAATCCGGCCATCCGAGCGGAAGATGAATTTAGTAGTTTGTGTGGAAAATCGACTAGGTTGCCTATTCTAGAATCTACTTTAAGTTTATTTGGTACTTTTTGTTTAATTTGGCCGATAAGTAGCCGATATGCAGTTCTAGAAATTTAGTACTTTCTGTGATCGTCCATAAAACGCCCAACCACAGAAAGTGCTAAAGAATAGCCACAGAAAGTACTAAATTTTCACAAAATGTACGCAACGTTTTCACCATCAGTATGGACACCCTGGTCTAAGTGCTCCATCCGAATAATGGTTGGATGCATCGAGAAGCTGCAAATCAAAAACAAATCTGTCCGCGTCTTTATTCTATATGTTAACTCGTTGCCAGCGAGCTTTTTAACATTGCTCGGTATTGCTCAATTAACTTTGCAAGGCTCTCTATTTCTTCGGTCGCAGATTCTTCTTTAAAGGCTTTCAGAAGCTGATGGTAGTAGGTCAAGATGACAAGCCTTGAACAGCAACCCTGCTGCTTTTCCTTTGGTGTCAAATCCAGTGACTTACCTTGTTCCGCGAGTGCCGCCAGAATTTCCTCTTCCTCACACTCATGGTCAAGCTCATCTCTTGCGTTCTCTATCAGCCAGGAGAGGTCATCCGTGTCAAAGTGCCTGCTAGCCATGACAGAAACAGCCCTGGCCCTGAGTTCTGTATCAGAATGGCTATCGGCGTCATAGGCCAACAACCCTAAGCCGTCGCATTTATAACCCCAAGCATAGCTACGTTCGTCGTGTTGGATGTCAAAGATGAAACTCTCCATATAATCGACAAAAGAATATCGATCACACATCACCTGAATGCAGCACCCTAGCTCGATAGCCTTTTCCAGCGATTTCGCTTGGGTCGGCTCGAATTTGTTTCGCAGTGACTTAACAAGACTCACAACTGTTTTCGGGCCAGACAGATTTTCAGGAATCTTTAAATTCATAGATTATTTTGATCCTGGTATTCCAATTGTTGGTAGATGATGGGTAGTTACAACAACTACTTTTTTGTCTTTCACTCGTCCGCTACGAATAGCACGTGCGATCACTCCATACTGTATGCCCACATAACTGTTCTCTGTTGCATCAACCCAGCGCAGCGACACCATTCCTAATTGATACCGAGCATATCCGCCTTCTCGGGTTCGGTACATCGGGTACTCGTCGCAGCTTTTTCCTTTTGGCCTTTTTCCTTGGCAACTAGGTAATCCTCCACTGCGGGTATACCATCGCCTTCCCCCTTTACTACCACCGACTCGTGAGTCATAGGTGAGAACAATCGAACTGGGAATCCGCATCTGAGCGGAGCGCACGTGGTCTATCATTTCCGGGGAATCGAAACCTACTATCAAAAGATTAAAACGCATATTGCAGCGGTTTTTCTTTCGAATACACTGTCGCAAGGTTCTCAAGGCGACCTTCGACGAAACCTTTCCGACCGCGGGTAAGGTGCCAATTACAGCTCTGCTGACGGCGCTTGAAAAGTTGGCAACACTGGTTGTGGCCAAACTCGAACGGATATTCGATGCCGTTCCAAAGCTTGCCAAGCCAAAATTACCCGTAGGATCGGTCCAGTTTATTGAATCCCCATTTGCATACAGATATTTATTCAACGTAACAGGCTCATCACTATGCCCCATCCACGTGTCCATCTGCGTAAAGCGCCCTACGTCCTGGTTGTAGTAGCGCGCCCGCAGGTAATACTGCTCCAGACCTGAATCCCGCTGTTCGCCGCTGTACCGGTAATCGTTCTCGGTGTCGCCAATACTGGCCAGCAAGGTGCCGAATGCGTCGTAGTGGTAGGTATCGGTAACGGCACTGACGTCATTTGCCAGAGCTCGCGTGGAACCGTGGCCGTCGTAGAGGTAGTAAACCGTTTCACTGCCACTCTGCTGAGACAGCAAGTCGTCGCCATAGGTGTAGCTCACCTCGGTACTACCGTTTTCGACTTCCGCTAGCACCTGGGCGTAATCCCTATTGCTGTCCACCACGAACCGGGTTGTGATGCCGTTCTCGGACCGACGGGTGCGGATGCCGTCAGCGTTGTAGCCGTAGCTGGCGCTGTAACCGGGTCGGGATGTTTCCACCAGCTTGTTACGAGCATCGTAGCTATACCGGGTGACCTGGCCACTTTCGGTTTCGGTCAGGGTATTGCCATTGGCGTCGTAGGTATAGCTGGTGCCACCCTGCTGGGTCACCCGGTCGTTGGCATCGTAGCTGTAGCTGGTTTGTACGCCGTTGATGGTACTCAGGGTGCGGTTGCCGACCTTGTCGAACCGGTACTCGGCATTGTGGTTACCGTTGAGCGGGTCGGTAACGGTCTCGCTCGTCAGGCGGTACAGCAAATCGTAGTCGTACGTGGTGCTTCGACCATTGTGCAATTCCTGCACACGGGTACGGCGGCCCGTTGGGTCCAGTTCGTAGCGGTAGTCCGCCACCACGGCAGCGGAAGCATCGGTGGTGGTCAGGCTTACCAGTCGGTTCAGGGCGTCGTAGCCGTAGTTAGTCACGTTACCGTTGGGGTAGCTGACGCTGCCGCGGTTGCCCACCTTGTCGTACGTGTACGTGGTCTCGCCCCCTCCATCGTAGACTGAGGCGAGCCGGTTCAGCGCGTCGAACTCATAACGGGTGCTGCGGGTCTGATCATCAGTCGAGACTTCCAGCTGCACCCGGTTGCCCGCCGCATCGTAGCCGTAGGACAGCACAGCGCCATTGGGCTGGACCTCCTCGACTAAACGGTTCATCGCGTTGTAGTAGTAGCTTGTGGTGCCTTCCGGCGTGGTGGCGCTCAAGCGGTTGCCCACTGCATCGTAGGTGAAGCGCTCCACGGTCCCGTCTCCATAGATCACCCCGGTCAGACGGCTGTTTAGGTCGTACTGGTAGCTCGTGGTTTGGCCGTTGAAGTCGGTATGGCTCACTCGATTACCGACAGCGTCGTAGCTGAAGCTTTCGGTCTGGCCCATGGGCAGTGTCCGGCTCAGGACCCGACCCTGGCTGTCGTAGGTCCAGCGTGTGGTGTGGCCTTCGGCGTCGGTCTGCGTGAGCTTGTTGTCAGCGGCGTCGTAGCTGTAGGTGGTGATACCATCGAGCGCATCGGTCACCTTAATCAGACGGCCCAGGGCGTCGTAGCCGTACTGGGTCACGCGACCGTTCTGATCGGTGCGAGAGATGCGCCGGCCCAGAGCGTCATAGGCGTCGGTAACCTTGCTGTCGTCGTGGTACAGGCTCTCGGTGCGCTGATCCAGTGCGTTGTAGGTGTACCGTGTGGTATGGCCGTTGGCGTCGGTTTCCGCGATGACGTTTCCATCAGCGTCGTAATCGAAACTGTGGCGATTTCCCAAGGCATCGACCACGGCAGTGCGGCGTCCGGCGGCATCGTACTCGTAGGTCGTGACGTTACCGTTGGCGTCGGTCTCGCTAACCACCCGGCCCGCTGCATCATAGCCGGTGGCGGTGTGGCTGCCATCGGCATAATCGGTGCGAACCACCCGATTTAAAGCATCATAGGTGTAGCGTGTAATCCTGCCCAATCGGTCGGTTTCAGTTGCCACGTTGCCTTCCGCGTCGTAGGTCTTGAAAGCCACGGTGCCGTCCGGGAAGTAGGTTTCGGTTTCCCTGCCAAAGGCGTCATAGACGTATTCGGTTCGGCGGCCAAGGGCATCGACGGTCGCGGTGGGATTGCCGGCCACGTCGTACTCGTTGTAGACCGTGGAGCCATCCGGGTAGTGGGTCTCGATGACCCGATTGTTGGCGTCATAGACATACCGAGTGGTCTCCGACACGGGGCTGCCGTTGACCGTGCGCTCGCGGCTTTCGGTAAGTACGTTGCCGCTGGCATCGTAAGTGAATCTAGTGGTCTCCCCGCGCGGGTTGGTTTCGGTCAGCTTGTTGCCGTCTTCGTCGTAGGTGTAGGTGGTCGCGTTGCCCTCGGCATCAACGCTCTTGGACACCAGACCCTCGGCATTGATGTGATTGCTGGCGGTTTTGCCGCTGGGGTCTTCAACACTCAGCAGGTTGCCCAGACTGTCGTAGGTGTTGGTGTACTGATTGCCCCGGGCATCGGTGATGGTCAGTTCCTGACCGCGGGTGTTGTAGGTGTACGCCACCGTGTTACCCAGCGCATCGGTCTGGCTCAGCTGGTTGTTGCGGTCATCGAAGGTCGCCGCGGTGCTATGGCCCAGCGGGTCGAGCTGGCTGAGCTGGTTACCGCGCTCGTCGTAGGTGTACTGCCAGGTCTGCCCGGCGGCGTCCACTTTGGTGGTGACGTTTCCGCGCGCATCGTAGTAGTACAACGTGGTGTTGCCATGGCGGTCCGTGACCACCGACTGGCGCCCATCGATGTCGTGGTTGAACTCGGTTCGGTTGCCCTCGTTATCTTCCTGGGCCACCAGGCGGCCGGCGGCGGCGTAGATGTTACGCACCAGAGTACGACCCAGCGGATCGATGATGTCCAGCAAACCGTGGTTACGGTTGTACGTGTACTCGGTGGTATTGGCCATGGCATCGGCGCTGGCCACCAGGTCACCGTCGGGACTGTAGCTGTAGGTCAGCACATCACCATTGGGGGTGGTGATGGTTTGGATACGTCCATGGCTGTCCCGGTCGAACGTCACCGCCTTGCCACTGGAGTGGAAGATGCCATCGTTGGTGTAGCGCAGGGTGTGGCCGTTGGGGTCCACCACGGTGTCAGTGCCGAAGTCCTGGTCCAGATTGTAGACATAGCCCGCGGCGGTGGTGAGCCGATAGCGGCTCGGGTTCACCGCGTGGGCAAAGCTGCCCTTCTCTAGCAAAATGCCGTTCTCGTAGCGGGCGGAGCTCTCGTTGAGAGCAACCAGCTTGGACTGGGTGTCGCCCACCGGGTTGAACACCAGCTCGACGTCCTTGTATACCTGGTAGGTGTTGCAGCGCGGTGACGCACCCACCTCAAACTTCTCCACATCGCCGGTCGGCAGTGTAACCGTCACGATCGGCGCACCCAGAGGCTCGATACAGAAATCCGTAATCAGGTTCATCGGGCCGCGCTTGTACTGATTGATCGCCCAATAACTACCTGGCACCCGGGACTCTTCAACCTTGACGTCTTGGTAACCGACGCTCCAGCCGTGGCCGAAGTCCAGATCCTCGAACCGGCGGCGGCTGTCGTAGGTGCGGGTCACCCGGATGGGCAGGCCCACCATGGGAATCGACAGGTCTTCCAGCGTGATGCTGAAGTTGCCGACTTTCAGGTCACCTTCCACCTCCAGAGTGATCATGTCGGACGCGGACTGACCATTCACGTCCAGGGCCAGCACGGCCACATCCCACTGGCCATTCATCAACAGGCTAGGATCAAACACCGCCACCGGGGCAGACACCTGGTTGCTGTCGCCTTCGGCGATCACCTGCCAGTTACTCTCGCCCGCCGGGGTGATCAGCACTTCATAGGCCACCAGGTTGTCGTCTTCGATGGTGGCAATGATGTCGGTCGGTGCCGTGATCAGGGTGCCGCTTTCCGGCCCCTCCAGGGTGACCACCGGCGCCACCGAGTCGGTGTCGTCCAGGATGGTCACAAACGCCTGCTCGGAGACGGTTGTTTCACTGTCGCTGACCGTCGCGGTGACGGTATGACGTCCGGAACCGTCAGCGGCCCAGTAAGTGCGACCGTAGGGATTGACTACCAGCGGCTGACCATCGACGTCCACCGCAACGTCGAAGTCGCCCTTGCCGCCTTCGGTAAACACATCGATGGTGACGGTATCACCCGCCTGCACACTGTCCGGGCTGACCAGGACGTGCACCGTCAGGGGTGCCGGTTCTTCCTGAACCCGGATGCTGGTGCTCTGCAGGGTCCGGCCCTTGCCATCGTCGGCGAAGTACGCCACATCGTGAAGACCGATCTGGCCCTGGGTCGGCGTCCAGGTCACCAGGCCGGAGCTGTCGACGCTCATACCATCCGGTAGGGTCAGAGCGCCGTAGGTCAGCGCGTCGCCGTCGGCATCGGTGGCCACCAGCTGGTACTGGTAGACCTCACCTACCACCGCCTGGAAAGTCGGTCGGCTGGTGATTTCCGGGTAATTGTTGGTGCTGCCGTCGACGGCATCCAGGATATAGCTCTGAGTCACGTAGGACTTGCCGTCAGAGACCCGGATACGTACGTCGTGGGCGCCGATCTGATTGGCGTCCGGCGTCCAGCGCAGCACGCCCTCCCCGGACAGCGTCATGCCGGCTGGACCGGTTTCAAGCGCGTAGCTCAGGCTGTCGCCATCCGCATCCCGGGCAATCACATCGTAGCCGTAGGTCTGGCCGGTGAAGGCCGGGGACGTGGGCAGACTGCTGATCTCCGGCACCGCATTCGACGCTGCGGGCGCATTCACGCCGATACCATAGCTCTGCGTGGAAGCGGCGCCCCGGGCGTCGGTCACCCGAACCACCACCTCGTGCACCCGGCCTGCCTGCACGGTGGCCGGCGTCCAGCTGATCTGGTTACCCGCCAGCGTCATGCCGTTCGGCGCCTGATTCAGCGTGAAACTGAAGTCGTCGCCATCCTGATCCGACGCTATGACCGTGTAGCGGTAGGGCGTTTCAGCCAGCGCCTGAAGTTCCGGCGTGCTGGTGATCAACGGCGGATGGTTGGCGCTTTCGTTCACCGGCAGGTTCAGTTTCTGACGGGCCTGGCCACCACGACCGTCGTCGACCTGAATCTCGACAATGGCCGTGTCGCCAATCCGGTCGGCCGGCGCCAGCCAGGCGAACAGACCGGTATCGGAGAGGGTCATGCCGTCTTCAGATTCCGTCAGCGAGAAGGTCAGCGGGTCCCCGTCCGGATCGTTTGCCGTCACCTGATAAATAAACCGCTGGCCGGCATACACCGCGCCCTGGGGTTGGCTGGTGATGGTCGGCGGCTGATTGCCTTGAGCCGGGTCCACCACTTCAATCAGGAAATACTGTTTAGTGGACGCACCGCGGGTATCGAAGGCGGTCACTTCCGCCGAGAACACACCGGTCACTCCGGCAGCCGGCGTCCAGGCGATTTGGCCAGTGACACCGTCAATGGCCATGCCCGGCTGAGACCGGCTCAGCAGATACACCACGTCGTCGCCATCCGGATCGGTGGCCTGGGCCAGGTAATTGAACGTCTTGTCTGGCTGGATCACGCCCTGCGGGGTGGAGGTAAATTCCGGCGGAAGATTGTCCGGAACCGTCACCGTGACAACGTGAGTCTGTTCGGCCTCGGCGCCAGACAAATCGGTCGCACGCACGGTCAGAGAATACACACCTGCCGCCAGTCCGTCCGCTTGCAGCATGCCGGTGCGTTCGTTGAGCTCGAACTCGGCGGTCGCATCCACCAGTTCGAATCGGTGGGCATCGCCCTTATCCGGGTCATTCACCTTGATCTGGAAGACGAAGGCGTCACCGGCGATGGCCGAACTGGCCGCCGCGCTGGCGATCTCCGGCGCATCGTTGGCGTCGGCAATGGACGCCGCATACTTCTGGCTATCGAACAGGCCCGCTTCGTCGTACACACGGGTGTCGACGATGGCGGCCCGGGTTTCGTTGTTGTCGATCGCGCACTCGACGAGATCAGCCGGGCCGGCGACGGTCACTTTCAGGGCCTGAATGATTTTGGCGTCATCGACCACCAGCGATGCCTGAGTACGCTCACCTGGCTGCAAACTGCCAACGGTAACTTGGCCCAGCGTTTCCTCGCCGGTCCAGAAATGATCGTGCACAAAGGACAGGGTGATTGGACCTTCGGCCGGCGCCAGTCCTCGGTTTCGTACGATTACCCTCGCCGTACTCGTCGCCTGGTCGTAAGTGATGCCGGACACCGAGATATCAGCGAGCGACAGGGCATCCCGATCCGGGAAGGTGTTCAGGCGGAAGGTATTGTGGCTCAGCCAACTCTGCGTCGGCTGTGCCGGTACCGTCAGGTCGTCGTTGATGTTATTAATGTTGTAGGCGTGCTGGTTCCAGATGGACCGGGTTGGTGCCCAGGAGTCTTGTTCGTCCTCGAACACGCGAACACCCGAGTAGCTGCCACGGCTGTAGTTGTTGGCAATAACGACGATCTCTGCGTGATTATCGTTATCAACATCCGCAACGACTGGCAATTCATGAGTAGTACCGCTGGTGTTGGGAATCTCATAAATTACTTCGCCGGTCGGGCCGTCGTAGATACGCAGATAGTATTCGTCCCCGTACACCACCTCGGCACGACCATCGCCGTTGAAGTCAAAGACTGACGACCCCGTTTTGTGAGACGAGTTGTCTCGGGTAGGGGATTGCCATACGATGTTTCCCTCAGCGTTGAAGACGACATAGTAGCTTGCGCCCGCAATGCCAATCTCCGGCACGCCATCGCCTGTCAAATCTGCAATGGTCGGTGCTCCGCCAACTCCACCGCCGGGAATGGACTTACCACTCCAGATAACCGAACCATCGTGGTTCAGAAGCTTCACTTGGCCTCGTTCGACGACCGCAATCTCTGGCAGCTTATCGCCATCCAGATCACCGGCCGCCGAGAAACCTTCTCCTCGATTGAATAGCAACTGACCATCGTGAGTGTAGGCGCTACCCCCAGCGATAATTTCCTGGAATCCATCACCATTGATATCCAGAGCAAAGGAGAGCGGCCCGACACCGTTATTGCCCGTCGGTCCAGCGCCTTGCCACTTCTGTTGGCCCTTGTGATCGAAAACGGTATTGCCGACAACGATTTCGGTTGTGCCATCGCCATCGAGATCGGAGATCACAGGGCCACCCCAGCGGACCGTGGGTCGTGTGTTGGACACCCATTCCACCTGGCCATCATGGGAATAAGCGATGAGACCACCGCCGTAGCGACCGGTAACAATCTCAACGAAGCCATCGCCATCAATGTCTGCGGCCGCTGGCGAACTCACCGGCAAAATGTTCGCACTGGCCGACGTCCAGACTGGCGCCCCATTTTTCGCCCAGACTGCCCTCAGATAACCGGCGGAGTTGTAGTACCGACTTCGAAACGTCTGGAAAATAATCGCAATATCGTCTTTCGCGTTAACCTGACCATCGCCATTGGTGTCGTAAAGCGGCACTGCAATCGGGGCGTGCATGACCTGGTTGTAGCTGGATGCTGGCTGTCCGTTCGCCGTCCAGCGCCACTTCTCAACGGGATTCAGTGCGCCAAGGCTCGCCTGTGGTTCGGCGATACACAGGTTGTTTGAATCCGTGCGGTTGTCCACCCATTCGTTACCCGCTGCCCACTCGATCAGCCCGGTCGTTTTCGCTATGCCCATGCCGTCGGGAGAAAGCTCCAGGCCGTAAGTCAGTTCATCGCCTGCATTGGGGTCGGTTGCATCCACGTCGTAGCGGTAACCCGCATTCTCATCCCCCTCTTCAATCGGCGGCGTGACGATTTCAGGCGGCAGGTTTTCATTCACTACCAGCGTGAAGGTCTGCTCGGTAGTCGCCCCGCGCAGGTCGGTGACTAGCACGGTGATGTCGTAGGACCCCGGCGCAATGCCTCCGGGCAACGAGGTAAATCGACCGGTCCGCTCGTCCAGATACAGCCCGTCTGGCCCCGAAACCAGCGCAAAGGTATGCGCATCCCCGATATCTGTGTCAGTGATGGCCACCTGATAGTCGAACGACTGCCCGCCTTCCAAAACGGTTTCCGGCTCGCTCTCGATCGAAGGGGCTTCGTTGACATCCTCAACGTTGAGCGCGTACAGCTGATCATCGGTTAGTCCGTCCGGATCTGACACGCTCACGCGGACAAGGGCCGCCCGGGTCACGTTATTTTTGATCTGACATTCATCGATCTCAGAGCTGGGCCGCAGGACCACGGCGATATCGTCGATCAACGCACTATCGAACACTTCGATACCAGGGTAGGCGTAGGTGCCGCTCGCTGCGCCTTCGACCTCTGCCGACCCGAGTAGAATGCCGTTATCGGGTCTGCCCGCGTAGAAGTCGACCAATAATGGGACAGTGATGTTAGCCAGACCACGATTACCGAGCTGGACACTCAGTTCATGCCGTCCATCGTCGCCTTGCTCAAGAAATACTTGGCCTAACCGCACATCCGGATTTCCCAGGTGATCGAGTGCGACAGGGAGATAAGCCATAACCAAGCTAGTGGTCGCCAATTTAGTAGTAAACAGACCACTAGTGGTATCCCAGGTGCCCCCTGCTTGTTGGTGATCCAACAGATATTCGATGTTGTTAAGTACCACGACGTCAGTTAGTGCCGGGTCTCGATAATCCAAGCTCAGGCCCACCCAGGCTGATGTGAGAGGATCGCTCTGGCTGCCTGATTGATAGCGTGACCAGCCGCCATCCTCGCGTTGGCGCGCTCGGAGTTGCTGGTCAAGAAGGGATATCGCGGCCGTAATTCGAGAATGAAGTTCCTCACCGCCAACATAGGGGGCAATTTCTGCAAGGCCCATAAGGCGGAATACGCGCCTCAGAGTGTCATTTTCGTTCGTGTTCAGCCCTGTCAACAGATGTTCAGCCAACGCCGGCATCATCATCCGGTAGGCATCCGCAATCTCAAGCTGATCGGACGTTTGGGTTTCCATCCCATCGAGATCATTAAGGTATCCCGCGGCTGCCTGCGCCACGAGCGCCGTTATCCCAAGCGAATCGCGCAGCCATCCGCTGCTATGATCCGTTGTCCAGTACGACTGATTGCCACTGACTGTGACCCGATCAAGGAAGAAGTCCAGCCCCCTATGGCGAACCAGGAAAGTCCGGGAACGGTCGGGCACCGCATTAAGTGCCCACAGTGCGAACGCTGTCTGATTCTTCGCGAACTGGGGATGCGAGCGGCGGATAGAGCCATCATTCAATTGGCTGGACAAAAGTTCCGTCAGCAGATACTCCGCAGCCCCCTCATCCACGTCGGCTTTGGCTTTAGAAGATTCCAAGCCCAAGAGGCTCTGGGTCTGGATATGACAACCAAGGCATCCGTTCTTCTTGTGCCAAGCAACTGACTGCGGTGCAACATAGTTGCTTGCATCGGCAATAGAAGTCTTTACGCGATGGAACAGCGGGGCGATGTAACTGATCCCCGAAGTGTCGTCACCTTGCTCATTGACCTTCACGCTACCGCTTGGCATCACATAACACTGTTGATTGAAAGTGGGTACTGATTGCGTGAATTCTGCCTGGGGTAACCAGTGAATCACTCCGGACGCGCTATCGATGGTCATGCCACCCGGCCCCCGATCTAGGGTGTGAGTCAGCTCATCCTCGTTCGGGTCTTCGGCGACAACGGTATAGTTGTAATTTGCCCTTTCAGGAGTGCTAACTATCGGCGGACTGGTAATCACCGGTGGAAGGTTCGGCTGAATGACATTGATAGTAATACTAGCCGTTGCCCGGAACTCCCCGTCGGACACCTCATATTGGACTACCTCTAGGCCTTCAAACCTGGGATCCGGGGTATATACCAGCTCCGGGGCCTTCCCTGCGAACCCTCCATGGGCAGGTTCTTCGATCAGCCGGTATTCGAGAGTTTCGCTATCAATATCTTCACCCAAGAGAGTGACAACTACCGGGTCCCCTCCTTCGGTCTCAGCAAAAACATCCTGTGCCGTTGGCGGATCATTGACTGGCGTTACCGTAAGGTTGTATGAGGCGGGTTGTGAATCTAGCTCCCCATCGTTGGCCACGTATTCCAGTAAATCCAGTCCGAAGTAGTTGGCCTCCGGCAGATAAACCAAGCCATTATCAGTCTTGACGACTTCGCCATGTGTAGGGGCGGTTACGACGGCAAATGTAAGTGGTGAAGTTTCGATATCTCTGCCGGAGAACGCCAGCGGGATTGCGGTATCTTCGGGACCGGTGGCTGAGCCGGGATCCGCTACCGGGGCATCGTTTACGGGCAAAACATCAATGCTGACGGTAGCATTACCTGAGAGTTGTTCGCCGTCATGTACCTGAAACTCCAGGCTGTCACTACCGTTAAAATTTTGGGCAGGCGTGTAGGTAACTCGTGAGCCCGAGTGTTCGATCTGACCGTGCTCTGGCTGAGCCAGTATCTCGTAAATTAACTCGTCGCCATCAGCATCCTGGGCTTGTAGCTCGAAAGTAACCGGTGTGTCCTCAGGTGTGGTGATCTGGCTGTCGAGTGATTCAGGACGATGGTTATAGCAGCGTGTATAGCGCTCAAAGGTAAAACTGATGTAGCCCTTGCCGTTAAGGGCATAGTCGTTCAAGCGTACAACGGCAAAACGCACGGTCTCGTAGTTGAAGCGGGAACCCTGTCCCTCCACGCTCCCCCAAACCGGAACGATAATGTTGTAGTTCAACAGGGCGTCAAGATTTGAACGTACAGCGTTACTATTCTTGACACCGGGTAAGCCCTCTACCCAATCACCAATATTAATCTGGATATCGAAGGGATTGACGGGGTTTCTATAGTTCTCGCTGGTTCCCGGAGGCAGCAGTGAATTCGCTAGCGTGTTGGCATTATTACTTCCATCCCACGAAAGCCAGCTGTAATTCCCAGGGCCGGTACCCGCCGGAATGTTCTGAAATTGCTGCCCCGGAGCCGCGGAGGACAGCACAGAGCTGGAGATGGCTATGGGGTAGAGAGAGCAAAAATCTGGGCTTATGACGATGTCATCGGTTTCTTTGAACTGCTCGGCATTTACCAAAGAAAAAGACGTAACTACCCAAGCGAGCGCGAAACCACGCGCGTACTTATACATCATCACAACTTCCCTGTATCAAAAGCACCACTGGTGCCGATCCCAAATTTAGATTGAATTATGGCAGGCCAAAATCTATCGGAAACTGACTGATTCACTTTTCCGAGATGTTTTACATTCTTTGACAAAGACTTAGGCCGCGGTGGGACGAAGGCAGGAACTTCAAAATGACTGGAAAGATTGGAAAGTTGTCACTATTTCGAGCCGTTTGGATAGGAATTCGTCTCTTGGACTACAGAAGAGTTTCGCTACCGGCGCGGACGACAAATTTAGCACTTTGTGTGGAATTCTGAATCAGCGCTCTATCCTAGAATCTACTTTAAGTTTGTTTAGCACTTTGTGTGGAATCCGACCGCTAACTAATTGATTCATGGCTTAGCAGGTTTAGCACTTTCTGTGATCGTCCATTTGCATACGAGCAGTAACGGTTTCTGCATACGACCTGGAGCGCCTCTTCCTCGTAAAATAGTCGTTAGCTTTCTATCGGTCATTGTCTAAAGAACAAGGCTCGAATTTATTTGCTCTTCGGGACAACGCTTTTTGCAAGACCGCAGGCATGTCCCATTGAAGAAACAACTGGAGGTTTTAGAACCTATGAACATTATCCCTGTGATTACTCTGTTCGGAGGCCTGTCGGCATTTTTCACTTTGGCGTTCGCGCTGAGACTGGCCATCGGAAAAACTCAGGTTGTCGATCAGCAAGACGATAACAAACTCGCTGGTTAAGGATTGCCTCGAATCGAACCTGAACCCGGTTGATTTGTTCGACCGGGTTTTCTGCTCTTATTCTTCATCTATTACTGCACCAAGCTGTTTGAGCAATACCGTGCCTTCGCCGTCTGCTCGCCGCCGCCCGAGCGGCTTATTATCAGGCAGCAGCCAGCTCCGGATAGGCGTTATTGCACTGAGTAGCGGCTGTTAGTGCGGATGTAGATTGTCACTTCATCATCGCTGTAGTTCGCGAACTCATGAGTGTAGTCGCCCGTGGACTCGATATAACTCCCGGCTTCAAGAGTTTCTGGCTCATCGAGGTCCCGAGCGTTATGGGTGACCTCCCCTCCGATCACCACGGCGCGAAATTCACTGGCCTCTGTCATCAGTTCACCTTCGAAACCGGCACCGAGTCTGATCATCGATCCACCCATATCGGCAGTGCTGCCCCAGACGTGAGTGGCCTGCACATTGTCCGCATTGATCGTGTGCAGGTCGCTGTCTTCCAGCCAGACCACGTTGTCGGCGTGCAGGTTAAGCGGCCGTTCCCCGTTATCAAATTGCTCGTCAGACGGCTTTACCAGGTAAGGCCCGGAGTCGATCTCCAGATAAATCAGGTTCGTCTCGCCATCGGCCGCTGTTGTGTGGTCTTCACCGGCAGGCTGAGTCCAGAAAGATCCGGGTGGCATCCACATTTTTGCCGCGGACGGGTCATCGTTGTGCATCATTCCTTCGATCACGACACCGCGATAAGTGATGTTATGAATGTGGGGTGGTGACTCGAAACCCTTCTTGAACCGAACGAGCATGCCTGTCGCGCTGCCGCTTGTGCGATCGACCCAGAGATCTGCAGCGCCGGGGCTAAGCTTTCCCCGCAAAGGGTTTAGATAACCCCATTCCACTTCTTCAGCGGGTATGACTTTTACCAAAGAGCCGGCGTTATGGTTATCTGCATAAGCCAGTGCTGCTGCACTGACAAGGAAAATCGTGGATATCACTCTTCGCGAGAACATTTGATAGCTCCATGTATCTGTAAAATGAACGGAGCTAATAGATTACTCGTCGCTATAATCGCTAAAAACCGGACTCTCCAGATTTCAGTTTTCGTAAATCCCGCATAATAGATTGGGGAACTTTTAACCAAACCGTTAAGTGTAATGTTCAGAGGTTCGTCCAACGCTGGGCAAAGAAGCCCAGAAACACCCGAATACGGGCCGACAAGGTCGAGCAGCTTCACCAAGTCTCCCTTTTCGAGATCATTGGCATTCATGAAACGGGACAGTTGGGCAACGCCCTGCCGATTTCGGCAGGGCGTGTGAGTGGCTCAACCTGCCCTTGCGTCAGTACCCAAAACGATGCCCGCGCTCAGGCAGTCGCTTTTAGCGTTTTTCCCAGATACCGGTCTTTGCGACCTCTTCTGCAAATGCAGCGAAGTCTTTCGGTGCGCGCCCAAGTGCCTGTTGAACGCCTTCGGTCAAATGGGCGTTACGGCCATCAAGTACCGTTGCAAAAAGATAGTCCAGCATCCAGACCACATCCTCGGGTGCTCCAGAGTTCTCCATCTCAGCGATGAAGCCTTTGTGGGGTACGTCTATGAATGAAATTTCGCGGCCGGTCGCGCGGGAAAGGTCGTTGGCCACGTCCGCAAAGGTCATTAGTCTTGGCCCCGTCACTTCATAGATTCGGCCGTTGTGGTGGTCCTGAGTCAGGGCAGCAACAGCCACGTCCGCGATGTCATCGACATCAACGAAAGGCTCGACTTGATTGCCTGCTGGCAGAGTGATGGCACCCTTCAACACCATGTCGATGAATGCCCCCTCAGAAAAGTTCTGGTTAAACCAGCTTGCGCGGACGATTGTCCATTCGAGACCAGAGTCTTGCACAATTTTTTCGCAGGCTTGTGCCTCGGACTCGCCACGCCCTGATAACAGGACGAGTCGCTTCACGCCGCGGCGTTTGGCTAGGCCAACAAACGCCTGGATAGCGTCGGTTGCGCCCGGCATGGCCAGATCTGGTGAGTAAGTGATGTAAGCTGAAGTGACACCGGTGAGGCAAGGAGTCCAGCTTTTTTCGTTGCCCCAGTCAAAAGACGGGATGGCTGAGCGGGACCCAACTCGAACCTCATGACCACTGTCTTTCAGCTGTTCAACAACGCGTTTGCCAGTTTTTCCGGTACCGCCTACTACGAGAATTGATTGATGTGTCTGATTGGATGGTTTCATTGACTTGCTCCCTTCAACATGTGTGCAAGTCAATTTTCGTGGAAGAGTGTCGCTTGTTATTGCCTCAGCGTGCCAGGGTTTGTGCAGCGGGCGACAACGTCAAGCTCAGCGTCAACGAGTCGAAAGTCGATAGGACCGTGGAGTCTGTCCGGCCCACCGCTTAAAAGCCCGTGTGAAGCCACTCTGCTCAGCAAACCCCGTCAGGAATGCCACCTCGGCAAGACTGTAGTCTGTCTCCCGAAGCAGCCGTTGTGCGAGATCCTTCTGCGCCATGTCGACAACATTTTGATATGAATATCCCTGCTCCGACAATCTCCTCTGCAATGTCCGTGCGCCTATTTTCAATTCGGATGCAATCCGTGACAGCTTCGGTACACCCTCACTGAGCACGTTGACTACGGCACGCCTGACTTGTTGTTGCAGATCGATATCGCCTTTCAGCGAATTCAGCTGTTGTTCAAGATGTCGGTCGAAAAACTGGGCGATGGATTCGTCGCCTAGCTTGTTTGGAATTTCGATGCTTTCTTTACTCACAAGCAACGCATCTCGTCCCGACTGGAAATGGACAGGGCAACCGAAATGAGATTCGTACACTCGGGCATCGCCCCTGGGTGCATGCTTGAAATAGATGGCCATCGGAATAAAGCGTGAGGAGCAAACTTCTTTGCTGATGGTATCTACGGCCGACATGCTGGCCTCATTAGAGAGCTGCATGCCTGGACAACCATCCCCTGCTTTTTCAAGGTTGAAGAAGAAACCCTGCCCCGTTTCCTCAAGGGAATACGTTTCTGCACTGCCCAGAACATGCCCGTACCGCTCTGCCCTTGTGAAGGAGCCGTGCAAGGTCGGTGCGGATTTCCACGCCAGCCCGAAAGCGCCGTACTCGTCGCTTCGCATGGCAGCGCCGATCTTCAGCGGTAATGAAAGGCCATTGGGATCCCGATCAACCAGTTCAGCAAAAAAGTCATAATAGTCCGATGAGGACACCATCTGAGTGGGATCGATGGGACCGTTCACCGGAAGGCCAAGTTTTCGTATCAAGTCCCGCGTTTCGACGCCTGGGCTTGCCTGACTGACGACCTTATAGACATACAGTGAGGTTATTTGAGCCATGGGACATAGATAATCCATGTTCGTTCGGTTGTGCAACCTGTGGAGGCCATTTCAAAGGCCTCTGGGCTGACGCCACCCAGATGGGTATTTCGTCCTGAGGAGCCACTTGTGATGCCGTGTTCGGTTTAATCCAAACTAGAGCTTAACCACCTCAGCGCGGTTTTTCATTGCGGCCGAGCATATCTATGAAATTCTTAAAACGTCTCTGGTTGTCCGTACTCTTTGATCCACTCAACAAGCATTTCAAGATTAGCATCTTGAGATTCGGGGCTACTACTCGGCATTTACTTTGCCAGTAATCCACGAAACAAACGCACGGACCTTGGCGGTGCGAAATTTAGCCTCCGGTGCCACGAGGTAATACTGGTATTCCGCAGGTATCGAAATATCAATTGGGCAAAGGAGCAAGCCCGATTTGAGAAGGTCTTTAACAAGGCTGTATCGCATCAATGCTATTCCTCTTCCAGCAAGTACCGCCTCGACGAGTGTGGTGCCCTCCGAAACCCGCAATTTTATAGAGCTGTCGGGTATGTTGGCACCGAGCTTTTCCTGGAACGCTAACCACGAACTTTCCATGTCGACGGAATCGTCTATGAGCCATGGGAGCTCAGCCAAAACGGCAGGCGTTACGGAGTCGATATTAAAAAGCTCGCTATGACAGACCGGTAACAGCTTTTCTTCAAGCAGAGCCCGGGATTCGAGCCCCGGGTAATTGCCGTTACCAAAACGAATGGCAAGATCTACACCATCCCCCTGGAAGTCCACCAACTGAAGGTTGGGCTGAATGCTTAATTTGATCTCCGGATACATTTCCTGGAACGAATTAAGTCTGGGCACAAGCCAGCGACTGGCAAAGGAAGGCACCGTTGCCACCGTTAAACGGCCGGGATCGGCGTTCGGCGAAAGCAGCGCAATGCCTTTCTCTAATTCCTGGAAGCCGGTCTCAACATAGCCTGCAAGTGCCCTTCCCTCCGGCGTTAATTGCACTTCGCGGGTCAGACGAACGAAAAGCTTTAATCCGAGGAAGTTCTCCATGCCACGAATGTGGGTGCTGACGGCTGCTTGGGAAATGTTCAGGGATTCCGCCGCTGCCTTGAAGCTCAGTTCTCTGGCGGCATACCGAAATGCCTGCATTCCCCTTAATGGCGGTAGGTTCGACATGGCCTGCCCTTAGTTGGCTCATAATTAAGTTTTAATTAAGCGTAGCGCAATTTTACCCGTTTGTTCACCAGGCCAGCAGTTGAAAAGATAGAGCATACATACACAAGCGGGAGAACACCTCATGACAACCATAGCGATAACCGGCCGTGATGTTTGTGAGTCAGCTGGAGCACAAAGGCTTAATAGGAGGTTAATTGCCTTGTTCAGGAAATGGCAAACCAACCGGCGGACTCGTAAAGATCTCGCAAGGTTGTCGGATTTCATGCTGAAAGATCTTGGCATTTCGAGAAGTCAGGCAGAAAACGAATACCAGAAACCATTCTGGAAACAATAAAGGAGATTGCAAAATGAAAATTCAAGTTCCAATCGTGAGTGCCTTTGTTGATGGCGAGTCCGGAGGAAACCCGGCAGGCATCGTATTAAACGCAGAGCGGTTCAGCGTTGAACAAAAGCAACGAATTGCTGCGGCTGTTGGTTTGTCAGAAACGGCGTTTGTGTCTCCGTCGGACTCCGCAGACATCAAACTGGAGTTCTTTACACCAACCCAGCAGATTGCCCATTGCGGCCATGCAACGGTCGCCACATTCAGCTATCTGCGTCAAGACGGCTTATTCACAACGGATCAGCTGTCGAAAGAAACCATTGATGGTTGCAGGTCAATCCACATGGAAAGTGATGCTGCGTTCATGGAGCAGAAAGCACCGGCCTATGAGGCGCTGAACGATGCCGATCTTCAATCTGCCCTGAAAGCTCTTGGGATAGCGCGATCAGACCTGGTTAATGGAGCAGCGCCAAAAGTCGTCAACACAGGGAATAGCTTTCTCCTGGTCGGTGTCCGCCGCGCCGAAACGATCAGGAATCTCAAGGTAGACTTGGATATGATTGAAAAGCTGAGCGTTTCTCTAGATCTAATTGGTTTTTACGTTTTCTGCTTTGAAGACGTCGGTCATGGAAGGGATGCTGGAGCTCGGATGTTTGCACCTCGGTATGGCATACCGGAAGAGCCCGCAACCGGCATGGCTGCAGGCCCCCTCGCCTGTTACCTCCGTGATGCGCTTGGCATCGCGAAACAGGAGTTCGTCATTGAGCAGGGCCGCTGGATGTCGCCCTCCTCTCCCAGCGTGATCACCGTCCGGCTGGATATTGATGGCAACGAACAGATCCTGCGTCTGTACGCAGGCGGGCGAGGCGTCATCAAGGAGATAAAAGAAGTTGTTTTTGATGACTGAAACATGGATGCGTCCGTCGGGTTGCCCTCTGCACCAAAGGTGGAAAATCCTATGAGCGCAATCACCAAGTTTACGACGCGTTATGCCAGAGAAACGAGCACTAAGAGTCCAATAAACAGGCTAATCACTGTGGTTAACCCGGAACCATCCAGTCGGGCCTCGTTTTTGTTCAGCTGTTTCCGTACGGCCTTAAAGAAACGCTTGGGTGTGTAAATATTTTTTCGGTAATTCCGATGAAAATAACGCAGGAGACTCGGCGGCAACGACTCGCTATCGAATCGTTGCCAAAGCTTAAGCACACCGAGCAGATCTTTCTTCAGAGCCCAGCTTCGAACTCCAGAAGGCAGCCGGTTTAGGGGTACGGCAGAGCCGAAATCGATGATGATTGGACGCCCCTCTTGAGACACCAGAATATTGCCAGAGTTGCCAAGGTCCATGTGCACAACGCCATTCTGATGCAGCACTCTGACATCGTTGAAAAGTGCCGAAAAGAAGCCCTCGGGAATCCGGTTTTTTCCAGCAATGCCCTTTATGGGCGTTCCTTCTATCAGGCGATATTTAATGGTGGGCAAATTATCCGATCCCCGACTAATTTGATCGGGCGTAAAGTCCAGATGCTCCACCCGCTTGAGCATGTTGAATTCGTGGGATGCGAGGAACAGGAAATACCTGCCCAAAAGGCCCCGGGAAAATCGAAAAGCCTTGTAAACGTGCTTATTGCCAAACGCGTCAGAATGGACAGACAGGATCGGCTTGTACCATTTTTGCTCAGCACTCTCGCTGGCCGCACTGAGCTCCCAACTTGCTGGGCTGATCGTGGTGCAGTTACTTTGACCGTCCATTTCTCCTCCAGAACCTCTAGTTACGAGACTTCCAAAACAGCTGCCGGCGAGCGACCGTTGAGCAAGCTCCTGGCGACGGCTCAGTGCACGTCATCTGGAGAGAATTATTGGGAGTTTGGAGGGGATTGAATAATTCCGTTACGGTATCTTTATCATCACGCCTTGTGATGACTCGATCAGTTGCCATGGTGCGTTTTAACTAACTTTAAACGTCAGCTGCCGAATCTGATTTCAGCCACATCGACAACGTTGCCGGCAACCTGAACGTCGGATATCTCCCGCCCTTCAAACTGCAACAGCACTTCAATCTGACTGGGCCTTCCGCAGAAGCGCCCCTGAGAAATGGTAATCGGATTTTTTGTCATCAAACCATGCCTGAAAAGATAAACTGCCGCTGGGCCTGCGGCGCTCCCGGTTGCTATGTCTTCCACCTTGCCTGCGTTGTCCCAGGTACGCCCTTCAAATGTGCGCGTATCCAGAACATAAACGAATTTTGCCTCGTGCCGAGCAAGCTGCGGGCTCAGGTCCGGGCTCATGAATTCAATGGCATCGAGAGGTCCGTCCACCGGAAGAATCAGGTAAGGAAGACCGGTGGTAATGACTTCTGCCGGGTAAGATGAGCAGGAGTCCGGCGATAAATTCAAGGCCTCGTAGAACGCTGAAGACTCCTCAGAGGAAAGCGTTTTAAGGTGCGTCGGTTCGCCCTGAGACATAGAGGCCCGGAACACCCCATCGCCCTCCCAACTGCTCGACAGAGTCACCTCACGACCATTAACAGCGACCTGCCATTTCCCTGGCTCCGTCAACGAGCCGTGGGCCTGGTGCAGATGATAGGCAAGACCCAGCAAGGGGTGACCCGCAAAGTCCAGCTCCTCTTCCATTGTGAAAATCCGGGCTGACCAGTTCCCGGGACTTCCTTTCAGAAATATCGATTCAAACTGTCGCATTTCCTGAGTGAGTACGAGCATTTCCTGCTCATCCAGCGATTCAAAGTCGTAAAAAATCGTGAGCCCGTTTCCGTGGAACCTCTGGCGGGCAAATACGTCCACTAATCGGCACTTCATAACCTGATACCTCTAAACGATTCGGGGCCTTGATGGCTCCACTCCAGTCAGGCGCTGCGGCGTCCGGCTCGGAAGAGCGTAAATAACGCACTGGCGAACACCCAGCCAAAACCGATCACCCCTACGTTGATCCCTAACAGCGCCTTCTCCGTTCCATCCGGGTGCACCATGGAGCCCCCGTAAAGGTCCTGAATCAGGTACGCGGCCAGAAACCCACCGGTCACAAGGAGCGCAATCACGCTGGCCTTGCCCTTGCCGGACGAATCGAACCAGGTAAGCCACAAAGCCACCAGGCCCAGCGACGAGTTCGTAAATAACTGCCAAACCTCGTGAATTCGTGCGTGGGCAACCCAGGCGGGATTAAATACGTGGGTGTCGTTGATTTCCAGATATGGAACAGCAACGGCATAGAGAACAATCCCTATGGTTAACAAAATCTTATCCAGCATGCTTTGCCTCCAGTTACGTTAGCTATTGTGTTTAAAAGCTAAAGGTGAAACCTGTACTCAGTCTGCTTGCTTCCTGGAACTGGCCAAAGGTGCCGGATTGATCTCCGAAAAACAGATCGGCACCCGCCCTCAGAACCACGTTGGTAGACACAGAATACTCAGCCTCCAGTTGAATCAGCGAATCTTTTTTATTCAGGTCGTATATGCCGAGCGCCTCCAGTATTAAAGCGTTGTTCATCGCATCATGTCGTATTAAAACGGTGACCTGCTCTTTCGACGATCCGTTATCGTGCGTGCCGGTAAAGCGGTAGGTTTGGAAGAACTGCGCACTGATAAACCAATCACTGAATCCGCTATAATCCAGCCCGATAACGTAAGAGCCGACCTCTGTATTGATGATTTCTCCAGTCAACGAGTTCTCAAACCGGTTTTTGCTCTCCAGCCCAACCTCACTTCGGAGGGTGAGGTCTCCAAACGGTTTCGAGGCGGTTCCGCCCACAAGGTGTGAGCGGTTATAGTCCGCCAGAACTTGTTGCCCAAAGGCGTCAATCCGGATCAGCGGGTCATCGATCGTGTGGTACAGGTAGTTCAGAGACAGATCCCAGCCGCTTTGGAACGTCGAGAGCTTCAACCCGAAATCGCTGTCTGCCAACGAATCCGGACGATTGACCTGCAGACGCCCTTCGCCAAACGGGTCCGGAATAAGCGAATAGGTCGCCCCAGGTAAGGTACTTTCCGTCACTGTGGCATCAGGAATCCAAACCAGTTGGGCGGTCCAGGTCTCCAGAGGAATCTCGGTCAGTGCTGACCAAAGCGGTATGCGGCGGTGCTCGACATCCGGGAGTATGAACTCCCGATAGCTCAGAGGGTTGATGACATCAAGCACGCGCAGACCATCGGCCTGTCCCCACACGATCTGCTGTTTACCCAGGCGCACAAAGGCATCACCAGCATAGTGGTCCAGGTAAAACTCCCTCAGTTCCAGATCAATGTGGTCAGAAGGAAAGACTGTTTCTGTATTTTGCGCACGAAAAGGTTGGTCCGGACGGCCCGGGTCCAGTTTATCCTTTGCGTCGAAACGCCCTTCCCCAATGACCGTGAGGCGCGCTCCCGAATCGAAACGCGTGACCCACTCGGGCCGCCAGACTATTTCCTGCTTCTGCCAGGAACCTGTCTTGTAGGCGTAGGCCGCCTCAAGTTCGACAAGAGATGAGTGCTGAACATCGATGGCTGAGACCGGTGTGCCCACCAACCACCAGGCTATCGTCAAACCTGTATATCGAACCGGCTTCATCTCAGAAACCCCGCTTCAGCGCATTCTGCTCGAATAAGCGGGGCGGAACAGTTGCGCCGTAATCGGTGTCCTGGAACTGGATGCGGGTGCTGTGACCGGTTTTCTGGTTGGTTGCCTCGATGTCGGTGATCGCCCAGATTCCATCAATGTTTTCGATGCCTCGCGCGTGCACCGTCTTGAGGAAGTTACCGTTTACGTCCCAATATTCGGTCAATCTCGGGATCAACAGTGAGGAATCAACCCGCAACACCACTCGTCCATAGCCCAGAGCCCGACTTACCTCGGGATCAACTGGAGTTGCCTCGACCTTCCATGCGTGATGACCATCGACATCCTCTTCGCCGAGCAGTGAAAACTGATAGTCCTCGGCGGCGATCTTGCTCTCTTTCTTGATCTCCTCGTAGGTGAAGTCAGTGCCAAGGAAATAATCCCCACGGTCTGACGCAGATATTCTGCGCACCTTCCTCAGGGCTGGAAGATACAGCCACTGGTCATCGTCCTTGCCCGGATCAGCATAGTCCCAAGTGAGAAAAGCCGTGCCGGCAACTGTTCCCGGTTTTGTATAGAAAATGGCCGTTTTCTTGGTGTCGCCGAAGTAGCGGCGGAATGCCCGAGTATGCTCTTCACGGACATTACCCCGACGATCCGTCAAGGTGATGGACATATCTCTCTGAACGGAAACGCCTTCCGGGCGGTCGTTCATTTTCTGGATGATGTCATCCGCCTCAGGTCGGCCCTCAGCGGCGAACGCCCTGCCGCTCAAAACACCCGCCGCCAAAAGTACCAACAGAATGGTGCCAGTTCGCCAGAAACTCCCATATGCGCCATGAACGAATTTCGGTCGAAAAACCAGGGCAAAGGCAGGCAACAGGAACAGGCTTGCAACGAACGCCACCGATACGGACAACGCCACCAACATGCCAAAGTTCACGAGTGGTGGTACCTGGCTGGTCATCAAAACGCCAAAACCCAGAGCGACCGCCAACAGATTGAACCAGAGCGCCCGGCCCGTGGAGGCAAACACGTCGGTAATCCGCTCAGCGATGTTTGAATCCCCCGGCTGTGACATCGCCTCGCGGAGCCGATCAATCGTGTGGATCGCAAAGTCCACACTCAGCCCAATAGCGATAGCCGCGAACATTGATGTTCCCACACCTAGCCAGATGCCTTTTACGCCCATGACGGCGTAGATCAGCAAAATAGACAAGCCAACCGGTATGGCTGCCATCAGGCCGCCAACAATGGAACGGAAAAGCAGTGCGGCCATTAGAAATACAGCGAGGAAGGACACGATGACACTATCAAGGTGCGATTCAGCAATGCCGTCAATCCAGTGGTAATCCACGTTGATTCGCCCGCTTAATTGCGCGCTTACTTCGCCATCAAACTCGGCGGCAAGGTAACTCTCCAGCCGCGGAACAAGTGAACGGCTAACCTGGTAAGAGCCTGTCTTCAGGTTTGCCCTGACCAGTGCCGTTTCCCGACGGGAATCCACTCGCTCCTCGAAATCTGTTGGATCGCCAGAGGCGGTATAGAGGAGAAAGAGCTGAGCGATCAGATTTCTGTCATCCGGCAAGCGGTAGAATGCCTGATCGTCCTCATTGACGGCTTTGTACATCTGCTTGATGTAATCAGCGATGGAGGTGCTTCCATGAATCTCCGGCTGCTGTTCCAGAAAGTCCTGTAGCTCACTGATGGCGGTCAGAACTGACGGATCATAGATACCCTCTGCGTCAGGGGTCTCAATCACAACATCAAGGTAATAGGTGCCGTCCATCGAACGATTGATCGACTTGTCAGCAAGGTAAATGGGTTCATGGGCCTGGAAGTTCTCAATTCGTTCTTCATTGACCACCACGTTAACCGCGCCGATGACAGCCAGGCCTGCAATCAATGTCCCGGACAGAAGAACCTTCTTCGGGTGGTTTACCGGAATGGAGCCAAGCACCCTCGCCAGGCTTCGTTTTGAGGAAACGCTGCCCTGGCGCCGAAACAGGCGGCTGGGCCTGGCACGAAAAAACGACAGGAGAGCAGGCGTTACGAATAGCGTTAGAATGCCGGCAACCACAACGGCGAATGCGCCGAAAATGCCAAAGTACTGAAGCGGCGGCATGTCATTGGTGGGGTACAGGGCGAGAAAGCCCGCTGCTGTTGTCAGCGTTGTTAGAGCGACCGGGCGCCACATGCGGGCCATTGCCAGTGCAACGGCATCGCCCTGGGATAGGGTCGGATCGGCAGCTTGGACCTCGTAATACTCCGAAAAAATATGAATGGAATCCGCAACCGCAATGCCAATCATGCAAACAATCAAGCCATTGGTGATCACATAGAATTCAGCGCCAAAAACGGCCATGGCACCGAGAGTACCGGCGACCGTGCCCGCGACAATCAGATTGGGAATAACGGCTGCCCGAACGGTGAAAAAGGCCGCAATCAAGACAATAGTGATGATTAGACCCGCCAACGGGTTAAGTCGTTTGGCGTCGCGATCTATGTACTCGGAAAGGAACCCCGCAATGGCACCCTCTCCTGCCACATGAATCTCATTCTCGCCTGCCGGTGCGTGCTCGATGAGCTGCATAACAGCCTGATAGGTCGCTTCAGCTTTCTTCTGATCAAGCAGTTCAGCGACAATTAGGGTCATCGAACCATCGTCAGCAACCAGGCTGCCCTGGTACAGAGGAAAGCTCTCAATGCTGGCCTTGATCCAGTCAATGTGAGCACTATCCAGAGGGCCGTCGAGAAATTCCCGAACCTCCATGCCAAAGGTATCCCCTTCAATGTTGGATTCAGTGGCAAGACTGGTGATGCCCTGAGGGTCTATGTTCGGCACGGATATCAGTTGATCACTCAGCCGTCGAACCAACTCCAGGCTCTCCGTGTTATAGATCCCTGTTGCGCCGCCGTTCTGGATCGCTATGACCAACGGATCCTTCAGGTTGAAAATATCCTCAACAGCACTCCGATAGATCAGTGCCGGTTCGTTTGCATCAATGAAAGCGTCGGCCTGGGTATTCTTTTTCAGTTCCCCAAGCTGACTCCCCAAGCCCCCAATCACGAGCAGGGCCGCAATCAGCGAGAACCACCGATAGCGAATGAGACTTTTGAAAAACAGAAACGCAGTTGAGCGATGCATCCGATAGTTGGCCATCGGATCCTCCTAAGTGTATATACACTTTGTGTTGGTTAAAAAAAGGCGCCGTCAGGCTCCCCCCAAATATCCCGGTTTACTTAAAAAGATGTCGCTTAAGGCCGAAACGGCAAGTGCATAAACTCCACGATTTCGCTAATTACTTCAGGGTCCCGCAAAAGTCTGCTATGACCATAGCCACTGGTCTCGACCAGCCGACTACGTGGAAAAACCTGATTCAGCGTTTTCGATTCAGTAGCAGGGACCTCTCTATCACTATCATCATGAACCAGAAGCGTAGGCTGTTCGATGGATGGCGCCAGGGTAACCAGATCCAGCCGGTCTACATCCAACCCAACGGTTGCCTCCATCTTCCGTATGAAAAGACGTTTGCTCTTTTCGCCAAGGTTCACGAATCGCGCAAAGCGGTTCAGCACCCCTTCAATGGTCGCTGGCCCAGACACAAGCACCAGCCGATCGAAACAGCTTCTCATGGCTGCCACATAGACCAGCGCAGCAGAACCCAGCGAATGCCCGATGGCAACGTCGAAAGGCCTGCCTACGTAATCATGGGCTTCAAAAACGGCTTCTATAAATCGCCCGGGGTGCGACTCCTGAGTATGGGATTCCCCATGTCCCAGGGGGTGGACGGCGTAGATGGTGTACTCATTAGGATCAACCTGGCGGATCAGATCCTTGAATTGCCCGACCCAACCGGACCATCCGTGCAAGAGCAGCATCTTTTTGCGCCCGTTACCATGTATGGACAGCACCCCTCCTCCGCTTAATGGAACGCCACCATCAAACAACTCCTTTGATGAATTTCGCCGCTCGGCGTTTATACGGGGACTGGTCATCAGCTTCACGGCTTTGGAAGCAGCACGTGATGGCAGCACTCGGCTGTAGACACCGAATGCGGCCTGAAACATATCAAGCGACAGGCTCATACCCTTTTCCTCTCTCTATGGAGCAAACAGCCACCCGTTCAGGGAAACCGTTTCCCGACAGGAGCAACTTGCCATAAAGTGTATATGCACTTCAGAAGACTATGCAAGTCTTTTCGGTTGGCTTTCTGTCCAGACCATTAAAGGCGCGAGGCGCGGTTGTGCCTGAACAGATAGACCAGTTTTCTAGCCATCCTGCCATCTCCCGGGACGCTGAACGGCGGAGAATGGCATCCACAGTCACTTCGAAGGAACCCACCAATCAAACTCAGGCGAAATACAGGAGAAACACATGCTCAAGCGGAAGGTTGATATCGCCATCATTGGTACGGGAACAGCGGGCATGGGCGCTTATCGCGAAGCCCGCCAACATACTGACAGCATTGCCCTGATTGAGGGCGGGCACTACGGAACGACCTGCGCGCGCGTCGGCTGCATGCCCAGCAAACTTCTGATTGCGGCGGCAGAAGCCGCTCACGGGGCAAAGCATGCTGAGGTATTCGGTATCCAGGTGCCGGCCGTCCTGACCGATGGAACTGCCGTGCTGGAACGCGTTCGAAGGGAGCGTGACCGATTTGTTGACTTTGTTGTCGACGACGTCGAGAACTTCGACGTGAGCCACAAAGTCCGAGGCTATGCACGCTTCTTGGACGCACACCGGTTGCTGGTTGATAACGGGCTTGAAATCACCGCCGACCGAATCGTTATTGCCACAGGATCCAGGCCCTTCATTCCTGAGCCCCTTGAGGGCGCGGGCAACCGCCTGCTGATTAACGACGATATTTTCGAGCTTGAGGAATTACCCAAATCCGTGCTCGTTGTCGGGGCTGGTGTGATAGGACTTGAACTGGGCCAAGCGCTGAGCCGCCTGGACGTCAAGGTCACGATGCTCGCACGCAAGGAGTCGGTAGGCGGCATTGAAGATCCTGAAATCCGGGCCATTGCTGCCGCGACCTTCCAGTCTGAATTTGATTTAAGGCTTCATTCTGAAATTCTCGGAACCAAAGAAACCGACGGGGGCGTGCAAGTAAGCTATCGCAATGCAGACGGCGTGATTCACACGGTAACGGTCGATTACGTGCTGGCAGCCACTGGACGTGTTCCGAATACCGACAAGCTCGGTCTTGAACACATCGGCTTAACCGTGGGTTCGAATGGTGTACCAAACTTTAACTGCCTTACCATGCAAACCAGCCAACCCCATATATTCATTGCGGGTGATGCCAACAACGAGTTGCCATTGCTGCACGAAGCTTCAGATGAGGGGCGCATTGCGGGACGGAATGCGGGCATTTACCCCTCCTTAGAGGCCGGGCATCGGCGCGCCGGCTTGGGCGTGGTCTTCTCGGACCCGCAAATCGCGAGTATTGGAACGCGGGCGCAAGAGCTGCCTTCAACGAGTTATATCACCGGGAAAGTAAGCTTCCACAACCAGGGCAGAAGCCGCGTAATGGCGAAAAATCAGGGGATGCTGAAAATCTATGTAGAGCGCGAGACCGGCGTACTTTTAGGCGCAGAGATGTTCGGACCCGCCGCTGAGCACATTGGCCACCTCTTAGCTTGGGCGGTACAGCAATCGCTCACCGTTCCCGAGATCCTGGCGATGCCGTTTTATCACCCGGTCATTGAGGAAGGCGTGCGTACTGCCTTCAGAGATGCCGCAGAGCAACTGACACCTAAAGAAAATGGGGGCGTTGGCCATGCCGTTGCTTCAACTGCTTAAGCGCTTCTACCTGCAGGCCGCCACGGTCGCAATTGTGGTAGGCACGATTCTGCTCATCATTAACCAGCATGATGCGCTATTCGGAACGCGGGACATTCAGTGGGTGCCAGCACTGCTAACCTACTGCGTGCCGTTTTGCGTGTTCATGTTCGGCAAACGCTCCTCTGACCAGATCCGGCGAAAAACCTCGGGATTCGACGTTCCCGTTTCCCGATGACGCTCTTGCGCACGGGCGCGTCGCGCTGTGCCGCCGGCACAGTGCGGCGTTACATCATCCTTTCCGCAATGGCCCGGGCTTTGACCGCTGCCTCCAGATCGCCCTCAACATGTGCTTTTACAATCGCTCCTTCCTTCAACAGAAACAGTGCATTCGCCAGTTCTTCCGCATCCATTTCCGAATTGCTTAAGCTCTCAGCATGGTGCTTAAAAAGCCTGAAAATCCGGGCTTTATGAGCTGCACATCGTTTATGGACAGGGTGTTCCGGATCACTGTATTCCGCACAGGTGTTGATAAAAAAACAGCCATAAAACCGGTTAAGTGTGGGAACACGATTGTTGATCCAGTCATTGACCGCATCAAACATTTCCAATAGCGCCTCCTTGCCAGCCGGACGACTGCTCATCCGTTGCTCAAGCCAATCGAAGAACAGGCTATCGCGTTGCTCAACGACGGCCTCCACAAGGCTGTCTTTGGTCTCGAAATGGTTATAAAGCGTCTGTTTTGCTACGCCCGCCTCCTCGAGCACCTGGTTGATGCCAACCGCATGAATACCGTGCTCGTAAAAGAGCCGTAAAGCAGTGTTAATTAAATCTTGCCTGCGTCCCATGTCAGGGCCTCCTTCTTGCATAGTTACATATTGACCAAACTAGACAGACCTGTCTATACTCAAAAATAGACCGATCTGTCTACTTCGGCGAATGCGGCGCGGAGTAGTGAAACGGGGTGTTTTTAATTGGTGTTGTTATCGGTCTGCTTTGCGAGCTTCCAATAATCCGAATACAGAGAGGAACACCATGAACATTCAATTGAAAAGCACTCGGAAGGCGACGTTCTTTGAGCGAGAGCCAGACCTGATCGATGGTTTGCAGGCCGGGAATCCGGCAGCCTTCGATGAGGCCTATCGGAGGTACCACCCCGTAATGCTAAGGGTTGCCACCAAATACACCTCACCCGCGATCGCTGAGGATGTTACCCAAGAGGCCTGGCTGGCCGCCATCAATGCCATTTCATCCTTCCAGGGCCGATCTTCTCTGAAAACCTGGCTCTGTCGGATCGTCACCAACAAAGCCTTCAACACCTATCGGGAAAACCGGAGAGAGTTTCCAGCAACCCCCAGCCTGACGCTCCTCTCAGACAGCTCACCCGAACATCATTTTCCAGGGTCAGGCGGCCACCTCAGTGAGCCTGAAATGGCCGTCCAGACCTCCAAGGTTCAGGAACGCATTCGGGTTGAGATGAAGAAAATGAACCGGGATCACGCCAATGCGATTTTCCTCAAAGGCATGAGCCCTTTAACCGGCTCACAGGTATCCGATGTGCTCTCGATTTCACACGGAAACCTTCGGGTCATCCTGCACAGGGCACGAAACGATTTAGCCGCCCTGCTCTGAGCGCAGCGGCCAAAACCGTGTCTCATTACTGATAACCGGAGAACACTCATGAGTACCCAACGCCCACCGCTTCCGCCATTCACTCGGGAAAGTGCCATTGAAAAAGTCCGCCTGGCGGAAGATGGCTGGAACAGCCGTGACCCGGCCAAGGTCGCCCTGGCCTACACCCCGGACACTTATTGGCGGAATCGTGCAGAATTTGCCACGGGCCGGAAGCAGGTTGAGGAATTCCTTGCCCGAAAATGGGATCGCGAACTGGATTACCGTCTCATCAAGGAATTGTGGGCCCATACAGTCAACCGCATCGCCGTGCGCTACGCTTACGAGTGGCACGACGACAGTGGAAACTGGTTCCGCTCTTACGGGAATGAAAACTGGGAATTTGATGCCGACGGCCTAATGCAGCGCCGCTTCGCATGTATCAACGATTGCCCAATCAAAGAATCCGATCGTTTGTTCCATTGGCCTCTCGGCCGGAGACCGGATAACCACCCCGGGCTAAGCGAACTGGGGCTCTGATGACTCTTCCTATAGGGGGCACATAATGCTTTTTGAGCCCAGCGGCATTCGTGTCGAACTTTTCTGCAAGGGTTCCTAGCCGTACTCTCCGGGGCAGGCAGGTCCTTTGAAGCCTGTCTGCCCCAAAACACCGGAATCCGCCCCGCCCCCTCACCTTGTCAGTACTCAGAGCCATTCAATTTACGTGCGGACCAATAAAGGTACTGGTCGCCGTAATCATCTCTTCTTGCTGATTCGGTGCGCTAACCTGAAACACGATGTCATTGGCTCCGCTCAGCAGAACAGCCGAATGGGAGGCAATGGAGAACGGGATTTCCGCCTTCTCACCGGCCTCCAGGACAATGCCGTCCGGTCCTGCAACCGTGCTCCCCTTAATCCCTCCAACGGTAATAACCAGAGATTTTGGGCTAGGGCTCTTATTCGTGAGTTTGAGCAGATAACTGTTCTCGACTTTGCCATCGCTTGTGAAACGGTACATTCCCCGATCTCGCTCCACATCCAACGTCACCAGGGGCCTCGACCCCACACCCCAGGAAAAGAGTCCGATCATAACGACGAGAAAGGCGAAATAACCGACCAGTCGCGGTCTCAATAGGCTTGATCTTCCGCCCTGCAGCTCACGCTCACTGGCATAACGAACCAGCCCGCGGTCGTATCCCATCTTGTCCATGATCGAGTCACAGGCGTCGATGCAGGCAGCACATCCGATACACTCCATCTGCAGGCCGTCGCGTATATCGATGCCGGTTGGGCACACCTGAACGCACATCTGGCAGTCAATACAATCTCCGAGGCCAACAGCCGATTGAACGTCGTCTTTCCGGCGAGATCCTCGGGGTTCACCACGTGCCGCATCATAGGAAATGACCAGGGAATCTTCGTCCACCATGGACGACTGAAACCGGCCGTAAGGGCACATATGGAAACAAACCTTCTCTCTGAGCCAGCCTGCATTCAAGTAGGTCGCTGCAGTAAAGAACAGGACCCAGAAAACAGCCCAGCCGGATGCTCTGAGGCTAGTGAAGTCAGTGACCAGGTCCCGAATCGGAGTGAAGTAGCCCACGAAGGTGATGGCGGTTGCCAGACTGATCAACAACCACAGACTGTGTTTGTAGCCTCGGCGGGCAACCTTGCCCAGGCTTAAGGGCGCGCCATCCAGTTTGATTCGCTTGGAACGATCCCCCTCTGCCAGCCGCTCCGTCCACAAGAACACCCAGGTCCAGACACTTTGGGGGCAAGCGTAACCACACCATACCCTGCCAGCCAGTACGGTGAGAAAGAACAATCCGAAGGCGCAAATCAGAAGGATAGCGGAGAGCAGTACCAGATCCTCGGGCCAGAACGTCGCCGAAAAGATATGGAATTTCTTGTCGGAAAGGTCCCAGAGAACCGCCTGCCTGCCACCCCAGTTTAGCCAGGCCACACCGAAATACAGGGCAAAGAGAACGGAGCCACCTATAATCCTTAGTCGACGATAGAAGCCGTTAAAGCTCCGAGGCTGAATTTTCTGGTCGGCCCCAGAGCCTGAGGGTGAGGGTTCGATTTGTGTAACGGGGATTCGTTGACTCATTGGTTACGCACCTTGCCAGTATTCGTTCAGAAACGCGTGCTGGCAGGATAATGAGTCGCAACGAATAGGGGCAGGACCACTTTTTTAAGAATTAATAGGGACAGATGGCCACTGATCAGGTGACAAGTTCAGAAAGCCTCTTCACGGCACCAACTCTGGCCTCGTTCCAGCGATGCGCAAAGCTGATCCTTAAACAGTTCGAAAAGCTCCCGGAAACCGAAAAAAGACTGCCGGGAGTTATCACGATACCTTCTTCCAGCGCCCTGGAATAAAGGCCCAGCGTGTCTACGTCGTCAGGCAATTCCGCCCACAGAGTCAGACCACCTTGGGGCGTCGTTGCCCGCAAGGGTACTGGCCATGCGCCAATCAACCCCAGTAACTGATCACGTTGCAGCTGCAGACTTTGTCTGAATCGGCGAAGGAAAGCGGTGTAGCCACCCTCAGCAATGAATTCCGCCACACCTTGTTGCAAAAAGCGGCTGCTCGCGAGTTGAGACGTCAGTTTCAGCTGAAGTATCTTCGAGTGCCACCGACCACCAGAAACCCACCCCAGACGGAGGTCCCGCGATAGAACCTTGGAAAAAGAACTGCAATGGATCACGCGATCAGATCCGTCCATTGCTTTGAGGGTGTCTGGCACCCCACGCCAACCAGATTCGGCGTAGATATCATCCTCGATAACGGCAAGCTCGTACCGATCTGCAAGTTCGAGCAAACATCGGCGCGCACCGGAGGGCATGACGGCGCCAGTGGGAGTGGCAAACGACGGCGATACCACGCAGGCTTTGACGTCCCAAACCTGAACAGCTTCTTCAAGCGCAGAAATATCCATACCGTTCTGCGGCGACGCCGGAATCTCGACAACCTTCAGTTGCAGTTGCTCAAGTAACTGAAGGACGCCATAAAATCCCGGCGCCTCTACCGCGACTACGTCGCCCCGCTGGCATACGGCCATCAACGCCAGGAAGAGCGATTGCTGGCAACCAGATGTCACGCAAAACTGATCAGCCTCTGCAGTCCACCCCCTCTTGGCGAAACGCAACGCAAGCTGGTGTCTCAGCTCCCGATCGCCTGCGGGCTCGTCGTAGTATTGAAAGCTCCCTCGTTGGCGCCTCAGTGCACGACCGATAGATCGATTCAACTGAATGATTCCCGGCGGTGGTTCGTCTCGGTGGAGACCAGGGAGCAAATCAAAAGCCGCGCTGCGGGTCATGATGTCCTGGAATACCTCACTCACCGAAACAGGTTTGGGAGCCTCCATTATCGAGGCATGACGTGGGCTCTCGAATTCTCCCGGGTCCCCCGAAACAAAAAAACCACTCCTCTCACGGGCCTCGACAAAGCCCTGCGCTTCCAGTTTTTGCAGGGCGTGCTGAACCGTGATTTTTGAAAAACCATAATGGTGGCAAAGCGCCCTAATGGATGGCAACCGCTCACCGCGTCGCCAGCGACCACTTTCGATCTGCTGTCGCAGGGTACCCTCGAGAATCTGGTATCTGGGCAAATCCACAGTCATTGGCGAATGGGTCTCCGTAGGCCTGGCAAGCGCAAACAATAAACTCGGTCTGGTCGGATTCTGATTATCGCCTATCTCGTTGCATAAAAAAGCCGGGCTGAAGCCCGGCAAACTGAGTTAACTCCTCAAATCGTCAACAGCTCACGCCGGCTGCGACGCCGTTTGCTTTAGCCCGTCAATCCAATCTGTCAGATCGCTTAAGGACTTGGATCCCGTGTCCTGCCCCAGGAACTGATCGCGCCTCAGCAATACCACAGTCGGAATCGCCCTGACGCCAAATTTCACAGCAAGGTCCTGCTTGTTATCCACATCAACTTTTATTACCGCGGTTTTCGGATTCAGCTCACTGAACTGTTCCAAAACCGGGTTCATTGCCTTACACGGGGCACACCAGGATGCCCAGAAGTCTAGGAGCAGCCACTCGCGCGTGTTGGCAAGTTCGCCAAGCTCATCAAATGAATTCAGATTTACAATTGCCACAATCAACAACCTCCAGAGAACATCATCAGGGAATAAAAAGGGCGCATTCAGCCGACAAGATTGATGCAAGGGTGAATACCAAATGCGCCAAGGGGTAAGGGATAAGGGATACGTGCTCAGGCTCGCCTCAGTCGAGCACTGATCATCTTGTCCAGGGAAAACAAACCAGGACCACACATGGCGACGGCCATAAGAATGAGGCCCCAGACAATGTGATAAAGCTCAGCCGCCGGCGCGATCACCTCCAGGCTGATAACCGCGACGATATTAATGACAAACAGGCCCGCCGAAGACACGAGCGAAAACAGACCAAACACCAGCAGAACGGGAAAGACTAGTTCTCCGAAGGTGGCGAGGAAAGCTGCAACCTCCGGGTGCAAGAGCGGGACGCTGTACTCTTCTTCAAACAGAAACAGCGTTGTTCCCCAGTCATCAATCTTTGTCAGGCCCGCTTTGAAAAAAACCCAGGCCACGTATAGGCGGCCCAAAAGCAGCGCTGCCGGCAGCAGATTTCTCACCATGCGCTGAACCGAGTCATTCAAACCATATAAACCGTACGCTAATGTTTTCATTTCAATCTCCTGTTAATGAATAGTTCGGGCACCAACAATGACTCCCTTTGCAATCATGTCTTGCAGCCAACCGGCGAAGTTCTTTTCCAGAAGAACGTTCTTGGCGAAGGCCCGGGCGATACTCTGTTGCTCCCTGAGATGGCTCAGAACCGCCACGTCATTCTCTGAAATGGACTCCGCCATCCCCCGCCAACCCGTTCGGTAAATCAGGGCATTCTGCCCCCTACCCTGGGCGATCATTCGTTTTGCCTGGGCAAAGCTGAGGGTGTCTCTGGGCTCGGCGCTTTTGTGCGCTTCCCAGATACTGACAATCGGATAAGTCGATCTGAACAGCTCAAGCCCACGGTTGAGGATCAAAGTGCACTCGGAAAGGTCTTTCCCAATGTTGGAAAAGCTCTCGAAATTCACCTCGTCAAAGGGCCTTCGCTCAGCCCGACTCACGTAACCGTCCAGGCGAGCAACATCAGAGAGATAAGGCACCTGGTCTGAGATGCGATGAGAGATGATCCAGCTCGGGAAGCCCCATCCGAAATCAGACCAGTCGCCGCTTTGCTTCTTGATCGTCCGGAGATAGTCCACGACCACCCCCTGAAAGACTGTGGGCCCGAGCAATGTTTTTACCGTTGGGTAGCTGTTCTCAATGGCACGAACTGCTTTTGCTTCCACGCCGAACCGATAGACGTCTGCATTTGGCAACTGCATTGAGTTGGTCTCGCCAAACAGAAACCCCAGAAACTGACACTGGTACTCAGACAGATTCATAACTGCGCCTCCTGCTGAACGCGCGACGTTGCGCCTTTCTTGCTTTGGTTGCCTCACCCAGGAGTGCGCCCCATGATGGTAGGTTGTTGTCCCATTCGATCAACGTAGGTTTCGGTCCGATTTCGGTAAGCGCTCTCTGATAGCTTTCCCATCCAGCCCCGGAAACCGGGCAGGCATGGTCATCAATCAGAAGATCCTGATCTTCGACGGGCGTTGATCCAGCCAGGTGAATTTCGAGAATTGCACTGCTATCCACCGACCTTACATAGTGGTCAAAATAACTCTCCGGCTCACCGACCCGAGCATTGCGGGCATTGACCATCAGATTATTGATATCAAGGATCAATCCGCAGCCAGTACGGACGACAATTTCACTGAGAAACTCGGCCTCATCGAAATCACCCTGGTCGAAATCGATATAGGCGCATACATTCTCGACGGCAATCTGACGTCCCAGGTACGACTGCAAGCGATCGATGTTATTTACTGCGTGGTGAAGGCTTTCTTTCGTGTAAGGGATTGGCAGAAGATCGCCACCATGAAAAATCCGGCCCCCAATCCGTGCCCAGGTGAAACACAGATGGTCGGACACCAATATCGGGTCTACCCGATCAACAAGGCGCCTAAGTTTCTCGAGATAATCGTCAGGAACAGCCTCAACCGACCCCAGCCCTGCGGACGTTCCATGCAGGCTTATCGGTGTTTCGGCCGATATTTCCTCTAATAGCTCGACGGCCATGCCCGCCTCTGCAAAGAAATTCTCCGAATGCACCTCAAGGAAATCCACCGCCGAAGCATTCTCCAGAGCGTCCTGGTAGTGATCTGGTCGCAAACCAACACCGACAGCGGTATTGGTGAACATGCGCGTTAATGGGACCGTGTCCTGACGATCACTCATGCCACTTAGCCTTTGCTTTTCTCAGCGGCAATGATTTCCAGTGCCACGTCCTTGTCAAAACCACCCAGGTCGTTACAGGTACCTTTTTCGACAACCTGATACTCACCCGGGTCGTTCGCAGTTTTTGCCTGTCCTGCGCAGGAGTGGGTTCCGGCAAGGTTCGCGCAGTCGTTTCCGCCGACTGGTGAGATGCCGTAACACTTTTCCTTGCCTCCCGCGTGGGCCAACGGTGCCGCCATGGCACCGGCCAATGCTGCGGCCAGCGCCGCGCTGAAAAGAAGCTTCTGGTTCATATCGATCACCTTTCAGAGTTGATTCAGGGTCCTTGCCTTGGTGATGCAAGGACCCAGAGGACTTGGTTAGATCACTGATGTGGGTTTACAGAGCAGACGCTTCGACCGTCTTGATGTCCGGCCAGATGTCGTTTGCATTGGCGATGTAGCCCGGAACATCGGTGAGCCAGCGCTTCTGCACGTCCTTGTTCAGGTTTAGGTAAAGCTTGTTGTCGACGATCCTCCAGGCCTCTGGATCCACGTCGAATTTCTTCTCCATGGTTACGCCGAACGCACAGTAACCGCCGTACTGGGGTGCGTAACTGCTGGGGGCGGCCCGGAACAGATCACGGTTCTCTGCGCTCGAGAAGTGATAGATCGCGTTCTTGTAGGTAGCGGTATATTCCTCAGAACCTTTGGTGGCCTCTGAATCCGAGAAATAGGCCACCGGATCGTAGCCGCTAATGGCGACGTCGTTGGCGTTTGCGTTCATATCGATATCGGCCGCAAAGGCACCGAAGGCGGCGCTCATAGAGGCAACAGCAACCAGGGCACGAAGTTTCTTGAAACGAGTCATTGGGTATCTCCTTTGAGTGAATGATGACTACGTCTGAAACATTAAGGGCTGCCGGGGTACTGAATGCGTACGATCGTTCAAACTTTTATGCAGATTATCTGGAGTGCTTATGGACCGGCTTTCTTACATACTCGACCAATTGAATGTGAACGCAGGCGTCTTCTTTCGGGGCCAGCTCTGCGGGCTCGCCTCCTTTGAAGAAGAGGGAACCGGCTACATTCATGTACTTCGCTCGGGAGAACTGGACATCATCGAAGCGAACAGGGAAAAGATTACGCTCAATGAACCGACGATGATTTTTTCGGTGCGCTCGCAACCGCATCAGCTTTTCAGCGGCAATCGTGAGGGTGCGGAGATGATTTGTGCGTCGATCAAGTTTCAGACCGGCTCGCGCAATCCAGTTCTGGAGGCTCTTCCCTCATCCGTCGTACTGCCTCTTTCTTCCGTTCAGGGGCTTGGTTCCTTCGTGGATGTTCTGTTCTCTGAAGCGGAAGCAGCTCAAGAAGGACGAGACGCTGTCATGAACCGACTCGTGGAAGTCATTTTCGTGAACGTGTTGAGACACATTGTCTCGGAAGGAGAAGCGCCCAAAGGCATGTTGTCAGCGTTGGCAGACAAACAGTTGAGCAGGGTTCTGAGCTGCATCAACAACAATCTGAATGGGGACCTGTCCGTGGAAAAATTGGCAGAGGTTGCGGCTATGTCCCGGTCAACCTTTATTCAGCACTTCAAGAATGTACTTGGACTGGCACCTGGCGAATACGTGCAGAACGCACGGATATCCCTAGCCAAGAAACTCATCCTGAAGGACAAGCCAATGTCGATTATTTGTTTTGAGGTAGGTTATGAAGACGCCTCGGGTTTCTCCAGAGCCTTCAAGAAGAATACGGGAATGACACCCAGGGAATGGAAGAAACTGAACGTGACAGCCGCGGAAGCCGAAACCGCCACGGTTGTGGAGAATGCCAACGTCGCATAGCTATCCTATACATGAAAAAGGCAAGGATTTCGTAATCCCCGCCCCTTTTCATTGCCGTCAAAACAACCTGCCTCCCGTCCGTATAGGCGCGTTAGATACTGAGCCGGTTGTTGGCCCCAGATTCAATACCTGCAAGGGACCCACAGTCCCGCCCGCGTGCAGCCATCGCCCTCGCCCAGCACTCCTTGGACACCCGCTCGATAACGCTCCTTATCCAGATAATGCCGGGGTCCCGGTCATGGCGAGCATGCCAGGCCAGATAGAGACTCGTGGGCTCCAGATCAATCGGCAGGTTTGTGATGGTAATTCCGGAGCAGAACTCGCAATCACCGGTAACGACTTCCGGAATCGTTGCAACCAGATCAGATTTCCGGAGCAAATTCGGGACGGCGGAAAAATGATTGACAGTCACGGCCAGCCGTCGCTCCAGCCCCCTCCTGTGAAGCGTGTCGTCGACAACACCGTGGGCCTCTCCAGACATAGTTGCCAGCAGATGTTGAGCACTCAGGAACGACTCAAGATCAACCTCCTGGCCACTCAGGGCATGGCCGTTTCTCATCGCCAGAACATAGCCGGTATCGAACAACCAGAGGCTTCTCAAACTGTGATCATGCTCCTCGAAAAAACCAATCACGAAATCGACACTCGCTTCCCGCAGATGGTTGGCGGCGGTAGCCGGCGAAAACGGCACGGCATGCAGATCGATACCAGGGGCACTTTGCTGCAACACGGAAACCAGTGGTTGCCAGACCATCTCCAGAATCAGATCTGTGACGGCAACCCGAAATGTGCGGCGGGATTCGCTGGGCGTAAATCGAGTCGAATTTACCGCATTGGAGAGTTCGTAAAGAGGGTTACGGATCTGGTCCCAGAGGCTCTGGGCGTATGACGTTGGTTCAACTTGCCGACCACGTTTCACAAAAATCGGATCTTTCCAGGCCGTGCGCATTCTGGACACCACATTTGACACCGCAGGCTGCGTCATCCCGAGGCGGTCAGCCGCCCTGGTGATCGAACCTTCGGTCATGATGGCGCTGAACACATGCAATAAGTTGAGCTCTTGGTTTTTCATGATGCCTCGCTTTTTTGAGAGGGCGTTTAACACCGACACTTATTGCAAAGACGCCCGTGACGGGCATCTGTTACTCCGCATGCACGATTTCTCATAGAAAGGGACGGTTTGTTCACTGGACATTCGCCGCTCAGAAACCTACGATCATGCATATACACTTTATGAAACGGAAGACGAACATGGTCGAGCACTCATCCGACATCCGAACAACACCGCTGGACGTTGCTAAGACTTGCGCCGCCCTCTACTCCCGGGTGTTTTCCAGGCTTGTAACTCGACACTACAACAACCGTCTGTCGGAAACCGGGCTTCGCATTACTCAGTTTTCGATCTTGAATGCCATCAAACTATCGCCACCAAACTCCATCAACGAGCTTGCCGAACTCCTGGGCATGGAAAGAACATCGTTGCAGCGGACAGTGGAGAAACTCATCGCCAAAGGCCTGCTCCAGTCTCAACCTACAGGCCAAAAACGTTCACTAGGCCTGTCACTAACGGCAAAGGGCGAAGAAATATATGAGCAGGCGATGGCAAAGTGGGAAGAAGCCCACGAGGAGTTCACCGACCTCGTAGGGGCGGACGAGTGGGCAGAAACCGTCGGTAAGCTAAGACGCTTCAGCGGCAAGCTTCAGTCCACGCTCTATTGATAATTTTCCTTGGGCGGGCCGCTCGCCGAGCAGACCGCCCTATCCTAAGCAGTTTTCCCTAAACCAGGTATGTTACAGTCCACGTCTTGAAAGCCCAGTTCATCCTTCGGGAGAAATAAATTCAAGCCGTATGCCGCCAGGAATGCTGGTGATCATATGCCTCGCACTGCTATTTCCCAATGGTTCTGGAGGAAACTCTATAACTACATTTTTAGTATTCAACAATCGATTATAGAGAGCTTCGAGGGCGCCGTAGCCTTCAACTATTAATGCAAAGTGATGTAAACCAATATTATTTTTACGATCAAATGCTATTGAATTTTTTGCATCTTCGGCTTGCCATAGCGTAATTAACGTTTTCGAATCGCTGAGAAATACTGCAGGATAATGAGGCACATCTCCCACTTGCTCGAAACCCAGGGATTCCATAAAGAATTGACGCGTCTCCGCTAGATCAGGCACAGTCAATCCAACATGATGAACACCTCGCGTAACAGTCGCGCTCATATCTCTTTCCTTCTATTCTAAATTTCTGTTTGATAACTATGGAATGAAACTCACTCATATACGGGTTGCCAAGATAATTTGTGACTCTCTTCCGCATACTCACTCCTAGCTCCAAGCCATATTCGTGCCACAAAAGAGATTTCGACATTTAACTACTCTTTTAGTCGTTTTTTTAGTCGTTTTTTTGCGTCTTAAAGTTGCTAGATTCGGCGAAAAATCGCGGCAATCCGCGATCAAACGCTCATTGACTTACTATTTAAAGCCAAACGAAATTCGAATCCTTGTCTGATGATTGCGCATCCCTCCCGAATAGCAGGTCAATCCCGACCATTTTTCTCAATTATCGCGACATTTCTAAGAAATATTAATGACGCTCTATTTCAGGCCCGGTTTTTGCCTAAGTAATATAAAGAGGTCAAAGGGCTTCTTTCATTAGGTTAGCTACGGTCAATCATCCAGATGACAGCGATGAAGGTAGAGCAATAATGATGAAAATTCTTTTTGTAGTTCTAATTAACTTATGCTCAATAGGAGCATTTGCCGATAATTTAAAGGAAATGGAGAAAAAAATGATAGACCAAGATGAACAAAGACCAGAGGTACATGAAAGCATTGCTATAGCCTCCACAGAGACTTTTTCAGGTACCTGGCCTTTTAAAGCTCGTTATACTGATGCTCCCGGGTTCAGAATGCATTATGTGGACGAAGGCAAAGGTGAAGATACACTTTTGCTTTTACACGGAGAACCAACCTGGGGGTATCTTTACAGGCAACAAATTACTTCCTGGAAACAATATGCTCGCGTGGTAGCGCCAGATCATATGGGTTTCGGGAAGAGCGCAACACCATCATCTCGCACATATTGGCTTCAGGATCATATCGATAACCTGGAATCTCTGGTATTGAGTTTAGATTTAAATAACATCACCTTGGTTATGCATGATTTCGGCGGCCCAGTTGGCATGGGATTAGCGGCCCGTCACCCGGATAGAATTAAATCCATTGTGGCAGTCAACTCGCCGACACCTTTTGGTCAGCCCGATATCGGTGAGCGGTTATCAGCGAATGTAGCAGATTCGCCATGGTTTCAATGGATCGTAAACGCGGAATCGACGGGTATATTGGAGGAAGTTCTTGGCCATTTAGATTTCAATATTCTGTCAACCCTGAAGTTAAACGGCTTTGTCGATAACAGTATCATTAACGAAACCTGGATTTCAGCATATCGAGCTCCGTTTCCAACCCCCGCATTTGCCCTGGGCGCAATCGGATGGGCCAAGGGATTTGCGGTTGGTAAGCACCAGTTTGAAGTGCCAACGGCAGCCGCTAAAAACGAAATAATGAAGAAGCCGGCGATGGCGATTTGGGGTGTTCAAGACCACACTCTCCACGCTAATCACTTCCTTCCGCTTTTCGAAGCCATCTTCCCGTCAGGCGAAGTTCATCTAATCTCTGAGGCTGGACATTACAGCCTTGAGGATTCCCCCGAGGAGATCACCAACCTGGTTATTGAATTTTTGAGAGGGCAAAAATCATCGTAGTTATCCGCAGTTAAGTAACATGCAATTAATCGAAAATGGGTTGCCGGCGTCAATACGCGACTAAGATTTAAGAAAGAGGTGACATGCTATGAACGAACTTGATCTGCTGAATGAGGCTGACTCTCGTGGCCGTCGCTATGTCGCAAGCGTGGGTGAACGGCGCGTATACCCCGACGCCCATTCGTTGGCAAAGCTCTCTCAATTCAATGAAGCCCTACCCGAAATTGGAGCCAAGGCGATTGATACGCTGACACTTCTTGACGAGGTAGGATCGGACGCAACAAGTGTATCGAACGGACCACGTTATTTCGGATTTGTGATAGGCGCAGTGTTACCAGTAGCAGCCGCCGCAGAACGCATGGTGCTTGCCTGGGATCAATGTGCCTCATCCTTTCAAAACTCCCCTGTCGCAGACGTAATAGAACGACGAGCAGCTCATTGGATCCTGGACATCTTAGACTTACCGCGGGAAAGTGCAGTGAATTTCGGAACCTCTGCATCGACTTGTGCCCTTGGGTGTTTGTCAGTAGCAAGACGTGAACTGCTCAAGCGTCAAGACTGGAATTTAGATACCCAGGGTTTGGCGGGAGCGCCCGAGATTCGAGTTGTTCTTCCTCAAAATGTCCACGTGACGGTCAAAAAAGCGCTCAGAGTACTGGGGTTTGGCGAGCGTGATATTTCGTTCGCTCCGGTTGACCAATACGGAAGAATTGAACCGGAAAAACTGCCGAGAATTGATAGTCGCACGATTCTTTGTTTACAGGCAGGCGAAGTAAATACCGGAGAGTTTGATCTTTTCGAGCCACTGATAAAGCAAGCAAAGAATGTAAATGCTTGGGTTCACGTGGATGGCGCTTTTGGGCTCTGGGCAAGGGCCAATGGAAGGACGCGATGCCTGACGGATGGAGTGGAGCAGGCCGATAGCTGGACCACTGACGGGCATAAATGGTTGAACACTCCTTACGATACTGCCGTCGGTATTTGCCGCCACGCCACGGCCGTATCAGAAGCGATGAATAGTGATGCGGTTTACTCAACGTCTTCTGACGATAGCCAAAAAAATCTTGGTCTTGAATTTTCTCGGCGTGCACGAGGAATATCAATGTGGGCCGCGCTCCGGACTCTTGGCCGTGCGGGTGTAGCTGATCTGGTGGAGCACAATTGCGGTCAGGCCCAAAGGCTAAAAGATGGACTGGAAAGTGCGGGATTTACTATCCACAACCGTGTCGTGCTAAATCAAGTGCTCGTCAGCTTAGGATCAGAATTACAGACCAACATGCTGCGCGAAGCGGCTGAAGCGAGTGGCGAAATCTGGTTTGGGCCGACGGTTTGGCAGGGGAAAACTGTGTTTCGGTTAAGCCTTTCATCATGGAGAACCACCGAGGGAGATATCGATCGAGCAATTAAATTACTCACCGATTTACGAACGAGTATCCTTAAAACATGACGCTCAGCGATAGTAAGTCGCGTATCCCATAATCATTATGCCCATTCATGACAAGAGCGGGGTGTCTCAATCTTCAATGACTTGATGCGCCCCCTAAGCGTAGAGGCATTCATGCCCAAGAGTTGCGCGGCCCCGCCCCTGCCCGATATTTTCCAATTAGAGGCGTCGAGTGCGGCAACGATGTTGTCCCGGTATGACCGTTGCCATTCAGCCTCTGTTACAAACCGATTGGCATACCAGTCACCGGTTTCGGAAACTCGAGATGCTTCTTGGGGATTGGTAGAGAAAGCTTCCGTTAGATTTAAATGATCGGGGTCTGAAAGTATGACCGCGCGCTCGATGAGGTTTCTCAACTCCCTTACGTTTCCTGGCCACTCCTGCTTTTGCAATTGTGATTGTTGCGCGCGGTCAAGTTTCAAAAGAGGACGACCATGGGCTTTACACGTAAGCTCAAGAAAATAGGTAGCCAAGGCCACAATGTCCTCTTTACGGTCTCTAAGTGGAGGGACCTCGACGGGAAAGACGCTCAGACGATAATAGAGATCTTCTCTAAACTCCCCTAATGCTACTGCTTGCAACAGGTTTCGATTGGTAGCTGCAACAACCCGTACATCGACGGTCTGCGTTGTCTCGTTCCCGACAGGTTCATACTGCCCTTCCTGTAGAACCCGCAGAAGTTTTGCTTGCAAGTGCATTGGTATTTCGCCAATTTCATCTAGAAAGAGCGTGCCGCCATCGGCCAGCTCAAACCGCCCTGCGCGATTTCGGTGTGCACCGGTGAAAGACCCTCTAACATGGCCGAAGAATTCACTTTCGAATAGCTCTTGAGGAACTGATGCGCAATTTACTTTTACAAATGGTTTGGCGCTCCGCGCACTCGCATCATGAATTGCCTTCGCTATAAGCTCTTTCCCGACACCCGATTCACCCAAAATAAGCGCCGTTACTGGCGTCCTGGCAACAGCCCGGACCCGGTCTAGAGTTGAACGTAAGGCTTCACTTTCTCCAATAACTCCTGAAGGATTAGTTGGGAAATCAAAGGAATCCGCCGAAAATGGCTGAAGCTGTGCAACGCTCTTGGAATTGGTGGATTCCGATACCGTGAGTTTTTCATTGATGGCGCCCATCTCTAATTCCCCAAAAAACTGACTTCAACCATTAAAATAGTCCTCGATAAACGCGCTTTCTTCCAAAGATCAGCCTTACAGATTTCCGCGACTTCGATTTGGTTCTCAGGGGGTCTGATGACGGAGCGCGCCGGGAGTAACCCCTAGCGTTCTCGTAAAAGCGGTCGTCATATGGCTTTGTGATGAAAAACCTGTCGTATAGGCGATCTCAGCCAGAGACATGGTTTTGTTCCCAAGTTGCCTTGGCACGTACCTCATTGGGCTCTGCAGAACTACACATCTCGGCAATGAGCGTGATGCATAGGCTCTCCAGGTATCGCAAGGGGGGCATTTGGGCGGTCACTAGGCTACGGATTTTTTTGGCCAATGTAGTCACAAACGGTGAAGGACGGCCGAATAGTAAGTGTGGATTAAATACATCGACAGCTAACCCGGTGATACTTGAAATCATTGGACGAGCGAATTCAAAGTCGAAAACTAAGACCAATACTTCAGGGGCGAATTCGGATGATCCGCTCAAAACGAAATCTGGTGGCGCGACGAAGTATTCGAATGGTTTCCGCTCGTAGTATTTGAGGCGACCGTCGCGGACCGAACTTACTCCAGTCGACGGACCGAAGTTGATGCTTGCAAAAGTGTTGTTCAGGCGAACATTTAGAACTCGTTTCCCAGGCGGGACCAGCTCGACAAAAAAATCATCAAACTCAATACGCCTGCCCCATACGGGAAGTCTGGATGAGGGCGGCGCTGACATTGGTAACACTTGATAGCCGGCGCCTTCCAATTTTCCGCTCTCGCTTTCGTAATTGCAGACTTTGATCTTTTATCTCCATTGCTGCCATGTCAACAGTATTCCATCCGGCTCTCCCCTCAAGCTCTTCGCAGCCACTAGATATCCAAGATCAAGGACGTTCCTTTAGCCCGAGAGACACAGGGGCACATCAGCCGTTCACTATCCCGCTCGAAGGGTGTGAGTGCTTCGTCCTTGTGTTCCGGTTCCCCCGTAAGGACCTTTACGGCGCATGATTTACACTGGCCAACACGGCAACTGTTTGGAATCTCCACACCAGCTTCCAAAATCGCATCGAGAAGTGTTTGCTCTTGTGTCACTTGCACCACCATGTCGGAGCGCGCAAGCGTAACTTCAACGGGCTTGGCGCCGGCCTCTACCTGGGTATCAAAACGTTCGAACCGAACTCGCTCTCTGTTAATCCTAAGTCGGTCCGCGGCTTTCAGTACGCCATTCATCAATTTCCCGGGGCCGCAGACATAGACCTGAGCATTTCTGGGCGCGCGCATTAGAACTCTTTCGAGATCCATTCTCTGGCTCAGATCGCCAATGTAGCTGGTCATTTTCGACCCGAACGCCCTTTCCAGCCGATCAAGGTAGGCCATTGTCGACGCACTCTTACCCGCGTAGTGGAGCTCAAAATCGACTCCCCGGTCTTGCAGCGCCTGAGCCATCGATTTTATGGGAGTGATACCGATGCCACCGGCAATCAGGACAGCTGGATTGTTATCAGTCTGAATATCGAAGTAGTTGATTGGCCAGGATGTTCCCAAGACGCTACCTAATTGATAGTTCTTGTGGATCCATTCTGATCCTCCCCGCCCATCGGGCTCGCGGAGTACCGCAATTTCATAGATGTCCCGTCGATTTGGATTGGAAGCAATGGAATATCTTCGGACGTCGTTCTTACCGCCCACAACCACGGGCACTTCGATATGCGCTCCTGGGTTGATTTCAGGTAGCGATTCGCCGGAGGGGGACCTTAGTTCATAGGCCCGAATGTTTTCAGCGAGTCTTCGCACACCCGTTATGACCAACTCCAGCTCACCGTCCCCGATCTTCGAGATGTTTGGCTGTCCCAACTGCTCTCCCCGGGAACCCAGATCACGACTTTTTTCGCGCTCGGCTTCGATCAGCTTGTCGACCTCGTACTGGCTGTATCGGGGCGTAATATGCTGGGGGCAATTCCAGTCGAACGCCTCAACGTGGATGATCATCCCCCGCTCCACACGTGCTCGATAGGCATCATCTTCCAGAAGCGCCATGTTTTTGCTTTCCCCAGGATCAACCAGCTCCATTCGGCCTAGTAACTTCAGCCGGGTACGATTGGTGTAATCCATGAAAAATAGAGCAACGCGATTGTTGCCCAGCACATTACCGGCTGTAACGTATTGGCGGTTTCCTGAGTAATCAGCAAAGCCGAGCGTGGACTGGTCAAGAACTTTCATAAAGCCGACGGGCCCGCCACGATGCTGCAGATACGGCCACCCGGTCTCGCCAACGCTCGCCATATAGAAGCTGTCTCGGGCTTCAATAAAGGCCTTTTCGCGCTCACTCAGCAGGTTATTGTGATCTGGTCCCGAATCCATGGCGGCGTAACCCGAGCGACTACCCAGTGTCTCCTGAACCTGCCTTACGGTCTGAGTAAAAGCAATTTGGGCAAATTTGTGAGCCATGGTTTTCTCCCGGGAATTAGTTTTCTGCAGGAATGGCCGAGATGCGCTGTCTAATCAGGCAGTGCTCCCGGCCATCAACGTCAGTGGCTAAGCTCGAGCTCAACAGACGGGAAGTCAATCGCGACCCGGCTGGCTTTGCCCAAGATATTGGTAAGAACATTCATCCCAACGTGTGTGATAATTTCGACAATATCCGCCTCTGAAAAGCCAGCATCCCTCACTTCCTGAAGCTCAGCGTTAGTCACTTCACCATTATGTTCAGTAATCGCTCGCGCAAACTTCACTGCTGAAGCGGCCTTTGCATCCTCACTGCTCCCTGCTCTGTTGGCCTCGATTTCTGAGCTACTGAGTCCCGCCTTGCGACCAATGGCCGTATGAGCAGAAACGCAGTACTGACAGGCATTTTGCTGAGCGACGGTCAACGCAATCCGCTCGCGGGTTTGCGGATCGAGGCTGCCTTCCTCTGCAATAGAATGCAGTCCCAGAAAAGCCCGCAGTGCCGAAGGAGAGTTTGCAAACACCTTCAGAAAGTTAGGCACCATTCCGAGTTTTGTCTCGATAGCTTCTAGTAACTCCGCTTGCTCAAATGTTGCATTGCCTTTTTCAATAACGTTAATCCGGCTCATAGCTTCGATCCTCTGATGACTTCAAGCGTTCCGGAGTTATCCCGGAACGTGCGATCACTATGGCTGTTTCCCGAAAATTGGAGAATAATCGACGCCAACAGAATATTATTTCGCGTGGGGTAATAATCGAATGGATCGCATTCATCAGATGCAGGTGCTGGTTGCCGTTGCAGAGGAACGAGGCTTTTCATCAGCGGCTCGGCGACTGGGCCTCTCAGGACCGGCAATTACGCGTGCCGTTGCGTCCCTGGAAGAGGATTTGAACGTTCAGCTTTTCAAACGCACAACCAGGCAGGTTCGCATTACTGAAGCCGGAGCTCGGTATCTGGAGGACGTCAAACGAATCCTGTCCGACATAACCGAGGCAGAGGAGACAATCTCGGGAACCACCGCTGCGCCAAGGGGGCATCTTGTTGTAACAGCTCCGACAATGTTTGGTCGCCTCCACGTGATGCCTGGCATTGCAACGTTTCTCAAAAAGTTTCCAGAAATGACGGTAGACGCACTTTTCCTTGACCGAATCGTGGACATGTTGGAAGAAGGCGTAGACGTAGGTGTGAGAATTGGACGACTGCCAGACTCCAGTATTCGAGCCAGGAAGGTTGGTGAGGTCCGTACGGTTCTGGTCGCCTCCCCCGATTACCTAAAGGCCAGGGGTACTCCGCGCTCCCCACAGGATTTGGCAAAACACGCGCTAATTGCAGCCAGAACAGGCAACTTCTCGCCAGCTTGGGGATTTAGTGCTGAAAACCGGGAGATCAGCTTAAAAGTAAAACCGAAACTAACCGCCACATCGCATGACGCCGTTATCGAAGCAGCAGCCAACGGTCTCGGGATTACACGGGCATTGTCCTATCAGGTGGCACCGGCTGTCGCAGAAGGAAGGTTAATGATTGTGCTTGGAGAATGGGAGCAGGCGCCAATTCCTGTACACATAATTCATCGCGAGGATCGTAGTGCCCCTGTAAAAGTTCGTGCTTTCATTGACTGCCTTTGTGGCCATTTGGAAGCAGATCTTGTCTGAATAAGGAATCCCTGTTGATCACTCTTTGACCTGCGTCATGACGCCTAATGCCAGCCTTGTTATACAGTTAAACAGTTCATCGAGATCAATTTGCAGTACTGTGGAGTTTTGCCGCGTATTACAGGTGTTATTGCCCGTCAAGTTTGCCGTCTGAATCCCTGTGTCGGTGCTCCCCTAACCGCACAAGGGAGCAAATCATGTTTCAACGCATTGTTGTACCTCTGGATGGTTCATGCCTGGCTGAATGGGCGTTGCCTCACGCTATCAATCTCGTCAACGCTCTTGGCATCCAACTCGTTCTTATTCGAGTAATGGAGCAGGCTGAGAACAACCGTTCTCTGTACCCACCGGATCCTATCGCCTGTGACGCCATGCGGGCTGAGGCAAGGGCCTACCTGGATTCGGTCGCCTCCAGATTGGGTGGTCTTGGCATACATCCAGAAACCCGCATTCTGGAGGGCGAAACCGTTGATCAGATAATTAGCTTTGTGCGGCAGGATGGGCATACGCTTCTCGTCATGACAAGCCACGGTGTTGGTGGTATCAGCCATTACATGCTTGGCAGCGTTGCTCACAAATCGATTCTACAGGCACATGTTTCTTTCCTGCTGGTGCGCGCCTTCAATGACCAGTGCCAAGCGCTTCAGGAATACCACTACAACCGGATTACCGTTCCTTTGGACGGTAGCAGCCGATCTGAGTGCGTGCTCCCGATTGTTGAGCTTCTGTCACGCCATAATGACAGCACTGTGGATCTTGTCTCTATAGTGCCCTCACTGGTTCACCAGTATCAGATTGACAAACATGACCATCGGCTAAGCAACATTCAGGAGCTTCAGACCGAGTTAAAAAAGAAGATCGATGGGTATCTGGATTGCATCGGAGACCGCCTCAGGAACGAGAGCCTTCACGTTCAACGCCAGGTGAGAATCTCGGATTCGCCGATGTCAGCAATCTGGGAGGCCACTCGCAAAGGTCGATCAGACCTGGTGATCATGGCTGCCCACGGCCGAAACTGCGTTAGCCACTGGCCCCTCGGCGCCCTGCCCCTCAACGCACTGGTTTATGGGGAGACCCCCCTGTTGGTACTCCAGGATCTGGAGCCACATGAAATAGAACCTACTTTTGCGGAGAGAGCGTCCGCTGAAGCCTGGGGGCATTGATGACAACGGAGACTGATCGGGTTGGCGAGATCAGCCCGAAGGCCACCGACACACAGGCCTCTTGCCATCCTGATTTTCAAAGCCAATGGGCTGCTATTAGCCCGGGAGATCGGGCGGCGCACAGTGACATTGCCAGGAATTTGGGGCGGTTCACCAAGCAGTTGGATAGAACCCACGAGGACTTGCTGGCGTTACGGAGTAATCCGGCTGCTGCTGGACCGTGGATCGACTGGTATATCGATAACGAATATCTGATCCGGCGGGTTCTCCAAAGGCTTCGCAGAGACCTGTCTGCTTCCTTTGTTGCCCACTTACCCCGATTAATATCAGCGCCTGCAGCCGGTGTTCCCCGCGTCCAGGACATGGCAAGGGTGGTGCTCGACCTTTCAGAACTGAAATTCGACCAAAATGTCCTCGAGGTGCTTGTTCTTGAGCTACGAGACTCGGCGCCCTTAAACACCGCTGAACTCTGGGCCTTTCCTCTATTCCTTCAGTATCAGGCGATGAAGCTTATTCAGGAAGAGGTCCATCGCCGAATAAACGACGTGAAGGCAAGAACTGAGCAAGAAGGCATGGTGGATACTGACCGGCGCGACGTCGTTGCCGACTGTATCCAGAGCCTGCATCGCCTACAACGCACTAACTGGCAGAATTTCTTTGAGCGCACCTCCCAAGTTGAACTTCTATTGGGGCTAGATCCGGCAGGTGCTTACAAGCAGATGGATTTTGCCACCCGAGACAGGTATCGAACTCGGGTAGAGCAACTCGCCAGGCGCAGCCAACTGGATGAACTCGCCGTCGCTCGCTGTGCGCTGGAACTGGCGAATGATACCCAAGAAAATGAAACCAGCAATGGCGCCTCTACGGGCCATGTTGGCTATTTTCTGATCGGTGACGGATATCGGATTCTCGAGGAAAAGGTAGCCATTAAACCACCGGTTACGACAAGGTTGCGACGCTGGGCAGTCGATCATCGGCTAAAACTCTATTTTTCGGCCCTGACCTTGCTGACTACTGTTCTTTTTGCACTGCCGACACTCTATTCCCTGCACACCGGCAATTTGTTTAAGGCCATTCCTGTCATGCTGGTGGTCATTGTGCCGGCTCTGATTCTGGCGTCAGTGCTAATTAATTGGCAAATAACGTTGTGGATTCCGCCCAGGGTTCTGCCAAAAATGGATTTTAGCCGGGGCATTCCATCAGACCACAGAGCCGCGGTGTGCATGGCACTGCTTATCGGTCAAGAGAGTGATATCCAGAATTCCCTGGAGCAGCTCGAAAAACATTACCTGGCCAACCCCGATCACCATCTCCGCTTCGGAATACTGACTGGGCTTTTTGACGCACCCGAAGCGACCACTCAGAAAGACCAGCGGCTGCTGACTTGCCTTGATGCAGGTATCGCCGACCTGAACAAAAGGTATGAGCACGAGGGGCACGGTCCTTTTTTCTGGATGCATCGCGCACGGTGTTTTGCCTCACATGAAGCCATATGGATGGAGTGGGAACGTAAACGGGGCAAGTTGAAGGAATTCAATCATTTTCTGCTGACTGGCGAACTGGGCTCTTTCACCCACACGGGCGGTGACATTGAGTGGTTGCGACAGGTTCAGTACGTCATTACGTTGGATGCAGATACCGTGCTGCCGGTGAGAGGCGCTCAACGGCTGATTGGGACCATCGCTCACCCATTGAACCAGCCAGTCTGGGACGAAAAAACGGGCGAAGTTCTGTCTGGCTTCAGCATTCTGCAGCCCCGCATTGAGATCAACCCGATCACCGCAACCCGAAATATTTTCACCCGGATCTTTTCTGGTGATCGTGGTTTGGATCTATACACGCTGGCCGTCTCTGATGCTTACCAGGATCTGTTCGGCGAGGGCATTTTCACTGGCAAAGGGCTTTATCACGTAGGCGCTTTTGTCGCCAGTCTCCGCAACGCCGTTCCGGAAGGAGCCGTGCTCAGTCACGACCTTTTTGAGGGAATTCATGGCCGCACAGCTCTGGTCAGCGACGCTGTGATGTATGAGGAATATCCACCCGAGTACCTGTCGTTTAGTCGTCGGCTGCACCGATGGGTTCGTGGCGACTGGCAACTTCTGCCGTGGTTGTGGCCAATGGTTCCCTCGGAAAGTGGAGAGAAAATGCCGAACCGGCTGAGTGGCCTCCACCGCTGGCAGCTCACCCACAATCTTCTCCGCAGCCTTCAGGCACCCTGGCTCTTGCTTCTACTTTTTCTGGGCTGGTTTGCCCTGCCCGGATCACCACTCCACTGGACGGTACTGGCGTTGATTACATTGCTTGTCCCGAGCCTGACCGGTGTGGTGGGTTTAGCTCACGCCACCATCCGCAGAAGACGGTCCTCCGAGCATGTGCGCAATCTGAAGGGCGATTTGAAACGTTGGATTCTCGCGGTTGCCTTTCTTTCGCAGGAAGCGGCGACAACGGTGGATGCGATTTTTCGATCGGTCTATCGCACCTATGTGAGTCATCGTCACCTGCTAGAGTGGTCGCCAGCGGCGCTCGAGGCCGGGCGTTCCAATGGCTCTTCTCTGGGCCGATATTGGCGATCGATGGGAGTCGGCCCTGCCATTGCTATCATTACCGCAGCAGTACTCGCGGCAACCACGCCATCCATCCTGATCTTCGCTGCGCCGATCCTCCTCCTGTGGTTGGCATCACCACAACTGGCCTATCTGGCCAGACAGGATCGCACCCCGCCAATGGAAAAGATCCGTTTGGAAGACAGAACACATCTTAGACGCCTGGCGCGCCGAACCTGGTACTTTTTTGAACGTTTTGTTGGGCCTGAAGATCACTGGTTGCCTCCAGACCACTTCCAGGAAGACCCCAAAGGCGTTGTTGCGCACCGCACCTCTCCCACCAATATCGGCTTGCTGCTAGTCAGTAATCTGACTGCTTATGATCAGGGTTACATCGATGCGCAGGAACTGATTATACGTTCGCGAAATACGTTGAGGACGCTCAGTAAACTGCCCCGCTTTCGCGGCCATATCCATAACTGGTGCGATACTCAGCACCTGACCACGCTTCCGCCGGCGTACGTTTCTACTGTCGACAGTGGCAACCTGCTCGGGTCGTTGCTGACTCTTAAGCAGGGGCTTCTGGGGATTTCCCACGATAAGGCCTGGCGTTTTAGCCACTTTGAGGGACTACTGGACACCGTTGGCGTGCTTGAGGACTCCCTGGAGGAATACCCCTCAACCGAGCCTCGTAATGTGTTGGCAGAGGAACTCATTGACCTCCGACGGCTTGTTATGGCCGCTGCACACCGTCCTGAGCAGTGGCCTGATCTGATCGGAGAGCTGGAAGATCGCTTGAACCGACACGTGGACCCAGCCGTCCAGCAAGTGTTGAGGGAGCCCAAATCGCTGCCGCCGGAAATCCTCGCAGATTTGCGGCTTTGGCTGGAGCGCTCACACCATCACATCAAGCGAATGAAACAGAGCCGGGATCAATTCCTACCCTGGTGGTCGAGACCTGAAGCCACGCCAGATTTTCCAGCCAGTGGGGTGTCGTCGGCCCAAAAGGAGTGCTGGGAGGCCCTCACAGAGGCCATGGTTCAGCCAGCATCCTTTGCTGAACTTGTTTCCCTGCCGGATCGGCTGGAACCGGCACTCTCGGAGCTGATGCTGGATAACCGAGAGACCGCCCTGCCCGAAGCTATACGACAGTGGCTCACGACAGTGGCCGCTCAGATTCGAGAGGCAGGAAAAGCAGCGGACGCTCTTATTAAATTGGCCACTGAACTGGCAGATACCTGCGAGCTATGGTTCGAGAGTACCGACCTGGCCTTTTTGTATGACAGGGAGAAAAAGGTTTTCAGAATCGGTTACGACGTCGATCAGGGCAAACTGGACGAGAACGCATACGACTTGCTGGCGTCAGAGGCACGGTTAGCGAGTTTTCTTGCGATTGCCAAGGGTGAAGTATCAGCAGATCACTGGATTCATCTGGGCCGCCCGCTTACCCGAGAGCAAGGGCAGGCTCTCCTGCTGTCCTGGAGCGGCACCATGTTCGAATATTTGATGCCCCAATTGATGATGCGCGAACCCGCAACGACTCTGCTAGGCCAGAGTGGACGGATCGCCATTGACCATCAGATCCGCTACGCCAGCAGACATGGCCGGCCATGGGGCATATCAGAATGCGGCTATAGTCTCCTGGATGGCGCGCAGAATTATGCCTACCACGCCTTTGGTGCGCCGGAACTTTCGCTCCGCAGCAACAAGGGCGCTGAGGACTGGGTAATCACACCTTATGCCACCTTCCTTGCCATACTCTGGCGGCCACAGGCGGCCTTCGACAACCTCCGGCGGCTTGAAAAAATGGGCATGCTGGGCAGGTATGGATTTTTTGAAGCAGTGGACTTTACCGAGCGCCGCGTGGAGGTCGGCCGCACCTACAGCATTGTGCGCAGTTACATGGCGCACCATCATGGCATGTCACTGGTCAGCCTGGGCATTGCCCTTTGTGCAGAGCACGCGATTTCCCGATTCTCCCGCGATCCAAGAGTGGAAGCCTGTGAACTGATCCTGCAAGAACGGGTTGCGCTGGACGCGGACGTGGAATACCCAACCTATAGCGAACAGGAGACACTGCCGTCAGGGCTACAGCAGGTGCCACCGGTCACTCCCTGGCAAGTCCCGCTCGACAGCCCAACCCCACGCGTGCATTTACTCTCCAACGGCCGGCTGAGCGTGCTTGCGTCCAGCCGAGGTGCGGGGGGCACCAACTGGAAATCCGACGCCATCACCCGCTGGCGCCCCGATCCAACGCAGGAGCGCTGGGGCAACTGGATTTACCTTCAGGATCGGGACAGCTGGGATCTTTGGTCTATTACACGGGCGCCCATGAGCGGGAGAGGCATACGAGATTCCGTGCGTTTCTACAGCCACTGCGTCGAATACAAACGACAGGATCAGAACCTGGTTCAGGCTCTCGAGGTCGCTGTCTCGCCCTGGCATGACGTTGAATTACGTCGGATTTCATTGACCAACCACGGGGACAAAACCAGAAATCTGAGGCTGACAAGCTACGCAGAAATGGTGATGGCAGATCCGAGGGCGGACAGCCAGCATCCGGCGTTTGGCAATCTGTTCGTCCATTCTGAATTCCTCGCAGACAGGTCCCTTCTGATCTTTGAGCGCCGAACCCGGGATCCCAAGGATCAGGCACCGGTCGTAGGCGAGTGCCTGATCGGTCGCTCGGGGATTATCGCGCCAACCGCCATTGAGACAGATCGTGCCAAATTCATCGGCCGTGGAGGGTCATACGCCCATCCCAGTGCTCTGGAGCCCACTAAGGGACTCTCTGGTTCATTGGGTTATACCCTGGATCCGGTCTCAGTGCTGCAGACAGACGTGGTTTTGGAGCCGGGCGCTTCGGTCCAGCTGGCGTATCTGCGTTTTGTAGGGGAGTCTCGTGAAGACGTCCTTGCCCTGGCTGCACGTTTTGCGTTCTGGCCCCGCGTTCAGCGGACCTTCGAGGAAGGCGAAAGCCAGGCCTGCCACGACCTGTGGCGAAACGACTTGAGCAACGACGACTTCCGCAAAGTCATTGCCCTGACCTCTGCACTCATATGCTCTCCGCCACAACTCAGAGCAGCTGTGCCTGTGCTTTCCGCAAATCGATTACAACAAGCCAACCTCTGGGGCGTCGGCATCTCCGGTGATTTCCCGATTATTCTGGTCAGGGTGGGACGTGAGGCCGATGTCGATACAGCTCACCTGCTATTGAAAGCGCATTCCTTCTGGCGCAAACGCAACCTCAAAGTGGATCTGGTGCTGCTCAACATTGGCGACAGTGGTTACGAGGGCACAACACAGGACACCATACGAAGGTTGCTGGCACAACACAGTGTTGAGGCCTTTGTCGGTGGTCGTGGCGGCATCTTCCCGCTGACGGCAAACTCACTCGGTACTGAAGAAGTGGTGCTGCTGGAGACGGCCGCCAAGATGGTGCTGGATGCATCCGGGGCATCGCTTGCTCATGCACTTCAAAGTCTCGACCGGCGGGAATCACCGTTGCCAAGATTTCGGGGTAAGCCGCCCAGTGCTGTGCCTTTTGATGACCATAAGCTAGAACCAGTCAACGACCTGCATTGCTTCAATGGACATGGTGGTTTCTCCGCAGACGGTCGGGAATATGTGATCAGTGTTCGACATCGCCACCCTACCCCGGCGCCCTGGATCAATGTGATTGCCAATCCGCTTTTCGGAACCATCGTTTCCGAATCGGGAGGGGGCTACACGTGGTTCCAGAACAGCGGAGAGAATCGCCTGACCAGCTGGCGCAACGATCCTGTGCTTGATGAGCCATCCGAGTGTCTCTATTTACGCGACGAGGAAACCGGGTTGTTCTGGTCTGCCACCGCCAAGCCCGTGCCCCATGAATCTGAATACCGGACAAGACACGGTGCAGGTTACTCGTGCTTTGAACATGTTCGCCATGGCATTCATTCTGCAATGACCATTTTTGTTCCCCCGGAAGATCCGGTGAAAGTCGTGCGCCTGGTTCTTCGCAACCTATCCAGCAGGAACCGGCGAGTCACGGTGACTTATTACGCAGAGTGGGTTCTGGGGACACGCCGCGAGGACACCAGCCCCTATTTGCAGCCTGCATTTCTGCCAGAACAACGCGCCCTGATCACGGCCAATCCTTACAACCCTGACTGGCCAAACCAGATTGCCTTTTTAGCAACGGATCAGCCCGTACACGGCTACACAACCGATCGCACTGAATTCATTGGTCGCTCAGACAGTCTGGGCAATCCGGCAGCCTTGAAACGTGTGGGCCTGAACAAGCGTGTTGAACCCGGCCGAGACCCCTGTGGGGCATTACAAATACATGTGGACCTGCCCCCCAACGGCGAACACACGGCCGTGTTTTTCCTGGGGGCTGAGCAAGATTTTGAATCTGCTTTTGCTTTGATTGACCGCTATCAACAACCCGCAGCCTTCGATTCAGCCTGGCAGGCAAGTCAAAACTATTGGCAGGAAACCCTCGATGCCGTGACGCTCGATAGCCCAGATGAAAGTGTAAACTTCATCTTTAACCAGTGGCTTATTTATCAGACCCTTGCCTGTCGAATGTTCGGCCGCAGCGGTCTCTATCAGTCCAGTGGTGCTTTCGGGTTTCGGGACCAGTTACAGGATTCGATGGCACTGCTACATACCAGACCCGAGGTCTGTCGTAATCAGATTCTGGCTGCAGCGGCCCGCCAGTTCCCCGAAGGTGACGTGCTGCATTGGTGGCATCCGCCCCATGCCCGAGGTGTGCGAACACGCATCTCCGATGACCTTGTCTGGTTGCCATTAGTTGTCAGTGAATACCTTCAGGTAACCGAAGACTTCGCCCTATTGGATGAACAGGTACCCTGGCTATCCGGAGAGCCCCTTGCCGACGGAGAAGCAGAACGCTACGCCCATTTTGAGGTTTCCGACGACGAGGCGTCAGTTTACGACCATTGCCTCCGGGTTCTTGAGCGCGCTAATAGAGTAGGCCCCCATGGTATCCCCCTCATCGGCGGTGGCGACTGGAACGATGGCATGAACCGGGTTGGTCTTGGCGGCCGTGGTGAAAGTGTGTGGATGGGATGGTTCCTGATCGTAACGCTGCAGCGGTTCAATTGCGTCGCGACGGCCCGGGGCGATCAGATAACGGCTGAAAACCTTGCCGCTCGTGCGGATCACCTCGCCAAAAAACTGAATCAAAATGCCTGGGATGGGAAGTGGTACCGCCGAGCCTACTACGACGACGGTACGCCAATGGGATCTGCCGGCAAACCGGCCTGCGAGATAGACTCCATACCCCAGTCCTGGGCTGTTCTCTCAGAGGTGGCGGACACCACTCGCACGAAACAGGCAATGGCCGCGGTCTGGGAAAAACTGGTTCGCCCGGACCCTGGCCAAGTGTTGCTATTCACACCGCCATTCAGAGGCCGGGGAAAGGGACAACCCGACCCAGGATATATCGCAGCCTACCCGCCCGGAGTCCGGGAAAATGGCGGGCAGTACACTCATGCCGCCTGTTGGGCAGGCATGGCGTTCGCAGCGCTGGGTGACGCAGATAAAGCCAGCGCCGTTCTGGATTGCCTCAACCCCGTCAATCACGGGGATTCTGAGGCCCGCATTGGCCAGTATCAGGTGGAGCCCTATGTGTTGGCTGCCGACATTTATGGGGAAGCACCCCACATCGGACGCGGCGGCTGGACCTGGTATACCGGCTCTGCCGGCTGGTTATACCGGTTTATTCTTGAGGGCGTTCTCGGCATCCGGCGGGTGGGCAATGAGCTTCAGGTAAAACCGTGCCTGCCCCCCAAATGGCCGGGCTACACGCTGCGTTACCGCTATGGTCAAACGGTCTATCGAATTACGGTGAAGAAAGGATCAGAGGTGTTGTCACCTACCGACGAGCACAATACCGTATCGCTCATCGACGACGGAAAGAGCCATGAAATTACGATCAGGTTTTAGGATGGGTGCCTGAATTTTTCTCAGATTCGCTCTTAAACAAGTTGCCAGAATGAGTCGCTCAGATCGATTATAAGTGCGCGCTTGGCACTCAGTCTCATTGAAAAGTTGATTCCGCTCGCCACTTGTGCGCCGAAGCCAGGCAACTTGGAAACAATGCCATTCAGGTTTGCGACCTCAACTCCCAGGGGTTCCCCCAGCAGCCCTGACAATTTGCAACATCAGGTCGCAGCGGGAACCTGGCCCCGCTGCGACCAGGGGAATTCCTTCACCGGCAAATGGATCAGCGCAGACAAAGCCCCGACTCCCACACCTACCCACCAGACCAGCGTGTAGTCGTTGTAGAGATCGTACAAGGCGCCGCCCAGCCATACGCCCAGAAAGCCACCCAGCTGGTGCGAGAAAAACACCACACCATACAACGTACCCATATATTTCAGGCCATAGATATGCGCTACCAGTCCGGAAGTCAGTGGCACCGTTGCCAACCAGAGTGATCCCATCGAAACAGAGAACAAGACGACTGTTTCCGGTGTTATCGGCGCCATGATAAAGGCTGCGGATACCAGGGTTCGCAACAGGTAGATAGTCGCCAGCAGATACTTCCTCGAGTATTTGTGCCCCAGCCATCCGGCGAGCAGCGTTCCACCGATGTTAAACAGCCCAATGAGCGCGATAGAAATGGCGCCAAGCCCAGAGGCAGACGTAACGCCCAGTACGTAAAGCAGACTGTCTGTGCCAATTGGCCCGCACATTTCAGTGATAAAGGCCGGGAAATGCGCAGTGATAAAGGCCAATTGGTAGCCGCAGGAGAAGAAACCGATGAAGATAAACCAGAAGGTGGGGTCCTTGAGCGCACGTTTGAGTACAACCCCCATCGGTTCTTCCGCCACCGTCGACTTCGCAGGTTTCGGAGCCCGCATCAACGTGAGCGCGAACATGGACACCAGAACAAACCCGGCAAAAATAATGAACACCGATTGCCAGGGCATCTGGCTCAAAAGTGATTGGGCCACCGGCGGCCCGACAATCTGGCCTGCGGAACCCGCCGCTGTAGCTATGCCCAGGGCCATGGACCGGTTTTTATCGGAAGCCGCGCGGCCGACCACGGCCAGAATGACGCCAAAGCCGGTACCGGCAATACCGAAGCCAACTAGTATTTCCAAAAATTGATGCTGGCCTGGTGTAATGGCCAAGGATGATAGAACCAGCCCAACCACATAAACGACACCGCCTGTGAAAATCGCTTTGCGGTCGCCATAGCGTTCTGCGAACGCACCGAAAATAGGCTGGCCGATTCCCCAGAACAGGTTTTGGATGGCAATGGCCAGGGAGAAGGATTCGCGAGGCCAGGCAAATTCCAGGGCTATGGGCAGTTGGAACAGGCCAAAGGAGGCCCGAACCGCAAAACTCACAAGAATAATGATGCAGCCGGCGACCAGGACCGGATTCATCAATCGGTCATAAGGACCGGACGAGGTCTTCTCCAAGCTAATGTCTTCTCTGTCGTCACTGTCACGCATTTCGCTGCCTTTGACCATCCGTCTTACTCGGCTATATTGCTAATCAAACGTTTTCATTGCTGCTTCCCACTCCTCAAAAATCAGGTCACGCTTTGCCTGGTCGTTGTACATCAATAACGACAGGCTTAGAGGAATCGGCTGAAAACGGGTATCCGGCCGCTGGCTCAGGGAGTGAGCAGGTAAATCGCCTACGACCTCTTCACGAATTGGAAAAAGATTGGCTTCATCGGCCAGCAATTGCTGACCATCAACCGAGAGCAGGAAATCCAGAAAGCGATGGGCAATCTCGGGGTTCGGAGCTCTTTTCGGAATGAAAGCAGAACGCATAACCAACGCTGTGTAGTCGTCGGGCATTACAACAGAAACATTAGAGTACCGTTCAGACCAGGATTTGGCGTAAGAGCCGAGGACGTTGTAAGCGATGAGGATTTCGCCCGAGTTTACACTCCTCAGCATCGAAGAGCTGCTGGGAAAACGTCGAGCACGATGTGTTCCAAAGGCTTCAAGCAAACGTCCATAGCTACCTGATTGCTGGCGGTCATGGGCCCAGGTCAAATACCCCACGCCGACCTTCTCAATATCAAAGGTTCCGATCTTCCCCATCAGTCGATCACTTTCCTGGCGAATAAGATCGAGCAATTCTGAACGAGTTTTGGGCTGCTGATCTTCGGAGAGAAACTTGTTATTGATAACAATTACTGCCGGTTCGTAGGTAAAGCCAAATACCTCGTCGCGCCATTTCGCCCACTTCGGTAACGCCTGGGTTTGATCCGATTTATGGGGTCTCGCGTGTCCATCGTTGACCAGTTTGACCTGCAGATCCATTGCAGAACTCAGTACTAAATCTGGGCTCTTAGGCAATCCTTCCAGATAGCTCTCGTAGAGAACCCGCGTATTAAACTCAGAGTAGCGGATAGAAACATCAGGGTGACGCTTCTGGAATTCCGCCAACACAGGCTCAACGACGGGAAAATCAGCAGCTGCATATATCTGCAACACAGACGTCTCATTTCCAATTGCAGGCAGCTGGTACACGTCTTCTGCGAACACAGCACCGCTCCAGAGCGCCAACAACAGCGTTAACCGCCTAAAATAGTTCATCGAGTCGCTTTCCCATGGAAAAGAATTTCCACTGTGAGCCCCCGCGGAAAGTTGTCTTTTAATTGAAGGTGGGCATCATGGTGGGCTGCAACCTCTTGCGCTATGGCCAGACCGAGCCCGCTTCCTGATCGTGGATTATTCGGGCTGCGATAGAACTGCTCAAAAACATGTTCCCTTTCCTCCTCGGGTATGCCCGGACCCTGGTCGCTGATGCTAATCACTGGGCCGTCAGAATCCGGTTCGCTCCGGAGATCCACTTCAACAACGCTATTTTTGGGGCTGTACTGTATAGCGTTTTCAATGATATTCCGGACCATCTGTTTCAAAGAAAACAAGTCTCCAGAGATCACAACGCTGGCATGTCCCAAGTATGCCACTTCAACTCCCTGATGAAGCGCGGATACAGCGATCTCTCGACAAACCTCTTCGATCAACCTGTCCAGGGGTACGTCGTTAAAGGATTCGCTTCTTAACCGGTGAGCTAACTGAGCCCTATTCAACAGCTGACTAACCGTCGAAGACAGCATGTCGGTGCACTCGACCACGCGTTTTAACTGCTCCTGACGCAACTCAGGATCATGTTCGTTTAGTGCGTTTTGCGCTTGGGATTTCAAGCCGGCCAACGGCGTACGAATCTGGTGAGCGGCCTCTCCGGTGTATCTTTTTAGCCCGTCCAGAGTCGACGCAAGCTGTGACATAAAATGATTAATTGTCTGCAGAAGGGGGCGCACCTCCTGTGGCACGTTTAGATTCAGCGGTTTCAGATCGACTGGTGATCGCTTGCCTAAGGCCAGATTCAGTTTATTCAGGGGCCGAAGGATCATCCAGATACCAAACATTATGACAACCAAAGCGACCAGAATGATGCCACCCACCACTTGCAATGCCCGCCAACTGATACCGTCTGCAAGGCCGTTGCGTGCAAGCAACGTTTGGCCAATTTTTACCCGTACGGTTTTCGCCACGCCCAGGTCCTTCAGTACACGTTCCACCGTTACAAACCGGACTGGCTCACCACTGTAATCTGCTTCGAAAAAACTCACAGGTAACTGGCCTACTGACCCCTCCATACTGGGCGCTGCTTCCTGATTATCGGATTCCGGCAGACCTTCGTAACCGGTAATATGAGCACCACCGACAATATCGATGGCATAGAAAACACGATCGTCAGGAGCAAGTGCGAGGGTATCGAAGGCGGATCGCGGCAAATCCACAATTACCCTCCCTTCCTGCAGCCTTATGTTTTCCGCCATTTGAAATGCCGCACCGGTGAGCAATCGGTCATAGGACAACTGGGCCGCTCTCTGGCCGTATTTGTTGGCTCCCCAGTAACTCACCGCCGAGAATATAAACAACAGAATGATCGCCATCGTTGCCAGTTGCTGCTTTATCGAATAGCTAATAGGCTCAGCCATCTTCCCTATCCAGCAAATAACCCAGGCCACGAAGTGTTCGAATTTCTACGGTACTCGTCTGAAGTTTTTTTCTGAGACGCGCGACATAGGTTTCTATTGCATTAGGGCTGGGGGAATCATCAAAACAATAGAGATGATCGAGCAACTCTTCCTTGCTTAATACTCGTCCAAGATGACTGAGAAAAATCTCTAACAGACGGAATTCTCTCTGCTTAAGGTCTATTGGTTGCTGATCGATTGTGACCGTACACGCACTACGATCCAAGATAAGGTTGCCGTAGGTTATTGTATTGTCGGCTTGTCCCTGGCTACGCCTGAGCAGTGCGCGACTTCTCGCTTCAAGTTCACCGAAATCAAACGGTTTTGTAAGGTAATCGTCTGCCCCAAGATCAAGAAGTTGTATTCGGTCGTATATCTGATCACGGGCGGTGAGTATCAATACCGGTGTATTGGTCTTACGGCTACGCAGATTTTGCAACACTCGGTCACCACTTAGACCTGGGAGATTAAGGTCCAGAACCACAAGATCGTAGGCGGTATGTTTCAGTATGTCATTTGCCGAATCCCCTGTTGTTACCAGATCGACGCCATGACCTTGCTTAGTGGCGTGCCGGTGAAGAGCCTCTCCAAGGATTTCATCATCCTCAACAATTAATAATCTCATTAACTATCCACACTATCTTTTTGTTTTATATGAATATATGCAAAAACTCTGCTCTGCCTTACTTACTATACTAACAGGACACTCTGCCACTTCAGGAACAAAATCTATGCCCGCTATATAGCCTAGAGGGCTTTTGGTGTTGTGACAGGTCGGTGACAGGTTCACTGGTTAGCGTTGGCTCCTGTGTATTCATTTGTATACAAACAGGAGTTGAGTAAACCATGTCGGTCATCAACCAGAATTATGACTTGGTGGTAGTCGGTGGCGGAAACGCTGCGTTGTGTGCCGCGATCACTGCAGCGGAGCATGGCGCACAGGTATTGATACTTGAGGGCGCCCCCAAGACCTATCGCGGAGGCAATTCGCGCCACACCCGCAACTTCCGTTGTATGCACAACTCGCCCATGGAAGTTCTGACAGGAAGGTATGACGAAGAAGAATACTTTCAGGATTTGCTCAAAGTCACCAAAGGTAAAACCGACGAGACGCTGGCTCGCCTTGCCATTAGAGGTACTGAAGAGAGCTACCGATGGATGCAGAAACACGGGGTTCATTTTCAACCCTCTTTGTCCGGCACCCTATCCCTGTCACGGACAAATGCCTTCTTCATGGGTGGCGGAAAATCGCTGGTCAATGCCTACTATCGGGTAGCCGAGAGCCTTGGGGTTGATGTCCTTTATGAAGCTGAAGTGACCCATCTGGAGCGCCAGGACAACGTTATTGTCTCGGTCGAATTCATCTACAACGATTGCCGTGAGCAGCTCACTCCGAAAGCTGTGGTTGTAGCCTCCGGCGGATTTCAGGCAGATCTTGACTGGCTCGCCCGCGCCTGGGGACCTGCGGCCCAAAATTTCCTGATACGGGGCACGCCCTACAATCGTGGCGTTGTGTTGCGTGATTTGCTCAATCAAGGGACTGAGCAGGTTGGCGACCCAACCCAGTGCCACGCTGTGGCCATCGACGGCCGCGCGCCTAAATTCGATGGTGGGATCGTCACCCGTCTTGACTGTGTGCCCTTCTCGATTGTCGTCAATGAAAACGCGGACCGTTTTTATGACGAAGGTGAGGATGTCTGGCCTAAACGCTATGCCATTTGGGGGCGGCTTGTAGCGGCACAGCCGAACCAGGTTGGCCATGTGATCATTGATAGTAAATCTATCGACCTTTTCATGCCCTCGGTCTTTCCTCCACTCAAAGCCGAAACCATCGAAGCGCTTGCCTTGAAAATGGAACTAGATCCAGCTTCATTGCGCACAACCGTCGACCAATTCAATAACGCGTGCGCGGGCGGAGACTTCCACCCTACCGAGCTAGATGGCCTGGCTACAGAAGGCATTACACCTGCAAAAACCAACTGGGCACGCCCTATCAATAGTCCGCCCTACTACGGCTATAGCCTGCGTACCGGCGTCACTTTCACCTATCTCGGTTTGAAAGTGGATGAAAAAGCAAAAGTTCAAACCAAACAGGGTTCGCTCGACAACCTCTGGGCTGCGGGTGAAATCATGGCTGGATCAATTCTCGGCGAAGGGTACCTGGCTGGTTTTGGTATGACCATCGGGACCGTATTCGGTCGTATTGCCGGCGAGGAGGCAGCACGTTATGCAACCAATTGAAGTAGTAAATATTCAAACAAACGATGAGCCTATCCGAAACCAGGCCCTTGAAGAGGCCCGCCGCCAGTTTCAGATATGCAACGCATGCCGATACTGCGAAAGCTATTGTTCTGTCTTTCCTGCCTTGCATCGGCAACGCGAACTTGAAGACGGCGAGCTACAGCAACTCGCGAACCTTTGCCACAACTGCCGTGCTTGCCACTACGCGTGTCAATACACAGCTCCCCACGAATTTGCGATAAATGTTCCAGCGGCACTTGCAGAAGTGCGGCAACAGGTTTGGCAGGACAACGCTTCGCCTAGGTGGCTGGCGCGGCTGTTCCACCGCAGTGGTGCAGCAATTGCCGCTATCGCGTCTCTGGCTTTTGGGCTTTTACTGTGGCTCGCGCAATGGCAGTCAGGTGGCGATGGTGCGGGTTTCTATGCAGTACTCCCGCACAATGTAATGGTGGCAGTGTTTCTTCCAGCGTTTATTTTGCCCCTGATTGCCGTGGCTGTCGGGCTCCGGCGTTACTGGCAAGGTATCGGTGGCAAGAGAATTACCCTAGCGCACCTTCGAGCGGCCATGGGCTCAGTTGCGACAATGAAAAACCTGGCTGCAGGCCATGGTGATGGGTGTAACTTTGAAGACGAAGATCGTTTCTCGAATAAACGCCGTCTTTTACATCAAGCAACAATGTATGGTTTTTTACTCTGTTTCGCAGCCACAAGCGCTGGAACGATCATGCATTACCTGTTTGACCTGCCTGCCCCCTACAGCCTGTTTTCTGTTCCGAAACTGCTGGGCATTAGTGGCGGCATTTTACTCTGTATAGGTACTCTCGGCCTGGCCTACCTGAAAACCAAAGCAGACCCGGAATTGTCCGCTCAACATGTCTGGGGTGGAGAAATGGGGTTTATTCTTTTGCTTTTTGCCGTGAGTAGTACCGGGCTTCTGTTATACGCCTTTGCCAATAGTAGCTGGTTGCCAGAGTTGCTGACGCTGCATTTGGGCACCGTGCTTGCGTTCTTTGTACTCTTACCATTTTCGAAGATGGTGCATGGGTTCTACCGGATGGCAGCACTGATCCGCGACGAACAGACGAAAACTGACGGTTAGGAAGGGGAAAGCAGGATGTCCCGGGCAGAACATGCTTATCAAAGGTTATTGCAGGCCATTATCGACGGAAGCCTAAAGCCAGGTGGACGAATTCTTGAGGTTGATCTGGCCAACTGGCTTGGAATAAGCCGGACTCCCGTTCGAGAAGCGTTGAAACGGCTTGAATCAGAAGGGTTGATCTGTAACGCGCCCCGCCGAGGTATGGTCATTGCCCAGTTGGATATACAGGCGATTATGGAGCTTTATCAGATGCGCGAGGTGCTCGAAGGCACAGCTGCGCGTCTGGCTGCTCAACAGTGTTCGGAGGCAGAGGTGTATAACCTCCGCGAGTTGCTGAGCCAGGAACAGCAATCCCAACACCATGCGGCTGATCAGGCGGTCAAGAATCGCGAATTTCACAATGCAATTTACCTCGCTGCCCATAACCGGTACCTACTCAAATCCCTGAATAGCTTGAGAGATGCCATGGCACTGCTCGGACCAACCACGTACATGTTGGATAGCAGAGCTCAAACCGCACTGTCAGAACATGCAGCCATCGTTGATGCCATCGAAAGCAGAGACCCGACGGCGGCGGAAAGTGCAGCAAGAAAGCATATTCGCGCGGCGCAAATGGCTCGTATTCGGTTGGGCCGCGAGCAATCTAATGCATGCTCCACCACCAGCCGAGACAAAGTCACCGGATGACAGGTTGATGACAGGTTCCGTCATTAGGGTGTGTTGACTGGAATCCTAAAATTCCGGCAATAAAAACACCAAATTAAAAGGGGACGGTAATGTCAAAAACAAAAACAGCCAGTTGGATAGGTACGGGTATTATCACAGCACTTGTCGCCGGCCAGGCTATGGCCGCCGACGTTGGCAACGGTTATCAATTGAAAACCAAGAGTCGCTTGGTGCATTTCGATAGGGAATACGAAAATCCCACGAACGACCGGTCGCAGTCAGCTTTTGCAATCACTGCTGACTGGACTTCACCAAGGTTTGGCGACTGGATCGGATTTGGAGTTTCCCCTTATTTCGTTGAAGATCTTCACGCCGGAGGGCGAGTTCGCGAAGACGTTTTAACGGTTAAGGATGATAAAGCGCAGGGCTTCGCATTGCTCGGACAGGCTTTTGTAACACTGACTCCCTCTGACAATCTCGCCATCAAACTTGGTAGGCAAACCCACAAGTCCATGCTCCTGAGCAGTTCCGGAAGCCGTGCCGTTCCGAATACTTTTCAAGGATTAAACACTCAGTTTCATATAAATAACAACATTTCCCTGTTCGGCGCCGTTTACGACAAATGGTCGCCCCGTGCAAGTGACAGCTTTGAAGGTTTTGCCACGGACCAGTCTCGTCAAGGTGACATTGACTTCGTTTCAGTCGTCGGCATCGGTTACCGCCTGGATACGTTTCAAGCCGATATGGAATACCTCAGTGCAAAAGACTATCTCAGCAAGCTTGGCCTGAGAGTGAGTAACAGGACCAGTTTCGATGGTTCAAGCCTGAAACTGACTGCCGGACTATTTACCTCCGCTGATAATGGCGATCTTTTCGTTACAGGAGCCGAAGGTGGAGATCTGGATGATGAGGACGCAACCGGCAGCGTCGCTGGTGTGACAGATAGTGAAAACAACGGACTAGGTGCCTATATTGAAGCGCAGTGGGCCGTGAACAACTTGGAATTGACAGCGGCGGTGTCTAAATTCGATGACCTCTGGATTGAAGATAACTTTTCCGGTGATCATGGAACGAACCCCTTCCCTACTCGCTCTCGCATTGGACCCGACGTCGCGAACACCAATGAAACCGCAGTGATGCTGGCCCTCAAATACGACTGGAAAGACTACGTTCCTGGCCTGCAAACCACTGTGGCGGCAGGCCAGGGATGGGATGCAGAAAACTCGGCCAACCGATCGTTGGGTAGCGCCGATGAAGACTGGCGTGAGTTGGTCGTTGGTTACAAGGTGCCAGCCATTAAGGGGCTGAAATTTAAAGCCATTTGGCACGACTACAATTCCGACGAAGTGGGCAGTGTCGATGGTGTGAAACCCGACCAGACAGATGTACGCCTGTACCTGGATTACTCCTACGCGTTTAACTTCTAACCCCCAGCTTGCTCAAACAGTGGCTCTAGCGCCGCTGTTTGACGCTCGCGCCCGAACGCCCTCTCTCCTCTCCTCTCGATATTCCAGACATCCTTCCGTGACAGGTTGCTGACAGTTTGACCCGATAACGTGATGTGAACGCGCAGACCAGTGCGCCTTTCTCTTGAATTGATTAATTAGACAGTCACATCGGTCGGGAGTGATATCAATGTCTGTAATAAGAACACGTTCCACATCCGAGTTAACAAAGCTCGTCCCCCCGAGCATAGCCAGCCTTATCGATTTCCATAGGCCGGCCTCCGATTCCGGTGGATCAGAACATTCTGATGAACTCGAACACGTTGCGATCTTGAGTACCAACTGATTGTCATTGACCGGTGGCGAAAGTCCAGGCGATGGCACTGTTACCGGTCCTTTTTATTCCCTCTCAGGCTCATGAACCTCAGCCGCTCCGGCCGAGCAAAGCTTCTTCCCGATAGGAGAAAAATAATGCCGACTCAAACTGCAATTCCCTGCACTATGATGCGCGGAGGTACCTCCCGAGGACCTTATTTTCTGGCCTCTGATTTACCGGAGGACAGGAGTACCCAGGATCGGGTAATCCTGGCCGCAATGGGGTCCGGAAACGCTCTTCAGATCAACGGTATCGGCGGTGGTTCCAGCCTTACCAGCAAAGTGGCAGTCGTTTCTAAATCTCAGCACCCTGACGCTGACGTTGACTTTCTATTTGCTCAGGTGTCCGTTGAGGAATCGATTGTTGATACATCGCCATCCTGCGGAAATATCCTCTCGGGAGTAGGCCCTTTTGCCATAGAAAAGGGGCTGGTATCTGCAAGCGTTGGCGAAACACTGGTGCGCATTCGTAATCTGAACACCAACTCCCTGGTTGAGGCCGTCATAAAAACTCCCAACGGGACTGTCGATTACGACGGCGACGCGTCCATTGATGGCGTCGAAGGCACAGCCGCACCCATCCTTCTAAATTTCCTGAATGTTGCAGGGAGTAAGACCGGCCAGCTCCTGCCCACGGGCAAGCTCAGAGACCGCATCGACGGCATAGAGGTAAGTTGCATCGATGCAGCAGTACCTATGGTTCTCATACCGGCATCATCGCTCGGCAAGCGCGGCGACGAATCCAAAGCGCAGCTTGATGAAGACGTAGAATTATTGCGTCGTATCGAAGCGATCCGACAGGAAGCTTCCTGGAAAATGGGGCTTGGCGATGCAACAGGCAAAGTCATTCCGAAGGTGGCGCTTTTATCCAAACCGCGCCATGGCGGCACCATTACCTCCCGCTATTTTGTTCCCCATAGTTGCCACGGCGCCCATGCGGTCACCGGTGCGATCTGTGTAGCGAGTGCTATTGCCCTGCCCGGTTCTGTTACTGATGAACTGGTAATACGCCCTGAGGGAAAGCAACAGACTATCCAGATCGAGCACCCGAGCGGAAGAATCGATCTGGCTCTCGAAATCGATTACACGGCGACAGGCCCACAAATTCAACGAGCCGGCCTGATTCGAACCGCCCGAAAATTGTTTCAAGGCGATCTCTATGTGCCTTCCCAGATCTGGTCCTACTCAAGAAGCCACGCCTCGTAAATAGCGCTCATTAGTAACCCGCCAAATACGCCAAGGAGTCTCTATTGATGACAGGTTGCTGACAGGTTGGCTACGTAATTTAAAAGCTAAGCCCGGTTAAGGCTCTCTGCAATGGCCGGCATCAAAGACAAAAACAAAGCAATGCAGAATAGAGAGGATAATTATGAATCAGCTATCCAAAAATCGTTCCTGGATCGATGCGATGAAAGGTTTCACGATCATTGCCGCCATTTCACTAGTGGCTGGTACGGCAACATCGGTTCAGGCAAGTGTTGATTTCGCTGACGAACGAATTGAATGGGTTGTTCCGTTCAAAGAAGGGGGAGGCTCTGATACCTGGGCTCGTTTTTTTGCGCCGTTGATCTCCGAGAACTTGCCGGGACAGCCTCCGGTAGTCGTCAAGAACATTCCAGGTGGTGGTTCCACAAAGGGAGCCAATTATTTTGACCGTCGCGCCGAGCCGACTGGTCTGGAAATTCTGGGCACCTCCGGCTCGACCCAGTTCCCCTATCTACTGGGTGACCGCCGGGTGAAGTACGACTATAAGAACTGGACACCGGTATTGGCCTCACCCACTGGCGGTGTTTTCTATGTCAGCCCGGAGTTAGGAATCAAGTCTGCAGAGGACTTGGTAAAACTTCGGGGCGAGTCAATAAAGTACGCAAGCCAAGGCGCTACATCCCTTGATCTGGTTCCCCTTCTCGCTCTTGAGATTCTGGATATTGACGTTCACGCAATCTTCGGTATGAAGGGCCGTGGCGCTGGCCGGCTGGCGTTTGAGCGGGGGGAGGTGAATGTTGATTACCAGACCACCTCTGCCTACCTGCAAAAGGTGCTCCCTCTGGTTGAGGAAGGAAAAGCGGTGCCGATTATGTCGTGGGGGGTTCTCGATGACAACGGCGATCTGAAGCGCGATCCCACCTTTCCCGACCTGCCCCACTTTGCCGAAGTTTATGAAATGATTCACGGCAGCAAGCCCGAAGGGACGGCGTTCAAAGTTTGGAAAGCCTTTTTCGTTGCCGGCTTTGCCGCGCAAAAGGGCATCTTCCTGCCGAACAATACCGATCCAGAAGTGATTGAAGCCTGGGCTAAGGCTGTTGAAGACACTGTGGCTTCGCAAGATTTCAAGAACAAAGCCAAAGCTGTTCTTGGATCTTACCCACAAGCAGTTCAGGCAAAAGCCTCAAAAGCCTTCAAGGTTGCACTGGACATGGACGAGTCTGATCGCGCTTGGGTCCGTGATTGGCTAAGCACACGCTATCACGTCCGATTCTAATAACTGTCCAATCATTTTTCACCAGGCGGGCCTCTTCAGGACCCGCCTCGCGAACGCAACCTTGAGGTAAGGAACCATGATTGATGCATTCCTGGCCGCTCTGGCAACTGCCACCACCGGCACGCACTTACTGTATCTTGTCGGCGGCGTGGGGCTCGGGCTTGCCATCGGCATTTTCCCGGGCCTGGGGGGGATAGCGGGCCTCTCGCTCCTTCTGCCTTTCCTCTACGGCATGGAACCCACTACCGCTCTTGCCATGCTTATTGGTCTTGTCGCCGTCATTCCTACTTCCGACACCTTTACATCCGTATTGATGGGAATACCGGGCTCAAGCGGATCACAGGCAACGGTTCTGGATGGATTCCCAATGGCGAAACGTGGAGAGGCAGCCAGGGCACTGGCTGCAGCCTTTTCATCATCGTTGTTTGGCGGAATTTTTGGTGCTTTGGTACTCACGGGGTTCGTCCTCGTAGCTCGCCCAGTTATTCTCGCCTTTGGTTCTGCCGAATTATTCATGCTGACACTGCTTGGCTTGAGCATGGTCGGTGTGTTGGCCGGCAATAGCTTGCTCAAGGGCCTGGGTGCCTGTGGAATTGGATTGTTGCTCGGAAGCGTTGGCGGTGCTCCGGCAACCGGAGAGTACCGAATGACCTTCGGTAACTTTTACCTGATGGATGGGCTTCCTCTCGTCGTTGTAGGCTTGGGCATTTTTGCCCTACCAGAGATTATCGATTTGTTGCGGCAAAATCGTGCCATCTCCGAAGCATCCGAATTGGGCAAGGGTTGGTTGACCGGGGTCAGTGATCTCATAAAGCATAAATGGCTGGCACTGCGGTGTGCCGTTCTGGGATGCGTTGTTGGTGCCCTTCCCGGTCTCGGCGGAAGTGTAGTTGACTGGATCTCCTATGGTCACGCAGTGCAAACCACCAAGGACAAGGAACATTTTGGTAATGGAGATGTTCGGGGCGTTATAGCACCCGAATCGTCCAATAACGCGAAGGAAGGCGGAGCGTTAATCCCAACCCTGCTATTCGGTATCCCGGGATCAGGCAGTATGGCTGTGTTCCTGGGCGGGATGATTCTTATCGGAATCGAACCCGGTCCGTCCATGGTCACCACCAATCTGGACATCACCTATACGATCGTATGGTCACTGGCGCTGGCAAACCTGGTTGGTGCTGGTGCTTGCCTCATGCTTTCCAAATGGGTGGCGAGGATTACGACGATTCCGTACGCCTTGATGGCTCCTTTCATGATCACCATCATTTGTTTCGCAGCGTATCAAGCTACGCGTGATTTGAATGACCTTGTGGCATTGGTCGGAATCGGAACTCTCGGCGTGCTGATGAAACGATTCGACTGGCCAAGACCGGCGTTCCTGATTGGTTTCGTGCTGGCGAGCGGCATGGAGACATACCTCTATCAAGCGGTACAGTTCGACGGTTGGCAATTTCTGACCAAGCCCGGCGTGCTGATCATCGGAACCCTTACCCTCATTTCTATTTTTTTCGCGGCACGACATACGTCCGATAATTCAAAAAGTAAGGCCACCGAAAACGACAGAGCCCAAGACACTGAATCGCGACCTAAACGTGCAACCAACTTGCGGCCACAGACACTGTTCGCTACTGCAATATTCCTCACGTTCGCTTATGGACTCTACGACGCCTTACAGCAATCGTTTCTTGGTAGCGTGTTCACCGCATCTGTTTGCGCGGTCATGCTTGTCATAAGTGGCGCGGTGCTCTTCAAGCTTGCGAGCGGACGTATAGATGACCCGGTAAACCACGACAAAGAGGTGGTAGAGGAATACGTTAGTAATCAGGGCATCGCCAGTCTCTTCCACTATCTGTACTGGATTATCGGATTGGTGATTAGCTGTTACCTGTTCGGGTTCCTGATATCAGTCACCGGCTTCTTCGTCACGTTCTTGCTTGTGAAGGCGCGGACCTCGTTGGTGCGGACTGCCATGCTGACGTCCTCCATTGTGGTGTTCATGGCCAGTCTTTCACACATCATGGTACTGGACCTTCCAAACGGACTTCTGCAAAGCGCAATTGCATTACCCTGGCCTTTGGGCTGAGGGCGTCTGCGAAACTCCTGAACCTGAATCCGGAGAGTAATATGACAGTACCAAAATCAATCCTGATGCCGCTGTCCAGCAGCGGCCAGGAGAAAGAACGAATGCTCGGTGCGTTATCGGTGGCGGCCTATTTCAGCGCTCATTTGGAGGTGCTCCATGCAACCCTCAATCCACGCCGATTCATTCCGGATGAGGTAGTGGCACGCCGCATGCCCCAAAGTTTACTTCAGGAACTTGAGGCGTTGGCGAGCAAGTATTCCGTAACTGAATCTTCGGAACTACAACAATTATTCCAGTCGCTATGCGACCAGAACCATGCACCTCTTACCGAACAACTGATACATGACGCGCCAACAGCTTGCTGGCAGGAGATCGTCGGTTTGCGCAGTGAGCTTGTTGGCGAACGAGGCAAGGTCCACGACCTGATTATTGTTCCCCAACCGAAGTCCGGCACACCGACCTCGACATTCGAAGCTGCAATAATGCGCAGTGGTAAACCGGTACTGTTGATGCCGCGTACCCTGACCACTTTTTGCGCTGATCGCGTCCTGATCGCATGGAATGGCAGCACTGAAAGTGCGCGAGCTGTTGCAAGCGCGCTGCCGGTCTTGAAGGCTGCCAAACAAATCGTTGTTGGATGCAGTAATCGCTCTTCCGCTCGAGAGCCTGGCATCGACAAACTTATCCAATACCTGGCACGCCACGGCGTCGAAGCAATTGGCAAACAATTTGACAGCCATCGTCTTGCTGCGGGTGAAAGCCTACTGCAACTTTCAGATTCTATCGGCTCCGATCTCATCGTTATGGGCGCCTACACCCACAGGAGAGTTCACGAACAGATCTTTGGTGGGGTGACGCGACATATGGTTGGTCACGCAACGATACCGATTTGGATGATGCATTGAGGGCTGAATGATGCGGACCAGTTGAAGCTGGTCCGCATTGGTTACAGTGAGGCGTGGCGCTAGTCCATGCCTACCACCAGACTTCCGCCTGGGCGCCAAAGGTCAGCCCGTTACTGTCATCCGGTCCGATTGAATCGCTAGCGGCATTGTAGTCATCGCTCCAGTTTGCATAGGTGGCAAACAGGCGCAGCTGGGGCCGTGCGAAGAAGGTTTCGCCAGGTGACCATTGTTGGGCAATCGTTACCTTCTGCAGGTCTGAATCCTCTGCTCCCGATGCTTCCGGGGAAACCCGGTCAAAGCCCAGTTCAACCGCCGTACTCATCAACGGGCTCCAGTAATAAGTGGGACGGACCCCGAAGGACGTCCACTGACTACCCTGGTTATTATCCAGACTGGTGTCCTCATAAATACCCACATAGAACATATCCATATCGCTACCCAACGGAATCAGACCGTGGTCGATGACACGGACCATGGAGCCTTGGTTTGCGGCACTGCTGTTGCTCCGGCCACCACTGGCGACCAGTGAGTCCTTGGCGTACTGCAGGGTAAGCTTATTGTAGCCACCAAGAAAATTCGCCTGCTGATGTTCGGCGGTGAACATGTAGCCGTCCTGATCATCAACACCGGCGCTCTCCTGCTCGTCGTCCAGATTGGCACGGCCGTAGTCGATGCCCACTTCCAGGGTACCGCCAGGGTTGACGGGCAGGCCAGTCCAGCGCACGTCAATGATGTCGTTGGTAACCGGGTCCCCAGTTCCTAGATCGGCACCGTCACCGGTTTCGTTGTTTGCAGAGCGAGTCCAGGCTACATGCAGGAGGCCGGTGCCAACATCGATATCCTCAAGGCCCGCGCCTGGACCGGATACATCCCAGTAGAAGAAATCGTTGATGTGAACATCGTGGCGCTGATAAAAGCGTTTGCCAATCCACAACGTTGAACCTGGCAACGATTTGATGACGTTGGTGCCACGCACGTTGAACTGCCGCACGGCAATCGTTGCATCGTCGTCGTTCACGGTTTCAAAATCATTCTCCTGAGGAGTGATGTACGCGATCATCGAGTCGACGTAGAAGCTGGTGTCATCCTGCCTGAAAACCTCAGAACCCAGCTGGATCTCAGCATAGGTTTCACACTCGTTGCCCAAGCGATACTTGGAGACACCCGGTGCGGAAAAGCAGGCCTGATCACCACCACCTGCGGTGGCGCCGATACCAGACCGGAAATAACCGTGAAAATCGATTGCGAATGACGTGGTTGAAACCATCATCGCCGCGATGGCGGCAGTAAGCTGGTTTCGGTTGGGCAGAGGAAATTTTGTGTATTTGTTCATTGTATGCCTTTGTTGTTGTTAAGTGTGATGTTGGTTTTATTCGGGGCGAACTTAGCCGGCCCCGACCCGGCTTTGGTGCTCTGGTCAGCGGTCCCTGCAATGAATATTTGTCGAGATCGATCGAATCCAGATCAACAGATCACGACTAGGTGATTTGCGCGTCCTCTTGGCAGGCCATGAAAGCCGCAACTTCGTCTCGGCTTGGCAGAGATGTAAAGGCGCCTGCATGGGTGACTGCATGGGCGCCACAGGCGCTGGCAAAGGTCAATATGCTCTCCAGCCGCTGTTGATCGGTGCCCACCCCTTCCAGATCGGCAACCGACATATCCAGCTCGGACAAGCGATACAGCAAACCTCCGACGAACGCGTCTCCGGCGGCGGTGCTATCAATCATATGTACATTGGGCGGCTGGATTGAGCCGGTTTGGTGGGCGGTGTAGTAACGAAGCGGTTTACCGCCGTCAGTGATCAGAATCAGCGAAGCTCCAGCGCTCAGAATTTGCTTCAATACCGTGGCTTCGTCCGTATGTCGGCACAGGAAGGCCAGCTCTTCAGCGGACAGCTTGACCAAGTCCGCTTGCTTCACGCAGGCCCACACCGATTCAAACGGATCAGCGCCTTCGGGCCATAGATTGTGCCTGAGGTTCATGTCAAAGCTGACCAGCCAACCAGCGGCTCGCGCTGCATCCAGACCGGCTTGGGTAGCTTCCAGAATTCCAGGTTCTGTCAGCGTGTTGGAGCAGAAATGGAAGATGCCACGGTTCTCAAACCATTCCGGCTTAAAGTCGCCCGGGCCGAACAATAAATCGGCTGAAGGCCCACGATAGAACTCAAAGCTGCGCTCGCCCTCTTTGTCCAGTGATACAAAAGCCAAGGCGGTCTTTGCCTCACTGGTTTGCAGCAGGTAGTCCGTGCAGACCTGCATGGCCTCAAGCGACTGAACGAGGAAATCACCAAACATGTCCGCGCCGACTTTACCGGCAAAATAGCTGTGGCCGCCGAGCTTACCGATTGCTGCGGCAACGTTTGCCGGCGCACCGCCAGGATATTTGGTAAAGCGCTCAGTCTCTGACTCGGTGCCCTTCCCGTCCTGATCATCACTGACCCGGCTAGAGAGCATGTCTACCAACAGTTCACCGAATGAAATGACTTTGATCATTGGTCGCCACTCTCCTCAGCCACCAGGCCTGCCTTGGCTGTTGCGCCCGAATCTGCTTTGTCCCCGGCCAGATGCCGATTAACGATATCCATCAAGCCCTGGGTTGATGGGTCGTACTCGTTGCTTTTCCCATCAATATCCCGGCTGATGTCATTAGCTAACCGTTTGCCGAGCTGCACGCCCCACTGGTCGAAGGAGTTGATATTCCAGATAGCTCCCTGCACGAAGACCTTGTGCTCGTAGAGAGCAATCAGGGCGCCAAGATTTCGCGGGCTCAATTCGTCCAGCAACAGCACGTTGCTTGGGCGATTACCGGTGCAACTGGCGTACTGTTTGTCTTGTGTATCGCCATTCATAAACGCATTGGCCTGGGCCAGCATATTGGTCAGCAAGGCAAAGTGATGTTCTTTGGTGTCTTCATCGGCTTTCAGCGAAGCGATAAAATCGATGGGAACAAAACGGGTGCCCTGGTGAAGCAACTGAAAAAATGCATGCTGGCCGTTAGAACCGGTTTGCCCCCACACAATGGGACCGGTGGCATGGCTAACCGGATTGCCATCGATGTCCACTGATTTACCATTGCTCTCCATGTCCAGTTGCTGGAGAAATGCCGGCAGTTGGTGCAAGGCCTGATCGTAAGGAATGATCGCCTGGGTTTCCGCGCCCAGGAAATTGATGTTCCAGATGCCGATAAGGGCCAGAAGGACCGGCATGTTGGCCTCCAATGGCGCGTTCAGGAAGTGCTGGTCCATGGTGTGCGCGCCGTCGAGCAGTTCGATAAACGCGTCAAACCCGATGCTCAAGGCAATAGGCAGCCCGATGCTGGACCAGAGTGAGTAGCGCCCTCCCACCCAGTCCCAGAACTGGAAAATACTGTCCTCGCGAATACCAAATTCTGTAGCGGCTTTGATGTTGGTCGAGACCGCGACAAAGTGCTGGCCCATGTCGGCTGTGGTGCTCTGGGTTTGCTCCAGGAACCAGCGCTTGGCGCTGTTCGCGTTCAACAGGGTTTCCTGGGTGGAGAAGGTCTTGGTCGACACAATGAACAGCGTGGTTTCCGGGTCCAGCCCTTTCAGCACTTTTTTGAGGTGCCGGCCGTCGACGTTGGAAATGAAGTGAACGCTGAGGTCCGGGTGCTGGTAATCAAGCAGGGCCCGGCACACCATACTGGGACCAAGATCCGAGCCGCCGATTCCGATATTCACAACGTTGCGTATGCGCTTGCCGGTGTAGCCCAGCCATTGCCCGCTCCTGACCTGTTCGGTGAAGGCCCTGAGTTTTTCCAGGCTGGCCTGGACATCTGGCATTACGTCGCGGCCGTTTACGACAATCGGCTGGTTACCGAGGTTGCGCAACGCGATGTGTAGAACCGGACGTTCTTCGGTGACATTAATAGCATCGCCGGCAAACATCTGTTCCCGACGCCGCTGCAACGGCGACTGTTCAGCCAATTCAAGCAGGGCGTCCATCACCTGCGGCGAAATTTTGTTCTTGGAATAGTCCAGAAACAGCTCGCCCAATCGCAGACTCATCTTCTCGAAACGATCCGGATCCGCTTTGAAATAATCCGCAATACGGTCGTCCCCAGTCTCATCAGCGAGTTGTTCGAGCTTGGTCCAGGAATTAGATTTGCGCAGTGAGTTCATATCTGTGCTCCCTTATACTTCAGGCTTCTTGAAGTGACTGAAGGCCTGAAAAAACACCGTTCGTTTCCAGCTTGTCGAGTTCCGCCTCAAAGGCCTCTTCAAAGTCGCTGGAGTTGGCGAGGGTGGTCCCGAAAATGTCCGCCATTCCCAGGAAATCTGAGGTCAGGTTGGCCCTGTCTTTAACAGCGGATTTCAGCCGCGCAGCCAGCGGATCATTAATCTCATGGTGCTGGCCCTTCTCATCTTGGCCTCGCAGGTAAAGCGCCCAGCTGGCGATGATCATGGCTACGCGTGATAGCGGGCGCCCTTCGTTCACAAGCGTCTGGACCGTCGGTACCAGGAACTTCGGTATCTTGCTGGAGCCATCCATACAAAGGCGGGCCAACTCGTCGCCCATTTGGGGGTTGGAGAAGCGTTCGATCAGGGTCTGCTTGTACGCGGGCACATCGATGCCTGAGATTTCTCCCAGTATCGGCGTCACGTCCTCATCCATAAAGCTGCGGATAAACTGACTGAATCGTTCATCAGCCATCACTTCGTGGGTGTAGCGGTAACCGGCCAGATACCCGAGGTACGCCATCGCAGAATGGCTGGCATTCAGCAGGCGAATCTTCATTCGCTCGTAGGGCGCTACATCGTCCGTGAACTGAACGCCTACCCTTTCCCATTCCGGGCGACCGTTGCAGAAGTCATCTTCCAGCACCCATTGGCAGAAAGGCTCACAGATCACCGGCCAACCGTCCTCAAGGTCGTAATGCTCTTTCAGCCACTGACGGTGTTTGTCATTGGTTCCCGGTGTGATGCGGTCAACCATGCTGCTTGGAAAGCTGACATTGGCTTCAATCCAGCTTGCCAGGTCAGCATCTCTGAGGTTGGCAAAAGCCAATAGAGCTGCACGGGCGACGTGACCATTTTCCGGTAGATTGTCGCAAGACATGACCGTGAATGGTGGCAAATTACGCGCTCGACGCCGGTCCAGAGCCTCGGTCAGATAACCGAATACGGTTCGAGGTTGCTGAGGATTCTGCAGGTCGTAGCGAATGTCCGGATGGCCCTCGTTAAACCGCCCGGTATTGTCGTCGACGTTATAGCCGCCTTCGGTGATCGTCAGTGAGACAATTTTCACTTGGGGGCTTGCCAGTTTTTCGAGCACGGCGTCCTGTTCCTCAGGCGCGAACAGGAAATCGGTGATGGAGCCAATCACGCTCGTTGCATTGGTGTTGTCGGCGCCAAGTTCGATCAGCGTGTAGAGGTGGTCCTGCCCGGATAGCACCTGTTGCATGGTTCGATCCGCTTCACGCAGCCCAACACCACAGATCGACCAATCCGCGCTGCCACCTGCCTGCAATAGCTGGTGGGTGTAAGCCGCTTCATGGGCACGGTGAAATCCGCCCACGCCGATGTGAACGATGCCATGCCGGAGGTTACCCCGTTCGTAGGCAGGCACGGACACCTCTGGACTCAATTGGTCCAATGTTGAGTTATTCAGTTTCATAAGAGGTCACGCTGCCATTCGGCTGGGTTTCTGAACGGCGTTACCCTGCTCATCGAACAAGTGGCATTCATCCACGTGCAGGCGTAAACCGATGCGATCACCGTAGTTACAGGCAAAGTTGCCGGGCATACGAACGGTCAGCGTCTCCTGGCCATCTGTTTTCACGTAGCAGTAGGTATCGCTGCCCAAGCTCTCGGCAATGTCCATGTAGCCAGTCAGTGAACTCTCACTCGGTTCGACCACATCAATGTTCTCCGGCCGAACGCCAACGGTGACAGCACTGCCCTTGCGCAGGTGTTCACTGGCCGCAGGTAAGTTTACGGAGGCACCCGAAGTCAGCTCAACGGTCACGCTGGAGGCATCAATAGCCGTTACTTTGCCCGGCAGGAAGCTCATCTTGGGCATCCCAAGGAAGCCCGCAACAAAGCGGTTAGCAGGATTGCGGTATAGCTCCAGAGGTGTACCCACCTGTTCAATCCGGCCCTGGTTCAATACCACCACTTTGTCGGCGAGGGTCATGGCCTCAACTTGATCATGGGTAACGTAAATCATGGTGGCGTTCAGATCGTGGTGAAGGCGAGCCAGCTCCAGACGCATCTGCACCCGCAGGGCGGCATCCAGGTTCGACAGTGGCTCATCGAACAGGAACACCTTGGGCTGGCGCACGATGGCACGGCCAATCGCCACCCGCTGACGCTGGCCGCCAGACAGTTCTTTCGGTTTGCGCTCCAACAAAGGCTCCAGCTCCAGAATTCGAGCAGCTTCGGCGACTTTTTTGCCGATCACGTCCTTGGTTTCTTTCGCCAGCTCCAGTGCAAACGACATGTTCTTGCGCACGGACATGTGGGGGTATAGGGCGTAGCTCTGGAACACCATCGCCAGATCACGTTTGGCCGGGGCCAAATCTGTGATCTCTTTGTGGTCCAGCATAATGTGGCCACTGGTGACTTCTTCCAGCCCGGCAATGGAGCGCAGCAGTGTGGACTTGCCGCAGCCTGACGGCCCGACAAACACTACGAATTCGTTGTCTTTAATCTCGAGGTTAATGCCCTTGAGAATTTCGATATCCCCGAAGGATTTCTTGAGGTTCTTTATTGTTAAGTTAGCCATGGGAAATCTCCGTTATTTGACAGCGCCAAAGGACAAGCCGCGAACCAGCTGTTTCTGGCTGATCCAGCCAAAGATAAGAATAGGAGCACAAGCCAGGGTCGATACGGCTGACAACTTGGCCCAGAACAAGCCTTCAGGGCTTGAGTAAGATGCGATCAGGGCCGTCAACGGGGCCGCTTCCGAAGCCGTGAGGTTGAGTGACCAGAACGCCTCGTTCCAACTGAGAATCAGTGACAGCAGCACCGTTGCCGCCAGACCGCCCTTGCTCATGGGCAGCAGTACCCGCCAGATCTCCTGGAACAGCGTGGAGCCGTCCATTCGAGCGGCCTCGAGCACTTCTTTAGGTATCTCTTTAAAGTAGGTGTAGGCCATCCAGATCATGATCGGCAGATTGATCAGCGTGTAGATGATGACCAGTCCGGTTTTGGTATCGAGCAAGCCGGTGTCTTTGAACAGCAGGTAAATCGGCACCAGCACGCCAACCGGCGGCAGCATTTTGGTGGACAGCATCCACAGCAGTGTCCCTTTGGTACGCTTGGTCTCAAAAAAGGCCATGGAATAGGCGGCGGGTACGGCGAGCATCATTCCGATGATCGTGGATCCGAAAGACACCACCACCGAATTCCAGGCAAAGTGCAGATAGTCACTGCGTTCGTTAACCAGCGTGTAATTCTCGAGGGTCGGCGAGAAGAACAATTGCGGCGGTGTGGCGAAGGCATCGATTTCTGTTTTGAAGCTGGTCAGCAGCATCCAGAAAATCGGGAAGAAAATGGCCAGGGCCACCCCCCACGCCAACACCCCCATAAGCAGGGTGTTCAGGCTACGTCGTTGTTTTAGGCTAAGCATTTTGTAACCTCCGGAAATCATTGTTTTTCAGTCAGGCTTTTGCCAATCAGCCGCACCAGGAAGAAGGCGGCAATGTTGGCCAGCACAACGGCGATCAGGCCACCGGCCGAAGCCAGTCCGACATCGAACTGCAGCAACGCCTGGCTGTAGATGAGGTACGCAAGGTTGGTAGTCTCATAACCTGGCCCACCGCCCGTGGTGGTGAAGATTTCGGCAAAGATTGACAGCAGGAAGATGGTTTCAATCATCACCACCACCGCAATCGGACGAGCAAGGTGCGGCAATGTGAGATGGAAGAACAGAGCCCAGGGACCGGCGCCATCCAGGCGTGCCGCTTCCTGTTGTTCCTGATCCAGAGACTGCAGTGCCGTCATCAGCAGCAGAATGGCAAACGGTAGCCACTGCCAGGAAACGATCATGATGATCGAAAACAGCGGAAACTCGGAAAACCAGTCAATCGGCGTGGCGCCAAAGAACTTCCAGATGGCTGCAAAGACTCCTGACACCGGGTGCAGCAGCAGGTTCTTCCAGATCAGAGCATTCACGGTCGGCATGATAAAGAATGGCGATATCAGGAGTATCCGGACGATGCCCTGGCCCCAGAACGCCTGGTTAATCAACAACGAAATGAGTACACCCAGAACCACGGTAATCAACAGCACGGCACCGACCAGCATCAGAGTGTTGCTCATGCCCGCCATGAATCCGAAATCGGTGACAAAGAACCGGAAGTTTTCCAGTCCCACAAATTCGTTATCGCCGGGATACAGCAGGTTATAGCGAATCAAAGAAAAGTAGATGGTCATGGACAGCGGAATCACCATCCACAGTGCCAGGACGAGCACCGACGGCGACACCATGAAACGATTGATGCGGGAGGTCTTCCTCTTGCCGCCCTTGCGGCTGTCCTGTTGGGGTTCCGCGGCGGGGCTCGCGGAACCTACATTCAGAGTGGTGGTCTTCATTTCGGTTCTCCGGTGACCCCAAGCAGGCTCCGCCAAAGCGGTCCCTGCATCAGGTCATTGTTGTTTCGTCTTGGCCGGGTATTCAGTTGGAGTAATAGCGAGCGCGAGTCATCTCACGCAAGGTGATCGATTGCGCCGCCTTCAGCGCGTGATCGACCGACATCGACCCTGCCAGCGCGCCCGAGATTAGCTTGCCGACCTGGGTTGCGATCGACTGAAACTCCGGGATAGCGGCAAACTGAACGCCCACATAGGGGGAAGGATTCAACGTGGAATCGTTGGGATCGGCGTTGCCGATTGCTTCCAGGGTTCGGGTCGCAAACGGAGCAGCTTCAAGGTATTCCGCGTTGTCGTAGGTCGAGGTGCGTGTGCCAGGCGGCACATTGGCAATACCGTAGGTTTCCTCAACCAGCTGGCTATAGGCGCGGGATGTGGCCCAGGTAATAAAGGTCTTGGCCGCTTCTTTGGCGTCCGAGCTCACCGGAACCGCCAGGGCCCAGGACCACAACCAACCGGAACCTTTAGAGGTTACCTGCTCCGGCGCCAGGGCAAAGCCGATCTGGTCAGCCACCCTGCTTTGCGTTTCGTCGGTCAGGAAAGCACCAGCGACCGTAGCGTCCACCCACATGGCACATTTGCCACTGTTGAACAGCGCGAGGTTCTCGTTGAAGCCGTTGGAGCTGGCGCCAGGAGGTCCATAGTTGCCGAGCAGATCAACATAGAAGCTGACGGCGTTCTCCCACTCAGGCCCGGTGAATTCAGGTTTCCAGTTCTCGTCGAACCAGCGGGCACCGAAAGCATTGGCCATGGTGGTGATCAGCGCCATGTTCTCGCCCCATCCTGCCTTGCCGCGCAGGCAGATACCGTACTGCTCTTCTTCCGGCTTATGGAGCTGTTCGGCAAAAGACTTCATCTGATCCCAGGAAGGCTGGTCAGGCATGCTGAGGCCATTGGCCTCGAACAGATCCTTGCGATAGAAGGTCATGGAGCTTTCGGCGTAGAACGGCAGTGCGTAAAGGGTGCCCTTGGAGGACAAGCCCCCAAGAACTGAAGGGAAAATGTCTGCCATATCATAGTCCGAAGGCAGATCCTTCATTGGCGTCAGCCAACCCTTTTCACCCCAGATGGGTGCTTCGTACATGCCGATGGTCATCACATCGAATTGGCCGCCATCTGTGGCAATATCGGTCGTCAGGCGCTGCCTCAGGACATTTTCCTCAAGCACTACCCAGTCCAGATCGATGTGTGGATAAAGCTTTTCGAATTCCTCGGAGAGGCCCTGCATGCGAACCATGTCGCCATTATTCACAGTGCCGATCGTTACTTTGGTGGCGGCCATTGCGGAGGACGCAACAGCGGTCATGCCAACCGCCATAACAGCGGAAAGATATCGATTGTTGTTCATGCTCGAACCTCTGTTTGTTTTTGGAGTAGGTCGATCAAATTGCTCTTAATTCGTAGAGCTTTCTTAAACTGTAGACCTGGCGCAATCAACACGCTTGGACACAGCTAATTGCACGAGCCAATTACACGCTCTATGTGAGAACCGAACAAATACGTACCTTGTCATTTTTCTATACTTTTTTGCTGTCTATCGGGGTCGCCCACTATTGGCGCGGCGCCCCTTTTAGGCCGAAACCGAGCACCAGCGGGGGTTCTAAACGAGAATTGGCGATCAGGAAAGTGAAATACTTATAACCAGAAAGTATTGCTCTAAAAGTGATAACTAACCAATAAACAGGCGGGAGATTGCAGGTGGTCAGCTCTGGTACAGGACGTCCAGGGAGGTTTTTCGATATTCCGATGGGGTCATTTTTTTCACGTCGTAGAAGCGACGGTTGAAGTTGGCGATGTTATTGAAACCAACCAAAAAGCAGATTTCAGTAATGGGTTCGTCACTGTGAGCCAGATGCTCGCAGGCTTTGTTGATGCGGAGGCTATTAATGAACTCAATGAACCTATGCCCCGTGGCTTTTTTGAAGAACTTCGAGAAATAGGTTGGGCTGACGTTCACATGCGCTGCCACCTCTTCGAGAGAGATCCCGGTGTGGTAGTGCTCGAAAATAAGATCCAGGGCCTGGTTCAGCCTGTTGAGAATTTTTTCATCGGTGATGGGCAGGTAGGTCGAAGAGGACAGCACACGGTAATCGGTCATTGCCGCCAGAAGTTCAATCAGCGTCCAAAAACGGGTCAAGCGTCGGAATCCGGTCGATTCGGCAATTTCCTCAAACAACGCAACAGCCTCTGGTATCTTGGTAGCGTCCAGAAATTCGATGCCATACTCGGCACGTTGCCAGAACGGCGCCAGAGCTCGGGTTTCAGGAAACACCGAATCACAAGCGGTGATGAGGTCATGGGAGAAATTAATGACCCGGTCGCGCAGCTCAACCCGCTCCCCTTTCTCTATGTTGCTGATCCAGTTATGGGGGAGATTAGGGCCCACCAGAATCAAACTGTTGGGAGAAAAATTGCCAATATAATCACCAATAAAGACCTTGCCTGAAGTTTCGGTGATCAGGTGGAGTTCATACTCCTCGTGATAGTGCCAGCGCACAAGCATGTGCGGGTAGCCATGATCCAGATACCGGATCGACCGATCCCCCCGCTGCTCAACCCATTCAAACTCGGGTTTGATGCGTTGCTTTTCAGCTCCCATTACGCCCGCCTTTCAGAAGTGTTCTCTACCCGTAGTGTACCGCATTAAACTGAACCTGAAATCTGGTGATTATCATCGAGACTGATGTTAGCTATATCGCGTCATTATTATTCCATCGCGACCGAACCGGAGAGAATGACTTCAAGCCAATAAGGCGTTGTCGTTCCAATACATCCCATTCAAACAGGTGGAATTTCAAATGAAAGCTCTGAACAAACTCTTATTCGTTGTTACCGTAATATCTTTTTCTGCATTGGCCCAGGCCGAAGGCGTAAGCCAAGACGATATCGAGCGCGGCAATAATCCGCAATCCGAGACAACTGTGATCAATAGCGAAGTCTGAAACATTGCATTGCATCAGAGGCGGTCCGCGTGACCGCCTTTTTTGTGCCAGTTGAGCCGATCCAACACCTCTGGACGCCCTTACCTTCAGAAAAAAGCCCCTACTGCGTTGCCGGCAGTAGAGGCATTTTTTTACGATCATTTTTCTCATCACGTTAAGTGATGCTCCGTCGTTTAAGGTCAGGGCTCTATGAGCTCTGCTTTTTTTCTAACAGCTTTCGATGTGCGGCAGAAGACCACACCCCACTAAACTCCTCGACAACGCCCAACTGCGCCGTCGCAAACGCCAGCTTGGCAGACAGCCGGTCCTGTTGGGCTGAAATGAATGTTCGATTGGCGTCCAGCAGATCAAGATAGCCGATGGCGCCCTCGCGGTGCATTGTCGACGCGATGCTGAAGGATTCATTGGCTGCCTCGAACGCCCTACCCGTTGCGCGATCAGCCTCCAGCGCTCGTCCGTAGGCAAACACCGCCACTCGTGTATTTGCTACTGCATCAATGATGGTCTGCTTGTAACGGATATAGCTTTCTTCTGACACCGCGTTCTGGCCCTCTACGCGCTGGAGGATCAGCGGATAACTGAGCAAAGACCAGGAGATTCTCGGCGAAATACTCGCGGTGCTCTCATACCCGTCGGATACCTCTGCCAGGTTGGTAAAACCAAGGAAGCCCTCCACCGAGAACTGCGGATAGAGCTCAGCCCGCAACGCATTTCCCAGGGCCACTTCCCTGGCAAGCGAAGCCAGTGCACCGCCGATATCGGCACGCAGTCGCATGGCTTCGTTCGCCCGATCAGCTTCCGGAACCCCAACCGACGCGGCCAACACGCTGGACGCGGGGCTCAGGAGCAGTGTCTCGGGATCCTCATTGACGAGAACCGAAAGCACCGCTTTCGCCCGATACAACTGTGCCCGGGCGTCAGGCAATTTGGCCCGTTGCTGTTCCAGCAAAGTGTCTGCCCTCGCAAGGTCCAGCTTAGGGGAAATACCTTCTTTCACCCTAAGCGCCATGACCTCCCGAGTGTCTTCAAGCGCCCGGATATCGGCGCTGATCAACTCAACCCGCTGTCGCGAAGCTTCCCACTCAAGGTAGGCACGCACAACGCCGACGGTCACTTCTTTCAGCATCGCGCGCTGGTTATTGAGTGCAACTTCCAGACTGGCTTCCCCGGCATCAACCAGAGCGTGAAGACGCCCGAACAGGTCCATTTCCCAGGACGCCGCAAGGCCGACAGAGGAGGATTCCTGAACACGGTTTCGGTCGATAACCTCGTATTCACCGGCTACCTCGCCTTGTGGCAGAAACCGGTTTTCATCGGCACCAAGATCCGCCAGAGCCTGACGGACCCGCTGCCCGGTGGAAAGCAGATCCAGATTGGCTGCCTGAGCGACTTCAATCAGTCGGTTGAGCTGGTCATCCTGGTAATCTCTCCACCAGCTGACCGTGGTTGAGGCATCAGACTGTACGCCGAATTCCAGGCCTGCGAGGTAACGCTCGTTGGCGTCATGTCGTTGCTCGTAGTCAGGCGTGGCGGCACAACCGACCAGCAATAATGAACCCAGCACTATGCTGACAACGTTCTTAGGCATGGTTGGTCTCCGCGATCTGTTCGAGTGCTGCCTGGGTCTTCTCATCGGACCTTGCTTCGGTCTTCGTCCGTTGAATCACTGCGTAGAACACCGGCGTGAACAGCAGGCCAAACACCGTTACACCAATCATTCCGGAGAACACGGCAATGCCCATGGCCTCGCGCATTTCAGCACCGGCACCACTGGCCAGCACCAGCGGAACCACGCCAGCGGTAAACGCAATGGAGGTCATCAGGATCGGGCGCAACCGCAAGCGGCAGGCTTCCACGATCGCCTGATAGTGGTTGTAGCCTCTCAGATTCAGATCCCGGGCAAACTCCACCATTAGAATCGCGTTCTTGCTCGCAAGGGCCACCAGCACGATCAGCCCGATCTGGGTGAAGATGTTGTTGTCCCCCGAGGTCAGCCAAACTCCGGCCAGCGCAGACAACAGGGTCATCGGTACGATAAGGATGATGGCGAACGGCAACCGCAGACTCTCGTACTGGGCGGCGAGGACAATAAACACGAGCAGGATCACCAGCGGGAACACGTACACCATTGTGTTACCGGCCAGCTCTTGCTGATAGGTCACTTCCGTCCATTCGTAGGCCATTCCTGCGGGCAGTGTCTGAGCCAGTACTTCCTCGATGGCCGCCTGAGCCTGGTCGGAGCTGAAGTTCGGGGCTGGTGCGCCGTTCAGTTCCGCGGTGGGGTAACCGTTATAACGCATAACCCGATCCGGGCCGGTGGTGGCCTGGACATCCATGATTGCTGACAGCGGAACCATCTGCCCCTGCCGATTGCGGACTTTCAGGTTCAGTATGTGCTCCGGATCAAGCCGCTTTTCAGCCTCTGCCTGGGCAATCACCTGATAGGTACTTCCAAACAGGTTTACGTCATTGACGTAGCGTGACCCAAGGTACACCTGCAATGTGTCGAAGACCGACTCCAGGGGAATTCCCAGGAGCATCGCCCGTTCCCGGTCTATGTCCAGGTCAAACTGAGGCACCTGGACCCGAAAGCTGGAGTAAAGCCCGGTCAGCGCCGGGTGTTTGCGCGCCTCGTTCAGGGTGGTCTGCAAACTCGCGAACAGTGCTTCGAAGCCCTTGTTTCCGCGGTCCTCTATCTGCAGTTTAAAGCCGCCGGTGGTGCCCAGGCCCAGAATGGGGGGCGGCGGGAACACCGCTACAAAGCCTTCGTCGATGCCGGCAAACGCTGCATTCAGCTTACCCGCAATGGCGCCGGCGCTGAGTTCCGCGCTGTCTCGATCGCCAAAGTCATCCAGTGGCAGAAAAACAATGCCGCTGTTTGGGCTGTTGGTGAAGCCATTGATGGAGAGCCCCGGGAAGGCAACCGTATTGGCTACGCCATCCGTTTCCAGTGCAATCTGTTCCATTTCACTCACCACGGCCGTGGTTCTATCCAGGCTCGAGGCGTCAGGCAGCTGCGCAACGGCGACCAGGTACTGCTTGTCCTGCTGGGGAATGAAGCCGCCAGGAACGGTGTTGAACAAGGGGCCCGAGAAAACGGTAAGACCAACGTAAACCACCCCAACGATGGCACCGTAGCGGATCAGTTTCTTGACCAATACTTCGTAGGCCGCACCCGTCCGGTCAAAAAACCGGTTGAATGGCTGGAACACGAAACGGCCGAATACCTTGTCCAGCCCCCTGGACAACCGATCCGGTTTTTCGCCATGGCCTTTGAGGAGCAAAGCCGACAGCGCTGGTGACAGCGTGAGTGAATTGATGGCCGAGATGACGGTCGAAATGGTGATGGTCAGTGCGAACTGCTTATAGAACTGGCCGGACAACCCGGTAATAAATGCCGTCGGAATGAAGACCGCACACAACACCAGGGCAATGGCGATGATCGGCCCGGTCACCTCATTCATGGCAACCTTGGTGGCCTCACGGGGCGAAAGGCCCCGTTGAATGTTCCGTTCCACGTTTTCGACCACCACGATGGCGTCGTCGACCACGATGCCGATAGCCAGTACCAGTCCGAACAGCGACAACGTGTTGATCGACACTCCAAGCCATTGCATCACAGCAAAGGTGCCTACTAGAGAGACGGGGACCGCCACCAATGGAATGATGGATGCGCGCCAGGTCTGCAGGAACAGCACCACAACCACAACCACCAGCAGGATTGCCTCAAGCAAGGTGGTAATCACCGCGTCGATTGAGCCGCGAACGAATACTGTCGGGTCATACACGATGTCGTAGGTTACGCCCTGTGGAAACGATTCAGACAGCCGATCCATGGTTCCACGAACGCTGTCGGAGAGCTCGATGGCATTGGAACCCGGGCGCTGGAAGACCGGCATGGCAACAGCGGGATTGCCGTTCAACATAGCCCGTAGCGCGTAAGTGTTCTGGCCCAGTTCAACACGGGCCACGTCCGATAACCGGGTAATCGCCCCGCTCTCGCCAACCTTGAGCACGATATCCCGGAACTCTTCCAGCGAGGTCAGGCGACCGCGCACATTCAGCAGAAGTTGGAACTGGCTATCAGTTGGCGCAGGCTGCGCGCCCAGGGTACCGGCCGCAACCTGACGGTTCTGTGCGCGTACAGCGTTAACAACATCCGATGCGTTCAGGTTGCGGGCAGCGAGTTCATCGGGCTGAAGCCAGAGACGCACTGCATACTCACCACCACCGAACAGCTGCACATCACCCACGCCACCCAGGCGAGCTATTTCGTCTTTGACATTGAGCTCAGCATAATTGGCCAGATAGGTGATATCTCGGCTGTCATCCGGCGAGTGCAGATGCACGACCATGGTCAGATTTGGTGATGATTTCTCGGTCACCACACCCAGGCGTTGTACTTCCTCGGGCAGACGTGGCAAGGCACTGTTGACGCGGTTTTGTACCTGAACCTGGGCTTTGTCCAGATCCGTACCCAGGGCGAAGGTCACCGTTAGCGTCATGCGTCCGTCGGCGGTTGCCTGAGAGGCCATGTACAGCATGTTTTCGACGCCATTGATTTCGTCCTCAAGGGGCGAAGCCACGGTTTCGGCAATCACTTTTGGGTTTGCCCCCGGGTAATTCGCGGTGACAACAACCGTTGGCGGAACCACTTCCGGGTATTCACTGATTGGAAGCTGGAACAGCGAGATACCGCCCCCGATCAGGATGACCAGGGACAGCATGGTGGCGAATATCGGCCGATCTATAAAAAAGTGGGGAAATTTCATGGCATCGGCCTCAGAACTCTACGCCGGCAGTCTGCTGGACTTCCGGTGCGTGCTCTTCAAGTGTGAACGCAACGCCCGATGGCGACTCAGACAGCATGACCGGATCAATAGTCATACCAGGCCCTACCTTGGCCGTGCCATTGGCCACCAGTACATCACCCTCAACCAGACCCTGCTCGACAACCCGGAAGCTGCCGAATCGCTCGCCAATTTTCACAGCGGTGTAGTTGGTTTCACCCTGCTCATTCACAGTCAATACAAAGCGGCTGTCCAGGTCGGTGGCAATGGCGCGGTCTGGAACCATGATCTTGTTTTCTGTTTCTGCTACAGCGATCTTGACCCTGGCAAAGGCGCCCGGCACCAATGCGTCACCGGAGTTGCCCAATACCGCCCTCAGCCGCAGAGTACCCGTGTTGGTATCAATGGTGTTGTCAACAAAATCAATCCGGCCAACGTGAGGAAAATCCTGCTCGCCGGTTAATTGAATGCGAACCGGAGAGCTCAACGCTCGATCTCGGGCGCTGAAGAACCGGTACCAGGTGCCTTCGTCCATATCGAAATAGGCGTAACGGTCTTGATCAGAGACAATGGTCGTCAGATGGCTCTGATTGGCGATTACGGTATTCCCAGCGGTAATGTTTGCCCGGGAAATCACTCCATCGATGGGTGAACGGATAGTGGCGTAGCTCAACTGTAGCTCTGCTTCCCTGAGCTGGGCGTTCAGGGATGAAACCTCGGCTTCCGCCTGCTGCTGCACGGAGCCGCGCAGTTCCGCCTGCTCTTCAGAAATGGCGTTGCTGCGCAACAGCCGGCCCGCACGCTCGGCTTCAGCTTTTGCTTGGTGAAGCGCGGCGCGCGAACGAGCCAGTTCGGCGTTCAGCTGTTCAATGCGGGCGTTAAGGTGGCGATCATCCAATTGGAATAAGACGTTGCCCTTCTCCACCTTTTGCCCCTCGACAAAATGGACCTTGTCGATCACGCCGGACAGTCGAGGCCTAAGCTCAACACTTTCGGGTGCTTCAATCCGGGTTGTGTACGTTTTCTGGGGTTGAACCCGGGCACTGACGGCGGCGATCACCTCAACCGACGGAGATCTCGCTTCGCTCGCAGTGTCCTGCGCTGCACTCTCGCAACCTGCTAGAACAAAAACTGCCGCACTCAGTACGGCGAGAATTCGATAATTCATCGGCTAGACCCTTTTTCTTTCATGATGGGGACTTCGGCGGGGACCTGAGAGAGGACACAGATCAGTGACTGCTAAAACCCAAACCGGAGTTGTTCTTGCCGAGAATTATCTTTACTTCGTGGATGCAGGAATAATCATCATGCCGTATTGGTTTTATCACTGGGGGTGATATTGCTCTGCTGATCCGGCGAGTCACCCTGTGGCGCCCCACTCCATCGGCTAGCCCTTCCAGCGACCAACGAACCGACGACTTGAACTTTCAACGGGAGGTTCGTTCTGACGTCTGACATTTTTAATGTCCGACTTAGACCGCTTCCAGGTGCCGACCACAGGGCGAATTGGCCATGATGTCATGCCAGCGGTCCCGAAGCAGACGCTCGAGAAGTTCGCGCATCCAGATAATGCCGGGGTCACGGTCATGACGGGCGTGCCAGATCAGGTAAAGACTGGTGGGATCAATCTCGAACGGCAACGCACCCATCCAAAGTCCATTTACAAAACCACAATCCTGACTAATCAACTCCGGCACCGCCGCGATCAGGTTCGTGTCTCTCAATATCTGCGGCACAATCGAAAAGTGGTTAACCGTGGTGGCAATTCGGCGGCTCTGCCCCTTCTGATCCAGGTAGCTGTCTACGAAGCCATGAGCTTCGCCTGACATGGACACCAGCAGATGGCGCGCCGACAGGAACTCTTCCATGGTGATGGGCCTGCCCGCCAGCGGATGGCCCTCGCGCATGGCAAGAACATACCCACCCTCGAACAACCAGGTACTGCGCAGGCTGTGGTCATGCTGGTTCAACACACCAACCGCCAAATCAACATGCGCCTCTCTCAGATCGTCATAGCTGCCATCCGGGGTGTACGGAACCGCGTGCAGGTCAACGCCCGGCGCTTCTCGCTCAAGTAACTCTATGAGCGGCCGCCAGATCATTTCCACAATGACATCGGTCGCAGCGATCCGGAACTTCCGTTTGGAACTGGCCGGATCGAACTGGGTGGCACTCACCGCGTTGGTCAGAGCGTACATGGGATTGCCAACCTGGTCCCATAGGCTCAGAGCGTAAGACGTCGGCTCAATATTGCGCCCTTTTCGGACGAACAAGGGGTCGTTCCAGATCTGGCGCATCCGAGAAATAGCGTTCGACACCGCCGGCTGTGTCATGGCAAGCCGCTCTGCCGCCCGAGTAACCGAGCGTTCAGTCATAATGGCATCAAAAATATAAAGGAGTTGCAGCTCCTGCGTTTTCATCGTGTAGGTTCCTGGAACTGGATAATGACGACTGTCGCCAATAAGTCTGCCGAGCAATTACATAGGGCGCAACTGAAACGCAAAAACGCCCTGCCAAGCGACAGGGCGTTCAAGCGGCTTAGGTTGTCAGATATTACCTTTCACGAAGGTACGCAATTGACCGAGGCTACCGGCGCCAGTTTGACGGGCGATAACCCCACCGTCGCGGAACAGTGCCAGCGTCGGGATGCTCCGAATGCCCATGCGGGCTGCCGTTTCGGGGCTGTCGTCCACGTTCACCTTGGCTACAACCAATTCGTCGCCAAACTCATCGGCGATTTCCTCAACGATCGGCCCCACGGTTTTGCACGGGCCGCACCAGGGTGCCCAGAAATCCACCAATACCGGTTTGCCGTTTTGGCTCACTGCCGTCTCAAAATTGCTGTCGTTTACATCGATAATGTTTGTCATTCTATTCCTCCTTTCACTTTGATACTTGCCCTAACCATGCAGTCTGGTTCGGATTAAAACCAATTGTTCAGACGTATACATGGCATTTCCCCAGATGATGACCGCGGCCGCATCAACGACTGCTCAGTCGTTTACTGAGCACCAGGCCACCCCAAGCCAAGGTGCGATCCCCCGTACCACTTTTGATCTCCGAGCTCTGAACCCGAAGCACATAGCTCAGTTCCACTCCGTTCCAAAGCGAGTGGGTATACCCGCCCCACACCTCCGCCAATAGGATATTCAGGTCATTAGCGCCAAGTTCATGGTCGGAATCCCGGAACTGCCCCTGTAAGAACGCGTTGTAGGCGCGGGCCTTTACCGATAGCCCTCCCCAGAAATAGTTTTCCCGGCCGCCCGAGGCTGAAACACCTGGAGCCCGCTCCCCGTATGCCATCAACTCGGGGTTGAAGCGGTTATCAGGTGAGGAGATCAACCCATCACGAAACACCAGAGCGGCACCAAACTCCGTCAGATACCCCACGCTTCCGAAATAGGTCACCTTGAACTTGCTGTCCGGCTCGCTGCCATTAAGGTACTGGTGATAGGCGGCTGAGTACCGCAGGGTCGGCTCGCCACCCTCTGAAACCTGGTGGTCCCAGCCCTCCGCCTTGTCACTTCCAATGACCTTATGGATAGAATTCTGGCCCGATTCGAACAGATCCAGGCCAAGGGCACCGATCGTCAGCGAGGTGGTCCAACCGGACTTACCAGCTAGGCCCTGGTAGCTTTTGCTGGTCGACAGGTACACCAGGCTACTGTAAGGACGGTCGTCATAATCAATCCGCCGGGCGGAAATTTCCTCGGGAGTAAAGCCATAAACGCCGAACTCCAGTGAGGTACTCGCGGCCTTGTCGGGAAATGCAGTAAAGCTGCCCAGCAAACTACGATCGATACTCCCTGCCAGGCGCGAATACACATTGTTGCCAAACTCCGGAGAATTCGATGCGTAGGTAATCGCCACGCCAGCGGTGTAGTCCCGGTCCGTTTGAGTTGGGGCAAACAGATCGTTGTCCGTAGACAACGCGATCACAGAATCCGGACCAGCCGCAAGACCGGTGGTTGAGACTGCGGTAAAACCGAGTGCAAAGGCGAGTGAAAGGTAACGCATGGCCAACTCCAGTACTTCGAGATCGTTGATCGAGTTGGCGGCTATTCTTGGCAGGAAGGGCGTCGAGGACTAATAAGAAGATCGTATTTGGAGTATCACTATCCGTGATACGTACGTAGTTGTACTTCGTTTTTTAAACATGATTGGATTTCGTCACTCGTTAAGTCAGCTTGAGGAAGTCCTCCTATCTTTATGGTTTAATTTATCTTTAACATTTTTCATCGGAAAATTAGCAGTTCGCGAATGATCAAGACAAAGACCGAATGCCCAAAACCATAACCTGGCGTGATATCACCCATACTGATTCCGAATTATTCACGGCGCAAAACCGTCCGCATACTTCACTCCATCAGATAGCGACCACCTAGTCGGTATCGATTGAAGCATTAACCAATTGAAACTCAGGAGAAGATGTTATGCGTAAATTTGCTCTGGTAACCCTCGCCTCACTAATCGCCTTCGCGGCCATTCCTGCCCATGCAACTCTGGCGGATCGCAAATCTGACGAACCGCGTTCAGAAACTGCCCAGCCCGCACCTTATAGCGGCCAAGTGGTCATTCGCGGCGAAGTTCGTTCTGAGAATGCCAAGAAGGACGCTGCAGAGCCAGCACCGTACAGCGGTCAGATTGTTATTCGTGGTGAAGTTAAGTCCGAAAGCCACGGCTAAGTTTTGAATATTTCATGTGCGTCTTGGCACCAGGGACGGTGCGTTTTTCCGATGACTCCGCTTTAACCGGCTTTACCGCCCTCTTTGCCTAACCCTTTTCGCTCTTCCCTCCGCTCTTTAATCCAATCTTCCATCCACTCAGCCCTGCATCCATGGCGGCCTGCTGCCAATTCGATCCAGCAGAAAATCAATGAACACCCGAACCTTGGCCGTCAATACATTGGACTTGGGGTAGACGAGCCAAAGCGCCGGCTCCGCATCCATCTGGTAATCTGGCAGAACCTGAACCAGGGTGCCTTCGGCGAGTTCCCGATGAACGCTCCACAGAGCATGTATGGCAATCCCTGCCCCCTCCATAGTCGCTATCTTGTAGCTCAAACCGTCATCGATAATCAGCCGGTTTTGCGATGTGCGGGGATTAAATTGACTCTGCTCACTCTGGGGGCCGGTCAGGTTGATCGTAGCCTGGGACTTGAAGGCTATTAGCTGGTGGGCGCGCAAATCGTCCGGGTGCCCTGGTGTTCCCCATTTCGCCAGATACTCGGGGGAGGCGCAGAATACCCGTTGATCATCCGCCAGTTTCCGCGCTTTCAGGTTGCTGTCTGGCAGCACCGCATCTCTCAGGGCAAGGTCAAAGCTGCCCTGGATAAGATCCAGCTCCATATCCGATAACCGCAAATCGAGATTAATGCCCGGGTACTGGTCCAGAAACTCGGGTACCAGCGGCATGATGTATTGCTGGGCGAAGGTGCTGGATGCGGCAAACCGTAAGGTACCGGACACGTTTTCATTGCCAAACCCCATGGCCGCCAGCGCCGCATTCTCCTGCGCCAGAATTTCCTTTGCGAAGGGCAAAAACTCCGCGCCCTCGGTCGATAATGCCACTTTTCGTGTGGAGCGACGCAGTAGATCGGCTCCGACCGTTTTCTCCAGTTTGGCAAGCCTTGCACTGGCAACGGCCGGAGGCATGCCCAGTTCCCGACCGGCGGCACTTATGTTGAGCTTCTCCGCGGCTAGAACGAACAGTTTAATTCCCTCAGTATCCATGCCTTCACATCCGCCTGAAAATCATGAAATTCTATCCAACGTTTTTTGAGGCGATAGATCAGGCCTCAGCAGGAACGCAGTCGATGTCCTTTTGACCAGACTTCCGGGTCGATAGCCATGCCTGAGCAATACCCGACAAAATAATCAGCAGACATCCCGAGAGCTGCATAGTATTCAGACTCTGGTCAAACAGGGCCCAGGCAATTGCCACAACGGTGATGGGTTCGAGATAAGCAAGGGTGCCGAACGTAGCTGCGGGCAACTCCCTCAAAGCGACAACTGCCAACATGATCGCGAGGAATCCAGGTACCAGACCCGCGGCAATCAGCCAGCCCCACTGCGCCATAGCGATGCCCTCACCTTTAATCAGCATCAGTGGCAACATGCACAAAGCCCCTGCCAGCATTTGGAAGCCGCTGCGGCTCAACACATGAATACGATCGTCGATCAGGCGATTGGTTAACATAAACGCTGAGTAACACAGCATGGCACAACACGCGTACACCAGTCCGATAGCCTCCTCTGCTCTCCCGCTCAGACTGAAGTTAAACTCCATCATCATCGCGAACCCCAGTAACGCGAAGCCAATCAGCCCGATACTGGCGGTGGTAAGACGCTCGCCGAGGAAAAAATGGGCCACTACCGAAGCAGTCACCGGGGCCAGATACATCACCATGACAGCGTTGGCCATACTGGTGTATTCAATGGCCAGTATGTAGAACATAACGAAACCGGCAAGGAAGGCACCGGTGACAAGTACCTTTCCTCCAGGCCACATCAAGACCTTGCTGCGTTGCCCGCTTGCAAACAGATAGGCCGCCATCAAAAGCGCACCGATGAAAAGACGATAGAAGGTGACGGTCTCAGCACCGGCACCAGCATAGAGAGAGATTGCACCGATGGTACCCATAAAAACGGCTGACAGCGCTGCTGCCCAAAGAAAAACCACCGAACCCGACTTAGCCCTCATATTCCCTCTCTAACCAGAATAAACACGACGCCCAATCCTCTGAGCGCAACCGGCCAACACCATTGTCGGCAATGGGAACTGCCCTCAAAGCAAAAGGAGCGGAACGTTGCCCGGAAATCCCCGCTATGTAAATACCACCAACCGACGGCCATACGCTGAACCCAAACCAGCCCATAGCCGTGGCACTTTGGCATTTATATTCATTTTACGAATTCTGAAAACGATTATTGGCCATTTATTCTGCTTTTACGAATCAATAATCTGTTCGATAGATTTTTGAACAAACCACAGAATGAATTGGAGGCACACAATGAAAGCGATGGTTCTCAATCAGTACGGCGAGCAGGCAGCGTTTGAGCAAACGGAAATGACAGCACCCTCGGCCCAACCCGGCCAGGTGATCGTCCGCGTTGCGGCAACAAGCATCAACACCGTCGACACCATGATCCGCCAGATGGGCAAGGATCTTCCCCTCTCCCCGGAGCTACCTGCAGTGCTCGGCATGGACTTCGCCGGAACTATTGAGGCCCTGGGTGAAGGCGTGACCGGTTTTGCACCCGGCGACGAAGTTTACGGATGTGCTGGTGGCCTGGCCGATTTGCAGGGTGCCCTGGCTGAGTACATGCCCGCCGACGCACAGCTGATTGCCCACAAACCCAAGAGCCTGACGATGCGTGAAGCCGCCGCTTTGCCGCTGGTCGGCATAACCGCCTTCGAGGGACTGCAACGTGCCGGAGTGAAAGCCGGACAGAAAGTTCTGGTTCATGGCGGAACTGGTGGCGTTGGCCATGTCGCGGTTCAGTTGGCCAAACACTTTGGTGCCACTGTTTATTCAACAGCCTCCGGTGAACAGGCATTCGACATCCTCAAAGGCTACGGCGCTACGCCAATCGACTACAAGACTGAAACCGTAAACGACTATGTCCAGGCCCACACTTCGGGAGCCGGGTTTGATGTGGTATTCGATTCAGTCGGTGGCGCAAACATGACCAACAGCTTTGAAGCGGCGGCCCTGAATGGCCATGTGAGCACGACGGTCGCCATGGTTGAGCTGGACCTAATGACAGCGCACTTCAAAGGCCTGTCGATTCACGTTGTCTTCATGCTGATCCCCATGTTGCACAACCATCATCGGGAAGCGCACGGAGACATTCTGGCGCAACTGGCGCAGATTGTGGATCAGGGTGGCGTTAAACCACTCCTCGATGATCAGCGCTTCAACCTGGCCGAAGTGGGTAAGGCCCATGATCGACTGACCAGCGGCCAGGCCATCGGCAAGGTCGTCGTGGAGATTTAACAAATGCCGGCACTGAACGAGAGCACAAAGACATTTGCCCAGATCAATCGGGGCTACAATCAGGTCTTTCAGCCGAATCGATTGAGTATTGGCCTGGTAGCTCCGCTGGAGAGTTACTCCAGCGGCCCCGTACCGTCGATGAATCGGCACCTTGAACGTGTGCGATTGGCCGAGAAGTCCGGTTTTTCCGCGGTATGGTTGCGCGATGTCCCATTCAATGTGCCCTCGTTCGGTGATGCCGGCCAAGTATTCAATCCGTTCGTTTATCTTGGTTTTCTGGCGGGGCAAACCGATCGGATCGCCCTCGGTGTCGCGAGTCTGATATTGCCACTTCGCCACCCTGCGCATGTTGCGAAAGCCGCAGCAAGTGTCGACCAACTGTCCGGTGGTCGTTTGATACTTGGAATCGCATCCGGCGACCGACCCGATGAATACCCGGCCCTCAACGAGAGCTACGCAAACCGGGGCGAGCGTTTTCGGGACAGTTTCGAGTACATCCGCAAGATGGCCGCAACCGCACCGGCATTTGAAAACCGCTATGGTAAAACGAACGGGGAGATGGACCTGCTTCCCAAGCCAGCGGCAGGAAAGATTCCGATGTTGATTACCGGCGGAAGCCAACAGGAGCCACAATGGGGCGCTCGCCACAGTGATGGCTTGATTACTTACCCGCGCAATGTTGACGACCAGGCAAACGCCGTGAGGTCATGGCGTGACGGTATTCCCGATAAAACAGGGGTTTCAAAGCCCGTGATGCAATCCCTGTACATCGACTTGGTGGCAGATCCCGATGCACCGCCTCAGCCCATTCATCTGGGCTTCAGATCGGGCATCAAGTTTCTGAAGACTTACCTGAAATCGTTGGAAGAAATTGGTGTAAACCATGTGGCGCTGAACCTACGGTTCAATCAGGCGGACATTGAGGAAACGCTCCTGTACCTCGCAGAAGACCTGCTCCCCGAATTCCCGGCATAAGGACACAAACCATGACCAAGAAAATCCTGATCACCGGCGCTACTGATGGCATCGGGCTGGAAACCGCAAAACGTCTCTACTCCGAGGGACACACGCTTCTTTTGCATGGAAGAAATGCAGAAAAGCTGGCGGCGACAGAAAGAACGTTGGCTGACAGCAGAGGCGCGGGACTGATCTACACCTATAAGGCGGATCTGTCGCGTCTGGCTGAAGTGGATTCTTTGGCAGAAGCCATCACCACAGAGCATGACCAGTTGGACGTGATCATCAATAACGCCGGTGTCATGCGTGTTCCTGAAACCGTCACCCAGGACGGACTGGATGTCCGGTTCGCCGTGAATACGGTTGCACCGTATCTGCTGACAAAGCGCTTGCTACCCGTTCTGGCGCCCGATGCCCGGGTTGTGAACCTGTCATCCGCCGCACAGGCGACGGTTGAGCTTGACGCCCTTCGGGGGAAGAAGCGCTTTCTGGACGACATGTCGGCTTACGCCCAAAGTAAGCTGGCTTTGACCATGTGGAACCATGCCCTCGCGCAGTCCAGCAGCCATCAGGGGCTGGTTTTTGTGGCGGTCAATCCCGGCTCCCTGCTGGCGTCAAAGATGGTCAAAGAGGGTTTCGGAATTGCCGGAAAAAGCCTGTCTATCGGAGCCAATGTGCTTGTCCGCGCAGCGCTTTCAGAAGAGTTTGCCAATGCTTCGGGAAAGTATTTCGACAACGATAAAGGTGGGTTCGGAGCGCCACACGCGGACGCTCTGGATGACAGGAAATGCCGAGAGGTTGTAGCAGCTATCGAAACGTTAGTAGCCGCTGTTGGTACGAATATAGATGGTCACTTCATCACCGAAAATGAATAATCCAGTTGCGGAAATTGGATGACAGATGTAGCAATTTGTGTGGGAAAAGGCTTTGTCGCTCACACCTGAAATCACGACGAACAGCTGTAGTGCGACGACCCACCAACGCCAAAGAGTTCCAACGGCTTTAGCCGGTAGTATTTTTCTTCCACGTCTTTCGATTGCTCGGCGTATGGTTGCGTGAAGACTTCCTGTAACTCTCGCAGCAAAGAATAGTCTCCCGCAGCCGCTTGTTGATAGGCAGGTACCACGAACCATTCCCGCAAACTGTATTTTGGATTAACCAGTTTCATCTGACGAGAAAGCTCCTCGCGAGACTGCAAAGCCGTCAGTGATTTCCATTTCGTAAACCACTCTGACCAGGCTGCATCCATCGCTTCCGGATTGGCACCGTGCCTCGAGCCGGTATAAAAGCTCTTCTTCAGAGGGGTAATATCATCAGGCACGCCGGAGAGCTCTCGAAAGAAAATGGTGTAATCAACAGGTGTGTTCACCATCAAGCTTTCGAGCTCGCTGAACAAGGCCGCGTCAAAGGTGGCAAGCCCGAGTTTGGTCGCCCACATTTGCTCCATTTGCTCTATCATCACCCTTGAAAAACCACTTTGAATCTCTTCGAGCTGTTGCAGATGCTCTGGATCTGCCGTCAGCAAGGGCCGGAGTGTCGAGCAGAACGTGTGGAAATTACGCTCTGCTGCCGCCGGTTGATTCAGGAACGAATAGTGGTGTCCGCCACCCGTCCATGGCTGGTACTGCGGGTTAAAAACGTCACAGAATCCAAATGGACCGTAGTCGAGAGTGAAGCCCCCGGCGGCACAGTTGTCACTGTTAAAGTTTCCCTGGCAATAGCCGACGCGGACCCAGTTGGCCACAAGCGACGTGAGCCGACCGCGGAACTCACGCGCGAGCAGTACCAGTTTTTCGGCAGTGATCAGTGTTTGGTCAATGACGTCACTGTACTCACGATCGATCAAATGCAGCACAATCTTCTCAAGCTCCTCCATGGCCTGCGGATGCTCATTCTTGCGAGCACGGCGACTAAAAAGCTCGAGTTGGCCAACCCGAATGAAAGAGGGTGCGACGCGGGTCGAGATCGCGACTGGCTCAGATATCAGTACATCTGGATTCATCGAACGTGAAGCCTCTGAGTACCAGGGGCGCCTGACCTTCTCTGTTTTCGAAACGTACAAACTCAACGACCGAGACGTTGGAACCCCGAGCGCGTGCATATGCTCTTGTGCCAGGAATTCCCGAACACTTGACCGAAGAACCGCCCGGCCATCCCCACCCCGGCAGTAGGGCGTCCGGCCGCCACCTTTAAGCTGCATTTCCCAACGCTGTCCATTGATAACCGCCTCAAGCACCGAAATGGCGCGACCGTCGCCGTATCCGTTGCCGGTTTGGAACGGGCACTGTTGGCTGTATTCGGTGCCAAAGATGGAAAGAGCGTAGCCGCACGCCCACCCTACCCGGCGCATCGGCTCCGGAACCTGCGATAGGTCGCCGGAGAATACGCGCACAAAGTCGTCGGACTGCACCATGTTGTCAGCGAAGCCCAGTTCGCGAAACAGAGTTTGGCCGTGCGCAATGTACTCGGGGTTCTCGATGGGTGTGGGATTTACCGGAACATAGTGGCCCGAGAAGACTTGACGCGGCTCGTGGTCGGCCCCGTTTGCTTTCGCCTCAGGGTCACAGTTAAGAGTGTCCATGAGCGAAAAGTCAGCCAGCTCTGCGACATCCTCGAAGTTCGAGATAAAAGGAGATCTCTCCTGGGGCGGTCGCTTTAGCATAGGGGCTCCTCGCACGTAGATTTGATGACGGTCAGCAGTGTGCATGGATAAGTGAGTTCTGTCTTGCGTTGACTGGGTTGTCTGCAAAATCTGACCTGCTTCCTCATGCCCTACTCCTGACGCCATAGCCGATTCGTTTTTCATCGCCAGCGCTTTGCCAAGGACTCTGTAGAAGACTAGATTAGATGCCCAAAGGAAGGGAAAACAAGACAGATGAAACCGCTCTTTTTGATCGTCGGTTACCTGGTCGTTGTCACATTGCCGTTGGTCCTGTCCTGGTGGGTCGGCGGACCGCCGCGCCAGTTCCAGCAGGAACTGGCCTCCGGCATGGGCATTCTTGCCTTCTCGATGGTCCTCATGGAATTCATCTTGTCAGGCCGTTTCAAGGCCATTTCAAATGGCGTAGGCCTGGATGTAACCATGCGGTTTCACCAGATCATGGCCCGTACGGCACTGGTCTTCGCTCTGCTGCACCCGTTTCTTTACCAGGGGACGCCCTCAGGTGGTCAACGCCCATGGGACCCCACGCGTGCATTGACGATTACGACAGATTTTTCCGCTCTGTCGACAGGCATTGCCGCCTATCTGCTTCTTCCAAGCCTTGTGCTGCTGGCCATCGGGCGCGCCCAATTAAACTTCAGATACGAGACATGGCGTCTCTTACATGGGATAGGCGCGCTTTTGATTGCAGTTCTTCTGTTGCACCACACCGTGTATGCAGGGCGGTACGGATCGCAGCCTGTGATGAGCTGGGTGTGGTTGGCAATGACTGGACTGGCTATCGGGTCTCTACTTTCTGTTTACCTCCTGGTTCCCCTTCTGCAAAGGGCCCGCCCCTGGCGGGTGACCGCCGTCGCCCGATTGACGCCCAAGCAGTGGGAAGTGACCGTAAAACCAGACGGTCATCGTGGGCTGGATTATAAAGCCGGGCAATTCGTCTGGCTCAATGTGGGAAACAACCCTTTCTCGCTGAAAGAAAACCCGTTCTCCATTTGCTCAGCGCCAGCGGCCGGACCGGAACTATCGTTCATGATCAAAGAACTTGGCGACTTCACACGGACAATCGGCCAGATAAGAACTGGAACAGTCGCCTATCTTGATGGCCCTTATGGCAATCTTTCTCTCGATGGTCGCACTGAACCTGGGGTCGCTCTCATCGCAGGGGGCGTCGGCCTTGCCCCGCTGCTGGGCATACTCAGGCAAATGCGCCTGACCGGCGATGCGCGCGAGGTAAAGGTGATCTATGGAAATCGGATAATCGATCAGATTGCCTATCGTGAGGAGTTGGATACGGAGGACGTCTTCTATGTTCTTCAGGAACCGCCAGAAACCTGGCATGGAGAGACAGGCTTCATAGATGCGGCGCTAATCGATCGGGTATTTACCGAGAAAGAGTTCAGCGAATGGGTCTTCGTGATGTGCGGGCCGGCAATCATGATGGATATCGTTGAAGATCACCTGATTGAGAGGGGCACGCCCTCTCATCGTATCCTGTCGGAGCGGTTCAGCTATGACTAATCCAATCAAACGCCTGAGCACACGGCGAAGGGTTTCATGGATAATCTGGGCCCTCAACATCACACTATGCTCGATACTTCTTGTTTTCGTATTGCGCTAGTGAGGGTCTAAGTCTTGACCTTAATAGCCAGCTTTCCCGAAAAGCGCTTGGCCATGAAGTCCTCCTGAGCCTGCACCACATCGCGCAAAGCGTAGGTTTTTGCCACCACCGGACGAATTTCATTCCGCTCGATATAGCCGATCAGGTTCTCGAATACGCGTTTTGGCTGCCAGGTAGACCCGAAAAAGCTCAGGTCCTTCAGGTACAGAGTGCGCACATCCAGTTCCACAATGGGGCCGGCGATCGCACCGGATACCACGTAACGCCCGCCTCGGCTCAGCACCTCAAGCAGCTCCGGCCACTGCGGGCCAGCAACCAGATCCGCCACCACGTCAACGCTGTCCTTCTCAAGCGTTTCAAGCAGAGATTGACCTCTGGGGATCACCTTATCCGCCCCCAGCTCTCGAACCTCATCGAACTTGGCTTCCCCACACACTGCAATGACCTCAGCGCCACGACGCTTGGCCAATTGAACCGCAGCCGATCCGACACCGCCGGAAGCACCGGTAATCAGAATGCGTTCACCTGCCTTCAAACCGACTCTGTCCAGCATTCCCTCCGCCGTGGAATAGGCACAGGGGAACGAAGCCAGTTCGGTGTCAGTCAGGTTGCTGTTCACCGCAAACACTTCGCTGGCGCGTGCCACGGCGTATTCCGCGTAGCCGCCATTAAACTCCGAACCGAACGTGATGAGGTTGTAGGAAGAGGGATCATCAGGCGCCTGTTGCATGGGGCGCACCAGCACCCGCTCGCCGATCCGGCCCGGGTCCACGCCCTCACCTACGGCAACAATACGGCCACAAGCGTCAGCACCCTGAATGCGCGGAAAGCTCAGAGGCTGTCCAGACCAGCCACCGTCTTCCTCGTTGGCGGACTCAAAACCGGCTGCGCCCTGGTCCGTCCCGGTCGTCACGCCTTTGGAGTACCAGCCAGTGCGGGTGTTGATATCGGTATTATTGATTGCGCTGGCACCCACTTCGATCAGCACCTCGCCAACACCGGCCTTGGGGACCGCGAGATCGTCCCGGTACTCGAGCTTGTCCAGACCACCATGACCTGTAAGCACTACGCCCGCCATTACCTCAGGAATGTCGTTCTGTTTCATGCTGCTGCCCTCAATCATCGCTTTGCAAATGCCCGCCAGCGCGGAATGTCAGGCTGACATCATAAGAGCCCCCTATAATTCATTCAAACAAATAAATCTGATATCGTAATTCACCTTTCGTGAACAACAAGCCAACTGGTTTAACCAGCACTTAAACCTTACTCCGGAACGCGCCATGAAACCCCTGCTAGACCTTGAGTTGCTGAATACTTTCTCCGTTGTCGTTGAAGTGGGAGGGTTCAAGGAAGCCGCTGTAAGGCTGTATCGGTCGCAAGCGGCTGTGAGCATGCAGATAAAGCGCCTGGAAGAACAACTGAGTCAGCGACTGCTGGAGCGAAGCAATCAGGGCATCAAGCTGACCGATCCTGGAAAAACGCTCCTGGCCTACATCGATCAGCTGCTGCGCTTGAACAACGAAACCCTAAGCGCCTTGAGCTCAGAGCCCCTTCGGGGGCCGGTGCATTTCGGCATTCCTACCGATTACGCCCAGACCTTTCTGGATCATTTCCTACCGCGCATGCGGGATTCCTTCCCCGAGCTGGTTCCGCGCATCACCTGCGGCCGCAGCCGCAAACTTCGAGAGTTGGTGAACACCGGCGATCTGGATCTTGCTATTGTGACCGACGAAGCCCAGTTTCCCAATGAAAAGAACCTGTGGTCAGAAAGGCTATGTTGGTACGCGCCAACAGGAATGCCCCTTGAGCAACAGGGCTCCCTGCCCGTGGCACTGCTGGAAAGCGATTGTGCACTGCGAGACCTTGCCCAACTGGACCTGAAACAGTCTGGCCTGGCCCATCACCTGGTGATCACAAGCCCAGACATGGCCAATCTGTATTCTGCAGTAGAGAGCGGCCTGGCGGTGTCACTGCTACCGGAGTCGTCAGTTTCCTCGGAGAAGGTCCGGCCACTGCGCATGGACAGCCTGCCAGACCGGCGCCTGCTCACCATGAACCTGATTGAGGCAGGAACACTCGGCAAGACGTTTCTGGAGCCATTGGAGAACTGCATTCTCGAGGCGGCGCGAGCCGTCGACGCACACCGTTAAACGACTAAGCTTAGCGATTAACAAACTCGGGTGCCGGCTTGGCGCCAAACTCCCGGCTCTTGGCCATGATCAAAAACAAGGCGCCCACAACCATTGCAGCGGAAGCCGTATAAAGCCCTGCGGCATAATCTCCGTTGTACTCTCGCAGCAGTCCGGTGATCGCCGGGGCGATAATTTGAGCAACGCCATAGAAGATGGTCATCTTTCCCATGAATTTAGCGGGCCTGGAGGGATAGAAGCGGCCCGCCATGGTGAGCACCAGGCAAACAATGCCGACAAAGGTGCCGCCGAACAGAATGGCGCCTAGCATCGTAAACACGATATTGGGTTCAATGATCGGCAACAAAATGCCCACAGCTTGCAGTAGGCTCGCAACTATCATCGCATTCAGGTTGCCAATCCGGCGTGCAATGAGATCCCAGAGCATGGCGCTCGGCGCTGCGGCCAGCCCCATCACGAGAAAAGCCCAGACGCCCTTACCTTCCAGTCCGGGCAATTCATCAACCAGCGCAACGATGAAGGTCGCGCTGACCACATAACCAATGCCGGCACAGAAGTAAGCAACGGTGAACAGTCTCATGAAGGCGGCACTGGGTGGCGAATCCTCCATGGATTTGTGGTTGAACCCGACGGGCACCGGCACCGGTCGCGGCAACCAGCCCAATGCCGGAATCAGAAGGATGGCACCAATCGCGGTCAATACCAGCCACTGCTCGCGCCAATCAAAAACCGTGTTCATTAGCTCAACGGCGGCAGCACACAGAACCATACCCAGGCCAACGCCACTAAACTGAATGCCCAACTCACTACGATGGTTATTCCGCATCAGCCAATTCAGCACCAACCCCGAACCTATAAGCATACCGGCGGCGCAGCTCAAACCAGCCACGAAGCGCAGGATCGACAAAAGCCAGAAGTTTTCAGTCAGCCCCATGCCCGCTGTTGTAACCACGGCCAAGAACAGGCCTATCCGATACAGCCGGTCCTTGAGTTCCAGGTCACTGATCATCGACGCGATTAACGCGCCACACAGGTAACCCAGATAGTTAATCGCCGCCAACCAACCGCCTTCAGCCGCTCCCAGGTCTGTGTTCTCCAGCATGGCCGGTAACAGTGGCGTGTAGGCAAAGCGGGAAATACCCATCACCAGGATCAGGTTCAAAACCCCTGCGGTCAGAACCTTATAACGTTGGGCTGGGTCATTCATGAACACCTCAAAAGCCGGCTAGCCGGAAATGATTGAAGAAAAGCGGGGTCCGAAACATCAGATGAGCGCCCTTTTAACCCAATCCATGCGGTCCTGCCCGAAAAACAGCTCGTCGTTGACAAAAAAGGTGGGTGCTCCGAACACGCCTCGGGCTACTGCCTCATCTGTGGCTTCTATCAACTCACTTTTTATCGCGGGTTGCGCGATGGCCGCCATCGCTTCATCAGCATCGAAGCCCGCCCGGTTAAGGATGTCCGCGAGAACCTCCGGGGACGACAGATCCCGACCCTCCGCCCAGGCGGCAGAAAACATAGCTCGATTGTATGCCTCTATCCGTCCTGCCGAAAGCGCCCAAAGCGCGCCTCTCATGGCGTTCACCGTGCTGAAGATAAAATGTGGGTTTAGTTGGAAAGGAAGGCCATAGTAATCGGCGTGCCGCTGAAAGTCGGCTTTGATCCACTCCCACTTCGCGGGGACCGTTACCGGAGAGGTGTTGCCTGTCGCTTTGAAGACCCCCCCGAGCAGAACCGGCTTGTAGTTGATTGTGGCGCCGGTTTCTTTGGTGAGTTCCGGTAGCCGCATGCACGCGAAATAGGATGCGGGGCTTATAAAATCGTAATAGAAATCAACACTCTTGCTCATACTGAATACCTCTTTTTGGTCAGGGGCTACCAGGACTCGGAGAACGGACGGGCATCCTGCTCGAACGTCCAGGCCGAGCGGGGCTGGTTATGGAGGTGCCAGTAAATATCAGCGAGATCATCAGGCTCGATGATGCCGTCCTCTCCTTTACTCGTATAAAGGTCTGGTAGAAATTCAGCGGTTGCCTCGTTACGGATAAGACCATCAACAACCACGTGGGCTACGTGAATGCCCTGTGGCCCCAGCTCCCGGGCCATGCTTTGCGCCAACGCCCTCAGGGCATGCTTGCCTCCGGCAAACGCAGCAAAACCACGGCCACCTCTGAGGCTTGCCGAGGCTCCGGTGAACAGGATGGTTCCCTCGTTGCGGGACAACATTTTCCTGGCAACTTCCCGCCCCACCAGAAAACCCGCCAGCGCGCACATTTCCCAGACTTTTCGATAGATCCGGGTGGTGGTTTCACAGAGATCGAACCGGACATTTCCGCCGACATTGAACACAGCCACCCGTATTGGACCCAGCTCCGATTCCACCCGGTCGATCAGTTCGCTGACCTGGTTCTCATCGCGGGCATCGGAATGAATGGCGGTGGCACTTGACCCCAAGGCGCTGATTTCAGCCTTGAGCGTATCCAGATCTCCACGTCGACGAGTGACCACGAGGTGGTAACCCTCCTTGGCAAAGCGGCGCGCAATTGCTGATCCCAGATGGTCTCCTGCGCCGATGACCAAAGCGATTGGCTGGTCTTCGGTTGCCATTCCCGTCTCCTGATTCAGTGATGGAACTGGTCAAAGCCTATCCCACCGAATAACATATAGGAAATCGATTATTTGAATCCTTACCACAACCAACGGTTATGACATGGAACTGCAGCAACTGCGCCTGTTCCTCGCGGCGGCCGAATCGGAAAGCTTCACTCGGGGAGCCAAGAGAGCCTTTGTTTCTCAACCGGCACTATCAGCATCGATAGCAAAACTGGAGGGTGAACTTGGCGTAAAACTGTTCACGCGAAACAAGCGCAACGTAGTATTAACGCCCGCCGGCAGAACCCTGTTTGAGCGCGCCACGCGCATCGTAGACGAATGCAACAGAGCTCGCGATGAGCTCAAGAATCATGACCAGCAACGGATGCTGAGGCTCGGGGTCATCAACACTTTGTCCATTGCCAACGTTGCCCGACTGATCGAACCCTACCGCCGCGAAAATCTCAGGCTAAGACTCCAGGTTTTCGACGCCAGCAATGATGAAATGGAGCAGTTAGCCAGGAAAGGCAGAATTGATCTGGCGTTCACCGTGCTCTCTGGACGTTCCGCCAGCAGACACAGCTTTATACATTCAAAATCTCTGTTTACCGAACCGTACATGGTCGCCATGGCAGCGCATCACCATCTGAGTGAATCGCCTTCACTGACTCTTTCCGATCTTGAGAGCGAACCCTTCGTTTCCCGCTCCCACTGTGAATATCGCCTGATGTTGCAGGAGTTAATGAGATCGGCAGGTACCCGGCTAAACGTGGCTTATGTGACTAATCAGGACGACCGGGCGCTATCTTTGGTCCAACAGGGCGTTGGGATAGCGATCGTTCCGGCGCATTATGATGCCCCGAACGTTGTAAAACGCCCTCTTACAGAACTGTCGGCACAACGATCCATTGGTTTTGAGTGGGCGGACAGTGACAATCAGGAGGAGATCGATCGATTTATCGATTTCGCCTCCACCGTTCGCTGGCCTGACAAATAAGGAAGTCGAATGCCAATGCAATTAGTCTGGCTTCATGGCCCACCAGCCGCGGGGAAGTTGACCGTCGCAAAAGCCTTGCAGAGAAATCACAATTTCAAGCTTTTTCACAATCACCTGGCGGTTGATCTGAGCATGGCCATTTATGACGCCTTCGGTGATAAAGACTTCCACCACTTTACCAATTCAATCAGACGCCAGACGCTGTCCAAGGCGAATGAACTTGGGGTTGCGCGCATGGTGATGACCTTCATGACCTGCGCGCAGGAAGATGAAAAGGAAATCCGTCGATACCTGGATTTTTTTGAATCTGAAGGCATTGAAGTCTACCCAGTTCAGCTTCACCCGAGGCATGACGTACTACTCAGCCGTTCAGTGTCAGTAGAGCGGCAGCAAAGTCACAAGATCTCCTGCCGGGACCACCTTTCCGAGTTGCTGTCTGAGTGGCAATTCCTACCCATTGAGCACAAAAATGCGCTCCAGATCGATAATTCCGAGCAGTCTCCGGAAGATGTGGCACGGCAGATCATCGCGGATTTATTGACGCGCTGAAAACCCATGGGCCGATTGCTCGATAACTCTCCTGAGAGCGGCACGTTGGCCGCTCTCAGGAACATTCTTATTGGTTATCGGGCTGGCCAATTCCCAGTAAGTTATTCGCCGAATCACGAATTTCCCGGTAGCGCTCCGGGTTGTTAATCAACGTGTCCAGATCGTCCTCGGGAAAGATCTTTTTCTTCTTTTGCTGGGCTTCGTCTTTGGTAAAGATCGAGGGCAATAGCCGCTCCAGACACCGCAACATAACCTCAGGCGAAACTGAGGCCCCGGGCGACGCGCCTAGCAACGTGCCATAGGTCTTGTCGCTGGACACAAGAATCTCAGTGCCCATCTGTAAATCACCGTCTTTAATGATTTGCACGCGCTGGCCAGCCTCTATGGCTTTCCAGTTGAATTTCTTGCTCATGCCTGGTGCGAAGCTTTCGAGCTCCTCGAACATGCTTTTCTCGCCTTTAAAGGTCTCCGAGACCAGATACTTAACCAGCGGAAAGTGCTCCAGGGCGACGTTCAGCAGGCCTGGAATATCGTGCAATCGCATAGAGCTGAGGTAATCAAAGAACCCGCGCCCTTTCTCCAATACCGGTTTGAAGGACGCGAAAGGCCCGAACAGAAGATAGTGCTGACCATCCGCGACCCGTAAATCCAGGTGCGGCACCGACATGGGAGGCGCGCCAACGGCCGCCTTGCCGTAGGTTTTCGCCCGGTATAGCTCGGCCTGCTCTGCACTGATCGGTGCCTGCAGGAACCGCCCGCCAACTGGAAACCCGGTAAATCGACTGCGGAATGGCAGATGGCTTTTCTTCAACAGCGGGAAGGCGCCGCCACCCGCGCCCACAAACAGCACATCGGCCCGATGTTGTATCGCGGCCCCGTTCTGCTCGGCTTCGATCAGCCAGCGGCCGGTGGGGCTGCGGTGCACACGCTTCACGTGAGTGCCGTATTCGATTTTCACACCAAGCTCCTGCACGGCGTGGGCGGCCATCTGCTCAGTCAGGGCGCCAAAATTGACGTCGGTACCGGTTTCAATCACCGTCGCCGCCATCTTTTCGTGGCGCGGGCGCTCCTCCATCAGATACGGAATCCAGCTCTTGATCTCGTCGAAATCCTCGGAGTACTGCATGTTCTCGAAGAAATGATGAGCTGACATTTCCTTAAACCGCAGTCTTAGCTCTTCAATGGACGACTCAGACACAATGGTGCAGTGCTTGGTGCGGTTGATGAAACTCTTCGGGTCCTTAATGGCGCCCCTTTCGATCAGATGCGCCCAGAACTGCTTGGCGATATTGAACTGAGCGTGGATCTTCAAAGCCTTCTCAACTGAAATGACCTCTTCATCCACGGGGGTGTAGTTAAGCTCGCAGTTGGCCTCGTGCCCGGTACCGGCGTTGTTGAATACCCAGGAGTTACCCGCCCCGGCATGATCCAACCGCTCCAGAATGGTCACTTCCAACTCGGGAGCCAGCTCTTTCGCCAAGGTCGCAAGAGTGGTGCCCATAATCCCCGCGCCGATGATGATCACGTTCATAAACTTTATCCATCCGCCTGAATTTTCGTGAGTTTAGTCCACAGGTTTAGTCTACAAAGGGACCGTACCAAAAAGTACTAGGGCCCGAAGGTACCATGCTTCACCCCTTCCCTGGGAACCAGTTTTGGCCGATCCTTAAACAGGAACCAAGACACTCTTGCCCACCGGCATGCCATTGTTATTGAAGAGGCCCCACAAATTTTTAGCCGCCAAAAACCCTTAAAATCCCGCAACAGGTCTACCCCAACACGGAAGTTTACGTTAAGGTAAACGCGTTCCAACCCTGACACAGATCTCACCCGATCCCGTCAGGCTGTCTTTCGAGACTTTAACTACACTCCCAAAAGGAGTGTTTTGTTCCTCAGGCCATCACCCCAGGAAGAGGATTATGACAACAACAAAATCCAAAGTTGTATATTCCCCAGTGTTTACCGATGGTGCGGAATTCCGGATTCCCACCTTCAAGTTACTGAAACAGGACGGCTCGCTCTACAAGAGCGCCAAGGCTCCTGATCTTGATAAAGAGAAGGCCCTGCGTATCTACCGGGCCATGGTCACCACGCGGATTCTCGACGAGCGCATGCTTGCCGCTCAGCGCCAGGGGCGTTTGAGCTTTTACATGCAGTGCACCGGTGAAGAAGCCGCCGTTATCGGCAGCACCGCTGCGCTGGATGATGGTGACATGATCATGGCGCAATACCGGGAACAGGGCGCCCTCGCCTATCGCGGTTTCTCCATCGACGAGTTTATGAACCAGTTGTTCGGTAACGAGCTGGACTATGGCAAGGGCCGCCAGATGCCCGTCCATTATGGTTCCAAAAAACTCAACTACATGACCATTTCATCGCCCCTGGCCACTCAGATTCCTCAGGCCACAGGCTACGCTTACGGCCAGAAAATGGCGGGCGAAGGTCATTGCACCATTACTTACTTCGGCGAAGGCGCCGCCTCCGAAGGCGACTTCCACGCCGCCCTGAACATGGCCGCCGTGCACCGCGTGCCGGTGATCTTCCTGTGCCGCAACAACGGCTATGCCATTTCAACACCCGCCGCTGAACAGTTTGCGGCCGACGGTGTTGCACCCCGCGCCTACGGCTACAAGATGGACGTGATCCGGGTGGACGGCAACGACATCCTGGCCATGTACCAGGCCACTCAGGAAGCACGAAAGCTGGCGGTGGAGCATAACCGCCCCGTGTTGATAGAAGCCATGAGCTATCGCCTGGCTGCCCACTCCTCCTCCGACGACCCCTCAGGTTATCGCAGCAAAGACGAAGAAGCCGTCTGGCGCGAGAAAGATCCGATCCTGCGCATGCGTTTGTGGCTGGAAAGCCGCAAGTGGTGGAGCGAAGACGACGAAAAGCAACTTCAGGAAAACATGCGCCGCGAAGTGCTTGAAACCATGAAGCGGGCGCAGAAGCGGCCACCTCCCGCACTCGATACGCTGGTTACCGATGTTTACGACGAAGTTCCGCCGCACCTGGCAGAACAGTTCGAAAAGGTAAAAGCGCACATCCGCAAGTATCCGGATGAGTACCCAAAGAGTGCCGAACACGCGAAGGGAGGGGCCTGAGATGAGTAGGATGAACATGCTCCAGGCCATCAACAATGCCCTGGACACGGCGATGGCCGAAAACGAGAAAGTACTGTGTTTTGGCGAAGACGTCGGTGTATTTGGCGGCGTTTTCCGAGCCACCAGCAACTTGCAACAAAAGTACGGTAAGGCCCGCTGCTTTAACACCCCACTGGTGGAACAGGGCATCATCGGCTTTGCCAACGGCCTGGCCGCGCAGGGCTCGGTGCCCGTGGCCGAGATTCAGTTTGCGGATTACATCTTTCCGGCGTTCGACCAGATCGTTAACGAATCCGCCAAGTTCCGGTACCGCTCTGGCAACCTGTTTGATGTAGGTGGCCTGACCATTCGAGCGCCCTATGGCGGCGGTATTGCCGGTGGTCTTTACCACTCGCAGTCACCGGAAGCCTATTTCGCTCACACACCCGGTCTGAAGATTGTGGTACCGCGCAACCCTCATCAGGCCAAGGGCCTGTTGCTGGGCGCGATTCATGATCCCAACCCTACCCTGTTCTTCGAACCCAAGCGGCTGTATCGCGCCTCCGTTGGCGAAGTGCCTGATGAGGATTACCGCCTGCCGCTGGGCGAAGCCGAAGTAATCAAGGAAGGCTCGGACATTACCCTGCTGGGCTGGGGCGCCCAGATGGAAGTGATCGAGAAAGCCGTGGAAATGGCCGAAAAAGAAGGCATTTCCTGTGAGATTATCGACCTGAGGACCATCCTGCCCTGGGATGTGGAAACCGTTGCCAACTCGGTGTTTAAAACCGGACGCCTGGTGGTCACTCACGAAGCTCCCCTGACCGGCGGTTTCGCCGGTGAAATCGCCGCCACCATACAGGACCGTTGCTTCCTGTATCTGGAGTCTCCGATTGCACGGGTTACCGGGATCGACACACCGTTCCCGCTGGTGCTGGAAAAAGAGCACCTGCCCAATCACCTGAAGGTCTATGAGGCCATCAGGGCGAGCGTCGATTTCTAGGCTGGTATCAGGACAGGAGAGTAACCATGAGTGATTTTATACTGCCCGATATCGGCGAAGGTATCGTGGAATGTGAACTGGTCAAATGGCTGGTCAGTGAAGGCGATCTGATCGAAGAAGATCAGCCGGTGGCCGAGGTAATGACCGACAAGGCCCTGGTGGAAATTCCTGCGCCCTACAAAGGCCGAGTGACTCGCCTTTATCATAAGGAAGGCGACATCGCGAAGGTGCATGCCCCGCTATTCGAACTGGTCGGCGAAGATGATGAATCCGGCGCTGGACAATCGAAGCCGGAAGCCAAAGAACCAGAGCCTTCAGCAGGACAAGAGCCCTCAGCGGGAGAAGAGCCCTCAGCGGAAGAAAAGCCGTCTGCCGAGCAGGCCTCCGTGGCCACCGCGAATCAGGGCGATGATGCCACCGAAGATTTTATCCTGCCGGATATTGGCGAAGGCATTGTTGAGTGTGAAGTGGTGGAATGGCGCGTTTCCGAAGGTGACGAGATTGAGGAAGACCAGCCCGTGGTAGACGTAATGACCGACAAGGCGATGGTTGAGATCACCGCACCCAAGGCCGGCCGAGTCACCAAGCTTTACCATCAGCAGCAGGAAATGGCGCAGGTGCACTCGCCTCTGTTTGCCTTTATCCCTCGCGAACGTGACGAGCCGGTCGAGCCGAAGGCCAAGCCCAGCCAGGCTCCCGCCCAGGATTCAGCGCCAGCCGCTGCGCAACCGGCGGCAGCACAGAACCGGCAACGCATTCCGGCCAGCCCGGCGGTTCGTCGATTGGTCCGGGAACACAGCCTGAATCTGGCCGACATTAGTGGTTCCGGTAAAGACGGCCGCGTGCTGAAGGCCGATGTGCTGGCTCATCTCGATAAGCCAGCAACCAAGCCCGAAAGCCAGGCACCTTCTGCTGAGGCCAAACCGGCACCCACTAGCGGTCGCCGGCAAGCAGCGGGCGAGCAAGAAGTTCGCGTTGAGCCGATCAAGGGCATGAAAGCTGCCATGGCCCGCAACATGGTCACCTCGGCAACCACGATTCCCCATTTCATCTACAGTGAGGACATCGATGTCACCGACCTGCTGGCCCTGCGCGAGAAGCTTAAAGTAGAGGCCGAAGCCAAAGGCTCGCGCCTCACCCTGATGCCTTTCTTTATGAAGGCCATGGCTCTGGCGGTGCAGGAATTCCCGGTGCTCAACAGCCGTATCAATGACGATGTCAGCGAGATTCACTACCTGTCCCAATGCAACATCGGCATGGCGGTGGACGGCAAGGCCGGCCTGATGGTCCCCAACGTCAAAGGCGTTGAAAGCCTGACTATGCTGGGCGTTGCTGACGAAGTGGCGCGACTGACCGAAGCCGCACGATCAGGTCGGGTCAGTCAGGAAGACCTCAAGGGCGGCACCATCACCATTTCCAACATTGGCGCATTGGGCGGCACCTACGCCTCACCCATTATCAACGTGCCGGAAGTGGCCATCGTTGCCCTTGGCCGGACCCAGAAGCTGCCGCGCTTTGATGCCAATGGTCAGGTCGTGGAACGGGCTATCATGACAGTAAGTTGGGCCGGTGATCATCGCATTATTGATGGCGGCACCATTGCCCGCTTCTGCAATCGATGGAAAAGCTACCTGGAATCGCCGCAGTCGATGCTGCTGCATATGGGCTAACGGGCAATCATGACGCAGGCAAAACAGATCCAGCAGTTCTACATACCCGAAGAGCAATCTGTTTACCTGCTCAGTCATGACGATGCCAAAAAGCTCAAGGACTGGGTGGCGCTGTGCGCCGCCCAGCTCCGCCAGCTCGGTTACCATGACATCGAGATGATTGGCAAAGGTGCCTACGGGTTCGTGTTTTCCGGCCGCCTCAGTCTGAAAGGCACGAGCGATCTGGAGCACGTATTCAAGTTCACCCGCATCAACCTGCCCCAGCACCTCCAGGATCGGCTGGAAGATGAAGCCTACATTCTCGAGCAGGTTCGGCACCCGAGAGTTCCCCGACTGATTTCCTACCAGCGCGCCCACAACCAGCCCATTCTGGTGATGGAACGGGCCGCAGGTCTTAATCTTGAAGAAGTATCCCTCCGTGAGGGTCGCCTGAAACCGCGGCTCATCATTCGAATTGCCGATCAGCTTGCGGACATACTGCGCAACCTGCGGCGTGAATCCGGCCCGGCCGGACGCCCCATCGTGCACGGCGACATCAAGCCTTCGAACCTGGTCTTCGACGCCAGCACCGAAAACATCGCCCTGATTGACTGGGGCTCGTCGGTGTTCGCACAGCTGGATGCCAACCAGCAGTTCATCACCGCCAATGTGATGGAGCTGATGTCCGATAACCTTCAGCAAACCAACGCCCGGCTCGGCGATGTCTATTTCATTGGCTCGGAACAGTTAAACGGCGGGCTCTCGTCACCGCGCTTTGACGAACAGGGCGCGGCCGGCACCCTGTATGCCCTGGCCTCGGGCCAGTCCTGCCGGTTCGGCCATCAGGCTATTCCGGCGTCTTCGCTCGGGCTACCCATGGAATTTGCGCGCATGCTGGATGGCATGCTGTCACCGGATCCGGAAACCCGCCGCATAGCCGGCGATTACTACCTGAGTGAAATGCCAAGAATGGCACACACCGTGATGATTGACCTGCCGGCCAAACCAGTCACGCCGCAGGTTCCGGTGTGGGTGCGGGCCTCGGACCAGGAGATTGATACAGTCGTTTACAGCTCCCGGAAGTCTTTCCTGAGGGAAGAAGGCGCGCCGGAAACCCTGAACGACGTCAACGACGTACAGCTGGACCGTTACTACAAGAACTTCATGCAAGGCATGGGCGAAACCGAAAAAGCCTTCCTGGCGGCGGTCAGTCGGTTAGGCCGATACCCGGTCGAAGGTGGCCTCGCGGTGCGCTGGGAGACCGACGGCGTGTACATCGACACCTCCCTGAACCTGCACGACCCGAGCCTTAAAACGGCCTTTGTGCAGGCGGTCAACAACATGGTGTATCTGGCCCAGGCAATCTATCGCAAGGGTATCTTCAAGAGCTGTCTGTTCAACGCCCGAAACACCCTGCACATTGATCGCGCCGACCCAGATCAGCCATTCCTGGTAACACCCGACATGAACCTGCACTACGAGGTCAGTTCGGCACCGGAGGTGGAAGACGAAACCCGCGTTCACTCCTACTTCGAGGACGGCCCGGATCCCGAAGAGTTTCTGGTACTGCCGGAAACCATCATCCATGCGTTGGAAGCGCTGAACAATATCCATCATACCGGGATGATCATCTTTGAAGCCCTGCCCAAGCACCTGAAGATTCACAGCCATTACCGGCTGCTGGATCCGGACCAGGAGCCGGAATTCAGCCGGCTGCTGGATGAAATCCTGTCGGCGGTGGAACAAATCACCGGGTTGGGCGTGTCCGGCTTCATGAAAATGCCCTACAAAGACACCCGATTTTTCCCCCACATCGAGCACCTGCCCGAGAGTTATTACCCCCGGAATCCCAGATCCACCGGCGTTACTTCTTGACCGACTACCTGAATGACCGGCCTGCCCTACAACTGTCCTGAATGACGGACAAAACCTGTACGTAAAGCCGGACATTTGTATCCAGAATTCAGGACAAGTTTGCACCTGTACGCTGACAATCCCCTATAAATCATACACGTGCGGATATGGTGCAGTTTTTGAATAGTTTTTAGTCGCAACTGTTGAGTTTTTTCAAAAATTCCAGGCACGCCTCAATAACAACAAGGAACATTGCATGCGACTATTTCTCCTGACCTTTTTGCTGTTCAGCCCGATGTGTTTTGGCAAGACCGTGGTCGTGATAGAAAGCTATCACGGCGGCTACAAATGGGATGCCGACTACGTTGCCGCTGTAAAATCGGTATTAGGAACAAAGCACGATATTCACATCCTCGAATTGGACACCAAGCGGCTGAAAAAATCGGAATGGCCCCAGAAAGTTGCCGAGATTCAGCAGGCCGTTGCCAGCATTCAGCCAGATGTTGCCATTCTCGGCGACGACAACGCCTTTACCCTTATGGCCGAGCATTTGGTGAGCCAGCAGATTCCCGTTGTGTTCCTGGGTGTCAACGGCGGCCCGGAACAGCACCCGACACTAAACCACCCTCTGGTGACGGGCATCCTCGAGCGGCCATTTTTCGGAGAGAGTATTCGACACCTGCGCAAGGTGCTGAAGAAGAATGAACGCTTTCTGGTCCTGATGGATGATTCACCAACCATGCGCAATGCGGTAAATGAGTATTTCGGGGATGAGCGCCAGCCTACCCTCTACGGGTCGCGTCTCGATATTGTCCTGACCAATGACAAGCAAACCTGGCTGGAATCGGTGTTTAACGCCCATTACCGGTACGACGCGATTGTTGTTGGCACCTACCACACCATCCGCGACGAAAACGACAACTACGCGCCGCCGAAAGAAATCATGACCGAGGCCTACAACCGCGCCCAGGTGCCGATCTTCTCATTCTGGGACATCTTTGTGGGTGAGCAGGCAGGCATAGGCGGCTTCACCGTATCTGCCCATCAGGAAGGGCTGACCGCAGCGCGCCTGGCGTCGATGATCCTGAATGGGATGAAACCGGACCGCATTCCGCAGATGAAATCCCTGAGCGGGCATTACGTGTACAGCCGCAGCGGCATGGAGCACTGGGATCTGGAGCTGTCCTCGCTGATTTCCAGCCAGTCCAATTTTGTGGATTAGCTTCGCCGCCCTGCTCCTTTAACTTGGTAGCCACTCAGCGCTGAGTGGCTTATCACTGGGCCTGGTCAGCGGGCTGCGGGTTTCGCTGGCTCTCCATCGTCAGTAACGCCTGTTTACGCTCAAGCCCCCAGCGGTAGCCTCCGAGCTGACCATCGCCCCTAAGCACCCGGTGACACGGAACCAGCAAGCCAATCCGATTCTTGCCGCAAGCCGTCCCGACGGCACGGGTAGCCTTGGATTTGCCAATGCCATTGGCCACATCGCTGTAGCTGAGCACCGAGCCTTCCGGAATGGTCCGCAGGAAGTTCCAGACCTTGATCTGAAATGCGGTACCACGGATATCGAGAGGAATATCAGGTCTTGGCGCCGCGTTATCAATGTGACGATCCAGCGCTTCAATCCATTGATCCAGCTCCGGGGCGTGTTGCGCTGAGGAAGCACTCAGGTCTGCCTTGGGAAATTCGCGTTGGAGCGCATCGAGCAGTGAATCAGCAGTATCGTCAAACTGCACAAAACACACGCCCTGGTCGGTGGCCGCCATCATCACCAGGCCCAGTGAGGTATTCCGATAGGCGTAGCTGATACGCTCGCCCTCGGCACCTGCCCGGTACGCCGTTGGCGTCATTCCCATGCTGCGTTTTCCCTCGCCATACACCCGGCTCACAGAGCCATACCCGGATTCAAAAATGGCATCCGTTACGCCACTGCCCTGCCTGAGCGATTGCTTGAACTGGCGCATCCGCGCAGCGTCTTGATAGGTCTTGGGCGACACCCCGAGAACGTCCTTGAACACTTTCTGCAGGCGCGACGGAGACAGCCCCACTTCCTCAGCCAGACTTGCCAGCGTGAGTGGTTGGTCGGCTCGCTGTTCAATGGTACGCGCCAGCTGAATCATCTGGGCACGACGTTTATCGGAATCGCGCCCGGAATTGGTACCTTGCATTGTCGTTTCGCTTGGCATTGGCATCACCGCATCCTCATTCCTGAAACCATACAACCATCAGAACCGGTTTCCTATGCTGATGCCATCCGAATCTTGCCCGATTCTTGCTGCCACGAATGCATGAACCCGTCGCCGTTGTTGGCACACTGTGTGGTGGTGCACGGAATACAGTAAAGATCTGGTCGATACTCAACCCATTCGCACAACCCCATCACATCCAGAGAGGGTTACTCGTATGAATTCCGCCAAACTCAGCACCGTCAGCACCGTCAGCAAGGGCCTGTTATTGTCCGCTGCACTCGCCGTCAGCTCTCAGGCCCAGGCCAACAGCGTTAACGTCATTTTTGCGGCCGAAAACGCCCTTTACGGCGCCGGCTATTACATTGGCCGGGCCGATGGCTGGATGGACAAAGCCCTGCGACAAGGCATTCGCGATTTCCAGACTCGTAATGGCACACTGGAAGCTTCCGGTGTTCTGGACCCAGACACTCTTTCTGCACTTGGGATTTCCAACAGCTCCGGGCAAGCAATATCAGGTAACGTCGTCGCCAACAAAACAGCGGCCCTGGCCGCCTTAGGCATCTCTGAACCCAAGCCCGGTTCCAAGGCTCAACCTCAGCGCCGCCTCCAACCCAAGCCTGCGTTCTCGGTGAAGGAAATCGCGCCCGAGCCAGCCGCTGCGCCAGTTGCTGCCAGCACACCCGCTGAATCTGATAACACGCAGGGCTTGGCCGTTGCTGAGAAACCCAAGCCACAGGTTCAATCCCAGAGCCAGCCCAACAAACCGGCGGACGCCGTTGTTTCCGAGCCGACTCCCAAAGCTGCTCCCCAAACTACCGCCACCCCGCCAACCAAAGTTGTGAGCGAGTCGGCTCCAGCGCCCGCAGCACACTCATCCCCCTCAGCACCCAAGGCGGAACCGGTACCACAGTCCGTTGAAAAGCCTGCGCCTGGCACCGATGTGGCCAAGGTGAAGTCTCCAGCCCCCGAAACCGCAGAGCCCACTAACGCGGAAACCGTCGCATGGATGAGGCAATTGCCAAACGAGGCGACTGCCGCCGAAAAGACGGAAGTGGACGAGCCGGTTGCACAAGCCCCGAAAACAGAGGCGCAGGAAACGCCAACAGCACAGACAGCGCAGAGAGAAAAACACGCTGAGCCAAAGGATGACCGCAACATCTTTGGCAGCCTGTTCCGCTTCCTCTTTGGCTGGATGGTGTAACGCCATCCCGGTTGTTTTGGCGTAAACAGGCAGCGCACCGCGCTTAGGATTTATTGGACCTATCTTCTTCAGTTTGCTTCTAATCGGCCGTTAAGTTACCCATCATTAGAACAACTAGAAGGTAAAAAAATGGCTGCCTCTGCGCTGGAATCGATTGAGCGAAAACTGGGTGTACCCGGCAAACTTCTCATTGCCCCGGTCTTCATCCTGCTGCTTTTTGCGTTTGTCACCTTTTACAGCGTCCGTGAGTTCCAGATACTCGACGAAAGCATGGACACTGTCGCTCGGGATCTGGCGCCCGATACGGCCACGGCTACAGACGCGTTAATCAACCTCTACCGAATGAGGCTTCGGGTTTTCGACTACTATTCCACCGGCAACGAAGAGCTTCTCTCGTCGTTTTCCGAGCTGGAAGACGAATTCGAAGAAAGTATGGCGAGCGCCCAGGAAGACATCCACGATCCGGAACGCGCCCGGCTCGTTGACGAAATCGAAAGGGCCACCCGGCAATACGCAGCTGCTTTTAAAAACGAGCTGGTGCCAGCCAAGAAACAGGTGTTGTCGATCATCCGGGATGAACTGGATGTTCACGGTCCTAACGCCTCTAAAGCGCTGCGGCGCGCACTGGACGGTGTCGCCAACCGAAACCCGGATAGCCGGTTAAGGGCCGTACTTGAGCAACTCATCAGCGATACCCTGATGATGCGCATGTCCGCCCAACGCTATTTCGCTAATGGTGATGAGGCCTCCAAAAAATCGCTTGGCTACGCCATTGAAGATCTTCAGGACGCACTCGGTTTGATCGACGAGTCGGACGTGCCCGACTTCGTTCGGGAGTATTTCGACACGGCAGTCCAGGAACTTGCAGGTTATCAGGCCGCGGTTGAGAAACTGCTGGTCCAGCAAAATATCGTAATACAGGTAAAAAACCAGAAGCTGGATACTCTCGGACCTGAAATAGCCGAGATGGCTAGAAGACTCGAAGACAATGTATTTGGGGCTCTTGAAGCAGTAGCTGACGACGCCGACGCAAAAACCGACAAAGCTTTGCAGTTCACCATCGCCGCCTTCGCCGTGTCGGTAGTACTTGGCTTAATCGTTGCCATTCTGATGAGCCGATTGATGGGCTCGAGCGTGAAGCGGGCAAGACGGGAAATCCTGGATTATCTGGAAGCGATCAGTGCCAATAACGGCGATGTCTCTACCCGACTGACGAAGGGCCGGCCCGACGAAGTCGGCGATTTCATTGGCGCCGTTAACTCCTTCCTTGAAACCCTGGAAGACACCATCAGCCAGATTGTGACTGCCTCGCACCAGCTGACAACCGAATCGGAATCACTGTCCGGGATTACTAACCGTACCACCGCCAACTCCGAGCAACAGCGGGATCAGATCACTCAGGTGTCTGCCGCCATGCAAGAGATGGTGTCTACCTCGGAGGAGATCGCCTCCAACACCAACGATACCGATGAGTCTGCACGACAGGCAGCCTCCCTGGCCGAAAACGGCCAAGAGACGGTGACAACAGCCATCAAGGCGGTGTCGGATCTGGCCCACCAGGTGGAAGAAGGCTCGACTCGAATTCAGCGCCTGGAAAACGAATCCGGCGAAATCGGCAGTGTTCTAGAGGTGATTCAAAACATCGCAGAACAGACCAACCTGCTGGCTTTGAATGCCGCCATTGAGGCTGCCCGCGCTGGTGAGGCAGGTCGTGGCTTCGCCGTGGTCGCCGATGAGGTTCGCGGATTGGCTAAACGAGTGCAGGACTCAACGGTCGACATTGAGCGCATTGTCTCCAACCTGCAGGAAGGTGCCGCCGGAGCAGTTGTGGACATGAGCCGGGCCAAGCAAATGGCCAGTGAGGCAACCACAGAAGCCGGTAAATCCGGGACTGCCCTGTCGAACATTCTTTCCGCCGTACACCGCATCGTTGAAATGACCACACAAATCGCCAGTGCAACGGAGCAGCAACGAGCTACTGCGGCAGAGATGACGCAAAATGTTGAAGCAAGCAGTGGGGCTATCGACAAGCTCGCCGAGGACATCGGGCATGTAAACCAGTCGAGCAAATCGCTGGCCGGAATGGCAGACGATCTGGACGTTCTGGTGCGCCGGTTCAGGGTTCGCTAGGAAAGATTTTTTACAATCGAAGGAAGGCATGGATTGCCCGGGGCCGGCCGAGGGTTAAACGGCCAGATTACTACTACCCCGGGCATGTCTGGAAGACATTAAAACTTCCAGAAAGGCGTGCTCAGCTTTTGATGAACCACGTCAGGTGAAAAACCAACGTCATTCAGCAGGCGACGGTCAGTGGTCATCACCAGGTGAACGAAGTTGCGTTTCATGCGCCAGCCTTTATAGAAAGAAGCAGCTCTTTTCATATCGTATCTCCAGTTTCAGTAGTCATGAGTTTCGGAATTCGAAACCCTGTTTGATTAGGCACCTATTCTAATGACTTGACGTTACAGTCTGAATACTTGGAAACACTTATCAGAGCCTCTGCAAGGCCGTTTTAACGCAATTTAATGAAAAAAACCGGGCCTGAAATGGCCCGGTTTTCAGAGTTCGTGAGTTTTCTTCAGGAGGCATGTCCATTCTGCACCAGAGTCTGGTAAATCTGGTCTTTCAGGTGTGCCCGCTTTTGCTTCAAACGATGGAGTTTGTCATCTCCGATTGGCGCATCACGCCTTTCCAGCCCCTCGATTTCCTGGTCCAGCTCTGAGTATTGCCTGAACTTGTCCCCGAACTTGGGGTCGTTGGTTTTCAATTGATCAATCAGATCGCTGTACTGAGGAAACTCTTCGTGAAGCTCGTGACTGGAAATTCCCATAACGGTGCTCTCCTCTCCGATTCTGAGTTTGGTTCGGTGGCTTCTTTATAATAGCTGAGGCTGCCATTTTCGGGGGGCCTTTGACAAATCGCTAATAACGCTCTGTGCTTGGTGGGTATAGCATGGGAATACGACACACAGCCTTACCTCGGGACACGCACGAATGACGTTTGCACGAATTGCCGGCACTGGTTCTTACCTGCCTGAGAATATCGTTACTAATCAGGACCTCGAAAAGATGGTCGATACCACCGACCAATGGATTCGGGAGCGCACTGGCATTGAACGTCGACACATCGCCGTGGAGGGCCAAACAACAGTTGATCTGGCCGAGCCCGCCGCCCGTCGCGCGATTGAAGCCGCAGGCATTGAGCCCGGCGATATTGATCTGATCGTCTTTGCCACGTCCACGCCTGACAAAATATTCCCCAGTTGCGCCTGCATCCTTCAGGCCCGCCTAGGCATTCGTGGCTGCCCCGCCTTTGATATCCAGGCAGTTTGCAGTGGCTTTGTCTACGCTCTCGCTACCGCAGAAAAGTTCGTCAAAACCGGAACCAGTAAGAAAGCTCTCGTGATTGGCGCCGAGGTATTTTCCCACATCATCAACTGGGAAGACCGTGGCACCTGCGTACTGTTCGGCGATGGCGCCGGCGCCGTGGTTCTCGAGGCCAGTGAAGAAACCGGCATTCTCTCCACCCACCTCCACGCCGATGGCCAGTACGAAGATCTGCTCCATGTGCCTTATGGCATTGCCGACGGCTACGACCAGGTGAAAGCCGGTAAGGCCTTTGTGGAGATGAAAGGCAACGAAGTCTTCAAGGTAGCCGTAAACACTCTCGGGAAGATTGTCGACGAAACCCTCAACGCCAATCAGATGCAGAAATCCGATGTGGACTGGCTGGTGCCCCATCAGGCTAACCTCAGGATCATCTCGGCGACCGCCAAGAAGCTCAACATGCCCATGGATCGTGTGGTGGTGACCGTCAACGAGCACGGTAACACCTCGGCCGCCTCTATTCCGCTGGCACTCGACGTTGCGGTTCGGGATGGTCGCATCCAGCGCAATGAAGTCCTGCTGCTGGAAGCCTTTGGCGGCGGATTTACCTGGGGTTCCGCACTGCTGCGTTACTAAGCCAGGCCCTGCGCGCCTGGTTGCCTGATCCAGTCCCAAATCCTTATTGTCGAGACAGGCTCGCCTCCTGTACACTGTATTTTTATACAGCATTACGCATTCACTGCGAGGAGTAACCATGGCGGTACAAGCAGTCTATTTTTCCGAGAGGGACGGCCTTGATATGGCGCTTAAACATCCTGACACCATGCTCTTTACGTCTAAAGCCGATGCGGATGCTCGGGATAAGATTCTGGAGCTGGCGGAAGAAATACAGGTGTTTCTAAGCCGGAAGGTTGAAGGATTAAGCGATGACCAGGCAGAGCAGTGTGCCATGGCCATCGCCGAAGAGCGGGATTTGTTTCAGAAAGCCCTGAAAAAGCCGGAGCTGCTAAACGCCGGGGATCAAGCTTAAAACCGACGTTCAGATGGGCAGCCTCGCTGCCCTTTTCAGTTGGAGTTCCAGTTACCATCCCGGTAGCTCTCCAACCCTCCGTCTCCCCACCGAAACAACCAAAGCCAGCGATTCTCGACCAACTGCCTGACATCAGCCTGCTTCCGCAAGACAGCCTCTATCCGCTCAGGCGGGGCATCAATGACCACATGAAGCCGGATAGGCTCGTGCCTCCACTTCTGGTCATCATGGACCGACTGGAGTGACAAGCCCAATCGCAAGTCCGGGTTATTGCCCTCAACGACACCCATGTTCCCGCCAACCACCGAATGCAGCAATTTGTTACCCGCTCCAAAGGTATCCGGTGCAGAGACCGACCCCAGGTACTGCAAATTTATCCAGTTGGCAACAATCATTGGCGCGCTCATTAGTGACTCCAGAATTACACCATCGGCATCCAGAACCGGATCGTAGTCATGCAGGAAGACCCGGCCCTGGAGATTGATACCGCGAGTGCGAGAACGCTTGGCGAAGATGATCGCGGCGTTGTTGGCGAGCCCCCATTCGGGCCGGATTTCAGACCAGCTTGAAGTCCGTTTCACCATCGAATTCAACAAAATCTCATCATTGAGGCCATTGAGCCCAAGCGCGGTGGCACGTTCACGGCGGGTGCGTTTACCTGCTTCTTCGAGACTCTGTTCCAGCTGAATCACAGCATCCAGATAGGCATTCGGGATCAAATCTCTTTGCAGGATCGTCACGCAGTCCGTCACCGTGCAGTGTTCAGCGGCAACAGCAATGGTGAAATCCGGAATCCGTATGCCCCTGTCCACCAGTCCGGCACGAATAACCGGATCGTTGATCAAATCAGCGGCAACACAGGCATTCAATCCACCGTTTTGGCCACCACAAGCACCGCAGGCCAGGCTCGCCCGATGTGGGTTGTTGTCGCCGTGGCTGCCGTGACCCACGAAAACCAACAAGGACGGAAAGTCAGTGGTTTTCGACATTCCTCGCAACAGTTTTTCAGCCAAGCTGACTCGCTCGCTATCTGAGACCGGATCACCACCGTGACAATGATAGAGACGACGATTGGCGGGTTCGAAGCTCGCGCCAGGTGTCTTAGCCTGATTCAGGCTGTCGCGGAGGAGCTTCCAGGCCCAGGCCAGCCCAGTGCTTTCCACGAGGGTGAAGCTTGAGAAGCTGCTGTACTTGGCCTTTCGAATCGATTGCCGAATGGTCTCCCTCGAATCTGCAGACCTGCACGTGTTGAGATCCTGCGCCAGGCTCCCGGTTGAATCCACCAATCGGTACGCTGGTGCCAACAAACCGGGCAGTCTGACCTCACCTTCGTTCGGAGTGAGCGTCTGGTGCACCACGGGCATGCCAAAGAACCCGGCAAAGCCAATGGTCTCAATATTCGAGGAGCAATCCTCAAGATGACGACGCATCAGCTCTGACCGGACATCAATACAAAATACCGCTTGGACAGTGGCTGGTTTGTTGGTCGGTTTCCCGGATTCTCCACCCTTGCCACGGCGAAACAGCGATGCGGTTAACTGGCACTTGTACCCGTATTCGTAGGCCCTGTGCCATACCCTTTCATAACCTTTGACGGACTTGCCCGGATCGGTAACAAAATCCAGGTTACGGAACCTTCCCCAGGCCCGTTGCCACTGATAGCGCTGATCTGTATTTGCACTGTCAACAGCGATGGCCTCCCAAACCAGAAACACCACCAGCAGCTCGCTTGCGATACTGCTTTCTCGTCCTTCCAGGCTTTCTCTCCAGTCCACACCTCGACACCAGGATGCCCAGCCCACCAATTCAAACAACAATCTGGACGCCAGTTTTTCGATGTCGGAGCCTGAAAGGCTAAGAATTTTATGCGCCCATTCATAGGCTTGAAGATGGTTCTTTGAAATCGACTTTAACTCTTCACGAGCGCGTTTCACGCCCACTCTGCGATCAAGCGTTATGTCATGGATGGACTGTTCCAGCCAGCTTTTGAACAACGAATGCGAGGTGTCTCGCAAAAAGTCCCGTGACTGTTGCTGATCGAAGAACAACCCACAGGCGCGCGCCACTTGCTCTCGTACCGTTTCGATCGCTGGTAAGCCATCAGCCCCCCGGATCTGTTCAAGCATGAGCGGAGCAGACTGAGATGGGTCTGACTCGTCTTTCTCCAAAGCGAGAAAAAGCTGTTCAACCGGGAGGGAACTTCCCAGTTCCTCGATAGCCCCACTGAGGTCCTCCTGTTTAATGCGTCCACCCCGCCAGGCGCTGCGGTAGAAAGCCATGGGCATGAACATAGATGTCTTTGGTTGAACACCAGGTATCTGGCTGGCCTGCTCCGCGGGACAATGCCTGACGCCCCACCATGGGTTCACAGCAATCCAGCGGTTCAACGGCCAGCTTGGCGGAATCATTGAACAAGACGGGAGAACCGTCGGGGGGCTTGGCCACCCACCAAGTTCCGCCTTGTTTCCGGAAAAGGCTGTGTTCAACATGATTTTTCTCCCAGTACGGAAATACCGTTTTTCGATGGTAGAGCGCCGGTCTGTTTTCCTCGGAAGTGGCTGGATAGCCGAGCCGTCATGCGATCAAACGGCAACATCAGATAGAACCCGTGACTGACATGGATTCTGAGCAACGTCGCAGCACGACCTGCAGGACAGAAAACGATCACGGAGGAGAGCAATAGAAGAACGAGCAACACCACCATGCCGATTACCAGGGCAAAAAACGGTAATTGGGCATTGGCGGGCTGGAAAAGGATCGGATCTAACAGCCAATGAAGCACACCGTAGATCGGCAGAAGTGCCAATGCCAGAGAACCGAGCAGTAGCCTGCTGCCAACTCGGGTTCCTGAAGGGATTCCCGCAACCGCACCGCTGATCGCCAAAATCAGAATTCCAGCGAGCACGGGATTGTTGTTAACGAGACCCGGGATAAACCAAAGCACTGCAGCCGCCAAGCATCCGGCCGCCAAAGCCCAGCTCAATCTCACCCGGTTGGCGGCCTCCCGGATTGGCATGACACTCGATGCGGCCACAGTGCGACCCGATGCCAGAAACGAATGAGCTTTGTACAGGGAATGTGCGAGAAGATGGAGAAATGCGAGGGTGTAGGCGCCCATGCCGATCTCGAAGAGCATAAAGCCCATTTGAGCCGAGGTCGACCACGCCAGCGCGTGCTTTACAGACGACTGGCTCATCATGGCAAGAACCGCAACCACGGCCGTGAGCCCACCAATACTCAGCAACAACAGGTGTCCGGCGGTGAAGCCCTCGAAGACCGGGTAAAGCCGAAGCCAGAGGAACCCGCCCAGATTAATGACGCCCGCGTGCAGCAGAGCGGAGACTGGGGTGGGCGCTTCCATGACCCGCAACAACCAACCGTGAAAGGGAATTTGGGCGCATTTGAGAATGGCCGCGACAGCAAACAAAACACTGGCCACGTCCAGCGCCAGGGAGCCGGACACTCCTGTGTGCGCTACCTGTAACATTTCCGGAAGGTGGAAGGTGCCGTAGTGGCGGTATAAAAGCAACACGGCACCGACAACACAAATATCCCCCACGCGGCTAATGATGAACTTCTGCAGAGCCGCCAGCCGCGCTTCCGGGCGATGCCCATAAAGCGTGAGCAAATGATGCAGGGCGAGGCTGACGCCCACCCAGGCTCCTGCCAGTACCAGAAGGTTGTCGGTGAAGAGTAATAACAGCACGCTGGCCAGTGTTGTCAGGAACCATGGCAAGAACCGGGCGCGTGTTGGATCGCCTCGAAGGTAGTTTTCCGCGTACCTCAAGATGACCCACCCGATGAATGCCACCAGCAACGCCATCCAAACGGCCAGCCCGTCCGGATAGAGACCAAACTGACGCCCCAGTTCCGGCACGCCGCCCCCCAGCAACAAAAGGATGCCCACCATTACCGTCGACACCATGGATGCTTCAAAAAGGCGGGACGCTATCCGCCAGCAATGATCCAGTTTTAACGGATTGCGGGTCCAACTGCTGAATGCCGCTAGCACCAATAATGCGACCGGCAAAATCAGCCAGACCAGCAACGCCGGCATGGACAAAAAAATCAGAAATTCCTGCATAAAAGCCCCCTCAAGTATGAGGTTTACTGTGCAGGGGATAGCTTTATATAAAAAATAGTTTATAAAGATTGAATCGTTCGTTTTAAAAGAACAGTTAAGAGGCCCCTGGCATGAGACTCAATTACCACCACCTCTTCTATTTCTGGACCGTCGCGAAAACAGGGCACCTCACCCGCGCAGCCGAGTCCTTACACGTGTCTCAGTCGGCACTGTCCGGTCAGATCCGGAAGCTGGAAGACAGCCTCGGTTACCAACTGTTCGTTCGGGAGGGGCGCCGACTGAAGCTTTCAGAAGCCGGTCGAGTGGCGTTTGAATACGCAGAAGAGATCTTCAGGCAAGGCGAGGAACTGACCGAACTGTTCCGCTCAGGAGCGCAAACCAATCGGGAAAGCCTGAAAATTGGCGCTGTGGCGACCCTGTCCCGAAACTTTCAGGAAGGGTTTCTCCGACCGCTGCTGGGCCGGGAAGACCTGGAGCTCATTATTCAAAGTGGCACCCTGGATGACCTGCTACGCAGGCTTTCAGCACATCGCCTGGATCTGCTGTTGTCGAATCAACCCGTGCACGGGGATGAAGAAAATCCCTGGCGCTCCCGACGCATTGCCCGTCAGCCAGTCAGCTTGATCGGACGCCCTGATAAAGCCAACAGCGGATCCTTTTCGGATCTGCTCTCCAATCGAAGCCTTATTGTTCCGGGCCGGGAGAATAATATTCGCCATGCCTTTGACCAGCTATGTGACTACCACAAGCTCAGCCCACGCATCGTTGCTGAGGTGGACGACATGGCGATGATGCGGCTTCTGGCGAGGGACACTCACCATGTCGCCGTTTTGCCACCGGTCGTGGTCCGGGACGAGTTGAAATCCGGAACCCTTCAGGACTATGGGGCATTACCCGGTGTGTTTGAGGAATTCTATGCCATCAGCATCCGACGACAATTTGAGCCGCCGCTGCTGACGAGTCTGTTGTCTCAGCCAGCGGACGAGCTATTGACCAGCTCGGCAAATTGGTCGTTCTGACTAGCCCCACTGGCAAAACCTGCCATCCAACAAGGGCTGGCACAACCGTATACTCAATTTCAAACGACCTAAACAAAAAAACGTCCCGGGCCCTTTTTATGACCAGATCCAGCGCCGCTTCCTCCCCATTAATTATCATCATTGGTGCCGGCTTTGGTGGGCTAGGCATGGCCATTAAACTCAAGAAAGCAGGCATCGACTCCTTTACTGTGCTTGAGAAAGGCTCGGGTGTGGGAGGAACCTGGCGAGATAACACCTATCCCGGTGCCGCCTGCGACGTGCAATCCCACTTTTACTCCTATTCCTTCGAACCCAAACACGACTGGACCCGCAAGTTCGGACTGCAAAACGAAATTCTTGGATACATGGAACATTGTGTTGAGAAGTACGCATTAGCCAACCACATCCGTTTCAATTCCCCTGTCGGTAAGGCCCACTTTAATGAAGCCCAGAACCAATGGTCGGTTACGTTGACCAATGGCGAGGAGCTGACAGCCAATGTAGTGATCACCGCAACAGGTCAACTGAACCAGCCGGCCTGGCCCCGGATTGAAGGCATGGATCGGTTTGCAGGAACGCTGTTTCATTCCGCCCGCTGGGACCACAGCTACGACTTTGCTAACAAACGCGTAGCGGTGATCGGCACTGGCGCCAGTGCCATCCAGTTTGTGCCAGAGCTGGCGAAAACCGTAAAATCCCTGAACCTGTTTCAGCGATCGGCCGCCTGGGTACTTCCCAAACCGGACCGGCCGTTCAAGCGCTGGGAACAGGCGCTGTTCCGTGCCATTCCGGCCTGGGATCGGCTTTACCGCTACCTGATCTATTGGAAGAACGAAAGCCGGGCCCTGGTCTTTACCAGGCTCAGCGGCTTGCTGGAGATCTTTGCCCGCAAAGCCCGGCGAGAGGCTAAAAAACACGTCACCGATCCGGAAAAACTGAAACACGTTATTCCGGATTACCAGATCGGCTGCAAGCGCATCCTGATTTCCAATGACTGGTATCCGGCCATTAACCAGTCCAACGTCAGTCTGGTGACTGACGCCATTGATCACATTGATACTGACGGCATAGTTACCCGCAATGGTGAGCACCACCCTGTCGATGCGATTATTTGCGGCACCGGATTCCAGGCCTCGGATTTTCTCGCGCCTATGGAAATTACCGGTCGAGCCGGGGTGAACCTGAACAAGGCCTGGGAAACGGGCGCGTCGGCCTTCAAAGGCATTACCGTTAGCGGATTTCCCAACCTGTTCATGCTCTATGGCCCGAACACCAACCTTGCCCACAACTCCATTGTGTTCATGCTCGAATCCCAGATTCGCTACGTTCTGGACGCCCTGGAGGCGCTAAAAAAATACCCGGGTTCAGCCATGGATGTCCGGCAGGATCGGCAAGAGCGTTTTTCTTCGGTGGTGCAGGAAGGCTTGGAGCATAGTGTCTGGAGTTCTGGCTGTACCTCCTGGTATCTGGATGCCAACGGCAAGAACACCGTGAACTGGCCTGGCTTTACCTTTACCTACCGGCTGGCTACCCGCCGCGTGGACACTGCTGATTACCAGTTTATTGACCCGCCTCGGGGCGCTTGAGCATACGTACTGAGTAACTCCCCCTCTAATCCAGCGTTGTCGATGGGTTGCAGACTCACCAAATTCATAGGATGATTGGTCTATTGGTTATAGGATGATTGGTACATGCTCGAAAAAATACGCAAAGGCTCGCTGGTAAACACGGCCATCGAAAGTCTCAGACAAGCCATTGAATCCGGTCATTGGCCCCTCGGCAGCAAGCTGCCGGTGGAATCCGAGCTGTCCGAGGCGTTAGGCGTAAGCAGAAACACTGTGCGTGAAGCGGTTCGGGTTCTGGTGCACGTGGGGATACTGGAAACCCGCCAGGGCGACGGCACTTACGTTCGCTCAACCCGGGACGCCGGCGAAACCCTGAGAAGAATTGGCAGGACTCACCTCGCCGACCAGTTGGAAGTGCGTCTTATGCTCGAGACCGAGGCCGCCAAACTTGCAGCCACGAGGCGGACAGATCGAGATCTGAGAGTGATGGAAGAAGCGCTGGACGCCCGTGCCAAAGCCGGTGCGTCAGTGGCAGACCGGGTTCGACACGATCAGGCCTTTCACCATAGCCTGGTGGCTGCGTCCCATAACTCCGCGCTATCTGAGCTCTACGATTACTTTTCCCATGGCATCCGGGAAACCATCGAGCGCACGGAAACAGAAGCCGATCTGCCCGAGCCCTCCCAAGAAGATCACGAACTCCTGCTGGCCGCTGTTCGTCGCCGGGATCCAGTCAAGGCAGAACAACTGGCCAGATCCCTACTCCAACCCAGCCTTCGGGCCTTGCAAGGCCGGGAATCCTGATTCATGAAATTCAAGATCGACACCTTCACCCTACTGTTACTTGGCGCCATCGTTCTTGCCTCGGTGGTGCCAGCCACGGGTGACATCGGTGACGCACTGGCAATAGCTGGGACCGTCGCCGTTGCCCTGCTCTTTTTCTTCCACGGTGCCGCGCTGTCGCGGGAACAGATTATTGCCGGTGCCATGCACTGGCGGCTCCACATTCTCATCACCGCCATGACCTTTGTGTTTTTCCCGCTGGTGGTTCTGCCCATCAATGGCCTGAGCAGTCTGGCACCCTCCTGGATGCCCAAAGATCTGGGGCTTGGCTTTTTATACCTAGGCGTGCTGCCCTCAGCGGTGTCGTCTTCAATCGCCTATACCGCCTTGGCTCGGGGCAACGTTCCTGCTGCGATCTGTAGCGCCGCGGCTTCCAACGTGTTCGGAATGATGCTGACTCCGTTCCTGTTGCTTTTGCTGGTGAGCACATCAGGCGCCGGTGATTTTTCCATAGCGGAGGCGTTCAAGGACATCATGCTGCAACTGCTTCTGCCCTTCGCTGTGGGCCACGCTCTGAGGCCTTGGCTAGGTGGTTTTCTGGGTCGCAATGAGGGGTTGATGGCGCGTTACGATAAATGTGTTATCTGGCTGATTGTCTATTCAGCGTTTTCATATTCCGTGGAAAGCGGGCTGTGGCAGAACCTGCCGGCGAAAGCGATCATCCTGACCATTGTGCTCTGTGTCGCTTTGCTGACTTTATTCATGATCATAGCGAGGTTACTTGTCCGCTATTTTGGGTTCAGTTTGCAGGATGAGGCGGCGGTTGTTTTTTGCGGGTCGAAGAAGAGCCTGGCTTCTGGCTTGCCAATGGCAAAAGTACTTTTTTCGGGCCACCCAGGCTTTGGGATGATCGTGCTGCCGATCATGTGCTACAACCAGACTCAGGTCATTCTCGGTGCTATTCTGGCCCAGCGCTACCGGGCCAAAATGGATGCGATGGCGGGCACTGCGCAGGATTAACTCCCTCCGGCCATGCCGCCAAACAGGCTCGCAAGGATCGCCAGACCGACAATCCAGCCGATTACGGCGGGCCAGAAGTTAACCAGTTGAGGGGGCTGGTCTGCCTCCTCAGCATCCATCTCCGCATTGCCGGCTTGTGACTCATCGCCTTGCTCAACAATACCCTGCAGACTGGTCCATTCAAACCAGTCGCCCAGAAACTGGGCCACCGGAGCAGGCAGACTGCCATTGTCAGCCATCGGCCTGACCTGTGGTTCGAGTTGACGGGCAATCTCCCGGCGCACTGGTGCCTGATCTGCCGGCGGCTCACAGAGGATCGCCTTCCAGATACCCACATCCCGGCTCCGTCCTGAATCATTCAGCAGGGCGTTAATCTGAATGACAACCTCCCGGACAATCTGCCCCTCATTGGCATCCAGGGCGCGATCAGGCTCCAGTGGCTGATTGCTCGCCAAAGGTCGCGGGGTCTCAGGTTTCGGAGCGCCCCCGGTTGCTTCTCGAAAAGCACGATCCAGTTTTTCAGCTTCCTCGCCCGAGGCAAACTTCAGTTGCTGCTCGTAGGCCAGCTGTATTCGTTGACGATCTTCCGTTGGCTCAATTCCCAGTACTTCCCAACAATTCATAAAGCTGCAGCTCCCAGCTCTCAGATTCATTACATTTTTGAGAGACAAACCGTGTGTAGTCCCCTACGATAGTTCAAAACATTAACGTGATGCGCCCCTCTTTGGCTTGGCAAAGTATAGATCTTCACCCATAACGAGTTCGACAGTGACGTCACTAAATAAAACACCTCTGGCTATCAACGCCGCCACCTGCGCGTTTGTCGCGGCACTTACCCTACCCGCCCCAACCTCGGCTCAAACTGGAGAACTCGGGCTATACGCGGAGTTTCTTACTGCAGAGGGTGAGCAATCCAAAATACCTGAGGTATTAACCACAACTCGGCTGCGCCAATCGAAACTGAAAGTGCCGGGCACCACAACCATTATTACCGGCGACATGATTCGCGACCTTGGAATCATGAACCTGGTGGAGGTGTTCCGGCTTGTCCCCGGCATGGTGGTCGGCGAATACGGCAGCAACAACCAGGTAACCACCTACCATGGCACTTCCCAATACGAACAACGGCGGCTTCAGGTTCAGATTGACGGTCGAACAGCCTACAAAGCAAGCCTGTCTGACGTCGACTGGATCGCGATACCGGTTGCTCTCGAAAACATCGAGCGAATCGAAGTTAGCCGTGGCCCAAATGCCGCCGCCCATGGCATCAATGCCTTTCTCGGCAGCATCAACATAATTACCCGTTCCCCTTATGATACCGCAGGTGCCGAAGCATACACCTCGGTCGGCTCCCGGGGCCACTTGCGAACCTTTACCTCGGTCGGTGACAGCTCTGAAGAGGGTAGCTGGCGCTTATCCTACGAAAAACGCAAATCGAACGGATTCGACCGACAAAAGGATGACGAGAAAGAGAAGTTCCACGATGGCTTCGACATCAACAACTTCAACTTTGACAGCCTGCTGGCCATTGATAACGACCATTCGATCGACTTTCGGGCTGGCGTGGTCGATGGCGTAAATGAAGAAGACAGTGAAAAATCAGGCAAGCTGGAATCCACCACCAATCCAGACATCATTCTTGACACTTACTATCTGCAAACCCGGTTCAACGGGGCCATTTCCGACAGCCATTTCTACCACCTTCAAGCCAGCTACCAGAACCAGCGACGGCGTCAGCGGTGGTCGATCTCAGTTCCTGCCGACGAGTTCATCCAGCTATTGCCACCGGGCGCGCCATTTCCGACGGATCAGGGTCCCTTTGTAGCGGACCTCAATGAGGATGCCGAAGAATCCCGTCTCGAGTTCGAGCTGCAGAATACCATCATATTCAATCCCGAATTCAAACTGGTATCTGGCCTGGGCTATCGGAAAGACACCTTTGACTCGGAGACCTTCTTCAACGGTCGCGGCAACAATTACCAGAGCCGGGTATTTGCCAATGCTGAGTATTCGCCCTTCAATTGGGTCACGTTCAACGCGGGTGGCAACTGGGAGACTACCACCACAACCGATGAGGGCTATTTTTCGCCGCGGGTTGCCACAAACTTCATCATCAATGACAACCACGCCATACGCTTTGTCTTCTCCAGGGCCGTGCGAACACCGGATGCCTTTGAACAGGACCCGGATTGGTCCTACCGGCCGCGCAACGTCCAGCCTCCATTCGAGGCTTTGGAGGGCATTCGTTTCGAGGTTAAGGATCTGGTGGATCAAAGCACCTCCACGTTTGGCGAAGAGCTGGAAGAGGAAACCATCACCTCTCGTGAAATCAGTTACTTCGGCCAGTACCACCTGGGCTCTGCCCTGATGAGCGTTGAAGTACGGTATTTCAATGACTATCTTCGAGATATGATCAGCGGAGTGATCAACGAAGAGGACTGGTACATCGACAACAACGTCGCAGTGGATCAGGAAGGAGTCGAGCTCGAAAGTTCACTGGAGTTCTCAGGTACCCTGTTGCGCGCGACCTACGCCTATCTTGATCAGGACAGTCGCTATACGGGCGATCCCGATAAGCTTCCACCTAGCACCCAATCACGAGCCGTAGACCTGATGGGACGACTTTCCGCTCGCCATTCAGGGAGCATGGCATGGATCCAGGAGCTACCCTGGTCGCTAACCTCCTCCGCCGCTTTTTATCTTGCACACGAGGTGCGGGGAACCCGTTTCAAACGCGCTGACTTCCGACTCGCCCGTCGGATAGACCGGCGTAATTTCAGCTATGTACTGGCATTCACCATGCAGCATTACATCAATATGGAGCCGTGGATGAGCCCCGACAACATCATTGATGAACCTAATCAGTATTTCGTTGAGGCCGGAATTCGCTTCTGAACGCAGTCCAAGGAAAGCATGTAACCCAGGATGGTATGACACCACACGGCAGATTCATATGGGGAAGTTTGCTGCACATGACCCGCGACACTTTCAGGCGAGCCGTGGCGACTCTCTTGGGCCTCGTCTTCGTGGTGTCAGCCTACGGCCAGGAAACACAGGGCCGACTCGTATATTTTGCGGGGTCAGGCAACATCGCTCTTGACCAGCACGTTCAGACCTTACTCGCCGACCAATTAAAAAGTGATATTACCCTCACCCCGATTTCCAGCGATCAAATTCCTATGGTCGAGAACACTCCCGTTATTTCCATCGGCCCAGCAGCGTTCTCCAGGGTGCGCCAGGCCAATCGCTCGATACCGATTTTAGCCATGTTGGTGAACAAATCATTCATCGACGGGTTTGCTGCCCGGAACCCGGGCCAGATCTCCGGGGTCCTCTACGACGTTCCTTTGCTTCGCCAGGCTCTGACGGGCAAAGCGATATTACCCCACGCCAACAATGTGGCCATCCTCGCCACGACGGCGTCGGTTGAACTATACGAACCCCTGATTGATGAATTGCCAGCTCACGGGATGAGTGCACGGGTTTTTGTCGTCGACAATGAAGACGACCTGATTCCCTCCCTTGTACGAGCGCTTCGCTACGGCGACTTCCTCCTTGCCGCGCCTGACGATGCCATCTATAACCCTCGCACCATCAAACACATTCTGTTGACAGCTTACCGCCGAAACAAAATCGTTATCGGCCCGAGTCAGGCTTATGTCAAAGCGGGCTCGCTCGCCTCAAGCTACGCTCCCTTTGTGGAAATGGCTGCGCTGGGCGCCAATTTCATCGAACAGTATTTCGTAGCCGGCGCATTTCCTGCCCCGGCTTATCCGCTAATCTATCGGGTTGACGTGAACGATCAGGTTGCTCGCTCAATGAATATCCCGGTTCCGGACCCTGCACTTTTAAACCGGGCCATACAGCAGGAACTTGCCGAGAATGGAGGGCCGCAGGGTGAATGAACCAGACATCGCTCGATCGACGCTGACCCGCAAGCTCCTGCTGCTTGGCGCTGTCCCTGCCATCGTCATGTTTATTGTTTTGATTGCATTTTTCACCTCGGCACGACTGGAGGACGCCCGGCAGCAGTTGTTTGATAGCAGTCAGATGTTTGCGGACAGTTTGGCGCCGACTCTGGAATACGCTGTGGTTTCGGGTAACCGTCAGGCACTTGAGCAGGTTTTGTCCCAAGCGCTGAAGCGAAGCAAAGCGGACTGGATCGAGGTGACCAATGTCATGGGCGACCCGATCGGTTTCGTTGTCAACAGTGAAACCAGTACCCCGATTGATCCTGATCTGTACAACGTCTTCGAAACGGAGATATTGCAACAGCCGCTGGAGCTGGATGTCGGACGGACTACCGAATGGTTCACGCCTAAGTCCGGTCTAGGAGTGAGCGCATTGCGAATGGGCACAGTTCACGTTGGTGTCAACCAGGATCTGCTAGCTAACCGGCAAAGAGATATCCTCTGGACATCGCTGGCAGTGGGAGCCTCCCTCCTGCTGTTCACGATGCTGATCATCCAGCACCACCTGAACACCATACTCTCTCCCGTCCGACAGTTATCTGGCCGAATTTCCCGCTTGATCAACCGGGACTATGAAGAAGTCACTATCGGCAATCGGGGCAGCGCGCAGGAGGTTGTCGAAATTGAGCGACAATTGAACGAACTGGCAACCCACCTATTTAGCCTGGAGGCTTCCCGCGAGCAAACCCTGGCGGCCTCAGAGAACGCACGCCAGAAAGCGGAATCAGCCAATCTGGCGAAGTCGGAATTTCTGGCAACTATGAGTCATGAACTGCGCACGCCACTGAACGGTGTGCTGGGTATGATCGATCTGATTCAGGAGGATTCCCTGACCCCTAGTCAGCAGGATTACCTGACAACCGCCCGTCAATCCACCGAGGATCTCTTGACGGTCATCAGTGACATCCTTGATTTTTCCCGCATGGAAAGCGGCACTCTCAAGCTTTCCAGCCAGGAGTTCGAGCTTCAGAAGCTAATCCAGAACTGCGCAGCCACCTACCGTCAAGTAGCCGAAGAGCGAGGCCTGGCGCTCAGCGTGAATTTCTTCGGCGATTGGCCAGACAAACCCATGGTGATTGGCGATGCGCCCAGACTGCGCCAGATCATCGCCAGTTTGATCGATAACGCCATTAAGTTCACCAGCGACGGATCCGTCATCATTCAAGCAGGTTGCTTTGGGCTGGAGGACAACTGCATCATTCTTAACTGCGCTGTGAGTGACTCAGGCTCGGGCATTCCAATTGAACGACTGCCGGATATCTTTAATTCCTTCGAACAACTACAGCACGGCGACGACCGCAGCCACGGCGGCACCGGCCTCGGACTAGCACTGGTGCAGCGGCTGGTGGAACTTATGGGTGGCCACATCAAGGTCGAAACAGATCTTGGAAAAGGTTCGTCCTTCCGGTTTGAGCTTCCGCTTGAGCTTGCAAGCAGTGCTGACGCCCCAACCTACGACAACCAGTCAACCAGAGAGCCCCGGGAGCCCGGTTCCGGTGTAGCCCATGCACTGGTTGTCGAGGACAACCTTGTTAACCAGCGCGTGGCAAAAGCCATGTTGACCAAGCTGGGTTACCAGGCCGATTCGGCGAACAACGGCAAGGATGCCCTGAACATGATCCGCAGTAACCACAGGGGCTACGACGTCAACTTAATGGACTGCCAGATGCCGGTGATGGACGGCTACGAAACCACCCGTCACATTCGCGAATGGGAACAGAGCAATGGCCGGTCAGGCACTCCGATCATCGCGCTCACCGCTGACGTATTACCGGGCACTGACAGAAACTGCCTGGAAAGCGGCATGAACGATTACGTCGCCAAGCCGGTACGAAAGGAAAATCTACAGAAAGTTCTGGGACGCTGGGTCCAGGGCTGAGAATATGAAGAGCAGAGAGCGAGATGAAAAGCTGAGGCATTCAGCGCCCTTCCCTGGGCATGTGGATCCGTTAGACGACAGCTTCCCTCATGGTCACAAATTCCTCGGCAGAGGTCGGGTGGATGCCCAGGGTCGAGTCGAACTGAGCCTTGGTGGCACCGGCCTTGATGGCCACGGCCAGCCCTTGAGTGATTTCCCCAGCATCTGGCCCCACCATGTGAGCACCCAACACCTTGTCGGTTTCGTCATCGACCACGAGTTTCATAAGGCTGCGCTCGTCACGGCCACTCAGGGTGTATTTCATGGGCCGGAACTCCGAGCGATAAATACGCAGCGAATGGCCGGCTGAGCGAGCTTCATCTTCCGTCAGACCCACGGTGCCAATGTTAGGCTGGCAGAACACCGCCGTCGGAATAGCAGAGTAATCCATTTCACCCTGGCCATCACCGAACAACCGCCGGGACAGCACCATCCCCTGGGCCAACGCCACCGGCGTCAGTTGCGGAGTACCAATAACATCGCCCAGAGCGCTGATGGATGGGACCGCGGTCTGGAAATGTTCATCCACCACCACATGCCCCGACTCGCTTAGTTCCACACCCAGTTCGCTTAGTCCAAGGCCTTCCACCAGAGCTGACCGGCCGGTCGCGGCCATCACCAAGCCAGTCGCCAGGGTTTCACCGTTATTCAGATGAACCCGGTACTGATTGCCTTCCGGCTCCACTGAATCGATGTTGACCCCAAACCGAAGATCAATGCCTTTCTTACGCATTTCCTGTTCGGTAAAGTTCCGGATATCGGTGTCAAACCCCCTCAGGAACAGCTCTCCGCGATACAACAGCGTCGTCTCAACGCCAAGCCCAGCCAGAATGCCCGCGAACTCAACAGCAATGTAGCCACCGCCCCAGATCACGGCACGCTTGGGAAGCTGCGGCAGGTAGAACATTTCATTAGAGGTGACCACACATTGCTTTCCGGGAATATCTGGCACCACCGGCCAGCTCCCTGTCGCCACGGTCACATGCTTTGCAGTGTAGGAGGTTCCGCCCGCTACTACGGTATTAGCATCGGAGAACGACGCTGTGCCCTCAATGATTGTCACGCCAGCGTTCTGGAGCATTCGGCCGTAGATTCCATTAAGCCGCTCAATTTCGGCGTTCTTGTTGGCCACCAGTGTCGGCCAGTCAAAAGTCACGTCTGAGGTCGGCACGTTCCAACCGTAACCGGCAGCATCTTCGAGCTCATCGTGCACATGCGCGCCATACACAAACAGTTTCTTGGGCACACAACCAACATTGACGCAGGTGCCGCCCAGATACCGTGATTCGATTACGGCAACGCGGGCGCCCCGCTGGGCCGACATCCTTGCCAGGCGCACTCCGCCCGAGCCAGCTCCAATTACAATCAGATCAAAATCGTGGTTGTCAGACACAGTGTCTCCTGTAGGTCATTCGAAATCAGTGGCGGCCTTCAGCGGCTGCTTTACTCTCCGGGTGCACTTCCCGGAACAGAACATGATCCTCAAAGTCACCGAGTCGTATTTTGCCAAGACTGCGGAACCCCTCGGACTCGTAAAATGGCAGGTATCGACTATTTCCGGTATCGAGCACCAACCCGCTGCCGCGGGGATTTTCCGAACAGAGTTTTTCAACGGTTTTCAGCAGCAGACGGCCGTAACCACGGTTCTGGTATTTGGGATTTACGCCCATCAGCGGCAATTGATGCGCCAATGGCTGGGGCAGCATATTCCGGATCTTTTCGTGGTAATCGAGGTAACGCCGTGTCGATGCAAACCCCGTCGTCAGAACCATACGAATACGCCAGCTGAACTGATCTGCCAGGTTCATCCGTAATTCGGGATCGCCAATAAACGCAACGGCCACCAGGGTATCGTCTACCATGACGCCGATGGCTTCCTGATCAAACTCAAAATACAGATCAATGAGTTCGCGGATGGTGGCCCGAATTCGCTGATCGTAGCCTGGGCGCCGGTGGTCAAACAGGTACTGGAACGTGGGTTCCTGCCGGTAAGCATGATAAAGAATGGAGCGCGCCTCGTTAGTCGCGGAGCCATCAAGACGCACAATCACGGGTTCTGATTGACTGCTGTTACCACTGCCGTTAGCCATTCTCATGCTCTCCTGCCGGTACTACCGAATCAGATTGTCAGTGTTAAACGAACAGAAACCCGGCCTGGTTCATCGGCCCGGTCCATGGCGGCCTGGTCAATGATCACGCCATTGCCCGATTTCAGTCGCTCCAACCAGGCTGCAACCTCGGCAAACGGAGCATCCTCGATCCAGACCCGGATTGCGTTTTCACCGCTTGGCTCAAACCGTTGCAGTGCCAACCCGGATTCCCGCGCAGAGCGAGTCACCAGTGCCATGAGTGCCCGGCCATCTGGTAAATTCGCGGAGCCCGGGGAGGCATCGCCACTAGCGCTGCCCAAGCGTTTGATAGTGGTTTCATTGGTTTGCATCCAGGCAAGGAGTTCAGCCGCGTTTTCCCGCTGGGCAGCCGCCGAATCGTGAAAACTGGTGGCCGGATTCCATACTGCGAAGTACAACAGCCCCAACAGGACCGCAACCATTAACACCAGCAATGCCTGCTGATCACGACGAGCCAGTTGGTCGTACTGGGCAATCAGCTTGCCAACCGAGGGCTGGTTTTTAAGTTTCTCAAACATGACCTTAACCTCCGGAAACCGTCAGTCGGCCACGTGCGCCGCTGGACTCGTTAACCACGGAACCAATTTGAGCTTCCAGCCCCTGATTGGACAAGCCATTTCGCAGCGCGCTCAGGCGATCGTAACTTTCCGCCCTGACATCCACCACCAACTCTCCCCGGGATCGGCTGAAGTTCACGGAATTGAAGGTAACCGACTGGCCTCCCGGAAGTTCCGCATATTCCTGACCGGTGTATTTCATCAAGGTGATGAAATCCAGATCGGGGCCCGCAGAGCCCGCAACTCGCAGCTGACCTTCGATAACACGGCGAACATTGCCCGCATGGGTGCGCCTATCACCAGGAAACGCCTCCCGGTAGATCGCCATTGCCCGATCCTGCAACTCACTGGCCTTGCGTTCGTAGTACATCCCCATACCTACTTCGAGCGCAATCTGGATGCCAAACCAGACCGCTGCCACAGCAATCAGGGGCTTCCAGGGCTTGAAGGGACTTGCGGTGTCTGACCGGTTGGAAAACCGGCTCTGGCAGAGATTTATCGGATGTGACAGGTGGTGATGGTGAGCATGCGCCAGCAATTCCAGCGGCATCAGCTCAAGAGTTTCCCGACGCACCAGTAACCGCCCTGGCGCCTTGAACTCGCTCACGATGGTCTGCTGCGCATCAAATTCCTGCTCGGTGGCATAAAGAGTAACCGGTACCTCGGCGACGACCTCCTCAGAGGGAGGGACGGCGAGCGTGTGCGCAAACATGCCCAGATTTACCGAATGCATACTTAGCCACTCGCCACGATCACTGACCATCAGCGCGATTTCGCCATCCAGACAGACCGACCAGCCGCCTTCGGTAACCGGCAGCAAGGAGGCATCCGGGTAGATCGCGTCCAGGCGTACGTGCTCCCAATCGCTGAACAGACTAACCCAATGCCGCATGCGTTCTTCGTCAATGGCGGCCACACGATAGCCATCGTCGGTATGCCGCCCGAGGGCCAGGTGCACCGACTCAATGTCCTGGGCAATCTGCTCTTCCACCGCGTACGGCAGGGCCTGCTGAATGTATCGGCTTTGCTTGGCTGGGATGTCGGCCAGGCAGAACAAGGCCTCATCGCCAGGAATCAGCCCGATCAGCAAGACATTGTCGAGGGCATTCTGCCCCAGTGTCTGCTCTATTTCCCGCTGGGTATCCCCGGTACCGCGTGCCTGGGTATCGCCGCTGGCATCATGCAACACCCAGTTATACGAGAACGCCTCAGGGTTCTGCGCGGGGTCGGCCAGTGGAGGCACTGGCCGCACGTATAGGCGATAAGACATGGCTATCCTTCTGAAATGGTGAACGGCTCTTTTGTAATTCGGTTTTTCTGCCCGGTATCCCGTCGAACCGTCCGAATTTCGCCTTCCGGGTTTCTGAAAACGGTGCTGACCATGTTCACGACCCGGTCATCGTAGGTAATCCTGGAGGCGACTTCAAAAAAGCGCGTTTGCAGCCCAAGCCCCGCCGAGGTTAAACCTAACCCGGCAAATTCTGGTAGCGCGAGAAAGTCCTGGAGGTTCAGAAACGGCTCCTCCTCTCTCTTTTCCAGAATAGCGGCCGCCTGGGCATCCGTCAGCTCCTCACTGAGCGAGCGTAACACCGGCGCGGTGGCAGTGTTCACGTTGATCCCCAGCCCGGAAACCGGAAGGGCCGCCACATGGGGGCTCAAGGCCTGGTAGATCTCTTCCGTCATTCCCTCCAGCAGCCGCAGCTCGGTCACGCTGATGAAGGGCTGGTTGCCCGCCCGGTAGCCGGGCTCCGCCGAGAGATACTGACCATCTTCGGCTCCATAGGCACTAACAGTCTGGTCATTTTCATCAATCCAGTCGACCAGCACGTCGACATTGATCGCCGATATATCAAGGGCAGCGAAGAGCCGGGTTAGTCGCTCTTTGGTCAGTGTATTCACCTGACCGTTAGCGGTCACCAGATCGTTCAGGTTAATTCGCCCCCCCAGATCATCGATTTGAACCTCGACCACACCGTTATCATCCAGGGGCAATATCGCCGCGTTCATGGCCCAGAACTCATCGAGACTGTCGATCATCTCGCTTTCTTCTTTATCGTCCTCGTAATCCCGGACCAGGATCTGTTTGGCGAACGCTTCTGCACCCAGCGCGATACTCGTTCCCTGTTGCTGGGCCAGGTAATGCCCGGCCTTGAACACCCGGATGCTTTGTTGCTGGGTCATTCCGGATGTCAGCATAACCACCAGTGCCATCGCCAACAGCACCATAATCAAGGCCACGCCACGTTCTCTGGCCGGAAATTGGTCAACACGGATGTGCTCCATCAGCCACCCTGCCCCTGAGTGCCAGTCGCGTCCGAATCGTCAGCGCCCTCTTCGGCTTCGGTCTCGCTGCCCGCTTCATTGGTTTGGTTAACCACGCCTTGGGCCTCTTCAGCACTAAAGTCCGGCAGTACAAAGGTGCGCACCAGATCGCCGTAGCGCTCATGTTCCAGGGTGATTTCAATCCCCATGGGAAGTGGCGTCTCTGGCCGGCTGCCGGGCGACAGGCTCGCCATGGTTTCATCCGTCGGCCACTCCGGCTCCCAGGCCCGTTGATCGTTGAGAAAGCGAACCTCAAAGTCCAGTACACCTTCCAACAGCAACACATCTCTGCTGGTGTCCTCCTGGCCCTGATCGACCAGAGGCCAGTATCGGCGCCGGAGTTCCTCACCAGTGTATTCCCAGGCTACCCGCTGCAGACCACTGCGACGTGACCCCAGAGGGTTTCGCCAACCCTGCCTGGTCAGCATCAACGCGAAATCTTCTTGCCGGCTGGTCAATGCAATCTGATAGTCACCATACACATCCCGCGCCGGACGATTTACCACCTGCATCAGATCGCGCTCCAGCAGCAGCATGGCACGCTGAAGTCCATCAAACTCTTCAGCCAGTTCGTTAACGCGATCCCGGGACGTGATGACACCGCTTAACACCTGCCACACACCCAGACCAATCACCGCAGTGATGGTGACGGCAATCAGAACTTCAAGCAGCGTGAAGCCACTCTGCGGGCGGGATGAAAGCGGGGGGAACTTCATCAGTTCTGCCCCAGGAAAGCAGACAAGGTATGCACCGGCGCGGGCTCGGATACCTCACCGCGGTAGCGGGATACCGTAACTTCGACGCGCCTCATGGTCGGCTCTTCAGTGGCCAATACGGCGGTAGTCACCTGCCACCTGAACGGACCGTAGTCCGTATCCTGGGAGTTTTCGGAGATTCCCGGCAGGTTCTCGGCGAGACGCAGCTCATTGATCCGGTTATCCGCCAGCCAGGCTGCCAGAGTTTTATCGCGGACTCGTTCGTAGCTGGAAATGTACTGGCTCGCCACCTCCGCAGCCGCCGTGGCAATCAGGCCGAAGACCAGCAACGCAACCAGCACCTCAATGAGTGTGAAGCCTTTCTGGCGGATCACAGGTCTTCCTCGTCATCACCGGGCTGGCGCCATTCAAGGTCTGATACGCCATCAGACGCCAGAATATGCAGGTAGTCGCTGTTCTTGCCGACGGTGAACTCAATCTCAAACGGCGTGGTTTCGCCGCTGGAAAAAAACACCACATCCGGGCGCAACTCATCCTCGGCCGAGGCCAATCTCGGGGCATCGCTTTCGATGAACTTTGTCACTACCAGCCACTCCGGAAAGCTGCCCGGCCGGAACAGGCGTTCTCCGGACGCCGCCCAGTCACCCGATTCGTCCTCATAGGCGACGAACTGGTAACCCTCCTCTATCACCTGCAGACCCAATTCGCGATTATTGAGAACGGCCTGCTCGGAGGCCGTTTGCATCAACAGGTACAAGTCGCGCACTTCGTTCTTCAACTCCCTTTGCTGGGAGCTGCCGCCAAAGCTAAACACCGCCAGAGACGCCAGCAGCCCGACGATGATCAGGACAACCAGGATTTCCAGCAGTGTGAAACCGGCTTGCCGTGTCGCGAAGCGCACAATCACCTATCCCTTGGTGTTCCAGGCGCTGATGTCCGCGGCGTCGCCTTCACCGCCTTCCTGGCCGTCGGAGCCATAGGAGTACAGATCATAAGGCCCTTCGGTTCCCGGGCTCACGTACTGGTATTCAGCACCCCAGGGATCTTCCGGTACACTTTTCAAGTAGCCATCGGGGTTCCAGTTCTTCGGCTCGGGGCTGCCACTGGGTTTGGACACCAGCGCTTCCAGACCTTGCTGGGTGGAGGGGTATTGGCTGTTATCCAGCCGATACAGATCCAGGGCATTGGCAATGTTGCTCAGTTGGGTTTCAGCAACCGTGACTTTGGCCTGATCACTGCGGCCCATGATGTTCGGAGCAACAATCGCCACCAGGAGCCCCAGAATTACCATCACCACCATGATCTCGATCAGGGTGAAGCCGCGACTGTTGGTGCGCAGGTTCCTATTTCGATTCGTCATTGTTTCACTCGTCATTGGAATGGAATACCTTCGTTTTAAGTGGCATTCACGAACACCCCTTGGGCCTAACCCACCAGGTTGCTCATGTTCAGAATCGGCAGCATGATGGCCAAGACAATAATCAGCACCACCACACCCATCACCAGCAGCATCATTGGCTCAAACAAACCGACGATGGCCGCAATTTTTGATTGCAGTGTGTTCTCCTGCATCCGGGCCGTTCGCTCCAGCATACTGTCCAGCTCGCCGCTGGCCTCACCGCTTGCGATCATATGCAGCATCATCGGTGGGAAGTACCCGGTTTGATCCAGCGAACGATGCAGCGAACCGCCTTCACTGACCTTTCGCGCCGCGTCCCGCAGTTCGCCCCGCAAAAAGTCATTGGATAAGACTTCGCCCGCAATCCGCATGGCCTCCACCAAAGGCACACCACTGGTGGTCAGGATACTCAAAGTACTGGCGTAACGGGCTGTACTCACGCCCCGCACCATGCCGGAAAATAACGGTAGGTGCAGCAGACGCTTATGGAACTGTAGCCGGAATGCTGGCCTGCTCAAAGCCAATCGGAAGGCGATCACCGCGATGATCAAGAGAATCAGAAGAAAAACACCGTAGCTGCCGAGGAAGTCCGATACGTTCAGCATGGCCTGAGTCAGGGCCGGCAACTCCTGCCCTTGCTTGAGAAACACCTCGATGATGTCCGGAACCACGTAGGTCAGCAGAAATACCACAATGGAAATTGCAACCACACTTAGGATGATCGGATAAATGGCGGCTAGCTGGATCTTTTGGCGAGCTTCCTGGCGGCTTTCGGTGTAGTCCGCCAACCGGTTCAATACCAGATCCAGGTGGCCTGCGTGTTCGCCCGCAGATACCGTGGAGCGGTACAGGCGTGGAAAGGCGTTGGGGAATTCCCCCAGGCTTTCAGCCAGACCGTAGCCTTCCATCACTTTCGCCCTTATCGCGATGAGCATACTACGGATACGGGGTTTGCTGGACTGCTGAGCAGCTGCAGAAAGGGCCTGTTCCACCGGTATACCAGACTGGATCAGCGTGGAGAGTTGGCGAGTCACCAGGGCAAGATCTGCAGCCGCTAAAGAGCCTCGGCGGCTTAGGGGGTTGGAGCGTACCTGTTTCTCCGTCGACGGTTCAACGGCCAACGGGGTTAAGCCTTTCTCACGGAGTTGCTGGCGAACCGCTCGCGGCGCATCCGCCTCCATCACGCCGTTTTTTTGCTTGCCCCGGGTATCAAGTGCCTTGTAATCGAAAGCAGGCATGGTTTATCGGCCCCGGTAAGTAACGCGCAGCACTTCTTCCACGCTGGTCACGCCGTCGAGTATCTTCTGCACGCCATCTGCGTGGATGCTCGGCCCTCGTTTACGGGCGGCCTTCTCCAGATCCAGTTCGCCGCCCCGCTTATCGATCAGCCCGCTTATTTCGTCGGTGATCTCCACCACCTCATAAATACCAATACGGCCGCGATAACCCAGGTTGTTGCAATGCTCGCAGCCATTCGCCCGGTAGAGAGTCGGCGACAACAAAGGGTCCAGTTGCAGGAACTCACAGTGTTCCTCAGTGGGCGTGTATGCCTCACGACATTCGGTACACAACACCCGGACCAGGCGCTGGGCGATAATGCCCACCAGACTGGAGGAAATCAAAAACGGCTCGATCCCCATGTCCATCAGACGGGTGATTGCGCCCACCGCGGTGTTGGTGTGCAACGTGGAGAGCACCAGGTGGCCGGTCAAACTCGCCTGAACTGCGATTTCAGCGGTCTCAAGATCCCGGATCTCACCAATCATTACCACGTCCGGGTCTTGGCGCAGGATGGCGCGGAGGCCGCGAGCAAAGGTCATGTCGACCTTGGTGTTGACCTGAGTCTGACCAATACCGGGCAAATCGTATTCGATCGGATCTTCAACCGTCAGGATGTTGCGGCTGCGATCGTTGATTTCCTGCAGGGAGGCGTACAGCGTGGTCGATTTACCGGAACCGGTAGGACCGGTGACCAAAAGAATACCGTAGGGCCGGTGGATCAGCTTGCGCAGCACCTTCAGATCGTCACCGGACATGCCCAGTGACTCCAGGCGAATCGCACCAGCCTGCTTATCCAGCAGACGCAACACTACCCGTTCACCACTGGACGACGGCATGGTCGAGACCCGAATATCCACTTCCCGGCCGGCCACTCTCAGGGCTATCCGACCGTCTTGTGGTACCCGCTTCTCAGCGATATCAAGCTTGGCCATAACTTTGATACGGGACACCAGCAGCGGTGCCAACGCCCGCTTTGGCTGTACCACCTCACGCAGAACGCCGTCCACCCGGAACCGGACAACCAGGCGCTTCTCATAAGTCTCAATATGAACATCGGACGCGCTGGTTTTGACCGCTTCGGTCAGGATGGCGTTGATCAGGCGAATGATCGGCGCGTCATCTTCCTGCTCAAGCAAGTCCTCTGTTTCCGGTACGGATTCCGCCAATGAGGCAAGATCCATGTCGTCACCGATGCCTTCGACCATCTGCATGGCTTCGGCGGAATCGTTTTGATAGGCAGCGTTCAGGGCGTGGTCGAACCGGTCAGGATCAATGGTGGAGAACCGTGCTCGTCCGCCACTTACGCGGTTCGCTTCCGCGAGGGCAGAATGTGAGGCACCGGGCCGAATCAGGATGATCGGATCGCCTTCCTCCGAGCGCGTCAGAATGACCCCATTGCGCTTGGCAAATGTAAAAGGAAGACGGCCCAGCGGTGCATCCTGCTGCTGCAATTCAGATTCTGTAGTCAAGGTCTTCCCCGTCCCAAAATTCTTTTTTATTCAATCAATTCAGAAAGGCTACCACAGGATATGGACCCGCTGAATAACTCTATACACTATACTGCCAATAATTCATTGCCGTCTGATAACCTGTGGACCTTTTCCGCCCACACAATTGCATCCAGGAAGATCAATGCCCTTTTACAACCAACGGCTTCCGCTTCTTCTCACCGTTATCGCGGGCACGGCCATGGTCGGTGTGACAGCCTGGCAGGTTTATAGTTTCTCCCAGGCTCAGGGCCACGGTTCATCCTCGATAAATGCCCAACAACTGGTCCGTGAAGGCCGAGATCTGAGCCAGACGCCGGAAGTGGATCTGACCACGCTTGCCCTGTTTGGCACCGCCCGCCAGGAAGGCAGCGCGGGGCCAGTGGAGACCGAAAACCTGCCAGAAACCAACTTGCGCCTGTTCTTGAGGGGCGTTTTGGCAGCCGACGGCGAGTTTCCCGGTAGCGCTCTCATTGAAGACCAGAAAGGCAACACCGAAGCATACCCGGTGGGCGAGGAGTTACCCGGTAACGCCAAGCTCCGCTCCGTGCACGCCAACCGGGTGGTCATTGAGCGTGGCGGTAAGCTTGAGAACCTGTTTTTCCCCGAAGAAAAAAACCGTTCCGGTATGACCGTAGCGTCCGGTAATCAGGATGAACCAGAACAGTCCGCACCGGAAACCCAGATACCAGCATCCAACCAGGCATCCTCACCTGCCGCCGATGAGCAGCGCAGAGAGGAAATCCGCCGACGCCTTGAACAACTCAGGGAACGGCTGCGAAACAACAGTAACTGAGGCCACCAATGGTCACCGCCGCTCCTGCGCTCCGGCACCCTGCGTCACTGTTACCAGCTCTAATGCTGGCAGCGACCTTGGTGGGGGCTTTTGAGCTTAGCAGTCGCCTGATGAACTACGTGCAGCAAGAGTTCGGCACCGAGGCCTTCGAACGGCTCGAGAACTGGCAACGCCTGCACAAACTCGCCACCAACGCCCCGGTCGAGCGCCAGCTCCAGCTTGTAAACCGCTTCTTCAACCGAGTGAATTTTGTCAGCGACATTCGGCACTGGGGCGAGGAAGATTACTGGGCCACACCGGTGGAGCTGCTGACCACCAACGCCGGCGACTGCGAGGATTTCTCCATCGCCAAGTACCTGACCCTGAAATCCATGGGCGTACCCGATGACCAACTGCGCGTTGTGTATGTAAAGGCACTGGAACTCAACCAGGCCCACATGGTTTTAGCGTGGTATTCGCAACCAGACGCCGACCCGCTGATCCTCGACAACTTAATAAATGAGATAAAAGTCGCCTCACAACGCACTGATCTTGAACCTGTTTATAGCTTTAATGGTGAAGGACTTTGGCTTAATAACTCATCCGGGGGTGAAGGCGAACGCATTGGCGAGGCACAGAAGCTTTCCCGCTGGCAGGAACTGAACCAACGCCTGACCGACTCATTACAACAGTAGCTATTCGACCTCGAATTAGCCTGCATCATTCATTCGAGCGATACCCGCCCAGATAGCTTTTCGGAAGCTGATCGCCCGTCGATTTTTCACGAGAATTCTGTATACTGTGAAAAAGCGACAAAGGAGCACTCACATGAGCACTGCACAGCTCCCCAACGAGCAAACACAGGACAAGGCACTGCTTGCCAAAGCCCTGCTCAACGCCGGAAAAGCCTTCGGCTTTAACCAGACCGAACTCGCCGACATTGTGGGTCGGAACCGTACCGGGTTGGTGCGGGACGGCATTGATCCGTCCAGCAAATCAGGTGAACTCGCCCTGCTCTTCATTCGCCTCTACCGCAGCGCGTTTGCGCTCACCGGCGGCGACCCTGCGGCCATGAAGCACTGGATGAACACCGAAAACCGCTACTTCGATGAGGTGCCCCGGCAGCTAATCAAATCGGCGGAAGGTCTGGTTCGGGTGAACCACTACCTGGATGCCATGCGAGGTAAGGTGTGAGCTATGAAGAGCGCATCGCCAAGGCCGTCGAACCGCTGCAGGGAACAGCGTTCCGGGTAGTGGAGTCCCAGGAGGACATAGCCACTACCCGCCTGGTCGACAACATACCGGAACAGGCCCGCCTGGAAGAGTTGCTGGAGGCAAGCAAACCGGCTCGCGCCAAAGGCACCGACAAGCTTCATTACCTACTGGCTACACCCTTTCGCTACCCGCCCCTGAAGCATGGTTCGCGATTCGGGCGCGCCTTCGAAAAAAGCCTGTTCTACGGCGCCATGACGATTAACACCGCATTGGCAGAGACCGCCTTTTACCGCTTTGTATTTGTTAGCCATCTGAGCGTGCCGTTTCCACAGCCCCTGCAAACCCTGCACACGGTTTTCGGCGCCAGAATTCGGAGCGATCACGGCGTGCGCCTGCAGGATACTGCCTGGCAGGACCTCCATGAAGCCCTCACCCATCCTTCGAGCTATGCCCTGACCCAAGCCCTCGGCACCCAGATGCGAGCATGCGGTGTGCAGTGCTTTCAGTTCCTGTCCGCCAGAGCCCGACAAGCGGAACTTTACGGCCTACCCTACGATGCCGGCGATGGCATGGAAGGCATCAACGTCGCACTGTTCGAGCCGAGTGCGCTGAATGACAGGAAACCACGGCAATCGTCCCGTCTGATTATCGTAACCAGCGCAGAATCGGTGTCCATGAGCCTGACGCTGGCAGATGGTTCTCGACAGGTATCAGAGTTTGCTTTGAGTAGCTTTCTGATTGACGGCGAACTACCCGACCCTGCTGCGTGATAACGAGCCGACTACCTGAAACAGGCTTAAAACTTCAGTTCAAAAACCTTACGTAGGATTCTGATAAATATAAAAAAGGGCGGAGGCCAGCTCCACCCTTTGCGATCCAACCAACAGTGTCGTCGTCACTCGCGATCAATGCGATAGTTAACGTAGGTTGGTTCGAACACACCTGACTCCAGCCACGTGCCGGTACGGGCCAGCTTGGGCGTGGGTTGGCCCTCTGAGGGATAGCGATAGTTGACGTAACCGGGCTCATAGATTCCCGCCGCAGTTATCGTGCCTGTACGCAGAATGCTAAAGGGCCCACCGGCTCTTTCCGAAGGATAATCGTAATTGAGATAACCGGGACTTGCTTCGGCAGGAATTCCCCCCGCAACCAAAGACCCAGACCAAACCAGAGCAAATAAAACCAGACTAGCAATTTTCATGTCGCACCTCCCATGGCACTGCCATGTTGTGTCTCACACCATACTGACGTGCGAACAAGCGAGGTGTTACACGAAGCTGAAGTCTTGGTGGGCGCGATCTCAAATATTATTTTAATCAACGACCTAGGTATTTTTTGAACTGCCGCAACCAGGTCAGAATCGAAGTTTAGAAGTAAATAATATCAATGAGTTACGTTGGCGTTATCGCCAAAGCGTTTCAGCGCCCCATGACCGTTCGCACCTTATGAGCATCACTGGGTATCCGGAACAGTCAGTTTCAAGACACGACACCCCGTTCCCGAAGCGCCTTAATCTCATCGGACGACAGCCCCACAACTTGCTGAAGGACCTGTTCCGACTGCTCACCTAAAAGCGGTGGTGCGTTTCGGTAGGTCACCGGTGTAAGTTTCAGCTTAATCGGATTGCCAACCATCGGCACTTCGCCCAGATCCGGATGCTGAACAGTCTGTTTCATCCCCCGTGCGAGGACCTGGGGATCATCAAATACCTGGCCCAGAGTATTAACGGGACCGCAGGGCACCCCCGCCCCCTCAAGAACTTTCACCCACTCCCGAGTCGATCGCATCACCGTCGCCTGCCGCAACATTGGGATCAGTGTCCGGCGATTTGCCACACGGGCTCGATTTGTCGCAAAGCGCTCATCGCTCGCCCACTCCGTGCGACCGAGCACGTCACAAAGCCGGGCAAACTGCTGATCATTGCCGACCGTCAGCACCATGTTACCGTCTGCGGTAGGAAAATCCTGGTAAGGAACGATGTTGGGGTGGGCATTTCCCATTCTGGTTGGAGACTTGCCTGTGGTCAGGTAATTCATGGCTTGGTTGGCAAGGCAGGCCACCTGCACGTCCAATAACGCGGTTTCCACATACTGGCCTTCGCCGGTCCGATCCCGGTGGCTAAGGGCGGCGAGTACGCCGATGGTGGCGTATAGCCCAGTCATAATATCCGTCAGGGCCACGCCCACCTTCATCGGGCCAGCACCTGGCTCGCCCTCCGGTTGCCCGGTAATACTCATAAGCCCGCCCATGGCCTGAATCAGGAAATCGTAGCCGGGCCGGCTCGCATAAGGGCCATCCTGGCCAAATCCGGTGATCGAACAGTAGATGATTTTCGGATTGATACGTTTCAAACTGTCATAGTCCAGGCCGTAGCGTTTGAGGCCGTCCACCTTGAAGTTTTCCAACACCACATCCGATTCGGCCACGAGTTTGCGGATCAGTTCCTGCCCCTCGGGATCGGCAATATCGATCGCCAGCGATTGCTTATTCCGATTAGCAGTCAGAAAGTAGGCGGAGAGCTCAGCCTTGCCATTAGTCCCCTCCATGTAAGGCGGCCCCCAAGAGCGAGTGTCGTCACCGGCTCCTGGGCGCTCAATCTTGATGACCTCGGCGCCCAGATCTCCTAAAATCTGACCCGCCCAGGGCCCGGCCAATACCCGGGAAAGATCCAGGACACGCAGGTGAGACAGGGATTCTGACATCCGATTCTCCTTTTAAGCGGCTCTCAGCGCATGCCGCCAAGACACAGATATTTGAGTTCCATAAAATCGTCCAGGCCATACCGGGAGCCTTCCCTCCCCAGACCGCTTTCCTTAACGCCACCGACGGGGGCTGCCTCGCAAGAGAGCGTCAGCCCCTCAGAGCAAATAGCTTTCAATCACATCTCGAACAAACGCAGCATACTCATCAACGGCGACATCCTGATCGCGATATTTCCTGCGTTTCAGGTACCAGTCCTGCAGCAGCGCCTTGATCATCGAGGCAACGAGGCGGGCGTTCTTTGGCCGGTATACGCCCGCCTCGATAGCATCCTCAATCACACTCAGGAAGATCCCTTCGATCTCGAGTTCGATAGCGACCGCATCCCGTTTTTCCGAAGATGGAAGGCTCTTGGCCTCCATGTAGGAAAAGTAGAACCAGGCCCGCATAAGCTCACTCAGGTACAAATGCGCCTTGATGGCGGCAAACAACCGTTCACGCTCATCCTTAGCCTCCGCAGTGTAATGGAGCAAGGTACGGCGCGTGATCGTGAACCCATGGCTCTGAATCAGGTGGATGAGGTCATCCTTGTTACGGATGTAGGCGTAGAGCCCCCCCATGCTCAATTCAGAATCCGCACATAGATCCCTCAACGTCATGGCATGGAAGCCCTTAGAGTTCGCCAGTCGCAGAGTTGACTCGATGATGCGGGTCAGATTTCTGACCGCCGTCGCCTCCTTCTTGATGCTGATACGGTCCTTGTTCTGCCGATATACATCACGGATCACATCCTCTTTGGACATGCTGAGTTCACGACGAAATGCTTCGTAATTTTCGATCATAAATGCCACGCCAGTCTGCTCCTGAGGCGGGGATTATAAGCCAATTTATGCCACCGACAGGAACCGGTCCTGGGTGGCCTGATCGGCCCGAAGTTCATCACTAGTCGCCTCATGCACTACCTGCCCCTTCTCCAGGATGTAGGCTCTCTGGGCATGCTTGAGGGCAAATCGGACACTTTGGTCGGTGAACAGAATGGTTGTGGTCCGGCTCAGGTCGTCAATCAGTTCACCAATCTGCTGCACAATGACCGGGGCCAGGCCTTCATTAGGCTCATCCAGCAACAACAGCCGTGGCTGGATCATCAGGGACCGTGCCACCGCCAGCATCTGTTGTTGGCCACCGGATAGAGTGGCGCCGTCCTGGTCCGCCCGCTCACCCAGCATCTCGTATTTCTTGAGGATGCCATCCACTGTCCAGTGCGCGGAATTGGCTTTGCGTTGATAGGAGGCCACATCCAGGTTATCCCGCACCGTCAGCCCGGGAAATATCCTACGATCTTCCGGCACGTACCCGATGCCTGCGCGGGCAATCCGGTGTGCCGGCCAACCCTGGACCGGCTTGCCTTCATAGACGACCTCTCCCGACCTCGGGGGCGTCAGGCCCATGATGCTTTTCAGGGTGGTGCTTTTCCCCGCACCGTTCCGACCGAGAATGCAAACCGTCTCGCCGGCTTCGAGCTGAAGGCTAACACCCTGGAGCGCCTGACTCTCGCCGTAGAACGTCTGGATATTGCGCACATCAAGAATCATAGGTTGGCCTCCTCGACCGCCTCGTCGTCTTCTTCGCCTAGGTAGGCGACACGAACCTCCGGGTGGTTCTTGACTTCCTCCGGTGTGCCGGCAAAGAGCTTCTCGCCACGGTGCATGACCAGAATCCGGTCCGCCAGGTTGAAGACCACATCCATATCGTGTTCGGTGATCATGAAGGTGTAGTCTCCGCTGTCGGCTAGCTTCTTGATCAGCCGGGTGGTGCGCCGGGTTTCATCCGGGGTCATCCCGGCGGTGGGCTCGTCCAACAGCACCAGCTTTGGTTGTGTGGCCAGCACCATGGCTATTTCCAGCAATCGCTTGTCGCCGTAGCTGATAACTTCAGCGCGCTGCGCCTTCAGGCTGTCGATACCCAGGCGGGTCAGAAACTCAACCGCCTCCTGCTGGATTGCAGTATTGCGGGAGGCGATGTTGAACAGCCTGCGGCTGTGGCCATGGTAGGCCGACAGCACCACTTCCACGTTCTCCTGCACCGTCATCTCCGGGAAGATATTGTTGATCTGGAACGATCGGGAGACTCCCAACCGGCTGATCTTATGAGGCGGCAGGCCAGTGATATCCTTGCCGTCCAGCATGATCCTGCCTTCAGTCGGCTGCATCCGGCCGGAAACCATGTTGTAGAAGGTGGTCTTACCGGCACCGTTGGGGCCGATAATAGCGATGGTTTCCCTGGGCATGACTTCCAGGTTGATATCGGAGACCGCCGTAACCCCGCCAAAACGCTTGGTCAGGTTGGCAATGTTGAGCACGGGGTTACTCATTTCTTCACCTCCATCCACCAGTCAATGGCGGTGCCCAGCAGGCCCTTGCGGAAGAAGATGACCATCAGCGCCAGGATGATACCCAGAACCAACATCCAGGATTCCGTGTAGGTAGTGATCCAGGTTTCCAGCAATACGAACGCCGCAGAGCCGATGAACGGGCCCAGGAAAAACCCGGTGCCACCCAGGATCGCCATCAGTATGGGTTCGGCGGACATGGACCAGTGCAGAAGTTCCGGGCTCGCCACCCGCAGGAACGGGGCGATCAGGCCACCGGCCAGGCCCGCGAAGGTTCCGGCTATAACAAAAGCCACCAGGCGGTACGTGCGTACGTTCAGCCCGGCGAAGGATACCCGCTCGGGATTCTGGCGGATTGCCTTGAGGATCATGCCGAAAGAACTACGGCAGATCAGGTACAGCACTATCGCGGCAATGGCCACAATGCCCAGCACCACATGGTAGTAGACCGAAGGGTTAGCCAGGGTAAGATCAAGACCCAGGCCGAAAGAGCCCAGGGTAAACCCGGCAAGACCGTCACTGCCGTTGGTTACCGAGCGCCACTGATAGGCGATGGCAAAAACCATCATGCCAAAAGCCAGGGTAAGCATGGCAAAGTACACCTCATTGAGGCGGACGCTCAGGAAGCCGATAACCAGCGCGAGCACTGCCGCTGCCCCCATGGAAACCAGCAGGCAGGCCAGGAACGGCCACTCCAGGTGGATCAGCACCAGGGCCGTGGCGTAAGAGCCGATACCGAAGAAGGCAGCATGCCCGAAGCTCAGCATACCGGTATAACCGAAAATCAGGTTAAAGCTGGCAGCAAACAGGCCCAGGATCAGGATCTCGGTAAAGATGAAAATGTAGAAATAGGAGGCAACCCAGGGCACCGCAATCAGCCCCGCAATCACCAGAGCCAGTATGGCCATAAGAACCTTGGTCTTCATGCGCTTGCCCCCTTGCCCATAATGCCGTTTGGTTTGAACAACAGAACCAGCGCCATACCCACGAACGGCAACAGCAGGTTCACTTCCGGCAGGTAGCGGCCACCGAAGCCGTGAATCAGGCCCAGAATAATGGCGCCAAGCAAGGCACCGGGAAAACTGCCCAGGCCGCCGATCACCACCACAATAAACGACTCGATAATGATCTTGTCGCCCATGCCCGGATCCAGCGCCCGCATGGGAGCGGCCATCACGCCACCGACAGCGGCCAGCCAGGCACCAAACGCAAAAACGCCGGTCACCACCAACCGGGTATTGATGCACAGGGCCTCGGCCATATCCCGGTCCAGTGCCGCTGCGCGCATGATGCGGCCGACGCGGGTGCGATTGAACAGGTACCAGAGCCCGGCCAGTAACAGCAGCCCAATAACAATCACAAACAGGCTGTAGGTGGCCACGGAACTGCCTAGCAGCTCCACGGAACCGGAAAGCAGCTGTGGGGGCTGAACTACATGGATGCCGCTACCCCAGATCGTTCGCACACTCTCGTTGATGATCAGCAAAATGGCGAAGGTCAGTAGCAGGCTGTCCGCAATGTCCCGGGAATAGATGAAGCGCAACAGGACGCGGTCAATAACAACCGCCAGAATGGCAACGCCAACCGGAGCCAGAAGCAGAGCCGCCCAGAAGGGCATTCCCGCTATGTTAATCAGGGTGAAGGCCAGGTAGGCCCCCAGCATGTAAAGTGCCCCGTGGGCAAAATTGATGATGTTCAGCACGCCGAAAACGATGTTCAGGCCCACTGCGATGATAAACAGCAGAAGCCCGATATCGAGACTATTCAGCAACGCCGCTCCGATGCCAGACATGGATTACCTCATTACGTTAGGGCCGGATTCGTGGCGCCCCGGAGGACGCCACGGCAAGCAAAAGAACAACAGTCAGATCAGAGCTTGCAACCGGTCTCTTCGATCGTGCGGGCGACTTCCTCGCCATTAAAGATCTGCAGATTTGTCAGCGTGCGAATGCCATGCTCTGGATGCATGGGGCCGGACACACCCCAGTTCGGGCTGACCATCGCCTGGTGATCACCTTCACGGAACGTCACCGTACCGTTCGGTGCCTCAAGGCTCATGCCGCTGAGCGCCTTGGCAACGGCGGGGCCTTCGGTGGTGCCAGCTGTTTCCATGGCGTTTTTATAGGCATAGATAGCCGCATAGGCACCCTCGGCGTTGTAGCTTGGGGCAGTGCCGTAGGCGTTGATGTACGCCTTAACGAAACGATCATTCACCGCGTTGTCATATGCTTCATACCAATACCGTGTGGACAGATGCACACCCTCTGGCATTTCCTCGCCCAGCGCGGAGAGCACCTCGGTCGCGGCACCCACAGTAAACATCACCTCCAGATCCTTTTCGAAGAACCCACGGGTATTGGCCTGGCGGATAAAGTTGACGAGATCACCTCCCCAGACGGAGATCAGCACACCCTCGGCGTCAGAGTCCATGACCCGGTCAATAAACGGGGTGAAGTCTTCGGCACCAAAACGCGGGAAGTTGGTCTCCGACATCAGGTTCACATCCGGCTTGATCTCTTTGAGGTAATTACCGAAGAACTCCCAGGACTGGTGGCCGAAGGCATAGTCCGGACCGATGGTGGTCCAGTTGGTGGCATCGGTGTCTGCAGCCACCAGGGCGGCAGCCTTCATGTTCTGGGCCACGTTGACGCTGATGCGGTAGGTAAAGGGATTACACAGATTGCCGGTGACGTCCGGCGTGGCGGCGTGGGTGATGATCAGTGGCTTCTGCAGCTCTGGCATGGTCGGGACCATCCCCTGGGCAACGCCCGAGCTGTCCAGACCCACGAGAGCGTCAACACTCTCAGAGTAAACCAGTTTCCGGGCTGCCTGGATAGCCACCGAGGCCTTGCCCTGGCTGTCCTCATAGACCATTTCGACCTGGCGACCCAGAATGCCGCCGGAACCATTGATTTCATCCACCGCTAGGTTGATGCCCTTCTGGGCAAACTCACCATAGGTGGCAGCACTGCCAGAGAGAATGTAGAGCCCCCCGATCCGGATCGGATCCTCAGCATAACTGGTACCGGCGGTGCCCAGGGTAGCGGCTGCGGTCGTCGCAACCAGCATTTTCTTGATGCTTGTTGTTTTCATGGTAATGCTCCTGTGTTCTTGTCTTTGTTGTCACTGGAACTTTCAGGCCCTTTGAATCAGGGCCGGTTTTCGTTGTTGTGAATTCCTTATTCGCGTTATCGCAACCTCCTGCCGACCATGGTCAGCCCAATTATCGGGACAGCCCAGTCATCGCGGCAGAGAGTCCCGAAGCATGTTTTTACGAATCTTGCCGGTGGCGGTCTTGGGCAATTCACCAAGCACTACCTTCCGCGGTGCCTTAAAGTGCGCCATGCGCTCCCGACAGAAGGCAATGATCTCTTCGGCGGTGGGTTCCTCACCATCGTCAACTGGATTAACAAAGGCGCAGGGTACTTCACCCCATTTTTCGTCGGCCATCGCCACCACCGCGGCCTCTGAGACTTTCGGGTGCTGATAAAGAACTTCTTCCACCTCCAGGCTGGAAATGTTTTCACCCCCCGAGATGATCACGTCCTTGGCCCGGTCCCGAATTTCGACATAGTGATCCGGGTGCATAACAGCTAGGTCACCAGTGTGGAACCAGCCGTCCCTAAACGCCTTCTCGGTAGCCTCTGGGTTTTTCAGGTATCCCTTCATGACAGTGTTGCCGCGGATACAAATTTCGCCCATGGCGTTGCCGTCGGCAGGCAGCGGCTGCCCGTTGGCTATATCCAGAACAGCGACCTCGTCCAGGCCGTGTGTGGGGACGCCCTGGCGGGACATATTTACAGCTCTTTCCTCCAGCGAAAGCTGCTGCCACTCCTGCTGGGGGACACACAGCGTTGCGGGCCCAAACGTTTCAGTCAGGCCATACAGGTGGGTAATGTGGAAGCCGATTTCCTCTGCCTTACGGATAACGCTGCTGGGAGGCGCCGCACCACCCAGAGCAAAGTGAGCGGGTCGCGAAAGTGTCACGCCCTCGCGTCCCAAATCTTGCAACAACATGTTCATCACCACAGGCGCACCGCACATGTGGGTTACACCGAAGTCTTCGATCCGGCGGTAAATTTCCATGGCGTCCACCTCCCGCAGGCAGACGTGGGTACCGCCCACAGCCGTGATCGCCCAGGTGTAGGCCCAACCGTTGCAATGGAACATTGGCAGGGTCCACAGGTAGACAGTCTCGGCGGTCATATCGAACACCATGGCATTGGTCATAGCCGCCAGATATGCGCCGCGGTGGTGGTAGACCACGCCTTTGGGGTTGCCGGTAGTGCCAGAGGTATAATTGAGAGTGATCGCGTCCCATTCATCGGATGGGCGTTGCCAGGAGGCCCCCGGATCTCCCTCCATCATCAGGCTCTCGTAGTCCAGGTCCGCCAGGCCCTCGCTAACCCCCGCTTTGCGCTCTATGGCGACCAACAACGGCGGTACCTCGAACTCAGCTATGGCCGCCTCGACCAGGTTTTCCCATTGGGTGTCATAGAACAGCACCCTCGCCTCTCCATGGGCCAGGATAAAAGACAGCGTTGCCGCATCCAGGCGGATATTAACGGAATTGAGCACGGCGCCGGCCATGGGAACGGCGTAGTGAGACTCCAGCATCTCGTGACTGTTCGGGCACAGGATGGCAACGGTGTCTCCCGTTTTGATACCACGGCAACGAAGCGCATTGCCCATCTGGCAACAACGCTGGTACAGCTCCCGATAGGACAGTGACCGGTCATCGTCAACGACCGCGCGCTTGGCTGGGAAAATCTGTGCCGAACGCTGCAGCAGGCTAAGCGGTGTCAGCGCAGAATGATTAGCGGCTGTTTTGTCGAGACTGTTGTACTTATTCATGTTTCACCGTTTCAGATAGCCCGGATTGTTGATCTCCAACCTGGCCTCTGTGAGGATCCGAAGCAAGGACCTCAGGGCCGGATCGGTTCCATCCAGGTGACGTTCTCGGATGGCCCGCGCAAGGGTTGTTTCAGCCTCACCGGCAGTGGTTTCAAGGGCCTGCTCTGCCAGGAATGCCAGGAGGGTCCGGTCGGTCTGTTCCGGCCGGCCTCGCTCACGCTGCTCAAACTCACGGATTGCCATACCCATGGCATTGGCAATCATCAATACCTGATATTTTCGCTCGCCCGTCAGCTCCGGGCGCACTGAATTCAGCAACACCTGACGGGCCTCGGTAAGCAAATCCCGGGTTTCGGGCTGATTGATCATTGCCCCTCCTCCAATTCACCAATCTGGTTCAGTAGGTCGAATTCCATCTGGGCCACCATCCGACCGGTCAATGCCAGCTCCAGTGAACGTTGTTCACCAGACATGTGCCTGCGCGCCTGCTGCAGCGCAATCATCGCCCAACGAACCAGAGCCATGACTTCCCAGTAGCGAACAGCCGAAGGGTCAAGATCAATGCCGCTCGCTTCCCGATAACCATCCAAGAGATCTTTTTTGTCCCCGATCCCACCAACCTCCCGGTCATCAGCACCAAACCGCCAGCTGCGGCAGCAGAGCCAACCCAGATCCTCGCAGGGATCGCTCCAGGCCGCGAATTCCCAATCCAGGACCGCGGTCAACTCGTCGCCGTCCATCATGTAATTGCCGGTCCGGAAGTCACAATGGCAAAGCACCGTTGGACCCGGTTCCGGCGCGTTGTCCTCAAGCCAGTTGAGCGCCCACTCCAGCACCGGATGGGGCTCACCAATTTCTTTCAAGTAACGACGATACAGCGCTACCCGGCTCAGGGCTGGATTGTCCAGATGGGGTAGCGGCAGGAACTCCAACGCCTGCTGGGGTGGCCTTACCGTGTGCAGCCTCGCGAGCTCGGTACCGAGCCGTCGCACGATATTCCGACGCTGCTTGTTGGTGAAGTTTGCTTTGACAAGCTTACGAGGAGACGCACTCCCTGCCGCGCGGGTCATCACGTAGAATACCCGTCCGCTAACGTCAGGGTTTTCGCACATCCAGAGTGGTTCCGGGGCCGTAACACCAGCACTGAATGCTGCTTGAAGGAGGCGGAATTCCTCGGGTCTGCTCAGGCTCTCTGTCACCCCGGAGGGAGCGTCCTGGCGGACCACAAATTCGTGCCGGCCCGGTCGGCTGCCGCCCTCCAGCTCTAGCGTTAACCCAAAATTGTCCTGGATAGCGCCCCCGGAAAGCTTGTCGAAATCGATCACCCGCGCACTCCGGGCATCGGTTTGCCGGACAATAAACGTGCAGAAGGTTTCGGCAAGCGCAGACATCAGTCCTTCACTCCCCAATGCCAGAAGTCCGTACGTTCTGCCAGCAGAGTCTTCGAGAACACCATCTTGTGTATTTCCGAAGCGCCATCCACCAATCGAGCCTGGCGGGCATAACGGTAGATCCACTCCAGCGGGGTATCTTTGGAGTAGCCTCGAGCCCCACAAAGCTGAATGGCAGTATCCACCGCCTTATGAAGGGTGTCGGCCACCGCGACCTTGGCCATGGACACTTCCTTGCGGGCGAAATCACCCTGGTCCAGCTTCCAAGCAGCATGCATAGTCAGTAGCCGACCGATCTGAATCTCCATCGCTGCTTCGCCTAGCAACCACTGCACGCCTTCCCGCTGGGACAGGGTCTGACCAAAGGATTCTCGGGTATCAACATACTCGGTGGCTATTTCCAGCGAACGCCGGGCCAGTCCCAGCCAGCGCATACAGTGGGTCAAGCGGGCCGTGCCCAGGCGGATCTGCGTAAGCTTAAGGCCGTCACCAACTTCCATCAGTCGATTTTCGTCCGGGATTTCCAGGCCATCGAACCGGAGTTCACAGTGGCCGCCGTGTTCTTCCGGTCCCATGATCGGAATCCGGCGGACGATCTCCCAGCCAGGATCATCCTTGTGGAACATGAAAGCGCTGAGGCCCTTACGGGTATCGTCAGAAGTCCGGGCAATCAGGATAAAATGGGATGCTTCGGCCGCGCCGGTAATATAGTGCTTGTGGCCGTGGATAACCCATCGGTCTCCTTCGCGCGTTGCAGTGGTTTGCATCATGCCCGGATCCGAGCCGCAACCCGGGGCAGGTTCGGTCATGACAAAAGATGAACTCACTTTGCCCTCAACAATGGGCTTGAGCCAGCGCTCCTGCTGAGCCTCGGTCCCCACCTTCGCGAGCACAATCATATTGCCGTCGTCCGGTGCGGCGGAATTGAACACCACAGGGCCGAAAATGGAGCGATTCATTTCTTCGTAACATGCCGCCATACCGGAGACATCGAGCCCTTGACCACCGAGAGACTGAGGAAGCTGAAGGCACCAAAGGCCCTGCTGCTTTGCCTTGGCACGCATCGATTCCAGAAAGTTAAGCTCAATGTTCTCGTGCTCATCGTAAGCCTCGGGATTCTGCTCCAAGGGCAACAGCTCCTGCTCGACAAAATCCCGAATGCGTTTTCGGTACGACTCGTTCCTGGGGTTCAAATTAAAGTCCACGGCCCACTCCTTACAGCGAGGATTGAAGATGACCGCCATCCACCACAAGGGTGCTGCCGGTCATGTATTGGGAAAGTCCGGAAGCCAGAAGCAGCAACGGACCACTGAGATCATCTGCCTGCCCCAGACGACGCTGAGGAATACGACGTATCATTTTCTGGCCGGGCTCACTGGCGAAAAACTCACGATTCAAGTCGGTTTCGATGTAACCCGGTGCCAGCGTGTTGACACGGATTCCATAACGCGCCCATTCGAGTGCAAGGGCACGAGTCAGTTGCTCAACACCGGCCTTAGCGGCTGCATAAGGCGCAACATTACCGGCTACGCGATGACCAAGAATGGAAGAAATCATAATAATGGTACCGCCACGGTTGGCCGCAGAGAGGCGGCGAGCTGCCTCAGTACCAACCAACCAGCAGCCCTTGAGATTGGTGTCGATCACCCGGTCCCAGTCCGAGCCCGTCAGGTCCAACGCCTTCTTACTGGTAGCCACGCCGGCATTCGAAACCACGACATCCGGTGTGGCGATGTCATCTGCCATGGTCTCGAACGCGTCAGCAACGCTTCCCTCGTCGGTGACATCCATGGTGACGACATGAATCCGATCAGCATACTCGGGAAATTCACCCTTAAGAGATTCCAGTGCCTCACGGCGGCGGCCACTGACAATGACCGTCGCACCCGCTTCGAGCAGGCATCGACTAAAGCTGTAGCCCAGGCCACCGGCAGCACCGGTAACCAATGCAACCTTGCCGTCAACCCGCAGGGACCAGTCCGTATTTTTAGGATTCGTGTTGTTGGAATTGTTCATATCTCGACCTCCGCCACTAAAAATAGAACGAGCGCTCGAAATATTCAAGTGTGAAATGGAATCGGAATCAGAATAGGGAATCGATTAAGCCCTTAAAGACGGTGTTAGCTGTGGTCGCATAGATTTAGCAATCGAAACCGAGGCGATATGGAATTACTACCAGCTGATTGAACGACCACCATGGACAAGCTCGACACCGTAAATCCACCGCTAACCCTGCTCATACTCCCTGACCAGTTCCTGCAAAAAAAAGAGACCGGCGGAGCTCAGGAAGCAGCGGCCGGCACCGGAACGAAACAGCAGATTGCGTTTATCCAGATAATCCAGGGCCTCCGAGAAGCCTTTGTCGAAGCGCGCAGTCCGAAGGATCTCCTGATATTCTTCATCGCCCGCCAAGGCGGCAAGGTCTTGCTCATTCAGCCCGGCATCGGGGCGACCAAGGTAATCCAGGTCCCGACCGCTGCGCGCAAAGAACCGCCCAATCAGCAGCAGTATCACTTGAACTCGAAAAGCGTTCTCATCGTGCTCATCGCCCTCCTCGTCACTACTTTCCTTCAAATAGAAAAACGCGCCAGTCTCGTTAAACACCAGTTCGCTGCCCAAGTGTTCGTAGAGAGTTCGAAAATGGGACAGGTGGTTGTACAGCAGGTTGTAGAGTCGATTAGCCCTCAACTCGGAGCGATTGCTATCCCACACATCACGAACAATCACCCGACCGGCCTGGAATTCCCGATAAATAGCCGCGCTTTCGGCAGGCAGAATCTCATCGTAAGTGCTTGAAGAATTTAAATTGTCCATGGTGCTGGTGGCTTCGATGGTGTCAGAGAATTCAGGCATGTTGATACTCTTCTTGATGGACCGGCTGATACGTTTCCAGGCGGCGTTTTCTGTAGACAAACTGATCGCTGTACGATGCCTGCTCCAGTATCCGGAAGCGGTTGGTGGTAACGACCTGCATGCCCTCCGGTGGCGAGTTCACCAGACGATTCAGGGCTGCCAGCAAATCCGGAAAGCGATAGCCCGGGATAAAACCATCCAGACGGCCGTGGAGTTCCCGCACCAGGTCTGTGGTCGGCCGCAACTCAAGGGTTTCCAGCCATTGATAGAGCTGGTTAATACGCTGAACATCGATGCGGGTGTGGCGGCCGCTTCCATCCACCTCCTGAAGAACCGGCACCTCGGCTTTCCGGCGAAGATCGTTCAGGCGAAGTTCCAATTCACTGAACAGCAATTGGTAATAACTCGATGAGTTACCAAAGGCGTAGTGTTTCGGGCGCTGCTGGGCCCGCAAGCCCACAAGAAAACCGGTACTGCGGGCAAAGTCCCCGCCCTCCAGCCATTTTCGTTTGAGACTCAGGGTCTCGGTTTCGCTCTTGAGCTCCCGCAGTTTGCCAAAGAAGTGCTCCATGGCGTTGTACTGGACCATGCCCTGGCGAGTCTTCCGCAGGAAGTGCTCCACCTCCTGGGCCACAGCCTGAATGGGCTTATACAGGGCATTGAGGCTGATGGAGGAGCGGAACAGCTGGTCCGCCAAGCTGTGGTCATCGTGGCTTTCCAGCAGCCGGACCATCGCCTCCAGAGTCTCAAACAGGTTGCTGCCATCAGGCAGGCGGGTGTCCGGGTTCAAGAACACCAGGGTCGGTTTGATGTGGCGTTCATAAAGGGTAACGATCTGCTCAAACAGGTTCTGGCGAAACTCCAGGTATTTCTCAGGCGCCCGGCTTGCATCGCCGGACAGATCCGCAAGCTGCGTACTGATGGTCTGCATGCGTAGTACATTCTGACGGAGCAGGCCGATAAGTTGGCTCACCCGCTCATTCAGGTCGTCCCTTAATTCGGTGAAGTCAGCATCGGCATCGCTGAAGCTGCTGGTTTCCAGTCGATTACGCACGTCCCGCAGGGTGACCAGATGCCCTCTCAGCCGGGCATCCGTCAATTCCTGATACAGAGACGCGTTGCAGGCCCGCATCAGGTTGATCAGGGCATCCTGAAGCACCAGTCGCCGCTCGCCTTCGGCCTTGATGATGTCGATCACCAGGCCACTGCGGAACAGGTTGTCGGTATTCAGTGCCAACCGTACCCGATCCCGTTCGGCATTACCGAGGGTGCGGGTATAGTCCATCACCTCGGCCACCAGATCACTCTCGCGAATATATCGGGCTTCGTTTCGGTCCATCCGTTCGATCATCCGGAACAGAATCTTCGGGTGATCGAACAGCAACCGAGTGGTATCCAGGGTGCTGAAGCGTTTACTCATCCACCGGCTCCAGCAGGTTGCTCTGGGCCTGATCAGCCCATTGGATCAGCAATTCGCCGTTGGTAAAACCCTCAGCACCGCCCCAGAACACAAGGCTGCGCTGCGGACTGTAGGGCCTTGCCGTGCGCATCTGCCCCACTTCCAGGTGCCGGCCGATCAGGTAAATCACTTCCGCGCTGGCGCTGTGGGTGGCGGCGGAGAACAGGTTAAAACCTTGCTTGCGTAATCGTTCCAGCAGCGAGGGCATCTGGCTGATGTCCACGCTGGCCAGTTCGTCCAGCACCATGGGGAACGACAGCTGGACGCCTGGATACAGCACCCGTTTCAGCAACCGGTACACCAGTTCCAGATTAATCAGTGCCGTGGTCGACGTGGACTGGCCTTTTTTGTCCAGGCTCGCGGCGTTTTCCTTGCGGGTGCGATAGGAAATGCCGGTAATCACCTTATCCATGGTCAGACGCTTGCTACCGCCCTGCTCCCCGAAAAAGTCCGCCACAAACACACGCAGGCGATCATAGAACGCATCAGACTGCAGTTGGTTGCCATAGGGGTCGATGTTGTTGGCTTCTTCCACCAGGTTTCGGAATTTAGGGTCTGTGTGAATATCCACGCGGATTTCCACCAGATCGTTGATCCGCACGCCGTCCAGTTCACGGTTGAGTTGCGTTTCAAAACGGGCAATGTGCTCATGATTGGATTTCAGGGCCTGTCGATAGCTCGCCACGGTCTCGTTGTGGATACCAACCTGCTGCTCCAGCACATTCCACCGCTCGACCATACCGGCAAACAGGTCCGACAGGCTCTTGAACGTTTCCCGAATGACCGATGACGCCGGGCTATCTTTCTGCAGCTGGCCCTCGGCATCTTCATGAATACCCAGGTAGACAAACTGGCGCAGGTGATCAAGGATACTGCGGCGACGCTCTTCCAGGTCGTCCAGTTGGGTTTGCAAATCATCAAATGCGGCAACCGACACATTTTCAACGGGCAAGTGCTCTTCGGCTTCCACAGCTTTCAGATGCGGGAAACGATGCTCCACAGTCCCCACGCTGCGGCTGAGGCCGGCCAGTTCCCGCTCCCGCTCTTCGATACGCTCTTTCTCGGCCCTGGCTTTGGCGGCTTTTTGTTGCACCGCGTCCTGTTTCTCCTGCTCCAGCCGGGCCTGTTCTTCCAGTTTGGCCAGCTGTTCCTCCGCCGCCTGTTTTTCCTCGGTGGCATCCCGCAGGGTGGTCGCGGCAGCCGGGTAACGCTGGAGCGTTTCCAGATCTTTCTCGATGGCGCGGATCTCTTTTTCCGTGCGCTCGATCAACCGTGGCCGGTCATGCTCCTGGTTGGCGGTGTCTGCCAGTTCCGCCCGCTCCTTTTCCAGGCCATGAAGCTCCCCTTCCAGATGCCGGCGCTGCTCTGCAAAGTCAGTCTGTCGGGCTGGCTGGGCCGCGTATTCGGCGTCGAACCAGTCAAAGCTCCTATCAGTAGGCACGAACAGCCGGGCAAACGCTTCGATGACCGCCTTGCTGTCAGCATCCAGATCCTGGCCCGGGCTGGCCATGACCAACCGGGGGTCCACGGCCCGTAGCGGCCCAGCGGTAGACTCGCCCAACTGATTTTGCAGTTGCCATTGTTGCTTGCTTTCCCGATCTCTCAAGGATTCGAGTTTGCGCTCAAGCTCCTGCTTCTTTTTCTGGATCTGCTCCAGCCGGATTTCCGCCTGGGCGGCACTCTTGAGGGCAGCCAGGTGCCCTTTCTTGCTATCAAGTTCCTCTCTCTGGATGTCCTCGATTTCCTGAAGGGTCATCTCCCCGTACTGGGACACCAGCAAATCGCCATCTTTCTGGTTCTGCTCTGCCTGCTTGAGACGACGGTCCGCGGATCGGATCTCGCCTTTCAAGCCGCTGGCGTCCTGCTCCAGTTTTTTCAGGGCTTGCAGTACATGGCGAAGCATGTCGTTCTGCTCATTGAAGGCCTCCAGAGCAGTTTTTCGCCTGGCGCCAATATCTTTCAAGGCATTGGTCACGCCATCCCTAAAAGCGGCGAAATCGTGCTGGCTGCGAAGCAGGGTCTGGTACGCCTGGTAATCCCGATAGAGTTTTTCGAACCGGGGGCGCTCTTTTTCGATTCGGGTGAGCTGGGTTTGTTGCTGTTTCAACTGGTCATGCCGGTTGAGAAACTCATCGATGTTGAAATCGAAGGCGTCATCGGCAAACTTCTTGTCCGCCTCGATAATGCTGGCCACCGCATTGGACATGGCCTGATCGTCCGCCTTCATTTCAAACAGCAGCAGGATCAGCGTGCGCAGAGACTGCACCCGGCGCTCATCGGACTCACCCAGGGGTAGTACGGAATAGCGCACGGCATCGGCGTTCATCAACTCGCTGCTGTACAGCATCTGTTTGAGTTTGGCCGGGTCATTCACTAGCCGGGTGTCTTTGGAGAACTTTTTCAGGGCCTCGGACAAACGGCTGAACGACAGCTCTGGCACAGCCTGCCCGATACCGTCCTCATCATCCCCATTCCAGAAAAGTGGCCGCAGCTGGTCGTAGCCCACCGGCACAAAAGCGCGGCCATAGCTGAGCTGGCTGGCGCTGTCCCGGTACAGAATCTGGCAATGCACGCCGGCCGGATTCTCGGCTTCCATGATCAGGAAACTGAACTGACTCGGAAAGTAATGCTGGTAGCTTTCCTCGTTGGTGTAGAAGCTGCCGGCGCTGGCATTGCGGAAAGCAAACTTCTTGCGGCTGTTCTTGAAATTGTTCTCAGGCAACAAAAACAGACGCAGTGAATTCAAGAGGCTGGACTTCCCCAGGTTGCCAGGGCCGAGGATCAGGCCGTGGTTGTCCACCGGGATTTCCACGTAACAGAAGCCGGCGGAATCGACCAGTACCAGGCGGCGAATGCCGAAGGTGAAATTGCTTGGACTGCCCTGGGAGTCACTCATCCAGAATCATCTCCTGTTCCATGAATTTGCCGGTGGCCCGAAATGTTTCAGCCAGGGACAAACATCCCAGCCCTTCAGCCAGCGAAAGTGCTTTGGTAAACCGTTCTGTGCTGTCCGGTACCTTGCAGAAACGGGCCAGCCACGGTTGCCAGTCTGTCGGCTGCACAAGCCGGGCTTTATCACCGAGAGAGGCAGCCATCGTCGAGAACATTTGCAGACCACCGGCATCATAATCGAATGCGCAGAATACGTCTTTGTAGCCCTTCAACCAGTCAAGAATTGCGGCCCGGGTAACCCGGTTGCCACCACCCAACACCACGTCGCAATTCATCAGCCGCAAATGCATTCCCAGTGCTTCACTGGCAAAATCGAGCATCTGCGAATACTGGTAGAAATTTCGCTCGTTCTCCACCACCAACACCGACGGGGCCCGGCGAAAACCCATGTCCACGGAGTCCGTTCCAATAACGACTACGTCCGGCCTGCTGGACGCCAACCCCTGATGGTAAACCAGAAGAAAGCTGACCTCGGTACCATGGCGGTGTGAGTTACCCTTTTTTGCGGCGTCTACCCTGCTTACCGGCGCTTGCGCCGCATCCTGCAGCTCCGTGAAAGCGGTTTCATCCAGGATCGTGACAAGCCAACGGTTGGTTTTCACCTTTTCCGTCGCAAACAACTCCCTATGGCGGCGCCGAAACGCCTCCGGCAGTTTCTTCAGGAAAGCTTCATAGTTAATGGGCTGGCCACGGAGGATTTTATCGAGGTAGTCGTTCAACAGCTCACCACAATCACTCTGAACAGTGTTTATGAACGTAGGTTTGACGATTAGTGTAACGCCATCAGGCGTCTACTGTATCGGGGACTTTTAATCCAGAATGTTAACCTGACTCTTTGCAAAGCGAGTGAAGGTAAGTCAATGAAAGACACGCACACTATCAGCCATGGCAACCCTATCCTGGTTACGTTCGATACTCAGGGCGAGCCACTGGATCTTGAGGACCTTGCTTCAGTCAGCCTTTTCGTTTCCGGGCGGCAGGCTGGTGAATTTCTGCTGCGGATGCAGGATTGGAGGTTGATCCGATGACCAAACTCGCTCTGATAACCGGTGCCAGCGCAGGAATTGGCCGTGAAGCCTGCGCCCATTTTGCTCAGAAGGGCTACAGGGTGATCGCCCTGTCCCGACAGCCAACCGGCGTCGAGTCAGCCGATCTGGAGCTGGCGCTGGATCTTGAATCCTTTGAGCAGATTGAAGGGCTTGCGGGCGCCCTGGACACCGAAATCGCGGGCGCCGAGCGGGTTATTCTGGTCAACAACTCCGGTTACGGGCAATTCGGCGCGCTTCGCGACCTGTCCGAATCCATGTGGCAAAAGCAGTTCAGCACCCACGTATTCGGCCCCATCAAGCTGGCTGCCGTCTGCCTCCGACTCTGCGAACAACACGGCATACCCTTGCGGGTCATCGCGGTTAGCTCCGTTCTATCCATCACGCCCCAGAAAATGAAAGGCGCTTACTGTGCCGCCAAATCCGCGATGAACACGGCCCATGAGAGCTTCTGGTTTGATGAACAGGCCAGCAAAAGCCTGGAAAGTGTTTCGCTTGTGCTCCCGGGCCCCGTGGCGACCCGGTTCAGAGAACATGCCCTGGCCGCTTTGCAGCCCTTGCTTGGCCGGGCAAGCGCCAAGCACCGGGAAAAGTACAAAGCCATGGAAGCAGCGCTGGCGCCAGGCGCCAGAATCAAGCCCTTTACAGCCAGTGCGTCGGACGTCGCGAAAAAGATTGTCAGAGCTGCCGAAGCGGGACGCCCCAAGCCCCGATATCTGGTTACACCACAGACCTACGCTGCCGAATTTATCACCCGGTTTATTCCCCGCTCGATCCAGAGAGTCATCTTTAGGTAAGGCGGGCCTTCTTCACCCGCCGGGCCTGGCTCAGTTCATCCTTCACGTATGCCCCGACGGCCTTGAGGATACCGAGGCGCGGATCAGCGTCTTGGTCAAATAGTACCGGTTGGGCTTACGCGGTTTTCTAATGTCATAAACGAAGACTACCTAATCTTTGGACTCACCCATATACGTGACCCGACCCCGGCCTCAAACGGTATGGTTTTATCGGATATCCAACGCATTTTCTAAACCTCCGTGTATTCCGATCTAAGCTTTAAAAGCAGTTCGACTTGGCCCGCAGCCTTCATCACCTGATAAATATCGATATCTTCGATGGTGGTATTGTTATCGACAAAACGAGAGAGATAGGTTTGAGACCGAGATGATACGCCAGCTCGCTTACATAAAATGTATGAGACTGACTCAGCTTCGAGTTCTCGCTGAGCATGCGAGAGACCTGTCCTTGCGGGAATTTTCAGCGCTTCATCGTCGCCCAGGTGTCCAAGATAAAGATGACCTAATTCGTGAATGAACGTGGCGAACTGGATGGGTGCGTCATGGTTCCTGTTGAGATTGAGCTGAAAACGTATCTTACCCTTGGGCTCACCGGCCAAGTACTTTCCCAAACGGTTAATAGAACCCGCACTCCGATCACCCGCATCAAAATATTCACTTCGAATCCCGCCCTTTTCGATGAGAGTGATGTAACGGGATATATTCTGCTGGGTGACATCTCCTTTGGCAGGAAAGCTAAACGCGTCATCGGGGACAGCTCTCCCCACTGTATCCATGATGTCGTAGAGCAACATCACCGGCCCGAAGGGCTTCATTATGATCAAGGGCCGGGCCTTTTTCTTCGGCTCGCGCCCAAATCTGTGCTTCCAATCCTTCACGCTAGCTGCGTAACTCAGGCCAGGCTTTTGAATCTGAAGAAGCATGGCATTGAACGGAGCGTACTGCCTAAAACGAGAAACGAAATCCAAAAGCTCGAGATAGTCCCGGCTTTGGTGATATAGCTTCGACTCAGCAAGTAGCTCATCCAAAACTTGCCTTTCTTCCTGGTGCTCAAAAAGATCCCCCTGAGTGCGTTGAGCATCCTTTCCAGCAACCATATTCCCTGTCCTTCAAACTAGCGGCATGGTGAATGCTTGCAACACATTCAGCTGAAATCACAAGTCCCAGTAAAAATCACGGATTGTTTGAGCCATCAATTTCCGCCTTGCTTCGAGAAACTGAGGGTAATTCTCAGCAGAGACTTCATTGATAAAATCAGGAATAGCATTTTCTTTAAGGTTTGCTTCGAGGTCGCTCTGCTGTGTGATCTCGCCGATTTTCAGCTCGCCCGTTTCGATCTGGCGGTTCAACCAGGCCATGTACTCTCTCGGCGGATTATCCTTAATCGCGATATTGATTGGCGTTTCGGTGAGCGCGAAGTTCGCAACCTGGTTGTAATCTCCCTGTTTGGGATAACCATTCTTAACCAAGTGGTTTTTGGGAACGATATGGTGCATGTCACCATGCCCTTCGATCATTTGGGCCACGTTGATCGATTTCGACAGAAAGCCACGCGCTGATCTATTAACTCGTGCAGCCAAATAAATCTGAAACGCGGGGCTGCGCCTGCTGGGCGAGACAAGCTCCTGCGGAAGCGCAACATCCCAAAAGCCCTCGCCAAGCTCTGAGGCCTCAATGAGACGCAAATAGTCGTCCACGCCCTGCTCTTCGATTCGACGAAGATCCGTCTCCCACGTCGACTCGAAACTTCCGACGGCTCGACCGGTGAGCAAGGTCATCACGAACCAGCGTTTAACTAGTCTCGAACGCTCGCCCTCAGACATTTTATCGTTGCTGCGAAGCCGCAAATAAAGCGCATACGCAAAGTTGAACGCGTTCTTTGAGCCAATCATGGATGAATCAATGAAGCCCGCAGACTTAATCATCATGACGAAGCGTTCAACGTGCGTCTTGCGAACCAGCTCATCCAGTGCATGTCCAAACCTAGCGAACGCATCCGGAATCCGGCTCTCATCTATTTTCCGTGTGGCCGGGTCCAGACCCGATAATTCGCTCACAATGGCACCAGCCTTACCGCGACTGAATCCGACTAATCCGGCTATGCGAATAACGTCGTTATACTCTGGCTGAAACAATTCATCAGACTGACTTTGCAGCCACTGTATTTTTGCCAAGTGGCCCGAATCGGCAAACTCGCGGTCATTCTCGCGGATATCTTCATAGGCATGTCCAGATACAGACAGATGGCAAAAGTAATCAATCAGCTTGCGTAAATTGCGGCCCTCGTCCCCATAGGTCGCGATTTTGCTCATCACAAAATCCGCGCTCGACAATGGGACACCTTTTGCGTTGATGCGAACAAAGATCTCTGCAACCGTATCCACATCGAGGTTGTCAGCCAGCGAGATCACACCAACTTGAGCATTCTCAATCGCAGCCAACCGTGTGACCGCAGACTCAACCTGAGCCTCGTCCACACCAGGGTTTCGATCGAAATACTGCCTTAAAAAAGTCAGCTGACTGTTACCAGAGAAGAATTCACTGATGTCATGAATCCACTGACTACTATTGCTGATCGCAGGAGTCCTGGTGGCGAACTCCTCGGTCAAAGGGTTAAAAGAAATCGCGATTCGTCTCTTGTCGTACTGCCTGCCCACCACGGGCTGCCCGGCGATGGCTGCGCGTAATGCGGTAACGCGCTGCTGACCATCAATCAGAATCTGTTGATGAGCCGCCACCTGCCCGCCTTTTAACTTAGCGCCAACAGACTGCCAAGTGATCAGGTATCCCACCGGATAGCCGTTGTAAAGCGAATCCATGAGGTCACGGACTTGGGAAGTCTTCCAGACGAAGGGGCGCTGTAGTTCCGGGATAGCTATCTTGTCGCTCCGAACATCGGAAAGCACTTGGCTCACCGCAGTTTGCTTAACTTCGTACTTCGCCATGAATCTCTGTCCTTGCATTCCCGTGATGAATTAAAGCTACCCGTACAGTGATCTGGAGATGCGCGAGCAGTCGCTTACACCTCCAAACTCGCCCCATGCTTCCGCAGCCATTCCTTCCGCTCTCGCCAGTCAGGCATGACTTTGTCCACCTCGTTCCAATACGCATCGGTGTGATTGCGATGGTGTAAGTGACACAGCTCATGAACCACGATGTAATCAATAATCTTTGGCGGCGCCATCATGCACTTCCAATGGAAGTTCAGAATGCCGCTTTTGCCACAACTGGCCCAGCGATAGCCCATATCTTTTACTTTGATACCAGCCACCTCTACTCCGACCTTCGGCGCGAAATATGCCACTCGTTGGGTCAGCCGTTCCTGGCCTTTATCGACATAAAAGAATTCGAATGCTTGTCTCGCAGCCTCTGACCCGCCCTTTTCAATAACTTGTCGGCTGAGTGCAAACCTGCCATCTTTTAACTGCAGCGCCTTGTCCTGGCCGGACACCAACGCCAAGCGATACGCCGCTCCCAAATAAAGAAAAGTTTCGCCGTTCACCCACTCGCGAGTAACACTCGTGGCATTAAGATCTTGCCATTCAGCAAGATTTCGATAAATCCACATCCTTTTACTGTGAACCACGGCGTCGGCTTGCTCTGGCGTATAATTTTCTGGGGGGCGAACGACGACTTTTCCGTCACGCTCTATAACGATGTCCGTTGTTTTTCGGCCGCTGCCGGGCACAAGCACATATTCAATGTCACCGACTTGCCTTGGCATCATGATTTCTTTTCTCCTTCCATACCCTGAAGAAGCTCATTGTGACGATTCTTCGCCAATTTCATGATTTCGACCGCGATGCGCTCGCGGCTTTGTTTGAGCTGCGGAATACCGGTTAGCGTCAGCGCTGTTTTGATTTCACTTCTAGTGCGCTTCTGTTTGTCGCTATTGTTCCAGTAATCGATGCTGCCGATGCTGTGCTGCAAGGTTTCAACAATTGCTTCCATCAACACTCTTATCTTGGGTTTTTCATCAGCGGGGACTTCACCATTTAGAAACGCATAGTTAGCGATGTGCTCATAGAAGGTCGTCGCCTCCTTACTCATGCCTTCCTCGCCCTGCTTTCTGCCTTCGGCGGCTACTTTGCGAAGTTTTTCCAGCTCTTCTGCAAGTTTGTCCCACTGGTCCTGGTATTGATCAATGAGGTGCTCCACCTTTTCGGAAAGGCTCTTATAAAATGCTGGATCTTCATCCTGGTGAACCGTGCAGTGTTTGCGAATCGCATGTTCCATTTCGCTGGCTTTGGCTTCGGCGTTTCCGCCTGAATGCTCATTCAGCTTGTCGATGAAATCATCAGACAGCAGTTCCACCGGCTCCACTTTTGGGTTTATCCCTAAGCTGACCAGGTGCTCATTGATCAAGTCACGCACCTTCTGGCCGGCGCTGCCTAAATCCAGGGTGTCATCCTTATAACGCTCCTTAGCCACACGCTGAACATAACCTAAGCGCTTAGCGGGAACGCGATACGATTGCCCCGCTTGGTGGGGCAGAATAATGTCGAGGCTGCTCAGGAATTTCTTTAGATAGACATCAAAGTCCGCACGAATCTTCTCATCTTTGAGAAGTTTCACCGCTTCGTGTACCACCGCTCCATCGTCTTCGATGCTTGGCAGTTTGCCCTCTACAAACGCTTGAAATTGGTTAACCCGATGCTCCGAAAACAAGCTCAGCAAACGCTGATAGCGCTCCTGCAAAACCGGAACCTCTGAGCTGATATTTTTCAACCCGTTGGCCAGTTCCTCCTGCTCGTCTGTTGCGGCGTAGAGTTTTAACGCGTCCGTCAGGTTGGATGTCAGGCCGATATAGTCAACCACGTAGCCGCGCTGCTTGCCTTTCTTAACCCGATTGGTTCGGGCGATGGCCTGCAGCAAGGTGTGCTCTCGGATTTTCTTATCCAGATACATCACCTGCTCAATAGGAGCATCAAACCCAGTTAGCAGCATGTCGCACACGATCAGAAAGGCGATGCCTGTGTGAGGTTTGTCCGGGTCATCGAACGCAAAGGGCCGACAAAAATTCTCCACCGCATCCCAGGCTCTAGCCTCCTGACGCGCATTGGTCACATAGGCTGGCTCATTGGTGCCATCGCTGGAAATGACCACTGCCGACTTCAGGAACTCGACTCGCTTGATCAAATCATGATTGGGTTCGGTCTCGCTCTTCAAGGCGTCTAATTGCTCTGATAAAGCATTGTGGATCGCTTTCTGATAGCGCACGGCCGCTAGCTTTGAGTGGCAGACCACCTGAGCTTTAAAGCCGTTCGGGAAAATATGCGTCAGGTAATGCTTGACCATATCCTTGGCAATGGCCTGAATGCGCTGCTCTGCCTCCAAAATATCGCCAGTTGCGCCGTATTTCTTTTTGATGGCCAACAACTCTTCGTCCGATCGATCCTTGAACAGATTTTCGAACTTGTCTTCGAATTCGGCTTTCTCGTTCAGTGCAGAATCCGCAGTGCGTCCTTCATACAAAATTTGCAGCGTAGTGCCGTCTTCCACCGCATCCATGAGTTTGTACTTATCGATGTAATCACCGAACCGTTTCACCGTACGCTTCTCGCCATGGCGCTCGGTGATCAGCGGTGTGCCCGTGTAGGCAATGCGGGCGGCATTTGGGAAAGCTTCAAAGATATTCTCACCCAGGTCCGACCCTTGGGTACGATGCGCCTCATCGATCATCAATACTATGCGACTGGAAGGATTTACCACGCCGAACGTTTCCTTGCCCGGAATCGCCTGGTAGGTGCCCAGTGCCTCTGCAACCGAGAGCGGCAAGCTCTGATCGGCGATTTGGAACTTGTGGACCATCACCATATTGATGTCAGAGGCATCGCTTGCAAGCTCTGATCGCAGCTTCTCGCGACTCTCAATAACGTTCACGCGCCCGCCAATTAAGGTCGCGGTTTCAGCCAGCTGCTCCTCCAAGTCCACCCGGTCGTTGATGAGCACGATTTTGTAGTCATAGAGATCTCGGGACGTGCGCAGCATCCGCGCAACAAACACCATGGTCAGGCTTTTACCCGAGCCCTGGGTATGCCAAACAACGCCGCTCTTTTCCTCCGCATTCTTTCCATGGCGCAACCGCTCAATGATTTTGTTGGCAGCCCGAAACTGTTGGTAACGGCAAACCACCTTGATGCGTGGCCCACCGTCGGTGTCCATGAACACGGAGCTTGTGCGCAAAATTTTAAGCAGGTTGGATTTATTCAGCATACCCTGGATCAGCTGCTGTTGCTGGTTCATCCCTTCGGCCACAGAGTCGTCTTCGGGCCACTGGGTCTTCCAGGGATAAAAGTGCTCATCGCCAGAGGTGATGGTGCCGTAATCGGCCTCAACGCCCGTCGTACGAATCATTAACAGATTACTGTGAAACAGACGAGGCTCACCCTCCTTGAGCCCATGTTTGGCGGTATCCTCGCGCTTGTTCATATAGCGCTGTAATTGCTTGAACGCCTCCGCCATCGGGTTGGCGCAGGTGGGGCCGCCCTTCTTACATTCCACCACCGCCAGCGGGATGCCATTCACAAACAGGACAATGTCGGGAATGATGAATTGCTTAACGCAACCGGGAGTGTCGATACGGAACTGATTGATGGCAAGGAAGTGATTGTTTTCCGGATTATCGAAATCAATCAGCCGAACCACAGGGTCCTGCTCACCGGTTTCTTCGTTCACATCCACCTGAGCCTTGAACAGTAACTTCTGGAGCGCCTCGTTAGCTTCAAGCAAGGTTCGATTGGGTTGACGAAGGATCTCTTCCTGCAGGTCGTGCAGTTGCTTTTCGGTGAGCCAGGTTTTCCCTGAGCTGCCTTTGTTTAGCGATGAGATTGCTTTTTTAAATGCATCGGTGAGCAACCACTCTCGAAAGCCAGACCGGAGGCTTTTTGAGGGGTCTGACGGGATTTCCTGACCCTGGTCGATAACCTCCCAATCCAGCGAGCAGAGCTGCTGCAAAAATGTCTGTTCGACCTCCGTGTATTCAGACATCAACCGCCTCATAATTCTCAAATTTGACTCTGACATTTCCGTTAAGAAGGTCACTCATCAGGCCACATTTCATTTTTTTAAGCTTTTTCAATTCGGCGTGGTTCTTAGAAACATAACCTGAAATTGCAGAAAGTCGCTTACCTATTTCTTTTTGTTCATTTTGACAGCTCGGACTTAATATTTGGAGCTCTCTTACTCGTCCAATACTCATTTGAGGTAAAGCTTGCCCTACAGTCATATTCTTAATTTGCTTCTGAACCGACGAGCTTCTGAGCGCGTTAAACAAAAAAACCGGATCAATATTTACCGGGTTGATCACACATAGGGAATCAAGTAAAGCAAATCTAATGTACTCAGGGAGAAAACGAATTGTCCCAATCGTTCCTTTTCGAGAGAAGGCAATTGATCCCTTTGCGAATTCACATCGTTTTTCCTGTTCTAGAACAATTTCCTCAATTACTCTTCGAGGTGTATCAACCTCTACTTGATCATCGTCTATGAACTCCACCGTGGAAATGAAAGGAAAACCATTCTCGTGATAGATTGGGTTCCTATGGCTGGGATTTGGATCAACGACATTCCCAACTTCTAAAATGCCTTTAACCCACCAATCATTTGGAATCCAACCAATCGGTGTTTCCTGGTAGAGCTCTGGCGCTTCATCACGAGGCGGACGCAATTTGCCATCGGGGCCGATGCCTCGGGTGAATAGGTCCTGCATCAGCCCGGCTTTGATTTGCTGATATTTTTCGATCAGGACTTCCGTTTTTTCGATGGCTTCGTCGATAGTTTGGAGGATTTGGGCAATTCTCTCCTGAGCCCCTGTCGATGGAACTCTCACCCTCTCACGCAGGTAATTTTCAAGCTTCAGGTTAATGATTCCAGTTGTCTGTTGCTGATACCGGTATACATACCCTGAAAAATAAAGAAAGCTGAGAAGATAGTAGGAAAACCTTGGGTCGAAGCCATCGGAAACCCGTAAAAGCTGAAGGAAGTTAGAGTGGATATGCCTCGTTTTCGGATCTTCTCTATCGAAAAAGACTACACGTCCGACAGGTTGATCCGGGCTTCCCCCAGATTTCTCTATCAGTATGTCTCCATTCTTGAGCGCCTTAGCTTCAAGCTTTCCCAGTGGAATTCGTCGTGGGACTCCAATTTCTGATCTCAGCTTACAGTCTTTCGTGAAATCAGCGGCACGAAGAGCATAGGCATTGGAGGACCCAGCTGGCTCGTTACCCCATTCTCCTGTAATTGAAACCGGAAAGATCTCTGAAAGAGAGAATTCATTCATACCCCAATTCCTCAAAAAACTCTTGAAGTTGCTTTGAAGCATTGTCTCTTTCAGATTCAATCGCCAAAGCCGTCAGTGCATACTTATTCCAGAGGTTTTCAACGCATTTGATACAAGCTCGCTGCTCCGCTCGAAGATAGCCTTTGTAGATATTCAGAAGCAGGTCTCGCAGACGCTCAATAATCACCGCTCGAGCCTCATCCACCGAAATTTTCTTCCGAGCACTTTCCACCAGGTCATCCCGCTTGTTTTCGATGGCCTTGAGCGTTGACTTCTGTTCCTTTACCTCGTCCTCGAGCGCTTTATGCCGAGCAAGACTGGCTTCCAGTCGCTGAGCGGTATCATATGCGAGCTGCCCTCGTTCAACGGCTTTTTTGACCTGACCCATCCAGTCGCTTTTAAGACCTTGCTGTTCTGCGAGCTCAACGATCCGAAGGCCATTGCCAAACTCTGCATCCTTAGCAGTCAGCCCTTCCGTGCAGTAATAGCCCTTTTTCGTGCCTTTTGGTAAGCGATCCATCGCTTTCAATTCGTCGAAAAGATTCTTTGCCAGATTCTTAGTGGTTTTCAGTGACTCTTTCCATTCAGCGGTTGCTGACTTCAGTTCATCTTTTCGGTTTTTAACCTCGTCGCTCGGAAGTACGCCAGTGTCGTCCTCATCCTCAAAATCTTCTTCATCGGCCGCTGCAAACAGTGCTTGCAGCTCCGCGAGCCTGGCTTGCGCCTGTTCCTGTTGTTCAAGCACTTCTGGGAACTGACTTTCGAGAATGTCGTCATCGGGAATCAACTCCGGCCCCCAGCCGCTGGCTGCGATGGACTTGAAGTCGGCTTTCAAGTGATCCACGTAGGTTGCGAATGCACCTCGCACCTGGAACGGCGTTAGAAGCGTCTGGTCGGCAAGCGTTTGCTCAATACTTTGGAGCAGCTGGCTCCGCATGACATACACATTGCGGGGGCGGGCTTCCTGATTATCGGCATCCGGTGCCAACGCTTCTACGATGGGGAGGCAGGATTGCCACCAGGCCTCCAGCGTATCAATGATCGTTTTATTTGCCGTCTTTACTCCGGAATGGTCATTGATAAAAGCGGGAATATCCCGCTTTTCTTCCAGTACTGGGGCGAAATCCATGTATTGATCATCACGCGGCACAAACAAGTCGTCCTTCAAGCCGACGTAATTGGCCCAATAGCTCTGAAGATCGGCAATTTCCGCGAGCGGAACGCCCCCACGCAGATGAGCGCGAACGTCGTGAGGTTCGGGAGGCGGGGCATTGTCCACGTATCGCCGGATGTTGCAGTTGTAGTCCTCTCCCTGTATCTCGGCAACGGGAACAGGGCGTGCGTATGCCGGAATTTCACCCCTAGTTCGGTAGGCGTAGATAATTTTATCGATGTCTTCCGGGCGCAGGTGGTTCTGGGCCTTGCCTTCGCGGTATTCGCGGTCCGCGTTGATGAAGAGCACAGAATCTCGGTTCGCGGCTCCATCTTTGTTCAGAACAAGAATACAAGCGGGTATACCGGTGCCGTAGAACAAGTTGCTGGGCAGGCCGATGACCGCCTCAAGGTAACCGTGGTCAATGAAGTATTTCCGCGCTTGCCGCTCTTCCCCACCGCGAAACAAGACGCCATGGGGCATGACAGTGGCCATACGTCCGTCGTGTTTCAGTACGGAAAGCATGTGCTGCACGAACATCAGATCCGCCTTTTTGCCTTTCTCGGGCATCATCACTGGAAAGCGACCAGAAAACTTGAGGTCTTTCTTGATGTAGTTCTGACTGAATGGCGGATTAGCGACTACCCGATCGAATCGCTTGAGTTCGTTGTTCACATCCAGATGCTGCGGTTCACGCAGCGTGTCTTCCTGTCGGATGTCTGCGTGAGAGATGCCATGCAGTAGCATGTTCATCTTACAAATCGACCAGGTGGTGCCGATCTTTTCCTGGCCATACAATGCCAACTCGCGGGCATCACCACCCTTCTCCCTCAGGAAATCACGCATCTGGATGAGCATACCTCCGGAGCCGACTGTGGGGTCGTAAACGCTCATTTCTTCTTTGGGATCGCAGATCTCGACGCAAAGACGTACCACTTCCCAGGGGGTATAGAATTCGCCGGCTTTTTTACCTGCGGAGTCGGCAAAGTATTTAATCAGCCATTCATAGGCTGCGCCCAGCAAATCCGGGAACTCAAAGTCTTCATCCCGCAGGGGGATCTTTTCGAAGTTCTGAACAAAATCCGCAAGCGTGTCGTCGTCCAGCGTGCGCTGACCGATCTTCCGGTTGAAGTTAATGCCACTCAGAACGTCCTGGAGCGCGTCGGGGTTGGCGTCTTCAATCGCGGCCAATGCCTTGTTTAACGTCGTACCAACGTTCTCTTTTACGTGTTTCAGGGCGGGCCGTTGAACAGTTTTCTCTTGCCCGTCTTCAACAATTTTGTCGTTCCATGGCTCGTTCCATCTGGCCCTGGGTGGAACAAAGAAGTACTTGCCGGAGTACTGGTCCGGGTCATTCAGTTCGATGGCGATATCTTCTTCTGACACCCCTTGAGCTTTGAACTGCGCACGGAGTTCATCTCTTCGCTCATCAAACAAATCGCTAGCACGCTTTAGGAACAGCATGCCGAAGATGTATTCCTTGTACTCACTGGCGTCCATGCTGCCCCGTAGGTCGTCACAGGCGCGGAGGAGTAGACTTTCTAAGTGAGAGAGTGTCAGTTTCATTCAAGTTCCAGTGTTTATAGGGTGCGCGCACCCTATGTTCAGTTACATGTAGAGTTTGCGGAGACCAGCAACATAAAGCGTCATTTCTTGGTCTACGGACAAAGTAATGTCTCAGCGAGATTAGGTGTTGCTATCTTCGTAAATCGCGATATCAGTGGCCCAGCCTCCGGAGTTAACCAAGCGGCCATCTTTTTCCAATTCCAGCATTCTGTGTACCTGAGCTTCATAACCCAGCTCAAAATCGAACCATCTTAGATCGTACCGCTGCGATCTCATGTCCCAATACCCCATGCCCTGATCAAAGGCGAGTTTTATTGTCCTCCCAGACGCCAAGCCCACACTTAGCATCCTGCGGTGAGTCAATTCGCGCTTATCGTTGTGGACTTGGAAATCTACCTGGCCGACTTTTAACGTTGCTCGGAGAAAGGCACCTGATATTACCTGATGAGCTTTGGCATCGTGCCAATCGTGCTTAGCCATCCGACTATCAAACCTACCGTCGCCGGGCGTTGTAATAACAGAGACGGACGTTTCTTCAGTCGGCTTCATGGCTTTTAAAACATTGGCGAGTAACACCACCGCCCAAGGGGACTTCAGGTACCGATCTTCATAGGTGAGCGAAACCACTTTGTCCTGGTCAATTGCCTCTGCGTAGCTGGGTGCACGTTGTTCCAACAGCTTCCAGAATTTATCGGACAAACCACCCACAGATCCGTTGAAGTCGGTTGTCAGTTCTATCACCGCAGCTCCGCTGGGCTGAGGAGACCAACCCGATACATCCAATGCTTTCGCATCAAAGACAGGTTCCTGATTAGAGTAGACCCACAATGCTTGGTCATCGCCCCTTAGCCACCCGTCGCCTGGATTCTGTGAGCTCGTGCTGTTGGTAAAAAGCGTAACTCGCTCTTCGCTGTCCAGTTCGAACTGAAGCGGCATTCTAATATCCGGGTTGGGATGGTCCTGACTCGACTCCGCAACTTCGATGCCGAACCGGCCTAAAATGGCGAGTTCCTGTTTAGCCTCTTCGCTAAGCGTGACACTCTCCGGCAAGATCAAAGTGACTCGCAACCCGTCAATCGCTCGCCAGCTCATGAGCTTGCGACGAAACTCAGGGTTTCCGAGGTCCCACTCCTCCGGGTTACCTTTTAATCGCAACGCAACGGCTTGTGCGCCCTTGTTGATCCAATGACGAACAAAGCGTTCTGGGTCGTAAGGCCAATAGGCGGAACCTGGAACTGAAGCAAATGGTTCAGGCAGGCTGAGGTGATCCCTTAGACCGCTGCTTCCTATCCATTCGAGCGCGGCTTTTCGGTTCAATTCATCGAACTCAACCCGACTGTCTTTGCTGGCCAAGCATGATGAGCACACATTGTCACAATTGGCCGGACACTCGAGCTTTTTGAGCATCGCGTCGATGAGCTCAGCGAGATTTTCTAATCCCGTGAGCACGAATCCGGCGCCGCCAGCAACATCGTCATAAACCTGTATAACGTATCGAACCGATCCTGTGTCCAAGTCTTTGTCCTGACGAACACCAAAGCCCATCTCAGTGGTCGCAATACCCAGTTGCTCAGCAATAGAATCTCGCAGGGCCACAGCAAGGGTTGTCGCCACTACCTTGCCTTCGGATGAACCCGGAATCCACTCGCCAGAAATCGGGCTTTTCAATACCAGCTCAAGAACATCGGTTTGGGCCTGGTAACCGAGGTGGACGCTGTCCATCACTCGCTCTCCCGAGCAATCTTTTTCTTTATGTCCACCAGCATTCCCACCAATTGGACGGTGGAATCTATCCGGCTGCAATTCACCTGGGACCTCGCGATTGGCCGTCATCGAGTCAGCGCGACCGCAACTCATACATACCGCGTAGCCGGTCCCATTCTCACCACCGGAGCTGTGAAAAACCCTCCCCTTATCACCAAAACGGACAAAACCACAGCGGTGATCTGGCAAGGAGATAACGTTGTCGTCGACGCTTATTTTGGGCTTTTCTACAGGTATGTACTTCTGCGAGGTAACATCGTTACTCGTCGCCTCGTAAAAGTCCGTAGTGAAGCCGGCTGGCCGCAGCACTCTTTTTACATTGCCGGCTGATACCAACGTGTGGCATTGCGTACAGGTCACCTGATCGTTGTTCACATAGGCATATTCTTTATAGCCAGGCGCGCCGCAGTTCTGACATGTCCACGCTAAATCAAATTTCTGCGCGCCACTCTGAGCGCTGTCTTGATAAGAGAAGAGTGTGACGCCCGCCGAGCGATAGACGCGACCATCAATCACGATCTGAGCACCTGGGGCATATTCGCGAATTGCCACTGGCAGACCCCGGGATGGCTTCTCTTTATAGGTGAAAATGTTGTCTTCGCGGGACTTCTCTTCTTTGCTGGCGTTTCGGTTTATAAAGTCTTCAACGTTGTAGGTATTAAGGTTCACAACGTCGGTGGGGAAGCCATAACCCGGCAGGAATGCCCGAGCTGCGAGATCTCTCAGCAAATACTCTTGTTCGTGGCGTTTCTTCTCCAGTTCAAGCGCTTTCTTGAACGCGTCATCAGTCACTTCTTGATGGCGCATATTCAGGCGCTGGTACTCTTTAAGCCAGGACGCCGAAAGCTGCTGAATGGACTCTTTGCAATCTGCGGCCAACACCGCAAAAGAGGTCGCGGATAGCGCTGTATTCTCCCGTGTAATACGGTGCGTGCCCTTTACTACTGAGTTTTCTGGCGAGCCCGCCGCTAAACTATCCAACCAGTCGATGAAGCGCTCACAGACCGATGGGTTTCCACCGAAAAACCAGTGAACGTTTAAGCGAGTGCGATCATCGTCGCTGTCGGTCTCGGCCTTCAAGAAATTCGCGAGAAGGAACGAATTAACATGGCGCTGGACCAGTGGTGCCGCGCTCAGTGTAATGACTGGTGCAGGGATAGCGGTTACCCAGGGCCACTTGGGGTTCTGGAAGGCTCGAGTATTGTGAGGGTCTGGCTTACACAAGGTGTAGGCAACGGCCCTTGGCTCACTGCGCCGACCGGCCCGACCAGCTCGCTGAAGGTAATTCGCTGGATGAGGCGGCACATTATTCATGACCACGGCAGAAATACCGCCAATGTCGACACCCATTTCCATGGTGGTGGAGCAGTTCAGAACGTTGATCTTACCTTTCTTAAAGTCGGCCTCGTATCGCTGAAGGCGCTCCGCCGCTTGCTGGGCGGAATGCTCTGCTGTGCGGTAATAGAACCCACCTTCAACGGTGCGATCCGAAATATCTGTCCAAAGGTTCCGCTCCCTGAGAGAGCTGATCACGTTGTTTTCAGAAACTCGCTTCCGAACTGCTGGCAACACGCCGCCTGCTTCGCCCTCTGGCGCAAGGTCTGTGTAATTTGGCAGATCGATCTTCTCACAGCGGTAATCTTCCGCGTCCGCTTTGCTCGGCAGATAGGGCGTAAGGCCTCGGAACGTAGTGTCAATAAGCCGGTTTGTGACTGGGCACACCCAGCCCGACTGAGGCAGAGAGAACGTCAAAGTCTCCCGAGAAAGAGCATAGCCCTCTCCCTGCGACTGTAATATTTGAGCCCTGGTCAGCACACTCCAGGCCTCTTTTAGCCAGTCGTTTACTTTATTGCGATGGGATTCGAGTTCCGAATTGAGGCCAGAGCCCATGAACAAAAGCTTTACCAAGCGCGATTGCTGTCCTTTCTGCAGTTGAGGCCATGATTTTGTTCTGGTGCCATTCACATCGCTTCCAGGCGCAAACAGCTCTTTCGGTGCGAACCTCGCGCCCATCCACGAGCGCTCAGTCTCGTTAAAACGCAGAAACGTGTTTTCGCGAACGTAAAAATCCAAAGCGACTTTTAAAAAGTCGTGCCAGTCCTTGAGCGTGAGAGGTGTTGAATCCTTACCTGCACTGGACGGTCCTCTCGTTTCTGACCAGTGCCTCGGCACCTCCGTCACGTTTTCCAGGCCTTTGTAGCCGACCGCCACCAAGCCAAGTGTTTCCGTGCTGTTTTGGTTCTTTGGACGACGGGCATATTCCCGCAAGAGCAGCACTCTGGCCATGGAATAGCTGCCCTCACTGCCCTTAAATAGCTGAGGATTAGCGTAGCGATTGTAGTCGAGAATCGAGTATTTCAGGTCATTTGTGGCGGCTAGGTCTTCGACAAGTTCGGACCAAGGTATCTCCAGTCGATCTTCTTGAACGCTGCCGCCTTTTAGTTGCTCTGCCTTTTTCCTAACATCCGAAGCAGCAGCACCCATGCCCATTTTCTCCAGGGTTTCGACCTGCTGCATCAACTCCTCGTAACTCGCCGTAGGAGCGTCTTTAGGCCCCGCGTCTGCCTGAGATTGTCTATTCCTTAGTATCTGAAAAACCAACCCCCTCAAACGTGAACGCTCTGCTTCCTGCTGCATCCGGACCGCCATACGGGCAGTGCCCTGACGACTGTCTGTAAAGGTGATTAATTTTCGGCCGCGACCAGGAAGCGACTCCGGAGAAGCGCCATCACAATCGTCGCGGGAAGGATCAGGACAGAACTCGAGAACTGTTGGCACCGCATTGCTGACGTAGAACGGTGAACCCAAGTAGGACTTTCGAAGAAATCCGCCAGCGGACCTTCCTGCGCTATCGCAGTTCGCACATAAAGAGTCAGACTCATCTGCCTGCGAGATCGTAATGCTGTTGTCTGCATCGAGAACACCCAGCTCCGAGGTTGTTAGGTCCAAGTCCTCAGAGATAAAGGCAGCGTGCGGTTTCGGCGCAATGACTGTACGACCTCTCGCGGAACTGCCGGCCCCCTCCTCACCTGCGCCATCTTCGACATCGTCCTGGAGAGAAAACTCGTCCGCGACATAAGGGCTAGCCTGACGCAGGTACGGGTGAACATGTTCCGCTGTGAGGTGCGGCGTTTTACAGTCATTACAAAACCCGACCTCGTAGACCGGCGCATTGCAATCACATCGTCCTCTTTGCTGGACGTACACCTGCCCAAAAGGCCAATTTTTTAGCTCACTGGCTTTTTCTGAACAGTTAGGATCTACACAGCTCCACAAGCCATGGAGCATCCGTTGGAATAAATGGGCTCGCAGTTTTAGAAACGGCTCACCGCTAGTCGATTCTTTTGTTTCAGTCAGCAGGTCTAACCACTCAAGAAGTTTCTGCTGTTTCTCAACATCCGCTGTCTCCTCAAGCAAAGCCCCCACCGATTCGCTGAGGTCGGTCAAACTGACTGGTCTTTGAGAGTTTACGACTGTATTTCTAATCAGCTGAGCCGTTCGGGAACCGCGAAGTAAGCTGAATCTTTTCTCAGACACACTTTTTCCGGGCTCAATATTTTTTAGCTGCTCGAAAGACAAGCCATTGTGATCCCCATCAAAGGCTAATTCAGGAACTTGCCGCTGACCGCCAATGACCACAACTTGGCTCGTTGGAATGCCTGCAAGGCCTGCGAGATATTCCCTTAAACGCTCTTCTGCCTTTTCATCAGCGATCGTTGCCGAGGTTGCTACAAACCTAATATCTGCAGCTTGCCTTCCGAAGGCTTCGACAACCCTGCGCAAGAGTAAAGACAGCTCAGCCGCTTGGGACCCGATGTAGGTGTGCGCCTCATCGAGAACTATCCAGCGCAAGGATTGCGCCTCTCGAGATTTCTGAATAATCGGATCGTCTACCTGCCGCACCAGCATGTATTCAAGCATGGTTGCGTTGGTCATTAGTATTGGCGAGGGGTGCTCACGGAGTTCTTCGCGGGAAAGAATCTGATTGGGTAAATCTTTCTGTTCTTTGCGAACTGAAGTTCGAGAGTTTTTTGTATTCCCGTTGTACAGACAGAACCGGACATTTTTACCAAACGGCTTGGTCCAGGCATCCAACCGCTCTCTCTGGGAGTTGATCAATGCGTTTAGGGGGTAAAGAAACAGAGCACGTACACCGTCTAAAGCTTTTCCGCTTTCGCGATATTCACTGACAAGATCCTGAAGTATCGGAATCATAAAGCATTCCGTTTTTCCCGAACCGGTGCCTGTGGTGATGACGGCTGACTTAGGTTGTGGTGCAAGTAACGTATGCCAAGCTGTTAACTGGTGCGTATAGGGTTTGATGTCCCGGTCAAACCGATAATTTTCATCTGATGATTCGGCCAGTGCATTGACGACTTCTTCACTTAACAATTTGCCCGACAACGCTTGGAACGTTGTTGTTCCAGGTTCCCAGCCAAAGGTATGTTCAAAAACCGGCGGAGCGAGGAAACACCCTTCTGCTCCGAGATCGCTACCCATTTGTTTGCCAAGGTGTTCACGCAAACCAGAATCCGCCACGCTCAGAATGCTAAGCGTTGACTCACGGGTACGCTCCAGCGACTGATTTATTAGATCCTTGAAATAACCGCTCATAAAAATCCTTGTTATTCGGGTTGAAGCAAGAGGTTCGACAGCACGAGTGAATAAGTAGGCTCGTACCAACCGTAGCGATCGAAGTCTGAGAGAACTCGCGCACCCAGTTTTAATTCGGGCAATGAAGGCGTTAAGTCTTCAAAGCGGGCTTTACCTGCGGTAACAGCGGCCATGAAGATCGGTAGATATGCGACCGCTCTTGAAAACCCAACATCCGGCAAACGCTTCAGTTCGTCGGGGAAGTCTTGCTGATGTATCCAGTTCGTCAGTTCTACTTTGAACCACTCCGGCCACCTTTGATCATCGGCGTGGTTGCGACGCAGATCTTCAAAACAATATTTCGCGAACACATAGGGGGCTTGCTGCAGATTCTGATGCTCTGGCTCTTTCAGATACTCCGCAAGATGTGCAAAACATGGGATGTATTCAGAAACGCTTTTAATTCTATCTTGGACAACTTTTTCGGCGAATTCTTCTGGAAGCCCCTTTTCGACCAGGAGTTTCTTCTGCGACCCTCTGACATGTGCCCATGTGTGAACATCCACCGTCTCCCAGATGACCGCAAGCTCGTTGCTCATCCGCCGACAGTAATCTGGATCAAATTCCAGGCGGAAAACGGCGACCGCCAATGCGGCGGAATTGGCCGCTAACGCTTTCCAAGCCTCAAATGCGGACAATGGAAGGGTGCTGAAGCGATCTTTAAGCGATCGCAGATAATCCCAACCGCTATGAAACAGGTCCTCCGCCATGGTCGCAATTACACCATCGAAAACATGAGGGTTGTGTTTCGGATGAAAGAGCTTCGCAGCAGCATGTAAAGTTTTCGGAGCGCTTTCGTAAGCCTCAAGAGAGCTTTCCGTGACCCAAACCGTTGGCCGAAACTTCACTTTCGACTCGGCCGGCGGAAAAAGTAGCCACGGGCCGTTTTTCATCATTTTCGTGGGAATCTCGAAAACACCCATTCCGACACCTTCAGACATGCGCTCGGTTACAGCGACTGATTCAGCCTGAGGATCATCTAGACGCATGCCAGAAACGCCGGAAAAATTGCTCGCAGCGACAAACCTATCTGCAACAACTTCTAACCGGCCAATTGAATTAGGACCTTCAAGGCGAGCGTTGTAACGAACAACATCAATCTGCTTCAGCATCTGATCGGTTTCAATTCGGATTCTAACAAACGCATCCTGGTTGATAGCCGTGCCCAACATCTGCTGGATGTCTTCCTCAAACGCATAGAGACTAATTCGTTGTGACTGCTTGTTAACGGTGAACGGGTAATATCTTCGGAAATTAGGAAGGTCCTGCGATATAAGTTCGAGGCAAACAAAAAACTGTTCTCGGCTGTCAGGCCTGGGCGTCAACGTCATTGACGTTTCGATTAACTGGTCAAGCGAAATCAAGCCGCCTTTGATCTCGTTGCCCTCATCGTCAAAAAGCTGAACTCCTGTTTTCGGGTACGGCAATCTCAGAACGACAGGTTCTGAAGACTTAACACCATCGGTTAGTGCAATGCTGATTTTTTCAGGCGCACATTGGCTAGTTTTTGGCTCCATCGTTATGCCGTAGCCGTCTTCGGAATCCTGGACCTCGGTTTTAAGGGAACTATCGAGAACCTGAAGCGTGAGTCGCCGGGAGCTTTTAAGGATGATGCGGGCCGGACTATTTCTGGAAGCAGGCACAGATAAGACTCTTAAGTCTTTCGGTATCACGCCGATTCTTCGCCTTAAAAGCGTTTCCCCAGAACCTCCAAGCACACTCAAAGCAAAGCTGCCTACCTGGTTCTGTTGATAGTCGAAAAGCAGAGGTTCACCGTTTGCCAGAATGCGAAAGTCGTTTTGTTCGCCACTATCTATCCCAGAGACACTAGGCCACCCCCGATAGCAAAGGTTCGGCAAAGTACTGTAGAGCGAAACGGTGCCAAGAAGAAATGGCTTTTGGAAACGGGCATTAGGGTCAAATCGCACCAACACGCGAGTGTGCTTACCAACAAGCACCAGATCTGATGAAACGCCTATCCATTGAGCGCCCTCTTCTTCGTGAGCTAAATCCTCATGCGCTATTTTAGTCTCGAGATGAATTTCAGGAGGAACTCGAAGAATGGCTTGCTCACCAGGCACCACTACGGAAGCGGTTGATAGTAGCCTCAGCTCTTCATTTTCATTCACAAAAACCATAGGCGAAAAACGGTAATCAACTTCACTCCCTTCGAAGTAGGACGCGTGAATGCGATGACCATTGGAGAGGAACTGGATAGTAAGAGGCAGCTCCGGATTGGTGCGATTAACCGTCACCGAACGGGACTGGATATTTACGGAAATCGAAGAGCGATCATCGTTAACCTTGCCGTGGGCGATGCCCGACCGCTTCAGCAGGACATCGCCCTCATAGAAAGCGATTTCTAGTCTTGTACTCTGAATTCGGTGCCCTTCTAACTCAATTTCGATCCTTTCTGGGAGGAAGACCTCAGTGCTAATCGACCAGTTAGCGTAACTGCCCTGCAGCCAGTGCTCGCAGGTGTAATTCTTTTCGTCCGCTTCTAACCGTTTTTTCTCAGAGCGGCTACGGCCAGCATCTCTTAGCCAATCGTTGATAAGATTCCGAGCATTGTGCTCACTCAGTGGCAGAGGCGACTTCTTTCGCCAATCTGGAGCATGCTCGTCGAGATAATCTACTGGTTCATCAACGAAGGAAATAGGATGTGCTTCAGCCAGCTGCATCAGCCATTCTACAATTGATCCAATAAGGAGATATTTTTCAGAGGTACGAAACGTTTGCGGGAAGGAATATGCGTAGTTCTCTATCACCGAAGCGACTTCACCGCCGGCCTGCTTCACTCGGTAGTACTGATTTACAGCACCCCTAACGGCTCTGCCAAACCCATGTGTTTCGCTCTGGACCAGCCGCCAGGGAAGACCACCTTCGTCAAAAAGAGAACCCAAGTAATCATAACCATTGGTGCGAAAGCGAATCGGGCGCTTCCAAAATTCCAACCCTTTTTTGACGATCTCACTGTGAAGCCGGCTCGGAAGTTCAACTGAGAGCGGCTTCTCGAAGCCACTCCACGACCAGCTTAGGTTCGAACCGTCGTACTCTCGTCGGTATTTTTCAGCGACAAACAAGCAGAAAACGGCTGACCAATAACCGGAATAGGAAGGGCTCTCGATGTCTGGAATGGATTGCCGGAGTATGGTTGGCAGTTCTGAGTATTCCTCATCGGTAACGTGGTACTGATAAAGAGGACTGGTATCAGGTCCTCCAATCATTCCCCTCACGAACAGGAACTCATTGATCCAGGCTTTGGATTTACTGCGTCTACCGACGTCCATGTTTAAGTCCTTTTATCTCAATTATTATTAGTTTTAACGCTGCTTGTCTTCGATGGACTCTAGCGGCTATGCCCATGCAATAAAATTCGCAAAAACAACCTTTTTCCTAAATTTACGAACGGTTACGCTTCAACCCAAACGAACTTGTTGCATGAAAGCGTATTCTCTCCGTCAAACCGATAAGCGCACAATTTTCCGCCGTGGTTGCCCGCAATGCTGTAATCCAGGCAGACAATATGATCGCTCAAAGGTTTAGGCTCGCCGCTCATCCAGTAATGACCAACAAACACCGGTTTTTCGCAGTCGTAACCCGGCAAAATATGGGAGGCCACAGGCTCGTGAGGGATCTTGTCGATGACGTTTGAGGACACCATGGCCAGATCACGGTAAGTTAATTCACCTTGCCGCCACCATTTCGCGCGAATATTAGTTCGTTTGTTTTTATCTTTATCGAAAAAATGATGATCGCCCGGCAGCGGAATTTCCAAACCTTTTAGCAGAGTCTCTATGGCCTCATAACCTTCTGTATTCTTTCGGGTTGTTTGCTCCCAGGCTTCCGGTAGCAGCTGATTTTTGGCATTTATGTATCTGGCTATGGCGGCTATCTGTTCCGGATGCCAGCAGGCATGCACCACTCGCAGATCCGGTAAATCCAAATAAACGGGCAAGGTTTTGAACCACTCGATCATGCTGTGGTGGAGTTCACTGCCTTCACCTACTTGTTCAAGAAAGGCTTGGTGCTGCCCGAGGTTTTTATCGGTATGGGGCCGGAGGAATTCGCCAGGGATTTGCGGGTCTTCCTTGGACCAGGCTACAGCATTAAATTCATGGTTGCCCATCACGGCCAAAGCCTTACCCTTATTCACCATGTTGCGGGCGATGGTGACGGTTTCCACCTGTTCCGGGCCGCGGTCGACAAAGTCCCCGAGAAAAATCACTTTGCGCTCGAAGTGCTGCCATATCCCGTCGATCTCACGATAATCCATTTTTTTGAGGAGATTTTTAAGTTCAGCTGCGTGGCCGTGGACATCGCCGATCAAGTCATACATCTAAATTGCTCCCTAGGCTATAACTACTGAGCGTCGCGAGTCGCTAGAGAGATAACATCTAGCTCACCTATGCCCTCGCCTGGATGGGCATGGGCCCTTCATGCTTTCCAATCACCTCACCATTCCGGCCAATGAGTAGGCTGCATCGTTTCTGTAGTAAAACCAATACTGCTTGATCTGACCCCAAGTGCCTATATAACCAGCGATTTCGTAGACATGTTCACGAGCACGACACTGCGCGCGACTCAGTTGCCTGTCAATAGAAATCCGGCAGAAGCCCTACAGATAATTCAGGCAGCATTAATGGTGGCAGACAGCCAGTTCCAATAAGGGCTAATTTTGGCGCTGGACGTTATTTATCCAGCTCAGTTGCGGTGATGGATTTCGCGGCCCGTGGGCACCATCGGGAGCTATTCCTTGTTCGTTTTAAGGAACTACGCCCCTATACCTTCAATGCCTGAATATCCAAAGGCGGCACACCCAGGTCCTGCCACTTCTCCGGATGGCAGGTGAACAGCAATATCTGATGCCGGCTGGCTGCATCGAACAGAATGCGTTTCATGTCTTCCAGGCGGTCGCTATCACTGTGCACCAGGGTGTCGTCCAATATCACCAACGTCGGCCTTCCTGCTTCCCGCAGCAGATCGGCATAGGCCAGGCGGCTGATGAGGCCCATCTGTTCCCGAGCGCCAAAACTCAGTTCAGTGATCTGCCCCAGTTCCGAACCCCGGCTGAAGGTGCCCGGGCGTAGCTGTTCGTCCACTTCCAACGACGCTTCCGGAAACAGCACTGAAAGGTAGTGGTTCAGGTGTTTCTGTAGAGGCGCTTGAAGTCGACGCGTCAGGGCCTGGCGCTTTTCGGTGAGCAGGGTCAGCAGCAGGTCCAGCGCCTGGGCGCGGCGATGCAGTTCTTGATAGCGGCGATTGCACTGATCGTACTCCGCCTCTTTCTCGTTGAGCTGTTCTTCCAGCCCTTCCGCGCCCCAGGCTTCCAGCCTGACTTTGATATCGCGGAGTTCGCGGCCCCGGTTCTCCTGGGTCTGGCGCAGCTGATTGACCGCATTCTGGTAGCGTTCGATATCCTGCCGGAGAAACTCCGGGCGGGCTTCGCGGATTTCCAGTTCGCGGCGCTCGAGGCTGTCTTCCAGTTCGGCCTGCTGTTTCTCGATGGTCGCCAGGTCGGTGGTTATCTGGCGCAGTTGTTGTTGCCTCTCCGGGCTCTTTTCTTCATCCGCCAGCCGCTGCCATTCGGTTTTGGCATTGTCACGGGCCTGTTTCAGGGCAGACAGACGGGACTGATGCGCGCGCTCATCGGATTCGGCTTTGTCCAGTGCGGTGCCAGCCCGGGTGAAGGCGGCCTCCGCTTCTTCCAGGGCAAGCACATCTTCTTCCGAATCCGGTTTGGGAGTGGCTTCCAGTTGTTTTTTGGCTTTCTCCAGCTCGCCCTCCGCCTCGCTCTGGTCGGAGACAAGTTGCTCAAGGCCTGCGGGCGCCAGAGATTTAAACAGCTCGTCGGCATGCTTCACGGCTCGTCCAGCACTTTCAAAGGCGGAAAGACGGTCCTCCGCCTGTTCCACGGATTCCACACCAAGAGTCTTCAGTTGTTCTTCCAGATCTTCCTCAAGGGCTTTAAGCTTCCTTCGCGTGCTGGCCAGCTCTTCCCCGCCCGGCGTTATGCCCAGGGTGCCAACACCCGGAATCACCAGGGTCGACTCTTCCAGAAGCTGCTGCTCACCTTGCCCGGTAAGCGATTCATCGTTCAGCGTCAGTGATGCGCCAGCATCCAGCTGCCAGTTCAATCGGGTGGCGATGGTCCGTGAGCGAATAGTCTCTTCGTTCAGCTGGTTCCCCGTTGCTCGCAGTTTCTTGACCAACTCTGAATCGATACGATTTTCCCTGGCCTGCTGCCTGGCTTGCTCAAGCTGCTGGTGGTATTCCTTTGCTTTGGCAAGGTTCTGGGTCAGCACCTGTTTTTGCTGTTCAAGCCGGCGGACATCCTGCTCTAGTCGCTCCCGGGTTTGCAGCAAACCCGCCAGTTTGCGTTGCTTTTCCGCCTGCTCATAGGCGGTTCTGGCTTCGGTTAAACGGCCTGTGACCGCAGGCGTTTGTGCTTCTGCCACCGAGAAGTCTCGCTCGGCACGATCCAGTTCTGCCTTTCGCCCCTCAATCTGGCGACTGAGCCCTTCCAGGTGTTCCTTGTTCTGCTGCAAAAGGCGGTGGTTTTGCTGCAGCTGGCTTAGAGTGGCTTTCTCCTGGTTCTGTTGTTGCTCCAGGCGCTCAACCTGCTGATAACGCACCCGGGCTTCCTCCAGCTGGCGCTGGGCGTCTTCCCATGGGCGCTCGGCCTCGGCCTGATCATAGTCCTGCGCCAGTTTGCCAAGCCGGTCGACCTGTTCCTGGTATTTATGCACCCGCTCCTTCAGCTCTTCAATTTCAAGTTCATATTGGGCGCGGTCTTTTTCCAGTTTCAGGTAATCGCCCCGGGGCTTGCCGGTTCCGGTCAGCAGGGTGTCCCGTTGGCTGCGAACCGTCTCGATCAGGTCATCGCCTCCGGAACTGGCCACCTCTCCCACCATGGAATTCAGGGCGGACTTCAGATGATCACCGGCATGCTCTATGGCCTGCTCGATGTCCTGCCCGGTGCCCTGTTCCACCCACAGCAGTCCCGGTATGCCCCAGTGTTCAGCTTTGCTGGCGCCACGTTTCGGGTACTGGTAGCCCAGCAATTCGGCCAGTTTTTCTTCGGCGTCGTCTTCGCTGTAGGTTTCGGTGCCGACAGCCAGGTCGCACCGTTTGCGCTGGAGAAAGCTTTTGATGAGGCGCCAGGTTCGGTCGTCCTGCTCAAACTCCAGCTCAATGGTGGGGGCCGCCGCGGAGTCACCCCACGGGCGTAAATCGTCTACGGCCGTGGAACGGTAGCGTTCGAAAAACGCGGCACGGATGGCACGCACCAGGGTGCTCTTGCCGGACTCATTGGGGCCATGAATCAGGTTGAGCCCGGGTTGCAGGTTGTCCAGAACGAAGGGTTTGCGGAACTGGCGCAGCTGTTCAATGCGCATACGCTGCAGCTTCATTGCCCCACCTCCTGTTCCCGCTCCCTGAGCAGACCCGCCAGGATAGCCAGAGCATCCCGGGCGACATCGTCCTGCGCCCCTTCTTGCCGCTCCCGCAGGCTTTCGACCACCTCGCCCACGTAGCCATCCGCTTTCAGGGCCGCGATGTCTTCATCAGTCGGCGCAAGCTGAAGCCCGCTCCGTTCGCAGCGAAGGCTGCGGAATCGCGCTTCGGCAACCGACAAAGCCTTTAGCAGGGTTTCTTCGCCGGTCAGGGTCACCGAACCGTCAAGGCGCAGATCAACAACGGCGGATTCGGGCAAGGCATTCAAACGCTCCAGTAGTTGCTCAAGATCGGACTGGACCGCCAGGGTTTCCCGCCACTGGTGCCACTGATACCGCCCCGTTGGGAGTGAGGTTACTTTCGGGGTTGCCCCGGGCGCAGCAGCTTCAACGATCAGGGCATTCCCCGCCTCGTTGTTCCGGAACCGTTCCGGCTCGGGGGTTCCACTGTACCAGGTGCGTTCATCGATCTGTTTGGTGCCGTGCCAGTCGCCCAGGGCGAGATAGTCCAGCCTGCTGGCTTCCGCCCGGTCCGGTGCAATGGGGTTGGTGGAATCAATCTCGTCCGGTAACAGGCCCTGTACACTGCCATGGGCCAGACCAACTCTGAGAAAACCTTCAGGTGTTTCGTAGCCGCCGAACGGCTCGGTCAGATCCCCATAAGTGTGGCGCTGAGTCAGCGGCGCGCAGAGTATGCTGAGGTTCTGAGGTTCCAGATCGATAACGCCGGGCTGAAGCGCCAGATGCACATTCTCCGGCACTGCACCCAGGCGTTGCGCTCTTGTCCACACGCTCTCTGCCAGGGCGGCGTCGTGGTTGCCTGGCAGCATGACCCAGGGGCCGGTGAAACCTTTTGTGGCGTTGAACACCCTGCGAATGGTTCGGTCGGAGACCGTTTGCGCATCAAACACGTCACCCGCTACCAATACCGCATCGCACTGGTGTTCATTGGCCAGTTGGGCAAGCGTTTCAATAACCTCAAACCGGGCCTCGACCAGGGCTGCACCGTCTTCGGTCTCGAAACGGGTAAAGGCCCGGCCCATCTGCCAGTCTGCAGTATGCAAAAACTTTGGCATTTTATGTACCTGAAAGATCTCGGAATTTTGGCGTTATTCTAGACTACCCGCGCCTGTTTTACAGACGCGGTGCGACGATGAAGGTCGTCTTGGAGGAGTTTGTTTGCTTCAGAAGCTACGCCGGGCTCAGCCTGCAGGCTGCATACTTGAACTCCGGGATCTTTCCGAACGGGTCCAGTGCCGGATTGGTGAGTAAGTTCGCCGCTGCCTCAACAAAGGCGAAGGGGACGAACACCATGCCCTCCGGCATGGTCTGATCGGCCCGCGCCGTCAGGGTGATGGTGCCGCGCCGGGTGGTAATTTGAATGTCATTACCCGAGGTCACGCCCATGCGATCCAGCTCCGCTGGTGCCAGATAGGCTGCGGCTTCGGGCTCCCGCTCGTCCAGCACCAGGCTTCGACGGGTCATGGCACCGGTGTGCCAGTGTTCAAGCAAACGCCCCGTGGTCAGCACGATGGGATAGGCCTCATCCACTGGCTCGTCCGGGGGCAACGGCCGAGTTGGCGAGAATCTGGCTCGGCCTCCAGCGCGAGGGAAGGCATCGGAGAAGACAACGTCCTGGCCCGGGGCGTCGTCGGCGCGGCATGGGTAGGTCACGGAACCTTCGCGCTCCAGGCGGGACCAGGTTATATGATCGAGGGAGTGCATGCCCTGCTTCATCTCGGCAAACACCTGCTCAGGCCCGGCGTAGTTCCAGGCCAGTCCAAAACGCCGGGCAATTTCCTGAATGATCCACCAATCGGGCTTGGCCTCCCCCGGCGGGGACAACGCGGCACGGCCCATTTGCACCTGGCGGTTGGTGTTGGTGACGGTGCCGGACTTTTCCGACCAGGCGGCGGCAGGCAGGATAACGTCGGCGAACTGGGCGGTCTCTGTGACAAACAGGTCCTGAACCACCAAGTGTTCCAGGGCGGCGAGCGCGGCCCGGGCGTGGGTTAGATCCGGATCGGACATCGCTGGGTTTTCGCCAAGGATGTACATGCCCTTGATCGTACCCGCCACGATAGCGTCCATAATCTCCACAACGGTGAGCCCCGGCTCAGGGTCAAGCGCGGTATCCCAGAGTTCTTCAAAGGCGGCGCGAAGTTGGGCATCCCCCACCGGTTGGTAGTCGGGCAATACCATAGGGATCAGGCCGGCGTCTGAGGCGCCCTGGACGTTATTCTGACCACGCAACGGATGTAGGCCAGTGCCGGGCCGCCCCGTGTGACCGCATGTCAGTGCCAGTGAAATCAGGCAGCGGGCGTTGTCGGTGCCATGCACGTGCTGGGAAATGCCCATGCCCCAGAAGATCATCGCTCTGTCGGCCCCCGCATAGGCACGGGCCACGTCGCGAATGGTCTCTGGTTCAACGCCGCAGAGCGGGCTCATCACCTCCGGCGACATATCCGCAACATTGGCTGCCAGTGCCTCGAAACCTTCGGTATGAGCATCAATGTAGGCCTGGTCAAAAAGTGCCTCATCAATGATCACATTGAGCATGGCGTTGAATAACGCCACGTCGCCACCCGGCGAGAAACGCAGGCTGCGCCAGGCATAGGCATCCAACGCCTGGCCCCGGGGATCGATGATGATCAGCTTGGTACCATTTCGTGCCGCCTGCTTGAAGTAGGTGGCGGCCACCGGGTGGTTCACGGCCGGGTTGCAGCCGATGAGGATGACCACATCTGCCTGAAGCGCCTGCATGAAGGAGGCGGTAACTGCGCCAGAGCCCAGGCACTCCATCAGCGCTGCCACAGAGCTGGCGTGGCATAGCCGTGTGCAGTGGTCAACGTGATTAGAGCCGAAACCGGTGCGCACGAGCTTCTGAAACAGCCAGGCCTCTTCGTTGGAGCATTTGGCACTGCCGAAGCCGGCGAGCGCACTCGGGCCGTTCAGAGCTTTGAGTCGGGTTAATCCGGTTGCCGCAAGCTCCAGTGCCTCTTCCCAACTTGCCTCGCGAAAATGGGTTAAGGGGGAAGCCGGATCAAAATTGGGGTCCAAGCTCTTGGGTACGCCCTCCCGGCGGATCAGCGGCCGGGTAAGCCGTGCCGGGTGCGCGGGGTAATCGAAGCCGAAACGCCCCTTTACACAAAGCCGGCCCTGATTTGAGGGGCCGTCTCTACCTTCAACAAAAAGGATACGCCCCCGCTGCTCGCCTGCCCCTGCTTTGGCGTGGGAAGGCTCGTCTTTCACGTGATAGGTCAGCTGGCAGCCCACCCCGCAATAGGGGCAAACGGAGTCAACGGTGCGATCGGCCATGGCGGAGTCTCCGCGACCTTGGCCATCAATCACGGTGGCGGGCATCAATGCCCCGGTCGGGCAGGCCTGCACGCATTCGCCGCAGGCAACGCAGGTGCTTTCTCCCATGGGGTCATCGAAATCGAACACGACCTTGGACGCTGCACCACGGTGCGCCAGGCCAATGACGTCGTTGCCCTGCACTTCGCGGCAGGCGCGCTCGCATAAGCCGCAGGTGATGCAGGCGTCGAGATTGACGCTCATTGCGGAATGAGATCTGTCATGACCCCAGGCATGGGCCAGTGCATCCGATCGAGGCGCGACATGGTGAACCGTGGGCTCGTTGCGCTCAGAACGAGCGGGGAGCCGCTGGCGCACGCTGCTTACATCGATAGCCAGTTCGTCTGCCAACTTCCACAGGTGGCTAGCACGATCGGGGCTTTCTGCCCGCTCGGGCTGGTCGGCCAACAGCAATTCCAACACGCTTCTGCGGGCTTCCTGAACACGGACTGAACCTGCACTGCGTACCACCATGCCGGGAGCCGCCTCGCGAATACAGCTTGCTGCGAGCACTCGCTCGCCTTCTACTTCCACCATGCAGGCCCGGCAATTGCCATCAGCCCGGTAACCCGGAGTGTCTTTGAAGCACAGGTGAGGAATGGTCTCGCCGGCGCGCTTGGCGACCTGCCACAGGGTTTCGCCCCGGTGTGCCTGAACCTCAACGCCGTCCAGCGTCAGGGTAAACCTTGTGCTCTCATCGCTCATGGCTGCCCCCTACTCCTACCCTTTGGCGATCAGGTTGCGGCTGGCGAGTTCGCTGCGGAAGTCTCGCAGCAGACTCAACACCGGATTGGGTGCGGCCTGACCAAGACCGCAGATGGAAGCATCGGCCATCACTCTAGCCAGTTGCTGGAGCGTCTGCTCATCCCAGGTATCCCATTCCAGCAAGGTAAGCATTTTCTCGGTGCCCACACGACAAGGCGTGCACTGGCCGCACGACTCATCCGCGAAGAAGCCCAAAAGGTTTGAGGCCGCGGCGGCCAAATCGTCCTGATCAGACAGAACGATAACCGCGGCAGAACCGATGAAGCAGCCGTGCTCTTGGAGAGTGTCGAAATCCAGTGGTATGTCGGCTTTGCTGGCCGGCAGTATGCCGCCCGAAGCCCCGCCGGGCAGATAGGCCAGCAGGCGATGCCCTTCCGCCATGCCGCCGCAGTATTCCTCAATCAACTCATTGAGGGTGATACCCGCAGGCGCAACATGAACACCGGGCCGTGCGACCCGCCCGGAGACCGAGAAGCTCCGAAGACCGCGACGGCCGTGCCGCCCCTGACCGGCGAACCACTCGGCGCCCTGGGCGTGGATGCGTGGAATCCAGTACACCGTCTCGACGTTATTGACCAGGGTGGGCTGACCGAACAGCCCTTTCTGGGCAACGAAGGGTGGGCGAAGGCGCGGCTTGCCGGGCTTGCCCTCCAGGGACTCGATAAGAGCGGACTCCTCACCGCAGATGTAGGCGCCCGCGCCACGGCGCAGGATTACGAAGCCCTGCTCGACGATGGCGGCTGATTCCAGCTCGGCAATGGCCTCTCTCAGCACACGATGCAGGCCGGGATACTCGTCTCGCAGATAAATGTATAGGGCCTTGGCCTCAACCGCCCAGGCGCTAACCAACGCACCCTCGAGGAATACGTGGGGTTCACGTTCCAGGTAATAGCGATCTTTGAACGTTCCTGGCTCCCCCTCGTCGGCATTGATCACCGCGTAGCGTGGGCCCGGCTCGGCCAGCACGGCCTGCCATTTTCGGAAGGTGGGGAACCCGGCGCCGCCGAGGCCGCGCAGGCCCGCATGCTCGAGTTCCTTCGCTAGCGATTCAATGCTCACCCGGCTTTCACGGAAATCTGCCAGTAATTGATAACCACCGGCCGAACGATACTCCGAAAGACGCTGCCAGGAGGCCTCCTCTGGCTGCACCTGCCCCTGCTCTACCGCCGCCTCAACATTCCGGGTGTTGGCATTCAATACATGATGATGCCCCACGGATACCACGGGCGCCGTGTCGCAGCGCCCCATGCAGGGCGCGCGCAGCACCCTCACCGCTTCGGGATCAGCTCCATCAGCCAGCGCTTGATGCAGCGCCACCGCACCTGCCAAACGACAGGAAAGCGAGTCACACACCCGGAGAGTTAGCTTGGGTGGTGGAGTTTGTTCATCGTGAATTACGTCGAAATGGGCGTAGAAAGTGGCCGTTTCATAAATGGCGGCCATGGGAAGATTCATGAAAGCGGCCAGCGCCCGCAGACGAGGCATGGAGAGGTAACCATAGACATCCTGCAGTGCATGCAGGTGCTCGATCAGGCGATCACGGCGGCGCAGTGTCGAATCGATGCGTTCGTCACCGATCAGGTTTCGCAGCTCCGACAGTATGGCCGGTTCCAGTTGACGGCCACGCGCTGAGGCGCGCCGGGATTTGACCTTCTTAACGTCTGTTCTCATTGTTTTTAACCAGGCCCCGAAGCACGAAAGACAGCCTTGTTGGCTGGCCTGACTATTTACAATTCATTGAAGCATATCAGGGTGTGTTGGCGCCAGATGATCGTAAATGGTTTGAACAGGGCGACGCCGCTGATTTAAAACCATCAGCGTGCGAGAAACAGAAAAACGTAGGAGAAACAGGGGTAAAAATGGAGGCGCGGGTCGGAATCGAACCGGCGTACACGGAGTTGCAGTCCGCTGCATAACCACTCTGCCACCGCGCCGGGTAAAAGTCCGTATAGGAGGAGGACTTTCATGCTCTCAGGTGGGCGTTGAGAGACTGTGTTGACTTTTCAACCAGTTGAACTGGAAAAATGGAGCGGGAAACGAGATTCGAACTCGCGACCCCAACCTTGGCAAGGTTGTGCTCTACCAACTGAGCTATTCCCGCTTGATCAACGAGGGCGTATTCTACGGATTCGTCGGATTGCGTCAACCTCTTTTTTCAACTTTTTGTTTTATAGGGATTTCTGGACAAATTTTAGCCGACCACGCTGTCAGAGTAGCCCGCTTCAGGCAGACCACATAGCAGCATGGTATACTGCAGCCAACTCAACGGGGTGCCCTTTTAAGCGCAGGGCTGAGACCAGACCCGCGGAACCTGATCCGGATTATGCCGGCGAAGGGATTGAGTGCTCACCTCGGTTGGTGGCCCGCGTCATGGTTGCTCCCCCAGATTTTTCGGAGGAATCTACAACCATGCACTTCCCTGCTGCACGCTTTCTGCTTGCCCTGCTTCTGCCGCTCGCGGCCACAGCGCAGACGGGCAGCGAACTGACTGTTTATACCTATCCGTCCTTTGCCTCTGACTGGGGGCCCGGCCCTGCAGTAAAAGAAGCGTTTGAGCAGCAGTGCAGCTGCCGGGTGAATTTCGTTGTTCTGGAAAGCAGTGGCGACATTCTCCAGCGGCTCCGCCTGGAAGGCGACAGCAGCGAGGCAGATGTGGTTCTGGGGCTGGATACCGGCACCATGGATACCGCACGACAAACCGGCTTGCTGACTACCCATCAAATTGATACAAGCTCCCTGGACCTGCCCATCACTTGGGCCGACAACCTATTCGTGCCCTTTGACTGGGGCTATTTTGCGTTCGTCTACGACACCGAGCAATTGCCCAATCCGCCCGTCAGCCTGGAAGCACTTATTGCTGCGCCAGATGACCTGAAGATCATAATCCAGGACCCCCGCACCAGCACCCCGGGGCTGGGACTGCTGTTGTGGCTGCGGCATGTCTACGGAGACCAGGCGCCGGCGAAATGGACACAGCTCAAGGACAAGATTCTGACCACCACCAAGAGCTGGAGCGATGGCTACTTTTCGCTGTTTATGAATGGCGAAGCACCGATGATCCTGTCTTACAGCACCTCACCCGCCTATCACATGGCGATCGACAAAACCGACCGGTATCAGGCGGCGAATTTTGCCGAGGGGCACTACCTGCAAGTGGAAGTAGCCGCTTTGGTAGGCTCCTCCGATCAGAAAGCGCTGGGCCGGGAATTTCTGCGGTTTATGCTGACTGACGGCTTCCAGCGTCACATTCCCCTAAAGAATGTGATGTATCCGGCCATCGACCTCGGACCTGAGTTGCCCGATGTCTTCAATAAACTGATCACTCCAAGCAAAACCCGCTACTTTAAGCCCGCCGAAGTGGCCGAGAATCGACGCGACTGGCTTGACGAATGGCTAAACGCCATGACTCGATAAACGGGTCGGTAGTTTATGCCTGAGGTTGTTCGCGCCCCCCTGAGTCACCCAGCCTGGCAGCACTGGCCAGGCAGCCTGTTGGCGGCGGCGATTATCCTGCTGGCAGTCTGCGGCGCCGGCGCCTTGTTCTGGCAGGCGCCGGCACTGGATATCGGCGATCTATGGGCCAGCCGTTATCTGCGCAGCGTGGTGCTGTTCACGCTCTGGCAAGCGTTCCTGTCGGTATCTCTCAGCGTCCTGCTCGCCCTTCCCATTGCCCGGGCACTGGACCGCCATCGGAACTTTGTCGGGCGCGGCCTGCTGTTAAGGCTGATGGAACTCAGCCTGGTGGTGCCCACCATCGTTGCCGTGTCTGGGCTGGTCAGCATGTATGGTCGGCAAGGGTGGCTGACCGTTGTCCTTCAAGAGTGGCTGCCGTTTCTGAGTTGGAATCTGTATGGTCTCAACGGAATTGTGCTGACCCATGTTTTCTTCAATGCACCTTTAGCTACACGCATTCTGCTGCAAGCGTTGGAAAGCGCCCCATCAACGCAGCGCCGCATTGCCAGCCAATTGGGACTTGGCTCGCTCTGGCTCTGGCGCAGCCTGGAGTGGCCCAGTATCCGGCCAGTTCTACCGGGGATCGTGGCCTTGGTGTTCACGCTCTGCTTCACCAGTTTTGCCATTGTCATGACTTTGGGTGGCGGGCCGGCAACTTCCACCATCGAAGTCGCTATTTACCAGGCGCTACGCTTCGAGTTTGACGCCGGCCGGGCGGCACTACTGGCACTGATACAGCTACTGATCTGCGGAACGCTCTGGTGGCTGGTGTTGCGCAAGGGCCTCAACACCGCCCTGGTCCCCGATCGACAACTCGTCATTAGCCATGCTCGCCCGGATGCGAAAGGTGTCAGGAAGCTGCTTGATAGCTTCCTGCTCGCGGCGTTTGTGCTGTTCCTGACCCTCCCTCTGCTGGCAGTGCTGGCCCGAGGCTTGCCAGGGCTGGCCGATGCGATGATGCCATCCGGCTTTGCAAATCAGGGCCTGCAACTTCTGCAGGCAACCGCGCTCAGCCTCGGCATTGCCCTGCCCGCCGGTGTGGTCTCAGTGGTAACGTCACTGCTGATCCTCGGGGTAAAACCGCGCAGCGCCAACACGCCTATTTCCCGGTTGCTTGAAACTTCAGCTTATTTACCGCTGATCATTCCTCCCCTGGTGCTGGCCACCGGTCTATTTCTGTTGCTGCGACCCAAACTCGGAATAGCCAGCGAAGGGCTGGCCTTAGTCGCTCTGATCAATGCCATGATGGCCCTGCCCTTTGTCATGCAGCTCTTACGCGGACCGCTCCGCAACCTGGACCCGGCGAGTACCCGCCTGGCAGACCAATTGGGCATCAGGGGCTGGTATCGCTGGCGCTGGTTACACTGGCCGAGACTCAGACGCCCCCTTGCCCTCGGCCTCGCCTACGGCACTGGTTTGTCGCTGGGCGATTTTGGCGTGATTGCGCTGTTTGGTTCGCCCAGCGCGCCGACACTTCCGGTGCTGCTGTACCAGCAACTGGGAAGCTATCAAATCAACGCAGCGGCAGGCACCGGGCTCTGGTTAATGGTGGTGCTGCTGGCCTTATTTGGCCTGTTCAACCTGATTGGGAAACCATCCACAAAGTCACAGCGGCTTCACAGCCCAAAGCCAATTCAGCTGGAGACGTCGGATGCTTGAAGTTCGCAACTTGACCTACACTTACCCGTCCAATGACCGTACATGGTGCTTTGATTTTCAGGTTTTTCGAGGCCAATGCATTGCGATCGATGGGCCCAGTGGGTCTGGCAAATCCACCCTGTTGGGATTGCTCGCCGGATTCCTTCGACCTACCGCTGGCACAATCACCTGGCAGGGACAAAACGTTGATCAGCTGGCTCCGTGGCAACGCCCCATGACCAGCGTGTTCCAGGAACACAATCTGTTTGAACACCTGGATGTGCAGACCAATATTGGTCTTGGCATTCACCCCGGCATGAAGCTGTCCCGCGAACAGAAGCAGTCTATACAAATGGGACTGGCGCGGGTTGGTCTCGCCGGGTATGGCGAGCGGATGCCATCGGCGCTGTCTGGCGGGCAACGCCAGCGGATCGCACTGCTGCGGGCACTTCTGCGCAACCAACCTTTGCTGCTACTTGATGAGCCCCTGACCGGGCTGGATCAGGATACCCGAAGTACCCTGCGGGCCATGCTGGTGGAACAAAAAGCCCAAGGCGTCACCATGGTTCTTGCTAGCCACGATGAAGAGGACCGGCAGGTGCTGGCGGATAGCCAGTGGAGCCTCTAAGCTAGTGATTAACCGCCAAAACAATCAATGGATTGTCGACCAACGTGACCAGCACCGCGAGCAAGAAAAAGTCGGTTTTCGCGGCAAGCGCTTCGTCGCCTGGCGAAGCGGTTGTCACCGACAATTCACTGCGGATCCGTGGCGACTGGACGCTGCAGAATTATCCGGTGCTTCAGCAAGCCGTTGCTGCTGCGTCGACCCAGGCATTTGAGAGCGTAGATCTCTCGGGTCTGGAGCGCCTGGATACCGCGGGAGCGTCTCAGCTGATAGCACTGCTCGGCCCTGAGCGCCTGCATTCCCTGGCGTCGGCACCGGATGCATTACCAGCCGAACGATCGGCACTGCTCTGCGCCGTGTGCGACGCCGTGATGAATCGCCCCGAGCCAGAATTGCCCGCCATCCCCGTGATCACCCGATTCCTGGCCGAAACCGGTCAGCGGACTGACGGCATCTATCAATTACTCAAGGCGCTCAACGGCTTCATCGGGCAAACCCTGGCCGTCCTGTTTTCAGTACTTCTGCGGCCATGGCGATGGCGTGTCACGCCCTTCATCGCGGCAGTTCAGGAAACCGGCTTGAACGCGCTGCCCATCGTCGCACTGCTCACCTTCCTGGTAGGTGCCGTGGTCGCCTTTCTTGGAGCAACGGTGCTTGAGAGCTTCGGCGCAACTATTTATACCGTCAACCTGGTGGCGTTTTCCTTCCTGCGGGAGTTTGGCGTGTTACTCGCCGCTATCCTGTTGGCCGGCCGCACCGCCAGTGCGTTCACCGCACACATTGGTGCGATGAAGGTTAACCAGGAACTGGATGCCATCCGGACTCTCGGCCTGAACCCCATTGAACTACTGGTCATCCCGCGGGTATTGGCGATGATGGTCAGCCTGCCCATCCTCGCGTTTGTCGGCATGATTGCCGGTATGGCGGGCGGCGCCACGGTGTGCGCCCTGGTGTTGGACATCTACCCGCCGCAGTTCATAGCGATTGTCGAGCGGAGCGTGGAGCTCAGGCACTATCTGGTTGGGCTTTCCAAGGCGCCGATATTTGCCTTTCTGATCGCGGTGATCGGCTGCCTTGAGGGCTTCAAGGTCAGCGGCAGTGCGCAATCGGTTGGCGAGCACACCACCTCCAGCGTGGTTCAATCGATCTTCATGGTGATACTGATTGATTCGATCGCCGCCATGTTCTTCATGGAAATGGGGTGGTAGGCCATGTCTAAACACCATCAGCTTGCGCCCCACCCTGACCTCCAGAGCCAGACCGTGATTCAGGTTCGCGAGCTCTGCAACCGGTTTGGCAGTCAGGTTGTCCATGAACACCTGGACCTCGATGTAATAAACGGTGAAATTCTTGGCGTGGTCGGCGGATCCGGTACTGGGAAAACAGTGTTGCTGCGAAGCATTGTCGGCCTGAACCGTCCAACCGCCGGTCATATTCGGGTGTTTGGCGAAGATCTCCAGGAGCTCTCGGCGGGTGACCGCTCGCTAATTGAGCAGCGGCTTGGCGTGTTGTTTCAGGGCGGTGCCCTATTCACGTCATTGAACTTGCAGGAAAACGTGGCGGTGCCTCTTATTGAACACGCCGGATTGAGCAGGCCAGACGCAGAGCACCTGGCCCGGCTAAAACTGGCCTTGACCGGATTACCGCCAGAAGCGGCACTGAAATACCCGGCAGAGCTGTCGGGTGGCATGGTCAAACGGGCAGCCCTGGCGCGGGCACTGGCTTTGGATCCAGAAATTCTATTCCTGGATGAGCCAACCGCGGGCCTGGACCCCATTGGTGCGGCTGCGTTTGATCGACTGATCCTGACCTTGCGGGACGCACTGGGCTTTACGGTGTTTCTGGTCACCCACGATCTGGACACACTTTATGCCACCTGCGATCGCATCGCGGTGCTGGCAGACAAACGCGTTCTGGTTGCCGACCGGCTGGAGCGCGTAGCCACCATCGACGACCCCTGGATTCAGGATTACTTCAACGGCCCGCGTGGGCGCGCAGCGAGCAGCGCCAGCGGGGCGAACACACCGAGGCCACAGGAGTAGTCACCATGGAACCGAAGGCCCATCACGTTATTATCGGCCTATTTACACTTCTGGCATTTGTAGCGGCACTGCTGTTTGCTCTGTGGCTCGCGAAATCGACTGCTGATCGGGATTGGTCGTACTTTCAGATCGGATTCAATCAACCGGTCAGCGGCCTTTCAAAGGGCAATCCGGTGCTGTACAGCGGCGTGCAGATTGGCGATGTGGTGGACTTGAAGCTGAACCCCCTAGACCCCAGCCAGGTGCGCGTCCTGATTCGAGTCGATCAGGACATTCCGATTCGGGAAAACACCCAGGCTTCCCTCGTGCTTGCCAACATCACCGGCAGCATGAGCGTGCAGTTCAGTGGCGGCAGCCCGGACAGCCCGGAGCTGATCGGTGATATCAATGACCCGCCCCTTATCATCGCAAAGCCGTCCGCGTTCGACAGTCTGCTGGCCAATGGTCAGAGCCTGCTGAAAAAAGCCGAGGCGCTTCTCGTTGATGCCAACAAGATGTTCTCGGACAGGAACATAGAGAATCTGACCGCCGTACTCGACAACACCCGGGAAGTATCCGATGCCCTGCTGGACCAGCGCGGCCGGCTGAACGACTTGCTCACCCGACTCGATTCCGCCAGCCAGCGGGCCGGTGAAGCGGCAGTGAAGGTCTCCAAGGTATCCGACAACACCAATGCCCTCTTGCAGAACGAGGGTCGTGCGGTATTGGCCTCCCTGAACGCGGCGCTGAAAACCATTGAGACAACGTCGACACGCATTGACCAGCTGACCCAGAACAATCAGGGCGCTATTGAAGCAGGCCTGCAGGGGATGGGCGACCTTTCACCGGCGTTACGGGAGTTGCGCAGTACCTTGCGTAATCTCAATCAGCTCACCCGCAGACTGGGTGAGGACCCGACACGTGCCATCTGGGGTGGCGAGACAATACAGGAGCTATCACAGTGAGCTTGAGGCGAGCGGCCTACGTGGCCACCACGGTGTTTCTGGGTACGATCACGGGGTGCACAGTGTTTCCAAACCTGGAGCCGCCCCGGGTCATGGATTTTGCGGCGCCCTCCTCGGACATTCGCGCAGATCAAACACGCCCGCTGAGTTTACGGGTGGATACGCCCTACGCCTCTGATCCACTGGGCACCAACCGGATTCTGGCCAAACCCACGCCCCTGGAATTTCAGATATACCCGGCAGTGCGCTGGCGGGACACCGCGCCCGTGGTCATGCGCGATCTGCTCGTTGAGACGCTTCGGGAGAGTAACGGTTTTAGTTTGGTGATCAGCGACACCAATCCGGCCAATGCGGACTGGACCCTGGTGAGCGAATTGACCGCGTTTCACACCGAGTATCAGGCCGAGAACATTCAGGCTGTGATTGAATTGCATGGTCTGCTGGTGCACAACCAGAGTCGCAAGACCCTGTGCGCGAGCAGCTTTCAAGTGCAGGAGCGCTCAGAAAGCGTGGCCATTGAACAGGTCGTTGAGGCATTTAGCCGCGCCGGGCTGGAGCTGTCAGAGTCCGTCGTGCGCTGGGCTGGCAAGTGCCACCAACCCAACCCCTAGCCTGCCGAAAGTTATTTGGCGGGAAACAGATCGGCCCAGGCAGCCTTCAGGTAGAGACCCATGGACCAGAGCGTCAAGCCGGCGGCGATGTACAGCAGTGCGATCGCTACGTTCGACCCCAGCACGCCCGGGGGGAACGCCAATAATCCCACGATGGCCGCCATCTGGGCCGTGGTCTTGATCTTGCCGATGTAGGAAACGGCGACGCTGGCACGACTGCCCATTTCCGCCATCCATTCCCTCAGCGCGGAAATGACGATCTCACGACCAATAATAACGGTCGCCGGAATGGTCAGCAGAATCGCCGCGTGCTCTTCAATCAACACCGCCAGGGCGACTGCCACCATCAGTTTGTCCGCCACCGGATCCAGAAAGGCCCCGAACGGCGTGCTCTGGTCCAGTTTGCGGGCCAGGTATCCATCCAGCCAGTCGGTCACCCCTGCCAAAGCGAAAATGCCGGCGCTTACCAGGTAACTCCACTCCACCGGCAAATAAAAGATCACCACAAACACCGGGATCATGATGATGCGTGAGAGCGTGAGTATGTTGGGTAAATTCATGCTGTCCTTACTCGTCGTGCAATGCTGCGTAGATGTTTTCCGCCAATGACTTGCTGATGCCCGTAACCTTGGTCATCTCATCCACACTGGCTTTGCGGATTCCCTGTATCCCGCCAAAATAGCGAATCAAATCGCGACGGCGCTTGGGGCCCACCCCTTCAATGCCTTCAAGGGTGGACTGCCGGCGTTTTTTATCCCGGCGTGCCCGGTGGCCGGAAATGGCGAACCGGTGCGATTCATCCCGGATGTGCTGAATCAGATGCAAAGCCGGCGAATCCGCCGGTATCCGGAATACATCGCCGGTCATGGCGTCGATCAACTGCTCCATACCCGCCCTACGGGTCACACCCTTGGCGACACCAATCAGCGGAATTTCGGAGATTTCCAGCTCGTCAAAGACCTCTCGCGCAATGTTCAACTGGCCCTTGCCACCGTCGATGAAGACCAGATCGGGACGCTTGCCCTCGCCGGCCACCATACGCTTATAGCGCCGGGTTAACACCTGGCGCATGGCGGCATAATCATCGCCACCGGTTACGCCCTCGATGTTATAAAGTCGATAGTCGCTTTTCAGCGGGCCATTCTCGTCGAAAACCACGCAGGATGCGACGGTATTTTCGCCGTGGCTGTGGCTGATGTCGAAACACTCCATCCGGGAGGGCGTTTCCGACAGCTCCAGCGTATCGCGCAAGGCCAACAACCTGCGGTATACGGTTTCCTTGCTGGCCAAGTGCGTCAGCAGGGTCTGGTGGGCGTTGGTCATTGCCAGTTCCAACCAGCGACGGCGCTCGCCGCGGACATTACCGCGAATCCGGGTTTCCCGGTTGGCCGCTTTGGTCAGCGCTTCCGCCAATAACTCCTGGCCATCGACATCCACCGGCACCAGTACATCCCGGGGAATTTCCCGGCGAGTGTTACCACCAAAATAATACTGGCCAAGAAAGGCGCTAAGCAATTCGCCTTCGGTTTGTTCAATAGAGTAACGGGGAAAATAATCCTTGGTTCCCAATACCCGGCCACCGCGCACAATGATTACCACAATACAGACGATGCCAGCGTCTTGGGCAATGGCGATCACATCGGCATCGCCGCCCTCGCCGTCTACCGATTGTTGCTCCTGCACATGCCGGAGGTGATTGATCTGGTCCCGGTAGGCCGCCGCCTTTTCGAAATCGAGGCTTTTGGACGCGGCCTCCATGGCATTCATCAGATCCTGGATGATCTCCGGGTTCTTGCCCTCCAGAAACATGCTGGCGTGACGGATGTCTTCGCGGTAATCCTCGGGGCTTATGTACTCCACACAGGGGGCGGTACACCGATTGATCTGATACTGCAGGCACGGACGGGTTCTGTTTTTAAAATAGCTTTCACTACATGACCTTATGCGGAAAACCTTCTGCAACACATTAAGACTTTCCTTGACTGCTCCGGAGCTTGGAAACGGCCCGAACCAGGTGCCACCACCCTTTTTTGTGCGCCCACGCCGAAAGGTCAGCGATGGATAATCGCTGTGGGACGAAAGGTAAATATAGGGGTAGGACTTATCGTCCCGCAGCAGGATGTTATAGGGAGGCCGCAGGGATTTGATCAGGTTCTGCTCAAGCAGCAGCGCCTCGGTTTCACTACCGGTGATGGTCACTTCAATGGAGGCAATCTTGCCCACTAGCGCTTCAGTCTTGGGCGCCAGACCGGTTTTTCGGAAGTAGCTGCTGACCCGGTTTTTGAGGTTGCGAGCCTTACCGACATACAGGACGTTGCCGCCCTCATCGAACATTCGATAGACGCCGGGCCGTTCCGTGAGCTGTTTCAGGAAGTTCTTACTGTCGAACTCCGCTGGTTGAGTGGCGGGGTCAGACCTTGTCTGCATCAAGTAGCCCAAGCCGGACGGCCATCAAGGCCAGTTCAACATCACTGGAGATTTCGAGCTTTTCGAAGATTCGGTAGCGGTAACTGTTCACCGTCTTCGGGCTCAGACACAGCTTGTCGGAAATGTCCTGCACTTTCTGGCAATCAACCACCATCATGGCAATTTGCATTTCCCGCTCGGACAACCGCTCGAACAGCGACAGCTCGCCGTCGTCTCCGTGGTCGCCGCTCATCTGCTTGAGAGCCATCTTTTGGGCAATTTCCGGGCTGATGTAGCGTTGCCCCGAATGGGCCATGCGAATAGCCCGGACCATTTCTTTGATATCGGCGCCCTTGGTGATGTAGGCCGAGGCCCCGCTCTGCATGACTCGGGTGGGATACGGATCGTCGGCACAGGCAGTGACAACGATGACACGAATGGAATCATCAATCCGAAGGATACGGCGGGTAGCCTCAAGCCCGCCAATGCCAGGCATCCTGATGTCCATCAGAACGATGTCTGGCCGCGTCTGGCGAACGAATTCTATGGCGTCCTCGCCCGAGGATGCCTTTCCGATAACGTCCAGGTCGGGGTTATCAGCCAGCATGCGGGTAATACCCGAGCGCACCAACTCATGGTCATCGACAACCAATACCCTGATCAAAATTCACCTCGCACACGGACTACGGGACACTGCAGAATTGTACTGACTACCTTACCACCGTAATAGGGCCAAAATCCTGAATTGCCGCAAATTATCAAGCCGGAGCACCTAAGCCCGCTGTGTTTTCGACCGGATCAAACCAAACCACAAGATCGCCGCGCTTGACCGCAGCCGCAACCTTATCACGCTCAGCCAATGGGCTCTCGGTCTCGTTCAGCCCATGGTAGCGGGTGCAATACTCCTCCACTAACCCATTCAACTGGTCTTGAGTCAGCAACTCGGTTTCAACTACAAACTTTTCTTCCCGGGGGTCGGGCTGGGCCTGGTTAGCGGCATCGTCGGTCGCTGCATCTTCGGTCATAGATCCTCCCTTATGACCGACATGGTAAGGATTATGGCGGTGCGCGAGAAGTCCTAATCAGAAATTGAGGGCGCCAACGGATCAGGCAGCGTCGGACGCAGTCCGGAAATGCGCGATCAATTGGCGCATGGAGAGGGATTCCTGACGCAGTGCCTCACTGATGGAGCGGGTATTTTCAACACTTTCGATAAGAAAATCGGCGCTTTCGTCCAAGACAGCGGATCGACGCCCCACCCGGCCAATTTCGTCGTGCTGGGTGGTGATGGCAGCGGTGATCTCTGCACTATGCTCCTCAAGCCGGACAAACCGATCACCCAGGCCTTCGAGGTGTCCCCGCAGGGCAACCAGATGCTCGCGGTTCTGGCTGCCAGCCTCGCCCATCTCACCGAGTAAGCCGTCTACGCCGCTCACACCTGACACCAGATCCTGAACCCACTGCGAGATATTCTGGGTCGATTCAGAGGTGCGCAAAGAGAGCGTGCGCACTTCATCCGCCACCACCGCGAATCCGCGACCATGCTCACCCGCTCGTGCTGCTTCGATCGCCGCATTAAGCGCCAGCAGATTGGTTTGCTCCGCAATCTCGGCAATCACACCGATCACCTGCTCAATTTTTCCGGTTGATTCATTCAGCGCATGAATGGAGGCCGACACACGGGATATCACTTCTACGGTGTTCTCTGCGGCTTTTTCGCTGGTTACCAGACGCTCCTGCACCCCTGCGTTGGCAGCAACGGCCTCTCTAACAGTTTCTGCGGAGGCGTTCGTGGCGTGATCGATCGCTGAGGCCTGATCGGCAATGGCCGCCATGGACTGGCTGACATCCTGGATCTGCTGCCTGGTTTTCTCTGAGGCCTGCTGTAACGATTCTGCCCCATGATCCAGGGTACTGGAGCGCTCATTCAACCCACCGGCCGCGCCGCGAACGTCGCCAATGAATTGCTCAAAACGACTCACCAGGGCGCCCAATGCACGGCTGACGCCAGCCACCTCATCCTTGCCGTTCAGCACCGGGACTCGAGTCAGGTCGCTGTGCTCTTCCATGGCCTCCAGTTCCCGGGCAATCCGCCGCAGCCTCTGGATTACAGACACTCGCAGCCATAGGGTCATCAGAATCACCAATGCTAAGAAGCCGACCGAGCCGGCCACCAGGAAGGTTTGCTGATCGGACAGAAACGCCAGCAATTCGTCGGCGCCGTTTTTAACCGATTCGCGACTGGTCACCTGGCGTTCGTTGATGGCCGCCAGCATAGGCTCAAGCGCGGGGAACAGATCGAAGTCCACCACCTGACCGACCCGGTAATAGCTTTTCTGCTCTATACCCGCGCTCATGGCGGCCATCAGCGCCTGAACCCGCTCGAAATCCGCGGCATGGCTCTCAGCCCAGTTTTGCAAACCGGTGTTGGCCTGTACCGCCTCCCAGTGTTCCGGTAGCGCCAGTTCCAGGTTCGCAAAAGCCGGCTGGATCTCATCCCACAACAGGAGCTGGGCTTTCACTTTATAGGCCAGATCCTGGAGCTTACGGTGAGACTGCTCCAGGTCTGCAAGCAGCCAGGTTTCTTCAAGGTTGGTCCGAATCAGTGCATCCGAGGCCTCTTCGGCCTTTAGAATGATGGTCCAGGACAGAGCGGCCAACCCGGCCAGAGCAAAGACACAAAGAAAGGCAAAACAGAATATACGGGCGCGAACAGTGCCTAACATGACGACTCCATCTACAGACTAATACCTGCAGAATAAGACGACACTGTGACGCTTTTATGTCAAACAGACGTTTGACGGTTGTTCTGGCACGGCAATCAAGCCCGGAATCGCTTCAAAAACAGGGGCTAATTGCCTATTATCGCGGCTTTCAGACAGACTGGATGCTAATGAATCACTCCGTTTTCCGACTGACTTTACCCATCCTCTTCGGCTACCTGCCTCTGGGCATGGCGTTCGGCGTGCTGTTTGCGACGCAGCTGGACTACGCCTGGTGGGTTGCGCCGTTGATGGGCGTGGTAATTTTCGCCGGCGCGGGACAGATCCTCGCGGTAAGCCTTCTGGCAGCCAACGCCGGAATGGTTGAGGTGTTTGTCGCGATGTTTGTGCTGAACGCCCGCCATCTGTTTTATGGCCTGTCGCTGCTTGGCCAGTTTCGAGGCGCCGGCTGGCGTAAGGTGTACCTGATCTTTGGCCTCACTGACGAAACCTACTCGCTGCTGACCAGCCGACCACGAGGGCCAGACCGGGCCTACGAGCAAACTGTTGATTTTCGGATTACTGCGTTTAATCAGGGCTACTGGGTCATCGGATGCGCGCTGGGTGCCTTGCTAGCAGATAACGTGGCGTTCAATAGCACCGGCATCGAGTTTGCCCTGGTGGCACTGTTTATCGTCCTGACCATTGAGCAGCTCAAGGCGCTCGGAGACAGTTTTCCGGTTTGGCTGGGAGCGGCTGCCGCAGGCGCAGCCATGATTGCCCTGCCCCCGGCTCATCAACTTATCGGGGCCATAGCCATCGTTACCGCAATTCTGCTGCTGCACTATCGGCGAATTCGGGGAAAGCAATCATCGGAAGGAGAAGTGAATCGTGGCTGAAACGACTTATCTAGCCGCCTTCATTGCCGTTGCTGCGATCGCGACCTTCGCAACACGCGTCATCCCGTTTCTGTTTTTCGAGCGGCACACTGAGCACCCACTGATTCAACACCTGGGGCGTTACCTGCCCGCTGCGGTGATGGCCCTGCTGGCAACCGTGTTTCTTCAGCGTTCTGGCACCTGGAGCGCTGACCTGCCGGGTTTCGACGCCCTCATCCCTGGCTTGCTGGTGGTCGCCGTACACCTCTGGCGGCGCAATGCCCTGCTGTCCATTGCCGCGGGCACCGCCAGCTACATGGTTATTCAACAAACCGGCGTATTTTGACGTCAGCCAGGGTTTTCCAGGTTGGCAACCAGTCGGGAATCCTGAACGGCGGCAGTCCGGTGTTTAACCACACCCTTGTATTCCGGGCTTTCAATCATTGCCATGAAGGCATCAATAGACGGGTATCGGACTAGCAGGACCTGGTCCCAGGATTCTTCCGGTGGTGCTATGAGGGAGCCAACACTGTTGCCAGACCAGATTACCTCGGCACCCACGGCACTGACGCAGGCCCCCGCCTCTTCCATGTAGAGCTTGTAGGCTTCGCGGCCTGACCGCTCCATGGCTTCATCGGGGTAGCTGGCCCGGTCACGGAATCTCAGTAGGTTCAGCATGACCACCGGCTGATCCTTTGGCGTATCCGCCAGGACTTTCTGTAATTGCTCTGGGGTCGGATTGACGGCTTCCATCCTGATCCTCTTCTTCTGCGGCGATTGGCGCCCACTATAGCCCAGCCCGCTGCCTCCAAGGCAAGGCTTTTCGACCGCTTTTGCTCATAACGCCGGTTATCCGTCGCGAGGCCCGGCACATGACGGAAGTAAATGGGCTTCGAACAGGCTGAGCAAGATCAGGCCAAGGGACGGGTATTGGACATTAGGGGTACAAAGATAGCTTACTATTTAGCGAGCACATACAATTAACCCTCCCGCGGAACCCGTTTACGAAACCCTAGTTCACGCAGCCCATTCGCCGACCAACGGAACTCACAACCGGCATGAACCTGACGGACATTTTCCTGCAAACCCTGGAAACAACCCTGCCTGTATTTGCCATGGTCTTTATTGGCTTGGGCCTGCGCAGGATCGGCTGGATCGACAGTGCGTTCGTCAACACAGCCTCGGCCCTGGTGTTCAAGGCCACGCTGCCAACACTGGTATTTCTGAGCATCATCCGGGCGGATCTGGACACGGCACTGAACTTCAGCCTGCTGGGCTTTTATCTGGCGGCAACCCTGGCAAGCTTTGCACTGGCCTGGCTGTGGGCTTACTGGCGGGTTCCCCATGCTGACCGGGGCGTTTATGTTCAGGGCGCGTTTCGGGGCAACTGTGGCATTGTTGGCCTGGCTCTGGCAGCTAACCTGTACGGCGACTTCGGTTTGTCCGCGGGCGGCATCCTGCTCGGGCTGGTAATCATTTCCTACAACGCGCTGTCGGTCGTCGTGCTTATTGCCTATCAGCCGGGACAAACCGCCAGCTGGCGCCGGATCGGCCACGACATTATCCGGAATCCGTTGATCATAGCGGTCATCATTGCCATTCCCGTGGCCTGGCTGGATATCCGGTTCCCGGAGTGGGTTATGACCTCCGGCGATTATTTCGCATCCCTGACCCTGCCCCTGGCTCTGTTATGTATTGGCGCCACCGTGTCGCTTAGCGCCATCCGCAGCGATAGCGCCACGGCCTTGGGCTCCAGTTCGCTGAAGATGGTTGTGTTGCCGGCCCTCTGCACGGCCGCGGCCTGGCTAGTAGGCTTCCGGGGCGCGGAACTGGGGCTGATGTTCCTGTATTTTGCGAGCCCCACGGCTGCAGCGAGTTTTGTCATGGTGAAGGCACTGGGCGGCAACGATCGCCTGGCCGCCAACATCATTGCGCTGACGACACTGATGGCCAGTGTTACCGTAACCCTTGGCGTGTTTGCCCTGCGCAGCGCCGGATTGATCTAGGCGGCGCGCGCACACAGCTCCTGCATCGCTAAAAACCCGCGCTCGCAGCCACACTGGTAGCTGCTGCCAAACAGGTTGTAGTGATTCAGGTAGTGGTAGAGGTTGTAGATATCGCGCTTCTGCTCGTACACCGAAGTTCGCGAGAAGGCGCGGTCATAGGCCCGATAAAACGCAGACCCAAAGCCTCCGAACATTTCTGTCATCGCCAGATCCGCCTCGCGATCCCCGCAGTAGATGGCCGGGTCGATCAGCCAAGGGCCTTCCGAATCAAACAGCACGTTGCCACTCCAAAGGTCGCCGTGCAGCAGGCTTGGTTGGTCGCAATGCTCGTTCAGCCAACTAATCAGGGTGTCATCACACTGATCCAGAATGTCTTCGAACCGATTGCGAACGCTGCTAGCCCGGACTCGGGATACCTGACAGCGCAGACGCTCCTGAACAAAGAACTCGCCCCAGTATTCGGCCCAGCGGTTCGGCTGCGGCGACAGCCCGATGTAGTTGTCCCTGCGCCAGCCATACATCGACTGCGGCAGCCTGTGCAGCGCCGCCAACCCTTCACCCAGCGCTTCAAGCGCTTCATCGCCAGCCCGGGCAGGCTCTATGGCAGTAATCTCAAGCGTCGACTCGTCTACCCTGACAACCTCGGGAACCCGAACAGACTCAACCCCTGCCGCTTTCAAACCATCAGAAAGTCGGCTCAATCCCTCTGCCTCGCAGAACAGAGCGTCAGCGTATGCCGTAGTGTTTCGTTTACGAAAAATACCAGACATTCCAATCCAGCCTCCTTGAACATGTCCACCAACAGCCGGTAGATTAAAACATAGCTGACATTCCCGCCTGACAAGGACATTACATGCACGCCAAGCGTTGGTCCCTGCTCATTTCCGGACTCGTTCAAGGGGTCTACTACAGAGCTTCCACAGAAACTCAAGCTACCAAACTCGGGCTTACCGGCTTTGCCCGCAATCTCGCCGACGGCAGAGTGGAAGTTGTCGCGGAAGGTACCGAAGATCAATTGCAGCAGCTAAAAAGCTGGTGCGAAATCGGCCCGACGGCCGCAAGGGTAGACTCTGTGGAGGTTTCGGAACAAGAGGCCACCGGGGAATTCAATGACTTTGGCATTCGGCATTAACGGTGCCAATGTGACCCACAACCTACCGTTTTCCCAAGCCTGCGAGAATAACAAGGGCCCCATTCTCGACAAGCTGGCAAACATCTTCAGCGCGCCCGGGCTGGTTCTGGAAATTGGCACCGGCACTGGCCAGCACGCCGTGCATTTTGCCGGGCACCTGCCCCACCTTACCTGGCAGCCCAGCGATCATCCTCAGAATTACCAACTCTGCCTGCCCAGAATCAGGCAGGCGGGCCTGGCAAACCTATATCAGCCGAGACAACTGGACGTTCGCCAATCAGACTGGGACTTACCCGACACCGTGGATGGCGTGTATTCAGCCAACACCGCCCACATCATGTCATGGCCGGAAGTGGAACGGATGTTTGAAGGCGTCGCTGGCATCGTTTCGCCGGGATCAGCATTCTGCCTGTACGGTCCGTTCCGGTACGATGGCCAACACACCAGCGCCAGCAACCTGAATTTCGACCAGCATCTTCGGTCCCAAAATCCAAGCATGGGCATCCGGGATATGATTGATTTGATAGCCCTTGCTGACCGTTGCCAGCTGTCGCTGGACGAGGATATCGAGATGCCGGCCAACAATCGAATGACCGTCTGGCGGCGTCAGTCATGAGGTCAGCCAGGTCTCGCCATGGCTCCTTCCACGCCATTGGCACGGGGCTCGTCCTGACCGCAGCTTTCTCAGCCGCTCACGGGGCACCCGTTGCCAACATCGTGGTCACTGCACCGTTATTGGAGCGCACACTCTACGAGACCCCCGCCGCGCTGTCGGTTGTCCATCGCCCCACCATTCAACAGGGCCAGCTGCGAAACAAGCTGGATGAGTCCCTGGTACTGGTCCCTGGCGTGTACCTGCAGAACCAGGAGAACTACGCCCAAGGGGAGCGCATTGCCATTCGGGGATTCGGTGCCCGGGCCCCCTTTGGGGTTCGGGGAATCACCGTGATCGTCGATGGCATTCCCTACACCCTGCCCGACGGACAGGCCCAGCTGGACGCCATTGATTTGGACAACGCCGAGCAGATCGAAGTGATCCGAGGCCCGGCATCGGTACTCTATGGCAACGCCGCCGGCGGTGTTATCAGCGTGACTACCGCCGATGGCCGCCGGGCCCCCGAAGGCTCCAGCATTCGCCTCACCGGGGGCAGTCATGGCTTTGGAAAACTTACTGCCCGCAACAGCGGTACTGACGGAACCTGGGCCCATAACATCAGTTTCACTGCGTTAAATGTGGACGGGTACCGGGACCAGAGCGAAGTCGAAAAATACCTGTTCAATTCGAAGCTGAGCCGGGACCTGGGTGACGATCAGTCCCTGACGGTTATCCTGAACCTTCTCGATAACCCCCGCTCGGAAGACCCCGGCGCTCTCACCGCTGAACAGGTTGAAGACGACCGCACCCAGGCCGGGCGCTTCACCGAGGAGTATGACACCGGCCAGACCGTCGACCAGCAGGTGCTCGGTCTGCAATACCAGGACTTGTCAGCCGGCTCCGGCGAATGGCGGGCAAAAACCTTCTACCTGCGCCGGAACTTCGAGCAGCAACTGCCCTTCCCCGGCCCCAGCCGAATCGACTACAACCGCGATTACTTCGGTTTCAACTCTGACTATCGCCAGCCGTTGGCATTGGCCGATTTCCCTGTCCGGACAGTCACAGGCATTGAGGCGCGTCGACAGCGGGATGATCGCAGCCGACGCGAAGTAAGCTTCGACGGCACATTGCAGGGAAAAACCGCGGACGAGGTGCAAACCGCCACGGCTCTCAGCGTTTTCAGCCAAGGCGATCTGGACCTAACCCCGCAGTTGACCCTTTCCGCGGGCGCACGCTTTGACCACATCCATATGGAAGTGGACGATCAGTTTACGGAGGATGGCGATCAGTCCGGTGACCGCTCCTTTGGTGAATGGAGTGGCTCAGCCGGCCTGAGCTATCGATATCGCCCCAATCACCAGGCCTACGCCAACGTCAGCACCGCGTTCGAGACGCCCACCTTCTCCGAGTTCGCCAACCCTTCAGGCCAGGGCGGATTCAATCCGGACGTTGAGCCACAAAAAGCGGTGAACCATGAATTGGGTTTACGGGGCGAGTTCGACGGCGGCGTCGACTATGACCTGACCCTGTTCTGGATCGATGTACGGGACGAGTTAACCCCCTATACCTTGCCCGGTGATAACGACCGGACCTTCTATCGAAACACCGGCGACACCACTCGCAAGGGTGTTGAGGCAGCTGCAGGCTGGAGTATTTCGCCAGCCTGGCGGGTTGAGACGGCTCTGACGCTGGCCCGCTACAGCTTTGATGACTATCAGGTAGGCGGCAATAACTTTGCCGGTAATCGGCTGCCCGGCTTGCCGGAACAGGTCTGGAGTAACCAGCTTCAGTGGAATGGTCTCGGCGGCCTATTCGGCAAACTCGAAACCCGCTATGTCGGGGATCTGGTCGCGGATGATGCCAACGATGTTCGTGTGGATGATTACTGGCTGGTAAATCTGCGAGGGGGTGATACCTGGCACGTCAGCCGGAACAGCCTGCTGAAGGCCTTCGTGGGCGTCCGCAACCTGCTGGACGAGGAGTATTTCGCCAATGTGCGCATTAACGCCAGCAATGGCCGTTATTTCGAACCGGCGGCAAAGCGCACCTATTACGCGGGGCTGGAACTCACATTCTGAACCCATAAAAAAAACCCTGACCTTCTGCAAGGTCAGGGCTTTCTGTTGGCGGAGAGGGAGAGATTACTCGGGCCTCCGGCCCTCACCCCTTCGGGGCCGTCGTCGCAACGCTCCGACGTTCCTCAGCCTGCTGGACAGGCTTCGGTCGAACCCGCGAGGGATCTTCTACCCACCCAATCGGCCAATAAAAAACCCCAGCATGCGCTGGGGTTTTGTATTGGCGGAGAGGGAGGGATTCGAACCCTCGAAACGCTATTAACGTTTACACACTTTCCAGGCGTGCGCCTTCAGCCACTCGGCCACCTCTCCAATAAACTGTTTCAAATCAGCGATCTCGTCGCTCATTTGAGGGCGCAAACTCTAATGGTTTTTATGGCGTTTGGCAACTCCCTTTCTGCACTTCGGGAATTTTTTTCTTTTTGGGTGGGTTTTCGTTTACCCGTTGTTAGGATTGGACACTATAAGGTGACAGACCACGCTACACTCGAATCTGACCAATCTCGCCTAAGGAGCCAACCAATGATGATGAAAGCCGAGCAATCAACCCTGCTGTTGATCGATGTTCAGGAACGACTGATGCCTGCCATCGCCCATGGCCAGGAAGTGGTCGACCAGTGCCTCACGCTCGCCACCATCGCCGGGCTACTGGGTGTGCCGATTCTGGCCACAGAGCAGTTGCCGGAAAAGCTCGGCCACAACGTGGAAGACATCCGGGAGCTGTGCGATCAGGTCATTACCAAGGATCACTTCGACGCCTGCCCCGACGGTCTCATCGATAAGCTTCCGCAAGGGCGCAAGGAGATCGTGATCTCCGGCTGCGAAACCCACGTATGCATGCTGCAGACCGCACTCAGCCTGCTCGATGCCGGCTTTACCGTATGGGTAGTCGCAGACGCCACCGGGTCACGTAACGAATTTGACCGGGACGTTGCCCTGGATCGGCTAGCACAGAGTGGCGCACGGATTGTGACCCTCGAAATGGTTGCGTTCGAATGGATGCGTCACTGCAGGCACCCGCACTTCCGGGACATACAGAAACTGATCAAGTAGCTATTAATTACGAGGCCAGCGATGCTGAACATGGATTTCTCCAAGCGTGTGGTGATCCGCACCGAAGAACAGGAGTGGGTATCCAGCCCGGCGGGCGGCGTGCTGAGAAAACCGCTGGCCCGCGAGGACGCCGAACGCGGTCACGCCACCAGCGTGGTCCGCTATGAGGCGGGCGCCTCATTCAAACGGCACGAACATCCGTTGGGCGAGGAGATCCTGGTTCTTGACGGCGTATTTTCCGACGAAACCGGCGACTATCCCGCCGGAACCTATTTCCGGAACCCGCCCGGAACGGGACACGCGCCTTTTAGCCGCGATGGCTGCACCTTGCTGGTCAAATTGCATCAGTTTGATGAGCGCGACCTGACGCCGGTGCAAATAGACACCCATTCCCAGCCCTGGCTTCCGGGTATTGGCGGGCTTGAGGTAATGCCTCTGCACAATTTTGAGCACGAGCATGTCGCACTGGTGAAATGGCCGGCCGGCGAGCGGTTTCAGCCGCACCGGCACTTTGGCGGGGAGGAAATCTTTGTGCTCTCGGGCGAGTTTTGTGATGAAAACGGCCGCTACCCGGTAGGTACCTGGATCCGCAGCCCTCACCTCAGTCAACACCATCCGTTTGTGGATGAGGAAACCGTTATCTGGGTGAAAACCGGCCACCTACCACTCCAGGTCTGATCCGCTAGCGCTCCCCGGAGAGCCCATTCCAGTCTCCCTTAGGCCCTTAAGACGCTTCTGAGTCCTGCCAATGCCCGCCAGAGAAATCGTGATTACTGGCACTGCTAGCCGCAATCGACCGCTCGCCCTCTGGCACCTCAAACACGTGGTACGCTTCCGGGCCGAAAGGATCCAGAGCTGTGCCCCGATACTGATAGGAATCCGGAACCGGCTCGCCCGAAAAGGCCACGCGGAAATGATGCTCGCGGGTCTGAGCACCTACCTTTAGCGGTTGCTCAACCCAGAGGTAAACGGATTTATCCGGCACGATGTACTCACACCGAACTACTCGATAGCCTTCATGGAGCGAAAGGCTGGTAGGCTCCTTACCGGCATCCAGTCGAAATTTGTGGATAGTCTTCATGGCGGTGACTCCTCTGAAAATGTGGTCAACACACCCCTATCATGTTCCGAAACACGGCTCGATAAAATAAGATTTTATAAGCCTTTTAGATCGATTTTTCCGAGCTTTTTATGAAGGCTATTGAGAGAGTTATTGAGAGATATTCCGAGCGGATTGAATACTCGCACTGCGCTCGCAGATGGCACGAACCCCTTCGTGTGCGGGATTCTTGCTACGGGTAATCGCAAACAGCTCATCCTTTACGTCATTAATTGAGGCAATCTCTTCGACCTCGTACTGCCTGCAAACTTCGGCCCGGATCGCCGTCGGTGCCGCAAACACGCCGAGGCCCTGCCGGCCGAACACTTTGATCAGGGCACTGTCATCAATTCGAGCCACCACGCTCATACGCACCCCCTGCAGTGAAAACCAGTTCATCAGCTTTTCGAAATAAGGGGCATTGGTGGCATTCGCCAGCAGGGGCTCGCCGTTGAGTGAGCCCGGAAAACCCTTCTTTAGTCGCTCGGCCATATCGGATCGGGCGAACAGACTGATGGTGGAACCTGAGAGCGGATGCGCGGTAAAGCCGCCGTGTTCAGCCAGCCCGGGCATCCGATCGGTCAGCACCACATCGAGATCCTTGCGCTTGAGGCGAAGCATCAGGTCATCGGTGCCACCGGTCTGGCAGTTGAGCTGAATAGTACGTTGCAGCGCCATGGCGGGCTGCAGAAGTGAGTAGGCGATCAGCTTGTGGATGGAGGCCGAAATCCCTGCCGACAGCATTAACGGACGATCGGCCGGCGCCAGCTTCAGAGTTTCAGTGAGTTCGCCCGTGAGCGCAAAGATTTCGTCTGCATAGACCAGGACGGTCTTGCCCAGATCCGTCAGGATAAGCTGGCGCTGTTCGCGGCGGAACAGCAGGCCATCCAGGGACGATTCGAAGGTCGCGAGCTGCCCGCTCAAGGTTTGCGGGGCAAGCTCCAGCACCTCGCTTGCGCGGGCAATAGAGCCTTCCCGGCTGATCATCCAGAAGTAATAGAGGTGTCTGAGGTTGAGCTGATCCACTGGCAACTCCTCAGTTCGCATTCAGGAGGGGCGAGGCACCTTCAGAATATCACCGAAGGTCACGTATTCGCTGCCTCCCAGGCGACCGATCGGGTCCACTGCGGCTCCATCGATTTTTAACCGGTCCTTGTCATCATAGTGAGCCGCCTGGTCCGCCACGTAGACGCCTTTAACCAGGCCAAACAACAGAGTTTGCGGTGCCGCTCCGATTTCCTTGATGTCATAGAGTTCACAGGCAAACGCGACGTGGCAATCCTTGAGCCGGGGCAGGCGGGAGCCCTGCATAGGGGTCAGTTCCAGCCCAAGATCCGCCAGCTCCGATTCACCGTGCGGCAAGGTGCGGGAAGTTGCCGTCATGGCGCTTGCCAACTCCCGGTGCGCGATATGGACGACAAAATCCTTGCGAGCTTCGATATTCACCCGCGTGTCCTTGAAGGCATTGTCCGTAGGCTTTCGGCCCACCGAGAACATCAACAGCGGAGGATTACTGGTGATCGGGGTGAAGAATGAAAACGGCGCCAGATTGTAGTCACCATCGGGGTTCTCGCTCAACACCCAGGCAACCGGCCGAGGCACCACAGTCTGGGTGAGAATGTGGTAAACCTCGGTCGGATCCATGTTCTCGAAATCGATAAACATCAGGTTATTTCTTCCTGTAAATGATACCCGGGTGGCACTGCACCATCTCGTACAGGTGGGGCAAGCCGTTCAGCGATTCGGAGGCACCGAGGATGAGATAGCCACCAGGGTTCAGGGTGGCATGAATGCGGGTCAGGATGTCTTTCTTGAGTTCTGCCGAGAAATAGATGAGGACATTGCGGCACATGACGATGTCGAATTTACCGAGCATGTAACGCTCCAGCAGATTCAGCTCCTTGAACTCGACCATACTCTTGAGCTGCGGCCGAATCTGCCAGCCGCCGTTCAGTGACGGAGTGAAAAACTGCTTTTGCCGTTCCGGGGAGAGTCCGCGCCCGATGGCGATCATCTCGTATTCGCCCCGGCGCGCCACTTCAAGAACGCTCTTGGAGATATCGGTGGCGGTGATCTTTACATCCCGAAGCCGGCCCGGCCGCTGGCGCCGAAACTCTTCCACGATCATGCCCACCGAATAGGGCTCCTGCCCTGTGGAACAGGCCGCGGACCAGAGCCGCAGGGGCTGAGGCGTTTGACGCTCGGCGAATTCTGGCAGCAGCTTTTCTTGCAGGATTCGGAACGGGTGATTGTCCCTGAACCAGAGTGTTTCGTTGGTCGTCATCGCATCGATGACAACCTCACGCAGGCTCGCCCTTCCCGTCCGTTTCAATCGGTCGACCAGCTCACCCAGAGAGTTGAGCTCGTTTTCTTCAAGAATGCGACGGAGACGGCTCTTGACCAGATACTGCTTGTTCTCGCCCAGCAAAATGCCGCACGCATCCTGCAGGAACGTCTTGAAGGCTTCATATTCCTGTGGCGTTATTTCCGCTTTCATTGGATCTCTGTGGTTTGTGCATCAGTGCGCAATGCAATTACTTTTGGTCGATGATCTCCATCACTCGCTCGGCCAGCTCATCAGGACTGAACTTGGCCATGAAGTCGTCTGCCCCAACCTTTTGCACCATGGCCCGGTTAAAGACACCACTCAGCGAGGTGTGGAGCATGATAAACATTCCGCTGAGCGCCGGGTCACCCTTGCACTTGGTCACCAATGTGTAGCCATCCATTTCCGGCATCTCTACGTCCGAGATTATCAGTGCCAGGTGATCACCGGCCTTGGAACCGTCACTGGTGATCTCTTTCAGGTACTCATAGGCCTGTTTGCCGTCGTTCTTCGCAACCACGTCCATGCCAATCGCGGTCAGGCAACGCTCCATCTGGCGGCGGGCCACCGATGAGTCATCAACTACCAGAACCGGCAGGTTGGCAGGCTCCCGGCCAGCACTCTTACTCAAAACCGCTTCGGTTACCTCTTCCTTGAGCGGAGAAACTTCAGAAAGAATCTTCTCTACGTCAATGATTTCAACAAGCTTATCATCAATCTTGGTAACGGCAGTAAGATAAACATCATTGCCGGCACCTTTCGGCGGCGGAAGGATATCCTCCCAATTCATGTTCATGATCCGATCTACGCCGGTGACCAGGAACCCCTGGGTTTTTCGATTGTACTCGGTGATGATCACGAAACTGTTGGCCAGTTCTTCTTGGGGAATTCCCGGCAAGCCGATGGACATGCTGAGGTCAATGATGGGAATGGTCTCACCGCGAGTGTGGGCGACACCACGAACCACAGAGCGGCTATTCGGAATAGAGGACAGCTTCGGGCACTGAAGAACCTCTTTTACCTTGAACACGTTAATACCGTACATCTGACGCCCGCGCAGGCGGAACATCAGCAGCTCAAGGCGGTTTTTCCCTACCAGCTGGGTCCGCTGGTTTACGCTATCCAATACCCCTGCCATCTATGCTCTCCCAACTCACCGGAATGTCACCGGCATGTATTTTGCTGTTAATCAAAACATGAACGAACCGACGAAAAATCGTCACCAACGCAATCAATTTTTCGTTTAACGGCCGACGGGGCCAAATCCTTAGGATTTTTCCGGAGTATTGGCCGGACATTGACAGCATAGGACAAAGTGACACGTATGCGCACCACCATTTTTGGCATCGCTCTACTAATGTCCGGCCTTCCGGGCGGTGTAACTGCCGAGACTACGGCCATGGAGATTGAGCAGGCTGCGACGAACTACCTCACCGCCTTTGCCGAAGAACAGTCCGAGAAAGGCTATCAGGTGAGCTACGAGCCGAGCGGCGTAGACAGCCGGCTAGCACTGGCCAGCTGTGAGCAACCCTTAGCCGTTGAGTTCACCGGCGATCCCTGGCGCAGCACGCACCCGTCCCTGCAAGTCGCGTGCGAAGGCATACGCCCCTGGCGCATGTTTGTGACCGCATCGGTTTCCATCAATGGCCCGGCCCTGGTCGCAGCACGGCCGCTGGCCCGGGGCGAGCGCATCACCGCTGATATGGTCACCACTCAATCGGTTGTGGTAAATGCCAGCCGCCGTGGTGTGCTGGGCACCGCCGATCACATACAGGGCATGGAAGTTCGCCGGCCGATAAATGCAGGGTCCATGATCACCCCCGACCTTCTGACCGCACCAGACGCGGTGGAACGTGGCGATCATGTTATTATAACCGCCAAGAGCGGAGCCTTTGAGGTGACATCCCGAGGAAAGGCCTTGGCGAATGGCTCCGTGGGCGAACAGGTACTGATTCAAAACCTTCGATCTGCCCGGACGGTTCGGGCAAACGTGATCGCACCAGGGCGCGTTGAGATTCCTATGTAGTCGTAACAGGTAGTCGTCGCTGGCAAGTTTCTGCCGCTCGGCAATGGCCTGCCGCCGTCATCGCCCATATCGCGCAGGTTGAGACACCGCAGATGGAGAATCGGTAATAAAAGTCCGGAAAATTTCACTAAAGGTATGGACGGCGCGGCCGTTACATAGATACATACTCGAGTAAGTCGCGCTTCCGCGCGGCACTATAGGCAAGCAGGTATTGATATGTCAGTTGACTTAAATGGAATTGGCCCCGGCCAGGTCAACACCCAAAGAACCACGGCCGATAAATCCTCCAGCAGCCAGGGCGCCCAGCCAGCAAGCAGCGACCAGGCTAAAACTCAGGCCCAGTCCGCTCGCGGCGAAAGCGTCAGCCTCAGTAACCAGGCCAAGAACCTGAAGCAGCTAGAGCAGAAGCTTGGTGATTACCCTGAGATGGATGATGATCGAATTGCAGAAATCCGCTCAGCACTCGAAAATGGAACCTACAAGATCGATGCAGAGAAACTGGCCCAGAAAATGCTTGAGATGGATGAAAGCATTTTTGGGTGAGTAGATCATGGCTGCTATCGATGAATTGAAAGAACTTTTGTTGCAAGACGCGCAACAACTTGCGGTTTTGGTGGACATCCTTGATAAGGAAAAAGCCTGTCTGTCTGCCTCTGATGTTCGTGCGCTGCAAGCGCTGACCACAGAAAAGAATCAGGTTCTGGAGCAGGTTCGGGAGCGGGCGAAACGGAAGATCCATGCTCTCGTGGCCATGGGCTACAAGCCAGAGAGCGGCGCACCTTCCCGCTTTATTCAAAGTGCCGGCATGACCGAACTGTTCGATCTTTGGAAACGGGCTGATGAGCAGATGCGTCAATGCCAGGCTCTGAACCAGCACAACGGTCGAGTTATGGGCCACCTGCAGAAACGCCTCTCACGCCTGACTGATATCTTCCGCGGGGCCACCGGCCAGCAAAAACTCTACGGCCAGCAAGGCCAGCAAACCTCGGTATCCAGCCGAACCATGCTGGCCAGCGCCTAAGTACACCAGATCTGAGATAACGCCCGGCAAGCCGGGCGTTATTTTTTTTAGCGGGTATAAATAGTCATCTGTGACGACGGACTGAAGCGAACGTCATGGATACTGACGTTTCCAAACGACGGCCCCTGGCTGCCGCTGACCCGAATGTTGTTCATCCGAATTTCCTCGATGCGCTCCGGAAACGCCAGGGTTAGGCCGCCATCCTCTTGCAGGGTATAGCGAGGCTCTCCCTCCCGGTAATGAACGCCCGTAATGGTCAGGTCCGAATCCAGAAAGTTCAGGACCGGCACGAACACATTGGCGGTAAGCTCCAGCCCTTCCATGACATCCGCCTCCGATCCATCACCCTGTTCCGTTGCGTCCGCCATGTTGCCCACCCGAGCCATACGCTCCAGCAGCGAGGGATCCCCCTGGCCCGACACGGCCGCCAACTCATCGTCCTCCAAGGGCGTGAAGCCGGCCTCCTCGTACATCTCGCCAGACTCCGACGAAGTGGAGTTCGTGTTGTTGACATGGTTAGTGGCCGCGAAACCGACCAACGGCTGTAAAGGCAGAGCAACAACGGCAACGAGCGCAGCGGCGTTGCGATAGCGGGACTGATGCTTCAGAACCCGACGCAACTCCTTTTCGCTGATCCAGCCAGCGTGAATGAATACCTCACCCAGTCGCTCTCCGGATTTCCGTTGCAGGCGCAGGCCTTCTTCAAGCTGCGCTTCAGACAGGTAGCCTCGACCGACGAGCAATCGTCCTAATCGCGACTTTTCTTCAAATCCCTGACGGATTCTCACTGATTTCTCCTTCTTATTAGTGAAAACCGTACAACCCGGCCCGGCATGGCGTAATGGAGCATGCAGCAACCACTGAGCGTAGCTTAGTCTCACGATTCCGTATCCCAAGAGTCGCCGAAACAGCCCAAGCTTCTGCTAAAATCCTGCGGTAACTGAAGATTCAATGGATTATTGCAGGAAACCACTCTGCAGCTCACCAGGAGATAAGTAATCAAATGCTAAATTCCGTAAAACCGGTTCGTAGTGTGATCCCTGCCCTGATTCTGGCGATGTCGACTTTACTGCCCATTGGCGGAGCCCACGCCGAAACCTCTGTGGAGACAGCTTCTGAGGCTTTACCCAGCGTGAGAGTTATCACTAGCAAAGGCCCTTTTGTTTTACAATTGCGCCCGGACGTCGCTCCAAAGACCGTTGAGAATTTCCTTGAGTACGTCCGCGGTGGCTTCTACAACAACACCGTCTTCCACCGCGTAATACCCGGATTCATGATTCAGGGTGGCGGCTTCACTGCCGACCTGGCCCGGAAGCCCACCCAGGATCCAATCGTTAACGAGGCGAAGCCGACCCTGAAGAATCTCCGTGGCAGCATTGCCATGGCACGCACCAGTGCTCCGGACAGCGCCACCTCTCAGTTCTTTATCAATCTGGTGAACAACGGCTTTCTGGATGCCGGTGTCAGGGGGGCGGGCTATGCCGTTTTCGGCAAAGTGACTGAAGGGATGGGCGTGGTTGAAGCGATTGCGGGCGTGGATACAAATAATGCCCGTGGAATGGCTAACGTACCGGTACAGCCAGTGATGATTGAATCCGTCTCGGTGCTTGAGCCCGCTAACTGATTCCATGTCCGACGAGCTGCTCCCACCCAGTATCGAAACCGCTGAACTGACCTGGCAAGACGGCGTCCCGGAATCATCCCGGTTCGGGGACGTCTATTTCAATCGCGAGGACGGGCTGGCTGAGAGCCGGCATGTTTTTCTTCGCCCCAACCGGCTGTCAGAACGGTTTGAGTCGGTTCCGGCGAGGGGCAGTTTTGTGGTCGCCGAATCCGGGTTCGGCACAGGGCTCAATTTCCTTGCGACCTGGCAGGCGTGGCGGGAGCGTGCGACCAACCCGACTGCTATCCTGCATTTCGTGTCGGTAGAGCGATTTCCTTTACAACGGGAAGACCTGGTTCGCGCCCTTGCCCTATGGCCGGAACTGACCCCGCTGGCGGCCGAACTGGCCGACAAGTACCCGCCACTGACCCGCGGCGCGCATCGCATTCTTCTGGATGGTGGCCGCGTTCGGTTGACTCTATACCTGGGAGATATCCAGGAGGCCTGGCAGGCCCTTCAATTTAAGGCCGACGCTTGGTTCCTGGACGGTTTTTCCCCGGCCCGAAATCCGGAGATGTGGCTCGACCAGGCCCTGGCCATGATCAGAGCTCACAGCAAACCGGGCGCGACACTGGCCACCTTTACCTCCGTGAGCCGAGTTCGGCGGACACTCGAAAGTGCCGGCTTTACCATGCAGGTCATTCCCGGATTCGGACGAAAACGAGACATGCTGGTAGGCACCCTGCCGGTTGAAGTCGAGCTTAACCAAGATCAGGCCCCGCCATCAGTTGCGATCATCGGCGCGGGCATTGCCGGTTGTCTGCTGGCCCGAAACCTCGCCGAGCGCGGTATTCCGGTGACGCTGATTGACTCGGCTACCGGGCCTGGCGCGGGTGCCTCGGGAAACCGTCAGGGCGCGACCTATGTGAAGTTGGGCGTTGAATTCAACGATCAAACTGAGCTGGCACTGACCGCGCTATGCTTTAGTCAGCGCTTCTACGCCCGCTTCCGGGATCAATATTGGCATCCAACCGGCTTGCTCCAGCTGGCCTGGAGCGAGCAAGAACAGGACCGACAGCGGCGCTTCCTGAACAGGAACGCCTACCCGGCGGAGGTCTTCTACCCGGTGGACCAACACCAAGCTGGGCAACTGACCGGCGTGCCGACCCAAACCGGCGGGCTTTGGTTTCCTGGCAGTGGCTGGCTGGAGCCGGCAAAGCTCTGCACGGAGCTAGCGGCACACCCCCTGATCCGCCAGCACTTCCAAACCGACGTCCGGCAACTGCAAAGACTGAACAGCACCTGGGCGATCAAGCCTGCCACCGGGCCAGACATGATCACCGATCGCGTGGTGATTTGCGCTGGCCACCTAACGCCGGCGCTGCTCCCGGTTTCGGGTCGGTTCCGCCTCAAGAAGATTCGCGGTCAGGTCACGCACCTTGAATCACAAACCCTGACAAGCCCTCGATCAGTGATCTGCGGCCCTCGTTACCTGAATCCCGTGCAAGACGGTGTGGCCGTGGTTGGCGCAACCTTTGACCTGCGCGATGACAACCCGGATCCTACGGTGGCCAGTCATGAACAGAACCTGAAAGAGCTGACCGATCTGCTGCCGGGTATTTTAAGAGACACAGAAGGGCTTGGAGAATCTGTTGAAGGGCGCGTGAGCTTCCGCTGCGCCACCCACGACTACCAACCCGTGGCCGATGAACTGTGCGACTCTCACGGGCAAGTAAGCCAGAACCTTTTCATGTTCACCGGATTGGGTAGCAAGGGGCTCACCTATGCCCCGCTGCTTGCGGAATACCTGGCGGACCGACTGTCTGGTCAACCACAGTGCCTGCCAGCACGCCTGATGCGTCGGCTGGCAAGTCAGCGCCTGCATCAGGCAGAAAAATCAGAAACGAATTCAGGGTAAACTACAGAACACAGCCTCGTGGCCGATAAGCAAATAATGCCAGTATAAAACTTGGGGATTCTGCTTCATGTCCATCTTCGTTAGTGAGCCAGGCCGTCCCATCGGGACTCGCCTTCCGGAATCCTTCCGGGCACGGCGTGTGGACGATGTGACGGAACTGACCGAAGGCCACGCTATCAACCTCAGCCACAGCGAGGCAACGGATGCGGAGTTTCAGCAGGCAGCCAACTCGGGGCGGCATCGTGCGCTGGAAGAATATGGCGCCGCTGCCGCAGGCGAACCCAGAGCGGAACGGGCCTACCTACCGGTATCGATGATCTGCTCCCCCGCGCTTTATTCGATACCGGCGGCGTCTACCATCTCGGATGCCATGGCACTCATGGAAGAACACGGCGTTCACCATCTGGTCATAACCGCCGAGGACAACATTGCAGGCCTGGTTGACCTCCGCTGGCTCCTTGATTGGCTGCATCGCAATCGCGCCAACGCGTTCGACCAGAACCTGGTCCATGTGGAACTGCCCGCGTTTCTCACGGCCTCCCCGGAAACCGACGCCCACCAACTGGCCAGACTGATGCTCGCACACCAGTTGAATGCTGCCCTGGTGGTAGGCCCTGACGGTAAGGCCTCAGGCATCGTGACCAGCACCGATTACCTGAGACTTTACGCCAGCGCCAGCAGGCATGAGGGTTCGGTCTAATCCAGAGCTGAGAGCAGCTCACCTTCCGGGCTGAATACCAGCACCATCCAATCTCTTCCTACGCGGGTCAGGGCCACAATTTCGTCATCGCGATAATTGGCGAGCGCAGTAAATTCCGAGTCACCTTTAGCCAACTGGTAACGCCATTCATTCTTGTAGGGCTCTTCCTCGGAATCGGACGCTGAGCCGTCTTTGTCATCTGAGTCAGGATCGTCTTCAACCAGGGATAACCTGGCCAGAATACCCTGGTCGCCGTTGACCACTTCTGCGCTCCCATCGAACCTACCCTCCGTGGCCCCACTGGTTACCATGTCATTGCCAAACGCCATCAGAACCGTGAGCCGCTCGTTCGACTGATCACCTGCATCGTTGAGGGTGAACGCCCGTCTGATCAAACCGGTGGTGGTGTAAGCAATCAGGAAGCCAGACTGGCTGTTTAGGGGCCCGCGCTCCAGGCTGCGATTGCCCTCCTTGTCTTTCAGTAACCGATAGCTTCCTGACGTGGTGCCGAGTAGCCACATTTGGTTGCTTTCATAGATGGCATCAGTGAGCGGATCGTCGGCCTCAGAGCCTACCTGGAACACTGCGAGTCCCCGCTCGCCTGAGGTCGTGCTGTAGAAGAAAGCATCCACGCCTCCCAATACCGGTTCGCCATTTACGGAACCGGCCACGGACCCAAAGAGCAGAGGCGCCACCGAGCGTGCAGCGGCGCCGACCACGGCGTCGTTGGCGGACGAGCCTACCTGCCGAGTCCAGGCAACCTTGGGAACTTCGTTGGCGCCATCCAGCTCCGAATCGATGCGCTGCAGGAAGCTGTCCATACCCCCGGCGTTAGTTTGTTTGGGCCAGGTTCCCGCGGTTTCCCCGGCGATCAGGACGTAGCCACTTTCGGCATTCATTCGCACCGACTGTACCCGGTCGTCGGCGCTGGTGCCGGTTCGAATCGTCCAGCTCTCAACATACTCACCACCGTTGGATGAGTCATCAAACCAGTACCTGGTCGTCACAATATCAGCTCCACCCTGGGCGGACGTGCCCGCCACAGCCGAATCGGTGCTGTATGAGACGACGAATTCGAAGCGGTCGACCTTGCCTTTATCCCTGGCCACCTCACGCTTGACGGTGGCAATTCGCGGCTTTGGCCGGGACAGCGTGTCGCCTGGGCTGGAAATTAGAATATCTTGCAGTTGGCTGCCTTTCTGGCTGTATACCCTGACCCGCACACGATCGCTATTGAGACTGTCATAACCGGCGACAAAGACCCTGCCCTGGTGGGACACATCAATGTCGGTTGCGACAAAGCCATCGGATTCATTCAACACCAGAGCCTTGATCTGCTCATTTACGCTTACTCTCAGGACACTTTCATCAATGGCCCGAGCGTAGTTTTCCCGGCCCGCCTGATACTCCTGATCCAGGCCGAGCAAGAGAAAGCGGTCGTCCAGTTCCGGATTGGAATAGCTACCATCAGGAACCCGGATGCGGAACCTGACTTCGTTGACGCCAACCGGAAACTCCAGCTCATCGGAAGGCGACCAACTGCCATTGATCCAGCGCTCGGTGACCACTCCAGCGCCCAGCTTGACGTCCGACTCCCTTGTTTCCTCGAGCCTGGCCAGAATCGGCTCGTCCCTGTCGCCGGTCAGCACCGCCAGATACTCCCTTGCATCGCCAACGTTCAGGGCATCTCGCGCGCCACCATCCTCGGTTTGAATGCTTACTAGTGGCTCGTTATCGTCAATTTTCAGGGCGGTATCGGCTTCTTTGTTATTGGGGCCCAGGCCCGCGAGCCCGGAGCGTACTTCGGTGAGCTTGAGCTCGGCAGTCTCCTGCTTTTCAGGGAAAGAATCGTCGATCACTTCCAGCCGGATATAGCACTCGGTAATGCCTGGTTCCAGTGTCACCACACCACGGCTGTAAGTACCAGACTCGTCCTGCTGATAGACAAGGTAATCCAGCTCTTCCAGACGGGATCCACTGTCGCTGCCCAGGGCGACAATGTCGTGACCAACGGTGGCATCGGCCTCGTTGGCCTTACTGTGCTCACAACGCTGATGTGGCGGGAGGAATGCAGTGTCGGGGGACTTGTCGCAGCTGTTCGGGTTGTACTGGGACGTTAGCTCAAAGGCCACGGCCACTCGGGTAACCGATGGTTGATCGAGCAGAACTCGAACCAGAACTGGCTGGGTTTCGGCGGTGACGGTCTTGGTGCCGGAAACCGAGCCGTCTTCAGCGTACTGGTTTATGGTAAAACTATGTTCACCTGAGGTATCCAGATCAGGGACCTCACAACGCTCGTCACTTTCTTCCGGATCGGCGCCACGGTCGGCATTCTTCCCCTCCGTGAAGGTGTCGTTCGCAAGCGATAGCGCGTTGTACTTAACCTCAATATCGAACGGCTGCACACCAGCCATTTCACCGTCTGTGCTTACCAGATTAATACCCAACTGGCGTCCCAGGTCCGCCTCGCCCCGACTACCCCCGCCCAGGCCAGGGACGCCCCGCATGATGATGCCCTGGCGGGCCTTGTTGTTGGTGTCCTCAAGGGCCAGCCAGGATGGCGCATTGGTAAGGGTGTAATCGAGAATGCTTTCGCCACCATAGGCGCCAAAGTTATAGTAGTACTCTACGCCGAGATAGGCTTCTGCCGGCGGCACTCCAATGATGGTGGGGTCGTCCGGGTCTTTTTCGGTCTTGCAGGCAACCAGGGCCGAAGCAAAAAAAAGCGTCGCCAGAAAACGGCTGGCGGAAGCTGTGCGGGAGACTAAATCGGCGCGCATGGAGAAATCCGTTTTAACGTTGTTGTTATCGGGTGCCCTGGCTCTCGATTGAAAGTCCACTTACACTCCGTTACAGAACAACGCCATGGTAGCCAATTTGCGGTACAGGCGATCTGCGCGAGTTCTCAGATTTTTCCGCCAGCCAGGGTCCCTTCTGGCCGGCGCTGCAACTGGAACAGGCTTTATCTAGGCCTCCAGCCCATGTTGTTTCAACAACGCCAGCAACCCGGCCTCGTCCAGCACCGGCACGTCAAGCTGCTCAGCCTTTGCGAGCTTGGAGCCGGCCGCCTCGCCAGCAACCACGCAGGCCGTTTTTTTGGAGACACTGCCGGACACTTTGGCGCCGAGGCTCTCCAACTGCTCCTTAGCTTCGTCTCTGGTCATCTCAGACAGGGTTCCGGTCAGCACCCAGGTCTGGCCCTGAAGCGGCTTTTCAGATTCCTCAATGACCTCGTCCTGCCATTGCACACCCGCATCTTGCAGCGCTGTCAAAGTTTCCTGATTGTGGGGCTGCTCAAAGAAACTGCGAATATGCCCGGCAACGATGGGCCCGACATCAGGCACCGACTGCAATGTCTCTTCATCGGCGCTGGCGATCGCCTCAAGCGTGCCGAAGAACGACGCCAATGACTTTGCCGTCGCCTCACCCACCTCACGAATCCCGAGGGCGTACAGGAATTTCCACAGCACCGGCTGACGGGAGCGGTCGATGGCAGCAATCAGATTACTTGCAGACTTGTCCCCCATCCGCTCAAGGCCAACCAGATCCTGCTTCTTCAGGCGGTAGAGGTCAGCGACCGTTTCCACCAGCTCGTGACCAACCAGAATATCGATCCACTTATCACCCAAACCTTCAATGTCGAGGGCTTTGCGGGAGGCGTAGTGGCGGATGGCTTCCTTGCGCTGGGCCGGGCAATAAAGCCCACCGGAGCAGCGGGCGACCGCTTCGCCCTCAATCTGGACGACGTCAGAGCCACACACCGGGCAATGTTCAGGCAGGACTACCTCGCGAGCGTTTTCAGGCCGCTTCTCGGGGACTACTTTAACCACCTGAGGAATGACGTCACCGGCACGCCGGATGAAGACGGTATCGCCGATGTGGGCATCAAGCCGTCGGATTTCGTCCATGTTGTGCAAAGTGGCATTACTCACGGTCACACCACCGACAAAGACCGGTTTCAGGCGCGCCACCGGGGTAACGGCGCCAGTACGGCCAACCTGGAATTCAACGTCTTCAATGACGGTAAGTTCTTCCTGGGCCGGGAATTTGTGTGCTATTGCCCAGCGCGGTGCCCGGGACACAAAACCGAGCCGCTGTTGCAGATCCAGCCGATCAACCTTGAACACGATGCCATCGATTTCATAAGGCAGGGAATCGCGCTTTTCCATCAGCTCGGTGTAGGCCTCAAGGCATTCCTCGACACCACGGGCCTTGCGCATCTCGGGGTTGATGCGAAAGCCCCAGCTTTTCACCTGCTGCAACCCGGCCCAGTGATTGTCCGGTAGATCGCGCTCATCAATCACCGCCACACTGTAGGCACACATTTCCAGCGGTCGCTTTGCCGTGATCGTGGACTTTTTCTGGCGCAGACTGCCCGCCGCCGCATTACGGGGGTTTACGAAGGTTTTTTCCCCCTGATCCGCCAACCGCTTGTTGAGTTTGTCGAATCCGGCCTTGGGCATGTAAACCTCACCCCTGACCTCAACCAGCTCCGGAAAACCTTCGCCCCGGAGTTTCAACGGTACCGATGGAATGGTGCGGATGTTGGCGGTGATATCTTCGCCGGCATAGCCGTCACCCCGGGTCGCGGCCTTGGTCAGCCGGCCCTGCTCATAGTGAAGGCTGACAGCAAGGCCATCGAGCTTGGGCTCGCAGACATACTCGATATCTTCCCCGGCGCCCAAGCGCTCCCGGACACGGCGATCAAAATCCCGTAATTCGTCCTCGCTGAAGGCATTATCCAGCGACAACATGGGAATCCGGTGAACAACCTCTTCGAAACTGGTTTCGGCAATGCTCCCCACCCGGCGCGAGGGCGAATCATCCGAAGCCAACTCGGGATACTCCGCTTCCAGGGCCTGCAGTTCACGGAAGAGCCGATCGTATTCAGCATCCGGGATGCTCGGATCGTCCAGCACGTAGTAATGGTAGTTGTGCTCTTCAATCAAAGACCGGAGTTCTTCGACCCGCTGGATAACCTCGGGCGTGACTTTACTCATGGGGTTGCGCTCTCACTGTCAAAAAAAATGCCCGGAACACTCCGGGCATCATCCGTCATTCTGTCGCCCGGCGTTAAACCGGCTGGGAACGTTGCTTCCGGTCGAATTCCCGGATTCGCTGTCGGCAGTGCTCAATGGTTTGGGGTGTCATGACACTGCGCCGCTCATCTTTTAGATCGCCACCCAGGTTGCGAACCACACATTGCGCCGTTTCCAGCATGAACTCAAACGCCTGTAGCGAATTCGAGGGCCCGGGCATGCTCATGAAGAAACTGATTCCCGGAGTGGTCATTGCGGGTATGTCCTTTGGCCTGAAAGTGCCCGGCTCTACCGCATTGGCAACACTGAACTGAACTGGGCTAGTGGTGTCAGTCGACTCATGCCGGTGATAGATGTCCATATCTCCCAATTCTAGGCCGCAGGCCTCGAACAGGTTTTTCAAAGCCGTGCCAGTGAAATCGTCACCGGCACGAGCCAGCACGTTGATTACGATCACCTCCCGGGCTTCGGGACGGTTAGCACCCGCAAGCGGCTGGCCGTGGTTGTGCTCCACCGGGCTCCGACGAGCGGTATCTTCTTCCACTTCTGTGGTGACCGTCGGCGGTACCGAGGCCTCTGCTGGATCGGCTTCCCCAGTCACTGACTCGTGCTCAGGGTCTTTCTCTGCCCAGGGCTCTGTCTGCCTCTGGTCATCGTCAGCCGGGTGATCATCGTTCGCGCCCCAGCCGCCGTCTACCGGAGCGTCGGTTTCTTCCCGGGCGGAAAAACCAGACGTCCAGGACGAATCATCGGCTTCGCTGGCCGGGTTTTCCTTGGCCGGAGTACTGGCCGACGCGGTAACCGGGCGTGTCGGCTTGGGTTTTGGCGAGCCAAAACGACCCGAGCGTTCAGGCTTAACGTAGCCGCGCTCCTCGAGGGTGTCCCGGGATATCGTGCGGGCGCCACCGTTCGGCAGCTCCGGATTGAAATGGTCGTCCAATGGCGACTCTTCCAGCTCATCGGCTCCCATGCCGGAGGAAATAGCCAGGGATTCCTTGCGCGCACGCCGAACGCGGCGGATTCCGTCAATAACAATACCAATAATGACGAGGGTACCTATGGCGATTAACCATTCCCTAAGTGACATAGTCCTGCTGTCCTGTTTGCGGATCGGGTAACAGTGTTACTCTAAAAAAAGCCCGTTGCGAATACAACGCGCAGGCGGGCCAGATGGCGTTATTGTCATCCTTGACGGTTTTCTGTCCAGTCACGGCATTCAGGCTTCCGCCAATGCCGCCGCTTCTTCCACATCCACCGAAACCAGTCGCGAACAACCCGGTTCGTGCATGGTTACCCCCATCAACTGATCCCCTAGCTCCATGGCAATCTTGTTGTGGGTAATGTAGATAAACTGCACATGTTTCGACATCTCTTTGACCATATTGGCGTAGCGGCCAACGTTGGCGTCATCCAGGGGTGCGTCGACCTCGTCGAGCATACAGAACGGCGCCGGATTCAGCTGGAAGATCGAGAACACCAGGGCAATCGCGGTCAGGGCTTTTTCACCACCAGACAGAAGATGGATGGTGCTGTTCTTCTTGCCCGGCGGGCGCGCCATGATGGTAACACCGGTTTCCAGCAAGTCTTCCCCGGTCAACTCCAGATAAGCATTACCGCCGCCGAAGACTTTCGGGAATAGCGCCTGCAACCCGCTGTTGACCTGGTCAAAGGTCTCCTTGAAGCGCTGACGAGTCTCCCGGTCGATTTTACGGATGGCATTATCCAGGGTCTCCAGTGCCTCCATCAGGTCCTCGTTCTGGCTGTCGAGGTAGGTCTTACGCTCGCTCTGGACCTGGTATTCCTCAATGGCAGCAAGGTTGATGGCACCCAGGCGCTGGATACGATTGCCGATCTTTTCCAGTTCCTCGGCCCAATCTTTCTCGTTGGCTCCTTCAGGCAGCTGCTCCAGAATTTCCTGCAGCTTCACGTCCAGCTCTTTCAGCTGTTCGATGTGGTTACCAGACCGGATTTCCAGGGCCTGGGATTCCATCTTCAGCTTCTCAAGACTCGAACGGACATCCTGTATCTGATGGTCAACCCGGCTGCGGCCTTGCTCCTTGTCCCGCACTTCGCGATCGATTTCCTCAAGCGCGTCTCGGGCACCGCCAAGCTTTTCCTCTTCCGCCAGACGACGATCCAACAACCCTTCCAGTTGCATCTTCAGATCTTCGATAGGCTCTTCCGCACTTTCCCGAGATTCCCGGAGTATTTCCAGGCGCTCTTCAATGCGCTCCTTCTGCATCTGCATTCGCTCGATGGTCTGCTTCAGACCATCACGCTGACTGTGCAGGGACTGCAGCTGTAATTGCAGCTGGTGGGCATGATCGCGGTCATGACGGGCATCGTGCCGGAGCCGGTCCAGATTCTCCCGCAGGCTGTCGCGCTGCTCCAGCAGGCGCTCCTTTTCCTCATCACTGTCCTCGCTGGAGGCCAGAGCCTGTTGCCACTCTTCCCGGGCACTCTGCAAGCTCTCTTCCTGGTCTTCCAGATTCAGGGACACTTCAGACAGGTCTTCGCGAATGCTCTTCAAACGGGCATCAATCTGCTCTGCCCGGGCCCGCAGGCCACTGATCCGGGACGACAAACCACTCAGTTCGCGTTCGGCATCACTTAAACTGGCCTGAGCGTCATCACGCTCGGCTTCCGCTCGCTCGGCGCGTTCTTGCAGGCTGTCGAGCCGATCGTTGGTCAGTTCAAGGAATTCTTCCGCCTGGGCCAGCTGTTCGCTCAATTCGCTGACCTTTTTCTGACGCTCAATAACGCCTATCTGACCCGCCTCAGAATCCGGCATCAGCAGCCAGTCACGGGATGCCCACACACCTTCAGGCGTTATCGCGCTCTCACCGTCGGCCAGGGACGTTCGAAGCTCGAGGGCGTGATCCAGCGTTTCAACTGTTTTGATGCGGGCCATCAGGGTGGCGACCCCCGGCAGACCGGAAACCTTGGCAGCCAGGCTATCGCCATCAAATTCGCCCATTTGAGTCTGCGCCGAATTCACCAGGGCCAGACCTTTTGGCGCCGACGCCATGGCCGTGGAGAGGGCTTCGATGCGGGGCAGCGTCAGCCCGTGAGTGAATCGGCCGATGACCTGCTCAACCGCAAATTCCCAACCATTCTCGATACTCAGCTTGCCAGCCACGCGGGGCGAGTCGACAAGGCCATGCTCAGACAACCAGCCCTGCAAGGCATCGTCTTGGCCGCCTAGCTGCTCATCCAGCAAGGCCTGCTGCGATTCCAGAGACGCCCTCAGGCTCTGCACCCTCTGGCGATCCTCGGCAGCAGCCTGCTCGGCCTCACGCTGATTCTGCCGGGCCTCGTAGAGAGTCTCCTGAATCGTCGCGATGCGCTCGGCAGCTTCCTCCCGCTGTAGTTCCAGGGTTTCCTGCTGCTCGTGCAATTCCTCCAGTTCGGCACGATCCATCTGGCCGTCCAGCAGTGCCTGCTCATCTTCCAGCTTGCGGTAACGATTCCGCAGTTGCTCGATGGCATCTTCCAGAGAACGAATACGGGATTGCGAGAGCTCAGCCTGACGACGGGCGTCGGAGGAGCGACCACTGAAGTCCTCCCACTGCTGCTGCCACTCGCTCATAGCGTCTTCTGCCATCTGGAGCTTCTCCCCCGACTCTTCGGAGCGCAGCGAGAGCGATTCCTGTTCGGGCTCGATCATATCGAGCTCTTCCTGGATGCCGGCCAGCCGGCTTTCGTCCTGCTCGAGTTCCCGGGCCAGTTCGCGCTGGTTGGCCATGGCCTGGTCCAGCTCCGCTGCCGTCTGGCGGCTGCGCTCGCGCTGGTGCTCAAGGCTCTGCTCAATCCGGGCAATATCGGCGCCGGCCTCGTAGTAACGGGCCTGCGCCTTGTTGAAGTGCTCGGTTCGGTCCAGGTGGTTGTCCCGCAGGGATTCCAGGGAGGTTTCCAGGTTAACCCGCTCGGTGAGCCGTTTTTCCAGCTCGAGTTCTGTGTCACGGATTTTGCCGCGCCAGCTTTGCAAATCGTTATCAAGGGCCTGCCAACGTAAGACCGTGAGTTCGGCTTTTTTCTGACGCTCTTCGTGTTTGTAGGCCTTGTACTTTTCAGCCGCCGCAGCCTGACGCTCCAGGTGCTGCAACTGTCGCCCCAACTCGTCCCGCAGGTCGGTCAGACGCTCAAGGTTTTCCTGGGTGCGGCGGATGCGATTTTCGGTTTCCCGGCGCCGTTCCTTGTATTTGGAGATGCCGGCCGCTTCTTCGATGTAAATCCGGAGCTCCTCCGGTTTGGCCTCGATCAGGCGGGATATCATGCCCTGCTCGATGATGGCGTAGCTACGGGGGCCCAGACCCGTGCCCAGGAACAAATCAGTAATATCCCGGCGCCGGCATTTGGAGCCATTCAGGAAATAATCGGACTGGCCTTCACGGGACACCCGGCGGCGCACGGAAATCTCGTTAAAGCTGACAAACTCGCCCGGGGCCGAGCCGTCGCTGTTATCAAAGACCAGCTCAATGGAGGCCTGACCGACCGGCTTGCGGGCACTGGAGCCGTTGAAGATGACATCGGTCATGGATTCGCCGCGCAGGTACTTGGCGGAGCTTTCACCCATTACCCAGCGAACGGCATCAATGATGTTGGACTTGCCACATCCGTTCGGACCAACCACCGCGGTCATATTAGATGGAAACGGCACCGTAGTTGGATCAACGAAGGATTTGAAGCCGGCCAGCTTGATCGATTTCAGGCGCATATCAGGTGTTCTCCTCATCCCTGAGAATGGTCAAAACCTGCTTGCGTTGGTGCTCACCAAAGGACTCAATAACCGACTGCAGCTTAACCACGTCATCATTAACTGCGGCATCGGCCAACTGACGGAAAAAGGTCGCGGTTTCACCAATCTCTTCCCGGAAATGTTCCAGAGCAACGAAATAAGTCCGACTGATGGCTGGCCGGAAATTTTCCAGGGTTTCTTCCAGAAACGGGTTTTCAACCAGTTTGTAAGCGTACCGCATGACTCCGAAACCGGCATCGATGACCTTCTCCGCAGCGTCGGAGCCGGTCGAGTTCAGCGCCGCAATCACTGCCTGCAATTCGCTAACCTGGCCCATTACCCCACCTAGTTCCTTCCCGGACCAGCGTTCCAGAACCTTCCGGCCAAGCATGCACAGGAGATCGATATAGATGTCGTAAAGGCTGTTAACGCTCTCAGGAGTCAGGCTCGAAACCACCGCGCCACGGCGAGGGTAGATGTTGATCAGGTGACGCCGCTGGAGAATCAGGAGGGCCTCGCGCACGGAGCCGCGACTGACATTGAGCTCTCCCGCCACTTTCAGTTCCTGAATTCGCTCGCCTGGCTCAAGATCCCTGGTGATGATCCTTTGGCCCAGGTGCTGGGCGATTTGTTCGGACAGACTTTCCGGGGCCTGGAACCTCATAAAAATGGTTGCTCACTTCTGCAGACGTCATAGGTATAAGCGCCGCAGTTTACCACAGGCGTTCACCAGCCCAATGCCCTTACCAGACTTTTCGGGTTCAACCGCTAAACAAGGCGGCAAGCCATTGCCGGCAATTTGACGCTTCGCAATACCAGAAAACGCCAGACCTTATGGCAACTCTCAATTACATCTTCTATCAGTATGTATTTATTGAAATTTTTGACGATGGCACAAGTTCTGCTTCAGCACCCTAAAAGCACGCAAATCCCACTGACCAAGTGAGCACCAGTGAAACAGATACCTTCCATCGAGAGATCCATAGCCCAGCCCCACAAATTGGCAGAGCTGCGGCAGGCCCAGAAGGACTGGAGCACTACCCCTGATGTGCTCACACGGCTGACCCAACGACTGCTCACGACCCTCTCGCTAGAAACCCAATTGGGCATAGTCGCTGACGAATTGGGAGGGATCGTGCCTTTCGATTCCCTGAATTACCGGCATCGGATCGCGCGGCAGGATTTCATTTTCGCCTCTGGCTTGGGCGGTCAGCACAAGTGCGAGTACCGGCTTAACCTGGAGGGAGTATCTTATGGCACCCTCACCCTGTTTCGCCGTCGGAAATTTTCCGACGAGGAGCTGGAGGGCATAGAAACCATCCTCGGCGCCGCCATCTGCCCACTACGCAATGCCTGCCATTACCTCACGATAGAGCAGGCCGCACTGACCGATTCCTTGACTGGAATTCCCAATAAACGCGCACTGGACGATACCCTCTTGCGGGCCAGTCAGCTATCGGATCGCCACGATGAATGCTACTCCCTGATTCTCTGTGACCTGGACCACTTCAAATCAGTTAACGACAACCACGGTCACGTAGTTGGCGACCACCTATTGCAGGAAACGGCAGAAGGCATTGAGCGAACCTTACGCACCTCCGATAGCGTCTACAGGTTTGGAGGTGAGGAATTTGCAATTTTACTACCGCACACTTCAGAGCAAGGAGCACGTGATGTGGCGGATAGAATTCGCAAAGCAATTAAAGACATCCTCGTCGATTGCGGGGACGGTAAGCTTTCAGTGACGGCCAGCTGCGGGGTGGCCACTCACCTTGAGAATGAACCCCCCGAGCACTGGCTTGCTCGGGCGGATGACGCCCTGTATCACGCCAAACGCCAGGGCCGTAACTGCACGCGCGTTTTCGCCTCTATCGGCTAATGACTACTTCTTTATTGGCTTATGCTTGGAGCCTGCCGCTTTAGCCGAAGGTTTGGACGGCTTCGAGTCGCTCACTTGCCAGCGACTGCCACCGCGCTTCTGGCTCCGGGCCGGACTTTTCCGACGCTGACGATCTTGAGCAGCCTGTTCACTCGGCGTTTTTTGCGGGATGGCGAGTGTCTCCAGACCAACGGTTCGGCTCAGCGAATCAACCGCCTTCTGATCGAGCTCTTCCCACTTGCCCAGGGTCAATCGGCTGGGCAGAAAAACCGGCCCATAACGAACCCGCTTCAGGCGACTTACCCTCACGCCCTGGGATTCCCAGAGACGCCGGACTTCGCGGTTTCGCCCTTCGAGCAGGGTCACGTGGAACCAGCGGTTTATGCCACTGCCACCAGCCGGGCTGATGTCGGTAAACTTTGCCATGCCATCATCCAATAACACGCCCTGCATCAGGCGTTCGACCATGGCATCATCCACTTCACCAAAGATACGCACCGCGTATTCACGGTCAATCTGGCTGGACGGATGCATCAATCGATTAGCGAGCTCGCCGTCGGTGGTAAACAGCACCAAGCCGGTGGTGTTGATATCCAGACGACCAATGGAAATCCAGCGGTGATCTTTCAGACGAGGCAATCGGTCGAACACCGTCGGCCGGCCTTCCGGGTCCTTACGGGTGGTCACTTCCCCCTCAGGCTTGTTGTAGATCAGAACCCGACGCACGACTTCACCGGCGCCGGAGACGTCCAGGCGCTTGCCATCAAGCTCAAACCGGTCCGCAACGGTCGCTTTCTGTCCGGGCGAGACCGCATGACCATTCACAGTCAGGCGCCCGGCTTCCATCCAGCCCTCGATTTCACGCCGTGAACCTGCGCCAGCCCGCGCCAGGAGTTTCTGGATGCGCTCGGGACCAGCATCACTGGCTGCGTCAACCGCTGCCTTAGCGGCTTTTCTTGGGCGTTGTGAACCCATGTATCAATCCTTAGTAACTGACCGAAACCGTGGCGGTCTCAGTGAAGTGTCTGCTCGTTCGTGCCGTCGTCTTTTGGCGACTCAAACTCTATTTCCGCCTGCATGTTCTTTTCAATCTCGCGCCCGATCTCTTCAAGGTCCCGCACTTCCGACAACGGTGGCAACTGATCCAGGCCACTGAGATTGAAATAATCGAGGAACTGTTTGGTCGTTGCGTACATTGCAGGCCGCCCTGGAACATCCCGGTGCCCGACGACGCGCACCCACTCTCGCTCAAGCAACGTCCGAATGATATTGCTGCTTACCGTAACGCCCCGGATATCTTCAATTTCGCCCCGGGTAATGGGCTGGCGATAGGCAATCAGCGCCAGGGTTTCCAGCAATGCCCGCGAGTAGCGCTGAGGCCTCTCCTCAAACAGGCGACCCACCCAGGGTGCGAACTCTTCGCGGATCTGGAGGCGGTACCCACTGGCAACCTTCTTCAGCTCAAAGCCGCGATTCTCGCACGCGGCTTCCAGCAGCATCATGACATGTTCCATAACCTGTCGCGCCGGCCGTTCATCCTCAGTGAACAGCTCTCGCAACTGATCCAGCGACAGCGGTTTACCGGCTGCCAGCAGGGCCGCCTCGGCAATCGCCTGGATACGTAACAGATGCTCTTCATTCATAACGGTGACCCGTGCTCCACACGTCTCTCAAATAACAGCCAGCGGGCACCATCAGCTCGCCGCCCTGGCCCGAACATGGATTGGCCCCAGGACCTCGGCCTGAACCACCTCAATCAGCTGCTCTTTTACCAGCTCCAGGGTCGCCAGAAACGATACCACCACGCCCAGCTTGCCCTCTTCCGGGGTAAACAGGCTTTCGAAAGAGACGAAGTGATCATCCTGCAGTACCGACAGTATCGCCGACATGCGCTCCCGTGTGGACAACTTCTCCCGCTCAACATGGTGACTGGTGAACAGATCCGCACGCTGGAGCACGCCCTGCAATGCCAGCAGCATCTCCCGCAAGTCCACGTCCGGGTGCGGCTGACTCGACGGCAACTTAGGAAGTGCTGCCGAGACAGTGAAATTGTCGCGTTCCAGTCGTGGTAGCTCGTCGATATCCTCGGCCGCCTTCTTGAACCGCTCGTATTGCTGCAATCGGCGGATCAGTTCGGCCCGCGGATCAACCTCGTCGTCGTCTTCGCTCTCCTGTCGCGGCAGCAACATGCGCGATTTGATCTCTGCAAGAGTCGCCGCCATCACCAGATACTCGGCCGCAAGCTCGAAGCGCATGGCCTCGACGGCACCGATGTAGTCCATGTACTGACGGGTGATTTCGCTGACATCGACATTCAGAATGTCCATGTTCTGACGGCGGATCAGGTAAAGCAGCAGGTCGAGAGGCCCCTCAAAGGCCTCAAGGAACACCGCAAGGGCATCGGGTGGAATGTACAGGTCCTTGGGCAGATCGACGACAGGCTTACCTGAAACCCGGGCAAGCTGCGACTGCTCGGGCGTCACTTCTTCGTCGGCCACTGGTGTAGCTGCGCTGTCGTCCATCACCACTCTCTCCACTGGAAGGCCATCACTGCCCTGACCATCACATTTGCACAGACCACTTAACGGTAATGCAGACCCATTGCCGCCCGTACTTCCTCGAGTGTATCGCGGGCCGCATCACGTGCGTGCTCCCGGCCTTCCTGAAGGATTGAATGCACCAGGTCCGGGTTGCTTTCGTACTCGCGAGCGCGTTCATGCAGTGGGCGCTGTTCCTCGACAATGGCGTCGATCAGCGGTTTCTTGCAATCCAGGCAGCCAATGCCGGCACTCCGACAGCCGTGCTGAACCCAATCCTGGGTATCCGCGTCGGAATAGATCTTGTGCATCTCCCAGACCGGGCACTTTTCCGGATCGCCCGGATCGGTTCTGCGCACCCGCTGGGGATCGGTCTGCATAGTGCGGATCTTCTGGGCTACACTGTCCGGCTCTTCCCGCAGACCGATGTAGTTGTTGTAGGACTTGGACATCTTCTGACCGTCCAGCCCCGGCATCTTCGATTCCGGCGTCAGCAATGGCTGGGGCTCTGGCAGAATGACCTTGCCGCCACCCTCGATGTAGCCGTACAGCCGCTCGCGATCACCCAGGGAGATATTTTGCTGCTCCTTGAGCAAGGCACGGGCAGTTTCCAGTGCCTCCAGATCGCCCTCTTCCTGGTAACGCCGCTTGAGGTTGCGATACAGCTTGGCGTTCTTTTTCCCCATCTTGACGATGGCGCCCTCTGCCTGCTCTTCAAATCCCGGCTCACGACCATAGATGTGGTTGAAACGACGGGCAATTTCCCGGGTAATCTCGACGTGGGAGACCTGATCCGCACCTACTGGAACCTTGCCGGCCCGGTAGACCAGGATGTCGGCACTCTGCAGTAGTGGGTATCCCAGGAACCCGTAGGTCGCGAGATCCTTTTCTCTGAGCTTCTCCTGCTGGTCCTTGAAGGTGGGCACCCGCTCCAGCCAACCCAGCGGCGTGATCATCGACAGCAACAGGTGAAGCTCGGCGTGCTCGGGCACCTGGGACTGGATGAACATCGTTGACGAGCCCGGGTTGACGCCCGCTGCCAGCCAGTCAATAACCATGTCCCAGACACTTTGCTCGATGCCGGCGGGGTTATCGTACTCGGTGGTCAGCGCGTGCCAGTCGGCCACGAAGAAGAAGCACTCGAATTCGTGCTGGAGTTTCACCCAGTTTTTCAGCACACCGTGGTAATGACCGAGGTGAAGCTTGCCGGTCGGACGCATGCCGGACAGAACCCTTTGCTGGGAATCTACAGAACTCAAAGCACGAACTCCTCAATTTGTTTTTGAACCGCCATCTTAAGACAGGCGACCCGGCATTATAAATAAAAAACCCCCGCTCTGCAGGGCAGAAACGGGGGTTTCAGGAAAGAAGACCGACTTACCAGCCAGTTACTTCCTTCAGAGCCTTGCCAATATCGGCCAGGCTACGCACGGTTTTAACGCCTGCGTCGTTCAGGGCGGCAAACTTTTCGTCTGCTGTGCCCTTACCACCGGAGATAATCGCACCGGCGTGACCCATACGCTTACCAGGAGGCGCAGTAACACCAGCGATGTAGGAAACCACCGGCTTGGTTACGTTTTCCTTGATGAATGCAGCGGCTTCTTCTTCAGCGGTACCGCCGATCTCGCCGATCATCACGATCGCTTCGGTCTGCGGATCTTCCTGAAGCAGCTTCAGGATGTCGATGAAGTTGGAGCCCGGAATCGGGTCACCACCGATACCGATACAGGTCGACTGGCCGTAGCCGAAGTCGGTGGTCTGCTTGACGGCTTCGTAAGTCAGGGTGCCTGAACGAGACACGATACCGACTTTGCCCGGCTTGTGGATGCTGCCCGGCATGATGCCGATCTTGCATTCACCCGGAGTGATAACACCTGGGCAGTTGGGGCCGATCATGCGAACGCCCTTGCGATCGACGTACTCTTTCGCGTACAGCATGTCGATGGTCGGGATGCCTTCAGTGATGCACACGATCAGCTGGATGCCAGCGTCCGCGGCTTCAATGATGGCGTCCTTGCAGAACGGAGCCGGTACGTAGATAACAGTCGCTTCGGCGCCAGTTTTCTCGACCGCGTCACGAACGGTGTTGAACACCGGCAGACCCAGGTGCTCAGTGCCGCCCTTACCCGGGCTTACGCCACCAACCATCTTGGTGCCGTACTCGATAGCCTGCTCGGAGTGAAAGGTACCCTGTGCGCCGGTAAAGCCCTGGCAGATAACCTTGGTGTCTTTATTGATCAGGATGCTCATTATTTACCCCCTGCGGCTTTAACGACTTGCTCTGCGGCATCCGCCAGGCTGGTGGCGGCGATGATGTTCAGGCCACTTTCGGCGAGTACCTGAGTGCCCTTCTCGGCGTTGTTGCCTTCAAGGCGAACAACCACAGGAACTTTAACGCCAACGTCTTTAACCGCACCGATAATGCCTTCGGCAATCATGTCGCAACGTACGATACCGCCGAAGATGTTAACCAGAACGGCTTGTACGCTGTCGTCAGACAGGATGATCTTGAACGCTTCGGAAACGCGCTCTTTGGTAGCACCGCCGCCAACGTCCAGGAAGTTGGCCGGCTGGCCACCGGACAGCTTGATGATATCCATGGTGCCCATGGCCAGGCCTGCGCCGTTAACCATGCAGCCGATGTTGCCTTCCAGTGCCACGTAGTTGAGTTCCCACTTGGCAGCTTCGGCTTCACGGGAATCTTCCTGGGAAGGATCGTGCATCTCGTGAATTTTCTTCTGACGGTACAGCGCGTTGCCGTCTACGCCAATCTTCGCGTCCAGGCAGTGCAGGTCACCGGCCGGCGTGATAACCAGCGGGTTGATTTCCAGCAGCGCCAGATCGCGGTCTTCAAACAGCTTCGCCAAACCCATAAAGATCTTGGTGAACTGACCGATCTGCTTGCCTTCAAGACCCAGCTTGAATGCCAGCTCGCGGCCCTGGTACGGCTGTGCGCCGACCAGCGGATCAACTTCGGCTTTCAGGATCTTTTCCGGAGTTTCTTCGGCAACCTGTTCGATCTCAACACCACCTTCGGTGGAGGCCATGAACACGATACGACGGGTACCACGATCCACAACCGCGCCCAGGTACAGCTCCTGGTCGATGTCGGTCAGGGATTCAACCAGAATCTTGCTCACCGGCTGGCCGTTCTCGTCAGTCTGGTAAGTTACCAGGTTCTTGCCCAGCCACTTTTCAGCGAACTCACGGATTTCGTCTTTGCTCTTGACCAGCTTTACGCCGCCGGCCTTACCACGGCCACCAGCGTGAACCTGTGCCTTGACAACCCATGCGTCACCACCAATTTCGGTGGCAGCCGCTACGGCTTCCTGAGGGGTATCGCAGGCAACGCCCTGAGATACTGGCAGGCCATATTCAGCGAAAAGCTGTTTGCCCTGATATTCATGCAAATTCATAGTTAATGTCCCGCTTTTTGATGGAGGATAACCACGTACGGAAATGAACCCGCGCAAGCCCCGCTCCGGGACTGCTGTTGCGAATTCGGTTTGGCGAGCCGGGGATCACCTCAGCTCGCCGTGAGCGCAACCGGAAGCCAGCCGTTTTTATGGCAGTGGGGCGCCGTCATTGGCGCCCCCGCTTCCTGGCTTGCGTTACTTCTTTTTGCGACGGTTGGCGACGTGAATCGCGCCACCGGCGACAGCCAGAGCTGCCTCATGCACAGACTCGGACAGAGTCGGGTGCGCGAAGCAGGTCAGCGCCAGATCTTCCGCGCTGGAACCAAACTCCATGGCAATGACGCCCTGGGCAACGATTTCCGAGGCCTGGGGACCAACAACGTGGAAACCGAGAATCCGGTCTGTTTTCGCATCAGCGATAATCTTGACCAGGCCAGATGCCGAGTTGGCAGCCATGGCACGACCGTTGGCTGCAAACGGGAAGGAACCGACATTGTACTCTTCGCCTTCGGCTTTGAGTTCTTCTTCGGTCTTACCAACCCACGCCACTTCCGGAGCCGTGTAAATCACGTTCGGGATGCAATCGTAGTTGACCTGCGGCTTGTGACCGGCGATCCGCTCGGCAACCATGACACCCTCTTCCGAAGCCTTGTGCGCCAGCATCGGACCACGAACTACGTCGCCGATAGCCCAAACGCCAGGCGCTTCGGTCTTGCAGTTGTCATCAACAAAGATGAAACCGCGCTCGTCCATCTGGACACCCGCGTCTTCAGACAGCAGGTTGTCGGTGTACGGACGACGACCAACCGCGACAATCAGCTTGTCGAACTTGGCTTCGTGCTTACCCTTGGTATCTTCATAGGTAACGTTAACCAGCTTACGCTTAACCTCGGCTCCGGTCATGCGTGCGCCCATAACAATGTTCAGTCCCTGTTTCTGGAACTGTTTCATTGCATCTTTGGCGACCTGCTGGTCGACCGCTGGCAGGAAGGTATCCTGAGCTTCCAGTACGGTTACTTCAGAACCCAGGCGTGCCCATACGCTACCCAGTTCAAGACCGATAACGCCAGCACCGATAACGCCCAGGCGCTTCGGTACTTCAGAGAATTCCAGTGCGCCCTCGGAATCAACGATGTTTTCATTGTCGAACGGAGCCGGCGGAATCTGAATCGGCTTGGAACCTGAAGCCAGAATTACGTTATCGGCTTCGTAGGTCTTTGCGTTGCCATCCTTATCGGTGACTTCAACCTTGCGGTTGGCAAGCAGCTTGCCGTGCCCGTGAATGGACGTAACGCCATTGGCCTTGAACAGCCCGGCAATACCGCCGGTCAGCTGCTTCACGATGCCACCCTTGCGCTCCATCATCTTGCCGATGTCCATTTTGACATCCTTGGCGATGATGCCCTGCATCTCGTAATCGTGCGTGGTTTCCTCATACTTGTGAGAAATTTCCAGCAGCGCCTTCGAAGGAATGCAGCCGACGTTAAGGCAGGTACCGCCCAACACCTGGCTTTTTCCGTCCGTAGACGTCCAGGACTCTACACAGGCCGTCTTAAGACCCAGCTGGGCAGCCTTGATGGCGGCAACGTAGCCGCCAGGACCTGCACCAATGACAATCACGTCATACTTATCAGACATATTTGATCCCGTTTTCTGATTCGTTAAGTGTCAGCTCAGACGTCCAGCAGAATACGCGCTGGGTCTTCAAGCATTTCCTTAATGGCGACAAGGAATTGTACCGCTTCCTTGCCATCAATCATGCGGTGGTCGTATGACAGCGCCAGATACATCATTGGCTGGATTTCAACCTTGCCGTTGACCGCCATCGGACGCTCCTGGATCTTGTGCATACCCAGGATAGCTGTCTGCGGCGGGTTCAGAATCGGCGTCGAAATCAGCGAACCAAAGATACCGCCATTGGTGATGGTAAAGGTTCCGCCGGTCATGTCTTCGATGCCCAGCTTGCCATCTTTCGCCTTGGTGCCGTACTCGACAATCTTCTTCTCGATGTCTGCCAGCCCCATCGCGTCGGAGTCGCGCAATACCGGAACAACCAGACCACGGTCGGTGGATACGGCCACGCCGATATCCTGGTAGCCGTGGTACACCATGTCATTGCCATCGATAGAGGCATTCACTGCCGGGAAACGCTTCAGCGCTTCGGTCGCAGCTTTGGTGAAGAACGACATGAAGCCAAGCTTGATACCGTGACGCTTAACAAAGCTGTCCTGGTATTGCTTGCGCATTTCCATGATCGGCCCCATGTTCACCTCGTTAAAGGTGGTGAGCATGGCTGCGCTCTGCTGTGCGTTCACCAGGCGCTTGGCAATGCTGGCCCGCAGACGGGTCATCGGTACGCGCTTCTCAGGACGCTCACCAGAGGCCACATTGACCTCAGGCATAGCCGCAGCCGGTGCAGCTGCAGCAGCGCCGCCGGCTGGTTTGTTATCAATGTGACTCTGCACATCTTCCTTGGTGACCCGACCGTCTTTGCCAGTGCCTTTGACGGAATTGGGGTCAACGTTGTTCTCATCAGCCAGCTTGCGAGCAGCCGGACTGAGGATGGCATCGCCAGAGGCAGCGGCTTCCTCTTTTGGAGCCTCATCTTTCGGCGCTTCTTCTTTCTTGCTCTCGGCAGGCTTGGATTCGCCGGCCGCGCCTTCCTTGAATTTGCCGATTACTTCACCGCTTTCCACGGTATCGCCTTCGCCCTTCATCACTTCTTCGATCACACCGTCGGCGGGCGCAACGACTTCCAGGACGACTTTGTCGGTTTCAATATCGACAATCAGCTCGTCTCGTGAACAGGCTTCACCCGGCTGCTTGTGCCAGGTCGCAACGGTACCCTCTGCGACCGACTCCGGGAAAACGGGGGCTTTAATCTCAGTTGACATTACAGATCCTTAGTTCGGTAGCTCGTCAGATTTCAAACGCGTCGTTTACCAGCTTCTTCTGCTCTTCAATGTGCACAGACATGTGCCCACAGGCGGGAGCAGCGGAAGCCTCGCGACCGGCATACTGGAGGTACAGCTTTGGGTTCAGTCGGTGGAGCGCATTTCTCATGTGATGCTGGCTCGGGTACCAGGCACCCTGGTTCATCGGCTCTTCCTGGCACCAGACCACGTTCTTCAACTTGGTATATTTGGCCAGCATAGCGTCCAGATCGTCACCCGGGAACGGGTACAGCTGCTCGATTCGGAAGATCGCGACGTCATCGCGCTCTTCTGCCTTCTTCTTCTCGAGAAGATCGAAGTAAACCTTGCCGCTGCACATGATCAAGCGCGTCACTTTCTTCGGATCAGACGGCTCTTTCTCTGGCAGAACTGTCTGGAAGGTGCCTGAAGTCAGGTCGTCCAGATCGGAGGTAGCTTCTTTATGACGAAGCAGACTCTTCGGCGTAATCGCAACCAGCGGCTTACGCAGCGGACGCTTCACCTGACGACGCAACATGTGGAAGACCTGAGACGGCGTTGTCGGCACGCACACCTGAATATTATGCTCGGCACTCAGCTGCAGGAAACGCTCCAAACGGGCGGAACTGTGCTCTGGGCCCTGGCCCTCATAACCGTGAGGCAACAACAGCGTGAGTCCGCACAGACGGCCCCACTTGTGCTCGCCACTGGTCAGGAATTGGTCGATTACTACCTGTGCACCGTTGGCGAAGTCGCCGAACTGGGCTTCCCAGACAATCAAGCCACTGGGTGCGGTAGTCGCGTAGCCATACTCGAACGCCATGACAGCTTCTTCCGACAGCAGCGAGTCGTAGATTTCGAACAGCGGCTGATCGTCGGATAGCTGTTCCAGAGCAATGTGCGTTGCGCCATCCTTCTGATTATGCAGCACCGCGTGACGGTGGGAGAAGGTTCCCCGACCAACGTCCTGACCGGTAATCCGGATCGGATGCCCTTCGTCGATCAACGTGGCGTAGGCCATCACTTCGCCATAGCCCCAGTTGATGGGCAGCGCGCCGGCGGTCATCTTCTCGCGGTCGCTGACAATCTTGGAAACCTGGCGCTGAACACTGAAGCCTTCCGGCACGGCGGTCAGCTTCTTACCCAGCTTCTGAATCGTCTTCAGAGCAACGCTGGATTTGCACTTGGCTGTCCACTCGTGACCAAGGTACGGCGACCAGTCAACGTAAAGCTCCTTGTTGGGCTCCTTGACCAGGGATTTGACCACGTGCTCACCGTCATCCAGTGCGTCACGGTAGTCATTCTCCATCTGCTTGCCTTCTTCTTCGGTGATGACACCCTCGGCAATCAGTTTTTCGGCGTACAGGTTGCGTGTGGTCTTCAGCTTACGGATCTTCTCGTACATCTGCGGCTGGGTAGCTGCAGGCTCGTCGGCTTCGTTATGCCCACGGCGACGGTAGCAGACCAGATCAATGACCACGTCGTTCTTGAATTCGTTGCGGTAATCCATTGCCATCTGGGTGGCAAACATGACCGCTTCAGGGTCATCCGCATTCACGTGCAGGATCGGCGCCTGAACCATCTTGGCGACATCGGTGCAGTACTCGGTTGAGCGTGCATCTTCCTGCTTGCTGGTGGTGAAGCCCACCTGGTTGTTGATCACGATGTGGATGGTGCCACCCACACCGTAGCCGCGAGTCTGGGACATCTGGAATGTCTCCATGACCACGCCCTGGCCGGCAAACGCTGCGTCACCGTGCATAATAATCGGAACAACCTGGGTTCCGTCGGGATCGTTTCGGCGGGTTTGACGGGCCCGAACCGAGCCTTCAACAACCGGCGATACGATTTCCAGGTGCGACGGGTTAAACGCCATCGCCAGGTGCACTTCGCCACCCGAGGTCATCACATTCGAGGAGAAGCCCTGGTGGTACTTAACGTCGCCTGATCCGGAATCCGCAAGCTTCTTGCCTTCGAACTCATCGAAAAGCTCTTTCGGGTTCTTCCCGAGCGTGTTCACCAGAACGTTCAGGCGGCCACGGTGCGCCATACCCAGAACGATTTCCTTGGCGCCATAAGAACCAGCTCGCTGGATCAGCTCGTCAAGACACGGAATGAGTGCTTCACCGCCCTCAAGACCAAAGCGCTTCACACCCGGGTACCGAGAACCCAGGTATTTTTCAAGGCCTTCGGCGGCTGTCAGGCGCTCGAGAAGATGTTTGCGGGTCTTGGCTTCGTAGTCCGGACGTGACCGGACCGGCTCCATGCGCTGCTGGAACCACCGCTTGATACGGGTATCAACGATGTGCATGTACTCGGCACCGATGCTTTCACAATAGGTACGGCGTAGACCATCGATGATATCTCCGAGCCTCATGGTCTCGGAGCCAAAATTCAGGGAACCAGTCTGGAACTCCAGGTCGTTGTCGGAGTCTGAAAGCTCGTGAAACCCAGGATCAAGATCCTCTACCTGGCCTCGCTGCCAAACGCCCAGCGGATCCAGCTTCGCTTCCTGGTGACCACGAAAACGGTAGGTATTAATCAACTGGAGGACGCGAATCTGCTTCTTGTCGGCATCGCTGGTGGCACTGGCGGGGACACCTCCACTGGCAAGAAAGCGCTGATTACGGGAGATGTGTTCAAACTGTTCGCGGATTGAAGAATGTGCGACGTCGCGGCCATGAGAGCCATCGACGCTGGGAAGCTTGTCAAAATAGCTACGCCACTCTTCGGGAACGGCATTGGGGTCTGTCAGGTAGGTTTCAAAAAGCTGTTCAACGTAGGCCAGATTTCCACCCTGCAAGTGGGAAGTCTGCCATAACTGCTCCATGATGCTTTCGTGCATTTTGAATAGCTCACCTTGGGCTGGTGCGGGGGAGCGCAATATGGTCGGCCAGGGGTAATTCTTAGTCAATACGGGTTTTTACGGGATCGACTTTGGCCACCACACTCGACGTGGATGTTTTCCATTCCCCGGTGGTTTTTATACTCAGCAATCCGTGCATCAACCTTTTAAGCTTCAGTCACGGCCTGCGTAGTGTGCACCCGGGTAAGACTTTTGACTATAAGCCTTTGGTTGAAGGCCCCGCGTCGTTGCGGGGCCTTCAGGGTGCCTAACCTAGTCAGGACAGTATAGCGCCTGGTCCAGATCTTGCTGGTTAGGAAGCTCTCTGCAACAGGAGGTTGCGAATGTGGCCGATAGCCCTCGTGGGGTTCAGGCCCTTCGGGCAGACGCTAACACAGTTCATGATACCCCGGCAGCGGAAGACACTGAACGGGTCATCAAGATCCTCCAGTCGCTCGGCCTGTGCGGTATCGCGGCTGTCCGCCAGGAATCGATAGGCCTGGAGCAGACCAGCCGGGCCAATGAACTTGTCCGGATTCCACCAGAACGATGGGCAAGAGGTGGAGCAGCAGGCACAGAGAATACACTCGTACAGGCCATCCAGCTTCTGCCGATCTTCAGGCGACTGCAGCCGCTCAATGGCGGGTGCAGGGTTATCGTTAACCAGGTACGGCATAACCTTCTCATACTGCTTGTAGAAAAGGCTCATGTCGACGACCAGGTCACGAATCACTGGCAGGCCGGGCAACGGGCGCAGAACCAGCTTGTTGTTTTTAACAACCTGGGAGAGCGGCGTAATGCAGGCCAGACCATTCTTGCCGTTCATATTCATACCATCGGAGCCACAGACCCCTTCACGGCACGAACGGCGGTAGGACATTGACGCATCCCGCTCCTTGATGAGATTCAACACATCAAGAACCATCAGGTCTTTGCCTTCCGGGATCTCGACTTCCACGTCCTGCATGTAGGGCGCGTTGTCAGCTTCCGGATTGTAACGATAAAGGCTTACTAACATCTTTGGCACTCCCCTTTAGTAAGTCCGAATCTTCGGCTCAAAAGTGTCCACGGTCTTCGGCGCGAAATTCACCGCGCGCTTTCCGACACGCTTGTCAGCCGGAAAGTACATGGAATGCTTCAGCCAGTTTTCGTCGTCACGCTCGGTGAAATCGTTACGGGCGTGAGCGCCGCGACTCTCTTTACGCTCGAAGGCGGAAATCGCGGTCGCCAATGCAACCTCGTACAGATTGTCCAGCTCCAACGCTTCGATCCGCGCAGTGTTGAACGCGTTACTGGTGTCTGCCAGCTTGGTGTTGCGAACACGCTCACCAATAGCTTCCAGCTTCTTAAGGCCCTCTTCCATGCTGCTGCCATCGCGGAATACACCGAAATACAGCTGCATGCAGCTTTGCAGGTCCTTGCGAACGTCCGCTACGCTTTCGCCCTCGGAAGCACCATCCAGACGTTCAAGGCGCGCCATGGCACGCTTGATGTCTTCTTCGCTGGCGCCGTCGACTTCAAAACCACCGCGCAATTGCTCTTCGATGTGCAGACCGGCAGCCCGGCCGAAGACAACGAGGTCAAGTAGCGAGTTGCCACCCAGGCGGTTAGCACCGTGTACCGACACACACGCAGCCTCACCACAGGCAAACAGGCCAGCGATCGGCTTGTCGTTACCGTTTTCATCTTGCGTCAGCGCCTGACCACCAACGTTCGTTGGAATACCGCCCATCATGTAGTGACAGGTCGGAACCACCGGAATGGGCTCTTTGACCGGATCCACGTGGGCAAAGGTGCGCGACAGCTCACAGATACCCGGCAGGCGCAGATTCAGGGTCTCTTCACCCAGATGATCCAGCTTCAGCAGTACGTGATCCTTCTCGGGACCGCAGCCGCGACCTTCCAGAATCTCGATAACCATGGCCCGGGCGACAACGTCACGACCGGCGAGGTCTTTAGCGTTCGGAGCGTAGCGCTCCATGAACCGCTCGCCTTCGGCATTGATCAGATACCCACCCTCACCGCGACAACCCTCGGTAACCAGCGTACCAGCACCGTGGATACCGGTCGGGTGGAACTGCCACATCTCCATGTCCTGCATCGGGAAACCGGCGCGCAGCGCCATGCCAACACCGTCGCCGGTATTGATCAGTGCGTTCGTTGTGGATGAATAGATTCGACCAGCGCCGCCCGTGGCAAGCACGGTAGCCTTGCTCTTGATGTAGGCAACTTCACCGGTTTCGATCTCAATGGCGACTACGCCAACCACTTCGTCTTTGCTGTTCTTGACCAGATCTACCGCATACCACTCGTTAAGGAACGTGGTACCACCCTTCAGGTTAGCCTGGTACAAGGTATGCAGCAGCGCGTGCCCGGTACGGTCCGCTGCGGCGCAGGTACGGGCTGCCTGAGTCGGGTCATCTGGACCCTTGGACTGACCACCGAACGGGCGCTGATAAATGCGACCCTGCTCAGTACGGGAGAAAGGCAGACCCATGTGCTCCAGCTCGAAAACGGCCTGGGGGCCAACCGAGCACATATACTCAACCGCGTCCTGATCGGCGATGTAGTCAGAGCCTTTCACCGTGTCGTACATGTGCCAGCGCCAATCATCATTGGGGTCAGCGCTTGCGATTGCGCAGGTGATACCACCCTGGGCAGACACAGTGTGCGACCGAGTCGGAAATACTTTGGTGATACACGCGGTGTTTACACCAGACTCCGTGAGTTGCAGCGCGGCCCGCATACCGGAACCACCGCCGCCAATAACAATCGCATCAAAAGACATGGTCTTTATGTTAGACATCGATTAAAGCCCCCAAATAATCTGAATACCCCAGACCACATAAATAAAAATTACCAGGACGGTAACCGCCTGAAACAGCATGCGCTGACCTGCGGATTTTATGTAGTCGGTCGAAACGGTCCAAAGCCCAACCCATGCGTGACCACCGATGGACAACAATGCCAGCAGAGAGAAGATCCGGAACCACACTTGCTCAAAAAGTGCTGACCAGGACTGATAATCGACGTCGGTGGTGACAAAAAAGCCGAGCAGGAACAAGGTGTACAACGCCAATACGTAGGCAGAGACACGCTGGATGATCCAATCCTGGATACCGTTACGGCCAATGTTCGTTACGCTGTTCATGCCCATACCCAAACTCCTGCCAGAACGATGAGGATGACGGAAACCACAACCGTGATCTTCGAGGCGAGACGCCCGCTTTCCAGCTCTTCACCAATGCCCACGTCCATGAGCAGGTGCTTGATACCGGCAACCAAGTGGTACAGCAGAGCAGACAAAATGCCCCAGGTAATCAGCTTTGCAAGGAAGCTGTCCAGCAGGTCACTTACACGACTGAAGCCCTCTTCCCCGGACAGGGAAAGCTGAAGCCCATAAAGCATGAACGCAACACCAACAAAAATGATGATGCCGCTGATGCGGTGCAGAATGGACGTGATGGCTGGCAGCGGAAAATGAAACTTGCCGAGATCGAGATTTACTGGTCGTTTGCTATTCACAGCGCTCTCACACTCTCTCTTTATTCCACATATCCGGAAACCCGGTTGCGGATGGTTGGTATGTAAGGATCAGCGATCAATACGAGACTGATACGCGATTGGCTCAGGAGGAAGGATCATACTCATGAATCCGGCAGCTACGTGGCGCCAGAGTGAGGCATATCCCCGATTCCGGGCTACGGATTATAAGGAGTACCCCTATTAATTACAAACGCGCAACTCGCCGCACGCCACGGAATTCAGGGGTTTAAGCCAGCTATAAGACCTATTGACAAGGCCGATTTGGCGGCTTTTTCTACTCTGTGGGGGATATCCCTGATTTACAGCAGCGACTAAAAACCGGGTTTTCCGGACTCTTTCATTGACAAAAAAAGCCAACGCCCTATATTTTGCCGCCAGTTTTGCGATAATACGCGCCTTCTAGCGCATCTAAAAAAGTAGATATAGCTGACAAGCTGACATATAGGAGAGCACCATGACCGACAGGAAAGCCACGCTCTCGGTGGGTGATAAGTCCATTGAGTTACCGGTATATTCCGGCACCGTCGGCCCTGACGTTATCGACGTACGAGGCCTAGTCCAGGAAGGCGTTTTCACTTACGATCCAGGCTTTGTATCCACAGCGGCCTGCGAATCAGCCATTACCTACATTGATGGTGCAAAAGGCGTCCTCCTGCACCGGGGCTACCCTATTGAGCAGCTTGCAGAGCACTCCGATTACCTCGAAGTTTGCTACCTGCTGTTGAAAGGTGAACTGCCAACCGCGGAAGAGAACAAGCGGTTCCATGACACCATCAAGAACCACACCATGCTTCACGACCAGATGCGCAATTTCTTCCAGGGCTTCCGCCGTGACGCGCACCCGATGGCTATCATGTGTGGCGTTGTTGGCGCCCTGTCGGCGTTCTACCACGACCAGATGGACGTGACCGACGAGCATCAGCGTGAAATTACCGCGCATCGCCTGATTGCAAAGATGCCCACCATTGCAGCCTGGTGCTACAAGTACAGCATTGGTCAGCCGTTCATGTATCCGCGCAACGACCTGTCCTACTCCGAGAATTTCCTGCAGATGATGTTTGGTGTTCCCTGCGAGGAATACAAGCCGAACCCGATCCTGGCCAAGGCCATGGACAAGATCTTCATTTTGCACGCCGATCATGAGCAGAACGCCTCCACCTCTACCGTTCGCCTGGCCGGCTCTACCGGCGCCAACCCGTACGCCTGCATCGCCTCGGGCATCGCTGCGCTGTGGGGCCCGGCACACGGCGGCGCTAACGAAGCGGTTCTGGACATGCTGGCCGAAATTGGTGACGAGTCCAACATTGAAAAGTTCATCGCCAAGGCCAAGGATAAGGACGATCCTTTCCGCCTGATGGGCTTTGGCCACCGCGTTTACAAGAACTTCGACCCGCGCGCCAAAGTCATGGCGAAAACCGCACACGAAGTGCTGAGCGAACTTGGCCTGGAAAACGATCCACTGCTGCGCATCGCCCAACGCCTTGAGAAGATTGCTCTGGAAGATGAATACTTCGTCCAGCGTAAGCTGTACCCGAACGTGGACTTTTACTCTGGCCTGATCCTGAAGGCCATTGGCATCCCGACATCCATGTTCACGGTCATCTTCGCCATGTCGCGCACCATTGGCTGGTTCTCCCACTGGAACGAAATGGTCAGTGGCGACTACCGCATTGGCCGTCCGCGCCAGCTGTACACTGGCTCCGATTCTCGCGACTATCCGGTTAAGTAACCCGGGAATCAGCGTCTACCGCGACGCAACAATGGAAAGGCCGCTGACTGTAGCGGCCTTTTTTTTGCCTGCTAACGGCTTGCTCGGGGCAGAATCGGGAGTATTCACCGAGCCTGTGATACCTTTTAGAACAGCCGCTTAAAATCACGTCACTTAACACAGAACAACACTGGAAAACCGGGAGACACTGACTATGACAACTACCGTCAGCTTTATCGGGCTGGGCGTAATGGGCTATCCAATGGCTGGACACCTGGCAAAGGCCGGGCTCAATGTCAGAGTCTGGAACCGCACCCCAGCCAAAACCACGCAATGGGCGCAGGAATACACCGGAACGCCCTGCCAAACCATCCCTGAAGCCGTCGATGGCGCCGATTTTGTCATGACCTGCGTCGGTGCCGACAAAGACCTGGTTGAAGTTTTCAAGGGCGATGATGGCATCATTGCCAAAGCCCCCAAGGGCGCTATCCTGGTGGACCATACCACCGCTTCTGCCGGGATTGCCGAGCAGCTGGCCGCATCCGCCAGCCAAAATGGCCAGGGCTTTATTGATGCGCCGGTGTCAGGCGGCCAACAGGGCGCCGAGAATGGCCAACTGACTATTATGTGCGGCGGCTCAGACACGGACTTCACCAAAGCCAAGCCGATTCTTGAGCTCTACGCCCGCGCCCTGACCCTCATGGGGCCCGCAGGCAGCGGTCAAAAGACCAAAATGGTCAACCAGATTGCCATCGCCGGACTGGTTCAGGGCTTGTCCGAGGCCCTGCACTTTGCTGAGAAGGCCGAGCTGGACGTCCAGAAAGTGGTGGATGTGATCTCCAAGGGAGCTGCCCAATCCTGGCAGATGGAGAACCGCTCCGGGACCATGATTGCCGGGGAATTCGACCACGGCTTCGCGGTCGATTGGATGCGCAAGGATCTCGGCATTTGCCTGGCCGAAGCCAACAAAGTGAATGCCTCGCTACCGGTCACCGCACTGGTTGATCAATTCTATGGTGACGTCCAGGCCATGGGCGGACGTCGATGGGACACATCCTCCCTGATCCAGAGACTTCGCAAACTGCGCTAGGAGCGTTGCCGAACAACAGCGCATAGAAAAAGGGGGCCGAAGCCCCCTTTTCTTTTCACTGCCGATCACTCAGATCAGCGGCAGTTACTGACTACTTTTCTTTAGGCTGCCATTTCCCGTTCACATACCAGGCAGACCAACCCGTCGCCTTGCCATCCTTTTCAGACATGACGTACTGCTCCTTGGACTTCCTGCTGTAGCGAATAACAGTTGGATTGCCCTCGGGGTCCGCTTCCGGCGCCTTCATCAGGAACTCGTACTTGGGGTCGATCTCGTCGCGATGCGGCTTGATTTCCTTTACCAGCGGCGGCCGTGTTTCCCGGTTCTTGGGGAATTTGCTCGCAGCCAGAAACAACCCGGAGGCACCATCACGCAGTACGTAGGTGTCATCCACCTTCTGGCATTGCAGCTCCGGCATGGGCACCGGATCCATTTTCGGCGGCGCAGGCTCACCACTTTTCAACAGCTTACGAGTATTTTTACAAGTATCACTTGTACACCCAAAGTACTTGCCGAAGCGCCCGGTTTTAAGCTGCATCTCAGAACCGCACTTGTCGCAATCCAGCGTCGGACCATCATAGCCCTTGATGCGGAAGGTGCCCTGCTCGACCTCGAAGCCAGAACAGTCCGGATTGTTGCCACACACGTGCAGCTTCCGGGTTTCGTCGATCAGATAGCTGTCCATCGCGGTACCGCACTTGGCGCAGCGGCGCTTCTTGCGCAGCAATCGGGTTTCGCCCTCACCCTCGACATCTTCGTCAGCGCTGACCACTTCATCCCCTGAGGTAAGGTTGATGGTGGTTTTGCAACGCTCCTTGGGCGGCAGCGAGTAACCGGAACAGCCCAGGAAGACCCCTGTGCTAGCGACCCGGATCTGCATATTGCGAGAACAGGTCGGACAAGGAATATCGGTCTCCGTTGGCACGTTCGCGCGCATGCCACCGTCCTCAGAGCTCTCTGCGGTTTCCAGCTGCTGCCGGAATTTGCCGTAGAAATCATTGAGCACCTTCTTCCACTCGACATCGCCTTCGGCAATCTCGTCCAGCTCGCCTTCCATCCGGGCGGTAAAGTCGAAATCCATCAGATTCGGAAACGACTCGGACAGGCGCTCGGTGACAATTTCACCCATCTTTTCAGCGTAGAATCGGCGGTTCTGCAGCCGGACATAGCCACGATCCTGAATGGTGGAAATGATCGATGCATAGGTCGAGGGCCGGCCAATACCCTGCTTCTCCAGCTCTTTGACCAGACTTGCCTCAGTGTAACGCGGCGAGGGCTTTGTGAAGTGCTGGCTCGGATCCAGCTTCTTCAGGTCCAGAACCTCGTCTACCTTGATATCCGGCAGAGCCACGTCTTCGTCTTTTTTGGACGCCTGCGGTGCCGCTTTCAGGAAGCCGTCAAACTTGATGATCCGGCCCCGGGTACGGAGCTCGTAATCGCCATTAGCGACCACAATGGAGGTGCTGAGAAATTCCGCATCCGCCATCTGGCAGGCAATGAACTGGCGCCAGATCAGGTCGTAAAGCTTCTCCGCATCCTTTTCGAGACCACTGATATCCGCCGGACGACGGCTAACCTCAGTCGGACGGATGGCCTCGTGCGCCTCCTGGGCACCCTCCTTGCTGCCATACACCCGCTGCTTCTCGGGCAGGTAACGCTCACCGAACTGCTTCTGGATGAACTCCCGGCAGTTGGTCACGGCGTCCTGGCTCAGGTTGGTGGAGTCGGTACGCATGTAGGTAATGAAACCCGCCTCATACAACCTCTGGGCCAGCATCATGGTTTTTTTGACGCTGAAACCCATCCGGTTACTGGCTGCCTGCTGCAGGGTTGAGGTAATAAACGGAGCGGAGGGCCGCGACTTGGTCGGTTTGTCTTCGCGCTTGGCAACCTTGAAGCTGCCAGATTCCAGCCGGGCAACATGGTCATTGCTCTGCTGCTCATTCACCGGCCGGTAAGGCTTGTCGTCGTATCGGGTTACTTCAAACCGCACAGGCTCGGACTTGCCGGGCGCCAGATCGGCGTGCAACTGCCAGAATTCTTCCGGTACGAACTTCCGGATCTCACGCTCACGTTCGACAATCAGCCGCACCGCAACGGATTGCACCCGGCCGGCAGAAAGGCCGCGGGCAAGCTTTGCCCACAACAGGGGCGACACCATATAGCCAACCACACGGTCGAGAAAACGACGGGCCTGCTGGGCATTAACGCGGTTGTTATCGAGGGTACCCGGGTCTTTAAACGCGTCCTGGATGGCTCGCTTGGTGATCTCGTTGAAGACAACACGACGGTATTTTTCAGGTTCACCGCCGATGGTCTGCTGCAGATGCCAGGCGATGGCCTCTCCCTCGCGATCCAAATCCGTCGCGAGATAGATGTGGTCCGCAGATTTCGCCAGCCGTTTCAGCTCGCTGACCACCTTCTCCTTACCAGGCAACACCTCATACCGGGCATCCCAGTTCTTGTCGGGATCAACACCCATCCTTGCAACCAGCTGCTCACGGGCCTTACGCTTTTTGTGCGCAGCCTTTTCTTCCGGGGCCATCTTTCGGGTTGCCGCCGCTTGGCGGGCCCGCTCTTTGGGATCGGTTTGGGACCCACTGCCACTTACGGGAAGATCACGGATGTGCCCGACGCTCGACTTAACAATAAAGTCGGAGCCCAGGTATTTGTTGATGGTCTTCGCTTTCGCAGGTGACTCGACAATTACGAGACTTTTTCCCATATCGGAGATCTGTATCCTTGGCGATAAATCGGTCAATTCGTCAGCAAACCGTAAACTCGCTGCAAAATCAGTCGGCTAGAAAGAACAAAATAGCCGCTATTCTGTGTAAGCCCACTGTTTTACAGGGTCAAGAATAGCAAGACAACCCATTATTTCACTTACACCCTGCTTTTTTGCCAGACTATAAATAGGAAAGCCCGGCATGGTGCCGGGCCTTCCTGGAACGCTCTTGCTCAACGTATTGAGCAGATTAGAGACGTTCCCACACCGTTGCGATGCCCTGCCCCAGACCGATACACATGGTGGAAACACCAAGCTTACCGCCTTTGGCCTGCATAACATTCAACAGGGTTGTGGAGATTCGCGCACCAGAACAGCCCAGCGGATGGCCCAGGGCAATCGCACCACCGTTCAGGTTCACTTTCTCTTCCATTACGCCCAGTAGCTTCAGGTCCTTCAGAACCGGCAGAGACTGACCCGCAAACGCTTCGTTCAGTTCCCAGAAGTCGATATCTTCAACTTTCAGGCCTGCGCGCTTCAGGGCTTTCTTGGTAGCCGGAACCGGACCGTAACCCATGATCGCGGGATCACAGCCGGCAACCGCCATGCTGCGAATCCGGGCCATCGGCTTCAGGCCCAGGGCTTCGGCACGCTCTGCGGACATCAGCACCATGGCAGCAGCGCCATCGGTCAGCTGTGATGAAGTACCCGCAGTCACGGTGCCGTTCTTCGGATCAAACGCCGGACGCAGCTGACCCAGGGACTCGGCCGTGGTCTCAGGACGGATGGTTTCGTCATGCTCGATCAGCACTTTGAAGCCATTTTCGTCGTGACCTTCGATCGGCACGATTTCGTTCTTGAAGCGACCTTCTACGGTTGCTTCCTGGGCCAGGCGGTGAGACCGGGCACCGAACTCATCCTGCTGTCCGCGGCTGATGCCGTGCATCTTGGCCAGCATTTCAGCAGTCAGGCCCATCATGTTCGAGGCCTTGGCTGAGTACTTGGACGCCGCCGGGTTGTGGTCGAAACCTTCGGTCATGGGTACGTGCCCCATGTGCTCGACACCACCCACCAGGAACATATCGCCATTGCCAGTCTGGATAGCCTGGGCTGCGGTATGAATGGCGGACATGGCCGAACCGCACAGGCGGTTGACGGTCTGGGCAGCAGACTCGTGAGGAACACGGGTCAGCAGGGAAATCTGCCGAGCCACGTTAAAGCCCTGTTCCTTGGTCTGGTTTACACAGCCCCAGATCACATCTTCTACTTCTTTCGGGTCAAGCTTCGGGTTGCGCTCAAACAGTGCTTCGATCAGCGCAGCTGACAAAGTCTCGGCGCGCACGTTTCTAAAGCAACCGTTCTTGGCACGACCCATCGGAGTCCGCACGCAATCGACGACGACAACGTCTCTCGGATTAAGGCTCATAGATCTGTCTCCGTTCGGAAATCTCGTTCAGGGTTAACCAAAGAACTTTTCGCCAGTCTTGGCCATTTCACGCAGCTTCTCGGTCGGGTGATAAAGAGGACCAAGGTCTGCGTACTTGTCTGCCAGCTCGACGAATGCGTCTACACCCATGTCGTCGATATAGCGCAGGGCACCACCGCGGAACGGCGGGAAGCCGATACCGAAGATCAGACCCATATCCGCATCAGCCGGATCCTCAACGATGCCATCTTCCAGGCAGCGAACGGTTTCCAGGCACAGCGGGATCATCATCCGGGCAATGATGTCTTCGTCATCAAAGTCCTTCTTACCCTGAACAACAGGCTCAAGCAGCTTGTAGGTTTCTTCATCTACAACCTTCTTGGGCTTGCCCTTCTTGTCGGTTTCATACTTGTAGAAACCCTTGTCATTCTTCTGACCGTAGCGGTTGTTCTCGAACATTACGTCGATGGAGGACTTGCTCTCGTCCTTCATGCGGTCCGGGAAGCCTTCAGCCATAACTTCGTTGGCGTGCTTGGCGGTATCCATGCCGACTACGTCGAGCAGATAGGCAGGACCCATCGGCCAGCCAAACTTCTCCATGACCTTGTCGACTTTCTGGAAGTCGGCGCCGTCACGGACCAGACCAGCAAAGCCACCGAAGTACGGGAACAGTACCCGGTTAACCAGGAAGCCCGGGCAGTCGTTGACTACGATCGGAGTCTTGCCCATGGCCTTGGCGTAGGCAACGGTGGTCGCGATAGCGCGATCACTGGTCTTCTCGCCACGGATAACCTCAACCAGCGGCATCATGTGCACCGGGTTAAAGAAGTGCATGCCACAGAAGTTTTCCGGACGCTTCAGGTTCTTGGCCAGAAGGTCAATGGAAATGGTGGAGGTGTTGGACGTCAGGATTGTATCGTCGCGAACCGCATCTTCGGTCTCACGCAGTACAGCGTCTTTTACTTTCGGATTCTCAACAACCGCTTCAACGACCAGGTCTACGCTCTTGAAATCACCGTAGTTCAGGGTCGGCGTAATGCTGTTGAGAACGTCCGCCATTTTGCTGGCGTCCATCTTGCCTTTGGCTACGCGCTTGGACAGCAGTTTCTTGGCTTCTTCCAGTCCGAGCTTGATGCCGTCCTGGTTGATGTCCTTCATGACGATCGGCGTACCCTTCAGCGCAGACTGGAAAGCGACACCGCCACCCATGATGCCAGCGCCCAGCACGGCCGCCAGGTTGACGTCACTGGCTTCTTTTTCCCACGCCTTGGCCTTCTTCTTCAGCTCCTGATCGTTCAGGAACAAACCAACCAGGCAAGCCGCCACGTTGGTCTTGGCCATCTTGGCAAAGCCCTTGGCTTCAACTTCAATGGCTTTGTCGCGGGTCAGGCCAGCGTGCTTCTGCATCACTTTGATGGCTTCAACCGGAGCCGGGTAGTTCTTGCCGGCTTTACCAGCAACGAAGGCTTTGGAGATCTCGAAGGCCATCATGCTTTCCATGGCATTCAGCTTGATCTTGCCCTTCTTCTCTTCGCGACGCGCCAGGTTATCCAGCTTGCCTTCATTGCACTGGTTGATGATGCCAACGGCAGCGGCGACCAGCTTGTCGGATTCCACAACGGCATCAACTGCGCCGACTTTCAGAGCAGCGTCGGCACGGTTCTCGGTACCACCGCTGATCCACTCAACGGCATTATCAACACCGACCAGACGAGACAGACGCACTGTGCCGCCAAAGCCCGGGAAGATACCCAGCTTCACTTCCGGCAGACCAACCTTGGCCGTCTTGTCGATAACCCGGTAATCGGTGGCCAGACACATTTCGAAACCGCCACCCAGTGCCATGCCATTGATGGCGGTAACAGTTGGGAATGGCAGGTCTTCAACGGCGTTGAATACTTCGTTGGCCTTCAGGTTGTTGGCTACCAGATCCTCTTCCGAACCGGCAAACAGCTCGGTGAATTCGGTAATGTCGGCACCAACAATAAAGCTGTCTTTGGAACTGGTTACGACCAGGCCCTTCAGATTCTTTTGCGCTTTAATTGCGTCAGTTGCGGCACCCAGTTCTTCGATAGTGAGACGGTTGAACTTGTTGACTGACTCGCCCTGCAAGTCGAAGTTCAACTGAGCGATCCCGCCTTCGATCTCTTTAACCGTGATGGCTTTACCTTCGTAAATCATCAACTGATCTCCAGTCTGTGTTAGGAACTGCTTCCAGTCATCCACACGTTGCGGTGCGATGACTGTTTGTGCAGCGAGATTTCGGTCACTGCCCGATCATTCGATCCAAAATTCATACAGTCGTTTGAATCGCGAGGGCACACGATGAAAAAAAAACGGGCGTTTGTCAATTTGTTTCTTGCGACGGATTTGAAAAGTGGGCGCCGGCCACAGACTCCGGAACGCTAACTCCCGGATTTGATACTTGTTTACAGTTACCGCCGTTGCAGCGGCCAAAACCGCTTGCTTGGCCAGCGAAGTTACTTTAACTTCGACCTGCGACTTTAGTCCACAATAATAAAACAGCATTACGGAGACTCATCCGATGGAAGACACCCGCCTGAGAGTTCGCTCCCTGGTAGCCGCACTGATCCTGCTCGCACTGACCTCTCTGGGTGCCCGCGCCCAGGAAACAGGGGGAGGGTTTCTGTCAGAACTGCACGAATTCCGCGTCAACAACTACATGGCCCTGGATGCCTACTACCGGTTCAGCGGCAGCGGCGACACCGACACCCTCAACGAGATCGTCATCGGCATCAATGCGGCCAACGATGCGATGAACACCATTATAAAAAGCACCAGCGGCGTGCTCTCAACCGAACAGATCGAAGGCCTGAACCAGGAGTTTGATCAGTTCAAGGCCCTGATGCGCAGCAACATCAATGACGTTCGAAAGACTGGCTACCCCGACCTGCGCCTGGTATCCGATATGGCCAATCAGGCTCTTGCCATGAACAACCTGGCAACAGACCTTTATCAGGTTGCCCAGGAAAACGTGCAAACCAAGACCAACCCAAGGGTTGAGGCGGCCCGATCAGCGGCAGTAAAGATGGCCCAGATGATGGCCAAGTATTCGGTGCGCACCAATTCGTCGGTTTCTCAAACCTTCCAAGGCTCCGCTACTGAAAAGCCGCTGGACGAACAGGCCCGGGAGTTCGACCAGTTACTGGCTACCGTCATGCGGGGTGACGCCGGTGCCGAGCTGAAGGAGATCATGGGTGATGTATCGTCCAAGTGGGAATTCATTCGCGGCTCCTACATCAACTACAACGAAAAGAACGTTGGATTTGTGATTGACCGATACTCAAAAGGTATCCTCAAAGGGCTTGCAACCACGATTACCCTGCTGCAAGGCAACGCCTGACCCCTTCTTTCTAAACCTGGCGGGCGCACCACAGCCCGCCAGCCTCCTGAATTTCTTGCCGTTCATTGATGTGCATCAGTTACCAACTACACTGTTCGGATCAGAATAGACCTACTATTCTGAAGCTATGTCCGGCATTAAGGAGTGACGCAATGTCCGCTTACAGCAAAATGCTTGTTGCTATCGATCTGACAGAGGAGGCGCCACAGGTCCTGAACAAGGCCAAAGCAGTCTGTGAGGCCCACGGCGCTGAATTGCTACTAATTCATGTGGTTGAGCCGGTCGGCTACGCCTACGGTGGCGATATCCCCATGGACCTGACGGAATTACAGGATCAACTCGACAAGGCCGCCCATGATCAACTTGCCGGCTATGGAGACCAGTACGACATACCAAAAGCCAATCAGGTGGTTACCGTTGGCCGTCCGGAATCAGAGATTCACCGCCTCGCCAAGGAACACGAAGTGGACCTGATCATCGTTGGCAGTCACGGCAGGAAAGGTTTCCAGCTCTTGCTGGGTTCCACCGCCAATGGGGTATTGCACGGCACCGAATGCGACGTGTTGGCGGTGAGAATCAACTAGGGCCAGCCCCTGAAGAAAACCATCAGGGCCATTAAACTGCGGCAGCGCACTGAGCCGATCAGTGCAGCTCGCCGCCCATTTTGGCTTCGAGTTTGCGAAGCTGGCTTTCCAGAGAGAAGCTCACACTGGAGGCCATCGAGAAGAAGTTCAGCAAAGCCTTGAGATTGCTGTCGCCCTTACAGACCGAATGGATTCGCTGCCACAACGCCTGGTTAACCAACTGCAGGCGCTGATTCCGCTCCACCAGCCCCTTAAGATCCCAATCCGGCTCCTCATGGTTTCGCTTGGCGAAGTATTGCTGCAACAGGTAATGGGACACGCTGCGCGTGATGAACTCGTCGGTATTGGCGAACGGGAGGTGATGCATCGCCATAGGCTTCAGTTCCGCAAGTACAGGGCAACCGCTGGTGGCCATCTTGAGCCCCAACAACGATCTGAGCGCCTCCTCAAGAGCGGTCTGCTTCACGTAGGCACGACGCTCATCGGTCACGGTTACATCGACTTTCTGATAGGCGTCATCGGCCTGGAACGCCTCCACAACGGGCAATATTTCCGTTGCGGCCGGGCAATACTCGGTATCGCTGGATCGCAGCGGGCAGTTGGAGCACTGGCAATGCTCCAACTTGACCCAGGACGGCTGCTTCGGCGCCGGCACTGCCGGCTGATCGGTTACCTTGAATTCAACCGTACGCCCGTCCTGAAACCTGAAACTGTAATTTACATTCATTGATTCGCCTGTTCCTCCAGCTCCATCCACCGCTCAATCACCTGTTCAAGACGGGTTTCCTTGTCCGTCAACTCATCAAGCGTGGCTGAGACATCGTTCGGTGGACCAGAGTAAAAGTCTGAGTCTGCAACTGTAGTCTGCAGCCGAGCAATATCCTGCTCTAAGGCCTCGATTTTCCCCGGTAATTCCTCAAGTTCAAGTTTAAGCTTGTAACTCAGCTTAGCGGGTTTCGATTGTGTGGACTGGCCCACAGGTTTGGACGGTGACGGAGCCACTTTCTCGTCAGCCCCGCTCTTGGAGCGCTTATCCTGCTTGTCTGGCCGATTGCCGCCAGCCTCAGATGGAAAGCATCCGCCCTGCCGACGCCAGTCACTGTAGCCACCAACATACTCGCGCACCCGCCCGGAGCCATCCAGGAACACGGTTTCAGTTACGACGTTATCAAGGAATTCCCGGTCGTGACTGATGACGATGACGGTGCCTTTGAACTCTGCCAGTTGCTCTTCCAGCAACTCCAGCGTTTCGACGTCCAGATCGTTGGTAGGTTCGTCCAGCACCAGAATGTTGGCTGGCTTGCTGAACAGTTTTGCCAGCAGAAGGCGAGCCCGTTCACCACCGGAGAAAACCCGTACCGGAGACCGGGCACGCTCAGGCGTGAACAGGAATTCCTGCAGGTAGCCCAACACATGCTTGCTCTGACCATTGATATCGATGAACTCACGCCCTTCCGACAGGTTGTCCAGTGCGTTCTTGCTCAGATCCAGTTCGCCACGCAGCTGATCGAAGTAAGCAACCTGAAGATTGGTACCCAGGCGGATCGATCCCTCAGTGGCTTCCAGGTCTCCGAGCAACAGCCGCACCAGCGTGGTTTTGCCAGTGCCGTTTTCACCAACCAGGCCGATTTTGTCGCCGCGCAGGACGGTCAGGTTCATATCCCGGATAATGTCGGCGCTGGCCTGATACCCGAATCCGGCATCCCGGGTTTCCACCACCAGCTTGCCAGAACGCGCCGCGTCTTCGACCGCAAAGGTTGCCGTGCCGCCACGAGTCCGGCGTTGCCGATGCTCCTCACGCATCGCCTTCAGGGCGCGCACCCGCCCCATATTACGGGTGCGGCGGGCCTTGATACCCTGGCGAATCCAGGCTTCTTCCTGCTTCAAGCGTTTGTCGAAGAGCGCATTCTGGCGCTCCTCTTCCTCGAGTGCCTTTTCTTTCAACTCTAGGTATTTGTCATAAGTCGCTGAAAAGCTGACGAGTTTGCCGCGATCCAATTCCACAATCCGGGTCGCCATGCGGCGAATGAATGCCCGGTCGTGACTGACAAACAGCATCGCGCCACGGAACTGGCCCAGCGCCTCTTCCAGCCAGGCAATGGCCGGCACATCCAGATGGTTGGTGGGCTCATCCAGCAGCAGAATATCCGGCTCGGCAACCAAGGCCCGTGCCAGCAACACGCGTCGCTGCCAGCCTCCCGACAGGGTGTCCAGCTGCCGGTCAGGGTCGATGCCGTATTGTCCCAGAATGGTGGTCACCTTCTGATCCAGGAGCCAACCGTCCAGAGCCTCAAGGCGCTCCTGCACCTTCATCATTTGGTCGAGACTGCTCTCGTCGGCCTGCTGGGAAAGCCGGTGGAATTCGGTCAGCAGTTCACCGGTCTCTGGAAAGGCACCGGCGACAACGTCGTAGGCGGTGCGGGTGTCGTGTGTGGGCAGATTCTGAGGCAGAACCGCCAGCACGGCACCATCGTCCAATCGAACCAGGCCGCCGTCGGGAACCACTTGCCCACTGACAATTTTCAACAGCGTTGATTTACCTTCGCCGTTGCGGCCTAGCAGACACACCCGCTCACCGGCCTCCACGATCAGTGACGCCTGGTCAAGCAGTGGGTGCATTCCATAAGCCAGAGACAGGGCATCCAGTGTTAACAATGGCACGTTGCGTATTACTCCGTTTTGATCGTGGTGATTGGATCGCCAACTTGAATCCGACCCGCCGAGTCGTGAATGGCGTTCATTCCAAAGATGACCCCGTCTGCAGTTCGCCGGTAGCCAGACAGGGTTTTGAGCGGTTGTGTTGCCGGGTCTTTTACCCCGAGATCAGGATCGACCGTGGTCATGACACAACGAGAGCACGGCTTGACCAGGCTGAGCCTGCTGGCGCCAACATCCAGCTCACGCCAGTGGTCCTCAGCCCAGGGAGCCACGCCCTGGACAACAACATTGGGCCGGAACCGGCGCATTTCCACGGGCACGTGCAATCGGCTGTTCAGCTCTTCCAGGGACGCAAGATTGGTGACCAAAAGCGGAAAGCCATCGGCAAAACTGACTCGGCGCCGATCCGACACCCGCTCCGGATCCACGCGCCGAAAAGAATCGTCGGGCATGTAGACAAATCGGACCGACTTGGAGCAGAAGCGGCTCAGTGCTTCACTGGCATCGGTCTGCCCCAGCAGCGCTGAGGCCCAGTCCCGCCAGACCAGAGTTTTTATGCGCTCATCAGTTGGCTGCAGTGTAAAACTACCCTGCCCGGGAATGCCCAACTGTACCTGCCCATCTGCCAGCGAAACCCGAATATTGGCAAGCTCTGGATGGGAACGCTGGGTTACGAAGTGACCTTCTTCATCAACAATCATCCACCGACGATCGCCGGCGGGACCAAAATCGTCCAGCTCAAGCTCATCAACACAGATACCGGCCAGGGATTTCACCGGATACACCCAGAGAGAATGGACTTTCATGCGCTGGCGCTCCCATCCTGTTTATTAACCGCCTTTAAGGCTGGCGATTATAACTGACCAGGGAGGGTAACGCCGAACTTGCTGCGGCCTGAAACGAAAAAACCCGGTTTCTTCCGAAACCGGGTTTTTTGAAATCTGGAGCGGGAAACGAGATTCGAACTCGCGACCCCAACCTTGGCAAGGTTGTGCTCTACCAACTGAGCTATTCCCGCAATGCTGTTCGGTTCATGCCGACAACGGAGGCGTATTCTACGGATCGGAGCTTGTCCGTCAACCTCTTTTTCACAAGTTTTTCGATGTTTTTCCTCTTCTGCGCAAACTCAGTTTAAAGAGCGAACAATCTGACCAAATGCTGATCGATCAGCCCTGCTCGCCATGACCACCAGCGTTACCGGCCACTGCACCACCTCCACAATTCAGGTATTCCGAACTATGGAGCCATTCCTGATCCGGGTAGAACTTGAAGACCAGTTGGCCGCCCTTGAGATTATCCACCACCCGCTCGATCACCTGGTTATCAACCGCGGGGCAACCATGACTGCGACCGATCCTGCCATACTTGTTCACCCACGACTCATTCACGTAGTCCGCACCATGAATAACAATGGCGCGACGCCGGGCCTGATCGTTGTAGCCCGGCTCCAATCCGTCCAGGCGCAGGGAATATCCATGTTTGCCATAATAGGATTCACTGCCCCGGAATAGGCCAATGCTGGACTGATAACTCCCCTCGACATTGGAAAAGGCTGTGGATTCGAAATTCCCGGAATTCTTGCCATGGGCGACAAGGTCCCGAAGCACCAGCCCCCCCTGTTCCAGGCTGAAGATCCACAAACGTTCGCGACTGGACGGCAGTGAAAAATCGATCACCGCCAGGCGTTGCGGCATCTCAACACCGGAGAACACCGCACACCGGGTTGCATTGAACGCGGTTTCGAGTACGACGGGATCGAGCTCCGGCGCCGCCTTCGACATCCGACGTAGCAAATCGTCATTCAAAGAAGCGCCCTGTGAGAGCGGCGAAATCACGATTGAAACAGCCAAAAGAAGCCCGGAACGCAAAAAACGCCCTGCATTAAACATCCGAATTTTCCCCAAATCATTCCGGGCACACGATGCGCGCACCCACATCAAAACAGTCGCGCATTCTATCAAGCTATTCCGGCGAAGGGGGAATCATGTACATTTTTTATACAAACTGGAAAGAAATCGGACATCACTGACCAAATGTCCTGCCACCGGCCAAGTATTCTTTTTCGGCGTCGCTTGAGGTACGCCCCAGCGCTTTATTACGATGAGGGAATCGCGAGAACCGCTCAATAATTGCCATATGATCCCGGGAAGACTGTGCAAAACTCTGCAGGAAGTCTCCCAACAGGCCAGGCGTTGAGGCCGCCAGTTGCTCGTAACAATCCACGGAGGTTCGCTGGTCCTCAATGCGCTCCGAATGTTGCAGGGGCATGTAGAGAAATGCCCGCTGAAGCGGCGGCAGCGCCATGTCCTGACCTTTCGCCATCGCCTGCCGGCAGAGCTTGCGTGCCTGGGCGTCCTGATCAAAAGCCATGCCAGCGCCACGGAAGATATTTCGTGAGAACTGATCGAGCAGAAGGATCTCGGCCAGCAGCCCTCCCGGCTCACTCCGCCAATGCTCCAGCCCCTGCTCCGAGGCGAACAGCACCATCGACATAAAGCGCCGACGGATTTCCTGATCGAACTTGCGGTCGGCCCGGAACCAACGGTTTCTGTGTGCCCGATCGGACAGGCCATCGGCATCCAGTTCGCCAAACCAGAAATCCAGAATCTCTTTCCAATCGAACATAGACTGACACCCTGCTATTTTTAAAGTTTATGAACCTGCCATTTAAACGGTTGTGCAGGTTGACGACAGACACCCGATAACTGATGACTCAGGAGCACTGATGAGCAATCGCATTATTCTGTTAGCACACGGCAGTAGTGACAAGCGCTGGTGCGAGACTTTCGAAAACCTCGCGACCCCTACCCTTACCGCCGTCGCCGACTCGCGCATTGCCTACATGGAGCTAGCCGAGCCCTCACTGGATGACATCGTTGCAGAGGGCGTTCAGGACGGAGTGCATAGGTTTACGATTGTCCCACTATTCCTGGCAGCGGGCCGACATTTGCGTAAAGACGTGCCGGCCATGATCAAAGAGCTCGAGGAGACACACAGCGTTACCATTGAGCTAGCCCCGCCCATCGGCGAAAACCCGCAACTCGGCGAAGCCATTAAAGAAGTGGTTGTGCATCAACTGGGCGGCATTAACAGCTGAGCTTCAGAGCACCGACCACCCCTATTCAGCGGGCGCTCCTGATTACCGGACGCCCCTCGAAGGATGATGAGCGAGGAGGACAAAGGCCATGACCAAAAACATTCTTGTTACCGGCGGCACCGGCTTTATTGGCAAGGTCCTGTGCCCCGAGTTACTGGGTAGGGGATATGAATTGACGGTACTCAGCCGACAGAGCCCTGATGATGTGAGAGCGGTTTGCGGACGGGTAGAAACCATACAAGACCTTAATCAGCTCCGCTCCCACCCAGGCTACGATGCAGTCATTAACCTCGCGGGAGAAGGGATTGCTGACAAACGCTGGTCGGAAAAGCGAAAACAAGAGCTTAGAGACAGCCGGATTGGAGTTACGGAAACTCTGGTCGATGTGATTCGAAGCTGGGGAGAGCCTCCTCGGGTGATGGTTTCGGGATCGGCGGTCGGCTTCTATGGCAACCAAGGGGACGCGGAGGTAACTGAGCAGACTGAACCCCGCGATGAGTTTACCCATCAGCTCTGCCGGGACTGGGAAAATGCCGCCCTGGCCCTGGAACAGGACAAAGTCCGGGTTTGTCTGTCCAGAACCGGGGTCGTCGCGGGGCCTGGCGGAGGATTTCTGGCGCGGATGGTGACACCCTTCAAGCTGGGACTGGGTGGCAGGCTTGGAGACGGCCGCCAGTACATGCCCTGGGTGCACCGGGAAGACGTTGTCGGTGCACTTATCTGGATGCTCGAAAGCGATGACGCCTACGGGCCCTATAACGTGGTCAGCCCCAACCCGGTCACTAATGCCGAATTCACTCGATGTCTGGGAAAAGTGGTCCGTCGACCAACACTATTCCCGGCACCGGCTCCGGTGCTCAAGATTGCCCTGGGTGAGATGGCGGGGCTATTACTGACGGGGCAAAAAGCCAAACCCGCGCGGCTAACTGACCAAGGCTACAGTTTCCGCTTTCCAGAGCTTCGGGCAGCCCTTGAGGATTCTGTGCGTTAGTGAGATCGGCCGAAGGGAACGGCTAATTTAATTCAATTTTTTTAGAAAAATCGTTGACACACCCCTGAGCCTTACTTAATATACGCGCCACCTCGACGAGGCAAGCTTTTGAAAACGTTGCGTCCCCTTCGTCTAGTGGCCTAGGACTCCGCCCTTTCACGGCGGCAACAGGGGTTCGAACCCCCTAGGGGACGCCATTTCTATTCAGCATGCTCTGCCTACATGGGCGGTTTGTCTGAGGAATTATTTTCAGCACTGTTATGGCCATGTAATTTCTGGTCCCTCACCACAAACAGTGCGACCCCGACGAAAAACCCCAATATCAGCAATACCGTTACCAATCCTGCGATTACAACTGCATCCAAGTACATTTGAATTCTCCGCATACCGTTAGTGAATCTGACTCCAGAATAAGTTACCAAGTGGATGGGGACATTGACTCAGGTCAACCGAGCCTTTTGAACGATGTTCATAGCTCCTGAACCGTCACACATTTCCCTCTATTTTTCCTATGTTTGCGGGACAGTTGAAACAAACTACTGCTATAGTCGGTCAGGTAGCGGCTTTGACGTACCTATAAACCAGACCGGATGGCAGAAGTTCACGGCATGCCAAAATTGTCGACGCGTCTCCAACGTTTCCGAAAGGGCTCTCCCCTGTCCTTCAGGCTGCTGGCCTGGATACTTCTATTCAGCTCAGTATTCACCTTGATTGCCTCCGGTATTCAGATTTACTCGGACTACAGAAAGGACCTTTCGCAGATCGACAACCGAATGGAGGTTGTCGAAGCCGGCTATTCCTCCAGCCTTGCCAGAAGCCTCTGGGCACTGGACCAGAAACTGCTTCAGACTCAGATGGAAGGCATCTTGAGCCTGCCCGACATCGTTCATCTCAGATTACGCATTGAGCCGGATTCCGAGTTGGTCATGGGCGATATCCCGCGCGATACTCAAACCCGATCCCACAGCTTTAGCCTCGTTCATATGGGGGACGAGATGTTTGAGCTGGGAGAACTTACCGTCACGGCCGATCTCAAGCGCGTCTACGAGGAAATGGAACGTAAGGTTGGCATCATTCTGGCCACCCAGTTCCTGAAAACTTTTTTTGTCTCAATCCTGATCATCTGGATCTTTCAACACTTCGTTACCCGCCATCTTTCAACCATGGCCGACTACGCCCGGGATTTCTCCCTGTCGAATCTTTCCCGACCACTCGAGCTGGACCGGCCCATAACTCCGTCTAATGAGAGTGATGAGCTGGGGCGCGTAACCGACGCCATCAACCAGATGCGGGAGCGCCTAAATGATGACGTGATCCGCCAGGAGCGGGATGCCGCCGAGATCCGCAAATTCTCCAAGGCCATTGAGCAAAGCCCCTCCTCTGTCCTTATCTGTGATCGAAAGTGGCGGGTCGAATTTGCCAACCAGAAGTTCACCCAACTGACTGGCTATAACGCCTCGTCAATCCTTGGAAAGCACCCGGGCGCACTCAGTGAAAATGATCTGGAAAACCGGGAGAGCCGACACCTTTGGCAATCCATCCGGCTTCAGGTTCAGCGGGTCGGAGTTTGGCAGGGTGAAGTCAACAGCATTCGTAAGAATGGAGAGCGTTTCTGGGAGCAACTGATCGTCACTCCCATCAAAGATAGCTGCGGCGCCACCACCGGCTACCTGATTCTTGGCGAAGACATCAGCATACGAAAACGTTACGAGCAGCAACTGCTGCGTCAGGCCAACTACGACATCCTGACGGGGCTACCCAATCGCATGCTGGCGCTAGACCGCCTAAAGCTGGCGCTTGCCCAGGCCCGTCGTGAAAACACTCAGGTCGGAGTGATGTTTCTGGATCTCGATAATTTCAAACACATCAATGACACTCTGGGCCATGATGCCGGCGACAACTTGCTGATTGAGGCCGCCCGTCGAATTTCCAGCTGCCTGCGCGGCACCAGCACCGTAGCCAGGCTCGGCGGTGACGAGTTCCTGGTAATCCTGCCCGGACTGACTGGCCCCGAAGCTTCCTCACAGGTTGCCGATCGCATTCTGAAGACCTTTTCGCCACCGTATATCCTGAACGGCCAGGAAGTGTTCATCACCACCAGTATCGGTATCGCCGTGTTCCCGGTTGACTCCGACAACAGCGGCACCCTGCTCCAGCACGCCGACGCCGCCATGTACCAGGCCAAACACAAGGGCAAGAGTGCCTACGCCCATTTCACCCCGGAAATGACCGAGGTTTCCCATGAGCGCCTGCAAATGGAGTCGCGCCTGCGCCGGGCAATTGAGCTCAAGGAGCTTGAACTCTACTACCAGCCCATTGTTCATACCGATTCCGGCAATCTGGTTGCGGTCGAGGCGCTGCTGCGCTGGAACAATCCCGCCATGGGCATGGTCATGCCGGACCGCTTTATTCCCCTGGCTGAAGAAACCGGCCTGATTATCCCCATCGGTGAATGGGTGCTGGAGGAGGCCTGCAAAACCGCCGTCGAATGGAAAGACATCACCGGACGCAACATCGGCGTTTCGGTGAACGTGTCGCCTCGCCAATTCCGGGACCCGCACTTTACCGATGCGGTAATGCAGGCGCTTGGAAACAGTGGCCTGGCTGCTGAACAGCTGGAACTGGAAATCACCGAGCGGCTGATCCTGGACAACTCCATCGAAACCGCCGAAATCCTTCGTCTGCTGGACCGGGAAGGGATTCGACTGTCAGTTGACGACTTTGGCACCGGGTATTCAGCGCTTAGCTACCTGAAGAGCTACCCCTTCGACACCCTGAAAATCGATAAATCCTTTGTGCAGGACGTCATGAAAGAGCCGGAGGACGCGTCACTGGTTCGGGCCATTATCAACATGGCGCATAGCCTGGGACTGCGCGTGATTGCCGAAGGCGTTGAAGATGAGTCCCAGACCCACTTCCTGAAAGCCGAAGGGTGTGATTTCTCCCAAGGCTATTTCTACAGCCGTCCGCTTCCGGCCACCGAATTTGAAGAATGGCTTAAGACCAACCAGCGCGTACAGATCTGATCGATCAGGACCCATCGAACCATGGATGCCAACCTACTCGTTATCAATTGCGGCAGCTCTTCGCTGAAGCTGGCTGTTTTTGACAGTCGACACCGCAAGCAGGCTTCCGCCCTTGCCGAACGACTGAACAGTAACGATGCTTTTGCTCGAATCAGCGCGAGCGAACAGCCGGTGCAACTGCCCTCCGGCGCTTCCCATGAAACTGCCCTCAGCACCTTGATTAACGCCCTAAAGGATCAAGCCATCATGGCAAACGATCCAATCGCTATTGGCCACCGGGTCGTCCACGGCGGGGAAACGTTTCGTGAGGCAGCCTTACTCAATGACGAGAGCATCGCCGCCATTGAGGACTGCGCCAGCCTGGCGCCCTTGCACAACCCGGTGAACCTCGCCGGAATCGCAGCAACCCGAAGCCTGTACCCGAGCGTGCCACAGGTTGCGGTCTTTGATACCGCGTTTCACCAAACACTGCCGGCCAGAGCGTTTCTTTATGCCCTGCCCGAGGCTTACTATCGAGACTGGGCCGTCAGGCGTTACGGATTTCACGGCACCAGTCATTTTTTCATGGCCCAGGAGGCAGCCCGGAGACTGGGACGAACGCCCGCAACCACATCCATTATCTCAGCCCATCTTGGCAATGGCTGCAGCATTACAGCGATCCGGGATGGCATCAGTGTCGATACCAGTATGGGATTAACCCCGCTGGAAGGCCTGGTAATGGGCACTCGCAGCGGTGACGTGGATCCCGGCCTGTTCGACTTTCTGGCTGACAAGGGTATTTCCGCGGAAGAAATCACCGAGGTTCTGAACACGAAGAGCGGATTGCTGGGGCTGTCTGGCCAGACCAACGACATGCGCTCCCTCTGCGATCTCGCCGACCATGGCCACGAGCCCTCGGCCCTGGCCATCGACATCTTTTGCTTCCGCCTGGCCAAGTATGTTGGCGCAATGATGGCCTCACTGACCTCGCTCGACGCCCTGGTCTTCACCGGCGGGATTGGAGAAAACAGTGCCCGAGTCCGACAACAGGCTCTCAGCCATCTCCGATTAATGGGTTTCCAAATCGACAGTGAACTGAATGAAGCCCACGGGGCGTACAGCCAGGGTCGGGTTGAGAGCAGCGATTCCCGTTTCCCCGTCCTGGTCATTCCCACCGATGAAGAGTTGGTGATCGCGAGGGAGGCGTCCCGGCTTGCCACCAGCAGCCCGGTGTAATCCTTTCAATTCCAGGAATCTCTATATGGCAAAAAGTCTGTTTATCGCCCCGACGTCCTTGGACTCCGGTCTGACCTCCGTCTGTTTGGGTCTGTTACGAGCGTTGGAGCGGGTTGGCGTCAGTGTCGGCTTCTACAAGCCGTTCCTGCAGTCTGCTCATCGGAGCGAGACGCTGCACAACAACGGCAAAGACACTTCCGTCGAGTTTATTCGCGCCCGCAGCCACCTCCAGCCACCTGACCCCGTAACACTTAAAGAGGCCCAGCACCTTCTGAATCGCGGCAAGTCCGATCTGTTGATGGAAACCATCGTTGGCGAATATCAGAAAGTTGCACAGGATGTGGACGTGGTCATCATTGAGGGTCTGGTTCCAGATCTGACCGAAGCCTACATCGCCCGATTGAATGTCGAAGTCGCTCGAAATCTGGGCTCTGACGTCATCCTCGTCAGCTCACCGAAGAGCAGTGACCCGGCGGCTCTAGATGAAGAACTCGACTTCTCTGCGCGGCTGTTTGCCGATCCCTCAGACCCGGACGTAATCGGCGTGATCCTGAACAAGGTTGGCGAACCGGAACGGGACGGGCTCTCAGGGCTCTCACTCCAACGACGCACTGACGAAGAGACATCCCCCGCCCATTACCGCAGCGAATGCAAGGTATTCAGCGACAACCGATTCCAGTTGCTCGCGGAAATCCCCTGGCAGCCGGAGTTGCTGGCGCCCCGTGTCTCAGACCTTGCGCGAGAGCTGGACATACAAATTCTGAACGAGGGCCAGATGCACAGTCGCCGGGTGCAATCGGTTTCCGTCGTCGCCAGGTCGATCAGGAACATGGCCGACACCCTCAAGCCCGGTACACTACTGGTCACTCCCGGGGATCGAGAGGATATTGTGGTCACCACGGCTGTGGCGGCTCAGAACGGAGTGCCCCTGGCCGGCTTGTTGCTGACCGGCGGGCTGTTGCCCGATTCTCGTATTATTGATTTGTGTCGCCGCGCCCTGGACACCGGGCTGCCGGTGCTGGCCTCAGACACCAACACCTATGAAACCGCGCACATGCTGGCAAATCTATCCTCTGCGATTCCGGTGGACGATCCCGATCGCATCGAGAGAGCCATGGAATCCGTCGCCACGCAGATCGATACCGACTGGCTTCAGAATCACCTGAAAGTCCAGCGCCAGCGCCGGCTCTCGCCGCCCGCCTTCCGCTACCAGTTGTCGGAACGTTCCAGACGCGCCAACAAACGGATCGTGCTGCCGGAAGGTAACGAACCCCGGACCGTGCAGGCAGCCATTATCTGCCACCAGCGCGGCCTGGCTCGTTGTGTGCTCCTTGGCAACCCGGGCGAAATCAGAAACGTGGCCAGCTCACAGGGATTAACATTGCCCGACGACATCGAAGTAATCGACCCGGCCAGCGTGCGGGCCGATTACATCGCACCCATGGTGGAATTGCGCAAACACAAGGGCTTGGCACCGGATATGGCCGAAGCCATGTTGGAAGATCATGTGGTCCTGGGCACCATGATGGTAGCCCAGGACCAAGCGGATGGCCTCGTTTCAGGGGCGGTTCATACCACGGCCAACACGGTCAGGCCAGCCCTGCAACTGATCAAGACCCACGACCACGCCCGAGTGGTGTCGTCGGTGTTCTTCATGTTGTTGCCCGAGCAGGTCGTGGTGTACGGCGATTGCGCCATTAATCCAGACCCAAATGCTGAGGAATTGGCAGACATTGCTATTCAGAGCGCGGAGTCAGCCGAGGCCTTTGGCATCGAGCCGGTGGTCGCGATGATCAGCTACAGTACCGGGGAATCCGGAACCGGACAGGACGTGGAGAAAGTACGTGAGGCTACGAGGATAGCTCGGCAGAGACGACCAGATCTGCTCATCGACGGCCCCCTGCAATACGACGCAGCGGCGATTGAGAGCGTGGCAAAAAACAAGGCACCAGACAGCAAGGTGGCAGGCAAGGCAACGGTGTTTGTATTCCCTGACCTTAACACCGGCAACACCACCTATAAGGCGGTTCAGCGCAGTGCCAATGTTGTCAGTATCGGGCCAATGCTCCAGGGCCTGAGGAAGCCCGTCAATGACCTTTCCCGGGGTGCGCTGGTGGAAGACATTGTCTTCACCATTGCCCTGACCGCGGTCCAGGCCAAACAGGTTGAGGACGCTAAGGGGGGCTGATCCCAGCCCCCAGCCACTCAGCGTTTGAGACTTTTCTGGCGGGTTTTCTTGATCCGCCGACCCTTCTTCAGATCGTTGTCCTGCTTTACCTTTTGGCGCGGCGTGAGGCGATCTACCTTACCGGCAAACGGGTTTTCGCCCGACTTGAATTCGAAGCGAATGGGCGAGCCCGTCACCTTCAGGACTTTGCGGAAGGTATTTTCAAGATAGCGCTTGTAGGAGCCCGGCAACGCATCCACCTGGTTGCCATGGACTACGATAACAGGCGGGTTGGACCCACCCTGGTGGGCGAAACGAAGCTTGATCCGCCGCCCATGAACCATCGGTGGCTGGTGCTGCGCAATAGCGTCCTGAAGGATCGCGGTCAGACGGTTGGTGGGCCACTTGGCCATGGCGGATTCATAGCAGTCCTGAACCGAATCGTACATAACCCCGACACCGGAGCCGTGCAGCGCCGAAATGTAATGCTTGTCGGCGTAGTCCAGGAAGTCGAGTCGGCGCCGAACCTGTTCCTTAACCTTGGCCCGGTCGTCAGGGTCCATGCCGTCCCACTTGTTTACGGCAACCACCAGCGATCGGCCAGCATCGAGAACAAAGCCAATCAGGTGCAAATCCTGATCAACCAGCCCTTCCCTCGCGTCAATCACCAGAATAACCACGTGGGCGTCATCAATGGCCTGCAGGGTCTTGATGATGGAGAACTTCTCGACGGTTTCCCGAACGTTCTTCCGGCGACGAACGCCGGCGGTATCGATCAGGGTGTATTCATGCCCCTGACGCTCGTAAGGGATGTAGACACTGTCGCGGGTAGTCCCCGGCATGTCGTAGACCACGACCCGGTCCTCACCCAGCATGCGGTTGACCAGCGTCGATTTGCCCACGTTCGGGCGCCCGACCACGCCAATCCGGATACCCGGGTACTTGTCCGCGCGATCGGCAGCTTCACGCTCTTCCTCTGATGGCAGCAATAATTCCAGCATCGACCGGATACCCCGGTTATGGGAGGCCGCAATCAGGAAAGTGGATTCGTAACCCAGGCTGTAGAAATCCACAGCGGCAATATCAGGGTCTTGGCCATCGGTTTTGTTGACGACCAGGTGCGCCTGCTTACCGGAGCGGCGCAGGTGGTTGGCAATGGTCTCATCACCGCCGGTCAAACCGGCACGGCCATCTACCAGGAACAGAACGATGTCGGCTTCTTCCACAGCCTGCATCGACTGTCGGGCCATTTCCGCATCGAGTCCTTCTTCGTCACCAGTCAGGCCGCCGGTATCGATGACGATAAAACGCTGACCCTCATAGTTACCCTCACCATACTTGCGATCGCGGGTAAGGCCGGGAAAATCCGCGACCAGTGCATCCCGGGATCGGGTCATCTGGTTGAAAAGCGTCGACTTGCCTACGTTTGGGCGGCCGACAAGGGCAATTACTGGGGTCATAATAGATCGCTACAAAAAAAGGAAAACAGCCCGGCGTCGTCGCCAGGCTGGAGAATTTCACTCAACGGCACGGAGTTCAAACACCGCCATATCACCGCTGTTGCCAAAGACCAGCAGATTACCATTGCGCAAGCGTTGTGCAGGTACGCGTATACCCTCATCATCGAATTCAAGCTGGCCCTGCAGACTGCCGTCCTTGCTGTCCAGAATGTGCAGATAACCCTCGAAATCACCGGTCACCAGGTACTCATCCACCACCATGGGCTGTGTCAGCTGACGCCAGGCCAGACGATCCTGCAGCCAAAGCTCACGGCGATCAGATCCACGAAGGGCTACGATTTCGCCATTGGCGGAGGCCAGATAGATATTGCCGTCGCCAATCATCGGCGAATACAGACTGGAGGCTTTACGACTCCAGATTTCCTGGCCTGTGCGGATGTCCACCAGGGCCAGTTTGCCCTGATAACCCACCACCAGAATGGCTGAATCAATCACCAGCGGCTGGCCTGCGATGTCTACCAGGCGCTCCAGTTCGGTACGGCCCTGGGGTTCACCCACTTCGTATTGCCATAACGGCTGTCCGGCCTCAGCACTGAGTGCCACCAGCTTGCCGTTGGCAAACGAGGCAATCACTACATCGCCTCCGACCAGCGGAGCCGCAGCGGCCCGCATGGAAAGCACAGGCACAACGCCGTCGTATTGCCAGACCTTCTCACCGTTAGTCGCATCAAAGGCCAGTACCCGACCGTCGGTGGTTTGAGCGACCACCAGACGTCCATTGGACTGCGGGGTGGCCAGCACTTCTGTCGGCAATGAAGCCCGCCAAAGCTCGGATCCGTCTTCACGGGACAGCGCCAGCAGATCGGCTTCTCGAGTGGTCAGGTACAGACGGTCGTTGTCGCCGCCAACACCGGCGAAGATCCGATCCTCCAACTCTGATTGCCAAAGCACCTTACCGTTCTCGGCCTGCACCGCGTACACTTCACCGTCAGCCGAGGCTGCATACAGAGTCTCGCCCGTATTCAGGGGCGTGAGGTAAAGAAATTCACCGTCATGACCGTCACCAACGGACATGCTCCAAACCTGATCGAACTCAACGGAGCTTTCAATTTCCGGGACCGGCGCCGGCTGCTCGAAGGTATCCGTGGTGCTACACCCGGCCAACCCGATGACGGTCAGCATCCCAGTGGCGAGAAGCCCGCGAACACACCCGGTGCGAGACATCCGCATCAGGCATCCTCCCCTACACCAAGATCAGACAGTTTCAGCTCAAGGATGCCACTGCGGCCCTGCTGACTCTGCTCTCGTGCGGCCAGATAGGCGTCACGGGCACCGTCCCGATCACCCTGTGCCAGCAGGATATCACCCCGAAGTTCCGAGAAAATGGCATTGAAGCTGTCTGCCTCGGCCGCCTCATCGATGGTAACCAGTGCTTCGTCGTACTGACCGGCATCAAACTGGGCGCGGGCCAGGCGGCTGCGCACAACCAGGGTCAGTGCCTGCTGCTCGCCACTCTTCTCAAGCGCCCATTTTAGCGCTTCAATAGCGGCTTCAGACTCCCCAGCCATCAGCTGCTGACGGGCCAGGATCAGGTTGCCGTAGACCGCGTAGGCGCTATCGGTGTAGTCCTCACGAAGGGTCTGGGCAACGAAGGCTACGGTTTCACCGCTGGTTTCGTCAGACTGGTCGCTGAAAGCATTCAAGAGGTTGGCGAACTGGTTCGCGGCTTCGGTGCGCTGTTGGGCTTCGTGGTTCTGCCAGGCCTGCCAGCCGAACACGATCGCCAGTGCGGCGCCGATACCGATCAGCAGTGAACTACCATTCTTTTTCCACCAGTCTTTGATCGCCTGGACCTGTTCCTCTTCGGTGCGCAGTTCAGCCATGATGACTCCTGTAGTCGAATTCGTTGCTATTTTTAGTAAACGTCAGTGTTTGAGAGCGGCAGTCAGTGACGAGGCCAGCTCATCCCGCGCCAGATCCTGCTGGAGTTCATCCGAACGCAGGGGTTTCAACCCCACGCGGCCGTTGGCCACTTCGTTCTCGCCGAGGATGATGGCATAGCGAGCGCCGCTTTTGTCAGCCTTTTTCATTTGGCTCTTGAAGCTGCCGCCGCCGCAGTGGGAAATAATCACCGCATTCGGCAGTTCAGCCCGCAGCTCCTCAGCCAATGCCAGCGCCGACGCCAGGGCGCCGTCTCCCATAGCCGTGACGTAGACGTCGGCGTTGTTGTTCACATGCTCGGGAATCAGGTCGAGCGTCTCGAGCAGCAGAATAAGGCGCTCAAGTCCCATGGCAAAGCCAACGGCACGGGTAGGTTTTCCACCGAGCTGCTCCACCAGACCGTCGTAACGGCCACCGGCACAGACCGTGCCCTGGGCACCAAGGCTGTCGGTGATCCACTCAAAGACAGTCTTGCCGTAATAGTCCAGACCGCGAACCAGTGCAGGATTAATGGTGTATTCGATCCCAGCTGCGTCCAGCAGCTCGCGCAAACGGTCAAAGTGGGCGCGGGAATCGTCATCCAGGTACTGGTCAAGATTCGGGGCGTTTTCCAGAATGCTGCGTGTTGCCGGGTCCTTGCTGTCGAGGATCCGCAACGGATTTGTCTCCAGGCGACGCTGACTGTCTGCATCCAGGTCGGTTTTGTACTGGCTAAGGTACTCCACCAGGGCCTGTCGGTAGACCTTGCGGGCCTCTGACGTGCCAATGGAGTTGATTTCCAGGCGGGTATGCTCCGCCAATCCCAGCTCACGCCACAGGCGGGCTGTCAGTATCAGCAGCTCGGCGTCGATATCCGGTCCGGCCATGCCGAAACACTCGACACCAATCTGGTGAAATTGACGATAGCGCCCCTTCTGCGGACGTTCGTGCCGGAACATGGGGCCGGTGTACCAGAGTCGGCGCGTCTGGTTGAACAGAAGCCCGTGTTCTTCGGCTGCTCGCACACAGCCGGCCGTGCCCTCAGGGCGCAGGGTCAGGCTGTCCCCGTTGCGATCGTCGAAGGTGTACATTTCCTTTTCGACGATGTCGGTTACTTCTCCGATGGAGCGTTTGAACAGATCGGTCTGCTCGACAATGGGCATACGAATTTCCTGGTACCCATACTGGGCAAGAACCTTTCGTACTTTGCCCTCAACAAACTGCCAAACGGGCGTCTGCTCCGGCAGGATATCGTTCATCCCGCGAATTGCCTGAATCTTAGCCAAGTTAAACCCTTAAACGTGTGTCTGGATGATGGTGCCGGAAAACCGTGTGCTATCAGTTTCCTGAGCGGGCAATGATAGCGTCTTCCTCTTCCTTGCGCCGCGCCACTTCCTCTCGGATCAGGCGCTCAAGGTCGTCGGTAAGGTTCGCATTGTCGAGCTTCTGATTCGGTTTACCCGCCATGTAAAACAGGTTTTTCGGGCTGCCGCCGGTCAGGCCGATGTCAGCTACCTTGGCCTCGCCCGGACCATTCACGATGCAGCCAATGATGGCAACATCCATGGCCGTATTCACGTCTTCCAGACGCGCCTCCAGATCGTTCATGGTCTGGATAACATCAAAGTTCTGACGGGAGCAGCTCGGGCAAGCGATGAAGTTGATGCCGCGGCTACGGAGACGAAGGCTCTTGAGAATGTCATATCCGACTTTCACTTCCTGAACCGGATCAGCAGCCAGGGAAACCCGGATGGTGTCGCCGATGCCATCCATCAACAACATGCCCAGCCCAATCGAGGATTTCACCGTTCCTGAGCGGAAGCCACCGGCCTCGGTGATCCCCAGGTGCAGCGGCTGTTCAATCTGCGCCGCGAGATTACGGTAGGCCGCCACGGTCATGAATACCTCGGAAGCCTTGAGGCTCACCTTGAAGTCCTGAAAATCGTGACGGTCGAGAATGTCGATATGTCTCATGGCCGACTCAACCAGAGCATCTGCGGTTGGCTCGCCATACTTACGCTGCAGTTCCTTTTCCAGGGACCCGGCGTTAACACCAATACGAATGGGAATGTTGCGGTCGCGGGCAGCGCTGATCACGGCACTGACACGGTCTTCCCGACCAATGTTGCCGGGATTAATGCGAAGGCAGTCGACACCCAGTTCTGCCACCCGAAGTGCAATCTTGTGGTCAAAATGGATGTCCGCAACCAACGGAACTGACACCTGCTCGCGAATCTTGCCGAAGGCTTCAGCAGCATCCATTGACGGTACCGACACACGCACGATATCAGCACCGGCCTCTTCCAGCGCCCGGACCTGGCCAACGGTGGCGTTCACATCGAGGGTGTTGGTGTTGGTCATGCTCTGAACCGCAATCGGCGCATCACCACCAACAGGTACATTGCCCACCATGATCTGGCGGGATTTGCGTCTAACGATCGGGGATTCGTGCTTCATGGAGTGCTGACCGATATCAATAAGTTCATCAAGTTTCAATTCGCCAGGGTGAATTCTGAGCGATTGTTGACCACGCGAAAATCGCCCATATCCACAGGCTCGTTCTGAAAACGGATAGAATCGACCGCGCTTACCGCACCGATCACTACCCTGAACGGAGTATCACCGGACACATCGATCCGGTCACCGTCCCTTTGCAGAGAGTTTACCAGTCGTTCGCCGTCGGCATCACTAACCTGAACCCAGCAATCAGCGCGAAAACTGATCTGCAGCCGACCGGTTTCTGTCACCGCCACCGGCTCCGAAGGCTCCTGGATTACCGATTCCGTGGCCGGTGCGGCTACCGAACCAGTCTCGATCGGCGCAACCGGCACGCTATCGTCCGCGGCGCTGTCCATCACCGGATCAGTTGCCGGTTCTTCGACGATCTCCGCCTCAGGCTGGGGAGTTTCCGGTTCTTCAACCACTGGCATTGCAGGCACTTGCGACGCCAGAGTGGAAGGTTCTTCACTTGCAACCGCCTGTTCGGAGTCGACCTCCGGCGATTCTTCCGTTACCGGCGCCTCTGTTGATTCCGCCGGTGCTGTCATGTCTGACTCCGGCAGGACGAATGCAAACACCAGGTAACCGGCCAGCGCTGCCACACTCAGCAGCAACACCACCCTGGCAAGGCGGCGCTTTCTCCGGCGCCGACGTTCAATGTCGACCAGAGGATTGGCTTCAACTTCCTGCTCCCGTTTCTGTCGCAGTGGCTCCAGCTCGCGGTCCAGATCGGCAATAATCTTGTTATCGTCCAGCCCCACCTGGCGGGCATAAGCTCTGACATACCCTTTCAGAAACAGTTCGCTGTCAACCTGGCCGTATTCTCCGGCCTCAATCGCCTGAATCACGGCGGGCCGCAAGTGCTGGGCCTGGGCGACCTCGCTGTCACTCAATCCTTTCTGCTCACGTGCCCGCTTCAACTGCAGGCCCACTGGATCGCTTGTCATTACATCTAGGTTTTCTTCAATCGCCATTGGACATCAGTGCCTTATATTGCTGATACTCGACTGACTCCGGGAAATTATTCTTCAGCTGCAGGGCCAGGCTGGCTTCCTGATTTCGGTTATTCAAATGATGGGCGATGCGAATACCGGTCAGCAGGCTTTCCGGAGAATGCCGCAGGCGGTCGTTTTTCTGCATCATCATGGAGAGGCGGGCGTAATAACGGGAGGCAGCATTGAACTCCCCCTGCTCTGCCAGCACCCGTGAGAGCGCAAGCAGCGATCGGGCGTCGCCCCGGGTCAGTTCAACGGCTCTGCGGTAGGAAGATGTGGCGGCGTCCAGTTCCTGCAGACGCTCTTGAGTCATGCCCAGATTGAAGAACACCGAGCCGCGATCTTTATATTCAGTATCTCGTGAGGCCAAACGGAACTGACTAACGGCCTCATCCATGCGGCCCTGGCCATAGAGGAATGCACCGTAATAGACCCGTGCGCGGGTGTAGTCTGAGTCCGATGAGATCGCCCGCTTAAAGCTCTTCTCGGCCAGCGCAGCTTCGCCTTCAGCGTTGTAGATCAGTCCCATTGCAGCCAGGGCCCCGGCGCTGTCGGAATCGAGATCCAGAGCGCGCTCAAGGTGATGACGGGCTCGCTCAAGGTTGCCCTGCCCGATGTAGGCCGTGGCCAGCTGGACGTAATCAGCTATGGCTTCCTGCCGGTCCGCCTCGCGGGAGAACCGGCTATCGGTAGTGGTGACACAACCTGTAACCAATGAGGCGACCAACGTCAGGGCCGCTATCACAGACAAACGCCAGCTCGTTGATCTATAGGTCACAGTTTTGCATTCCTCGTTACTGTTTATTTTTTGTCAGTTCCGTTTCAGGGATTTACCTGACGCACTTCGATGTATCGCTGACTCCGTCGAGTTCTGTCTTCAACCTTACCCACCAACTGACCGCACGCGGCGTCAATGTCATCGCCACGAGTCGTTCTGATGGTTGCAATGTGCCCGGCCTCGTTCAGCACCTTCTGGAACCGGCGAGTGGCGTTCATGCTCGGCCGACGGAAATCGCTTTCCGGGAACGGGTTAAACGGAATCAGGTTGATCTTGCATGGCAGATCTTTCAGCAGCACCGCCAGTTCATGGGCGTGCTCCGGCTGGTCGTTCATGCCTTCAATAACCGTGTATTCAATAGTCGCCTTACGCTTGTCGGGCAGCCTGGCAAAGTAGCGCTTGGTCGCGGCCAACAGCTCAGCTATCGGGTACTTCTTGTTGAGCGGGACCAGCTTGTTACGCAACTCATCATTGGGCGCGTGCAGTGAAATCGCCAATGAAACATCAGTAACCTCAGCCAGGCGATCAAGTGCAGGGACAACGCCAGAGGTACTCAGCGTCACGCGACGTTTGGAGATGCCGTACGCCAGATCTTCCATCATGAGGTTCATGGCATCGACAACGTTGTCAAAATTCAGCAGCGGCTCGCCCATGCCCATCATCACCACGTTGGTAATCGGGCGGTCCGGACCGGGCTCGAACGGCATAAACGCCTTTCTTGCCACCCACACCTGACCGATCACTTCTGCTGCGGTCAGGTTTCGGTTGAAGCCGCGTTTACCGGTGGAGCAGAAAGTGCAGTCAAGGCTGCAGCCAATCTGTGACGACACGCACAGCGTTCCACGCTCGCCATCCGGAATCAGGACGGTCTCAACATTGTTGCCGTTGTCCATGCGCATCACCCACTTACGGGTGCCGTCTTTGGACGTCTCATCGTAGACAACTTCGGGTCCACGAATCTCTGCCACTTCCTTCAGTTTCTCGCGCAGGGATTTGCTCATATTGGTCATTTGATCGAAGTCATCGGCACCACGCTGATGAATCCATTGCAAAACTTGGGTGGCACGAAAACGTTTCTCGCCCAGGGACTCAAAGAAAGCCTCAAGTTTTGCTTTCGGCATCCCCAGAAGATTCGTTTTTTCAGCGGCCGCTGTCATCTTATAACCTCGATCAAATAACCAATTCGGGGGTGGCACCGCCACCCCCGATCAACAAAATCAGCCGCGCGGGCAGATCTCGTTGTCATTGAAAAAATACGCGATTTCACGCTCTGCAGACGCTGCAGAGTCGGAGCCGTGAACGGCATTGGCATCGATGGACGATGCGAAATCGGCGCGGATAGTACCGGCTTCGGCTTCCTTCGGGTTAGTTGCACCCATCAGGTCACGGTTCTTGAGGATGGCACCTTCGCCTTCCAGAGCCTGAACAACAACCGGTCCAGAGGTCATGAACGCAACCAGATCGTTAAAGAACGGACGCTCTTTGTGCTCAGCGTAGAAGCCCTCGGCTTGCTCCTGGGTCAGGTGCATCATCTTGGCGGCAACAATGTTCAGGCCGGCCTTTTCAAAGCGGCTGTAGATTTCGCCGATTACGTTCTTTGCAACCGCGTCGGGCTTGATAATAGAGAGCGTGCGCTCATTTGCCATGATCTTTCTCCAGTAAGGTTCGGGTTAAAATTCAGGCCTGCGATTATACGCAGTCCGGGGCCAACTGCCTACCGCACTGCACGCAGGCGGCTAACAACATCAACAATTTGGGACGCTGCAAAGGTGGCTTCTTCGGCGGTACTGAATCGGCCGAAGGAGAAACGCAGTGCCCGATGGGCCAACTCATCACTCAAGCCGATACCACGCAGGACAAAGGAAGGCTCAATAGTCGCCGATGCGCAGGCTGATCCTGACGATACCGCGAGATCACGCAGCCCCACCATCAGGGATTCCGCCTCAACCCCTTCGAACGACAGATTGACGATACCGGGCACCCGATACTCCTTACTGCCGTTCAGAGTGACACCATCAAGGTCCGCAAGTCCTTGCAGAAACGAAGCCCGAAGCTGCTCCAGGTGCGCCGTTTCCGATTCCAGGCCGTCTTTGGCGATGGCAAACGCCTTGCCCATGCCGACAATCTGATGAGTCGGCAAGGTTCCCGAGCGCATGCCCCGTTCGTGCCCACCGCCATGAATCTGGGCTTCAATACGTACATCTGGCGAGCGCCTGACATAAAGCGCACCGACGCCCTTGGGGCCATACACCTTGTGGCCGGACAGTGACATCAAGTCCACGGACAGCGCACTGACATCCACTGGCATTTTCCCGGCTGCTTGCGCCGCATCCACATGAAACAGAACGCCGCGCTCGCGCAGGATGCGGCCAATACCGGCAACATCGGTAATGCAGCCAAGTTCGTTGTTTACCAACATCAGGCTGACCAGCACCGTGTTGCCCCGGAGCGCTTCGGTTACCTGCTCGGGCCGGATTCGGCCGTCCGGCCCCGGCGTCAGCCAGGTCACTTCAACCCCATGCTGTTCAAGCCACTTACAGGTATCCAGTACTGCCTTGTGCTCGATGATAGAGGTAACGATGTGCGGGTTATCACGACCGGCAACCGCCCCTTTGATGGCTAGGTTGTCTGACTCGGTGGCGCCCGACGTCCAGACAATTTCCCGGGGATCCGCGTTGATCAATTCGGCAACCTGCCGACGCGCGGACTCAACCGCAGCCTCTGCTTGCCAACCGTAAGCGTGAGAGCGGGAAGCCGGGTTACCAAACACCCCATCCAGGGTAAGATACTTCACCATTTCTTCAGCGACAGACGGCGCAACGGGCGTCGTCGCCGCATAATCCAGATATACGGGCTTATTCATGGGCGTAAGGAGTATAGTTTCAGGCCGGCGCCTGATCGGACAGGCGTTCGGTATTGATCGTTTCAGAGCCGTTGTCTGACTGACGCTGGTTCTGCCGGTCCGCAACCTTGCGGATTTCCTGTTTTGCCATCAGGTCACCGAGGCTGATTTCGCTCAGGAACTGATGGATCTGATCACTCAGATCGGACCACAGGTGGTGAGTCAGGCATTTCTCGCCCTTCTGACAGTCACCCTTGTTACCACATCGGGTGGTATCCAAGGATTCGCTCACCGCGTCCACAACTTCCGCAATGAACACCGCGCCAGCTTCCCGGCTAAGGCGATAACCGCCCCCAGGGCCACGAACGCTGATCACGAGATTCTGTCTACGTAGACGAGAAAAGAGCTGCTCAAGATAGGACAGCGAAATTTCTTGACGGGCTGAAATATCGGCCAGACTCACCGGCCCCTGGTCTCCATGCAGAGCCAAGTCCAACATTGCCGTTACGGCGTAGCGGCCTTTGGTGGTCAACTTCATAACATCAGCCCCATGATGGGATTGAATCGCGATTCACAGCAGCGAGTATGAATTGACCCACTAAAACAGTCAAGTATTCAGCCCCGGGTGCCATCACTGTCATCGCGCACGCAGTCAAAGTCCTCTTCCTGCAACGGCGGCAACGCGCCATTCTGATATTCGCTATTAACCTTGCGCAATGCCTTGCACATATTCTCGATCCGATCGTCCACCGCGTGCATGTGATCCAACAGCGACCGCACTGCACGGGCAACCGGATCCGGCATTTCCTCAGTCACGCCGTAGGCATCGAAGCCCATCCGCTCTTCCATCTCTTTGCGGCGCTGGTCGTCCTCCTCGCCCTTGGGCTTGACGATGATGCGACCGGGAATCCCAACCACGGTTGCACCTTCAGGAACCGCCTTGGTGACAACTGAATTTGAGCCAACTTTTGCCCCTGCCCCGACCTCAAAGGGCCCGAGGATCTTGGCGCCAGCACCGACCACCACACCATTACCAATGGTGGGATGCCGCTTACCCTTGTTCCAGCTGGTGCCGCCCAGGGTCACACCCTGATACAACGTGACATCGTCACCGATGATGGTGGTTTCGCCAATGACTACACCCATGCCGTGGTCAATAAAGAACCGGCGGCCAATGGTTGCGCCCGGATGGATCTCGATACCAGTCAACCAGCGAGCAATGGTGGAGATCGTGCGAGCAATCCACTTCAACCCCAGCCCCCATAGCCAGTGGGCAAACCGATGAAACAGCAGCGCGTGCAGTCCCGGATAGTTGGTCAGGACCTCAAACGTGTTCCTGGCGGCCGGATCCCGGTGGAACACACTGTTGATGTCTTCCCTTAAACGTTCAAACATGGCCATCTTCCTGTCCCGCAGCCTTCGCTTCGGCCTCGGTTGATTTACGGTTATCTTCGGCACCCACGGCCTTTTGCACCGACGTCAGTATGCCCCTGAGGATATTGATTTCCATCTGATCCATCCTTGCGCGCTGAAAAAGCCGGCGCAGACGCGTCATCAGCTGACGCGGGTTATCCCGACGATGAAACTCGACATCTACCAGAACTTGCTCAAGGTGCCCGAAAAAGCCTTCGACGTCGTTGACAGGTGCCGGCGGCACATCCCAGCCAGGATCGCCCGGCGCGGTCATCGGCTTTAAATAGGGGCTTCCTTCGCCACCTTCAAGACCACGCAGGTGGTGCATGCGCAATTCATAACACATGACCTGAACCGCCATGGCCAGATTCAGCGAACTGTAGTCCGGATTTGACGGGATATGGATGTGGTAATGACACCGCTGCAGCTCATCGTTGCTGAGCCCGTGATTCTCCCGACCAAAAACCAGGGCCACCGGCCCGTTTACCGCATTCTCTGCGGCTGCGACGGCGGCTTCCGGCGGCGCGATCACCGGCCAGGGCACTTTGCGTCCACGAGCACTAGTGCCCATCACCAGGGAACAGTCCCCAAGCGCCTGCTCCAATGATGACACCACTTGCGCGCGATCCAGAATGTCAGAGGCTCCGGCGGAGCGGGCATAGGACGTCTCGTCGGGGAATGAACTCGGGTTCACCAGCCACAGATTGCCAAGCCCCATGTTTTTCATGGCGCGGGCCACCGCGCCAATATTGCCGGAGTGTGACGTCTCGACCAGAACAATTCTGATCTGATCTTCAAATGTATCGGTGCCTTCGATGGGAAGTGCCGGTTTGTGCATTGCGAACAGGCCCAAGCTGAGTGGATAGTAGTAGAAATGATACCAGAAACAGGACACCTATCGCCCCTCCCAAGATGCCCTAATCCATTGCTATCCGTGGTATTGCTAAGCCAAAAAACATACAAGAGGGGTGATCTTTTGCTATGATACCCGCCCTTCACACACCCGGATAACGAACACTCAGATGCAACCAGCTATAAAAATGGCCCTGCGCGTAGCGCGTCAGGGGTCCGATTATTTGAAAGCCCATTTTGAGCGCCAGGAACCCACCGGCAAGGACGACGCTGAGCGTCGGCAACAGCTGGAACGGGTCGAGCAGTCGATTTACGACAATTTTGCGGAGCAACTCGAAAAGGCCTACAAGGACCACAGCATCGCGCCTCTGAATGAAGCGAATGCGGGTGACAGCGAAAAAAGCTGGCACGTCTTTACGGTTCTGGGTCGCGAAAACTTCCTTCGAGGCATCCCGGAATTCGCCCTGGCCCTGGCGCAAAAGCGCAACAACCGTACCGAAAACCTCTTGGTGATCAACCCCGTTACCGGCGAGGAATACTCGGCCAGCCGTGGACACGGTGCAGCGCTGAACAGCCGTCGGGTTCGCGCCTCTGAAATCAAACACAGCAAGCAAGCGGCTATTGCCACCAACTTGCTGGATCAGGCCCGGAAGAATGAAGACGCCCAATTGTGGGGTGAAATGGCTTCCGTAGTGGCCAGCGAGTCAGCCATGTTCCGGACGTCAGGCTGTGTGGTTCTGGACATTGCACGCGTGTCTGCCGGCAGCCTCGATGCCGCGATCATCTTCCGCCCCGAAACCGTGGACCTTGACCTGGGCGTGACCCTGGCCATGGAATCCGGCGCGTTGACCGGCGACTTCTCAGGCAACCCCTCTACCGGTGGTGCCCGTCAGCTCGTCGTAGCTAACCCCAAGCTGTTCCGGGAAGTACTGAAAGTCCTGCACCCGTTCCGGGGGCGCCTGCCGCGCTAAGCGCGTTTCAGGCAGCCACAAAAAAACCGCCACCCCTGAGGGATGGCGGTTTTTTTACGCCTGTAAAACAGGTTACATGCGATTCAACCACTCCGGCGGCTCTTCCTCTTGCTCATCGGTAGCGGCGCCTTCTTTCGAAGGCAGCGCGAGATCTTCCCGCGACACACCGAACGCCAGCAGCAGGTTTGCCGACACGTAGATGGAGGAATAGGTACCCACCACAACACCGATGATCAGCGCCAGGGCAAAGTTATTGATTGCCTCACCACCAAGCAGGTATAACGAAAACAACACCACGAGAGTGGTTCCGGATGTGTTGATGGTCCGGCTGATGGTCTGATGAATCGAGGTATTGATGATGTGCCAGGAATCACCCACCCGCATCTTGCGGAAGTTCTCGCGGATGCGATCAGCCACCACGATGGTGTCGTTCAGCGAGTAACCGATGACCGCCAGCAGTGCCGCCAGAACGGTCAAATCAAAGGTCCACTGGAACAGCGAGAATACACCCAACACGATGATGACATCGTGAGCCAACGGCAGTACCGAGGCGATACCGAACTTGAACTGGAAGCGCATGCCAACGTAGATCAATACCACCGCCAGGGCGAGCAGCAGACCAAGACCACTGTCTTCCCGCAATTCCTCACCTACCTGGGAGCCGATAAACTCCGAGCTTACCAACTCAAGACTTGCACCGTCAGCCTTCAGGGCTTTTGTGACCTCAACCGCCAGCTCATCGTTGCCTGCCTCGGCCAACCGTACCAACACAGTGGTGTCGGCACCGAAGTTCTGCACCACAAACTGATCGTATCCTGCAGCGCCCAGAGTGTTCCGGATGTCTTCCAGGGCCGGAGCCTCAGCATATTCAATCTCCACCGACGTACCGCCGGTAAAGTCCATGCCGAGATCGAGCCCCCGAACCGCCAGAAGAACCACGGAGGCAACCAGCAACGCGATGGAGAGCACGGAAGCGATCTTCCGGAACCCCATGAAATCAAATGGTTTTTTCTCGTGCTCAGACATTTGCGAGCTTCCCTCCGATCGACAACTTCTCGATCTTGCGACCGCCGTATACAAAATTCACGATGCTGCGACTAACCATGAGGCCGGAGAACATCGACGTCAGAATGCCCAGGCACAGGGTCACGGCAAAGCCTTTCACCGGGCCAGAGCCCATGGCAAAAAGAATGACGGCGACCAGCAAGGTGGTGATGTTGGCATCGAAAATGGAAACGAATGCCCGTGAATAACCTGAATTAATGGCCGACTGCGGTGGTAGCCCTGCCTTCAATTCTTCCCGTATCCGCTCAAATATCAGGACGTTGGCGTCAACCGCCATACCGACCGTGAGCACGATACCGGCAATGCCTGGCAGTGTCAGCGTTGCCGACAGGATCGACATGCAGGCGATCAACAGCATCAGGTTAAGTGACAATGCCACGTTGGCGATGAGGCCAAACCCGCGGTAGTAGACCAGCATGTACAGCAGAACCAGACCAAAACCAAGCGCCACCGACATAACACCGGCATCGATGTTTTTCTGCCCAAGGCTTGGCCCGATGGTGCGCTCCTGCACGAAGTACATGGGCGCAGCCAGCGCACCGGCACGCAGCAGCAGCGCCAGCTCGGCCGCTTCTGGAATGGAGTCCAGACCGGTAATACGGAAACTGCTGCCCAGCGCCGACTGAACCGTGGCCAGGCTGATGATGCCCTTTTCTACGACGCGCTTGTCGACGGAAGTCAGCTCGCCATCAACCATGCGGTTTTCGGTTTCTGTGCGGAACTCGATAAAGAGTACCGCCATCCGGCGACCGATGGCGTTGCGGGTGGCGCGATTCATCTGGTCGCCGCCCACGGAATCCATAGTGATATTGACCTGAGGCTGACCGTTCTCATCGAACGCCTGCTGGGCATTAGCGACGTTGTTGCCAGTCGTGATTATGTCACGCTCAAGGCGGGCCGAACGCTGGGGATTGTCACGAAAGCTGAATTCTTCGACTTCACCCGCCGAGGCATCCTGACGGGCCTCCATGCGGAATTCCAGGTTCGCGGTTGCACCAAGTACCCGCTTGGCCTGAGCCGTATCCTGAACGCCGGGCAATTCAACGATGATCCGGTCGGCACCCTGACGCTGAACCAGTGGCTCGGCAACACCCAACTCATTAACCCGGTTACGGATGGTGGTCAGATTTTGCTCCAGGGCATATTCCTGAATGGAACGTACCTCTGCTTCAGACAGCGACAGCACGATCTGACGCTCGCCATCAACAGTGCGCTCGTCCATCAGGAACTGGTTGTACTGGGCACGAATCAGGTCAAAGGCTTCACTACGCCCGGCCGCGTCCCGGAAACTGAGTACGATCTGTCGATCACCTTCGACATCGCCGCCGCGGTAGCGAATGCGTTCTTCACGCAGCTCACCCTTGATCTGGCTGGACAAGGCCTCCAGGCGCTGATTAACCGCCGTGACCATGTCGACCTCAAGCAGGAAGTGAACACCACCGCGCAAATCAAGACCAAGCTTCATCGGGCCAGCACCAAGACTCTTCAGCCAATCAGGCGTGGACGCCGCCATATTCAAGGCCACCAGATAGTCATTGCTTAGGGCGGCCTGGACGATTGGACGGGCCTGAAGCTGGTCATCGCCATTGGTGAGGCGAATCAGGGCATCCCGATCCTGAAGCGTACTGCTTTTTACCTCGATCCCCTCGGACTCAAGCGCTTTAACAGCACGATCCAGAACGGTTGAGTTAACTTCGGTACTGCTGCGGGCGCCAGTAATCTGAATGGCGTGATCGTCGGGGAAAAGGTTGGGCAAGGCGTAAATAAACCCGATCACAAGGGCGACCAGGATAACCAGGTTTTTCCAAAGCGGATACTTATTCAGCATGGGATCCCTTTTAGCCGGCCCCTGGGGCCGGCCTTGGTGTTTCAGCCAGAAAGAATCAGTCCGTCCGGTGCCGGACTCCGGCTCAGATGTCCTTCAGTGTGCCCTTCGGCAGTGCCGCCGCAACAGCCACTTTCTGCACCTTGACCTCAACATTGTCGGCAATTTCAACAACGATGAAATCGTCGGTGACTTTGGTGATCTTGCCAGCAACGCCGCCAGAGGTCACAACCTCATCACCTTTATTCAGGCCAGACATCAGGGCCTTGTGCTCTTTAGCGCGCTTGGACTGCGGACGCCAGATCAGGAAGTAGAAAATAAGGATAAAGCCGGCAAAAAAGATAACCTGACCCATCACACCCATACCTTGGGCAGCGGGATCCTGTGCCAGAGCCAGTGCGGGCATCATTGCCAAAAGGCCGGCTACGAGCAACTTGATAGATTTCATTGAATATCTCCGTTGGTTTTACAAAAAAGTGTTTGGCGAACAATCAGGAACCGCCCAGCGGCGGCACTGTCTCCCCGCGCAGAGCATAGAAGTCGGTTACAAAGTCGGACAATGTACCTGCTTCAATGGCGCCACGCAATCCAGCCATCAGGTTCTGGTAGAACCGCAGGTTGTGGATTGTGTTGAGCTGGGAGCCTAGCATTTCTCCACATTTATCGAGATGATACAGGTAACTCCTCGAAAAGTTCTGACACGTGTAACAGTCACAACGCTCATCCAGCGGAGCGGTATCGTGACGGTGTCGTGCATTCCGGATTTTCACAATACCGGTTGAGGTAAAAAGGTACCCATTACGAGCATTCCGGGTTGGCATGACACAGTCGAACATATCCACACCCCGGCGAACCGCTTCAACGATGTCTTCCGGACGCCCTACCCCCATCAGGTAACGCGGCTTGTCTTCCGGCATCTTGGGCGGCAAGTGGTCGAGAATCCGGATCATATCCTCTTTGGGCTCACCCACGGACAACCCGCCAATGGCGTAACCATCGAAGCCGATGTCGGTCAGACCCTCGAGTGAGACGTCCCGCAGACCTTCGTACATGCCGCCCTGAACGATCCCGAACAGAGCGGCCGGATTGCCTTCGTGCGCCTTTTTGCTGCGCTCTGCCCAGCGCAGCGAAAGTTCCATGGAATCTTTGGCTTCGCGCTCGGTGGCAGGGTACGGCGTGCATTCGTCGAAAATCATGACAATGTCGGAACCGAGATCGCGCTGTACCTGAATGGCGATTTCCGGATTCAGCTTTACCGGCGAGCCATCGACCGGAGAGCGGAATGTTACGCCCTCTTCGGTGATCTTTCGCATCTCGCCCAGGCTGAAGACCTGAAAGCCACCGGAGTCGGTAAGAATCGGACCTTCCCACTGAGTGAAATCATGCAGATCGCCGTGGGCTTTGATCACTTCGGTGCCTGGACGCAGCATCAGGTGGAAGGTATTGCCGAGAATGATTTCGGCCCCGATGCCGTGAATGTCTCGGGGCAGCATCGCTTTGACAGTGCCGTAGGTACCGACTGGCATGAACGCCGGGGTTTCGACATTGCCCCGGGGAAAGCTCAGCCGCCCGCGACGGGCGCGGCCGTCTTCCCCGAGTTTTTCAAATGACATAAAACAGGACTGGCTCAAAGTGATTCCCCGCTGGTATCAGAGCTTGAATCGGTTGTGGTACTGGTTGGACCGAGCAACATCCCGCGACTCGGCTCCTGGCAAGTGATGAACATGGCATCGCCGTAACTGAAGAAGCGGTATCGTTCCGCCACCGCCTCTTCGTAGGCATCCATAACATTCTTGTAGCCAGCGAACGCACTGACCAACATGATTAACGTGGATTCCGGCAAATGAAAATTGGTGATCAAGGCATCGACCGTCTCAAATCGGTAACCCGGACTGATAAAGATGTCGGTCTCACCCCGGAAGGCTTTCAGTCGGCCTCCCCTGCTCGCGGATTCCAGTGAGCGAACGGACGTGGTGCCGACAGCAATGACACGACCGCCGCGCGCACGGGCACGCTCGACAGCGTCAACCGCCGCCTGCGGAACCTGCACTACTTCGCTGTGCATCACATGGTCTTCGATACGATCAACGCGCACCGGCTGGAACGTGCCAGCGCCCACATGCAGGGTAACAAAGGTCGTCTCAACCCCAAGGTCCTGAATCGTTTGCAGCAGGGCCTCATCGAAATGCAGGCCAGCGGTGGGCGCGGCAACGGCGCCCGCCTCTCGGGCGTAAACTGTCTGGTATCGCTCCCGATCCGTGCTCTCGTCCGGGCGATCCACGTACGGCGGCAGTGGCATATGGCCAATGCGCTCCAGCACCTCAAGCACAGGCTCGGCAGACTCACAAACCAAGGTGAACAGCGCCTCATTCCGGCCGGACATACACAGGTTGGTACCGTCCTCAAGAACAACCCTCTGGCCTTCTTTTAACGCTTTGGAGGCACGCACGTGCGCAATGATTTCATGCTCACCGGTCACCCGCTCTACCAGGATTTCCACCTGGCCACCGGTTTCCTTCTTACCAAACAGGCGCGCCGGGATTACCCGGGTATCGTTGAACACCAGCAGGTCACCGGGCTGTAGCAGGTCAGGAAGATCCGCAAAGTGCCGATGAACGGTTTTGCCTGACATCCCATCCAGACACAAAAGGCGGGAGGCCGTGCGCTCAGCAAGCGGATATCGGGCGATCAGCTCGTCCGGCAATTCAAAGTCAAAATCAGAGACGTTCATAGGAAAGGACTGTCAAGAGGCAACTGCGGTTGTGAAAAAGAGAACGGAATTTACCACGGAATGGAACTCGCCTGAACAGCAGGAGCAATTATTATGATTTTGCGAGAGTGTCAGAGCGGACCAGAACACCTGAAAAGGTGGTAGCGGCGGGCGGACTCGAACCGCCACGGGTTTTACCCCAACGGATTTTGAATCCGTCGTGTCTACCAATTTCACCACGCCGCCAGCGAAGAGAGAGGGCGATTATACTGAGCTTGCCCATGAAATCAATAACTCATGCGGACAGATCACGCCCGACCGGGCCAATATTTAAAGCCGGTCGAACAACGACAGCTGCGACACCTGTGCAAAGGACTGCTGTGCCGCCTGCAGAACGAAGCTTTGGAAACTCAAATTGCTGATGGCCTCGGCGTAATCCAGGTCCTGCAATTCCGAACGGATTTCGTTGGTGTACACCGAGGAATCTTCCAAAAACTTCTTGGTGGATTCTACGGAATTCATCCGGCCACCCAATTCGGTCTGCTTACCCAACAAGCTGTCCTGGGCATTGTCCAGGTTGCTGAGCGAATCGGCAATCAGGGTATCGAACTGGGCACTGCTCTTGGCGCTATCCTTGCCCAGCGAATCCAGCCCGGCTATCAGGTTTTCGATGGTGTTGAACACCGACTGCCGGTCATTGATGGCCAGGGTAAATTCATCCCCCGCAGCGGCGTCACTCACTGTTGCACGAATACCGGCAACCTCGAACTCTTCACCCACCAGCGCGGGTGACGGATTGGTCGCCAGCGCTGTCGCCGGAGTTGTGTTGGGGTTTTCGGCCACCACCTCCCCGGCCCCATTAACGGTTAGCCGAATATCGTTGGGAACCGCGCCACCGAAGGCGCTCTGCAGAGCGTCGGTATCAGTCAGCTCTACCCCGGAGATGTAGGAGCCGGCACTGTTCGTTACCGCCTCAACGCCGGTGATCGCTTTAGGGATACTGACAAAAATGCCCTTGCCATGATCACTGATCGGCACCGTTACCCCGTCATCAATCTCCAACACGCGCTGACCTTCATCGCCCTGGTACTGCCAGCTTCCGGCCGCATCCTGGACAAAGGCCTGCCGAGATCCCTGGAAACCGCTGAAGATATACTCTCCGGAGGCATCACGGGTGTTGGCAACATCGGCCAACTGCCCCAAGCGCTCAGTCAGTTCCGAAGATATGGAGCGGCGATCGTTTGCCGACAGCGCACCATTACCGGCCTGTACCGTCAGCTCCCGGACCCTCTGGAGAATGTCGATCGAATTTTCCAGCGCGCTTTCTTCCTGGCTCAGACGGTTGTCCGCCAGATTCACATTCCGCTGATAAGTCTCAACCCGAGACAACTCCTGATCGAGTTTCAGGATACGGGCCGCAGCCACCGGATCGTCCGATGGCGTGTTGACGCGTTTACCGGAAGAGATCTGTTGCTGGGTGTTGTTCAGGTTGCTGTTCAGCTCCTGTAGGCGATTAATACCGCCCGAAAAAACCTGTTGTGATGAAATTCGAATCATCGCAGATTACCTCACGCTGCCATTCCAACCGTTACCCGTTCCATTACCGGAAACTCTGTAACAGCGTATTGAACAAATCCTGGGCAACTGACATCACCTGTGCCGAGGCGTTATAGGCCGCCTGGTACTGGATCAGTTTGCCGGCCTCTTCATCGAGATTTACCCCTGACACGGACTCGCGCTGGGCGGTCGATTGCTCGAGAAGAGTCTGACCGGCATCCAGATCAAGCTGGCTTTGACGGGTTTTCACGCCGATATCCTCGACCAGCCCGGCATACCCTTCGGCGAAGCTCTGACTGCCGTTATTCAGACTGTTAGCCGTACCGAGTGCAGCCAGGCGCTCGACGTTGCGGTTATCGGAGACACCATTGCTGTTGTACTCGATGACAAAACTGTCGCCCGGCGCGGGATTACCCTTCACCTGGAACTGAAAACCGCGATAGTTCGGATCAGAGGGTTCTTCTGGAAACAGCTTGTTCGACACCCCCGGCGTAAAGGTATTGACCGGTGGCACAGCACTGGCATCGCCTGACTGCACCAGGGCACCGCTGGACGCATCGTAGAGGTCATAAACCAGTGTCCCGGCATCGTCACGGAACCGTACTTCCAGTGGCGGTGACAACTGCCCCTGCTGGGAAAATTCCGGCAACAGGGAATTGGTGAACGGGTTTCTGACATTGAGCATCACGCCCTGGTCAATTTCACCTGTGCCGATATTCTGGTCACCCGCCGATGCCCGAATCGGACTGGCAAAAGCCAGATCCTCTTCGCGGTTTACCACAAGACCAATACTTTCAGCGGCGTTTCTGCTGGGCTGGATCAAGTACTTGTCACCAGCATTGAAGGCGCCACCTTCAATGCGAATATTGAAGCCCGGCATGGAAATCTCGGACTGAACCGGATCAGGCAACCGGCCTTGATTAACCGTTTCGCCGGTAGCCTTGTCGATCAGCTCGAAACTGCGCCCGTCACCACTGAACTGAAGCGAATAACTGCCAGCTGCCAGAGCCGAACTGTCAGTGATTTCAACCGCCAGCTGGCCAGTCTGTGGCTGCTGGTTTGACCCATTGGCAACGACGCGACTGCGTTGAGCCTCTTGCGAGTTGATATCTGTAAAGAACAGCCCGCCGAGATCACCTTCCAGGTCCATACCGATTTCATGCTGGTGGTTCATGGTGTCCGAGAGTGCGATGGCAATCCGGCCCAATTCATCAAAAGCCGGCTTCAGAGCTTCATTGTCGAAACGACGAAGACCGCCGAGTGTGCCGCCATTGATTTGCTGATCAACGTTAACCGTCCGCCCGCCATTGGACAGGGTGAACGACAAGCGCGTGGGATCCTCTTCACTCTCCTGAGTGCCGAACTGAGCGGCATTGCTGCCCACGACAAGGGACAAACCGTTGCTCAAGGAGACATTGACCTGACTGCCTTCGCTTTCGGACACCTTAATACCAACGAGTTCCGATAGCTGCCGAAGCTTTTCGTCACGCTTATCCATCAGTTCATTTGGTATTTGCCCCTGGGCGAGGCCCGGTGACTCTGAAATTGCCAGATTTAGTTGGGCGATACTCTTGAGCAGCGTGTTGGCGTCCTTCACGCCCTGTTGCATCTGTGTCTTAACCGACTCCCGCTGCTGCACGAATTCCTGGTTAATCGCTTGGAATCGATTCACAACCTGCTGCGCTTCACTCAATACCAGCTGACGCTGTGGCAAAGAGGTTGGATCTTCGGCGGCATTCTGTAAGGAAGCGAAGAAATTGTTCAGCGCGTTACTCAAACCCGTGGATTCGCCACCCAGAAGATTGTCCAGCCGGGTCAATTCGGAATTGAGTGCCTCCTGCTCACCGGAAAGCGTGCTGTCCTCGCGAACCTGCTGAACCAGGTACTCGTCGGCCAGCCGGCGAATATTGGAAATGCTGACGCCGCTACCAATCGACCCGGCGCCGGTGCGCTGGCCGGTCTGGGTCTCGAACTGCACTTCCTGACGGCTGTAGCCCGGCGTGTTCGCATTGGTGATGTTGTTGCCCGTGGTATTCAGAGCCGACTGATGACTCAGAATCCCGGTAAGGCCAATACCCAGCAGTCCTGCCATAACCGTTACTCCTTAGTCTCACTGTCCATGGACAGTGTCATCAGTGAATCACGGCCCATGATCCTGCGGATCTTTTCACCGTAATTGGGGTCGGTCGCGTAGCCCGCTTCCTGGAGCTTGTCGGCAAAGATCTCCGGCTGATCGGCCACGGACAGCACCTCGCGATAACGTGGATTCGACTCCAGGAACGACACGTAATCGCGGAAGCTGGATTCGTAATCAGGATAGGCCCGGAACTTCGCCTGCTCTTTCAGAGGCAAACCTTCCCGGTATTCCGTGGTGGTGATGGTTACCGCTTCGCCCTGCCACCGACTGTCGGCCTTGATACCGAACAGATTGAAACTTGGCTGATTACCATCCCCCTTGATCATGTGCCGACCCCAGCCGGTTTCCAGGGCCGCCTGGGCCACCATCAGTTTCGGATCGATTCCGGAATCACCCGCAATCCGTTCCGCCACCGGTAACAGTTCTTGAACAAAGTGCTCCGGCGAATCGAACTGTTCAGGCAGTGCTTTGGATGCCTGGGATGTCATCGAAGGTGTCATCGAAGGTGCCATCGATTCTGCCCGCTGTGCCACTTCAGTGACCTGGTCCAACTGTTCCGGCAATTTCGTCGACAAAGCCGGCAGGCTGCGCTCGTAATCCGCCAGGTCGGCCTTGTGGGCCGCCAGCTTGCCGCCATCGCTAGCCAGCCCGGGAGTCTGCTCACCAAGCTGACGAACCAGGGCTTCTGCAAGCCCCGAGCCCTGCCCTTTGGCCATGGTCAGGCTTAACTGGCTGTCGAACATGTCGCGGTAGAATTCAGACTGACTACTGTTCAGGTAGTTGCCTTCAGCGAACACATCGCCGGCCTTGCGCATGGATTTCAGCATTTCCGACAGGAACAGGCTCTCAAACTGACGCGCCACCTCTTCCAGGGCCGCCTGCTTGTCAGTACGAGCCTGGGATTTCAGCGCGTTCAGCCCGTTGAAATCGGTGTAAACCTGAGCCTGTTGAACCTGATAGTCCTGCATCACGACACCTAGATCACAATCAGCTCGGCGCGCAGAGCACCGGCCTGTTTGAGGGCTTCAAGCACCGCCATGACATCCCCGGGCGCCGCACCCACCTGGTTCACAGCCTGAACAATGTCGTTCAGGGTGACCGCCGGCCCAAACTTGAACATCCGGGCGGGCTCTTCGGTAATGGCAATTTGGGAATCCTGCTCCAGAGCCGTTTCGCCCTGTGCCAGCGGGTTGGGCTGAACCACGTTCGGATTCTCCTGAATGGTGACGGTCAGATTGCCGTGGGTCACCGCCGCAGGGCTGACCTGAACATTCTGTCCAACCACAATGGTGCCGGTGCGGCTGTTGATCACCACCTTGGCGGCATCCTGGGCCGGATCGACATTAATGTTTTCAAGGATCGACAGAAAACTGACCCGTTGGGAGGGATCCCTGGGCGCCCGCACCGAAATGGAAGTGGCATCGTGGGCATAGGCCATGTCTGGGCCAAGATGACCATTCACGGCCTCTACCACACGGCGAGCCGTAGTGAAGTCAGGACGCAGAAGATGGAATGTAATAGTATCGCCCTTGGTAAATGGCGATACCACTTCACGCTCGATGGTCGCGCCATTAGGAATCCGGCCCACACTGGGAACGTTGACAGTGATGCGGGAGCCGTCCTGGCCCTGGGCACCAAATCCGCCGACCACCAGGCTGCCCTGGGCCATGGCGTAGATGTTGTTATCGGCGCCCTTCAGCGGTGTCATCAGCAGCGTGCCGCCACGAAGACTGTCGGCATTGCCGATGGATGACACCGTAATGTCCAGTTCCTGACCGGTCTTGGCAAAGGGCGGCAAAGTCGCACTGACGGTCACCGCTGCCACGTTTGCCAGGTTCGGGTTCACGCCCTCCGGAAGAGTGACACCGAATTGGTTCATCATGTTTCGGAAGGTCTGGTTGGTGAACGGAGCCTTGTCACCGGTACCATCAAGACCAACGACCAGACCATAACCCACCAACTGGTTGTTCCGTACACCCTTGATTCGCGCCAGATCCTTCAGGCGATCAGCCAGCACCGGCGCGGCGCAAACCGTCAGCATCAACGCCACGGACAGAAGTCTTTTCAGGCTCATAACGGCCACCACTCACTGTTGAAGAAGCGCGCAACCCACCCCATCTGGTTGGCCTGGTCAAAATCACCGGTGCCACCATAGGCAATACGGGCGTCGGCAATCCGGTTGGAAGCAACCGTATTGTCAGGCTGAATGTCCTGGGGCCGAACCAGCCCCGTGAGGCGGATATACTCGTCTCCGTTGGTCAGTGACAACCACTTCTCGCCTCGGATACGGAGCACGCCGTTGGGTAGCACTTCGGTCACCGTGACAGTGATGTTGCCGGCCAGACTATTGCTCTGGTCCGCCTCGGCCGAACCTTCAAAATCCCGCTCATGGTTAAGCGCGGTATTCAGGCCGATGTTGTTCTTACCGAGAACGGTCGGCTCAGGCAGGCTGATTTCGTTGTCTTTGGTAATGCTGGTTTCCGCGTTCTTACTCGCCCGCGTGGACTCTTCCAGCGTGATGGTCAGCACGTCACCCACGTTCAGCGCAGTAGTGTCGCCATAGAAGTTGTAGTTGCGGGAACTCTGAAAGATCGCCCCGGAGTTCGGGTCTTTCTGCATCATAGCCTGCGCACGCACCGGGGCGTACTGGGGGTCGTCCGGAACCGCCCTGGGACGGCTCATCGCGGTGCACCCCTGGAGCACGATCAAAGCACCGACCAGCGCCAAAGTAGGCACTCGTTCAAGCAGGTTGGTTCGGAGGACGTGTGTCATAACTTAACCAATATTGTTGGTGATGAACTGAAGCATCTGGTCGGTTGTGGAGACGACCTTGGAGTTCATTTCATAGGCACGCTGAGTTGTGATCATATTGACCAATTCCTCAACTACCTCAACGTTGGATGCTTCCACAGTGCCCTGCTCAATGGTGCCCAGTCCGGCCAAACCGGCTTCCCCCTGAGCTGGATCACCGCTGGCGTTGGTGGCCTTGAACAGGTTGTTGCCAATCGCCTGTAGCCCCTGTGGGTTGATGAAATCCACCAACGTGATCTGGCCCAGGTTCACCGGGGCAGCCTGATCATCGGTTACCGCCGTCACGGTCCCATCCTTGCCAATGGTCACAGTCGTCGCGTTTTCCGGAATGGTAATAGCAGGCTCCAGGGCGTAGCCGTCCGGGTTCACCACATCGCCGTTGGCATTGAGCTGAAACTGGCCATCCCGGGTGTAAGCGACCTGACCGTCCGGCAGCTGCACCTGAAAGAACCCGCGGCCATTGACGGCCATGTCCAGAGGCTGCTCGGTAATCTGCAGGTTACCCTGGGAAAACTGCTTGGCCGTACCCACGACCCGGACACCGGTGCCCAGCTGAAGGCCTGATGGCAGCTCCGAATTCTGGGTACTCAATCCGCCGGGCTGTCGGTTGATCTGATACAGCAGGTCCTGAAACACCGCCCGATCACGCTTGAAACCGGTGGTGTTCACGTTCGCCAGGTTGTTGGAAATGGTGGACATGTTGGTGTCCTGTGCGCTCAACCCGGTTTTACTGACCCAAAGTGCTGGATGCATGGTTTTTCTCCTTGCCTGGGGCAATATTGGCGGCGATGTTTTGCCGCTTTCGGCCCGTCAGGCCATGGTCTTCAATGGTTATCAGAGGTTCTGCAACAGCCGTGCCGCCGCTTCGGAATTTTCATTGGCCGTGGTCATCACCTTCACCTGCATCTCGTACTGACGTGACAGCTGAAGGTTGGAAATCATTTCCTCAACGGCATTAACGTTGGAGCTTTCCAGGAACCCGGTGGCCACTCGCAGGTTGGCATCCGGCGGCTCAACGCCGTCGATAGCCTGGTCCGGCTGGCGCCGCATAAAACCATCCGGCCCTTTCTCCAGTACGTCCAGCGGCGGATTCACCAGTTTGAGCCGATCCACTTCAACCAGCTCATCCGGAGCGCCGCCAACCGGCACAATCGAAACCGTGCCATCAGCACCAATCTGAACGTTTTCAAAGGGAGGAAGCGCGACCGGGCCGCCGTTGCCGAGCACCAGCTCGCCATCGGCCAACCGCATCAGGCCGTTTACATCAACCTGCAGGCTACCCGTTCGGGTGAAGACTTCTTCGCCGACGTTGTTCTGGATCGCCAGCCAGCCTTCGCCTTCCAGGGCAACGTCGAGTTTCCGACCAGTTTCCATGAGCGCGCCGGCCGACATGTCGGTGCCTGGCCGTTCGGTCATGGCGTAGGCACGGGTCGGGTAGGCTTCGCCGTACACTGGCATACTGCGGGCTTGCGCGAAGTCCTTCTTGAAGCCGGTGGTACTGACGTTGGCCAGATTATTGGCATGGGCACGCTGGCCCAGCATATTTTGCTTGGCGCCAGACATGCCGAGATAGAGGGCTTTGTCCATGGGCAAACTCCTGCCGGAATTTTGACTGTTGTCAGTATTCCTGCAGGAGTCGTGCCAATCTACTCAAGGGGTATTTAGCGGAGGTTGATGATGGTCTGGGTGACCGCATCGGAGGTCTCGATGGTCTTGGCGTTGGCCTGGTAGTTGCGCTGGGCAATGATCAGGTTTACCAGCTCAGCGGAAAGATCAACGTTGGATTCTTCGACGGAACTAGCCTGAATGGAACCTAGGGTGCCGGTGTCGGGTGCGCCAAAAATCGGCTGCCCGGAATCGAAGGTCTCAACCCAGGATGTATCCCCTACCGGCGATAGGCCGTTGGTGTTGTTGAAAGACGCCAGAGCCACCTGCCCCAACGACTGTGACTGGCCATTGGTGTACCGGGCAAAGATAACACCAGTACCCGAAACATCCAGCCCAGACAATCGACCTGTGGTATAGCCATTCTGCTGCTGGTCATTGACCCCAAACGCAGCGCCGTATTGGGTGGTACCCGAAAGATTAACCACAAACGCGGACGACGCTGGGGGCTCGGGAATGGGTGTCACAACCGCAGTGCCAGCGGCGGGAGGGCCATCGGCGCCATTAGGCTGACCGTTGCTGTCTTTCGGAACCCAGTCGTCCACCACAAACTCGCCGGCGGGATCACCGTTGATGGATTGCAGGTTACCATTCTGGTCGAACCGCGCAGTGAACGGCGTGGTATCGGTTCCAGCAACCAATTCACCGTCGATTTCAACGTAAACCGACCACTCACTGGTACCGATGCCGGCGCCCGGTGACGGCTCTTTTACATAGAACTGGGTCAATTCGTGGGAGTTGCCCAAGCTGTCATAGATGGTGGTCGAAGTTGCATGGTTGTACGTGCGCTGATCCTGGGGATTGAACTCGTTGGTAATCCGGATCGGCGAGGTATTAAAGGCAGTCTCGAAATCACCATCAGCGGGATCAACAATGCCGGCTACCACCCGATCAGCAGTCGCGTTGATGTCGCCCTGAACGGTGACATCGGCATCGGAACTGGTACTCAGTTCGCCGTCGTCGTCATATCGGTAGGTCAGCGTGTCACCTTGGTTATGAATGATCCGCAGTACGTTGGTGCCCGAACCGTCATCTACCGCCGAGGCAGAAATAGAGGTTTCACTGGAGTTGTTGATGGAATCCACCAGATCCTGCAGCGATGTTATGTTGCTGGTATCCAGCGCCAGCGGAGCGCCGTTGACACTGAGACTGAAGGCAAAGTTGCTGGCACCGGCCGAGGTGATGTAGCCGTCATCCAAAGCCGTTGTTGCCGTGGTGGTAGCCGACGCGCTCAAACCCGGAGCATTATTCAGAGTAGCAGCGGCTTCTCGCGCGGTGGTTGCCGCCGTCAGATCAACTGAATAGTCAGGCGTACCGTCGGTGTACTGAACATTGAAGGTTTCACCCGAGACGTCGGTAAACGCCAGGGGCCCTATATCCCGCACCCGGGTTTCAAGTACCGGTTCACGGGAGTCCAGGTTCAAGTCTGATGACAGGCTGGTGGTGCGGCGTGGCGCGAGGTTGTCCGTTGAAACCTGCAAATCCCCACGGATGCCGGACAGGTTGCCATCGCCATCGGCGGTGAAGCCCTGAACGCGCATATTCTGGTTGTTGGTGACAAAGCCTTCCTTATCGATACCGAACTGCCCTGCCCGTGAATAGCGAGTCTCGCCACTGTTATTCAGGATGAAGAAGCCCTCGCCGCTGATCGCCATGTCCAGACCACTATCAGTGAAGCTGACATTGCCCTGACTGAAAGACTGCTTAACATCCTGGACCCGTACGCCATCGCCCACGGTGCCGTTGCCAGCGCCCAGAAAGCCGCCGGCATAAAGGTCGCCAAACTGCGCCTTGCTGCCCTTGAAACCGACGGTACTCGCGTTGGCAATATTGTTACCGGTGACATCCAGATCCACCGATGCTGCCCGGAGGCCACTGAGCCCTGTATTAAACGCCATGATTCACCCCTTGGTCTGACACCGGTATTAGTTGATTTGTTTGACGTCGGACAGGGCGATCGAACCCATACCGGCAAGATTCAATGTCACTGAGCCGCCCTGGCCCAGAGAGACGCTATCGACGTTAGCGCTAACCATGGTCGCCAGTTGCTGTTGGCCTTCCGGGTAGGATGCTTCAGCAACAATCCGGTAGGGCCCCGGCGGCAATTGATTGCCGTTGCCGTCCTGGCCGTCCCAACTGAAGGACTGCACGCCCGCAGGACTACTGCCCAGGTCAATCTGACGCACCAGTTCGCCCTGCTGGTTCTGAACCGAAAGCCGCAGGCCACCGGTGGATGCCGGAACCTCAATGGTTCCATCGACCACGCCCTCGGCGCCCAGCACCCCAATCTGAGACGGTGCCAGCACGCTCTTGCCAACCATGGCCGAGGCCTGTAGTGCCTGGGTTGAGCGGAACTGACCAACCACGTCATCGACATTGCTGGACAGCTTCTGCATTTCTTCCAATGAACTGAACTGAGCCAACTGGGAGATAAACTCGCCGTTGTCCTGGGGCTCCAGCGGGTTCTGGTTTTTCAACTGGGCCAGCATCAGTTCCATGAACTCGTTTCTGCCGAGCTCACTGTTACCTTCGGCGCCGCTCTGTTGCTTGAGCTGGTATTGGCTCAGAACATCTGAAGCGTCTGTTGCGTTAATCGCGCTCATTGCGTGCTCCTCACCAGATTACTGCTGACCCAGCGTCAGAATGCGCTGCATCATGGATTTGGCGGTGTTCATGATATCCACGTTCATTTGGTAGCTGCGTGACGAGGACATCATGTCGGCCATCTCTTCCACCACGTTGACGTTCGGGTAGAACACATAGCCCTCCTCATTGGCTGCAGGGTGCTGCGGCTCATAGCGCATCTGCAGATCGGCCTGGCTCTCAACCACACCCTCAACACGAACACCGGCACCGGGGCCCTGCTGCCCATGCATCCCAAGGCTGTGCTGATCCGGATTGAGCATGGACTGTTGGATGGCGGCAAAAACCGGCTTGCGTGCCCGGTAGGTGGTATCGGTGCTGGAACTGGCCGTTTCAGCGTTGGCAATGTTGGAAGCGGTGGTATTCAGCCGCAGTGACTGCGCGGTCATGCCGGACCCGGCGATGTCAAAAATGCTGCCTAATGACATGATGTCTCTCCTTCGCTAATCGCGTCGCTGCGGCTTATTCGCCCTTGATGGCTTTGGTCAGCCCGGAAAATTTGCTGCTCAGAAACTGGAAACTGGCCTGGTAGTCCATGGCGTTGCGCATGAACCGGGTCTGCTCCTGCTGGGCGTCGACGGTGTTGCCGTCCAGTGATGGCTGGTGCGGGGTGCGGTAAAGCAAATCGCCGCCGGCAGAATCTGCGGACGTGTCCATGTGGCCATCGTCCGTCCTGGCCATTTCAAATCCGGAAACGCTCTGCTGTGCCTTCTGCATCATCGCCTGGAAATCGACGTCCCGCGCCTTGAAACCAGGGGTGTCGGCATTGGCAAGGTTGTTCGCCAACACTTCAGCCCGCTTTACCCGGGCTTCCAGCGCCTGAGCGTGAACTCCCAGTGCGTTATCAAATGAAATTGCCATACTGCCTCCCAAAATCTGCACTCGTCTGCCGGCCGGAATTGCCGGTTGTGCTCTTTGACAGGGTTAAAGCAAAGCAGATGCCAGAATTGTGAAAGCTAGCCAGGGAGCGGTGAAACAGGGGGCTGAGGCAGGGAGCACGTTAAAAATATAGGCTGAGGCGGGAGGCAACACCCGGAAAGCGGCAAACTGTTTCCCCCGACCGGCGGGCCGAGGGATTGGGCAGGTATCAGCTGCCCAATTCAGCCGTTCCAGTGCTGAACGAAATCGTGAGTTTCCGGCCTCGGCACCGGGGGTTTTGCCGATGACACGGTCCCCGTGTACAGAAAGCCTACGATCGACTCCTTCTCACTTAGCCCCAGGCCCTGGTGTACCTGGGTGTGATAGGCCGGACTCCCGGTGCGCCACATCACACCGAAGCCTGCTTCCTGCAGGGCCAGCTCCAGAAAACTCATGCCGGCTGCTGCGGACATGATCTGTTCAATTTCCGGCACCTTGGGATGGGGTTTCGGGGAAGCAATTCCCACGATGACCATCGGTGCTCTTAGCGGTGCCTTACGCAGCTTTTCAATTGCCTGTTCGTCACTGTTATTGGCGCAGGTCGAGGCAAAAAGGTCGCCCAGGGCCTTTAAACCTTCACCTTCAATGACCAGGTAGCGCCACGGACGCAGGAGTGCATGGTCAGGCGCTCGGGCGGCACAGGCGAAGGCGCGCTCCAGAGTTGCAGAATCGGGTGCCGGCGCCTCCAGCCTGGGCTCAGACGCCCGGTTGAGCAGAAATTCGCTAACTGCGGTCATATCGTCTCACTGTCGGATAATGGAAACCGAAATCTTGGCCAGAGTTCGACGCTCAGGTGAATTGTGGGTTACACCTAATACTGTTAACCTTTAGTCGTAGTCTGGCCTACCTAAAAATTAAAAAACAACTTAGTAGCAGCACCATGAGTGAGCAACAATCGTTTAGCAACTTTTCCGAATTCTATCCTTACTATCTCGAAGAGCACAGCGACATCATGTGTCGGCGACTGCACTTCGTGGGCAGCCTGCTGGTTCTGATCGTCACAGCCTGGGCACTGCTGTCAGGGAAGCTGGCATGGCTGCTTCTGGTGCCGGTCATTGGCTACGGCTTTGCCTGGGTTGGCCATTTCAAATTTGAAAAAAACCGGCCCGCCACGTTCAAGCATCCGCTATACAGCCTGATGGGCGATTGGGTCATGTTCAGGGATATGCTCATTGGCCGGATTCGCTTCTAGCATGGTCAACGCACCGCCGGAGCTGCGCAGCGCCAGCAACAGCGCATTGGCCTTGGATCACCACAATCACCCGGTGGTGATTCCCCCTATGCCGGACTACAACGGCCGGATTCTTGCCTATACCGCGACCGCTATCATTATAGTCACCGGAGTGCTCCAGGGCGCCTTCGAGCAATGGTTGCTGTGGCTGGTGGCTGGCGCCCTGACCTGGCCGCACGCGGCTCATGCACTGACCCGCCGCACCTTCCTCCAGCACTCCCCCCGTATACGGCATAAAATGCTGATCTTTGATTGCATGGTTGGCGGTGCCTTTATCGGTTGTATCGGACTGGTGGCCATTCCATCAGTGTCGGTAGTGCTGATGCTGATGTTCAGTTGCCTGATTGTAGGCGGCATCCGGCAATGGTTTCTCGGCAGCATCTTCATGGCCGCCACCATCGCGGCATCTGTCGCCATCGTTGGGCCTTCTGAGTCGCTAGAGTCACCGCTACTGACCAGCATCCTGGCGATCTGCGCCACTGGCCTTTATATCTGCCTCACTGCCTACTATTCGCACCAGCAGGCACAGGCGCTGATGCTGGCCAAGACTCAAATCCAGAATCAGCGCGAACAATCCATCACACTCTCCCACAAACTGTCCAAGTATCTGTCCCCCCAGGTCTGGCAGTCGATTTTCACGGGTGAGCGCGACGTTCGACTTGAGACCCAGCGCAAGAAACTGGCCGTGTTCTTTTCCGACATCAAGGGCTTTACGGAGTTGTCGGAGGAAATGGAACCGGAGGCGCTGACTGAACTCCTGAACCACTACTTCAACGAAATGTCAGAAGTGGCACTGAAGTACGGCGGCACCATCGACAAGTTCGTTGGCGATTCCATCATGGTTTTCTTTGGCGACCCCACCAGCCGCGGACAGCGAGAAGATGCCTTTGCCTGCGTTTCCATGGCGGTCGAGATGCGCAAGCACATGAAGATCATGCGTCAAAAATGGCGCAGCCAGGGTATCAAGACGCCGTTGCAAATCCGGATGGGAATCAGCACCGGTTATACCACCGTGGGTAACTTTGGAGCTGAAAACCGGATGGACTACACCATCATTGGTAAGGAAGTGAATCTCGCCAGCCGGCTGGAGTCCCTGGCCGACCCCGGTGAAATCCTGATTTCCTACGAGACCTTCTCGCTCATCAAAGACAGGATCATGTGCCGGGATAAAGGAGAAATTACGGTAAAGGGCTTTGGCAAACCCGTGCCCATCTACGAAGTTGTCGATTTCCGGCGGGACATGGGCCCCCACCGCAGCTTTCTCGAACACGAGCACAGTGGCTTTGCCATGTACCTCGATTCCGACAAGGTGACCGAGAGAGAACGGGAGGCCATCCTGGCGGCTCTCGAGGATGCCGCCGAACGCCTGCGTCAGGAAGAAGACGCGCCCTGAAACCTTCCCAATCGCACCCTCTTCCGCTCTCTTCTTTCTCTTTAGCCCGCAGCTACTGACGAACCAGCCTGCCGCCGCTGTCCTGGGCAGGCTCGGTGGCGCGCCAGGGGTTGATATCCAACCCGCCTCTTCGGGTGTAGCGGGCACACACCATGAGCTTTTCCGGCTTGCACCGCGCCATCAGATCCGTAAATATTGTTTCCACGCAGTGTTCGTGAAAGTCCTGCTTCTGCCGGAAACTGACGACGTATTTCAGCAATCCCGCCCGATCAAGTTGTGGCCCGGTATAGCTGACCATGAGCGTGGCCCAGTCGGGCTGCCCCGTCACCGGACAATTACTTTTCAGCAGATGCGAACACAGTTTCTCGTTGACCACCTCACCGCTGGCGCTCAGCGACTCTGGGGAATACTCGTAAACCACGTCGCTGACCGGCTCGTCGTCAATGAGTTCGTAGCCTTGAGGCCGACCAAAGGCATCACCCGGCTCATCCACGCTCTTCATCTCAACCTGCACGGCGGCACCGCAGGCGCTGGACAGGTCGTCTGTAATTGTTTTTGCGACCTGCTCAGGCGATGAGAAGGCGCTCTGGTTGAACGAATTCAGGTACAGCTTGAGGGACTTGGATTCAATGATGGACGGCGATGCGGCAGGAAACCGGATTTCCGCCCAAGCCACTGCCGGCACGCCACTCAAACGAAGCCAGGACACCTCCCAAGCCTGCCAGAGATCTTCCCCAAACCACGGCCAGCGGCCATCGTTCAGCCCAATCCGGCGGCGGTTCTCGTCCCGGGCAACCGGGAACAGCAGAGACGGATCGTACCGGTCCGGGTATTCGCTGGTTTTTCCCAGCGGTGCGTTGTGAAGCGCCATAAAATTTCCTGAAATCAGTGACGGATGCCTTTCCCTCGGGCCAGCATTTTCAGGGCAATGAACGCCAGCAGGGAAATAAAGACCAGAATCATACCAAGAGATACGAACGGATTAACGTCCGAGACCCCCAGAATGCCAAACCGGAAGCCATTGACCATGTACAGAATCGGATTGGCCATGGACACGCCCTGCCAGAACTCCGGCAGCATATCGATACTGTAGAAAACGCCGCCCAGATAGGTCAGCGGTGTCAGCACAAAGGTCGGTACGATGGAGATGTCGTCAAATTTGGTGGCCAGCATAGCGTTGATAAAACCGCCGAGGGAAAACAGCGCCGACGTCAGAAACACCGTTACCACCATCATCGGCAGGCTGTGGATAGTCAGACTGGTGAATGCCAGGGACAGCAGGGTGACGATCAGGCCGATACCAAGTCCGCGGGCCATTCCGCCGCATACATAACCGGCCAGGATGACCCAGTTCGGCACCGGTGACACCAGCAGCTCTTCGATGCTGCGCTGGAACTTCATTGAGAAAAACGACGACACCACATTGGCGTAGGAGTTGGTGATCACCGCCATCATGATCAGCCCGGGCACAATGAATGCCATGTAGTCAAACCCGCCCATCTGACCGATGCGCGAGCCAATGAGATTGCCGAAAATGATGAAATACAGGGTCATGGTGACCGCGGGCGGCAGCAGAGTCTGGGCCCAGATTCGGGTAAAGCGCCGGATTTCCCGGGTCACAATGGTGTTGAATGCGGTAGCTAACGCCTGGGTCCTCATGCGACACCCTCCAGGCTATTTTTCGATTCCTCGGCATTCTCCTCCACCATGCGAACGAACAATTCCTCGAGGCGGTTGGCCTTGGTTCTCATACTGACTACCTTGATATCCAACTTGTCCAGCTGAACGAATACCTGATTCAGACCCTGGCCCTTCAGCACGTCCACTTCCAGCGCCCCTTCACCGTCGATGCGAGTGGCAAATCCCGCCAGCTCCGGTGCTGATGCCAGCGGCGAGGCGGTATCCAGCACGAAGGTCTCAACACTCAGCTCCTGCAACAGGTCTTTCTTGCTGGTGTTCTTCAGAATCCGACCATGATCGATAATGGCGATGTTGCGGCACAGCGCTTCCGCCTCCTCCAGATAGTGAGTGGTCAGGATTATGGTGGTGCCCTGGCGGTTCATTTCCTCAAGGAAGACCCACATAGAGCGACGAAGTTCGATATCCACCCCTGCGGTGGGCTCATCCAGAATCAGCAGCTTGGGTTCATGGACCAGGGCCCGGGCGATCATCAGCCGACGCTTCATACCGCCGGACAACATGCGTGCGGGTGTATCCCGCTTCTCCCAAAGCCCAAGCTTCTTAAGGTATTTCTCGGCCGACACCGACGCCTGTTTGAGCGGAATGCCGTAATAGCCGGCCTGGGTGGTGACAATGTCGAAGACTTTCTCAAACTGATTGAAATTAAATTCCTGGGGCACCACGCCAAGGTTCAGCTTGGCATCGGACAAGTGGGTATCTATGTCCTTACCAAACACCCTTACCTTGCCTGCGGACTTATTGACCAATGAGCAGACAATACCCAGCGTGGTGGATTTGCCGGCACCGTTGGGACCGAGCAATGCAAAGAAATCACCTTCGGCGACGTGCAGGTCGATGCCCTTCAGGGCTTCGAAACCATCACCGTAGGTCTTGATGAGACCTTCAATCTCAAGAGCGTGAGTCATAAACCATCCTGAATTCCGCGGCACTCACCCCCAGCAAGAACATCCACCGGGGCCAACATTTAGAGTGCTATTGATTGTGGCAGCTCTGGCTATTTCAAGGTACATAACCGGCCATCGGGATCACGGGCAAAAACGGAAACTGCGACGAGTATCCCGATATCCGCGGCATCCCATCCCTATAATTCGGTTACAACAACTTACAAACGACGAGCTCACTCTTCAATTGGAGCGTGACGCCCACCCACCGGGAACCGACGCCAACCATGAGATCTGCCCATCTGATCAGACTGTCCGCGACCCTGGTAACCACCTTTGCCCTCACAGGATGTCTGGATGACGGCGGTTCCGACAGCAACGACACCAGTGTCGGCCAGCTAAACTACAATGGCTTCAGCGGACTGACCTATCAGACCCAGAGCCAGCGTGGCAGCACCAATGCCAAAGGCGAATTCCGCTATTACCCTGGCGAGACCCTCAGTCTATGGATCGGTGACCTGGCCCTCGTGCAAGGTGTTCCCGCCCAGACGTACGTTACGCCCCTTGAGTTTGTGCCCGATGTTCGAGCCGCCCTGACCAATCCCGTGATAGACGATGAAGGTTTGAGCACTCACACAATCAGAGAGCAGTTGCTGCTGGATAACCCGGAACTAAGAAATATCACCCGATTGCTGATGAGCCTCAACTGGACGGGAGACGTGCCCAAGGACCAGGGCATCGACATCCGGCAAAGAGTCATCAGCCAGCTGAATGCCGCCCTGCCCAACCTGTCTGAACCGATCGACTTCAGCGTCAGCGAAGCGGTGTTTACAGCATCCGATGAAGAAGTCTCACCCGCCAACCAGCTACTCGCAGAAATCTGTTTCTACCCGGAAGGTCATCCTTTATGTGAAGAACCGCCAACACTGGAGGAAATAGAACTGGCGCCCCCCCAGCCGGAAAACGAAGACGTTCGAGACCCGCAGGTTACCTACAGAGAAGACCTGCAAAGCACCCGTGATCGCATCCTCGACTCCATCCGGACCTTAGACAACGCAACGCCGAACGACTTGGAGTTCTACCTTTCCCGAGAACTCACAGCCATAACAACAGCCGTGTCGAACCGCTATTACCTGGATGAAGATGTCGCCAGCCACCCGGCCAGCGATACCGGAGTACAGTCGGTGCGCATTCGGCAAATTGCCGGAGCCCCGGAAATAGGCAATATCGAAGCCATCAGCACGCGAAGGGATCAGGTGGCCATTCATGCCACCAACTGGCAGGAAGCCGAAATCGACTACTTTGTTGCAGGAGACGCGGGCGGAGAATCTGAGCTGGTCGTCAGTTTCCGCCCGGAAGATACTTACCGATGGATTCGCAAACAGTTGCGGGTGATCATCCGCTGATCAAACGATTCAAACTCCATCGGGAGTCCGCGCCGGTCACGTCATAACTTGACGGATCCAGATCCTCTGTGCCGTGGGGTAGGCACTCCCGAATGGTAACTGCTTCGCCAGCAGTCCTGGCCTCATTGTACCGGGCAAGGTCGATGATCTTTGCCGACTTCAAAGGATTGCAGTCGCTATCCGTCATCAACATGATGCGCGGCCATAGGCGGCGCTCAGGAGAGTGCGACATCACCATGCCACGCTGGCCGTCCGAAAGCTCCACCAGGCTGCCAGTTGGATAGATGCCAATTGACTGAATGAAGTTCTCCACCAGGTCGTCCTGGAACTCAATGTTCCTCATTTCATACAAAAGGGCGACAGCCTTGTCCGGCGTTACCGGTACAGCGGCTTCTCTGGGGCCAATCAGTGATTCGAAAAATTCGGCAATACCCGCGACCTTGGCCAACAGAGGAATACGATCGCCACGGATGCCTTCCGGGAAACCGGAGCCGTTATGCCGTTCACGATGCCCTTGGACAACACTCAGGACCGCCCTGGACAGCCCGCTGTCCGACAGCATCTCCACACCCTTGTTCACGTATTCACGATACTGGGTGTACTCGCTGGCATCCAACTTGCCCTCCCTGCTCAGAAGCTCTTTGGGCAGCGCACTCTTACCTACCTGCGACAGCAGGCAGCCCAGTCCCAGGTGGTTCAACAGTCCCTCGTTCAGACCAAGATGTCGGCCGCAAACCAGTGCCCATATCGATGTGTTCAGGGCATGCCGGTAAACGTAATCATCGTGCTGGCGTGTTCGGCTCAACAACAGTAAGGCATCAGGCTGACGCACCACACTGCTCACTATCTTGCTGGTGACCTCAGCAATGGGCTTGAGGTCTACCACTCCATCGACCCTCATCGTCTCAAACAATCGGTGAAGCGCAATATCCATGTCGTCCAGAAGGTGTTTTGAGGCCTTGATTTCCTTTTTCAGGGTTGTCGCTTCTTCGTAGCGAACCGGTTCACGGATAGAAAGAGGTGGCAACTGTAGGACATCGCGACCCTGGCCACGCCGGCCAGACTTACGGCCAAAACGGGGAGCGCTGCTTTCAGTCAACTCAGGGGCACCGCGCATTTCAGCAACGTCGACCATCACCCACTTGCAGTGTGAAGCCAATGCCCGAACGTCATCCTGAGATCGCACATGAAACCCCTGAACAGGAAAAGGAGTCTGATGCCAGGGCCTGTCCAGATCAGACACAAACATGCCCACTTCCAGATCATGTACCGCAATTTTCTTTTGCTGGACGCCCACAGGTCACCTCAATACGGAAACTTTTCGATGGTTACCATTCTGGCCAAGTGAAGGCCAGAATCCATAACAGTTTGGTAGCACGAAGTAACCAGAGAGCGACGAAAGGTAACGTTTAGGTTCAGAAGGAAACAAAATGTAGGAGTGTGATAGCCATCACACCGCAACGTCAGAATGTGTCACTGTGCGTCACATGCGGATTCATCAAATTCCGGCATTTTCGCGCGAAGTGAGCCACGCGGGGCTTTGCGAACGAACACGGTGTAAGGAACCGGTGAGGCTCGCAGGTAATCAACGTTACGTTCTTCGTCACCTGCTTGCACGGTAGTGGTCGCCGGCACACAGGAAACAAGAAGGTCCAAGCTGCCACTAACCGCCGCAACGCTGGCTTGAGGATTGTCGGGTTCAGCGATCATGCAGCGAACGCCAGCTGTTGCCAATTCGCCACTCGGCGCGTGCAGGTCCCGGCCAGCCTGACCGCAGGCGCGAATGCCGGCCCCACACTCTCCGGCTTGCGGATCGGCAATGTCTCGCAAACGCCAGATACGCTCACTACACTGGGTTTCAACCCGTATAGCAGTGGCCTTGTCACTGGCAAACCACCAGTCCGGATAATCAGCGCTTTGCCACGACAGCCGGATTTGGCGGGGCTCACCGGCAGAGTTTTGGGCAGGGAACATCGCATAATGGGAATAATAGGAAGCGCAACCAGAGGTAACAGAGGCAACAAGCATCAGGCACAGCCGTTTCATATCAGGCGCCCCTGAGTTCAAACTGCAGTCCCAGGCCATCGTTGGTTCTTCGCACCACTACCATCTCTAGAACGGGTGCCGGAACCGGAAGGCCCTGCACCTGGACGGTCACCGTATCGCCAATGTTCGGCTCGAATGGCTGAGCGTCAACGATAATAAACACGCCACCATCCGAAATGTCTCGGGTGGAAAACATGAATTCACCCAATTCCGGATGCACGACCTTCACCTTGGCGCTCATCGCGGTGCGAATGTACTCTCTTCTATCTATCCCTGCCATCTGCTCGCCCACTACTTTTTACATAGTTTTTATAGTCTTCCGAAGGATAGCACCATTTTCAGTTAATTAGACCACCGATGATATTGACTACGTGACTAATACAAATGAGAATGGTTGACGTTTTAATTCCATATGCATTTACACTTAGCACAGACCCACCATCTTGTAACAAGGATACGACCATGCACATGAAGCTCGCAGCTGCCGCAGCCATGACCTTGGCTGCACTTCCCCTCAGCGCTTCCGCCGAGGGCGACGTCAACATTTACTCATATCGGCAAGCCTATTTGCTGGAACCGCTCCTGAATGCCTTTGAGCAGGAAACGGGTATCGACTCCAATGTTGTCTTTGCAAAAAAAGGCCTGGCCGAGCGGCTTGAGCGTGAAGGCCGCAACAGTCCGGCAGACGTGGTGATGACGGTTGATATTTCTCGCATCAACGAGCTGGTGGAACGTGATCTGGTTCAAGGTGTCGACAACGATGTGCTCAACCAGAACATTCCAGAAAACCTTCGCCACCCCGAGGGTAAATGGTTTGCGCTAACCACTCGTGGTCGTCTGATCTTCACCTCAAAGGACCGTGTTGAGGAAGGCGAAATCACTACCTATGAACAGTTGGCCGATGACAAGTGGAACGACCGCATCTGTACGCGGAGTGGCAAGCACCCATACAACATCGCCCTGTTTTCCTCAATGCTGGCCCACCATGGCGAAGCGGATACCAAGGCCTGGCTCGAAGGCCTCAAGAATAATCTGGCCCGCAAGCCCCAGGGCGGCGACCGTGACCAAATCAAAGCGATTGCCGAGGGCGTCTGCGACGTTTCCATTGGCAACAGCTACTACTACGGCAACATGCTGCAAGATGAAAACCAGCGTGCCATTGCAGAACAGGTTCGCCTGGTGTTCCCGAACGCCGAGGGTCGTGGCACCCATGTGAACATCAGCGGTATTGCGCTAACCAAGAGCGCGCCGAATCGTGACAATGCCATCAAGCTGATGGAATTCCTGTCGTCGCCAGAAGCCCAACGCATTTACGCGGAAGCCAACACCGAATACCCCGCCAATCCTGAGGTTCAGCCGTCCGGTCTGGTCGCCGAGTGGGGCGAGATCAACCCGGACCAACTGTCCCTGCAGGAAATCGCAAATAACCGCAATGCAGCGGTGAAGCTGGTTGACCGCGTCGATTACGACGGCGAGTAACCGGAGCTGGGCCGGCAGTGGTCATGTTCGACGCCGGCCCTAGTGATCCCCTGTTAATCGTGGTGAGCGCCGCCTGTCGTTGCAGGCGGCACCTCAGCTGTCTACAATCGGCAGCCATTCTCACTTCGAACCAATCACAGGAAAGCTATGACCGAGGCCGTTAGCAGAGTTGACCCAGGGTTAACGGAACCCCTGCTGGCGAAACGTACCTCTCGGCACTGGCTCATTGCCGCCTTCCTTACGACAACGATCGTGGCGTTACCGGTACTCTCAGTTATCTTCCTCGCCTTTTTCCCGGAAGAGAACATCTGGCCTCACCTGCTAGACACGACTCTACCCCGCTACCTTTCCACGACCCTGCAACTGATGCTTGGAGTGGGCGCACTGACTCTGGTCATTGGATTGTCGTCTGCCTGGGCGGTCACCATGTGCGAATTTCCCGGTCGGCGCTTTTTCGAGTGGGCGATGCTGCTGCCCTTCGCCGTGCCGGCCTATGTCATCGCCTATGTCTACACCAGCTTGCTGGACTATGCGGGACCCGTCCAAAGAAACCTGCGTGACTGGTTCGGCTGGGAAAATGCCAGCGACTACTGGTTCCCGGAAATCCGCAGTCTTGAAGGCGCCATCCTGATGATCGGCCTGGTACTCTATCCCTACGTGTACCTGCTGGCTCGGGCAGCTTTTCTGGAACAGTCTCCGTCGCTGTTTGCGGTCAGCCGCAGCCTTGGGCATTCCGCTCTGAGCACGTTTTTCCGAGTGGTTCTGCCGATAGCCCGACCTGCCGTGGCGGTGGGTCTGTCGCTGGTACTGATGGAAACTCTGAACGACTTCGGGACCGTGGATTTCTTTGCCGTCCAAACCCTGACTGCCGGCCTGTTCGACACCTGGATGAACCTGGGCAATCTGGGCGGCGCCGCCCAGATCGCGACCACCATGCTCATTTTTGTGGTTATTCTGGTAACTCTGGAGCGCTATTCACGACGCCGACAGCAGCAGTTCGCCGCGCGTGACAACCGCGATCCCATCCAACGCTTTACCATGTCGACCCCGAGACAATTTGCATGTCTGGCGGTTTGTGCCGTTCCGGTGTTGTTCGGATTCCTCATTCCCGGCTTCACCCTTGGCCTGTACGCCTGGGAATACTTTGGCGAAAGCTGGAATACGGATTTCATCCAGAACACTCTTAACAGCCTGTTCCTCTCTGGCACGGCCGCACTCACTACATTGCTGATCGGCATCACCCTGGCGTACAGCCGCCGCCTGCATGACACCAAAGGCATGCAGGTGCTCATGCGCCTATCGAGTCTTGGCTATGCCATGCCCGGCGCTGTTCTTGCGGTGGGAGTCATTGTACCCTTGGCGGGCTTCGACAATTGGCTGGACAGCCTGGCCAGAGACGTATTCGGCGTCAGTACGGGACTACTCCTGAGTGGCTCCACCTTTGCCCTTGTGTTCGCCTACACTGTGCGTTTTCTCGCTGTGTCAGCGGGCAGCGTCGAGAGCGCTTTGCAGAAAATCACCCCCAGCATGGACATGGCCTCGCGCTCACTCGGCCATACTCCGGGCAAAACGCTGGTGCGCGTGCACCTACCGATGCTTCGCGGGACGCTCATGACGGCAGCGTTGGTGGTATTCGTGGATTGCATGAAGGAGTTGCCGGCCACGCTGATTCTGCGGCCTTTCAACTTCGAAACGCTGGCAACGTACGTTTACCAATTCGCATCCGACGAGCGGCTGTACCACAGCGCCCTACCGGCACTGATTATCGTGTTGGCGGGCATTATTCCCATCATCCTGATGAGCCGCTCCATCTCCAATACCAGAACGATGGGTTAAGCCTCACTGTCCCACGTCTCAGGAATGGACACGAGAGCGAACGTCCTTGACCACAAAACGTCCCTGAAATACCGCTACGGGCTCACGCTCGGGCTGCGTGGTTGGCTCACCGCAGAACACTTCCGCTGTCAGATCCAGGCGCCCCTTGCCATGACGGGCAAGACTTTTCCGGAACCGGGGCGGAATCTCGCCCGCCGGCAACCGGCAAATTACATAGAAGTCCTGATCAACGGGTTCCAGGTAATCAATATTGCCACTTTGCACGACTACCGCACCGGTAAGTCCCAGGTCCGCTAGCGCCAGCTCTGTCAGGCCCCAGGCGGCGGTAACCGCAGCGGAATAGACGCTACCGCCGAATCCGGTACCCTGGTGGTTACGGTTTGGCTGCAGGGGTGCCGCCAGTAACAGTGCGTGGCCATCCCAGGAAATCAACCGAATGCCCAATGCCTCTGACAACGGGATTTCGTTATTGATGCGTTTCTGGAAAAGACTCAGTCGACTCATATCATCCTCCTGATCCAAATCCAGTTTAGGCCCACGCCCTGCGTTTCCCTATGCGACTTACGTCGGTTTCAGACCGCAAAAAGCCCGGCTATGCCGGGCTTTTTGAAGCACTCCAGATGTTACCGTAGCATCACTGCCAGATCACCGCCTGACGCTGCGCGTACCAGTTATCAACCTTTTCCTGATAGGCGTCCTCGACCACATTCCGCTTGAGCTTCAGTGTCGGGGTCAGGAAGCTGTTTTCAATGGACCACTCATCACTAACCACGGTGATGAAGGCGAGCTGCTCATGAGGGTCCACAGTTTTGTTGACCTCCTGAATCAGGGTCTTGAAGCTGGCCTCCAGCTCTCTCCGGAAGTTTTCATCCGCGGTTTTCGGACGAACCTCTTCACCAAGCATCACCAGTGCATGGGGCTGGGTCTGGTTAGCACCGGACACGCACACCATTTCAATGGCATCGTGGGACATCAGGCGATTTTCAATGGGCGCAGGCGCGATGTACTTGCCCTTGCTGGTCTTGAAGATTTCCTTGATGCGCCCTGTCAGCTTCAGGCGGCCCATCTCGTCAATCTCGCCTTTGTCTCCCGTCTTGAGGAAGCCATCGTCGGTAAAGGCTTCGCGAGTTTTCTCTTCGTCCTTGTAGTAACCCATCATGGTGGCGGGACTCTTGACCAGCACTTCACCCTGCTCGCTGATCTTGACCTCCACGCCCGGCAGCGCCTCACCCACATAGCCGGTGCGTGAACGACCAGGCTTGTTCATGTGAGAGTAGGCAAAGTTCTCGGACATGCCGTAGCCTTCGAGCAACTCCAGGCCGAGGTTACGATACCAATCCAGCACATCGCTGGACAAAGGCGCTGAGCCACTACCCGCCAGCTTGACCTTGCTCAGACCCAGCCCCTTGAGGACCTTCTTCTTGATCAGTTTGTTGACCACCGGGATCTTTATCAACCGCTCCAGCTTTTGCTTCGGAAGCTTTTGCAGAACACCGTGCTGGAACTTCACCCACAACCGAGGAACCGAGAGGAAAAGTGTCGGCTGAGCGCGCTGAAGATCCTGAACAAAGGTATCCAGGGATTCGGCAAAGTACAGCTGAAAACCGATGTAAAGGGAACCAAGCTCAACAAACGTTCGTTCAAACACGTGGGCCAGCGGCAGGTAGGAAAGCATCCGCTCCGCAGAACCGACACCCAATACTTGTGTTCCTCCTTCAGCCGCAAAGGCCATGTTGCGGAAGCTCAACATGACACCTTTCGGACGACCGGTGCTGCCTGAGGTGTAAACAATAGTGGCCAGCTCATCCGGATCGCGATAGGTGTTCTCTTCCAGCGGCGGGTACTTGGCGACAATGTCGTCCCAGGATTCGAAATCGTTGGGTGGACTCAGCGGGAAGGAAATGCAGCGTACCGATTCCGGTACGCCCGGCTTCATCATATCCCAGTCGTCGAGCTTGCCGACGAACAGAACATCGCATTCAGCGTGATTCAGGATGTAGTTGACGGTGTCGGCATTCAGGGTTGGGTAAAGCGGTACGGAGATGTGGCCAGCCATCCAGATGGCCCAATCGGTCATCACCCATTGGGCGCAGTTCTTGGAAATCAGTCCAATCCGGCTTTTTTCCGGGAGGTTGAGCGACTTCAGATAAGCCGCAACACGCCGAGCCTCATCAACGGCCCTGCCCCAGGTATACTCCACCACTTTTCCATCACCAATGGGCTGGGTCATGTACAGGGAGTTCGCCTTCGTGTTCTCCCAGTGATAAACCATATCCAGGGGGAGCTTGCTTGTTGTGTCCATGAACCTTCCTTGCATTCGTTGTTCGAATTGTTAGGGACTATTATTAGACTTTCGTAGGGTATTTCAACACACAATCGCCCTTCAAAGTGTGACGCACGCAAAACTATTCCAGTTCGCAACTACCCAGTACGCTGACCTGCGCCGCTCCTGCCGAACCCAACAATCCCTACCCAGAATACCGTTCGCCTGTGATAAACTTGCGCACCTTTACACGACTGAACATCAAAACCCTACCATAACCAGACACTGACTCGGAGACACAGGCATATGGCCAAGAGAACTCTGCGCACCCTGATTGGTGCAACACTGCTGGCAGCAGCAGGCCTGGTGCAGGCTCAGGACGTTCGTACCGTAGCCATCACCCAGATCGTCGAGCATCCGGCACTGGATGCTGTTTATCAGGGCGTAAAAGATGAACTCGCAGCGCAGGGCTTCAAGGAAGGTGAAAACCTGAAGGTGATGCACGAAAGTGCTCAAGGCAACTCGGCCATTGCCTCTCAGATTGCCCGTAAATTCGTCGGTGACAGCCCAGACGTGATCGTGGCCATCGCAACCCCATCCGCTCAGACCGTTGCTGCTGCAGCACGCAACGTCCCTGTCATCTTCTCTGCGGTCACCGATCCGGTCGGCGCCAAGCTGGTGCCCGCCCTCGAAGCGTCCGGCACCAACATTTCCGGCGTAAGCGACATGCTGCCCATCGACAAGCACCTTGATATGCTCCTGCGGGTCATGCCAGACGCCAAGCGTATCGGCACAGTCTATAACCCGGGTGAGGCCAACGCGGTTTCTCTGGTGAACCTGCTGGAAGAGCGTCTCGCCGCGCGAGATCTGGAACTGGTCAAGGCGGCTGCCACTAAAACCTCAGAAGTGCTCGGTGCATCCCGCTCCCTGGTTGGAGAAGTCGATGCTATTTATCTGACCACCGACAACACGGTGATCAGCGCTGTGGAAGCGGTCATTTCTGTTGGCGAGCGCGCCAGCATTCCGGTATTTGCCGCCGATACCGCCACGGTTTCCCGCGGTGCGGTAGCAGCTCTTGGCTTCAACTATTACAATCACGGCCGCCAGACCGGCGCTATGGTCGCCCGGGTTTTGAATGGCAACAAACCTGGCGATATGCCGGTAGAAACCATGGACACCCTGGACCTGTTTGTGAATCCCGCCGCTGCTGAGCGGATGGGAATTACCCTGTCGGATGACCTGATCCAGGACGCCAAAGAAGTCGTCAAGAACGACAAGTAACGCTCGACCAAAACGGGCGGACCCCACAAGGGCCCGCCCGTTTTCTTTCACAGTGAATATTACCCATGCTTAGTGAAATCGCACTATACGGCGCCATTGAGACCGGTCTCATCTATGGCCTGGTTGCCTTTGGCATCTACATCTCGTTCCGGGTTCTCGACTTCCCCGACCTCACCGTGGATGGCAGCTTCCCACTCGGTGCGGCTGTTGCAGCCATGCTGATCATCGCAGGCTGGAACCCATGGATTGCTACCGGGGCTGCCATTCTTGCCGGTATGGCGGCGGGCGCGGTTACCGCCCTGCTTAACGTCAAACTGAAAATCCTGAATCTGCTTGCCTCGATCCTGACCATGATCGCGCTCTATTCGGTGAACCTGCGCATCATGGGCCGGCCCAACGTAGCCCTGCTGACCGAAGAAACAGTTCTTACCCCCTGGTATAACCTGGACCTGGCTTACCACCATGTCCCTGTGCTGCTGTTCGTGATCGTGGTGGCCGTATCCCTGATCCTGTTGTGGCGCTTCATGAAATCAGAAACCGGCTTAGCCATGCGTGCCACCGGCGCAAATCCGCGGATGGCCCGCGCCCAGGGTATTGCCACCGGCGCCATGATTGTACTGGGTGTGGCCCTGTCCAATGGCCTTGTCGGTCTGGCTGGCGCTCTGTTTGCCCAGAGCCAGGGCGCGGCCGATGTCACCATGGGCGTTGGCGTTATCGTTATCGGCCTGGCTTCCCTGATTGGCGGTGAAGCAGTGATTACCCCTTCAACCGTCGTGCGTGCTCTGCTCGCCTGCGTCATTGGCGCCATCATTTACCGACTGGCGATCGCCTTCGCTCTGAACGCCGATTTTCTTGGCCTTCAAGCCCAGGACCTTAACCTGATCACGGCGGTACTGGTTACCCTCGCCATCGTGCTGCCCGGGGTGCGTACCTCGGTGATTGGCAAACTGACCCGCAACAAGGCCTGAGGAGGCGACATGATCAGTGCAAGCGATCTCCGACTTACCTTCGGCAAGGGAACTCCGCTGGAGAACCCCGCACTCCGGGGCATGAGCCTGACAGTCAACCAGGGTGAGTTCGTCACCGTCATTGGCAGTAACGGAGCCGGCAAGTCCACCTTTCTTAACGCCCTCTCCGGCGAGGTGCTGGTGGACAGTGGCGAAATCATCGTCGATAACACCGATGTCACCAAACTGCCTACTCACAAACGCGCAGGCCAGGTTGCCCGGGTATTCCAGGACCCTCTAGCGGGAACCTGCGAGGCTCTGTCCATTGAAGAAAACCTGGCACTGGCCATTAAGCGCGGTCAACGCCGTGGCCTGACAGCTGCGGTCAAGAAACAGTATCTGGAGCAGTTCCGGGACAGCCTGTCGTCACTCAACCTCGGCCTCGAAAACCGCCTGGGCGACAAGATGGGTCTGCTCTCCGGCGGCCAACGCCAGGCCGTGAGCCTGCTGATGGCAAGCCTTACCCCGTCCAGCATTCTGCTGCTGGATGAGCACACGGCAGCGCTGGATCCCAAGACGGCGGCATTCGTGCTGGAACTCACCACTCAGATCATCGAAGAGCAGCAACTGACTGCCCTTATGGTCACACACAGCATGAAGCAGGCTCTGGAAGTTGGCAGCCGCACGGTGATGCTGCACCAGGGCCAGGTTGTGTTCGACATAGCCGGCAAGGAACGGGAAGGACTGGAAGTAAAGGATCTGCTTGGGCTGTTCGAGAAACAGCGCGGGCTATCAGTGGATGATGACAGTTTGCTGCTCGGCTAAAAGACTGGATACGGGCTGGCTGGCGACAGTAAGGGCTGCTCAACGCCTTTGAATCGCCACCGGCCCGGCACCGGTTCTTCCTGATCGCCCCTTCCTGAAATGATAAGTGCTTACCCGCCTATTTTTTTAAACACAAGATATAGTGTTTATGAATAATTACCCGCAAGCCGTGGTTTTACGGTGATTTTCGCAGTTGCAACCGCAGGGCGATTGATTTTCTTTGCGCCTCCACGCTATTCAATAGTTCCGATCTTCTTCACAGAACACAATATCCTGTTATACTTTTTGAAATTAAGCCTATATATAGGGCTCAGATTCGATACGACTGACCGCCGCCAGGCGGGCTTATAAACGGCCCCCACCGGGCCAACAACAACGATCAGAGATAGATACCGGCACATCCAGGCGCGTTTTTGTTCAAGAAACAACCACCATATATAGTGGTCACTAACGCACCAGGGTCAGAGCCGGTTTGTGAGAAATTCAAGGGGTGCAGTGCTGTCACAAGGACGGCGCTGTCAAAAGAAGACATACTGGAAATTCCGAGGGTGGCAATGAACGCTAAGGCACAGGCAGTGGTAACTACGATTCCGATGCAGGAAGCTTCACTCGACATCTGGAACAGCAAATATCAGCTGAAAACCAAGACTGGCGAGCCTGTCGACAAGGACATTAAAGCGACGTACGAACGCGTAGCGAAAGCCCTGTCCGAAGTAGAAAACAAGTCCGTGCGCGAAAAGCACAAGAAAGACTTTGTCTGGGCCCTTCAGCACGGTGCCATTCCGGCCGGACGTATTACCTCCAACGCCGGCGCCGAAGCCCACAAGCCTGCCACCTCCACCATCAACTGCACCGTGTCCGGTTCTGTTCAGGATTCCATGAACGATATCCTGGAGAAGAACCACGAAGCAGGCCTGACCCTGAAAGCGGGTTGCGGCATTGGTTATGAGTTCTCCACGCTGCGCCCGAAAGGTGCCTACGTTGCTGGTGCCGGCGCGACCACATCCGGCCCACTGTCGTTCATGGATATCTTCGACCGCATGTGCTTCACCGTGTCATCTGCCGGTGGCCGCCGCGGCGCCCAGATGGCCACTTTTGACGTGCATCACCCGGACGTGATCGATTTCATCCAGGCCAAGCGTGAAGACGGCCGCCTGCGCCAGTTCAACCTGTCGCTGCTGATCACCGAAGACTTCATTGAAGCCGTTCGTAACGGCGATGACTGGCACCTGTCATTCCCGGTCACCCAGAAAGAAGTTGAGGACGAAGGTCTGGATCTGACCGATGCCAGCCAGTTCGTGTACCGCGACTTCCCGATCCTCAAGGGTTACGTGGTCAATGATGAAGGCAAAGTGGCGTGCCGGATCTACCGCACCCTGAAAGCCCAGTTCATCTGGGACACCATCATGACCTCCACCTATGATTACGCCGAGCCTGGCTTCATCCTGATCGACAAGGTCAATCAGATGAACAACAACTGGTTCTGCGAGGACATCCGCGCTACCAACCCTTGTGGCGAGCAGCCCCTGCCTCCTTACGGCAGCTGCCTGCTGGGCTCGGTGAACCTGACTATGTTCGTGGACTACCCGTTCACCGACAAAGCCAGCTTCAACTACGAGAAGTACCGCAAGGTTGTCGGCATCTTCACCCGCATGCTGGATAACGTGGTTGAGATCAACGGCCTGCCGTTGGAAGAACAGCGTCACGAGATCACCTACAAGCGTCGTCACGGCATGGGCATCCTTGGTCTGGGCTCCACGCTGGCGATGCTGCGTATGCCTTACGGTTCTGCAGAGTCCGTTCAGTTCACTGAAGAAGTGGTACGTGAGATGGCCGTAGAAGGCTGGCGTCAGTCGCTGGCCCTGGCCGAAGAAAAGGGTGTCGCTCCGATCATGGACGACGAGTTCGAAATCACACCCAAGATGCTGGGCAAATGCCCGCAGCTGTTGGAAGACGGCTACAAGTTGGGCGACAAGCTCAAGGGTCGAGTACTGCACGCCAAGTACAGCAAGTACATGCAACAGATCGCCAGCGTCGAGCCGAAGCTGGTGGAAGAGCTGGCCGAGAAAGGCGGTCGCTTCACCCATCACACCTCGATCGCGCCGACCGGCACCATCAGCCTGTCACTGGCCAACAACGCCAGTAACGGTATCGAGCCGAGCTTCTCGCATCACTACGCCCGGAACATCATCCGTGAAGGCCGTAAGACCAAAGAGAAAGTGGACGTGTTCTCCTTCGAGCTGCTGGCGTACCGCCACATGGTCAATCCGGGCGCAATGCCGTTCTCTGACGACGAAGACAAGAAACTGCCGAGCTACTTCACTACGTCTGACGATGTGACGCCGTCTCAGCACGTAGATATCCAGTCTGCGGCCCAGAGATGGGTAGATTCCTCGATTTCCAAGACGGCCAATGTTCCGACAGACTTTGCCTATCAGGACTTCAAGGACATTTACCTGTACGCCTACGACATGGGTCTGAAAGGTTGCACCACTTTCCGATTCAATCCGGAAGCATTCCAGGGCGTATTGGTTAAAGAGAAAGATCTCGAAAACACCGAATACGAATTCACTCTGGATGATGGCAGCAAGGTGACTCTGAAAGGCAACGAGCAGGTCGAGTATGATGGCGAGATCCACAACGCCGCCAACCTGTTTGACGCATTGAAAGAAGGCACTTACGGCAAGTACTGATCCGGGAACCCGACACAGGACAACGAACATGACAGTTAAAATCAGCAACAAAATCGTCGGCTACCGCGTTAAGAAAGCCGACACAGACAGCAACGCTGAAGCCAAGGCAGCAGCGAGCCAGGAAGCCAAGCCCGTTCAGATGAACGAACACATCGAACGGCCGGATTTCCTGCTCGGCACCACCTACAAGATCAAGCCGCCGATTGGCGAGCATGCGATGTACATCACCATCAATGACATCCTGCTCAACGAGGACACGGACCACGAGAGCCGTCAGCCCTACGAAGTATTCATCAACTCCAAGTCGATGGAGCACTTCCAGTGGGTTATCGCCCTCACCCGCGTTATCTCTGCGGTGTTCCGTAAAGGCGGCGACGTGACTTTCCTGGTGGAAGAGCTGCGCTCGGTGTATGACCCGAACGGTGGTTACTTCAAGAAAGGCGGCGTCTTCATGCCGTCGCTGGTTGCTGAAATCGGCGCCGTAATCGAGAAGCACCTGAAGGCCATCGGTCTGCTCGAAAGCGAAGAAATGAGCGAAACGACCAAGCGCATTCTCGCTGAAAAGCGCGCCGAGTTCGAAGCCAGCCACACCACGGCAACGAACGATGACAAGGCCAGCGACTACCCGGCCAACGCCACCATGTGCGGCAAGTGCAGCACCAAGGCGGTAATCGTCATGGACGGTTGTGCTACCTGCCTGTCCTGCGGCGACAGCAAGTGCGGCTGAGCCACACACCATGAAGTTGTAACCGAAAGGCCCGAAAGTACTCACTTTCGGGCCTTTTTCGTTATAAAAACAGAAGGTACCCGGATGAAAACGATTGGCCTGCTGGGTGGTATGAGCTGGGAATCCAGTCAGAGTTACTACCGTCTGCTCAACGAGGGAATCAAGAGCCGCCTGGGTGGCCTGCACTCAGCTCGCGTGATTCTCTACAGCGTCGACTTTGCCGAGATTGAGGCACTGCAACACCAGGGCGACTGGGAGGCTACCGCCAATATCCTCGCCAAAGCTGCCCGCTCTACCGAGGCCGCAGGGGCTGATTTTCTGATGATCGGCACCAACACCATGCACAAGGTGGCACCTGAGATCGCCGAGGCTATCAACATCCCGCTACTCCATATTGCGGATGCAACCGTCCGGGTGTTGAAAAACGATGGCATTAGCCGTGTCGGCCTGCTTGGCACGCGATTCACCATGGAACAGGCGTTCTATCGCTGCAGCCTGGAGCAGGCGGGGATTGAAGTGCTGGTACCGCACGAGGCAGAACGTAATGACATTCATCGCATCATTTACGAGGAACTGTGCCAAGGTCAGATTTTGCCCAGTTCCCGGGATAACTATCTAGCGACAGTTGATTCCCTGGCCCAGCGCGGCGCCCAGGCGGTCATTCTTGGCTGCACCGAAATCGGATTACTGGTTCGGCCACCGGACACCTCCGTGCCGCTTTACGACACCACTGAAATCCATGCCGACGCCGCGGTCAGGCTCGCTTTGGGTGAGGTTTGACGAAAGAGGGTTCGCCGGCGAGCGCCCTAGCCCGCGCCCTTACTCGTTCATAGTCTTCGTCGCTGAACACCCCGTTCACTCCCGAAACCGAAGCCAGCTTCATGCCGTGCCTGAGCCCCAGTTTGTAGATCTCACGGACTTTCTCCCACTCAATGTTCCGGCCCAGGGTGAAATTCTCGAACCGCCCCTCAAGGGCCAGCACGATGGTTTCCGCCAGACAGGCATAGGCAATGCCCCGGGGCAGGCCGATATCTTTCATGATAACGTCTCCGGGTAGCTGGATTTCACCGGACTCGATCACCAGCACATCCGGCCGCTTGGCCACGTCCTCCGCAGGGATATCCAATGGCCGGGCAACGTCGGTAATCACACAGCCCGGCTTCACCTTCATAATGTCCAGAATCCGCTTACCGGCGCCTGACGTGGCGGTAACGATCATGTCCATGTCCACCACATCCCGGTCGGCGGTACCCGCCACGTGGACCTGAGCTCCCGGCGTTTCCTGCTCAATGCTCTCCTTCAGTGCCAGGAGCTTGGCCGGCTCTGGTGCGACCAGGTAGATTTCATCCACCGCCTTGGCCAGCAATCGGGCACACACCGAGCCAATGGCGCCCGTGGCACCCACGACCATCGCTTTCCCGGCCATTTTCCCACTGGCGCCGACGTGCACACGCCCAATACGCCTCACGGCATCGTGGGCAGCCCAGAGGGCACCAGAGGCGCTGTAGCTATTGCCTGTGGTGATTGGCAGTGGCGCCCGCTTGGCAACCGTAATACCGGCATCCCCCACCACCTTGGTGAATGCCCCCAACCCCATGATCTGGGCCCCCAGTTTTTTTGCCAGCTTCGCTGCTGCCAGTAACCGGGAATAGGTGAACTCCGGTCCATGGGCCATGATCTCCCGGGGTGTGCCTCCCACGGTAATCAACCAACCTTCCACCTCATCGCCGGTTGGCGATCGAATACCGGAGACCCTGGAATAGATGAAAGGCGGGGTATAGGCCACTGCCTTTTCAACCAGATTCATCACCACGGGCGGTGAAACACTCGCGATCCAGTCCAGCGGAGGCGTTTTGGTCAGGTACTGCTGGGACAGGGGGTGAATCACGAACGCAAACCGGTTAACCCGACGATAGCCCAGGGGATAAAGGATCCGGGGTTTGATGCCCAGGGTCTCAATCACCCCGAGGTAATCGTCCGGTTTCAGTTGTCCGGGGCTGCGCGACAACACCGTACTGATCATCGCTTCCATCACGTTCATGCCCACCGGCCGATCATCCAGCCAGGGACTGTAATCCACCACCATTGCTACCCGCCGGGAGCGCATCCAGTCCAATGCGGCTTCGGTCACCCGTGAGGTAATAATGGTTTTTCCATCCAGCAACTTCTGACTGAAATCGGCCAGGTCAGGCATGCTGCCCACAATCACATGGGAATTTTCGACAGCATGATTCAGTGAGCCTTTGACCAACCCCTCACCAAGCCGGTACAGAGGGCTGCGTCGCAAGTTAGTCAGGGTCGCAACGGCGGCTGGCTGGAACAACAGTGGCGCAGTCAAACGCGTATAGGTCTCCAGCTGGCCAAGGCTACTCAGTAACCGGGGCACACCAAGATCGATGTAGGGATCGGCAAACATCAGGTTCTCAGTATGTTCCGAGACCGCTTGGGCAATCCGATAACCGGCCTGGCCATTCAGGAACAGCACTCGTGCATTATCAAAAAAATGTCCCAGCTCTGACTGAGTATGACGAATGGCCCACTCCTGAAGAATGCCACGCAGCCCGGCCCCGGTGGTAACTGGCTTGTCGGGCACGCAGGCCTCCAGGCGTTCGGTATCCGGGTGTCGCAACTTTTCTTTTCCGACCTGATAGTGATCGTGCACCATGCTTAGGCCGATAGCATCAGCCTGATCCCGGACCGATTCGAGCAACGACTCGGCACGGCTAAGATCGCCATCAGCGCCGAGCCGAATGATACGAAAGCGCTGCCCCAAAAATTGGGCCTCCATCTCATAGTCAAAATCCGACGTGCCTTGGCTGACACTCACCACCGTTTTCATGGTCTGGACCAATTTTAGTTTCCAGTGTTATTGATTTCAGGATAGGTCAGGCAACGTCTATATTCTTTAGCACAGATCAAATTTCAGTCATCCGCTAACCGTCTACACTAGTCAAGAGCACGCACGGAATCCTTAAGCCCTGAACCCGCTACGGAGGCATTACCCATGAGTATTCAGGATGAACTCTCGTCCACTACCCAAAAGCTCATTCAGCCCGGACAGGGAATTCTGGCCGCCGACGAAAGTCACCCGACCATTGCCAAACGGTTTGCCGCTGTCGGCGTCGATTCCACCGAGGAGAAGCGCCGGGAGTACCGAAGCCTGATCCTGTCGGCGCCAGGCCTGGGCGAATTCATCAGTGGCGTAATCCTGTTCGAAGAAACACTCAATCAGCAAAGCCTGGACAACGTGCCAATCCCGAAGATGCTGGAAGCTCAGGGTATCGTGCCGGGGATCAAGGTCGACAAAGGCAAACAGCCGTTGATCAATGCTCCGGGTGATGAAATCACTGTGGGTCTGGATGGTCTTGAAGACCGGCTGGAGATCTATAAGAACGTCGGCGCCCGGTTTGCCAAGTGGCGCAACGTGTTTCACATATCGGATACCCTGCCCTCCCGTCAGGCCGTGGAAGCCAACGCCGAGGTCCTGGCCCGCTACGCCGCGATCTGTCAGTCCATCGGCATCGTGCCTATTGTTGAACCCGAAGTGCTGATTGATGGCGACCATAGCCTGGCGCGGTGCGCGGAGGTCAGCGAGGTGGTTCTGCGGGAAGTGTTTAATGCGCTGGCCCGGCATCGGGTGCAGCTTGAACACATGATCCTGAAGCCAAGCATGGTCACACCCGGCAAGGACAGCCCCAAGGCCAGCCCGGAAGAAGTGGCGGAAGCGACCGTCTCAGTATTCCGACGGGTGGTACCCGCAGCGGTCCCCGGCATCAATTTTCTATCTGGCGGCCAAACACCCGAGGAAGCAACCCTGAATCTGAATGCCATCAACAGCCTGGGTACCCAGCCGTGGGAACTGAGTTTTTCCTACGGCCGAGCCTTGCAGGAACCTGCCCAGAAGGCCTGGGCAGGTGATCTGGAGAATGGCCCCGCAGCCCAGGAGGCCATCCTGAAGCGGGCACGGCTCAACGGGGCAGCCCGCTCAGGCATGTACAGCGCCAACATGGAGCATTAAACTCAGTCGCAGCCCTGAGTGCAGCTCGCGTCCCCATTGAAGGCCATGGTACGTCCACTCAGAGGGACGTACATTGGCACCTGCACCAGGTCCCGAAACTGGGCGGTACGGGTGCCCTGTCTGAGCTTGCCACCGTCAGTGGCCGGTTCGTTGGCATGGGAGGCAATGACGGCCTTGGGCTCAATCAGCTCGTTGATGACATAGGCCGCTTCTTTCGGACCGGTGGTGTAGGTGTCGCCAATATTCATCACCACCAGTTCCGCACCGTAGTGATCTTTAACCACCAGCTCCTGCTCGGCAGTAATGCCAGTATCGCCGGAGAGATACACCACCAGCCCGTTGGAAAAGGTCAGGACATAGCCGGTGGGCGGCCCGACGCTTGCGCCAACGCCGGCGGCCTTCAGGTATTCCGCCAGCGGTCCGGTCAGGAAGCTGGGCGATACACCATTGCTGTGCACGGCCGGCACGGTGGTCATCGCCACACCACCCAACTCCTGCTCGGCACCGAAACGCACCAGCATGGAATTGCCTGAATCACCGCCCGCTGCACTGAGTTTGGCGGCGAAAAACGCCGGCATTTCACTGCCAGTGAGAATCTTGGCCTGCTTTTTTACCGCAATATCTACGGTATTGGATTGCGGCAGGGTCGACACCGAGGTATCCGGAGAGCCACAGGTGCCTGTGTTAGTCTTGCTGATACGGGCATCGCCAACGTGATCGCCATGCATGTGCGACACCAGGACCACATCTATGTCCCCAAGCCTGGGATCGTCCGGCCCGGCCACGGTGCGACCGGCATCGTAAAGAATCCGGGTGCCGTTGGGATCCTCGAACACCAGAGCCCGGTCGCGACTGCAAAACTCACCGTCGTGGCTACCCAACGGCGTAACCTTTACATCGCCGTCGGCCGCGCCTGCCCCGGCGACCAGTCCCAGTGTCAGGCAAACGCCGCCAGCCATAGTCGCCAGCGTCCGCCGTGATAATCGATCAAACATGGTTCATTCCTCCCTGGTGGATTGTTCTTCTACAACCACGACAGTTACGAGCCGCAGCCCGCTTCGTACCAGTGTAGTTGGCAACCACGGAGGAAAAATGATTTGGGAGAGATTAAAGGGTAATCAGGCGGCCCGGATACCGGAGCTGACTGACACAGCGCCCTGCTCCAGGCACGCCAACATCGGAGCAACTTCCCGAATCTTTCGGGCCTGGGGCCAGATCGACTCGGCTTCGGCGAAGCCTTGCCGAAGAAAGTTCATCCATTGTTTGATGCGCCCGGTCACGTAGCGGTCTTCCAACCAGCCTTGCAGCACTTCGGCGTACTCCCGAACCAGAGCGACCGCCTCTGGCCAGGTCATGTCAGGAATCTCGTCACCTCGCTGGCTGGCTTTGATCTTGCGCGCCAGGTCCGGCCGGGCAATCAGCCCTCGACCGATCATGACATCGTCACAGCCCGACACCTCACGGCAACGCCAATAATCGTCGACGGTCCAGATTTCGCCATTGGCAATCACCGGAGTTGCCACCGCATTGCGTACTTTCGCGATTTCTTCCCAATAGGCCGGCGGCTTGTAGCCATCAACCTTGCTTCGGGCATGAATCACGATTTCGGCGGCACCGGCCGCTTCCAGCGCCTGGCCACAGGCAACGCCCATGGAGCGATCATCGTAGCCCAGCCGCATCTTGGCGGTGACCGGAATCGCATCTGGCACGGCCCGGCGTACGGCCGCGGCAATTTCGTGCATCAGCTCCGGTTCCCGCATCAGTACGCAGCCGCCCTTGTGCTTGTTGACGGTTTTGGCGGGACAACCGAAGTTGATGTCGACTTGGGTTGCGCCCAGTTCCACAGCCCGGGCGCCGTGCAACCCCATCTGCTTGGGGTCAGAACCCAGCAACTGCAACGCCACCGGCGTACCGACACGGGTCAGCGACTGGTTGTACAGTTCGGGGGCGTACTTGTAGAAAACACGGGGGGGCAGCATGCCGTGGGTCACGCGAACAAATTCGGTAACACACCGGTCTATACCGCCAACTTTGGTCAGCGTTTCACGGATTGGTGCATCTACCAGCCCCTCCATAGGGGCGAGGATTACTCGCATGTCGGCTCCGGACGTGGTTAAAGATTGAGCGGGCCGGCATTGTAGTCAGTTTTGGGAACAGAATGAAGCGTGGCAAGCCATGCCAGGGGCCTACTGGGACATCGCGTAATTAACGCAGTAATCCGCCAGCACCTTGCTTTGTTGCTGCCATTGCTTGGACCAGGACGCCATCCAACGAACCATCACACAACTCCCTTTCCGGTGTGGGTACTCGAAGAATAGTCAATGCTCAGCCACTGTGGGAAATAAAGGAAAGAAAAACTAACGGTAGGTTCTAGCTATCAAAGCCGCTCGATGCCGGCAAACTTACCCTGACTATCGAACAGGATACGGAAGGATCCGCGCACACCATCGCGCAGGTAAAAACGGGAGAGAATACGGGCCGGGAAACGGACGGAGCGTCCGTCCCGGGCCGTGGTGTGAACGTCGGTGGCAACGCCCTGATAGAGTTTGATCCACTCATCAGGGCTGATGCTGATGTCCACAATGATCTGCTGCATGCGGCTTAGTTAGCCAGTTCCAGCAACAGACGGTTCAGGCGGGTGACATAAGCGCCCGGATCTTCCAGCTGCTCACCACTGGCCAGGGTCGCCTGATCCAGCAGAACCGCAGACAGTTCACCAAATCGCTCCTCGCCCTTTTCGTTTTCCAGGCGCTGAACCAGCGGATGATCCACGTTGATTTCAAAGATCGGCTTGCTGTCCGGCACTTTCTGGCCAGCGGCTTCCATGATCTTCTTCATCTGGGCACCCATGTCGAAGTCGCCCACGACCAGGCACGCCGGGGAGTCAGTCAGGCGGTTGGTCACACGCACTTCCTGCACTCGGTCGCTCAGTGCGGTCTTTATGCGCTCAAGCAGATCCTTGTGTTCCTCGGCAGCCTCTTCCTTGTGCTTCTTGTCCTCTTCGGTCTCTACTTCGCCAAGATCGAGGTCACCACGAGCGACGTCCTGGAACTGCTTGCCGTCGTATTCGTTCAGGTAACCCATCATCCACTCGTCGATGCGATCCGACAGAATCAGCACCTCGATGCCCTTCTTGCGGAAGACTTCCAGATGAGGGCTGCTCTTGGCGGCCATGAAGTTATCAGCAGTGATGTAGTAGATCTTCTTCTGACCCTCTTTCATCCGGCCGATGTAATCGTCCAGCGATACTGACTGGGCACTTTCGCCGGTATGGGTGGTGGCAAAACGCAGCAGGCCGGCGATCTTCTCACGGTTGCTGAAGTCTTCGGCCGGGCCTTCCTTAAGCACGGTACCAAACTCACCCCAGAACTTCTGATACTGCTCCGGGTCCTTCTTCGCCAGCTTGGACAGCATGTCCAATACCCGCTTGGTCAGCGCGGTGCGGATGCTCTCCACGGTGCTGTCGTTCTGAAGAATCTCACGGGATACGTTCAGGGATAGATCGTTGGAATCAATCACGCCCTTGGCAAAGCGCAGGTACAGCGGCAGGAACTGCTCGGCGTCGTCCATGATGAAGACGCGCTGAACGTACAGCTTCAGGCCACGCGGGGCTTCGCGGTTGTACAGATCAAACGGTGCGCGCGCTGGGATGTACAGCAGGCTGGTGTAGTCCAGCTTGCCTTCCACCTTGTTGTGGGACCAGGTCAGTGGGTCCTCGAAATCGTGCGCGATGTGCTTGTAGAACTCTTTGTACTCTTCGTCTTTGATCTCGGTACGCGGCAGCGTCCACAGAGCGGTAGCATCGTTGACGGTTTCGTCTTTGCCCTTCTCTTCCTCATCTTCAGACTCGGACTTCATGACGACCGGGAACGAGATGTGGTCAGAGTATTTCTTGACCAGGTTGCGCAGACGGAAGCCATCGGCAAATTCGCTGGCGTCTTTCTTCAGGTGGATAACAATCTCGGTACCGCGGTTCTCGCGGCTCACCTGCTCAATGGAGAACTCACCATCGCCCTGGGATTCCCAATGCACGCCCTCTTCGGCTGGTGCACCGGCACGACGGGTAAAGACGTCTACCTTGTCGGCGACGATAAAGGCCGAGTAGAAACCCACACCAAACTGACCGATCAGCTTGCTGTCCTTTTTCTCGTCACCGGACAGCTGCTTCAGGAACTCTGCGGTGCCGGAACGGGCAATGGTACCCAGGTTCTCGATCACGTCGTCCCGACTCATGCCGATACCGTTATCGGCTAGGGTGATGGTGTTCGCCTCTTTGTCGTAATCGAGGCGGATTTTCAGTTCCGGGTCGTTTTCGTACAGACCATCATCCTTCAGGGCCGCGAAACGCAGCTTGTCTTCCGCGTCTGAGGCGTTTGAAATCAGCTCACGAAGGAAGATTTCCTTGTTGGAATAGAGGGAGTGGATCATCAGGTGAAGCAGCTGCTTCACTTCGGTCTGAAAACCCAGGGTCTCTTTTTGCGACTCAACCGTCATGGCGTCTATATCTCCTGAATTAACTCACAGTTCAAAGAAGCGGGTGCGGAGGTTTTGCCGAAACCGTGCGGAGCCATGGATGGCGGAGCCGAGCGTACATGGATGTATTCACAGCGTGTTTCGGCAAAACCTCCGCGCCTGCGTCAGCTCGGATTCTTTGTCTTGCAGCAGAAGTGGGGGCATGCCGGGGCATTTCAAGCCCCGGCATCGGATGGAGATTAGTCTTCGAGGAGAAAGTGCGCCCGAGCCGTGGCAATGGGCTGGGCCCGGGATTTCTGCCAGGCCGTGACCATCACATTGGCAACCCGGTTACCCTGCCGGGTGAGCCGGCATTCGGCGTAGGTTTCGCGGTTAAGGCCTGCCCGCAGGTAATCCAGAGAGAAGTCGACAATGCGCGGCATCCGCATGCTGTCCTGGGACATCATCAGGTAGATCGCAGCCGAGAGCTCCATGAAGCCACCAATGACGCCGCCGTGAATGGCGGGCAGGATGGGATTACCAAGATTTTCCTCTTTCTTCGGCAGGCGGAAAATCAGGTCGTCACCAAACTGATCGCACTCCAGGCCGATAAAAGTGGCGTAAGGAATACTCTCCAATAAACGGGTGAAGTCCCCGGTTTCCCGGGTGTGGCGATAGATCTCCGGATCCGTCATTGGACACCTCCGGTAATCAGGTCACGGTAATGCTTCGGCGTTGCTTCCTGGCCAATACGCATGAAGGTGCCCACGCAGTTGGCGATGGTTTCAATACCGTCCAGCTCAACACCTTCCTGCTCGTCACACTTCTGGTAGGCCTCACACCGGGTAAAGATGATGTTGCGGGTAACCTTGTAGGTTTCGGCACGGGCGTAGACTGGCTTGTGGGGTGCCGCCGGACGCATGTAATCCACCCGCAAATCCAGTGTTGGGCACAGTTCAAACTCGTCCAGTGCACACAGAATCACCGAACCGGAAGTCGTGTCCATAAGGGTTGTGATGGCACCTCCGTGGATGACACCGGTATCCGGATTACCAATAATACGATCGCTGTATGGTAGGCACAGCGTCAGGCTCCCTTCCCTGGCTTCGATTACCGACAAGCCCAATTCCTTGGCCTGTTTGAGGGTGTCGATAAACCGGGTAACCCGATTTAGCCGTATTTCGTCATTCATTCAGAGCAAACCTGTGGGTCAAGAATTTATTTGGGTGTTTTCTCGGCTTTGACTGGTGCTTCTTCGTCGAACACCTTCCCAGAGCGCAGGGCGCTGAGTGCGTTCGAGCAGAACTCCCGCCGATACAGAACCACCACCACGAGTGTGGACCCGGCAATAAAGACCAGCGGGTGGATAAACCAACCAACAACCGCCATGGCGTAATAGTAGGATCTCAAACCAAGGTTGAAAGCGTCGCCCGCCAGATTGCAGACATTTCCGGCACTGCGTGCGAAGGCCTCGCGCCCGGCAGGGCTGATCTTGGTGTCGTCCGGTGGTGGCGCGCTGCCCACCATTACCGACACGAAGTTGTACATCCGCATGGACCAGGTGAATTTGAAGAAGGCGTAGATAAACACCACCAGAAGCAGCACCATCCGCAACTCCCAGATTTCGCGACTGGGCAGGGTGCCAAATGGCAGGGTGCTGAATACCTCCATCACTTCCTGGGTGTAACCGAGGGCGGTGATGATACCGGCCAGGATCAGAAGGCAACTGGATGCGAAAAAGGCCCCGTTGCGTTCCAGGTTGCCGACCACCGAGGCATCGGCAATCCGGTTTTCCCGTTTGAGCATGACCCGCATCCAATCTTCCCGATACATGTCCAGCGTATTAGACAAACAGGGCCTGTCCCCTGCCCGTCGACGCGAGTACACGGTATAGCCGAGCCAGCAGGTCAGAAACCAGAGCAAAGCTATCACTTCCAGAATATTACTCATCGGCGGCCTTTGGTGATGAATACGGAATCAAATGTTGCTGGAACAGGCACTTATAATACGCTAAGGGTCTCTACGTCACCAGAACGACGGGGGATTTTCAGGCGCCCAAAGCCGTGCAATCATGTAAGTTGAAGTGTAGGACAGAATGGGCCGGCAATGCCCTGCTCTGTTCGCCTGAGAGCCATTCAAAAAGGGAGTTTCGTGTGAACCAGTACCTCTTGCAACGCTGCATCGCCCCGGTGGTCGTGGCTCTGACGCTGGCCGGCTGTTCGGTCAATCCGGTTACCGGTGAAAGTCAGCTGTCGCTGATTCCCGAAAATCAGGAACTGTCCATGGGCGCGGAGCAATACACCCCTACGCAGCAAACCCAGGGTGGCCAGTTCTACATGGACCCAGAGCTCACCCTCTATGTTCGCGAGGTTGGCCAGAAGCTCGCCGAGGTCAGCGACCGGCCGGATTTGCCGTACGAGTTTGTCGTGCTCAACAGCAGCACGCCCAATGCCTGGGCCCTGCCCGGTGGCAAGATTGCCATCAACCGTGGCCTGCTCACCAAACTGGACGACGAAGCGCAGCTGGCGTCGGTTCTCGGTCACGAGATTGTGCATGCCGCCGCCCGCCACAGTGTGCAGCGAATGCAGCAAGGCATGTTGATCAGCGCCGGTGTCGCCGGCCTGGGCTTTGCCCTGTCAGATAACGAGTGGGCTGGTGTACTGATGGGCGGCGCGGCGCTGGGCGCCCAACTGGCGCTGGCGCAGTACAGCCAATCGGATGAACTGGAGTCCGACTACTACGGCATCCTGTATATGAAAAAGGCAGGCTACGACCCGACCGCCGCGGTTGAACTGCAGCAGCTCTTCCTGGAGCTATCAGAAGACCGTGACAGCAGCTTCATTCAAGGCATGTTTGCCACCCACCCACCGTCTGCAAAACGAGTTCAGCGAAATAGGGAACTGGTCGACGAGGTTGGAGCCGGCGGCTATAGGGGTGAGGACATCTATGAACGCAAGTTGGCAACCCTCCGCAAGCTCCAGCCTGCCTATGACGCCCACGATGAGGCCCGCAAACTGGCCTCGGAAGGTGATATGGACGCCGCCCTGAAGAAGGTCAACGAAGCCATTCGCCTGGCGCCAGATGAGGCCATGTTCTATACCCTGCGCGGCCGGATCTACAAGGAGCAGGAGAAGTTGCAAGAAGCCTCAGACGATTTCGACAAGGCCGTATCCCTGTATCCGGAAATGTTCGTGTATCGGCTTTACAACGGTCTGAATGCCCTGAAGTTGAACAATCTCGATAAGGCGCGCAACAACCTTGAGCGTGCCAATCAGGTGGTGCCCACCTCCATTGCCTACCTGCGCCTGGGTGACATTGCCGCACGGCAGAACCGTCGGGACGATGCCGTTGCCTACTACTCCAAGGCAGCCGAGGCAGGCGGTGACGTCGCCAAGGAAGCCCAGCAAAAACTGGAGGCACTCAGAAACTGAGCGCGCTGAATGAGTGAAAAAAGAGCCGACGGAGCACCCTCCGCCGGCTCTTTTTTGTGGCTCCTACACTCGTTGGCCGCGCTGACGCGTAATACCCGTCATCGCTACATTGACATTTAGAGCAATAACTCTAAAAATCAGATGACACAAACAACGAGTGGATGGCAGCAATGCTGGCGAAACGTATCCAACCCATGGTATCCCAGGCTCGAAGCCTGTATGTCGAGCTGATGTTCCAGGTAATGGGACGGGCCCTTCAGGCAGTGAGTGAAGTCGATGACGCGGTCAAAAAAGAGACCCAGGCCCTGCCCGCCGGTTTCCTTTTCGAAATGATGGTGATGCCGGACGGACCGCGCCTGATTGTGGAACATACCGGTCTCGGACGCCTTCATTACCACGGCGACTCTGCGCCCCGCCCGGTCGATCTGTCGATCCAGTTCAAGCACATCGCCCACGCCTTCCTGGTTCTGTCGTTTCAGGAGAAGACGGCGGTGGCCTTTGCCAATGACCGAATGCTGGTAGACGGCGACATCAGTTACGCGGTGCGCATGACCCGGATACTGAACCGGCTGGAATCGTTCATTCTGCCCAGGCTGATTGCGGAACGCGCGGTCAAGGAATACCCCAGCGATCTGCACCTACCACAAAAGCTGATTAGCGCAGTGCGGATTTACCTGAAAGTTGCCACTAATTTTGTTGAGACGGTGAGAGCGTAATGACCCACAAATATTATGAGTTCTTCTGCCCGGTCAAAGTCATTGCCGGAAAATCAGCCCTTGAGCACATTCCCTATGAACTCACAGGTCTGGCCGCAAAGCGGCCGATGATCGTGACCGACAAGGGCGTTCGGGCAGCGGGCCTGCTCGATCCGGTCATCGCAGCTTGCGAAGAGAGTGGCCTGGAGATTGTCACCATTTACGACGACGTTCCACCGGATTCCTCAACAACCGTCGTTCGGGACATCGCCGGTATCTATCGCCAGGAAAAATGCGACTCAATCATTGCCGTTGGCGGTGGCTCTGCCATCGATACCGGCAAAGCGGTGAACATCCTGGTGTCTGAAGGTGGCGACGACATCGCCAAATACAGCGGTGCCGGTGTCATCAAGCACCCGCTAAAGCCTTTCTTTGTGGTACCCACCACGGCCGGCACCGGCTCTGAAGTGACTGCCGTTGCCGTCATCACCGACGAAACCAAGGGTGTGAAACTGCCGTTCACCTCGTCGTTCCTGCTACCCAATGCGGCCATCATTGATCCCCGCATGACCCTGACGCTGCCGCCGCACATCACTGCCGCAACCGCCATGGACGCCATGACCCACGCCGTCGAGGCGTTCACCTGTATGGCCAAGAATCCGCTCAGCGATGCCTATGCCACCGCAGCGGTGAAGAAAGTCAGTCAGTCGTTGCTGAGTGTAATGGACAATCCGAAGGACGTGGATGGCCGGCTCGAAATTGCCCAAGCGTCTACCATGGCCGGCATTGCTTTCTCAAACTCCATGGTTGGCCTGGTGCACGCCCTGGGCCATGCCACCGGCGCTATCTGCCACCTGCCCCACGGCCTCTGCATGAGCCTGTATCTGCCCTACGTGCTGGAATACAACCTTGAGACCATCCGCGAACCGTTGGGTGACTTGCTGCTGCCGCTTGAGGGCCCAGAGGTGTTCTCGGCAACGCCGGCAGCCCGCCGGGCCGAGGCCAGCATCTCGGCACTGCGCAAGCTGCGTGACCAACTGCACAAGCGCTGCCAGTTACCCCGCACCCTCAAGGAAACCGGTAAGGTTACAGAAGACCAGCTTGACCAGATCGCGGAGATGGCCCTGGACGACGGCGCCATCATGTTCAACCCGAAAGAAGTTTCCCTCGACGATGCCCGAGCTGTATTGCAACGGGCCTGGGCCTGACAACGCTGCCGGGGGCCGATTCTGGCCCCTGGTTCCCTATCGTTGAAGTTTCCACGCAAAAACGTGACACTGATTCCTACACTGGCAGGATGTAGCCGGGCACTTTTCACCAACAAGAGTCCAGCACAATGATGAGAGATCGGTCGAACCGACTGACCTGTTTCCCACAACTGGTTATCACTCTCCTGTGGATCTTGGCCCTCAGCTTTACCGCCAGCGCGGACTCACACCAGAAAATCTTCCGCTTCAACATTTCGCCCAACGGCTATCCACCATATCTGATTGTTGAACAGGAACAACCGTCAGGGATCATCTGGGATGTTGTCTCATCGATTGGTCAACGACTGGGCTACGATGTCATTCCGAAAAAAGTCCCAAGGAAGCGCGTCGACCAGATGTTGTTGGACAACGCCCTCGACGGCACTCCAAGAGCCAGGGAATGGACCCCTAACCCGGACCGCTTTCTGTTTACGGACCCAATTGTCTCCATTGAAGAGGTTTTCTTTGTACGAAAAGAATCGGATCTGGAATACCGGTCTCCCCAGGATCTATACGAGAAGACAGTAGTGACTCACCTGGGCTACCACTACCCTGAGCTTCAGGCTCATTTCGATGCCGGCAATATTCAGCGGTTCGACGTTTCACGACACCGGGAAATGTTCACCTTCGTCCTGCACGGAGACCGATTTGACGCGGCGGTGGCGGACCGGCTGGTAGGCCAGTGGATACTGAAGAAAGAGGGCCTTCAGGACAGGTTCAGGAGCACGGGTCAGGGCATCAACAAATTTGGTTTTCGGATCATGCTGCGTAAGGACTCGCAAGACTTTGCCGACGCTTTTAATGCCGAGCTGCAGGCTATTCGCGAGAATGGCGCCTTGGAAACCATTCTCGCAAAGTATCGGTGACCCTCCCCATCTATTCCAGTCGTCGGAGCAACAGCATCGGCGAAACGTTCAGCACTGGTCGCAATTGCCACCGGCCAAAAAACGCCAGCACCACGGCGCTGATCAGCGGCACCGGTAAGACGACCTGCCAGTGCCAGCTGAATGAGCCCTCAAACATCCGGAACTGCAACGCCCAGACCGCCACCTCTGCAGCGGCGACACCCAACACCCCGGCGAAGCCACCCAGCAGGGCAAACTCCAGCATGGTGCTACGCACCAGCAACGACTGCCGGCCTCCCAAGGTTCGAAGCAAGGCTCCCTCTCTCTGACGATCATGCAGGGTGGCACTCACCACGGCCGCCATCACCACCAGTGCTGCAGCCAGAATCAGCGCCAATATGGCTTCAATCGCCTGGGTAACTTGGCGGACGATCTGCTGGATGCGATCAATGATGTGATCAATCTCCAGCACCGAGATGGTCGGGAAGTTTCGGGAGAACGCGTTCAACGCCGTCTTCTCATCCGACGGCAAATAGAAACTGGTGATCCAGGTGGCCGGCATATCGGTCAGGCCGCCATCCGGAGGAAACGCCATGTAGAAGTTGGGCTTCATGCTGTCCCATTGCACCGTGCGGATACTGGTGACCGATTCCGTCACTTTTTCCGAGCCGATGGTAAACGTCAGCCGATCACCCAGTGCCAAGCCCAATCGCTCCGCCAACTCCGCTTCAACGGAAACCCCATCAACGGCATCCCGGCCAAACCACTCGCCCTGCACGATCTCATTGTCCTCGGGCAGCGCTGACATCCAGGTCAGGTTCAGCTCACGGTTCAGGGCACCAATACGCTCATCCTTGCTGACCGCTTCCTTGACCGGTTCGCCATTTAGCTCGGTCAATCGACCTCGCACCATGGGGTATAACTGGTTCAGCGGTTGTCCACGCTCCTGCCAGAACGCACCAACTTCCTCAACGGCATCCGGCGCGATGTTAATCAGGAAATGGTTGGGGGCGTTTTCCGGCAGTTGCGCCTGCCAGTCATTCAGTAACGATGTACGCACCAGCACCAGGGTTGCCGCCAGCATCAAGGTCATGGCGAAGACGGCCATCTGCGACAGGCTGGCACGACGGTGACGGTACAAACCGACGAGTGCCAAACGCCAAGCGTTGCCACCGCCCCGTACCTTGCGCAACAGGGCAACCAACAACCAACCCAGCAGTCCAAGCGCGCCCAACAGCAACGCAAGCCCAGCCAACAAAGACACCACCAGGCTAATCTCACCGGCATACAGCCAAACCAGCCCAAAGACCGCAAGAATGGCAATGGCTGCATCGGCCAGGGCACCCCGCCCGGATTCGCCGGGCTGGCTCCGAAGCACCCGCATGGCCGGAACATCCCGCAGCCTGCGAATGGGCGGATAGGCAAACGCAAACAGGGACACAAGCGCCGTCAACAACGCCGGTAGAAGCGCCGACGGAGTCAGGTGAAATTCAACCGGCCGCTCCAACACTTCACTCAGCAAACGGGTGAGTAGCCAGAACAACGGCAAGGCCACCAGCAAGCCGCCCACCACGCCAGTTACACCCCACAGCACCAATCGGCGCAGATAGAGTCGGCCAATGCCGCGGCTACGCACACCCAGGGTTTTTAGTAGCGCGACGGTGTCCCGCTGCGCCAGCGCGTATTGTCGGCTGGCCACGGCCACCGCCACGGCAGCCAGCAACACCGCCAGGCTGCCACCCAGTAACAGGAAGCGCTCAGCGCGCTCCAGGGACCGTGAGAAGGTCTCGCCATCGCGAACGCCCTCCCACTCGTGGCTGGGCTCCAGACGCGGCTCCAGCCATTGGTAATAGTCTTCAATGACCGTGTCGTCGCCGGCAAACAGGTACACATACTCAACCCGGCTGCCTTCCTGAATCACACCGGTTGAGGTCACGTCATCCACGTGCATCATTACCCTTGGGGCCAGCGCCGACAGCCGGAACCCACCGTCCGGTTCCCGCACCAGCAAGGATGACACCTTGAGATTCCGGTTACCCACTTCCAGGGAATCGCCGATGTCCAGCTCCAACAGGCGCAGCAATCTAGGATTGATCCACACCTCGCCCGGTGGCGGGCCAGAACGCACCAGATCTCTGGGCCGGTCCGGCGCACCCTGGGTTTCAATTTGGCCGCGTAGGGGATATTCATCGCTGACCGCTTTCACCGAGACCAGCTGGAATCCTCCGGAGCCAAACACCATGGTGGAAAACTCCACCATGCGACCGGTCTCAAGTCCACGGGACTGCGCCTCAGTGAGCCAGTCGGGCGGTATTTCCCGGCCGTTTTCCGCTTCCAGCTGACGATCTGCCGCCAAAAACGAACTCGCCGACGACACCAGGGTGCGCTGCAACTGCGCTGCGAAGAGTGCGATGGTGGCGACCGTGGCCACGGCGATGATGAGTGCTACCAGTACCACCCGTACGTCGCGTTCGCGCCAGTCCCGGCGCACTGACATTAGTTTCCGTGCGGCGGCCATCAGTGGGTCAACTCCTCGACCGCCGCCGGTTCAGTCAATACCCCAGCCTCGATGTGGAACTGGCGGCTACAGCGCGCCGCCAGATGCTCATCGTGGGTGACCATAACCAGCGTGGTGCCCTGCTCCCGGTTCAGCTCCATCAACAGATCCGACACCGATTGACCGGTGCGGTTGTCCAGATTGCCAGTGGGTTCGTCAGCGAACAAAATGGAGGGATCCGAGGCAAACGCCCGCGCGATGGCGACCCGCTGCTGCTCGCCACCGGACAGTTGCCGTGGACTGTGATTGAGGCGTTCGCCCAACCCCACTCGCTCCAGCAGCTCACGCGCCCGGCCTTCGGCCGATTCGGAGCCGGCCAGTTCCAGCGGTAGCATTACGTTCTCCAAAGCAGACAGCGCCGGAAGCAGCTGGAACGATTGGAAAACGAACCCCACCCGGTGGGCCCGCAGTTTGGCTCGCTCGTCCTCCGATAGCTGGCTGATCATCGCGCCATCCAGTTCAACGGTGCCGTCGCTGGGGGTATCCAGCCCCGCCAACAGCCCCAGCAAGGTGGTTTTCCCGGAGCCAGAACGACCAACGATCGCCACCGACTCGCCGCGATTGATTTCCAGACTGACCCCCTGCAAGATCGTTAACGTATCGGTTTCCAGGCGAACCCGGTGCGTCAGGTTGTCGACCCGCAACATCGGTGTTAGACGGTCGGCTTTAACATTGGTCATCTGGTTCACGGACACTCCCGCTTCTGGGTTCAAGTCAACGGATTTAGGGTACTCGAATTGTTTATGCATACGGCACGGCTGTGGGTCAGATCAATCCTTTTCATTACGCTGACGTGGATGATGGCGCCAGTGGCACTGGCCAATCAAAACACACTTCTGATCGTTGGCGACAGCCTTAGTGCGGCTTACGGTGTTCCCTCGGACCGTGCCTGGGCCCACCTGCTGCAGGAGCGCCTGAACAATAACGGCCTGAGCCAGTGGAACGTCGTCAATGCCAGCATCAGTGGTGAAACCACCGACGGCGGCGCGCGGCGCCTACCCGGCCTGCTGGCCGATAATAGCCCGGATATTGTGGTTATTGAGCTTGGCGGCAACGACGGCCTGCGCGGGTTTCCGCCGAACGTCATTGAGTCCAACCTGGCCCAGATGATCACTCAGGTGCAGGATGCAGGCGCCCGGGCCATCCTGGTCGGTATGCAGATCCCGCCGAACTACGGCCAACGCTACACCCAGATGTTCGCTGATATCTTTCCGAAACTGTCGGACCGCTACAACACCGCACTGGTTCCCTTCTTTTTGCAGGGTGTGTACGACCAGGAGGGCATGATGCAGGACGATGGCATTCACCCAAGTGCCGAGGCGCAGCCAAAGCTTCTGGAGAACGTGTGGCCAGTGCTCAAACCGGCCCTGAACTAACCTCCCAGGATCCGCTACGAACAAATATTGCGCAGGAACGCGATGGCGCGGCGCTCCGACCAGTAATAGCCGTCGCGGGCGTGCTCAACAAAGCCTACATGCCCGCCCCAACGCGGTGCCTCCACGTGCACGTGGGCACCGAGAAGATTTCGTGATTCCGGGAAACAACTGCTGGACAGGAACGGGTCGTCAGCGGCATTGACCATCAACGCCGGCACCCGAATATCCCGAAGCCGTCCTAAGGCCGACGCCTGCGCCCAATAGTCCACGGCACTACGGAAACCGTGCAGGGGCGCGGTATAGCGATCGTCAAACTGATGGAAATTGCGAATAGACTCGAACCCAGACACGTCGATCAAATCCGGGAACCTTTGCGCTTTTTCGCGCATCTTCCAATGAAGATCCTTCAAGAAGCGCTGCATGTAGATGCGCCGCGTTGGCCGGGAGAGCACCTCGGCACTGCCGGCCAGGTCGCACGGCACTGAGTAAGTGACGGCACCGCAAATCCGGCTATCAATTCGCTCACCCCGCTCGCCCAGGTACAGCAAAGTCAGGTTGCCACCCATGCTGAAGCCAGACAGAAACAGCGTATCGTAGGTTTTGCTCAAGCCGTGATAGATAACACGCTCGAGATCAGCCGTTGCCCCACTGTGGTAAAACCGGGGCTGCCGGTTCATTACACCGCCGCACGATCGATAATTCCAGGCCAGCACATCCCAGCCCGCACTCAAGAGGGCTCGCGTCATGCCCAGCACGTAGGGCCGCCGGCTGTGTCCTTCCAGACCGTGGGAGACTATGGCCAGGCGATCACTGCCCTGGCGATACCAATCCAGGTGAAGCTCATCGTCATCGTCAGTAGGCAGGATTTCGGCCTGAGGCGCGATCATATCGACCTTGCGAAACAGCGTCGGCCAGACCGACTGAATGTGGCCGTTACGTAACCAGGGTGGTGGGTGATACTGCAGGCGGTCCGGCTTTACATTCGCGGGCAAAGGTTGAGGGGCGGATTCGAAAGCAGTCATAACGACACCTCCCTGTCACTGCGCACTACTGAACACTGGCTTTCGTACAATTTTTAACCTTTTAATTCAGGGGGTTGACCCGGCCCACCAAAGCACTTAATATGCGCGCCACTCTGATGCTGTTCCCCGATAGCTCAGTTGGTAGAGCAACGGACTGTTAATCCGTTTGTCGCTGGTTCGAGCCCAGCTCGGGGAGCCACTTTTTCCGGAATGCCGCTACTTCATACGAAGCAGCGGCATTTTTCGTTTCAAGCCTCACAAAACCTGTTCGCGCTGCATAAATTCGGTCAACACCCTAAACAGAGTATAGCCATCCTCGGTGCCGATGAGCTCCCGAATCGAATGCATACCGAATTGCGGCACACCAATATCCAGCGTGGTGACACCCAGATTACCTGCCGTAATGGGTCCAATCGTGCTGCCACACCCCATATCACTGCGCACCACAAACGACTGATGCGGCAAGCCCAGTTCATCGCTGATGTGACGATAAACGGCCGCTGACCGGCTGTTGGTCGCATAACGCTGGTTGTGATTGATCTTGATCACCGGCCCTTGGTTCAGCAGTGGGCCATGGTTTTCATCGTGCCGGTCCATGTAGTTGGGGTGAATACCGTGAGCATTATCCGCGGAGATCATCATTGAGCGGGCAATAGCACGGGCCCTGCCGGCACCACACCAGCGATCCAGAACCGATGACAGGAACGGCCCCTGGGCGCCCTCAGCGGACATACTGCCTACTTCCTCATGGTCATTGCAGACCAGCAGCGCGGCTTCGTCTCCGGAAGCGGTCAGCAGCGACTGCAGGCCGATGTAGCAACTGAGCAGGTTATCGAGCCGGGCGGAGGCGATGAATTCATCACGCAGGCCGACAAACGAGGCTTCACGGGCGTCGTAGAAACTCAGCTCGTAACCCAGCACCTTGCGCACCTTCAGCCCGGACTCGGTCGCGATCTGCTGGCGCAGCAAATCGGCAAAGCTGGTGGTGTCACTTTCTGGTACCTGCATCAACACCGGCGGCAGATCAGTCTGAGGGTTTACGGTGCGGTTGCTGTTAGCTTCCCGATCCAGGTGGATCGCCAAGCTGGGAATGAACGCCACCGGCTTGCGGAAATTGATCAGGCTGTCTCGAACCTCGCCCGCTTCATCAAGGACGGTAACTCGTCCGGCCAGGGATAGATCGCGGTCGAACCAGGGGTTCAGTAGCACACCGCCGTATACTTCGACACCCAGCTGAAAGAAACCTTTGCGGCGAACTTCCGGATTCGGCTTCACCTTCAGACAGGGGCTGTCAGTGTGCGCGCCCACCATGCGAATCCCGGAGGCGGTTACATCCCGCTGACCGGTCCGAAAGGCGACAATGGAAGAGCCATTTCGAATGACGTAGTAGCCCTGGCCCAATGCCAGCGACCAGTCGTCCTTCTCGTCAAGCTCAACGAACCCGGCGGAGTCCAGTCGGTCTTTCATCGTCGACACGGCATGCCAGGGGGTTGGCGATGAATCCAGAAACGTCAGCAAATCTTTGTTAAATTCAGCGTGTTCCATGATGTCCCTGATTGAATGATAATTGCCACAACAGTATGGCATGAAGCCTTGATGGCTCATACTGGCTGCACGGACATTCCTTATGCCCTAATCACACTCACCCGTCGCAAGCGGAGCTCAGCGTGCAAGCACCCAGATTTCTTGATATTGAATACTGCCAGACCGACGATGCCCTGTTTCCCGTTGCCATGGCCTGGTCCCTGGCCGACGGCCGAATGAAAACCGTGGTCATCAGCCCTGAAGACGCCTGGCTGCCGGACGACGGTGACCTGGGTGACTTCGACCTACGCTACCTGGAAGAACAGGGCGTACCGCCGCTGGAGATAGCACGCGAACTGCACGAAGACCTGCCGGATCAAACAGTCTACGTGGACGGCCTGGACCCGGATGAGATCCTGATCGACAAGCTTTTCAGCGCCATCGGGCAAGACGCCCCGTTCGAAATTGCCCCCATCACCGAGCTGATCACCAGCCTGGATAGCGACACCCTTGAGGATCGCCGTCGGCAGTTGATGATCGATGAGGGCCTGGAGCCACAGCTGCCGGAAAACGGTGTGTACGCGCTGCTTCTGTTGGCCCGCGAAGAAGGCATGTTCGACGCCGACTGATGCCTACTGGCCCTCACCGGGAACCGACACAGGGAAGTGTGACACGGGTCGACGTAACAAACGGTTACACAGGGCAAGATCAGGCCCGTATCCGCTGACGTCAGGAAGCCCGATAATAATGAACAAGGTTGCGCGAACATCCCTGCTTGCCGCGCTGATTCCAGCAACAGTGATGACCACTTCGTCTGTTTTTGCCCAGGGAATGGCCTCTGACAAGGCCCGGGAAGACATGCATTATGTGGGATTACTGGCCACTGCCTTTAATCATCGCTCGGTCGGTACCGTCACCAATGAGGCGGCCTGGGGCAACGGCGCCACGCTGATCGTGGGCGGCCATATCACCGATCTGTTCCACGCCGAAGTCCGCGCCGGTGGCGGCATCACCGATGCTGACGTGCCAAACAGCAACCTGACCCTGGCCATCGACTATTTCGCCAGCTGGTACATCGGCATGCATCACCCGATCACAGACTACGCCAACGTCTACGGCCAATTCGGTTTTTCCCACATCAGCGGCAAGTCTGAACTGAAGCGGCCCGAGGCCGCTCAGAACCGCCAATTTCAACTCTTCGAGGGAGACTTTCCTGGCAGCAGTTTCAGTGTCAGCTGGCTGGTCGGCCTGGACATCGAACTTCTCGACAACACCTACCTCGCCTTCGAAGGCGGCCGGCTGTTCGAAGATACTGAAACGGAAGTAAATACGTTCCAGTTCTCCGGCGGGTTAAGGTACGAGTTCTAAGGCTCAGCTCTGGTGACGAATATGCCAGCACCGATGAATCCGGGCATTGCGCTGAAAGTCCTTGTCCAGCGTGCTGGCGCTGACTTCTTCGATATCAAATTCCGCGGCCAGATCTTCATCCAGCTTGAAGCGACGGAAGTTATTGGAAAAAATCAGCAAGCCTTCGGAATTCAGGCGAGCCATGGCCTGGCGCACCAGCCGGCCATGATCTTTCTGGATATCCAGCACCCCGGCCATTCTCGCTGAGTTAGAGAAGGTCGGCGGGTCCATGAAAATCAGATCGTATCGCTGATCCGCTGTCGGCTTCGCTGCCAGCCACGCCAGGCAGTCAGCCTGCTCTACGACATGCTTCTTGGAATCTGCCCCATTCAGCGCCAGATTATCCTGAGCCCAGTTCACATAGGTTTTCGACATATCCAGGCTCAGCGAGCGACTGGCGCCCCCGGCCACAGCGTGCACGGTAGCCGCTCCGGTGTAGCAGAACAGGTTCAGGAAGCGCTGCCCCTTAGCGTGCTGCTGAATCCAGTGCCGGACCGGGCGGTGATCCAGGAACAGGCCGGTGTCCAGGTAGTCCTTGAGGTTTACTTTCAGCACACAGCCGTGCTCGTGCACCTGAAAAAACTCGCCACTGGCCGCCTGCTTTTCATATTGGTTAGTGCCTGACTGGCGCTGGCGCTGTTTGCACACCATGTCCTCGCGCTCGATACCCAGAGCCTCGGGTATAACCGCCAGCGCCTCTGCCAGGCGTTCCCGTGCGGAACGCTCGTCCACGGTCTTTGGAGCAGCGTATTCCTGAACATGCACCCTGCCCTCGTAAACATCGATGGCCAGGGCAAACTCGGGCATGTCGGCGTCGTAGAGGCGATAGCAGCCGATGCCCTGCTTGCGGGCCCATTGACCAATACTCTTGCGGTTTTTCTTCAGCCGGTTGCTGAGCATAGCCGCCCGTTCCTCATTGGCGATCTTGGGCGTGATCTCGCCGGGCACATCCGGCTCATGGGGCGTCATTGCGCTGGCTTCGTCTACGGTGAACAGCAGCAACTGAGCCGGCAGCTTGCCATTGAACAGCCGGTACTGCTTGTAACTGCGCAGACCAATGGATTTACCGTACTCCGGTGCACCGGTAAACACGCCCAGGCGCCAACCCGGCAGCAGGCGTTTAACGGTATCGCCCAGCGCCCGATACAGGGTGCCCAGTTCACGTCGCTCGCTCAGCCGTTCGCCGTAGGGCGGGTTGACCAGCACCAAACCTGCAGATGCCCAGTCACCTTCCAGCGCCAGATCGGCAATCGCGCTACTGCCCACCTGCACCAGGCCCTGTAGCCCAGCCCGTTCGATATTATTCCGCGCGGTCGAAAGCACCCGACTGTCCTGATCAAAGCCAGCCATTCTCGGCAGCTTTCGCTGCTTGCCTTCATGGGCCCGGCGCTCGGCCTCCTGCCGCAACTCCAGCCAGAGGTCGGGCTGGTGCCCAAGCCATTTCTCAAACCCGAAGTGTTCCTGCTTGCGCCCCGGCGCCAGATCCAGCGCCATCATGGCGGCTTCGATAACCAGAGTGCCGGAACCACACATGGGATCGACAAAATCGCCACCTTCTCGCGCCAGCTCAGGCCATCCGGCACGCATCAACAATGCAGCAGCCAGATTTTCCTTGAGAGGTGCCGCGCCTTTTTCGGTGCGGTAGCCGCGCATGTGCAGGCTGTGACCACTCAGATCGATGCCCAGTGACAACCGGCCCCGATTCAATCGGGCCGACACCGTGACATCGGGCATCTTGGCTGCCACCGAGGGCCGCTGACCACCACTGGCGCGGAACCGGTCAACAATGCCGTCCTTGACGCGCTGAGCCCCGTACTGGGTGTTGCGGATGGCGTCGTTCTGCCCGAGGAACGTTACCCGGAAACTACCGTTAACAGGAATGTGCTGCTGCCAATCCATGTGCACCACGCCGTCATACAGCTGGTCACCGCTGGTGGCATCAACCTCGTCGAGATGGAGGATGACCCGGTTGGCCAGACGCGACCACAGACAGGCTCGGTAACCGCCCTCCAGACTACCCTCCGCCCAGACACCAGCCGGTGCGTTACGCACCGGATCCAGGCCGAAAGTACTGAGTTCGTCTGCCAAAAGGTATTCAACTCCTTTTGGGCAGCTCACGAAAAAGACGGATTTGGACAAGTTCAACTCCTGGTTCACTCGGGTTCGGGTAAGTTTCCGGAATAGCAGGCTTTACGCAGCCAGCTACTCTCCGTTATTTCATACAACTATAAAAAAAGCGTCATATAGATGAAATTATTAGTGTACATCCGCTCGACGTTCGAACTACCTTGTAGGTGACGCGTCGTTCCGGAGGCAAACATAAGCCTCCGTTAACAGGATCCTGACTGCTCTGGCTTGAGCTGACAATAGTGGGTTATCCCGGAATGGTCCCCATGTCATCGCCACTGCAGATGTGTACACGCTTGTTCTGTTAATCCATCAGTGAGGAACGGCATGAAAAGACAGAAAAGAGACGTTTTCGCTCGTGCATTCAAGCGGGGTTATCTAGCCGGCGTATCAGGTAAACCCAAAGACAGTTGTCCCTCCGAACAACTGGAAGTGCGTCAGGAATGGTTAAACGGGTGGCGGGAAGGCCGCACCGATAACTGGGAGGGCATGACCGGAGTTTCCGGCATCCACAAACTTTCAAACGTCACGTCGGCGTGACAATTAAATACAACCCCGGATCTTGATCTGGTCTTTTGTACACAATTTGATGCAATACTCTTAAGAACTGAAGAGTAACCCAAACGGGGCCACCCGCCCCGTACCATGCGAAGAAGCGCCACGGGGTTCATTCCCCGCACGGGCCCGCTAAGCGGGCCCATTTTTTTGCCTGTTTCTAACCCAGGGCGCTGTCGCTAACTCACCACCCTGCTCCAAGTGACGAATGGCTTCCACCGCCTCCCGAATCAAATCGGGGCCACGGTAGATAAACCCGGTATAGATCTGCACCAACTTGGCACCCGCGCGGATTTTCTCTGCCGCGCTTTCGCCATCGGTAATGCCGCCAACCCCAATGATCGGCAGCGACTCACCCAATTCGGCGTAGAGGCCCTCAATCACTCTCAGCGACGCTTGGCGGACAGGCGCACCACTGAGTCCGCCCGCCTCGCCCGCGCGCGGATGATTGGCGACAGCGTCGCGACTGATCGTGGTGTTTGTGGCAATCACCCCATCCAACCCGGTTTCTTTCATGGCGGATGCCACGAAGCGGATGCCATTATCATCCATATCCGGTGCAATCTTTACCGCGATGGGCACATAACGGCCCAACTCGCTCTGACATTGCAACTGCTCGTCCTTGATCGACGCCAGCAATTGCTTCAGCGAATCACCAAACTGGAGGTCCCGCAGGCCTGGCGTGTTGGGCGATGAAACGTTGACGGTAATGTAGTCCGCGCGCGTGTAGACCGCACGGATGCCTTTGCGGTAGTCGGATTCCGATTCTTCGTTCGGCGTGTCCTTGTTCTTACCCACATTGATACCGAGAACGCCCTGGTAGCGCCGCTTGTCCACCCGATCCAACAGGTGCTCAAGCCCCTCGTTATTGAAGCCCATGCGATTAATGATCGCCTGGTGCTCCGGCAATCTGAACATTCGCGGCTTGGGGTTGCCCGGCTGTGCCAGCGGGGTAACGGTACCGACTTCAATAAAACCGAAGCCCAAGGCACCCAAGGCATCCAGATGATCGGCGTTCTTATCCAGACCGGCGGCCAGTCCCACGGGGTTGGGAAAATCCAGACCCATAACATTCACTGGAAACGAATCTATTTTCGGTGAAAATTTACTCAGCAAGCCAATCCGATTGATCGCATCGAGGCCATTCAGTGCCAGGTTGTGAGCCTGCTCGGGCGGCAGCCGGAAAAGCAGGTTACGAATTAAGCCGTACATCTGAAAACTCCTTGCATTTCGGTGAGCGGAGTATACCGGAAGTTGTCCACAGCATCGCCGCACGTGAAAAAAATGAGGTAAATAGCGGCTGGGAGCCGCTCTTGAAATCTTTTCCACGGAATCTGTGGATAAACCTGTTGAAAATCCCGGGGCAACGGGTGCCATCCCTTGATAACTGCGCCCGCCTACAGATTGATCATTTTTTAACCAGTTAAATTTGTCTTTAATTTCAGTTATTTATAAATATTTTGATAAGGTGTTGAGTAAACATGGACAAAATGTTAGCTGGTCACAGTTTCGCAACACTGTGCATAAAAAAGTCAAAATGGGCCTGAAAAAGCGATTCAGCCCTTGACGGGGAATAACGTTATAATTAAGCACTCCCCCCGATTCCGGAGTCCTTCATGAACGAGCCGGCCTCACCCGCTCAACAACACCGCCAAAACCTGGCCGGTGAAAAAAAGGCGGCATCCCGGGTCACCATCATCGGCATGATTCTGGATGTGGTACTCGGTCTCATTAAAGTCATCGCAGGCACTCTTTTTCATTCCCAGGCCCTGCTTGTTGACGGCATACACTCATTTACCGATGTTGCCTCCGATCTGGTAGTGCTCGGAGTGATGAGGGTATCCAGAAAGGAACCCGACCAGGATCACCCTTACGGTCATCAACGAATCGAAACCTTCGGCACCCTGGTTTTGGGCAGCATCTTAATTGCAGTGGGTGCAGCGCTGGCGTGGGAAAATACCTTACGCCTGATCGAGGGTAAAGCCGACATCGTTCCCGGATGGCCGGTTCTGTTGGCAGCGGCTATATCGGTCGCCAGCAAGGAGTGGATCTACCACTACACCCGCCGCGTTGGTCTGGCCATTCGCTCCGACCTTATCCTCGCCAACGCCTGGCACAGTCGGTCGGATGCTCTTTCGTCTGTTGTCGTATTGCTTTCAACCACAGGGGCGATGGCAGGTTTTCTCTGGCTGGACGTGCTGGCAGCGGTCGTTATTGCTGGCATCATAATTCACATTGGCTGGAAATTTTCCTGGGACAGCGTGAAAGAGCTGGTGGATACCGGCCTGTCGCCTTCCGATACCGAAATGCTCAAGGACATTGCCCGCCAGACCGATGGCGTGCGCAACGTGCACGAATTGAGGAGCCGGCGTATGGGCCATGACATATTGCTGGACATACACTTGGTGGTCCGGCCCGACATAAGCGTCTCCGAGGGACACCAGATAGGCATGCACGTGGTCAGCGGCATGCGGCACGCACTCGACAACATACTCGACATCAATTTCCACATCGATGCCGAGAATGATGAAGACCATTCGCCAACATCCGAACGTCTGCCCCACCGCGAGGAAATTCTCAGCGTGCTGGTAGACCGTATCGGGGAATTACCGTCCAACACCAGACTCCGATTGCACTACTTAAAGAATAAGGTGCACCTGGAACTGTTCTTCGACCCCTCTGCCAGCAGCGACGTACTCAGCGCCGAACGAATTCGAGGAGAACTGGCCGACTGCAGTTGGCTTGGCAGTGTTCGGGTTTGGGTCAACGGACCTTGATCTGGACAACCCAGCGGACTAACGACGGCGGTTCGCCTCCATACGCGACAGAAACTCCTGCATGATCAATGTGTAGAGTTCACCACCGAGGAACCGATCTTCAACTCCAGCATCAATGCTGGGGTTATCATTGACCTCGATGACAGCCACCCGATTGCCCGACTGCTTGATATCGACACCATAAAGCCCATTACCAATAAGCTTGGTTGCGCTCAGGGCTGCCTGGATCACGTTACGTGGTACCTCATAGGTCGGCATGGTTTCAAAGTCACCACTTTCACTGGTCGATTCGCCGTGCTGATAGATCTGCCAATGGCCTTTGACCATCATGTACTTGCACGCATAGATCGCACGGCCACCGAGCACACCGATACGCCAGTCGTAATCGGTGTACAGGTATTCCTGGGCCAGCACCAGAGCCGACTGCTTGAACAACTCCTTCAGGCCGGCTCGCAGTGACGCCTCGTCTTCCGCCTTGGTCACACCACGGGAAAAAGCACCGTCCGGTATCTTGATGACCACCGGGAAGCCCAGCTCATCCATCACCTGCTCCACCGCCTGCTTCTGATCTTTCGACAGGATCAGGGTCCTGGGCGTTGGCACCTTGTTGTTCTTCAACAGGTCAGCCAGAAAGACCTTGTTGGTGCAACGCAGGATGGACACCGGATCGTCAATCACCACCATACCCTCGGCCTCGGCCTTACGGGCAAAACGGTAGGTGTGATGGTCAATGGCGGTGGTTTCCCGGATAAAAAGGCCATCGTATTCCGGCAGACGCATGTAATCGCGCCGGGTTATCTGCTCAACATTGATGCCAAGCTTGCGGCCAGCTTTCTCAAATCGTGTCAGGGCTACCTTGTCGCTGGGAGGCATTTCCTCATCCGGATTAACCAGCACGGCCAGATCAAAGCGGTAACGGCGGCGAGCCCGCGGCTTGCGCCAAATCATGCTGCTGAAACGGTCAAGGGCGGCGGCGAACACGTCCTGCTCGCGCTCCTCCAGATCGGCCGGAGCCGCCGGCTTCATGGATTCAATCTGCCAACCTTTGCGCCGCTTGAACACTACCTCGAGAATCGGACAGGGGAAACGCTCGAACAGCGCCCTTGCCACCGGCTTCAGTTCCGGATGCTCGACCTGACCGAAGTAGGTCCGGATACGCACTTCGTGAGTGGCATGACGTTCATCCTTGGACGGATCGATGGCCGAGCCCGAGGCTTCCAGCCATTCCAGGACGCTACTATCCAGCTCTTCCAGCTCAAGTGAAAACAGGCCCTTGCGGCTCAGGTCGTTCAGAGTCATCACCGAAGGCACCACATGGTGACCACGGGCTTCCGCCAACAGGGAGCAGTAATAGCCGCGACTGAGGTATTTGGCGCTCTGGCAAAGGTTGATCACCCGCACTCGGCCATTGGCCGGTGTCGTAAATTGCAGGTACTGGTCAAACGTCAGTACGTCTTCACTGGGGTAATACGGAGACCAATCTTTCGCGCGGTCCACCACAATCAATAATCGAGACATCGGGGGCAATCCTCCCTGAAGGTTGAGCCCTGATCAATTTTCGCAACAATACGCCTGGACGGGTACCCGCACAATCTTCGAATAATGCGTGCTTTTACGCATACTTGAGCTATGTTCCAGTAGCACACTTCCTCTCATAATACCCAGGTAAGGGAAGCGCCCTGCATGCCCCGACCCGTTACTCGCCAAGGCTCCATCGCCATGACCGACCTCCTGCTCCGACAGGCCACGACTGACGACCTGGATGCGCTCGTCCGTCTTGAAAACCTGTGCTTCGATGAAGACAGGATTTCCCGTCGCAGTTTTCGCCGCTTTCTCGAGGTGCCCAGAGACCGTTTGATGGTTGCGACCCTTAACGGCGAGCTCGTGGGCTATGCCCTGGTGCTGATGAACGCTGCCACCCGATTGGCCCGCATCTATTCCATTGCTGTTTCCCCCTCAGTCCGGGGCCGCGGCGCCGGAGAAAAACTGATTCGGGCGGCGGAACAGGAAGCGGTCGAGGCGGGCCGTATCGTGATGCGCCTGGAAGTTCGTGAGGACAATCATTCCGCCATCGGTCTCTACGAGCGCCTGGGCTACCGCCAGTTTGGCACATACCGTGACTATTATGAGGATCATGGCAACGCACTGCGCTTTGAACGACGCATTCTGTTTTACGAACCCTCCGGGAACTTCCCGGAAGTGCCCTACTATCCTCAGACCACGGATTTTTCCTGTGGTCCGGCAGCCCTGATCATGGCCATGGCCGCGCTTGACGAGGGCCAGGCCGTCAGCACCCTTGAGGAGCTTAAGCTCTGGCGTGAAGCCACCACCATATTCATGCTCGCGGGCCATGGAGGCTGTGGTCCCCACGGACTGGCTCTGTCGGCTTGGAACCGAGGTTTTCATGCCAGTGCATGGATCAGTAAGGAGGGCGCCCTGTTCAAGGACACAGTGCGGAACGAAGACAAGAAGCGGGTACTGGAGTTGGTGCACGAGGGCTTTCTGCACGACATCGGTCAAACCGAGATAGAACTGCGTCACGACCCGCTAACACTTGACGGAATGGAGCGGGCACTTCACCAGGGTCGCATCCCGGTTATTCTGATCAGCACCTGGCAACTGAACCGCAGCCGGGTGCCGCACTGGGTAACCGTGTGTGCCATCGACGATCAGTTCGTCTACCTGCACGATCCGGAAATTGACGTCGAGGCCAGTGAAACCGTGGCCGACAAGCAATACCTGCCCATCGACCGTCGGATATTCGACAAGATGTCCCGCTACGGCAGCCTGCAGCCGCTTCAAGCCGCGGTCATTGTCGGCCCGAAACGAGAGCGCTGATCAGCTGATCAGCCAGTCCGCAAGGCAGCCTCTTTAAGCTCCGAGATCTCATCCCGGAGCCGCGCTGCGGTCTCGAAATCCAGATTCGAGGCCGCTTTGTACATGTCGTCCTCAAGGCGAGACACTTCTTTAAGCACCTCTTCAGGGGACTTGTTGCCGGTTTTGGCCCGGTACTTCTCGGCTTCTTCCGCCGCCTTTTGGCCCGGACGTTCGGCCTTACGACGACCACGACCGCCGCCCCCGGCACCCTCCATGATGTCGGCAATCTTCTTGTTCAGACCCTGCGGCGTAATGCCGTGCTCTTCGTTGTGTTCGGCCTGTTTTGCACGCCGGCGAGCCGTCTCATCAATCGCTTTCTGCATCGAGCCGGTAATCCGGTCGCCATAGAGGATCGCCCTGCCGTTCACATTTCGCGCGGCACGGCCGATGGTCTGGATCAGCGACCGCTCGGAGCGCAGGAAGCCTTCCTTATCAGCATCCAGTATGGCCACCAGCGACACCTCGGGCATATCCAGGCCCTCCCGCAGGAGGTTGATCCCGACCAGCACGTCGAACTCACCTCGGCGCAGATCACGGATAATCTCCACACGCTCCACGGTATCGATGTCGGAATGGAGATAACGCACTTTGACGTCGTGCTCCATCAAGAAGTCCGTGAGGTCTTCGGCCATACGCTTCGTGAGCGTGGTCACCAGCACGCGCTCCTTGATCGCTACTCGGGCGTGAATCTCGGACAGCAGATCATCCACCTGGGTTGATGCCGGTCGGACTTCGATCTCCGGATCCAGCAAGCCGGTGGGCCTTACCACCTGCTCAACAATCTGGCCGGCGTGTTCTGCTTCGTAGGTGGACGGAGTCGCCGACACGAAAATCATCTGGGGCGCTATGCGCTCCCATTCGTCAAATTTCATGGGCCGGTTGTCCAGTGCCGACGGCAACCGGAAACCGTATTCCACCAGAGTTTCCTTACGGGATCGGTCACCTTTGTACATGGCGCCGATTTGGGGAACGGTCACGTGGGACTCGTCCACCACCAGCAGGGCATTGGCGGGGATATAGTCGAACAGTGTCGGTGGCGCCTCGCCGGGACGACGGCCCGACAGGTAACGTGAGTAGTTCTCGATGCCGTTGCAGTAGCCCAGCTCCATCATCATCTCGATGTCGTAGCGGGTGCGTTCCTCCAACCGCTGGGCTTCCACCAGCCGGTTGTTGTTGCGCAACTGCTGCAAACGCTCATCAAGCTCAACACGAATGTGTTCCACCGCATCCAGCACCTTCTGGCGCGGGGTGACGTAATGGGACTTCGGGTAAATCGTTACCCGGGGTACGCGGCGCAGCACCTCGCCAGTGAGCGGATCGAAATAGCTGAGGTTTTCCACTTCGTCATCGAACAGCTCGATGCGGATGGCTTCCTTCTCGGATTCAGCCGGGAACACATCGATGACGTCACCGCGAACCCGATAATTGGCGCGATGAAATTCGATGTCATTCCGGGTGTATTGAAGCTCGGCCAGACGGCGCAGGATAAAACGTTGGTCGATCTGATCGCCCCGATCCAGGTGCAGCATCATTTTCAGGTAGGACTGCGGGTCACCCAGACCGTAGATAGACGATACAGTGGCCACGATGATCGCGTCGGGCCGTTCCAGCAATGCCTTGGTGGCCGACAGTCGCATCTGCTCGATGTGCTCGTTGATCGAAGCATCTTTCTCGATGAACGTATCAGACGACGGTACGTAGGCTTCCGGTTGGTAGTAGTCGTAATAGGAAACAAAATACTCCACCGAATTGTCCGGGAAAAATTCACGGAACTCCCCGTACAACTGCGCGGCCAGCGTCTTGTTGTGAGCCATGATGATTGTGGGCCGTTGGATCTCCTCGATCACCTTGGCAACGGTGAAGGTTTTGCCGGAGCCAGTCACGCCCAAAAGGGTTTGGTGAGCCAGCCCGGATTCAATGCCATCCACCAGGCCCTCAATGGCCTTCGGCTGGTCACCGGCGGGCTCGAAGGGTGAGTCGACCTTGAAAATCCCTTCGCTTGCGGTACTAGGCTCGTTCTTGGCCATAATAGGCAGACAACCTCCGGTTTTGACGGACATGGCCACGAACAGGCCCCACAGTCCAGAAATTTAGCGTTATGCCGGCTTCATGATACCATCGGAGCAATCGACGGCCGGAAGAAAATCAGTCATTGTGCCTACTTCCGCCAGTCGCAGCCCTATCAGACGCAGCTTTAAGGAGCGCAAGTTTGGATCTTCAACTTTCCAGCCGAGTACAGGCTATCAAGCCCTCTCCCACCCTCGCAGTCACCAATAAAGCCGCGGAACTCCGCGCAGCCGGCCAGGACATCATTGGCCTGGGAGCTGGCGAGCCTGACTTCGATACCCCAGATCACATCAAGCAGGCAGCCATAGAAGCCATCAATAACGGCCAGACAAAGTATACGGCTGTGGATGGTACGCCGGCCCTGAAGAAAGCGATTATTGCGAAGTACAAACGGGACAACGGCCTGGATTACGAAGCCAATCAAATCCTAGTAAGCAGTGGTGGCAAACAGAGCTTTTTCAACCTCGCACTTGCCACGCTGAACCCCGGTGATGAAGCCATTATTCCGGCGCCCTACTGGGTGTCCTACCCGGACATGGTTCTCGTTGCTGAAGGCAAACCGGTGATTATCGAAACCGGCGCTGACACTCGCTTCAAGATCACACCGGAACAACTGGAAAACGCCATTACTGAGCGTACCCGCCTGTTCGTGATCAACAGCCCATCCAACCCCAGCGGTATGGCTTATACCCTGGAAGAGTTGCAGGCTATCGGCGAGGTGCTGAAGAAGCACCCGAAGATCATGATCGCAACCGACGACATGTACGAGCCCATCCTCTGGACTGGCAAGCCGTTCTGCAACATTCTGAACGCTACACCGGAGCTATACGAACGCACCTTCGTTCTAAACGGTGTTTCCAAGGCCTACTCCATGACTGGCTGGCGCATCGGTTATGCCGCCGGCCCCGCCAAGATCATTGGTGCCATGAAGAAGATTCAGTCCCAGAGCACGTCCAACCCGTCGTCAGTGTCACAGGCGGCTGCCCAGGCGGCTCTCGATGGCTCACAGGACTGTGTTGGCGAGATGGTCACCGCGTTCAAAGAGCGACACGACTGGCTCGTAGAGGCACTGAATGGTCTGCCCGGCGTGGATTGCCTGCACGGTGACGGCACCTTCTACGTGTTCCCGAGCTTCCACGACGCAATCGAGGCCGACAAAGACGCCAACAACGACGTCGAGTTCGCTGAGAAGCTGCTGACTGAAGCCGGCGTTGCTCTGGTTCCGGGTTCTGCCTTTGGTGCGCCAGGCCATATGCGCCTGAGCTTTGCCACCAGCATGGACAACCTGAAGCAGGCGGTTGATCGTCTGAAAAAGGCCCTCGCCTAAAAAAATCTGGCGAAGGGTTGACGAGGGCGTATAGCCACACTAATATACGCGCCTCGTCACACGACGACGTTCCCCGATAGCTCAGTTGGTAGAGCAACGGACTGTTAATCCGTTTGTCGCTGGTTCGAGCCCAGCTCGGGGAGCCACTATTCTGAAAGCCCGCTAATTCTCTGAGTTAGCGGGTTTTTTATTGCCCTCCTACCCTGATTGCTTTTACCCCTAGCCTGCGAGTTCGGGAGTTTGGGAGGGCGGCCCCACACCACCAGACTCTGAACTACGAAGGCTGGGGCAGGAACCGAAACCCATCTCTGAGTTTAGAGCCCCATCACCTCAGCATGAATCGCCTCCAACGCAGCCAGAGGGTCAGCCGCCTGAGTAATCGGGCGACCAATCACGAGGTAGTCGGAGCCGGCCTTGAGCGCGTCTGTGGGGGTCATAATGCGCTGCTGGTCGCCCTTGTCGGCGGTCAGCGGTCGGATTCCCGGGGTAATCAGCTGGAAGTCCGCGCCCTGCTCGGCTTTGAGCTTGGGGGCTTCCTGAGCGGAACAGACTACGCCGTCGAGGCCGCAGTTTTTGGTGAGGGTCGCCAGGCGTGAAACCTGGGCTTCCGGCGAGTCGGCAATACCGATGCCGGCCAGATCGTCGGCAGACATGCTGGTGAGCACGGTGACTGCGATCAGCAAGGGACGGTCGGCACCAAAGGATTCCAGTCGTTCCCGGCAGGCGACCATCATCTTCTCACCACCTGAGGCGTGAACGTTGACCATCCACACACCGAGGTCGGCGGCCGCTGCCACGGCGGCCGAGGTTGTGTTCGGGATATCGTGAAACTTCAGGTCCAGGAACACATCGAAACCGCGCTTCTGCAGCCGATCTACCAGCTGCGGGCCACTGCGGGTGAACAATTCCTTGCCTACCTTGAGCCGACACTTGGCCGGGTCCAGTTGCTCTACCAGCTCTACAGCCGGTTTCTCAGATGGAAAATCCAGGGCGACAATGATCTTCGGATCGTTTTGGTTGTGCACGTTATAAACCCTACAGAATGCTTTAAAGAATTATTCGGCCTCTACACCCTGAATCGGGCGAATGGTCTCCCACTGCTTGCAGCTGGGGCAGAGCCAGTGCAATTGCTGGCCGGAGAAGCCACAGTTGGCACAGCGGTATATGGGCCGATTCACGAGAATCAGGTGACCGATGCGGCTTACCAGACGCCCCTCATCGGTGGTCATACCCTTCTCATATCCCGCCATCTCAACCAGCCGCAACAGACCCCGGACACTCGGTCGCACCTCAAGCTCCTGACGCAGGAGCTCAATGGCCGCAAGGCGTCCGGAGGATCGTTCGACCGACTCCACCAGGGCCAACAAGAGACTGGTGCTGGGGTAGTTTTCGTATAACTTGCGCAGCTTTTTACCGAGCCGCCCCACGTCACCGTGTTCCTGCTCCAGCTTCATCAACCGGTCCACAGCCTCGGGACCAAATTCTGGATTCTGATCAAACACTTTCAGGCTCTGATTCGCGGCGTCCTTGAAGCTACCCTGGCGAATCTGCAGCTTCATCAGAATTAGGGTGGCGCGAACACAGGACTGATCATAGTCCAACGCCTGTTTGCATAGCTTTTGGGCGCCCCAACGGTCATCCTCACGCAGAGCCTGCTCGGCCCGCTCACAGGTGAGGTAAGCCAGCACCTTGAACATGGCTGGATCGGCATCACCTTTAGTCAGCGCCCGTGCCACGTCGGCCGCCTTGCCCCACTCTTTTTCCTGCTGGTACAGCTCAATAAGCTGCTGCGACGATCCGCGACCATAATCACGATCGCCCATCAATTCCTGAAGCAATGCCTCGGCCCTGTCCAGCAGACCCGCCTTGAGGTAATCCTTGGCAAGCTCAAGGGTAACCTGGGGTGAAAAACGGGTGGGTAACTCAGGACGCGCCAAAAGATTCTGATGGATCAGAATGGCGCGATCGGTCTCGCCCTTTAGGCGGAAATGGCTGCCAATCGACAAATGCAGGCCGACCGTTTCTTTGTTCACAGCCAAGGACTGCACAAAATTCTCGACGGCTTGATCGGAGTAATTAGTAAAGAGGAATTGGAGCCGGTCGCGCACCGCCTCTTCATCAGAGATCGGGGTACTGGACGTGCGACGGCTATTGCCTAGTCGGCCAGCGAACCAACCGGCCGCAACCGCTATCGTCAGCAGCAGCCACTGAAGCACTATATCCATTAAAGAGTCCGGTCGGTCTGGGCCCTGGATTTCTCCAATGCCTGCTCGGCACGATTAAGTCGTTTCTCGAGAGTTCGCCGGGACACCGAGTTTCGAACGGTTGCCAGCATGGTCATCAACACACCCACGAGCGCGCCAATGATAAAAGACATGATGATCCAGACAGCGACGCCGTGAGGCTGGGTTTCAAACAACAGAAAGTTGAGCGATACCGCCATCTGATTGTTGAGAGAAAACACAAGTGCCAGCAGGATGAGGACCAGTACTAACAGAATAATAAAAATTTTCTGCAATCCTGCCATAGCAATAACGCTCCCGATCGGCCTTTAAAGAAGCCCGGATTATACAAGTTCCCTGATGCTGCGTCAGAAGCCTTTTTTCAGACTGTCATTGACCTGTTCCCGCAACTCCTTGCCGGGCTTGAAATGCGGCACGAACTTGGCTGGCAGCTGGACGGCTTCCCCAGTCTTCGGATTGCGGCCAGTGCGTGCAGCCCTGTGATGCAGCGAAAAACTACCAAACCCACGGATTTCAATTCTCTGGCCATCGGCGAGTGACTGGGACATGTGTTCGATAATCGTTTTCACAGCCAACTCGACGTCTTTAACGGAAAGCTGAGTTTGCTTGGACGCAATCAGCTCGACCAGTTCGGACTTCGTCATGAGGCGCTTCCCTCTTTCATTATTATGTGTCCGCCGGATACCGGACTCTCATGACTCCTAGTTTAGCCAAACAAAAAAAAAACACAAAAAAAACGGGCTCTTAGAGCCCGTTTTTTTCTTACCAACCGAGATTATCAGTCTTTGTTGGCGTTTTGCTGCTGCATCTGCTCCTTGATGAGATCACCGATGGTGGTCGCACCAGAAGTTTCAGCTGTCTTGGCACGCATGCCTTCAACTGCTTGCTTGTCGTCTTCAACGTCTTTGGACTTCACAGACAGGTTGATGATGCGGTTCTTGCGATCGATGCTGATGATCTTCGCTTCAACTTCCTCGCCTTCCTTCAGCGCGTTGCGTGCGTCTTCAACACGGTCACGGCTGATTTCAGAGGCCTTCAGGACAGCTTCCACTTCGTCATTCAGAGCGATGGTCGCGGCCTTCGCGTCTACAGCAGAGACGGTACCCTTAACGATAGAGCCCTTGTCGTTCAGCTGAACAAACTCGGCGAACGGATCGCTTTCAAGCTGCTTGATGCCGAGGGAGATACGCTCACGCTCCGGATCAACAGACAGGATAACGGTTTCAACTTCGTCACCCTTCTTGTATTCACGAACCGCTTCTTCGCCAGTCTCGTTCCAGCTGATGTCAGACAGGTGAACCAGACCATCGATGCCGCCGTCCAGACCGATGAAGATACCGAAGTCTGTAATAGACTTGATCTTACCGGAGATGCGGTCGCCCTTGTTGAAGTTGCCGGAGAAATCTTCCCACGGGTTGGATACGCACTGCTTGATACCCAGGGAGATACGACGACGCTCTTCGTCGATGTCCAGAATCATCACTTCCACTTCGTCGCCAACCTGGACGACTTTGGACGGATGGATGTTCTTGTTGGTCCAATCCATTTCGGATACGTGAACCAGACCTTCAACACCTTCTTCCAGCTCAGCAAAGCAGCCGTAGTCGGTCAGGTTAGTAACACGCGCCTTGACCCGGCTGCTCTCCGGGTAACGACCCTTGATATCAACCCAGGGATCTTCACCCAGCTGCTTCAGGCCGAGGGATACACGGTTACGCTCACGGTCGAACTTCAGAACCTTAACGCTGATCTCATCGCCCACATTCACGATTTCGCTCGGATGCTTGATGCGCTTCCAGGCCATATCGGTGATGTGCAGCAGGCCGTCAACACCGCCCAGATCTACGAACGCGCCGTAGTCGGTCAGGTTCTTGACGATACCTTTAATTTCCATACCCTCGGTCAGGGTTTCCAGCAGAGCTTCACGCTCAGCGCTGTTTTCAGCTTCCAGAACCGCGCGGCGGGAAACAACCACGTTGTTACGCTTCTGGTCCAGCTTGATAACCTTGAACTCGAGCTCTTTGTTCTCCAGGTGCGCGGTGTCGCGAACCGGACGAACATCTACCAGAGAGCCAGGCAGGAAGGCGCGGATACCGGCCAGATCGACGGTGAAACCACCCTTGACCTTGCCATTGATAATACCCTTAACAACCTCTTCTGCTTCGAAGGACTTCTCAAGTACCTTCCAGGCTTCGGCACGCTTAGCCTTCTCGCGAGACAGACGGGTTTCCCCGAAACCATCTTCGACAGCATCGAGAGCGACATCTACAACGTCGCCAATCGCAACTTCCAACTCGCCTTTTTCGTTAAGAAACTGGGAGGCGGGGATAACGCCTTCGGACTTCAGTCCGGCGTTAACGGTGACCCAGTCGCTGTCGACGTCAACTACGGTTCCCTGGACGATGGAACCCGGTTGCATGTCAATTTCTTTTAGGCTTTCTTCAAAAAGATCCGCAAAGCTCTCGCTCATTATGTGTCCTATGTGATCAACGCAAGTTTACTCCGTGCTACCAGCGACACGGTCTGTTAGTCATGTCCGGATATGGCCAGTGGCTGGCCGATAACGCCACATCCGGCATTTCAACGACGAAAAGGTGCAGTCAGGCCTGACCTGCTGCGGCCAAACACCTGTCTAACACCTCTTCTATACTCAACCCTGTAGAATCAATGACTTGCGCATCATCCGCAGGCTTGAGAGGGGCTGCAGAACGGTTCATATCCCGCTCATCGCGAACCCGTATCTCTTCTAAAAGGGCATCAATATTAACATCGACGCCTGCGTCCTTCAACTGGCTAAATCGTCTACGAGCCCGCTCCTCGGCACTGGCGGTCAGGAAGATCTTGACCGGAGCCTCGGGGAATACCACCGTGCCCATATCACGACCATCCGCCACCAGGCCCGGCTCCCTTCGGAAATCCCGCTGCCGCTGTAACAGTGCATCCCGAACCGGCTGCATAACAGCAACCCGCGATGCGTTATCGCCGCAGGTCTCGGTACGTATCTCAGCGGTGACATCCTCTCCGGCCAGAATGACCTTCGCCGGCTCACCCGGAGGTGTCGGCTCAAATGCTACATCTAATGAGGCTGCAACAACAACCAGTCCAGCCTCATCTTCCAGGGCCACACCCTGACGCACTGCCGCCAGTGCGGTCAAGCGATAGAGCGCGCCACTGTCGAGCAGGTGAAAGCCCAGTTTCTTGGCCAGCATCTGGGTGACCGTGCCCTTGCCCGATCCACCGGGGCCATCGACCGTGATTACCGTCGGCAGGTTATCCGTCATTACTCAGCTCCCTCCGCGGAAATGCGGATGCCGGTACTCTGGGCCAATTCCACAAAACCGGGGAACGAGGTTGCCACATTGGCACAGTTAGTCACTTCAATGTCACCTGCCGCCCGCAAGGATGCGACCGCAAAAGCCATGGCGATACGGTGATCGCCTTCGCTGTCGACCCGGCCACCGGAAATGGTTTGCCCACCATCAATGATGATGCCGTCCGGGGTTACCGTGGTCTCGACACCCAGATTAGCCAGGCCATCCGCCATCACCTGGATCCGGTCACTCTCCTTAACGCGCAGCTCTTCTGCGCCACGCAGTACAGTTCGCCCCTTGGCACAGGTCGCGGCAATGAACAGCACCGGGAATTCATCGATAGCCAGGGGCACCTGGTCCTCCGGAATGTCGATACCGCTCAACTCCGCGGAACGAACCCGAAGATCAGCCACCGGTTCACCGCCAATTTCACGCTCATCAAGCACCTCGATGTTGGCGCCCATCTGGCGCAGGATGTTGATTACGCCGACTCGGGTCGGATTCATACCAACGTGGCGCAGGGTCAGGTCCGAGCCCGGAGCAATGCTGGCAGCCACCAGGAAGAAGGCCGCAGAGGAAATGTCGGCCGGCACATCGATATCAGTGGCAACAAGCTCACCGCCACCGCTGACACTGGCGGTCGCACCGTCGCGGTGTACGTGATAGCCAAATCCGGCAAGCATGCGCTCGGTGTGATCCCTAGTCGGCGCAGGCTCTGTCACCGAAGTACTGCCCTCGGCATAGAGACCCGCTAGCAACAGGCAGGATTTCACCTGGGCACTGGCGACAGGCATTTCGTAGTGGATGCCGGTCAGGTGCTGGCCGCCACGGATCTTCATCGGTGGGCGTCCGCCTTCGGCGGTATCAATCACCGCGCCCATGGCACGCAACGGGTCTGCTACACGGCCCATGGGGCGTTTGGACAGACTGGCATCGCCAGTCAGCTCGGAATCGAATACCTGGGCCGCCAGCAAACCGGCGAACAGACGCATGGCCGTCCCGGAGTTGCCCAAATACAATGGCCCCCGGGGCGCTTGCAGGCCGTTAACACCGACGCCGTGAATACGAACGAAGCCGTCGTCAGGCCCCTCGATGGTCACCCCCATATCCCGAAACGCCTGAAGCGTCGCCAGGCTATCCTCGCCCTCCAGGAAACCCTTCACCTCGGTGATACCGTTAGCCAGTGCACCCAGCATGATCGACCGGTGGGACATGGATTTATCGCCCGGAACCCGGATATCACCGGCGATGGCTCCGCCGGGCTGAAGACGGAACGTTACCTGATTCTCACTGTTTTTTGTCACGTAAGCCTGCCCTGAAAGCATTTTTGAAAAATGTTCCCGCGCCGCCTTGGCGCGACTGAAAACCCGGAGCAGCATGGCGCTGTCCTGATTGGCAATCGCATCGCGCAACTGATCCAGATCATGGGTGAAATGGTCAATTACTCGCAGTACCGCGTCACGGTTGGAAAGAAAAATGTCATGCCACATCACCGGATCGCTGGCCGCGATTCGGGTAAAGTCCCGAAAACCGCCGGCGGCGTACCGGAAGATGTCCATATTCTCGTCTTCGCCGGCCAGAGTATCCACTAGCGAAAAGGCGATCAGATGCGGGAGGTGGCTGGTCGCTGCAAGCACCTCATCGTGATACGCCACCGACATAGTCAATACGGTGGCGTCACACCCCTCCCACAGCCGCTTCAGATTCGCCAGGGCCTCGGGATTGGCGTCGTCGGCCGGCGTCAAAATAACCTTGTGGCGGGCAAACAGATCGGGGTTGGCGGCGCGAATGCCACTCTTCTCAGAGCCCGCAATCGGATGGCCGGGAATAACCTGCGGGGACAGGCTGCCGAACACCGCCTCAACATCGGCCACAAAACTGGATTTGGTGCTACCGACATCGGTCAGTACCGCCGACTCACTCAGCCAGGGCTTGATTTCTGCCAGGACCGCCCGGGTAGCCCGAACCGGAACCGCCAGAACGACCAGATCACTGCCGGTGACTGCCTCTTCAATAGACTTTGCAGCCTGATCAATAACCCCCAGCTCAGCGCCAAGCGCCAGCTCTTCCGCGCGCTTATCTGCCCCGACGACCACTTCAGCCAGGCCGTTTCGCCTCAGCGCACAGGCCAGCGACCCGCCAATCAGCCCCAGCCCAATAATCGCGACACGCTTGAACAGAGCTTGCTGACCCGACACCTCAGGCTTCCCTCTCAGACGGCAACCCTGATGACAAAGACTGTTCGAGCGCTTCAATAAATTGCTGATTCTCTTCCGCCAGCCCCACGGACACCCGCAGGTGATGAGGCATGCCGTAACCGCCTACCGGACGCACAATCACCCCCTTGGCCAGCAAGGCCTGGTAGATGTCCTGCGCGCGTTCGCCGACATCAACTGCAATGAAATTCGCAGCGGAGGGAATGTACTCAAGACCAAGCCGGTCAAAGGCCTGCTCTAGTTGTCGCAGCCCGGCACTGTTGATTTCGCGGGAACGCTCCAGATAGGCCTCATCTGCCAGCACTGCGGTTGCTGCCGCCAACCCCACGGTATCGACATTAAAGGGCTGGCGCACACGGTTGAGAATATCGGCGATGGCTGCCGAGCTGATGCTGTAACCCACCCTCAGTGCGGCAAGGCCCCAGGCTTTGGAAAAGGTTCTGCAGACAATCAGGTTTGGGAACCACGCCAGCAATTTCACACCATCCGGGTACTCATCGCCCTGCAGGTACTCGCAGTAGGCTTCATCCAGCACTACCAGCACATTGGCGGGAATTTTTTCCAGGAAAGCTTCTATTGCCGCAGCGTCGTGTACGGTGCCGGTCGGATTGTTCGGGTTGGCCACAAAAATCAGACGGGTACGTTCGGTCACCGCCGCTGCCATGGCGTCGAGATCATGACCCCAGTCACGGGCGGGCACGGAAATCCCTTTGGCACCAATCGCCTGGGTTACCAGCGGGTAAACCGCAAACGCATACTGGGAATAGATAACTTCGGCGTCCCGATCGGCAAAACAACGGGCAATCACCTCGAGGACATCGTTGGAGCCATTGCCCAGAGTGATCTGATCCATTTTGACGCCAAATCGATTCGCCAATGCCTGCTTCAGATCAAAGCCATTGCCATCCGGATACAGACACAGCTCTGACAGCGCCTTCTGGGCCGCCTTCAGGGCAACGTCACTGGGACCCAGCGGGTTTTCGTTGCTGGCCAACTTCACGATATCGGCCGGGTTCAGTCCCAACTCTCGGGCCAGCTCATCAATCGGCTTGCCCGGCTGATAGGGAGACAGCGCCTGAACCCCGGTTACTGCCAGACTCTGGTAATCAACTGCCATCGCTATCATTCACTCCGTAACTTGTTCCTGCCCTTAACATCGCAATGCTAGAGAACACCAATCGGATAGGAACCCAGACGTTTCAGCTCAACCGCTTCCTCGTCCACCTGGGCCAGCAGCTTGCTCACCTTGTCGTCTTCCATGTGGCCCTCGAAATCGATGTAGAACACATAGGCCCAAGTACCGCTGGGCGACGGCCGAGTTTCAATGCGAGTCAGGCTGATACCGTGCTGATGGAAAGGTTCCAGCAACTGGTACAGGGCGCCCGGCTTGTTGCGCATGGAAACCAGAATGGAAGACTTGTCGTGGCCACTGGCCGGCACTTCTTCCCGACCAATGATCAGGAACCGGGTGGTGTTATCCGGACGATCTTCAATGCTGTTGGCCAGCTTTTTCAGACCGTAGAGCTCGGCGGCCATGTCGCCGGCAATTGCGGCAGCACCAGGCTCTTCCGCGGCCCGGCGCGCCGCTTCGGCGTTGCTGGACACGGTGATGCGCTCAATACCGTAGCGATGGGTATCCAACCACTGACGGCACTGGGCAAAGGATTGCTGATGGGAATATATCCGCGTGATGTCCTGGTCTTCGTGCTTGGGCGACACCAGCAAATGGTGGTGAATCCGCAACTGCACTTCTCCGCAAATCTTCAGCGGCGACGACATGAACATATCCAGCGTGTGGTTGATCATGCCTTCAGTGGAATTCTCCACCGGCACCACGCCGTAATGGGCGGCGCCCGACTCAACTTCACGGAACACTGCATCGATCGCCGGCAGCGGCACACTAACCACCGAATGGCCAAAGTGCTTCAGAGCTGCAGCCTGGGTGAAGGTTCCCACCGGCCCCAGGAAGGCAATGTGCATCGGTTTTTCCAATGCCAGACAGGCGGACATGATCTCGCGAAACAGTCGCGCCATCTCCTCGCCCGTCAAAGGTCCCGGGTTCTGTTCCTTGATACGGCGCAGCACCTGAGCTTCCCGCTCAGGGCGATAGAAGAACACGTCCTGATCCGGGTTCGAATCCATCTTTACGTGCGCCACTTCCTGGGCACAGCGTGCGCGGGCACTGATCAGATCCATAATCTGCTGATCAAGGCTATCAATCTCGTCCCGGAGTTCGGCCAGACGAATCTGCTCGTCACTCATGATTAACCACGCTCCCTGGCGAATTCCGCCATGTACTGCACCAACGCGTCAACACCCGCTTCCGGCATGGCGTTGTAGATGCTGGCGCGCATGCCACCCACAGAGCGGTGCCCCTTGAGATTCAGCAAACCGCGGGCGTCGGCACCGCGAAGAAAATCTGCGTTGAGGGCATCGTCCGCCAGGGTGAACGGCACGTTCATCCAGGAGCGGAAACGCGGATTGATCGGGTTGGCGTAAAAATCGTTGGTATCAATGAAGTCGTAGAGTTTTTTGGCTTTACGGGCATTGATCGCCCCCATGGCCTCTACTCCACCCTGGGCCTTCATCCACTGGAACACCAACCCCGCCAGATACCACGAATAGGTAGCAGGCGTGTTGTACATGGAATCGTTATCGGCGATGACCTGGTAGTTCATCATCGTAGGCGTTTCCCTGCGGGCTTTGCCCAGCAGGTCTTTGCGGATAATCACCACCACCAGACCAGACGGCCCGATGTTTTTCTGGGCGCCGGCGTAAATCAGACCAAACTTGGAGAAATCCATTGGCCGGGACAGCATGGTTGAAGACATGTCCGCGACCAGTGGCACAGAACCGCTGTCTGGCACGAAGTCGAACTCCAGGCCGCCAATGGTTTCATTCGGGGTGTAGTGCAGATACGAAGCATCGGCACTGGTTTGCCAACCTGAAACATCTGGAATCGAGCTGAATCCGGAGTCCTCAGCGCTGGCCACCACGTTGATGTTGCCGTAACGCTTGGCCTCGGCGATGGCCTTCTTCGACCAGATCCCGGTGTTCACGTAATCTGCAGATCCGCCTTCTCCGAGGAGATTAAGGGGGATGGTGGCGAACTGACTGGAAGCCCCACCCTGCATGAAGAGTACGGCGTAATCATCTGATATACCGGCTAACTCACGAAGATCTCGCTCGGCAGTTTCAGCAATCTGTACAAACTCGTCGCTGCGATGGCTCATCTCCATCACGGACATGCCAGTGCCGCGCCAGTCCAGCATTTCCTCGCGTGCCTGCTGCAGCACTGCCTCCGGCAAAGTTGCCGGGCCTGCACAAAAGTTATACGCCCTACTCATGTTCCGTGATCTCTCAAGTCATACTGATTCGGTCTGTTAGCAGTGCCGGCTTAGTCTTCGCCGGCACCGTCCTCTGAGCTGCTCTCACCAGCTTCACCATTGGGCTCTGTCCCTTCCAGCGTTTCGCCTTCAGGTGTTTCACCGTCGAGTTCTTCACCATCAAGGCCAGCGTCATCGGCTTCAGCAATCCGCTCTACGCCTACAAGACGCTCGTCTTCCTGGCTCAGCTTGATCAGACGCACACCCTGGGTGTTCCGGCTCAGCACGGAGACTTCGTCCGTGCGGGTCCGCACCAGAGTGCCCTTGTCGGAGATCAGCATCATCTCATCGCCGTCGAATAGCTGGAGGGCTGTTACCAGATTTCCGTTACGCTCCGAGCACTGCATGGCAATAACGCCCTGACTGCCTCGGCCGTAAGTCGGGAATTCATCAATGGCTGTGCGCTTACCGTAACCGTTTTCACTGGCGGTGAGGATCACCCCATCTTCCTGAGGAATAATCAGGGAGACCACATGGTGCCCTTCTGGCATCTTGATGCCGCGAACACCACGTGCGGTCCGGCTCATCGGGCGAACAGCCTCTTCATTGAAGCGCACCGCTTTACCAGCGGTGGAGAACAGCATGATCTCAGCATCGCCCTTGGTGATAGCGGCGCCAATGAGGGTGTCACCTTCGTCCAGCGACAGAGCAATCAGGCCGCTGCTGCGCGGACGAGAGAAGTTCGGCAGCGGCGTCTTCTTGACGACACCGGCGTAGGTCGCCATCAGCACAAACTGGTCTTCCGGATAATCGCGCACCGGCAAGAAGGTGGTAATACGCTCACCTTCGTCCAGCGGCAGGATGTTCACCATCGGACGACCACGGTGAGCACGGCTGGCCCGGGGAATCTCAAATACCCGCAACCAATAGACCTTGCCCCGGTTGGAGAAGCACAGAATGGTGTCGTGAGAGTTGGCGACCAGCAGCTTCTCAACAAAGTCCTCGTCCTTCATGGACGTTGCCGCCTTGCCTCGACCACCGCGACGCTGAGCCTGGTAATCCTCGACCGCCTGGGTCTTGGCGTAACCACTGTGGGAAATCGTTACCACCAGGTCTTCTTCGTCAATCAGGTCCGCGATGGTCAGATCGCGACGGGAACTGGTGATTTCGGTACGACGCTCATCGCCAAATTCGGTAACAATCGCTTCCAGCTCTTCACGAATAACCTGCATCAGGCGATCAGGATCACCGAGGATGTCCAGCAGGTCGGCAATCTTCTCCAGGATTTCCTTATACTCATTCTGCAGCTTCTCGGTCTCAAGACCGGTCAGGCGGTGCAGACGCAGGTCCAGGATCGCCTGGGCCTGTTCCGGAGACAGGTGATACAAGCCTTCGCGGAGGCCAAAGATTTCCGGCAGATCGTCGGGGCGACAGGCGTCTTCACCCGCGCGTTCCAGCATGGCCAGGACATCACCGGGCGACCAGCCCTTGTCCATCAGCTTTTCTTTGGCTTCAGCCGCGGACGGCGAGGCCTTGATCAGCTCGATGATTTCGTCGATGTTGGCCAGCGCAACGGTGAGGCCCTCCAGAATGTGGCCACGCTCACGCGCCTTGCGCAGCTCGAAGATGGTCCGGCGTGTCACAACCTCGCGGCGGTGACGGACAAACGCATCCAGCATTTCTTTCAGGTTGAGGGTCTTCGGCTCACCGTTGATGAGCGCAACCATGTTGATGCCGAATACAGTTTGCAGCTGGGTCTGGGCAAACAGGTTGTTGATGATGACGTCCGGGTTTTCACCCCGACGCAGTTCGATCACAACCCGGATACCTTCTTTGTTGGATTCGTCGCGCAGTTCAGAGATGCCTTCAAGGCGCTTCTCTTTCACCAGCTCCGCAATCTTCTCGATCAACCGGGCCTTGTTGAGCTGGTAGGGCAGCTCAGTAATGATAATGGCATCGCGGTTGGTTTTCTTGTCGTGCTCGATTTCGTGACGGGCGCGAATGTAGATCCGGCCGCGGCCTGTACGATAGGCCTCAACGATACCCGCCCGGCCATTGATGATGCCCTGGGTCGGGAAATCCGGTCCCGGGATGAACTCCATCAGCTCATCAACGGTGAGGTCCGGATTGTTGATCAGCTCCAGACACCCGTTCACCACTTCCGTCAGGTTGTGGGGTGGGATATTAGTGGCCATACCAACGGCGATACCGGAGGAGCCGTTGACCAACAGGTTGGGAACCCGGGTGGGCAGCACTTCAGGGATGCGTTCGGTGCCGTCGTAGTTGTCGACGAAATCAACCGTTTCCTTTTCCAGATCCGCCAGCAACGAGTGGGCGATCTTTTCCATGCGAATTTCGGTGTAACGCATGGCGGCCGCATTGTCGCCATCAATAGACCCGAAGTTACCCTGGCCATCAACCAGCGGGTAGCGCAGGGAGAACGGCTGAGCCATACGAACGATGGTGTCGTAGACCGCAGAGTCGCCGTGCGGATGGTATTTACCGATAACGTCACCGACCACACGGGCCGACTTCTTGTAAGCCTTGTTCCAGTCATTGTTCAATTCGGACATGGCGAACAGAACGCGGCGATGCACCGGCTTGAGGCCGTCCCGCACATCCGGCAGCGCACGGCCGACGATGACGCTCATGGCGTAATCGAGGTAGGACTGTTTTAACTCGTCTTCAATATTTACCGGCAGGATCTCTTTGGCTAACTCACCCATCGAGAAAGGTTCCTTTGCGTTATCTGGAAGTCGTGTCGGAGCCGTTTCCGGGCCCCCTAGTTATTCTGTAATAAGCCGCCGAGTCTACCACAATCACACCGTTACCGGGGCAACTGTGAGACAGGCTTAATCAAACACCACCGTCTTGTTTTCGTAGGTAATCACCTGATCTTCGATGTGGGAGCGAAGGCCTCGGGCCAACACGTTCTTTTCCACATCCTTACCCAGGCGCACCATGTCGTCGATGGAGTCGCTGTGCGTTATGCGAATAACGTCCTGCTCGATGATCGGACCTTCGTCCAGATCCTCGGTGACGTAATGGCAGGTCGCACCAATCAGCTTCACACCACGGCTATAGGCCTGGTGGTATGGTCGCGCACCGGCAAACGAGGGCAGGAAGCTGTGGTGGATATTGATCACCTTGCCCGAGTACTTGCGACACAGCTCGGCAGGCAGAATTTGCATGTAGCGGGCCAGCACGACCACATCAACATCGTACCGCTGGAACAGGTCCTCGATGTGGGCGAAGGCCTCGGCCTTGTTATCCTTGCTCACCGGAACATGGTGATAGGGAATCTCATGCCACTCCACCATGCGCCGAAGGTCATCGTGGTTGGAAATCACCGCCGCGATCTCGGCATTCAGCTCCTTGCTATGCCAGCGGTGCAGCAGGTCCGCCACGCAGTGTGACTCCTTGCTGCACATCAGAATGACTTTCTTAGGCCGGGCTGAATCCGCAATGTGCCAGTTCATGTCGAACTCGCGGGCAATGGGCTCAAATGCTGCCCGGAACTGGTCAAGACCAAATGGAATTGAACTGGCCTTGATTTCGTGCCGCATGAAGAACCAGCCAGTCTGGGTGTCCGAGTGATGGCTCGCCTCGGTAATCCAACCGTTGTAAGTGGACAAAAAATTACTCACCTTGGCGACAATCCCGACCCGATCCGGGCAGGAAATCACAAGACGATAAGTATGCTCCATGGAAAGTCTTTCCTTAACTAAAATCCGGGAAAGCAGGTGCGTCGGGGAACCACTGGCGGAACAATCGACAGGTTGACGTTACGCACCGATGAAAATGACCGGCTATCATAGCCTATCTGAACACCAGAAACGAGGAACGGAATCATGGACAAGGCCCCACAGCGGCGAAACAAAGGAGCCCGCCTCAAGAGGCGGTCAGAGAGCCTCAGCGCTATCGCCCTGACCCTGACATTGCTCACAGCCAGCCCAAGCTTCGGACAGGCCATTCTGGAAGGCGAACGTTTCCACCCCGCCGTCGCCACCCAGGGTATGGTGGCCACCAGCCACACCCTCGCAACGGACGTCGCCCTGCAGGTTTTGAAAGACGGCGGCAATGCAATTGATGCTGCGGTTACCGCGGGCTTTGCCCTGGCCGTCACCCAGCCACGGTCCGGCAACATTGGCGGCGGCGGATTCATGCTCATCGCCAAAGGCGACGACAGCGCCCCGGAAGCTATTGATTACCGTGAGAAAGCCCCCGCCGCAGCCTCGGAAACCATGTTCCAGGACGATAACGGCGAGGTGGTCAAGAACCGGAGCCGGTTTACCCACCTGGCCGCTGGTGTCCCGGGCACTGTTGCCGGGCTGGCCATGGCGCTGGAGCGCCATGGCACCCTGACCCTGAAACAGGCTCTGGCGCCGGCCATCAAACTGGCCCGGGACGGATTCACCGTACCGCAGCGCTTTACCGATGGTCTGGAACAGGCCCGCCCGCGCCTCGAACGATGGCCGGTGACACTGTCGACCTTCTACAAGGCCGATGGCAGTGCCTACCAACCAGGCGATACCTTTCAACAGCCGGCCCTGGCTGCCACGCTTCAACGCATTGCGGACCAGGGGGTAGACGGTTTTTACGAGGGTGAAACCGCTGATTTGATTGTTGCGGAAATGGAACGTCACGGAGGTCTCATTACCGAGGCTGACTTGAGCACCTACGAGCCGGTGGTTCGCAAACCCGTGCATGGCACCTATCACGGCTATGACGTTTACTCCATGTCGCCGCCCTCCTCTGGTGGCACCCACATCGTGCAGATCCTGAACATCCTGGAGGGCTATCCGCTCCGGGAGTCAGGCCATAATACCGCAGACACCATTCACTGGATGGCCGAGGCAATGAAACTGGCCTACGCCGACCGCTCCCAGTACCTCGGCGATACCGATTATGTGGATGTGCCCCTGGCAGGTCTGACCAGCAAGGCCTACGCCGAGACGCTGAGGAAGGACATCACAACCGAGCGGGCACGTCAGGCCAGCGAGATCGGGCCAGGCCAGCCCGCGACCTATGAAAGCCCCGAGACCACCCACTTCTCGGTAGTCGATAAATGGGGCAATGCGGTTTCTAACACCTACACCATCAACTTCAGTTACGGCTCTGGCATCACCGTGGAAGGTGCCGGCTTCCTGCTCAATAACGAAATGGACGATTTCAGTGCCAAGCCCGGCGTCCCCAACGCCTACGGCCTGATTGGTGGCGAGGCAAACAAAGTGGAGCCCGGCAAACGCATGCTCAGCTCGATGTCGCCCACCATTGTGAAAAAACAGGGTAAGAATTTCCTGGTCACCGGTAGTCCAGGCGGCTCACGCATCATCACCACCACCCTTCAGGTGATCCTGAACGTGATCGACCACGACATGAACATCCAGACCGCTGTCAGTGCGCCGCGGGTACATCATCAGTGGTTGCCGGATGAACTGCGCATTGAACAGGGTATCAGCGGCGACACTGTTAAACTGCTGGAAAGCCGTGGCCATGCCGTGGTCACCAATTCGGCGATGGGGGCCATTCAGAGTATTATGGTAGGAGAGGACGGAACACTTTACGGGGGTGCTGATCCGCGGCGTAGTACGTCTTCGGCTCAGGGTTACTGACACCGCCGCCGCGCCCGCCCCATCGAAACCAGGAGGCGATAATGTATTTGTCTGTACAATTGAGCTGCTATCCACTCAAGGAAGACTACAAGCAACCGATCCGGGACCTGATTGCCCGCCTGGAACAAACCGGGCTGGAGGTCTACCCGGGCCGCATGAGCACGGAGATCTTCGGAGAGTACGACGAAGTCATGAAAGTGCTCTCGGATACCATGAAATGGTCATTCGAAACTTACGGAAAATCCGTATTTGTGGCCAAAATCATGGAGGGTGACCGGAGACCAAAATGACCGCACCCAAAGAACCGGGCGACCGGAAACCGTCGGACTCACCTCAACCGGCCATTCCAAATCAGTACTCCTTCCTATGGCTGAGTGCTGCCATCTTTTTGATGGTGCTCTGGCTACAGGATAGCGGGCAGCCCAAGCTGCAGGAATTGGCTTACTCCGAGTTCAAGACCGCGGTCATCAATGGCCAGGTGGCCGCCGTTACTCTGAAGGACGAGCGTATCAGCGGCCAGTTTTCCGACGCCGATGCCGGATTCCAGACCATCCGCCCGCCGATGGAAGACCCGGCATTACTAAACCTGCTTGAAGAATCCGACGTCACCATCTCGGCGGCCCCATCCGGGCTGCCCTGGTGGCAGGAACTGATTCGCGGTTTTCTGCCCTGGATTCTGCTGCTGGCACTGATGTTCTGGTTCTGGGGCGTGGCCCAGAAACGGATCAGCCAAGGCGGTGGCCCCTTCGATTACGGCAAGTCGAAAGCCCGCCTGGCCCGACGGGAAACCTCCACCACCACTCTGGATGACGTCGCCGGCATCGAATCGGCGAAACGCGAGATCGCCGAGATCATCGATTTCCTCAAATCCCCTGAAAAATACCGGGCCCTGGGCGCCGAAATGCCCAAGGGCGTGCTCTTGGTGGGGCCACCGGGCACCGGCAAAACCCTTTTGGCGCGCGCCATTGCCGGCGAGGCCGAGGTGCCCTTCTTCAGCATCAGTGCCTCGGAATTTATCGAAATGTTTGTGGGTGTCGGCGCCGCCCGGGTAAGGGACATGTTCCTGAACGCCCGCAAGGCCGCGCCAGCGCTGATTTTCATCGACGAACTGGACGCTATCGGGCGGTCCCGGGGCACCGGGCTCGGCGGTGGCCACGACGAACGGGAACAGACCCTGAACCAGATCCTCACGGAGATGGATGGCTTCGAACCCCACGAGAATATCCTGGTACTGGCCGCCACCAACCGGCCAGATGTACTGGATACCGCCCTGCTCCGGCCCGGGCGATTCGACCGAAAAATCACCCTGGACCGCCCCCACAAGGAAGCCCGTACCGAAATCCTGAAAGTACACGTGCGCAAAGTGCCCCTCGCCGACGATGTCGACCTGGAACAGATCGCGGCGCGCACCATTGGCTTCTCCGGTGCGGACTTGAAAAACCTGGTCAACGAGGCCGCCCTGACTGCCGCCCGGGAAAACCTGCACGAAGTCACCGCCCACTGCTTTGAACTGGCCCGAGACCGAATCATTTTGGGAGAGGAGCGTGACGCCCACCTCTCTCCTGCAGAGCGCGAGGCCGTGGCCTACCACGAATGCGGCCACGCCATCATGGCCTACTACCTGCCCAAAGCCGACCCGCTAACCAAGCTCACCATCATCCCTCACGGCATGGCCATGGGTGTCACCGAGCAAACCCCCAGGGACGATCAGTACAGTTACACCGAAAGCTATCTGAAAGATCGGATCAAAGTCATGCTGGGTGGCCGCTCGGCCGAAAAGGTGATCTATGGCGAGGTCAGCACCGGCGCCCAGAACGACCTTAAAGAAGCCACCACGCTGATCCGCAAAATGATTGGCCAATGGGGTATGAGTGAAAAAATCGGACCTCTGGGCCTGAGCATTGGCGAGGAGCACGTATTTCTTGGCCGCGAAATGGGCCTGCCAAGGGAATTCAGCGAAAAAACCGCGGAGCTGATTGATGCAGAAATTCAGGCTCAGTTGATGGCGCTGGAAAAAGCCACGCTCGATTTCCTGACCGAGCACCGGAGCCAACTGGAAGCCCTGGCCAAAGCCGTGCTGAAACAGGAGACCCTGTCAGCGGAAGAGGTTGATAAAATTCTCAAGCGGGAAGACGACCGCAAGATTGCCTGAGCAGCCGCACGGCTGCCCAGGCCAAAGCCATCCCGATCAGGAATGGCCCAGAATTGCTGCCAGTTTGTCCTGAGTTTTCTCCTCGAAATCACTGGCATCATGGCGTTCGTGCAGCTGTTCCTCTGGCTCGCCCCACGTCCGGTTAACCATTCGCCCACGCCGTACCGCCGGGCGATGGGCAATTTCTTCCATCCAGCGCACCACGTTGGTGTAGGTATGGGCCTCCAGGAATTCGGCCGCATCGTAAACTTTATTGGCCACCAGGGCGCCGTACCAGGGCCAGATCGCCATATCGGCGATGGTGTACTCGTCACCCGCAATGTAGCGATTATTCGCCAGCTGACGATCCAGCACATCCAGCTGCCGCTTCACCTCCATGGTGTAACGGTTAATCGGGTACTCATATTTTTCCGGTGCATAGGCGTAGAAGTGGCCAAAGCCGCCACCCAGCATGGGCGCGCTGCCCATTTGCCAAAATAGCCAGTTCAGGGTTTCCGTGCGCTTGGCAATGTCCTTGGGCAGGAAAGCGCCGAACTTCTCCGCCAGGTACAACAGGATGTTGCCGGATTCAAACACCCTGATGGCTGGATCGGCACTGCGATCCACCAAAGCCGGAATCTTGGAGTTCGGATTCAATTCGACAAAGCCACTGCCAAACTGGTCGCCGTCACCAATTTTGATCGGGTAAGCATCGTATTCCGCGCCCTTGATGCCCTGCTCCAACAGCTCTTCGAGCATAACCGTGACTTTGACCCCATTCGGCGTTGCCAACGAGTAAAGCTGCAACGGATGCTCGCCCACCGGCAACTCCTGGTCATGGGTGGGCCCGGCAATCGGCCGATTGATTTTGGCAAAGGTACCGCCACTCTCAGACTCCCATTTCCAGACTTTGGGAGGGGTGTAGGTCGGGTCACTCATAACGAAATGCTCTCCTAACGGGCAAATGGACAACGTTGAATGGTCGCCCTTTGGATTTGCTGTAAGTGATACGCCGCTTAAGGCGGACAGGACCAGTCGGTCAAAAAATACCGATAACTCACAGGTATTGGGCCGGAAACAGGGGATTCAAGCACGGCACCTTATTGGGGATTACACGCACTGGCGCTACCACAGCAAGTTCCGAATTGACTGCTATAGTTGCATGGGTGCATTTCACAATTTTTGACAATCTTGTTCACACCGTCCAGTGACGGATTCCACTGTAAACAAGGGAGTTCACCCATGAAGCCAATCAATCATTCAGCACGGCCCTGGCTACTCGTTGCGATGTCCACTCTTTTGGTCGCCTGTGCCGGTCCAGGACCCAAACCGGACAGCGAGTTACAGGCTGCCGAGTCGTCGGTCCAGCAGGCAGAGTCGGCAGACGCCCGCAAATTCGAGCCGGTTTTGCTGAACCAGGCTCAGAATAAAGTAGCGGATGCCCGTGAGTTAATGGATCGGGAGGACTATCGGAAGGCAGAACGAATGCTGGAGCAAGCCGCTGTGGACGCTCAACTGGCCGCTGCTCGCTCAGAAACCGAGAAAGCCCGGCGCGCAGTCGCAGAGATCAACCGCTCTATCGATGAGTTGCAGGATCAGATCAACACCAACGAATCGTAAGCCCGAACCAGGAGATTGAGATAATGACTCGCACCTTTGCCACCAGCATCGCAGTCGGGCTGATTACTCTGATCACCGGCTGTGCCAGCACCCCACCCTACAACGCCAAGGTCGACCAGGCCCGCACCCTGTACCTGAACATCGAACAGGATCCGGATGTCGCCCGCAGTGGCGCCAGACAACTGCGGGCCGCCAAGCGGGAGCTTGACCGGGCGGAATCGTTGCTGGAAGAAGACGCCGATCTCGTCGCCATTGAACACGCCGCCTATCTTGCCAGCCGGCACGCGGAAATTGCCCAGCAACAGGGGCTACGCGCATCACTGGAAGACGAAATCAGCTCCGCTGAAGAGCGTCGACAGAAGATCATGCTGCAGATCAAAACCAACGAGGCCGATGCACTGCGAGCCCAGATGGCAGCCCTGCAGGCGGAAAAGACCGAACGCGGCATGGTATTGACGCTCGGGGATGTTCTGTTCGACCTGAACAAGGCCGACCTGAAAGCCTCGGGCCAGCGAACCGTGGCTCGATTGGCGGAATTCATGCTGCAGTACGACGACCGCCGTGTTCGGATTGAGGGTTACACTGACAGCACCGGCGAAGAATCCTACAACCAGCGGTTGTCTGAGCGTCGTGCCATGGCTGTCTATGACGAATTACTCAGCCACGGCGTTTCCAGCAGCCGTGTCGAGGTGGAAGGCTATGGCGAAGCCTATCCGGTGACCAGTAACGACACCAACGCCGGGCGACAGCAAAACCGGCGTGTCGAAATCGTGATTTCAGACGAAACCGGCCAGATTGAACGCCGCTAACGCAAACCAGGCCCGGAGGCGTGCATGATGCTATCGATTCAAACTGCCCAGCACCTCAACCATCGGGGCCTGGTTAACCTGAATGAAACCGCGCTTTGGCCGGTCCAGATCAATAATCAGAAACACAATCAGGGTAATCAGCAAAGACACCAGCATGATGGGGACGACCATCCGTTGCCCGCTCAACCCCGAGGAGTATCCCATGATCCCCCCGGACGCTATAAAGACGACAAACAGAAGGATCAGCACCACTTCCGGCACGTGCATCTGAAGTAAGGCATTGCGCTTGCCCTGGCTGTCGATGGCATCGTTCAGGGATTTGACAAACGCCCCCGTCGTAACCGGACGCGGATCAACGTTGGTAGCCGCAACCGCCAGCGCCCACAGCTCACTCTGCAGCTCGGCAATCTTGGCGTTGTATTCGTTGCGCTCATCAACCTTGGTCAGGTCAACCTGGCCTACCTCCACCCGTACCTGCGCATAATCACGCCACAGCTGTTTGGCCTCATTCTGAAATTCCTGCGGCAGCAACTCCACCCGCAGTACCGCCGTTCCGATGGCATTGGCTTCATCAATGACAGCAATGCTGCGATTGTCATAGCGCTGCATCGACATGCTGAAGGTAAAGCCCAGCAGCAATGCCAACAAACCCAGAATACTGGCCTGAACAGACCCTGTGAGCTCCTTCATTTCCGACGTAGTGCGAGCCTGAGTGAAACGGCCGGTTCTGAAACCCAGCTCGTTGCAGACAACAATTGCGACGAAAAGCGCCGCGGCAATCAGAACGCTGCTGAAACCGTACAGTACTTCCTGTTCGTTCATGGTCATTTCCAGGTGAGGCGAAAAGCGGAGGAAGGCGAGGAGTTGCCGCTCAGTGAGGCCATAACAACATACTCATTTTGGGCGACATTAAAGCATGGGAACGAGGCTTTCGCTAAATCCCCATGAGAAGGAGAAATCCGTAAAAGAGTGCGCTATCCCCGGCCATTTAGTCCATACGGGTGGCCCAGGAGTACAATGGTAGTAGACCACCTTGTGGAACAGTGATCAGACCATGACCAGCTATCGACGATTCCTATGGATGTTTTTGCTGATCGTCCTCGCTCCTAGCGTTCAGGGCGCCCTACGCTGCGGGACCTATCTGGTCGACAACGACGCCTGGCCCATTGAGGTGGAGGAGCGCTGCGGGCCGCCGGACTATGTGGTGGAATACCCCACGGCAACAATCCCCGGGCTGGGCGTGGTGCAAACCGAGATGCACTGGTACTACAACCCCGGGCCCCAGCGGTTCATAAGGCGCTTAACCTTCCGCAATGGCAAGTTGGCGCAGGTGGAAAGCCTGGGTTACGGATTCCACGTTTCCGACCGGGCCAGCTGCAACCTCAGTACCCTCCGGCACGCCCGAACCGAGTACGAGTTAATCGCCCGTTGCGGCGAACCCATTTCAAAACGGGTGGAATGGCAAACACCCAAGCCCAGACGCCGCCTGGAGACCTGGCAGGGATTGCGGCCGGTACTGGTCCAGCTATGGCTGTATGACCTCGCCGACAACCAGTTCCGGCAGGTGGTCACCCTGAGAAACGGACAGGTGGTGGACATTGAGTCCCGCCCCAACCGGTAACGTATCCGACCTCAGGATAACCCCGTCCAGCTGCCCTACCCGTTTTCGGGGTCAGGCGCGGACTAGCGTGCTGCCCGCGCTGCTCTCGCCGCATGCAACTTCTTATAGCTCTCAACCAGGCGCAGGTGCTTATCGAGGCCTTCAAGCTGCGAATTAGTTGGGGTAAGGCCGTAAAAGCGTGTACTGCCATTCACTGAGCCAACCACCGCGTCCATGGTTTCATCTCCGTACATACGCTTGAGATTGAACACGTAATCGTCCAGTTCAAGCTCATCATCCAGGGTGATTTCCAGCACCGCGTTCACCGCCCGGTAGAACAGGTTGCGCTCAACGGTGTTGTCGTTGAACTGCAGGAACATGTCGACGAACTCCAGCGCTTCCTCGTGCCACTCCAGCGCCAGGCAGATCAGCAGTTTCAGCTCCAGAATCGTCAGCTGCCCCCACACAGTGTTCTCGTCGAACTCAATGCCGATCAGGCTGATGATCGTCATGTAGTTGTCGAGCTGGCTGGCTTCCAGGCGCTCCGCCAGATCGGCAAGCTGCTCGTCGGTCAGGGAATGCAGATTGAGAATGTCCTGACGGTAGTCCAGGGCCATGTTGGTGTTATCCATGATCAGGTCCTCGACCGGATACACCTCGGAGTAGCCAGGCACCAGAATACGGCAGGTTGGCGCGCCCAGGTCTTCGTAAACCGCGACATACACCTCTTTGCCCATTTCCTTGAGGATATTGAACAAGCCGACGGATTCTTCTTCATTGGTGCCGGAGAAATCCCACTCACAGAACTCGTAATCCTGCTTGGCACTGAAGAATCGCCACGACACCACACCGGTCGAATCAATGAAGTGTTCAACAAAATTGTTGGGCTCAGACACCGCCAGGCTGTTGAATGTGGGCGGCGGCACATCGTTCAGGCCTTCAAAGCTCCGGCCCTGCATCAGTTCAGTCAGGCTGCGCTCCAACGCTACCTCAAAGCTCGGATGTGCACCAAAGGAGGCAAACACACCGCCGGTACGCGGGTTCATCAGCGTTACGCACATAACCGGGAACTGGCCGCCCAGGGAGGCATCCTTGACCAGGATCGGGAAACCCTGAGCTTCCAGCGCATCAATGCCCTCAAGAATATCGGGGTACTTTTCCAGCACGCTGCGAGGTATGTCCGGCAGCGCAATTTCCTCTTCGATGATCTGCCGCTTCACGGCCCGCTCGAAGATCTCTGACAGGCACTGCACTTCCGCTTCGAACAGCGTGTTGCCCGCACTCATGCCGTTGCTGAGGAACAGATTCTCGATCAGGTTGGAGGGGAAGTACACCACCTCACCATCGGACTGCCGAACGAACGGCAGGGAAACAATACCCCGCTCTGCATTGCCGGAGTTAGTATCGATCAGGTTGGAGCCACCCAGTTCGCCATCCGGGTTATAGATGGCCAGGCAGTAGTCGTCCAGAATGCCCTCGGGCAGCCCGTCTTCGGGCCCGGGCTTGAACCACTCCTCATTCGGGTAATGCACGAACTCGCTGTTGGCGATCTCTTCGCCGAAGAACTGATCGTTGTAGAAGAAGTTGCAGTTCAGGCGCTCAATGAACTCACCCAGCGCGGAACACAAGGCACTTTCCTTGGTGGCACCCTTGCCGTTGGTAAAGCACATAGGCGAAGCCGCGTCGCGAATATGCAGTGACCATACGTGCGGCACAATGTTGCGCCAGGAGGCGATCTCAATTTTCATGCCCAGATCCGCCAGGATTCCGGTCATGTTGGCGATGGTCTGCTCCAGCGGCAGGTCCTTGCCTTCGATGTAGGTGCGGGCATCGCCGTCTGGCTCCACCATGAGCAGAGCCTGGGCATCTTCGTCCAGGTTATCGACCTGTTCAATCTGGAACTCTGGGCCGGTCTGAACCACCTTCTTGACGGTGCAACGATCGATCGACCGAAGGATGCCCTGACGATCCTTGTCGGAAATGTCCTCCGGCAATTCAACCTGAATCTTGAAGATCTGGTTGTAGCGGTTTTCCGGGTCGACGATGTTGTTCTGGGACAGGCGGATGTTGTCCATGGGAATATCCCGCGCCTTGCAATACACCCGCACGAAATAAGCCGCACACAGCGCCGAGGATGCCAGGAAGTAATCGAAAGGACTGGGGGCTGAGCCGTCGCCCTTATAGCGGATAGGTTGGTCAGTAACGACAGTGAAATCGTCAAACTTGGCTTCAAGTCTGAGATTGTCGAGAAAGTTGACGTTGATTTCCATTACGAGGGTACCAGGATTGGAGAATTTGGCGCGCCGTGGCCTTATATTCCCGCCATTATCCAGTTTTTGGTGCCGCTCGTCTTGGGCATTGGCTTAACACCAATGCTCTGTAACGAAAGAAATGATCTGAACCGCAAGGCCGCAAAGCCTGCCAATCGAGAAAGCTCATCTCAATCAGCAGGCTGGCCCACCTCTTAACTGTTTAACTTTCGATTTCGAAGCTTGAAGGCAGCCAACGGTAGCAAAAGCATCAACCATCCGGCAGCTCCGCCACCGCCTTTCGGTTTCACCGCAGCCTCAAGAACTTCCAGCTCTTTCTCTGCCATATTCACCGGAGATTCAACTTCGTTGAGTCGAGTAAGCTGTTCTTGAAAAAGTCCCAAATCCAACTGCTCTTTTATGAGCACATCGGATTCTGCAATCGCATTGGCAACATGGACCAGGCGTCGTTTGAGCTCGGCACTTCCAAGACTAACCTGACCATCCGCTATCGTTGAGCCAATGCCCACTGCAACACCGGAGTTTGCAGTTCCTCCAGTTACCACGGCATCTCGCTGGATATAGCTACGGTAGGTTTGACAAAAAATCTCATCTTCAGCGGGCACTCCCTCAGGAATTACTCCTATTACAGGCTTCGGATCCGAAGAAGGAGTGGAGCAGTCATAGTCCGGAGCAGTGCCATCGCTATAAACCAGGTAATCTTCGAGGCTTTGCTGGTTAAAGTAGAAATAATTGTCACCACCATTGATGGACTGGTTCGCTTCCACCCTCCAGGACTGACCTATCACACCATAAACGAAGGTATTTTCGAGGCCATGTCGAATCAATCCACCTGGCATAACAGAGCTGTCGTACCACCGAATTCGCGTATTGTTTTCCTTGAGCTTTAGCACACCACCGGTAAGGTCTTCACCGTTATTGCAATCTTAGCCGACACACAGGTTTTGTTGCACAATCAGGTCATCCGATATGAGCTGATCTGCAAAAGACACTGACGCAGTCAAAGCGCTAATCAAACACAATGCATAATTTCGTACTTTCATGAGCAGAATTCCCAACTGAACCGACGTTTTAATTAACCTGAGCCGCAACGGCTTCAAGCCGCTCAACCAGATCAGTCAGACGCGATTCCAGCTCAGACAAACGAGTTTCAAGTGCAGTTACCTCTGTAGAAACCGAAGCCGTAGCTGTGGTTTTGAACGCGTTAAACTGGCTCAAAGTCACGGCATCGGAGTCATCAACAGCGTCAGCTACGGACGTGACCCTTCGCTCCATTCCCAAATCCCCAACCGACACCGCCCCCTCGACCACTTCTGCACCCGCTCCCAGGGCTACGTCACCCTCGGGTGAAATCATCAACGTGGTAAGTTCGGTTGTTAGGTTCTTGATGAAAAACGATGAAGGCATTGCGGTGCCCCCATCAGAAATGCCCATCACCCAATCCTGAGTAGGAAAGCTGGCAGAGGTACTGGTGTCCTGAAATAAAATCTGAGGTGTTGGCGATTGCAGGCGTAAAGTATCGAAACCGAATTCTGCGTCTACGACACAATCTTCCCCGGCACAAAGACTGCTTTGGACAATCAGGTCGTCCAGGATGACCTCATCCGCCTGTGTACTGAAGGGTAAAGCTAACGCTACAACGGGCACCACATAAAAGAAGCTTCGCATTCAAGTATCCCTATTTGATCGAACTACTGCTTATGATGGCCGTTCACAAATAACGTCGGCCGTCGGTCCATTCTCACCAGCCCCAAGGACTGGCGAACCGAAAGAGTTTATGTCAAAAAGTTAATAAAACAACATGAAACATTGTGAAACATTCAGTAACCCTGAGCGGAATCCCAAAATAAGCGCTAAAAATGAATGAACTATCACCTAAACTCGCTCAAGCGATTGCACGATTAACGTTTCCTGCCCTTTTAGGAGCATTGGCAATTGTGGTGTGGGCGTCGGGGCCTGAAATCGCGGGAGTGTTTCAGTATCAGCGTGAGGCACTTATTGAGGGGCAATACTGGCGACTGTTAACAGGCCATTGGGTCCATTTGGGGTGGCAACATCTCACAATGAATCTGGGCGGATTGGCGGTAATCTGGCTATTATTTGGCGACGCTTTGGGCGGCATTAAAGCCTGGATCATGACCGCCGGGATCGCGCTTTTTACCTCAGCTTCCCTACTTTTCGTTCAGCCTGAGATCGAATGGTACGTAGGCCTTTCAGGACTGCTACATGGACTGCTTTCGGCGGGAGCACTTCTATCATTGCGAGCCATTCCTGTCGTTTCCTCGTTAGCACTCGTATTGTTGGTAGGGAAACTCAGCGTTGAACTTGCGAGTGGTGGGAGTAGCCAAGTCGAAGCAATTATTGGAGGACCGATACTAATACATGCCCATCTCTATGGTTCGCTAGGAGGGGGCCTCTGTGCTGCGATTTTCGCGCTGAATCGATTGGCGAACACACTCAATATCCTCAGGTAACTTGAGTGCTTCAATGCAAACTACGCGTGCCTGAAAGCCGTCTCCCTGAACTATGGTCGAAGACAACCTCAACGTCCTACCAATGTTCTTGAATAGTAGGTGCCACACTCGGATCAAACGAACCAAACTGCCGGTGAGCCACGTATACCGATTTTAACTGACCATTCAGCTTCCTATTTTGCAGGCATCATGATGAACAAATTGCCGAAAGATACCCAAACACGCATGACCGCTGCCCTCGCAGGCGGCTGGGTCGCAGATGCCGCCAGCCTTGGATTGCACTGGCTCTATGACAGCAACCGGATACTGGAGGTTGGTGGCCAGGAGCCAGAGTTTCTAACGCCCAGCGCTGATTACTTTGGAAAAGGCTTCGGGTTCTTTGCCCACGGTGGCAAACAGGCCGGTGATGTCAGTCATTATGGTGCCGCAACCAAGGTGCTCACTGACAGCCTGCTGGCCTGCCGGGGTAAGCTCAGTGTGCGGGATTACCAACGCCGCTTTTTAGCCTACTTTGGTCCCGGTGGTGACTGGCGGGGCTACATCGACAACCCCACCCGCATCACTCTGCAAAACCTCGTCGCCAACGAACAGAAGGCCATTGGAGCAGGCCAAGCGTCCATCCAGACGCCCTTGACCGACAAACAGAAGCGCATCCTGGTACAGAAAGTACTGCCCTACACACGCCGGCTGAGTGGTGACCAGTTGGCGAAGCCTGTCCGCGAAGCCATCAGCCTCACCTATCAAGAACCTGAGATACAGGAAGCGGGAGTCTTGTTGGCTGAAGCCATTGACCAGCAGTTGCTGCCCGAAAGTGGCGCCGATGACATGCAATTGCCCGCAGTATCCAAACTGCCGCCCCTGGTTGCCTGCTATGCAGGACAGGATGACCTCATGGCACAGGTCGAAGCGGCAGTGCGAGTGACCAATCACAACGACGATGCCGTGGCCTGGGCCCGGTGCGCGGCACGGCTACTGGAGCAGCTGTATCTCGGTCAGTCACTGGCGGAGGCGATAGACAAGGCCGCCGCAGAAGCGCCTGATCGCAAGAATCTGGACCAGGCCCTCTCGGCGACGTCACTGGATGCAATAAACGCTGGGAATACCTTCGGCCGCACCTGTTACCTCCACGAGGCCATGCCGGTGATCTTCCACATCATCAGCCAGGCTAGCTCCTTCACTGAGGTCATTCGGGCAAACATACACTGCGGAGGCGATTCCTGTGGTCGCGCCTGGATTATCGGGCCAGTCATAGCCGCTCTCCATGGCGCAGGCACTTCCCAGGGCGTGCCGTTAAGTTGGCTTGCGCGGGTCACGGATGCTGCCAGCCTTTATGATGATGCAGAAGCGCTCACAAGTAGTTGACAAAGTCCACCAAAATGAATAAGGTTGACTCTATCAACTATCTATAGAGAGCAAAATGGCAAACTCCTCCCTCAGCGATGCTTTGCACCGACTTATTCACGCTTACAAGCGACAGCTCAGAGCGGGTATCCAACAGCAGCAAATCCCACTTCCCATCACTCACATCCGCGTTCTGAAAGGCATCTGCCGGCTCCCCGATGCCACCGCGCGCTCGATTGCCCAACGCATGAATCAGGACAAAGCACAGATCACGCGCGTATTGAATGAGTTGATGCAGTCAGGGCTGATCGAAAAAACCGAGAACCCCGACGATCGCCGCAGCCAATTCCTGACCCCGACTTGCGATGGAAAGGAAATGATGTCGAAAATCGATGCTCTCGAAGAGCAGGCAGCGGAACACATGACCCGCAACCTGAGCAATAGCGAACTCGACACTTTCGTTCGCATCGCCGGCACCATGATCGAGAATTCAACAAGTGATAGCACCACAGACAAAGGAGCGACCGACAATGGCTAGGCCTCCCACGAAAGAGTTGGTGGTTGTTCGTTCCGCACAGTTAACAGAGCACATGCTGCGCATTACCCTTGGTGGGGAACAACTAGCGCACCTCCCGGAAGATCAGGAAAGCGCCTACATCAAACTGATTTTTCCTCAGGGTGAAGGCGAGCGCCCTCTGATGAGGACATACACCATCAGGCATCAGCGGCAGTCTGAAATCGATGTCGACTTTGCCCTGCACGACCAAATGGGGCCAGCGTCACGTTGGGCACTCAACGCCCAACCGGGGGACAGGATTCTGATTGGTGGCCCAGGCCCCAGGAAACTGATCAATCCTCAAGCTGACTGGTTTCTGTTGGTCGGCGATATGACTGCGCTCCCGGCCATCAGCGTCAATCTGGCTGAGTTACCAGCCAATGCTTCCGGGTATGCGGTGATAGAAGTAACCAGCGAATCAGACATCCAGACTCTGGATCATCCGGAGGATGTGGAGCTGCACTGGGTGATCAACCCCCATCCTGACCCTGAGGGCATGTCTCTTGTCTCCAGAGTTAAAGCCCTGCCCTGGCTTTCAGGACAAGTCGCGGTGTGGGCCGCCTGCGAATTCAATGGAATGCGTGCGTTGAGGAAGTTCTTCAAACAGGAACGAGAGATTGCCAAGAGCCATCTTTACATCTCAAGTTACTGGAAACTGGGTCAATCGGAAGATGGGCATAAGCTGGCAAAAAAACAGGACTGTGAACAGTTAGCAACGGCCGTTTGAGACCTCACTGCTCAACCGCGCGCCCCGAGATGGATGCTATTTTCCACCAGCCAGATCAATGAACGTGCCCGTGGTGTAAGAGGCTTCATCAGACAGCAGCCACAGGATTGCATTGGCAACTTCGGAGGGGTGCCCGCCACGTTTCATCGGCAGGGATTCCGCAATGCGGTCCACTCGGCCCGGCTCGCCACCGTCGGCGTGCATGTCGGTGTAGATAAACGCAGGGCGTACGGCATTTACGCGGATGCCCTCTTCCGCCACCTCCCGTGACAAGCCGATGGTTAACGTATCAATCGCGCCTTTGGAGGCTGCGTAGTCCACATACTCCCCTGCGGCCCCGAGTCGTGCTGCCGCCGACGATACATTGACGATTGCTCCACCTTGGCCGCCGTGCTTTTTCGACATGCGCTTCACAGCCTCTCGCGCACACAGGAACGAGCCGACGACATTGGCCTCGAAAATCCGTTTCAATCGCGCCGCGTCGATCGCTTCAACTCGCATTTGTTGCTCAAGGATGCCGGCGTTGTTGACCAGTGCGGTGATCGGCCCCAGCTCCTCGTCGACGGAGCTGAACAGGCGCTTTACATCCGATTCATCTGACACATCTGCCTGAACCGCAATCGCAGCTCCTCCGGCTGCCGTAATGTCATCAACAACCTGATTGGCCGCAGCCTCGTTCTTGTGAAAATCCACACAGACCTGATAGCCGCGCGACGCCGCGAGCTTTGCTGTCACGGCGCCAATTCCGCGGCTGCCGCCGGTTACTATCATTACCTTCTTCATGCGCACCGATCCTTGCAGATCTTCTCAAAGCCCCAGACCCAGGGACAAACCGAAGCTGTCGACACCGATCCATGTATGAAGCAATGCCACCAGTACACCAACGATGCCCATATCCTTATTCACCCCATAATTAAATCTTCAACCGAGACTGCAGAAACGTTACCGGACGAAGCCGGCCATCATTCCTTGGTATCCGGCTCGCTGATCAAGTCAGCCATGGCTTCGGCGTGCGTAACGCCTTCGGCCTTGAGGCCGGCTTTAACGCCAGCTCGATTGCGTTCGGGCTGGTTTTGGCTGGCCTTAAGCTTCCCGGTCAGTTCTTCAATGCAGATCTCAATACCCACAATTCCCTGCATCAGGCGCTCAGTGTATTCCTCCGGGGCATCGTCCACGGACCAGGGCTGCGCACGATCGCGTTCGTGTTGGTCAGTGAGCTTGTGGAGGTGCTCTTTGAGCCAGCTTGGGTCCTGCACCACCCGAGCTGTGCCCTTGGCATGCACCGCGAGATAATTCCAGGTTGGCACTACCCGGCCGGTTTCGGCCTTGGAGGCATACCAGGAGGGGGACACATAGGCGTCCGGCCCCTGAAAAATAGCCAATACAGAACTGCCCTTCTCTATGCGCTGCCACACCGGATTGGTTCGCGCCAAATGACACTGCAAGGTACCGAGTGAGCCGTCTGGCTCCACCTGCAAATGGAATGGGACGTGATTCGCCTCGATGCCATTTTCGTCGGCAATCACAAACAAGCCAAAGCTGTAATCGCGGATATAGCGATGCAGCGTCTCTGGGCCATCTTCCTTAAAGTGCTTGGGCACATACATTCTGAGGATGCCTTTCTACCGGGTTTTATTGGGTTGGCGTCAGCCTAACGAGGTTCAAACCAGAATTCACGTCAGGTCCTGATAGGGATTGTACGCCACTTCCCAGTAGTGCCCTTCGGTATCCTGAAAATACCCGGAATACCCACCCCAGAATACCTCTTGCGCCGGCTTGATCAGAGTCGCGCCCGCCGCAATCGCCTGCTGTAGCACGGCATCAACGTCTGACTTGCTGGCGACATTATGGGCCAGCGTAATTCCGGAGAATCCAACCTCAACAGGAACTGGCAATCCAATGTCCTTGGCCAGCTCCTCTCGCGGATACAGAGCCAGCCAGGTTCCTTCCAGGCTGAAAAAGGAGATTCCACCACCTTCGAACTCATGCCGTGGCAGGCCGAGCCCTTCGCCGTAAAAACGGGTGGCTCGGTCCAGGTCATCAACACCCAGTGTGACTATGCTGATCTTTGGCTTCATGATTCCTTTCCCGACGATCAAGGTTCTGTCACATCATAATAGACCGGTCAGGGACAACTCTCCCGGACTTGCAGGCAAGTTGGCAGCAACACGTTGCGATCTTCCTGTTCACCGAGGAACAACCGAGCAGCAATACGGCCCTTTTCAGCGCTTTGCTGGTAAACGGTGGTTAACGAAGGGTGCAGGTTGGCGCCCTCGGGAATACCGTCAAAGCCGACAATGCGAAGGTCTTCTGGTACCTTCAGCCCCATTTGCAGGGCGGCCTGGATAGCCGCCAGGGCAATGCGATCACTCATGCACAAGAGCAGGTCAGGTCTTGGGCTGGAAGTTAGCGCTTCCCGTGCGGCCTGATAGGCATCCTGATGGGTATTGGTGGGTGTGGACCAGATGCGATCTGGCGACACCCGATAACCAGCAGCCTCCAGCGCGTCAGTGTAACCATGCAGCCGGCGTACCGAAATTGCCCTGGCTTCGTTGAAGAGTTCCCGGTCACGAACCCGGCAAACCCGATCAGTGTCCACCAGCCGAAGTCCAAGGATCGCCACGTTATTCGGCGACTGTTTAAGCGCGTGCTCAGCGCTATGCCGGGCTCCCTCATAGTTGTCGATGTTCACCCAGGTGCAGCCTTCCAGATCAAAGTCCACGGCAACCATGGTCTTTCCATGCTGCAACAGTCGGTCGTAGGTGCGCCCCTTCTTGAGCCAACCATAGATGATGAATCCGTCCACCATCGATTCCTGCAACCGGCTGCGATCCTCGTCGTCATCCTGCGACGACAGCAGCAGCATATTCATCTTCCGTCGGTCAAACACCTCAGCCAGGCCGTGCAGGAATTCGCTGGCTACAGGATCGGTCAGACTGTAGGCCAGGTTATCAGCCAGCATCACACCGACGTTGCCCGTCCTGCCCGTGCGCAGGCTTCGGGCCGCGGCATTCGGCCCCATGTAACCAAGGCGCCGGCATTCTTCCAGAATCCAACGGCGACGGGCCTCCGACAACTGGTCAGGCCGATTGAAGGCGTTAGAAATAGTGGCAGTGGAGACGTTGAGCATCTCCGCCATCCGTTTCACCGTCAGGCGTTTTGGCTTGTCGCTGACGTTCATGCCGGTTTCTCCATCAGGCTCTCCGAACGGCGGCCTGCTCGGCATCATCGCCTGCTACCCGCTCGGCTTTGCTCCCCAGGGCCAAGCCCTGGCTATCAAACAGATGCACACAAGCCGGCTCAGTGGTTAATGTTACACGCTGACCTGGCTTAACTTCGCAGGGAACCGGCTGGCGCACAACCATCAGTTCATCCATGCCGGGCAGTGCTGCATAAACATAAGCCTCATTTCCCAGGTATTCCACATTGACCACCTCAAGGCCGGTGTCCTGTCCGCCCAGGCTGAGCTGAAAATGTTCAGGCCTGATACCCACGGTCACGTCGTCGCCAGTCTCCAGCGCAGAGGTATCCCGGTCGGCTGTCACCTGGCCCAGGCCATCAATGGCCACTCTGGTGGTGGCACCACCGGTGGAACCGATGACTTTACCGGGCATCAGGTTCATCTTAGGCGAACCGATAAAACCGGCTACAAACAGGCTGGCCGGAGTTTCGTAGAGCTCATAGGGGGTGCCCACCTGCTCGACGTTGCCGCGATTCAGCACCACGATCTTGTCCGCCAGGGTCATAGCTTCAACCTGGTCGTGAGTGACGTAAATCATGGTTGATTGCAGGCGATCATGAAGCTTGGCGATCTCCGTACGCATCTGAACCCGCAGGCTGGCATCCAGGTTCGAAAGCGGCTCGTCGAAGAGCATGATCTTCGGCTCTCGGGCCATGGCACGGCCAATCGCCACCCGCTGGCGCTGACCACCGGACAGTTCCCGGGGCTTGCGGTCCATCAGCTTATCCAGCTGCAGCACTTCCGCTGTTTTTTCCACCCACTCCCGAATCTTTTCCTTTTTAGCCTTGCCCAGCTTCAAGCCGAAAGCGATGTTCTCATACACCGACATGTGCGGATAAAGCGCATAGGACTGGAAAACCATGCCCACGCCCCGCTCTTTCGGCGAGAGGTCTGTTACCACCTCGCCATCGATATCAATGTCACCGGCGGTGGGGTCTTCCAGGCCGGCAATCAGGCGCAACAGGGTGGACTTACCGCAGCCCGACGGACCGACAAACACTACGAATTCACCATCTTCAATTCGCAGGTCTACGCCCGGCAGAACTTCTACTCCACCAAAGGTTTTGTTGATTTTTTTCAGTTCCACACACGCCATGGTGGGGACTCCTCTGTTGGGCGCCCGGCCAACCCGGGCGCTCGAAGGATTTACAGTTCCGCGAACAACGCCTGATACGGCGGTAATACCAGTTCGCCCTCGTCAATACGGCCGGCGAAACCCGGTTCGGAGAACACTCGCTTTACGTCACAGGGTGCGGGCAGCCGCAGCGGTTTTCCGGTCAGGTTCAGCGCCACCAGAATGGCCTGATCGCCACTGCGGCGAACCCAGCACAGAGCTTCACCCGTGTCCTCAATCAGGCTCAGATCACCCCGGATCAGTGCTGGCTGCTGCTGACGCCAACGAATCAAACGGCGAACCTGATTCAGGGTAGATTCGGAATCGTCTTCCTGGATCTGTACCGACATTTCCAGATGTCGACGATCCAACGGCAACCAGGGGCTGTTGCCGGCGGTAAATCCGCCATGTTCATCGGCGGTCCAGGGCATGGGCGTGCGACAACCGTCCCGGCCCTTGAACTCTGGCCAGAACTCGATGCCGTATGGGTCCTGCAGGGCCTCAAACGGCACTTCGGCCTCAGGCAGCCCCAGCTCCTCGCCCTGATACAGCGAGACACTGCCGCGCAGGCTCAGCAGCAAGGCCATGAGCACCCGGGCATGAGCTTGAGGGTCATCCACGCCTTCACCCCATCGTGATACCACCCGCACTACATCGTGGTTACTCAAAGCCCAGCAGGGCCAGCCATCACCAAGGCCATCCTGGAACCGGCGGACCACATCCCGGACCCAGTCCGGCCCCTGCCGGTCCGACAGCAGGTCGAACGAATAGGCCATGTGCAATCGCTGATCGCCATGGGTGTACTCGGCCATTCGCTCAAGCGGTTTGTCGTCACCGATTTCACCGACCAGGGTGGAATCCGGAAACTCATCCATCAGGGCCCGCAGGTCCTCCAGGAAGGCCAGGTTTTCCGGCTGGCTAAGATCGTACACGTGGCGCTGGTAGGTGTAAGGATTCACACCATTGGCCACGAAAGTCTTGTTCTCCCCTACCGGAACGGGCGGATTATCCTCGAGCCCCTGGCTGTGGTAGTAGAAATTCACGGTGTCCAGACGGAAGCCATCGGCGCCCAGCTCCAGCCAGAAGCGCATGTTGTCCAACTGCGCCTGGCGCACTTCCGGATTATGGAAATTCAGATCAGGCTGACTGGTCAGGAAGTTGTGCAGGTAATACTGCCCCCGACGGCTGTCCCAAGCCCAGGCGCTGCCACCGAAAATCGAAAGCCAGTTGTTCGGTGGAGTGCCATCCGGTTTCGGATCGGCCCAGACAAACCAATCGGCTTTTGGGTTGTCACGACTGGCGCGGCTTTCCTCGAACCAAGGATGGCTTTCCGCGGTGTGGCTGAGAACCTGATCAATGATCACCTTCAGCCCCAGACGATGCGCTTCCGCTACCAGTGCACGATAGTCATCCATGGTTCCGAACGTCGGATCCACGCCCCGGTAATCGGAAACGTCGTACCCGAAGTCTTTCATCGGTGAAGTGAAAAATGGCGATAGCCAGATCGCGTCCACCCCAAGCGAGGCGACATAGGACAACTTCTGGGTAACGCCTCTCAGGTCACCGATGCCATCCCCAGTACTGTCGAGAAAGCTGCGGGGATAGATCTGGTAGATAATGCCACCTTTCCACCAGGGCAGAGAATGGGTCATACAGTAACTCCTTAATTAACCTTTCACCGCACCCGCCGTAAGGCCGGATACGATACGACGTTGGAAGATCAACACCAGTACCACCAGTGGCACCGTCACAATCACGGAGGCAGCCATCAGGTTGCCCCAGGGCAATTCGTGCTGGGAGCCGCCAGTAATCAGGGCAATGGCTACGGGCACCGTGCGCTCGCTGTTGGTAAGGGTGAAGGTGAGTGCAAACAGAAACTCGTTCCAGGCGGCAATGAAAGCCAGCAACCCGGTGGTTGCCATGGCCGGCCACATTAACGGGATGAACACCCGGAACAAGGTGGTCAGTGGTGAGGCACCGTCTACAATGGCGGCTTCCTCCAGCTCCTTGGGCAGTTGCCTCATGAAGGTGGTCAGGATCCAGACCGTGAACGGCAGCGTAAAAATGGTGTAGGAGAAGATCAGGGCCAGCGGATCGTTGTACAGGTTCATGGCGCGAATCACCTCGAACAGGCCCGAAAGCACCGCCACCTGAGGGAACATGGAAACGCTCAAAACAATCATCAGCACGGCGCCGCGCCCGCGGAACTTCACCCGGCCAAGGGCGTAGGCCGCGGTCAGGCCGAACGCCATGGCAATGACCACCGTGGAGGACGCCACCAGAATGGAGTTCCAGATGCTCGTGACAAACGAAGCTTCGCCCAAAACTGACTTGTAGTTGGCCAGATCAAACGAACTGAACCAGTACTCCACCGTGAACAGGTCCGAACCGCTCTCGAACGAGGTCAGAATCGCGTAGTAGAACGGGAACACCGTGAAGATCAGGATCGCCGCCAGCAGAATCAGGAAAGCGACCTTGGCGAGCAGCTTTTTAGCCAGTTTGAGGTTCATGATTCGCCTCCGATTTTCTTACGGCCAAGGTACAGGTAACTGATAGTTAGCAGCGCGATAATCAGGAACAACACAGTGGACGCCGCCGAGCCATACCCCACATCCTGGAACTGCACCAATTGCTGCCGGGCGTAAACCGACATCGACATGGTGTCCTCACTGTTGGACGTGAGCACATAGATCACATCAAAGACTCGCAAGGCATCCAGAACCCGGAAGATAATGGCCACCATCAGGGCCGGCATGATCAACGGCAAGGTCACCTTGAAGAACACGCTCACCGGATGGATTCCGTCCACTTTTGCCGCCTCGTAACAGTCCGAAGGCAACATTTGCAGGGCTGCCAATGTCAGCAGGGCCATGAAGGGTGTTGTTTTCCAGACATCCACCATGATCACTGCCCACATCGACAGGTCAGCATTGGCGGTCCAGTTCAGGGGCTCGGCAATGATGCCCAGGGTCATCAGCATGTCGTTGATGATTCCGAACTGGTCATGCAGCATCCAGCCCCACATCTTGGCCGAAACAATGGTGGGCACAGCCCAGGGAATAAGCGTGGCAGCCCGGATCAGCCCCCGGCCTCGGAACTGGGCATTCAGGGTCAGGGCGATGATCAGCCCGAGGACGGTTTCCGCACCCACGGAAACCACCGTGAAGAACAACGTGTTCCATACCGATTGCCACCAGGCGGGGTCGGCAAGCACACCGAACCACAGGCCGTCCTCATAGACCAGATAGTTCTCCAACCCCACCCAGCTGTATTCGCTGATGTTTGAGAAACTGGCGTCGGTGAAACTGAACCAGATGGTGCGCAGCAGAGGCCAGCCAGCCACCGCAGCCAGCACAAGCAGCATGGGAATCAGGAACATCCACGCTGCGAACAGGCGCTGCCGGTGAATTCTGCTGGGCCGCCGGTGAGCGGTGGACGAAGCGACCGGCGATGTGCCGAGCGCTTCAGTTTCTGCAGGTGCCGAAGTTGAATGTGCCATGATGACTTACCAGCCCCGACGGCTCAGACGACGAAGATCGCGTTCCAGGCCACTCAGCGCCTGTTCCGGGTTCGCATCGCCCGACAACACATCGTGCACACTGTTGAAGAAAGCATTGGATACCCGCCCGTATTTCTCACCGGTCACGGAGGAAGGACGGGGAACCCCATTCTTGAAGGTTTCGAACAATTCGCCAAAGAACGGAACCGCCGCCAAAACCTCGTCATCTTTGTACAACGCGGGAATGGTTGGGTTGTAACTGCCCTGTATTGCCCGACGCTTCTGCTCCTCATAGCTGGTCAGGTAACGCACCAGATCGGCCGCCAGCGGGGCGTCGTCAGAGTACTTTGACACCGCCAGCTGCCAGCCACCCAGAGTACCCGCATGCCGGCCATTCTCGCCGCCGCGGGGCAAGGCGACCACACCAACCTTTCCCTTCACCGGGCTGTCATCGCTCTGGGCCAGGCTCCAGGCATAAGGCCAGTTGCGCATGAACAGGGCGTTGCCGGACTGGAATACCCCGCGGGCTTCCTCTTCGGTGTAATTGAGCACACTCTGGGGAGAAATGGTGCCAATCCATTCACTCGCCAACGCCAGGGCTTTCCGGGCCTGAGGGTTGTTGATAGTCACATCACCTTCGGCATTCACAATGGTACCGCCGTTGTAACTGGCCACCCATTCCAGGGCATCACAGGTCAAACCTTCATAAGCCCTGCCCTGCCACACAAAGCCCCAGAACTTGTCCTGACCGGCTTCACGCTCTGCGGCCATCACTGTCTCAGCCGTGGTGGTCAGTTGCTCCCAGGTCTCCGGCACTGACTGGCCGTACTTTTCGAGCAGATCCTTGCGGTAATAGAGAACGCCGGCATCGGTAAACCAGGGCATGGCCACCAGCTTGCCATCCACAGTGTTGTTACGGATCAAGGGCTGGAAATGGTCGCTCTCAGTTCCCTCGGTGTACTCGGACAGATCAATCATGTGATTGGCCAGCATGCCCGGCCAAACCACATCAATCTGGAAAACGTCGACATCACCGGACTGGGCAGCGAGCAACTGCTGATAAAGTGACAGGCGCTCAGTGGCCGAGTTTGGCGTAGACACCACCTGCACATCATGACCGGTTTTTTCCGACCACAAACGAGTGCCTTCTTCACAGAGTTGGCGCTCGGCACCCACTGCACCACACGAAATGGTGACGGTTTTGGCGTGCAAGCCACCGGCGAGAAGGCAGACAGCCGCACCGCCGAACATCAAGTGTTTGATCGTAAAACGAGACATAACAGTTACCTCATTTTGTTGTTGTTTGTCTTAAAACCAAATTTCCATCTGGGTGCCAAAGGTCCACTGACTGCTGGCAAAATCGCTATCTTCGCCCAGCGCATCGCCGCCGGCGTAGTTATCCAACTCATCGTCCCAGGTAGAATAGCTAGCGAACACGCGAATTTCCGGACGATTCCAGAAACCGCCAACCTGGGGCTTGAACGTTGGGGCTACAGTCAACCGTGTGTAATCACCATCAACGGCGGAACGTCCCTCGTACCCGAGAGGCTCAATGTCCATGGTCTGCCAGGAGCCCTCGTACTGCATCTCAAAGTTGGTTCCAATTTCATGTGCCAACCGGGCGTTCAGAGTCAGCCACTTATAGTCATCTCCCTTGATATAGCGGTCTTCACTGGTTTCAGCCAAGATCGCTGGTGCAAAGCGCCAATTGTCGCTGAGGTAGGTGGTGCCATAAGCGCCAATCCGCGTGCTCACGGCATCATCGTGCAGATTGCCGTCGGCACCGAGATTCTTCGCTTCTGCACCGAGCCCCACACCGTGCATCGCTGCCACCTTGAAGTTACCTCCGGATACCCCGAAGAAACTGTCCCCATGGTAGGCAAGCATTGTATGGATGCCGGTCTCTGCCGCTTCGATATTTCCTGCTACAACGCGCTGGTCGTTATCCTCGGCGGTCATGCCGTTGATCATCCACTGCACGTTGCCGAAATAGTTATTCGCCGTGAGGATAATGTTGTCGGTTTTGGACGTGCCATCCGAGCTGTCCGGATCCGACGGAAAATCAATGAAGCTGCGGCCGTAGATCGAGAAATTGGAGCTTATCGAGTCGCTGAACTTCACGTCGTAAATACCGGCGCCGGTACCTGCCAGGAACACGAAATCACTGTCGAGCCAGTGAATATCGAAATTATCCCGATCAAAACGCTTGCCAGCCCAAATTGCCGAGTCCCGGAAGATACCGTCAAAACCGGCTACATTACTGAACTCAACGTACGCCTGACGTACGTTTACGGCACCGTCGTTCGCGGTCCAGTCGTTACTGGAGGTGGTTGAGTCAGCGATCATCAGACGGTAATGAGATTTGGTACCGTTTTCAGCTTCCTGCTTGTAATTCAGGATGGCTTCCAGGTAGGTGTCTGGCTCGTTACCGAGCCGGCCAACGGCGCCACCAACCGAACCGGCTGGAGTAAGGTAGGGGCCACCTGGCGCACTTTTCAGATCATCGTTGAGCAGCAACCCAGAACGGGCATAGGTGTTGAAGGAAAAGCCCTCTTCGCCGGTAGCCTGTGGCTTCACATCAGCAAACTGGGCTTCCAGAGCTGAGAGTCGTTCTTCGACACTGTCTTGCGCCTGAGCGGCCAATGGCAAAACGCTGGTCAGTGCTACGGCCGCAGCCAGAGGGGTACGGCGCAATGCTTTTGCGAATATCATTTGTCGGAACCTCATTTTGTTTTTGTAAGGTTTTTGATGGATCTAATCGTTGACTTAATGCATTAAGTTTTAAAGGCTAAAAAAAATCGTTGCCCTCACCGATGGAACTAATCCTGACACTCGGTTCAAGCTCGACGCTGTGTATCCTGGACATTCAGCTATCGAAAATTGGATCAATGAAATCACTACTTAATTGATTAAGTCGTGACCAACTTTAGAAGCAATGGATAGTATCTGCAACCTTTCAAGAAGCTTAAATTTAACTTAAATTTTTAATAAGATTATTAGACTCGCAACCTCGGGCGCAAAGCCGATTTCAAAGGCTCATAGTGGCCACCTGAGGCGAAAACCGACGGTCCCAGGTCCGCTCCAGTGCCTCGAACAAACTATCGGTGGTGAGGGCCAGCAGCCCAATCAGAATGGCCCCCTGCAACACGTAGGCTGTGTTGCCATTCACCAGCCCGGCAATGACCGGATCTCCCAGAGTACGCGCGCCTATGGTTGAGCCAATGGCTGCAGTGGCGATGTTGATGGTGACTGAAGTCCGGATGCCAGCCAGGATCACCCTCCCTGCCAACGGTAACTCTGCCCGAAACAATACCTGCCCCGATGACATGCCCATGCCTCGTGCAGCCTCGCGCACGGTGGGATCAATGCCTTCCAGGCCCGCCAGGGTGTTGCGCAGAATGGGCAGTAAGCCGTACAGGATCAAGGCGACGAGGATTGGCGCCTCACCAAAGCCGAGCACCGGCACCGCCAGCGCCAGGACCGCCACCGGAGGGAAAGTCTGGCCAATGGAAGCCACCTGACTAACCAGGGGCAGGAAATCACGGCCCGAGGGACGGGTAGCGAAGATTCCACCGGCCACCGCCACGAATGTGCCAACAGCGGCAGACACAGCTACCAGCAGCAGGTGATTTTGCAGCAGGAACAGAAAGCTCTCCCGCTCATAGACCACTCGCTGCTTGTCGGGCTGAAGCCACTGAAACAACGGCTCCAATACCGGCATCCCGACGCTCAATCCGAACAGCAGAGCGGCAAATAACGCAGGAGGCAGCCAGATTCGCATCAGACGCCTTCCTGAATGATGCTTGCGCGGGTAATGACACCGGTTTCCAGACCACGTGCGTTGAACACCACCACTTCAGGCAAGTCCTTCCAGAGCATAACGGACAACGCCTGGCGCAGGCTGTCCTCCTCGTTGACCCCACCCTCCCCGGCTTCCGAATGCTTTGGCTCGGCGTGGGGCTGCATCAGGTCACGCACTGGCCGCAGGCTCATCAGCTTCAGGCCACGATCTTGCTTGCCCACGAGGTTCTCAACAAAGTCCGAGGCGGGATGCCGGAGAATATTCTCTGGCGTGTCGTGCTGGATGATGCGGCCCTGGTCCATCACGGCAATACGGGTGGCCAGCTTCAGGGCTTCATCGATATCGTGAGTCACGAACACCGTGGTTTTACGAACCTGCTTCTGAATCCGCAGCATCTCCATCTGCAGGTTATCCCGGGTGATAGCATCCAGCGCGCCAAAGGGTTCATCCATCAACAGTATGTTGGGGTCTGCCGCCAGTGCCCTGGCCACACCTACCCGTTGGGCCTGACCACCAGAGAGTTGCTGGGGATATTTGCTGGCGTGAGAAGCTGGATCAAGATCCAGCAAGGTCATGAGCTCCTCCACGCGCGCATCAATCCGCTCCTTTGGCCACTTCAACAAGTGAGGGACCATGGCGATGTTGCGTGCCACCGTCCAGTGGGGAAACAGTCCTGTCCCCTGAATCACGTAACCCATATTCAGGCGCAGTTGCTCCGGATTCATGGCGGTTACGTCCTCACCATCCACCAGAATCTCGCCGGCACTATGAGGCAACAGGCGATTGATCATCCGCAGCGTGGTGGACTTGCCACAGCCGGAGCTGCCTACCAGCACGCAGACCTCGCCGGTCTCAATGGTCAGGTTGATGTTGTCCACGGCGACGGTATTGCCGAAGCGCCGGGTGACATGTTTCAGTTCAATCATCCAGGCAAGTCCTTTCCAATATCAGGTTGCCGCCGGCGTCGGCTTGAGACTGTCAGCAAGCATCGTAAATAAGGCATCCGCCAGCAGCGCAAGCGCGATGGTGGGCAAGGCGCCCAACAAAACCAGATCCATTGCCGCCTGCCCCAGCCCCTGAAAGATAAACCCTCCAAAACCGCCTGCACCGATCAAGGCAGCGACCGCCGTCAGGCCAATGGCCTGAATGGTAGTAATGCGCACACCCTCGATGATCACCGGCAGCGCCAAGGGTAATTTCAGTTGGAAGAACAACTGCCGCTCGGTCATGCCCATGCCCCGGCCAGCATCGGCCAGGTTTTCCGGAACTTCGGTGATCGCAACGAAGGTATTTCGCACCATCGGCAGCAGGCTGTAGGCGATCAGTGCCAGCAGTGCCGGCGCCCAGCCAATGCCCCGAATACCCAGCGACTGCAGCAACGGGAACGCCGACGACAGCGCCCCCAGAGGCGCAATCAAAAGGCCAAACACCGCCAGGCTGGGGATGGTTTGCAGAAAACTGACGGCGCCAAGAAGAGGCCTCTGCCAGGCAGGACTGCGGATCATTTTCAGCGCCAGAACAAACGCCAGGCAGGCACTGACTGCCACAGCACCGAAGGCCAGCGCCAGATGCGTCCACAGCGCCTGCTCAAACTTATCCGGCCGGGCATTGAATTCCCGCACCAGTGAAAGGCTCGCCAGGCCATCACCACGCAACAGCACCAGCCAGCTTCCAACAATCAGCACCAACAGCATGAGCTGCAGCGCACGTCCGGCCCGGAGCCGACTAAGGATCTCAATCAGCATCAGTGACAACAGAAACAGCAAGCACCAGAAACCCGAAGCAATGGTCGAGCGCGCATAGGGCGATGCCTCTGGCAGATGGCGGCCGGCAAACATGTCGAGCAGCAAAGGCAAGGCTGCCAGCGAAAGGCCCACGACACCAAGAAGAAGTGAATATCGCCGCCGCAACGGCAAGACGGAAATCAGGATGGACGCAGCCAGTGTCAGGGTGACCAGCCCTGCCCCCAGCCATCCAACAGCTGACAGCAGGCCATGGCCGGTACCGGGAACAATGCGGTTAGGTTGTATGGAGCCAACATCGAGTAGCCAGACCAGCGCGAGGGCAAGCACACCCAAGGCTGGAACGACCCGATTCGGCACCATTAGGTTGAAAGCGGGTTTGGTAACGGGCAAACCTCAGTCCTGGCCCAGGGATTCCAGATAGTCCCGGGCCACTTGCTCGGCCAGCACACCGTTTACCGCGACCTGCCCATTCAGGCGTTGAAGGGTTTCCAGGTCCAGGGATTCGAAGATGGGTTCGAGAACCTCACGAATCTTCGGATAGGCTTCCAAAACCTCGGCGCGCACGATGGGCGCAGGCTGGTAAACCGGCTGAACGCCGAGAGTGTCATCCATCACCTTCAGGTCAAGCGCGTTGAGGCCGCCATCGGTGCCGTAGGTCATGGCACCATTTACGTCGTTGTTGTTCAGGGCTGCGGCCCGAATTGTCGCGGCGGTGTTGCCGCCGGAGAGAACCAGTAACTGGTCAGAATTCAGCGTGAAGCCGTAGGCCTTCTGGAACGCCGGCAACGCACTTGCGGATTCGACAAACTCGGCGCTGGCCGCAAACTTGAAGGCGCCACCGTTGTTAACGTAATTCGCAAGATCCTCAAGCGTCTCCAGATTGTTCTCCCGCGCCAGATCCCCGCGCACACTCATGGCCCAGGTGTTGTTGGCCTTGGCTGGCGTCAGCCAGACGATGTTGTGTGCTTCTTTATCCAAGCTTGCCGCCTGCTCGTACGCCTTATCGGCATCCTTCCAGATATCCCTGTCCGCCTGATCATGAAAGAAAGCCGCGTTGCCGGTGTACTCCGGGTAAAGGTCTATTTCACCCGCCTTGATGGCATTACGAACAATGTTAGTTGCCCCCAGCTGGATTCGGTTCTCAACCGGAATACCGGCCTTTTCCAGGGATTGCAGTACCATCTGGCCCAGCACGGCGCCCTCGGTATCGATCTTGGACGATACCACTACCGGGTCCGCAGCCATTGTCGGCCCGGCGAGTGCCAGAAGGGTCAAAGCCGCGGCGCGGCGAAAGCGGGAAATTGGAAACACGGCCATTCCTCTTGGTCGTTGGTTCATTCTTGAGGCTTTCACGCTGCGGCCTGGGCCGAAGAAACCTGGCCGACAGCTGTTATTAGTCTATTGGACGTACACACGAAGGCAAGGGCAAATGGTTTTAACCAAGATGCTGCGCTGCGCTTACCTTATACAGAACGTGCTCCCTTAGCGGGCTGGACACATCCAGATCCGGGTGCATGAAATGCCTGTCAAAGGTCATGCCAATCTTTTTCATAACCGCCTGGGAGCGAAGGTTTCGGATAGTGGTAAAAGACACCACCTCTTTCAAATCGAGATGGGCAAAAGCATAGTCCAGCGACGCTCTCGCAGCCTCTGTGGCATAGCCCCGGCCCCAATATTCTTTGGCCAATCGCCAGCCCACCTCAACACACGGATGAAACGGCATCGATGCCCGGGGAATGTGCAAGCCAACATAACCTATGAACCTGGCTTGACCTGGAACCTCGAGTGCCCAGAACCCCCAGCCACGATCGGCAATGAGAGATCGCATCCTGTTAGCCAGCCTGTAGCTTTCCACCTCAGTTAACAGCTGCGGGAAGAACTCCATTACCTCGCTATCTCTACACATCTCTGCAAATGGCTGGAGATCGGCATCATCCCATTGGCGCAGTAGCAGCCGTTCTGTCGTAATCATGGGTCAATTGATATCTTCGGGCAGTTAAGGGTTAACGGTACACGTCGAGAAACAACGCCTGCTGAAAGCCGTTAGTCAGGCTCCAGAATTCTTCTGTTTCCCTTTGCGCATTAACCAATTTATCGCCAACAACACGGCGACAAACAAAGTAAATGCAGCAATAACGAAAAGCTGAAAAAAGAAGGCCGCGATACCGCCCTGATCGCCCGTGTAGGCCGCAAAATAATAGGATGTTGCGCTGCCACAAAATACGATGATCGCACCGACTATTCGATACAGCCAACGCAACAAGGGCTCAAACTTCCCAGAGAACGACAGTGAAGCCAAATAGACCACAGGCGGCAGAAGTAGCAATAACAAACCAATCATCATTCATCGGCCTTCAAATTGCTCTAAAATATCTAGTGCTCTGCAGCTTTTTTCAGTGCATTGAGCAACGCCATATAGATTGGATCGCAAAATTCCGAGACCTCATTATCGTTCTCCGATTCAAATGTCGATGACCACTCCACCAGGCAACCGTTGTCAGATTCAGTCACCTTGACGACACCTTTGTAATTGCTCACCGCATCTTTCGATACCGGTCCGGGGCCATCATCAATGCTGTATGAAAAGGTTCTTCGCTGCGGATCGATTTCGATCAAAGTTTCATGAATGGCTTCATTAAGAACTCTCTTTGCACCTACTTCATGGCCACCTTTTTCTCCCACCTTTGACAGCGAGGCAATAACATCCGGTGCCCAGGACATATCGTGAAAGTTAGAAACCGTATTCCAGACCTTATCAGCCGACGAATTTATTTCGATTTTGTTGTAGCAAGTGCCCATCTCTCTCCCTCCCTAAAGGTTCCATACGATTATAGTTGTATGTGGGCGAGACGAAGGCTTGACTGAAATCCATCCGCATTACATAGATTGATTCCGCCAGCTCAGTCGTACTCCGCATGCTGCGGGAGCACATCGGTGAGGGCACCGTGTATTTCAAACTGAACGCCACCGCAAAGACAACTTCCTGAATGCTTCATAGTCTACTTCCCTGTTTGAAAACCTCAGCCATCAGACACCCCATGAAGAACATTTGATGCCCATTAGCCAAATCACGGTATGGATAATTAAACCTTGCTAGGCGAGGCATCAGCCTCACGCTGGTCGCCACGCAGCACCAGATATAGCAGCGGCCCTGCAGACACGAAGATTGCTGTCACTATGAAAAACGGAAGGAGGTAGCCCCATCCTTTGCCACGGCTTTTTCCATCCTGGTACATCCAGACACAAGCCAATGCAGCGAGTATGTAGAGATCGATAACAACCTGGGCTGTATCTGGACTCGACATGAGCTGGGCACCAAAGGCCAGAAGCGACTGCTCTGCACCGGCCATAACCCAAAAGGTGAAACCCATGAACAGGCAAAGAATAATTAGGGGAAACGTAGATACTCTCATGATCTTCCTTGATTGACGTCTTAGAAAAGTAACATCCAATATTGCAGCACCCGAGCTCAGACTTTAAGTGCACCACACTCATTCCAGAGTAATTGTGCACTCGCAGACTGAAAACACGGAACAACCTGACGACTTAATTGCAGGACTTCTAATTCGGCTTCCTTGCCCTCAACGCTGCGCCATATGCTTGAGCAGCCCATTCCCGCGCTTGTTCCAGATCATCAAAAATCTCCTCCGGCGCGGCGTAGTAAGACATCCGCATAAGCTTACCGTTTTTCTCATACTCGAACTGCTGAAGCCCGAGTTCGACAAATGCACCGGACGTACTGTCGTCCGCTTTCAAATAAAGAACATCATCGGCGACAAGCGCAAACATCAGGCCGTCGTGATAGATGCCATACCCGCCGAACATACGTTTGGCTTCGATAGCACCGAACAGTGTAAAAACATCGTTGAGGTTCTTAACAAATTCGCTTGTCGCCTTCATGTACTCAGCACCAGTAGTCAGGTGTCATCGCCAGACGCTACCAGGTGAATGATGTTGGACGGGCTTGATATCCAAAAGGCTTTCAAGTCATCCGGGAGTGGCTCAATTTCATCTCGGCGATGGCAACCCTGTTGCATGAGATACTTGGCCGCCTCGCCAATGTCGTTGGCAATGACTTCCAGCCAAATCTCAGCCTGGCTCAAACCAGGCACCTTATCGAGCCATAGCACCTTGTCCCCGAATTCGAACCTTGGAGTGTCATCATCGCCAGTGGCAGGCATCTCTTTGAAGCGCAGAATATCTCTGTAAAAGCGCACCATGTTCTGATGCTCGTGGGGTGGGATTTTCATCGCAATGTTACGACCGGGCTGAAATTCTACGTCCATGGATTTATCCCCTCTCTAATCTTGGCCTCTCTAATCTTGGCCTAACTAATTTCAAGCAGTTCCGAACAACCTCTTTATAGCCACCGGCGCACCTGAGACCTGTACTTGTCGTACAACTCCCCAAACTGATCGTGCATAAATCGCTCCTCAGGGACGATCTGAAACCGGGTCATATAAACAATGAACACGGGAAGGATTAGTAGAGAAATTACACTCCCCAAGTACAGGCCCCAAGCACACAAGGCCAGGAAAAACCCCAAATACATCGGGTTTCGGCTATACCGGTAGACTCCATTCACCACCAGATTCGTGGATTGGCCCGGCACCCGAGGGTCTACCGTTGTTCCGGCTACTCTGAACTGCAAAACACCGAGAATGGCAATGCAAACACCGACCACTGCAATGCCGGCTGACCACAACGCTATACCAGGAATCGCAAAATGCAGATTAGGCGAGATACCAGAAGCTGCCCACATACCGCCAGCTGCAATGGCGACGAGTACAGCTGGTGGAACTTTGAGCTCAAGTGCTTTCATGAGTTAGGAGGCAAATTCTCTGCTGGACTGCGCAGCAGGTTGCCGACCTCCCAAGAAAAATGCCGCGACAGCCAGAGTGATAAGTATTCTAGATATCATTCTTCCTCCCAATGCCTTTGTTTGGCTGCGGCCGCAGGATGCGAACAGCTGCACTAGTTAAGTGTTGCCTGGGCTAACAATCCTGGTTTCCAGCTCCCTTAGATATTTTCTTTCCTTTACATGCCCCAGCACTAGCGTGTAATTCAGAGCGACGACGCCAAGCAAGAGGAGCACGGAAAGACCCCAAAAGTCCTTCAGAGCAAAAGCGAGAACCACTAAAAGTAGATTGCCAAAGACGAAAGCGTTCCACTCAAAACCACATTTAGCACGGTTCCGGAGTGAAGCTTTCGATGACCGGATTGACCCGCACAGTTGTTCAATCCGATCACAATACTTCTCAAGAGAGAAGTCAGTTTCTCTATCATTTATCGAAAAGCAAACGCCGAACTCTAGCTGCACCTCATCCCAAAATGCGTTGAAGCGGCGCAGGCCCGAAAAACTGTTTCGGAAGGCGCCCTTTCCTTTTGGTTTATCCAGCAAGTAATCGAAGAAATGCGAGTCATCAAACTCGGCACCAGGCGATTTTCTGTGCTTACTGAAAAGCTCTAAAACTCTATGGCACGTGTCTTTTGTCATGCTTACATTAAATACTGAGTGAAGATGAGAACATAACGTAGCCCTGCCCGATTAGGAACCGGCACTCACCCCGCGGGGCAAGGTCCGAGACAAACTACAACAGCTAGTTATGTGGTGCGCGGCGCAAACATGATGATAGCCATACCCAACAGCGCAACGCCCGAGCCAACCAAATCCCAAAGGGTTGGCCGAATACCATCGACGGCCCAAAGCCACACGATTGCCATGAAAACATACACACCACCATAAGCAGCATAGACCCTGCCAGCTGCCGTGGGGTGAAGCGACAGTAACCACGCGAATGCTGCCAGACTCAGCGCGCCCGGCACCAGCAGCCAGATGCTTTTGCCCTCACGAAGCCAGAGGTAAGGTAAATAACAACCTACGATCTCTGCCAGTGCGGTGACCAGAAACAGACCGATTGTTTTTAGTTCAAGCAATGGAAAAGCCCCTTTCTACCGGTTCGCCAACGCATAATCAATCGCGGCGCACACCGCCGCAGCCTGTGCGGCATTGCATTGCTCGGGAGTTGAACGGGAGCTGTCCGGATAGACCTCAGTGGTGGTTTTGTAGGGCGCCCTGGTGACACTGGCGCACAGGCCCAATTGACTGAGCGGATACTGAATCACACCCCGAGCGACTACCGTTGAGCCGAAAATCTCGCCACTGTCATCAGCCGGAGCGATATGAGTGATTGGCTCGACCGCTTCGATTATCGCCTGCTGGAATTCAGGTTGCGGGTTCTCGCTGTCAGCGACCAGATAAAAACCGTCGGGAATCCCGCCCGGCTCAAACGGCTTGCCATCCCGGGCGGCGAGCGCGGGGCGAAACTCAGATTCGTCGGTGTCCGTGGTCTCGTGCAGGTCGATATGCAACAGCGCACCATCACCCACAGGCGCCACCAGTCGCATGAGTGCAGCCGACTCTTCAGCCGGACTGTCTTCGCGGAACGAACGGTTCGGGTCCACTGCGTTCGGGTTCCAGCGGTGGATGCGCTCGTAAGCCCAGGGGCTGACACAGGGTGCAACCAGCAGGTTAACGCGGCCCGCGTATGCTTCTGCATGCTGATCGAGAAACTGCAGCCCGCCGTGCACACCGCTGGTTTCGTAGCCGTGTACGCCCCCGGTTATCAGCACCACCGGCAACTCGTCACGCCAGTCGCGGCTCCGGATCGCCATCAACGGATAGTCATCGGAGCCGTAGTCCAGATGGCCATACTCTTCCACGTCGAAGCGCGGGCGCAGGCGCTCGATCACACTCAACACCTCGGACTCGTAGCTGCGTTGCCGAGTCTGTCGAGACAACCACTCGGCACGTTCAGCGTCACCCCAGGGAGTGCCAGGCGTGCCGATTGGATAGGGCGTGGGCGTCGTGTTCATGTTGCGTTTTCTCCAGTAAAAATCGATGCCGGCGGGCACAGGTGTTCAGATTTGGCGGCTGTCGCCTGGAAACACCACCAGGTCATCACCTTCGTGCCAGGGCTGATATTTGACCATAACCTGCTGGAATACTGGGTGTTCCAGCCAACCCCGCAGCCATTGCTGTAGATTCGGATAAGGCAGGCTGTAAAACACCTCCCGATCGACATGGGCGAACTGGCGTACAAACGGCATGATGCCAACATCAGCGATGCTGATGTTTTCCCCCAGGAGATACCTATTCTTAGCCAATAAGCTTTCCAACTCCTGCAAAAACACCTCGCCCTTTTGCCGGTAATCGAGCTGGGTTAGTTCTGGATGACGGTCAGCGTATTTATAGCGATCCAGCCAGTGTTTGAATTCGTTATCGTTACGGTCGATCAGGGCGTTAGCGCTTACGAAATCGACGTTTAGCAAACCTTGCGGATCGCTCTGCTGCAGCGCCCACTCCAGTATTTCCCTGCTTTCCTCAATAACGAGGCTCCCAGAGTAACCACCCTCGGCCAGCTCCAGAACAGGAACCGTGCCTTTAGGACTGATAGCCAGCATCTGCGCCGGTTTGTTTTTCAGCACTATCTCCCGCAGCTCCACCTTCAGCTCGGCAAACAAGATACCGAAACGAGCGCGCATGGCGTACGGGCAACGGCGGAAAGAGTACAAACGATGCAGTGCGACAGTAATGGCGCGCCTCCTGGCTGAATTGACTGAGGTGATTAATTGGGCGACGCTTCTCGATCAGGAAGTGGCAGCCACTACCGAAATTTCGACCTTCAGCTCCGGAGACGCCATCTGCGCCTGCACACAGGCCCTGGCTGGAGCCTCGCCTTCAGGTATCCAGTTATCCCACACCTCGTTTAAGGCTTTGAAGTCAGCCATATCCGCAAGGTAGATGGTTGCCGACAGAATTTTGTTCCGGCCGGAACCGATACTCTCCAGCAGCTCGTCCACTTTCTCCAGCATCCCGGTTACCTGGGTATGAATGTCACCGTTTCTGTCCTTGGCCACCTGGCCGCAAAGGTAAGCGGTGCCATTGTGTTTTACGATCTTGCTCATGCGGCTATTTGTGGAAATGCGCTCAATAGTCATTGCTGTCGCCTTTTGGGGAAATGAATGTACAGTCAGAGGGCTCTCACGACCCTCAAATTGCCGGGTATGCCCAACACCTGCATTGAGAATATAATCACGGACCAAGCCAGACCTACTCTACTACTGAACTCCAAGCCTCGGGCCTATTACTGTGAGCAACCTGCATCGAAGTGAAAAACGCCAAGCCAGGCCGGCTAACAAAGGTCTGCACCCGAGGAATCTACACAACCAGGGCTATGACTTCCAAGGCCTCGTAAAAAGCCACCCAGCACTAGCCCCTCATGTGAAACCGAACGCTCATGGCGACCTTTCCATCGATTTCGCAGACCCGTTGGCGGTAAAAACTCTCAACGCCGCGTTGTTAAACCAATACTACAACATTGTCGATTGGGATATTCCAGAGGGCGCGCTCTGCCCCCCAATCCCAGGCAGAGCGGATTATATCCATCACATGGCTGACTTGCTTGGGCCTGAACAGTCCGGCATCAAGCTGCTCGATATAGGAACGGGAGCCAATGGAATCTACCCGCTACTGGCCTGCCAAATTTATGGCTGGCAGTGCGTGGGGAGTGACATTAACTCTGAGTCGCTTGAGAACGTAGTCACGATTATCGCCAACAACCCCGCACTCAAAGACCGCTTCACCCTGCGCACGCAGCACGATAAAAACCACATTTTTGAAGGGATCATTCAGGCTGGGGAGTTCTTTGACGTCAGCGTGTGCAACCCACCGTTTCATGCTTCGCTCAATGAAGCACTTAAAGGTAGCCAGCTTAAGCTCAATAACCTTGCTCGTAGTCGCGGTGAACAAAACGCAAAAACCAAATCTCCTACCCTGAACTTTGGCGGATTGGGAGCAGAGCTTTGGTGTAAAGGGGGCGAACAGCTATTTCTTAAAAAGCTAATAAGAGAAAGCGAGCGGTATTCAACTCAATGCCGCTGGTTCACCAGCCTGGTTTCAAAAACCGACAATGTTAAGCCTGCGGAGAAATTGATTCGAAAGCTCGGTGCAGTTGATGTGCGGGAAATAGAGATGAAGCAGGGAAATAAGATCACGCGGATATTGGCCTGGACGTTCATCTGAGCCACACCTGAGGTGATGCAGATTATGCGGAACCTGCCCTGATAGAAGGATCCGGTTCATGGCCTGGTTCTTAGCGGTCCGGTAGGGTGAAGAAAAACTCGCTACCGCCCGTCTCTCTGGACCGATAACCAATTTGTCCACCGTGCAACTCAATTATCCCCTTGCTGATGTACAGACCGAGCCCGGAGCCTCCGGAGCGTCGACGTGTGTCGGACGTTTCCTGGGCAAAACGCTCAAACAGATGGTTGCTGAACGCCTCTGACACACCCTCCCCTTCATCCTGGACGTTGCACATGATCCCTGCCTCTGACGGTGCCAGATGGACCACTACCTCACCACCGGCATGAGAAAACTTGATGGCATTGGACAAGAGGTTTTGTACCACCTGTAACAGACGATCAGGATCGGCCATTACCGACGACACGGGCTCGAGCCGGGTGCGCAGTACAATGCCCCCTTCGTCTGCCAGGTATTGCTGAATTTTCACGGCTTCGTCGATGACGCCCGCCAGATCAATGGTTTTCAGATTCAGCTCAAAGCGGCTTTCGGACAATCGCTCAACATCCAGAACATCATTAACCAGACCAATTAGTCGTTCGGTATTGCGGGTCGACATCGTCAGCAATGTTTGCTGCGTTTCCGGCTGCTCGTCCAGTTTGCCATTGGCCAGCAGTTTGAGGCCGCCGTAAAGGGAAGTAAGGGGCGTTCTCAACTCATGACTGACCATGCTCACCCAATCACTCCGGGTACGACTCAAGGCGTCCCTTTCCTTATCGGCCTGGCGCCGGGAATCCTCGTACGCATAGGCAATGGCCGAGACAAAAAGCATGGAACCAAAACCGGCTGTTAGACGCCCGACCAACGATTCGTCCGGGTAGCTGCTAGCGATCCACTGCATTTCATGGGCCGCCAAAAGCATCAACAACCCAAACAACACGAGCAGGGTCGTTCGCATAGCAGTCAGTCGGGCTGAGGTGAAATTAGCAATCAGCGGCAACGAAGGCAGCCAGGTGAGCACCCGGGAATGCAGCCCGTTGTCGTTAATGGCCGTCATGAAGATAACGGCAACACCACTCAGAATCAGCAGATCCCCAGCCGCCCCGCTCTTTCCTGTTCGGACAAAGAACACAAGGCTGGCAACGATGGCAAGTACCCCGAAACACACCACCAGGGACACTGGTCCAATCCCTTCTGTCGACAAGCGGACAACGGCCATGGCCGAAATTGCCAAGATGCCGAAAATCAACAAAGCCACCATCACCCGACTGCGACGTAACTCCTGCTGGGACAGGCGGGACAGATGGCGCCTTAGGAACAGGTCAAGAAAACGCCTCTGGGCATCAAAATAGGCAGTTGCGACACCGCGTGTATCGGTTTTCTTCGGGTGGTGTAAGTGGTCCAACTCGCCGATGCCTCTTTGCAGTGCCAATCACATTAGTCGAGATTACCCGAGATGAGGAGTAATGGCTCCTGTCATTTAATGCCCAGATTCATGAGAATAACACCGAACTTTCCTTTCTCGCTTACGCTGTCCATGTGAATCCCATGTGTAGAGCGACAATTGACCTAACCTAGCCCATGGCGCGAGAAACCAGAACACGAACCTCTCAGATTTTTCAGTGTTTTGCGGGGAGACGAGCTCGACAGTGGTGAACATTTGAACGCAACTCCGTGCTTTACTGCCTGAATACTTCCGAGGCCTTGGCTATTAACGCCCACAGCAGCGGAAAAGTGGTGTGGCGGCGGTTTTGCGTTTTTTGCAAAACGGGTGACGTTCCAACTTTTCCGACTGCCTGTGATTGTTATGTGATTTTTTGGTGCAGACTAGATCTCCGGCAGCTCATCGAACTCTTTGCGCTTTGAGTCCTGCCAATTTTTCATTGCATCTGGAGTCTTCATGAGCTCCCCCATTGCCTGCATTGCTTCCAGATGAGCGGCGTCTTGCTTCTGGTGCATTTCCATTCCGTGTTTCTGGCTTAGGGCCGCCATTTCATCGAATGTGTTTGCGCGAAATTCTAGGTCACAAGCTCCGCCTAACTGTTTACAAGTCATACTCTTCATGCTGATCCTCCCCTTGGTTGATTCACATAACGCCTTTGCTTTGCGGCGCAACGGAGCGCCAGCGTAGGTGCGTCCGACAACAGCCTTTGGTTAAATGCTTGAATGCGCACTTCCATGCGCATAGACTAGACCATGCATTAAATAGCCACTTGGAGGCTCAAATGGCCGAACTCTACAACGCAGCCGCACCGAAAAAAGCGGCGAATCTCTCAATCAATAGCGATCTGCTGCGTAAGACCCGTGAACTGAACATCAACCTTTCTGCTACCCTGGAGCGAGCGTTGAAAGAAGAGCTCTCCAAACGCGAAACAGAACTATGGGTTGAAGAAAACCGCGCTGCCATAAAAAGTTACAACGACTTTGTCGAACAACATGGATGCTTCGGCGACGAATTTAGGGAGTTTTGATGGCACAGTTCGATGTCTACCCTAACCCAAGCAAGACCAGCAAAGCGCACTACCCTTACCTTGTCGATATTCAGAGCAGTCTGCTGAGTGAGCTGGCAACTCGCATCATAATCCCTTTGGGAAAACGCTCCGCATTTGGTGGCGAAGCCATGCAGGGACTCACGCCGGAAATCAGCTTTGCAGACCAAGAGCTTCTACTTTTAACCCCGCAAATTTCCTCTGTCTCTGAAAAGCACCTCAAAAACCCGGTTGGTTCCCTCGCACATTTCAGGGACCAGATTGTCGGAGCCTTGGACATGGCTATCACTGGCATTTAACGCCTGCCAGCATGCGCGGTTACGGAATGGAGGCGAAGCCGCAATGCAGTAACCGTGCCCTGACTGGCCTTGTTAGGGCTATTGCGATATGGTTGTACGGTGTTTCCGTACGTAATGGTGGAGTTATGGATATCATCAGTGTAAACAAATTCAGAGACAACCTGAAAAGCCTTGTAGAACAGGTGATTAATAGACACGAGCCTCTCAAGGTGACACGCCGCGCTGGAGAGGCTTTCGTGATTATTAGTGCTGAAGACTGGGAAAGGGAACAAGAAACCCTGCATGTTCTTCAGAGCAGAGACCTGATGCAGCAAATTGCGGCCTCCCTCGATACTCACAGCCGTGGCCAAGGATATACACCTAATGATGAGCAGATGAATGAGATCACTGGTATTTGAGGGCAGCACCTGGGAAACCTATGAGAAGATGCGAGAGAAGGACAAGAAGCTGCACAAAGCTCTCTGCAAGCTACTGAAAGAGATGCTTTGTTCTGATGAACCATCAACTGGCATCGGAAAACCTGAACCGCTTAAACACAACTTATCAGGCTTGTGGTCACGACGCATCTCACAGAAAGACAGACTCATCTACCGATTCGACGACAAATCCATTTATGTTTTCGCCATCGGTGGGCACTACGACCAGCACTAACGCCAGCGTCCGGTTGACCGCCTGGTTATGCATTGTTTGGGCCCTGCTCATGATATTGAGTCACCGTGTCTGGCAAAACTTCCCACGTAGCCTTGGAGCCCACAAAGATGTGCATGCCAATCTCGATTTCCGGATCGCCGTTCACGCATCCCAAAGTCACACCATGAATGACTCCATTAAAAATGCCACAGAGCGTAGACCCGCATTTGCTACAAAACCGAAGCCCAAAGCCATGGCTGCCCACATAGGATGTAAGCAACTCCTCGCCGGACAACCAACTGAACTCAGATGGTTCAACCAATGCATATGCTGAAGCCTGGGAGCTGAAGGCTTTACGGCAGCGGGAGCAGTGGCAGGACCTGGCATCACGAAGCCTGCCATCGACTTGGTAGCTCACCTCACCACAGAAACACTCGCCGGTTATCGGCACTTCATTCTCCTCGGTGCATGGCTTGGTTATGTGCCACTTCAGGCTGCAACAAGCTTCTTTACATTGAGCTCTTTGCGATGTTGTTCTGCATGCCAGAGTTCATATTGGGACTGCTGATTCAGCCAGCTTTCTGCTGAAGTATCGAAAGCAATAGAGAGCCGGATCGCCATTTCGGGACTGATACCGGCCTTGCCATTCAACACGGCACTCAGCGTTTTGCGGCTAACGCCCAATGCCTCTGCCGCCGCCGTGACAGAGAGACCAAGGGGCTCAAGACAAAGCTCTCGCAGTACTTCACCCGGATGCGGAGGGTTGTGCATTAACATTGGCGGTACCTCAGTGATAATCCTCGTAGTTTACAATCTCGGCATCTCCGTCTTCGAACCGGAAGGTCACTCGCCAGTTACCACTGACTGTCACTGACCAGATTCCGGCTCGGGTGCCAGAGAGTTCGTGCAAACGAAGACCGGGTAAGTCCATATCTTTGGCATTCGCCGCTGCATTCAATCTACCGAGAATGAGCTGAAGCCTCTTCGCGTGAGCGGCCTGAATCCCTGCAGTGCTGCCGGACTTGAAAAATTTTGCCAAGCCCTTGTGTTTGAAGCTTCGAATCATTCCTTGAATGTACCCTGTAACGTATCAGGTGTCAAAGCACATAATCGGGATAGGGAGGCACCTCACGATGCCCCTCCTCCCACATCACCGGGCATACGGATCACGTACCACGGCGATTCAGTGACTTGGTTCAACCCGTTACCGCACTGCCAATTTTGGCAATCCATAGCTCCGGAAGACCCGGGCCGGCAGTGCCTGCGCCAGCGCCGGTGATCGGCTCAGGCGCCACGGTCCATGGGCTGATTTCGCGGTGTTCCAGGCCAGCTCGACTGAGACACCCCGCTTTCTCAGCTCACGATACCCCCTTCGGCCCCATTGCTTCCACACGTAACATCTCATTCTCCGCCGTATCCACTTGTCCAGGTCCCGCAGCGGGCTCAGTACTTCGGCTTCATCGAAGTACGCTTTCCAACCAAGCAGGGTCTCTTTCAGGTCTGCGTTCACCTGGGCCAGAGAGTGGCCCCGTGTTCGGCGGCTCAGTATCCGGATCTGGGTTTTCAGCTTGGTGATAGCTTTGCTAGCCACTTTCAGTCGCTGCCCTTTCCGGCTGAGGGTGAAGCCCAGGAAGCTTCGCTTCCAGGGCCGATCCACTGCGCTCTTTCGTGTATTCACTGTGAGCCTCAGCGAGTCCTCGATAAAGCGCGTCAGACTCACCATCACTCGCTCACCTGCCCGGTGACTGCCAACGTAGATCTGACAATCATCCGCGTAGCGGGCGAAACAAAGGTTGCGCCGCTCCAGCTCCCAGTCCAGTTCGTCCAGCACCACATTCGCCAACACCGGAGACAGTGGCCCGCCTTGCGGTACGCCTTCTGGTGTCGGGGCTTTGCGGTGATCGATCTGTACACCTGCCTTCAGGTACCGGTTGATCAACCTGAGCAGCGGCCTGTCCGGCGTATGCCGTTTCAGCCGGGCCATCAGGCGATCGTGATTTACCCGGTCAAAGAAGGCTTCCAGGTCCAGATCCACCACCCAGTTACGGCCTTCCCGGGCGCAACGTTGTCCGTACCGGACCGCCTGATGGGCGGAGCGCCCCGGGCGGAAGCCATAACTGTGTGGGTGGAAGCGGGGGTCCCAATCCTGCTGGATAACCTGAGCGATGGCTTGCTGGATGAAGCGATCCAGCACCGTCGGGATGCCCAGGGGGCGGGAACCGCCGTTGGCTTTGGGGATGGTCACCCGCCGCACCGGTTTCGGTCGGTAGGTCTGCTGGAGCAGTTGTTGCCGGATCTCGGGCCAGTGTTGGCGCAGATGATCCGGCAATGCATCCACGGTCATACCGTCGATACCCGGCGCTCCCTTGTTACGTCGAACCTGTTTCAGGGCGCGATTGAGGTTGTCCCTACTCAATACACGCGCCATCCACGGTGAGGATTGAACGGAGTGCAAGTTTTCCCGCTTTCCGGCAACGGGTTCATCCCCTGGAAACTCCAGGGGCAGCGCTAGCTGCTTTGCGGATGCCATCCCGTTACCCTGCACGGAATCTCGACTCCTGTCTCTGTTCGGGCCTTCGGTTCACGGGCGAACCTACTATGCCCTCGGCTGATTTCTGCCACGCGATCAGAGGCGATCGCTCGTCTCTCAGTGGCTCCGTCCACACGCGGCAGACCTCCCGGGGTAAGGCACAGAGCTTTCACGGCATGAATCCGAACGCGGCCCGACCCGATTTATAAAGCACATCCCGGTCGCAGACGGAGGGCTTCGCGGTCACGTGCCCGCTCGCCCCGGATGTACCACACCTCGTATCGGGTTCCTGTTCGTCGCCCCGCCGCTTTGGATTGGGCTTACTTCCGGCCGGCGCTCCGGAGACCCCACCTCGCGATGACGCCCTTGCCCTTCTCCTAGCCTTCGGCTCTGCGAACACCTGGCAGGAGGACTTTCACCTCCCTAGTTCTGTGCCATGCCCGGCACACACGCTGAGCTAAGCGGCGCCCTGAAAAGGGCGTCCGGTGGAGTCCAACGGCCGGAACGAACTACAACAATTTGTTAGGCTAAGATACTGTTCAAGCTCGCAATTAGCGCAGCAATTCCCGAACCGAGTAAGGGCATTAGCAGCCACAGAGGCATTTTTTGGGCAACGCCGTAGGCAAAAAACGATTCTGTGATTCTATGCCCCCGAATTATCGACCAAGTCAGTAGTATCAAGGTTGGCCCAAGGCAACTCACACCGAAACCGATCCCCATTCCTCGCCAATCATTCCTCTCAAAATATCCCTGAATGTAGAGAAACAACCCAAAGAATATCCCAATGATGAAAGCCGAATTAGACAAATAAATGGCTGCCTTATGCTTTCTCACCAAAGCCTCGGTCGATATGCCCGACCAAGATCTCGGCAGTTTTCGAGCCATGTAATTACCAACCCAAATGGCTATTACACCGCCGAGCAACCCACTGAAAACTGGTCTGATACTCTCAAGTCCCATACGAGCCTAACGCCCGCCATCACCGGTGACAAAACCGCAGCGAAGCGGAGGTTTTGGCATCCGGTGCATGGGTTGGTTAGGCATTGTTGCATGAACTCAGCTCGCAAGTGCTGGATAGCGCGGCCCCTGATTGCGTGCAACTCTTGGCCTCTGCATCCAAGGGATCCGCGGTGATACCTGGCTTAAAGTTCTTGCGGACCCACCACATAAAGCTTTCCGGTAAACCTGCAGGATGGTTTACCCTTGCGCCCCGACCTCCGATCATAGCTAAGAATTCCTTTGGTACGTCTGAACGAGCTCTTCCCAAATACCAAAACTCTTCACCAACAAACACGAATGGGACACGGGTGTCTTGATCCAGCATTCCCCCATGAAAGGGATTGGCCAGCTGAAGCCACGCCCCTTGGCCATCTTGCCGATAAAAGTTGTCGCCGCATCTTTCTTTCCATCCCCCGCTCATTATTGGCTTCTTGGATTCAAACCGAGGATCGTGGAAATAGTCATTCATGTGGATGCGCTCATCTACCTTCATCGCATAGATGAACCGGTAGCCATCACTCTTGGGAGAAAATCCAGCGATCCAATCTCCTGGTTGCACAGCGCTTCCTTGGTGGTTCGGAGTACAGACCGCTAAATGGATTTGGCGCTAATCCTGAATCGACCTTGACGATGTAGGTATAGAGCCTGCTCAAAATTCCTCCAAATGCCTAACGCCGATAATTAGCGGCGGCCTTTGCGTAGCGAAGCGAAGAAAAGGCCGTCCGGTGGAGGCCCTTACAGGGCCGGAACGAACTGGATTGACTGGTTAGGAGCCCTTAGTCAATTCTCCTCTGAATGCTGCATGCACTCCGTAGAGAAACTCGCAAAGGTCGGCCAGAGCGCTTTGGACCTTGCTCAAAGTGTCAGCATCCAGATCGTATGACTCTATTAAATTGTCGTTCTCATCAAGCATAACAACAAGCCTTGCAGGCTTTTCTGGGTTATCAAACGCTTTTTGGAAGTCGGTTTTTTGAATCTTTGATTTCTTTTTATCTTGTTGTTGGCTTCCAGACTTTGGGTACCTGAAGAAGGTGCTCTTAGGATCAGTTCCGCTAACCAAATCAATTTTTGACCTTATATCTGCCGGCAGTTCCCACCTCGTTGTTGAAGGCAGTAACGTCTCGCATTGATCAAAAAGTACTTCGAAGTATGCATAAAGGTCCGATAAGTTGTGGGTATTCTCCATAGCTACCCATTTATCGCGAACTTTTATTCCAGGCTTATCAAGGGAGAACCCACTACCGAACTCGATCGCGTATTTTTTATGGAGAATAAACGTTACTGATTTTAGAAAAAGCTCTACGGCATGGCGATAGAGATAACACAGAGGTAGCACACCATCTAGAGATGAACCATGCTCCCGCAAGGTTTCTGCAGCATTTCTGAAGTTGCATGCTGTAATACCGATGCCACCATCAAAATGGGAAGAGGGAGGTGTGATTAAGAAGTTCACGAGTCTTGTAACTCCTAACGTTTGCAGCATGCGCGCCCATCGAATGGAGCCACAGGCGCAATATAATGGGCGTCGCCGTGCCTGCACTTGTCAGGCCCGCGATTTTCTTAATTTTACCGGCTCTTTATAGAACCCTTCGTATTCAGGAAGAATTTGTCCTTTCCGAACGTAGCCGAGCCCAGTATCGTTCGTGTAAACAGTTCCACTATTTCTCCATCGAATGACACTAGGCCATGACAATGGCCTTGAATGCACTGTTTCACTGTGAACAATAGCTCGCTCATGCTCACCTGCTTCGCTAGAGTCTACAACTTTATAGCGCGAGTGCTGTCCATCAGTATAGTCAAAAACGGCGTAGTGAATACGGTGCCTTTCAGATGGTCGATTGTCGATCACACCTCCAAAAGACTCCTCTACAAAGCTACAGTCTTCTGAATTCTTGAAGAAAATGTTTGCCCTACATTCCAAAAATTGATGTTGATTAAATGCCTTAACATCGCTCTCTTTGGAGATGGAAGCCCAGCCATTTTTCTGTGGAATACTATATACATCACCATCATAACCTACACACATAATTTCTGGAGTAAGTGGTAGAAAAAGCATGGCGCCACAAGCGTTCAGCCCAAACGACTTAAATTTTGTTCTCGCGTCATTTAAGTGCCATCTATTAGTTAAAATCGCAGGATTGTCGGAAGTTAAAAATGGAACCTTTGTCTTGTTTAAAATAAAGCAAATCTTTAAATCGTCTACGATGTCCATATTTTCAGCGAAGGTGTGCATCGCCGTTTGTACAGCCTCTTTTATCTCAAATTTAAACTCCTCAGGACTTACACCTGCTGTTTTAGTAAAGTCATTAGACATTTCGACTGATCGCTTCGATGCCGCTTCAGTCCTCAAATATTGGAATAGCCAGAAACGTCTAATCACAATTTTTTGGTCGTCACTAAGTTCTCTGGGACCCTCGAGGATTTCCCTCAATATAGTGGCATAAGAGCCCTCCAAAAATTGAATAGCCGCCTCTAGCTTTTCATCCTGACCGTAAAAATAGTCCTTGGAGCACTGGCTCTTTACTGGTGCGTTTGAAATGAACTTCTTGTTATCTATGTTAAATAAATTTATGGCCTTGTTTTCAGAGTCATGAGTGAACTCCCGGAGGTAGCACCTCGGCACGAAATGCTGATTTTTATTTGAGGCCATAAATTCAACTCAACCTTTTCGGCCTATAGGCCTAACGCCTGGGCTCAGCGGCCGATTTGGAGGCGCACCACGCCGGAAAATCGGTCCGCTGCAGCCCTTGGTTATAGCAGGCTTTGCTGCCCATTTTCTTCATAATTTGAAAGCTCTTCCTTCGATACTTTTATTGTTTCAATTTTTAGTAGCTTATTGGAAATAGCAGACTGGAAGTAATCAATAAATCGGTCGTTACCCCACGGCCTATCCGTATCTTCCCCTTCTATATCAAGCAATACAAGAACTAGCTCAGCATATATAGCCTTAGCTCGCCTATAGAGATGAATTTTGTTTAGCATTACGTACAAGCGATCATAAAAAATAGGTGACACAGAGCCTTTAGATCTTACTTCAATGAAACGCTCTTGGCTTGGATCTTTATAATAGCCATCAAATATTATTCGCCTATTCATAATAGGGTCAATTTCATCGAAGGCTTGTGAAAATTCGGCACCTTGCATTATTTCGGACTGCGGAACATTGAAGGTCTCAGCATACTTTTGAATACCAATATTCTCAGCAGCACGTCGCAATTTCATTCGAGCACGCGATTCCTCCCGTGCCTTCTCTCTTTCAGCCACATACGCCATTGCTCTTTGGGCTTCTTTTTGCTCTTCTTGTTCTTCTTCTTTCTCAGAGTCTTTTGCCTTGACCACCCCAAGGAGCTTTAGCCACTCATCTGATGGAGCGTTATAGGTATTATTTACTTGAGATTGCTGGATATTGGATACAATTTTGAAGAGCTCTTGCCTGAGCTCACCATTTTCCGCTTTTACCTGATTCTTCTCTTTTTCTTTTTCCTCAACCTTTCGACTCAGAGACAAGACTTTCCCAATACTTAGGTTGTTAAAAGACTCCGACAAAACCAAGATAACAATAAAACCCAGAACTGTAATAACCCCTGCAGTTATCTGGTACCTCGGGTTGCCCAAATAAAAGCTCAAAAAAGCCATTATGAAAAGCGCCAAAACAAATGCAACGATCATTGCACGAACAAAATAATTCGGTTTTTCCTGCATCCCTTATCCTTTTTGTGGACACCTAATTGCTATAACGCCGCCAGCATGCGCGGCTACGAAGTGGAGGCGAAGCCGCAATGAAGTAGGCGTCGCCGTGACTGGCCTTGTTACACCCCATCGAAATGGCCCTGCACAATGAAGAAGATGGGCATCAGGAGAACGAACGCGACACAGACCGCTGGATACAATGCCCTACCCACCAATGACGAGAAGGTAGGCTTTGTGTTCAAGACCACACCGGGAAGTTCATCTGAAACCCAAACTTCCATCTCGGCACCAACCTCCAATTCTTCGTCGGGAGTGTAGGGTGGAGGCGCGATAAAGTGTATAGGGCCCCTGCCTTCAATTCTGATTCCCAACTGAACCAACCGGTCCAGACGAGCGCGATGATTCTGCTCAACCAATGCCAAGGCTTGTCGGGCCCCAAACAATGGTTTCAGCTTAGAAAAACGCACCAGTGAAATCAGCAAAAAGATCGCTGATACCGCTATTAGATAGTAAACGACGAACTCAGTTGTATTCATGCGGTGTAACGAGGCTGTAGAAAAACCCGATTTCGAGCCGTTCCCAGCGCCTGGTTCTTAAAATTATTTGTCGCGGCCATCAACTGACCGATGATTCCAATTTCAGTGCTCAGCGCATCAATTCGACTCCTTGCCGCTTTCAGTGCCGGTATTGCTGGCACCCAAGAGCCACATTTCCAGTCTTCTGATCCCTGTATCACGCGGCTAACCGCCCATAATTCGCCAGTTTCTCAATATTGTGCACCAGGCAGTATAGCTGCCACTGGCCCTGGACCTTTTTCCTGCCCCGCAAGCTGAACCGGTTCAGCCGTTTGTTGGTGCCAATGTTGCCGAACACCGGCTCCACCACCGACATCCGGTGACTATAAATCTCTTTGCCCTTTTGGCTGTCGACGCGGTGCTTCATCCAGTCGGTGTAATTAGGCAGGCGCTTGTTCTCGAGGGTGAACGAAACCTGTCGGCCTTTACCCTTCCGGTGGTTGGCAGCCTCCGGGTTCTGCATGCACTGATGTTTCTTTGGACAGTTCCGGCACTGCATCAGACGTCCCTGGAAGTAGGCCCGGCTTTGGCCGTTTGGGTCCGTGCGGGTTGCATGGTATTTCAGGCTTTCGCCCGCTGGGCAGATGCAGGTCAGGTTGACCGGATCGAACTGAAACTCACTGGCCGGAATGATGTCTTTCCAGCCCGTGTTCAGCTGGCTCTGATGGCGCTTGCCGTACTTGCCTTTCTGATTCTGGAACTTCGGGTCTCGGCTGCGGAATCGGTTGTCCGGTACGTAGCCGTTGATCTGTCGTTCGTGCAGGTATTTCATGTTGGCTTCGTTGGAAAAGCCGGTGTCGGCGGTGATGACCGTACCCTGCTGGTAGATGTTATCGGCGATACCCAGTTTCCTGAATCGGGCTTCGACCGTTTCCAGCACCGGTTGCAAGGTGTGGTGTTCCTGGCCTTCGCCAAAGGCCTGGGCATCAATAATGATCTGGTGTTTCTTGTCCACCGTGGCCACACCGTTGTAGCCCTGGATCGTGCCCTTGCTGGTCGTCATCTTGGCGCTTTCGTTATCGGTGATGTTGCTCTTCACTTCCTTGTTCCGCTTCCCCCGGCCCATCCTTGGGCGGTTCGTCTTTAGGAAGCGGTCCACTTTCTTCAGGGATTCGTCCAGGGAGAGAACCGTCTTTGCCCGGCGGATGTTCCGGTCCAGTTCGGCTTCGGTTTCCGCCTCGTCCCGCTCATGGTGCTCCTTCAAGTGGTGGCGGATCAGTCGTCGCAACTTCTTCCGTTTCTCTTCCAGTTCCTTGAACGTGCCGGACCATTCCTTGGCGGCATTCGAGGGCATCTTGCAGCCGTCGATGGCGAAGAGCTCGTTCCCCAGTAACCCCTGTTCGTGGCACACCAAAAGCACCTGCTCGAACAGCGCCTCAATCTCATCCGCATGGCTGCTGACGAACTTCGCCAGGGTGGTGAAGTGGGGAACGGTATCGCAGGACAGGGCCTTGAAGGTGATGTTGGTCTCGCAGCACCACTGCATCTCGCGGCTGGTCTTGATGCCCTTGGAATAGGCGAACAGGATGATCTTCAGCAGGATCGCCGGATCGTAGGCAAGCCGACCAGTGTCTTCGTTGCGGTACTTGGGGTGGAACACTGACAGGTCCAGCTTGTGTTCGATGAGATAGTGCACCGCGTGTTCAAAGGTGCCGGGCTGAAGCTGTTCCTGGTAGTTGATCACGACCATGGCGTCCTGATCGTAATTGTAATGCTTGAAACGGGGCATTCCGACGACTCCTTGTCTGTTTGCCTGATCCTATCAAACCCGAGGGGGGATTTCGGGGTTTTTCTACAGCCTCAACGCCAGCCATAAGCGGCGCCCTGACAAGGGCGTCCGGTGGAGGGCCATCGGCCCGGAACAACCTTCATGGCCTTGTTAAATTTTGATAGTGGAACTGCATTCGTTCCAGTGCCTGAGGTTTAAGCTTTTCTGCAGTGGCTTCACCATCACCATATGACGTTGAAAAAGTTTTGAGTGCTGAATATGTTCTTTGTAACTCCGAAAACTCAGGCCATTGCAATTGAAGGTATTGCTCTGCCGGCCGCTCCAAAAGCATACATTGGTAGAGTTGTTCAGTAACCTCGTCGATATAGCGTTTTTGATCTGGGCTAATCTCTTTTATCCAATCTCGCCCTTGCAGGCCTGCGTCGATGATGTTTCCGATATCGTCGATCGCAAATTCGTAGGCTTCACGGTGGAGTTGCTTGCAACTCATTCCGATGCTCGACTCCACTTCATTAATTCTTTCCTCAAACATATCGTTTGTAGCATTGTGTGGGTCAAGATACTCGCTTTCAAAATGGGGCAAGGCGTACGAGAAGACGAATAAAATACCAAGAGAAAACCCTGCACCAGCAAGGATAGCGATCAAAAAATAACGAAAATATTTCATACTGCCTCTAGAAATTTAACGCTGAGCTAAGCGGCGCCACGACAGTGGCGTCCGGTGGACGGCCGACAGGCCGGGAACAAACTTAAGCGGCTTGTTATATTTTGCTGGCTTCGGCTTCCGGCTCTCGCCCGCCACGCAGCACCAAATATAGCAGCGGCCCAGCAGATACAAACACCGCTGTTACGACGAAGAATGGGATGAGATAGCCCAAACCTTTGCCACGGCTTTTGGCGTCTTGGTACATCCAAACACAAGCCAGCGCGGCCAGAATGTAGAGATCAACGACGACCTGAGCGGTGTCAGGGCTGGACATGAGCTGGGCACCGAAAGCCAGAAGCGACTGTTCTGCGCCTGCCATAACCCAAAAGGTGAAGCCCATGAACAGGCAGAGAACGATTAGGGGTAATGTAGATATTCGCATGATCTTCCTTGATTGAGGTTTAAGAAATATAACGCCAGCGGCAGGGGCGCGACGAAAGGAGCGTCCCTTGACCGCACTTGTTAATGGCCGGTTACCCGGCGGTTGATCCCTGGCACCCAAATCTGAATGCCCTCTGCAATTCAGCTTGCACCAACCCTAGCCCATGGCGCGAGGAACCAGAACACGAAGCTTCCAGATTTTGCAGTGTTTTGCGGGGAGACGAATTGGACGGTGGTAAACATTTGAAAGCCACTCCCTGCTTTACTGCCTGAATCCTTCCGAGGCCTTGGCCATTAACGCAGAGCGCACCGGCGACCTTGACGCAGCGAAGCGGAGACAAGGGCGTCCGAGTGCCGCGTTTTGTTAACTGGTTTGTTCGACATTGGCACGGCGCTTCCGCTCCTGCTCAGTCATTTGTTCCTGGCGTTCCTCGATGGAGTTAAGCCCAAGACGCGCACGGCGTTCATTAACCGTAGCAGAATCCTCAATAGGAAACGGTGTTGGCCAACCTTTTTCATCAGTATCAAACTGGGTACCGTAGTATTGAGGCTCGCCGGATAGAGTGCGCACCCGATCCTTGAGGAATGCCAACTGCCAGCCCGCCACATCCTCTCTCGCGGCGGCATCTTCTAGCAGGGAGACACACTTGCCCATGAACTCAGGATCTGAAACAGAATGCTGAACGACCAGCCATGCGGCTTTGGCAGTCTCTTCCCCAACTAACGAAACGCTGGGCCAACCGTGCGCACCAATAATCTCTTTCAGGCGAGAAGCATTCTGCTCATGCAGGGCTTTCATCCGGGGATGATAAGAGTCCAATGGCAGTTCTCCGGAATCGAAGAGTTGCTGCAACAACCGCTGGTCTTCGGTCATCATCGTGAACAGCTCATCCGCAAGATTCTGATTCATGGGCTCCTTCCCAGTAACGCCGAGCACAGCGGCGCCACGACAGTGGCGTCCGGCGGCCGCAGGCCGCGTACTGATGCGCCTTGTTATAAATCAGTGGCTTTGGTGCTCATGAGAGCACTATTTCTAGAGAAGCCAAACTTCTCGTACAACCCCTGAGCATCGCGTGTTTGCAACACCATTTGAGTTCCCGTTATGCCAGGGTGCGAAACCAAACATTCCATGATCCACTGTCCCAGGCCAGCGCCCCGAAACTCCGGCTCAACCACAATGTCCGCAACCCAGGTAAACGTAGCACTATCGGTGACTGCACGCCCAAAACCAATCTGCGTGGCACCACGGTAAAGACTGAAGCAGATGGAGCCAGCAACCATGCGCTCTACGGTTTCTCGGGGACGGCGGTCACCCCAATAGGTTGCCGCAAGCAAGCGGTGGACGATATCCAGTTGCACCTTGGAATTATCGTCAGTGATTAGGTAATCGTCCTTGCGCCACTCCATTGATGGCTACTCCCTGATTTATAACGCTTTTGTTTAGCGGCGCCCCGACAGGGGCGTCCGGTGGAGGCCGCAGGCCGGAACGAACTACAACAACTTGTTAATAGACTTAGCCTCATGAGCACGATCCAGTTTCGTAGTCTCGAGGCTTGAGTTCTTTGCTGACGAGCTCTCCAATGAAACTCTTTAACTTTGCTAAATTCGTCGCTGCAGTTTCGTACAACATTTTTTTAAAGCTTTCGGGCACATTCTCATCAGCAACTCGAAGATACCTACTGAAATCTCCCTCAAGCATGATGAAGCTGGTCGGTTGTTCCTTCCAGAGCTCTCCGGGGAGCCAGCCCGTCACGAGAATCGTGCATTCGATTTCCCTATCTGCATTTTCCTCGAGGTATGAACTCAATTTGACGATCAAACCTGTTTTTTTATCAGTAAGATTGACCTGAAATTCATCCAGGCGATCATGAATTTTTCTAAAGTCGGACTGGCATGATTTAACGTTAGAGGGGATTCCGTACTCCGTCGAGGCAGGGTCACAGGCGAACGCCTCCGCCCCGAGGATGCAGAGAAATGCGAAGAGAATGTGTTCAAATCTCACGATGCCTGGTCCTTGAGTTCTATTAACGCTGAGCTAAGCGGCGCCACGACAGTGGCGTCCGGTGGACGGCCGACAGGCCGGGAACAAACTTAAGCGGCTTGTTATGACAGTCCATAAAACAGGCCTGCCGCGATGCATAAGCTACTAATTGCTCCAACGCCGCAATGCAGACGAAAGAGTCCCGGGGATCGCTTGAAGAGATAAACCATATAGAGGACCAACCAACACACAAGCCCCAGTATCCCCAAGTTGACTATTACTGCAGCTACCCCCTCCACCTCATAGGCATTACCGAACTTATCGCCGTAAGTCGCTTGACCTGATAGGAAGTTTTCCAAGGTCAGGAAAAGCAGTAACCCCACCACAAAGACAACCGGGATCAGTCCGACAATGTATATGAGGTTTACTCTGCTATTTTTCTTCATAACGCTTGCAGCATGCGCGCCCATGAAATGGAGCCGAAGGCGCAATGTAATGGGCGTCGCCGTGCCTGCACTTGTTAATGGCCGGTTGCCCGGCGGTTTATCCTTGGCACCCAAATCCGAATGCCCTCTGCAATGCAGCTTTCACTCACCCTAGCCCATGGCGCGAGAAACCAGAACACGAAGCTCTCAGATTTTGCAGTGTTTTGCGGGGAGACGAGTTGGACGGTGGTAAACATTTGAAAGCCACTCCCTGCTTTACTGGCTGAATCCTTCCGAGGCCTTGGCCATTAACGCTGAGCTAAGCGGCGGCCCGTCAGGGACGTCCGGTGGACGGCCGCCAGGCCGGGAACGACCTTAAGCGGCTTGTTAGCACGTTTTATTTGGTTAATCCTGATCTGCAGGCGGCGGATAATATCTGCCTGTCTCGCTCAGATCAGACTCGTGAATCTCGATTGAGCGCGACTCAATGACTTGATGATCTTTGGTTGGATCTTTTTCCCGCATCCCTCGAATGCTTTCTTCGGTACACATTCCTGCGCCTTCACGGCGAACGCCCTGCTCTGCATCGTAGTATGTAAATGGAAACACTCTGATTGTCGGCATAATTTGGATCCCTCTATCATGCTAACGCCGCCAGCATGCGCGGCTTTGTAGTGGAGGCGGAGCCGCAACGAAAAAGCCGTCGCCGTGCCTGGCCTTGTTAGTGGCCGGTTACCCGGCGGCTTATCCCTGGCATCCCAACGCGAATGCCTACTCCAAAATAGCTTGCACTCACACTAGCCCATGGCGCGAGGAACCAGAACACGAAACTTAAGGATTTTGCAGTGTTTTGCGGGGAGACGAGCTGGACGGTGGTGAACATTTGAAAGCAACTCCCTGCTTAACTGCCGAATCCTTCCGAGGCCTTGGCCCATTAACGCTGATGGTAACCGGCGCCGGAGCGCAGCGGAGGGAACCAAAAGCGGTACGCTTTTGGTGTCCGGTTGACCGCTTGGTTAGCACCTGTCACTGTGCACACCTTTCAATTTCCAGCGCCAGATCTCGCAGTTTAGTAAATACCTCAATCAACTCACTCAAAGAGTGCGCCTCAGGTCGAGGATACGGAGGGGCTGGCCTTTCTTTGCCAGCAGCCTCTCTAGCGGCTAAACACAGGGTGGCGAAACTGGACACGTGCTCCAATTTCAGACCCCGGACTTCCAAGTGCGTCTCAACCCGTGTTCGGCTTTGTACGATGAACCTCAAAAGAATAGAATCAGGTACATCTTGAACCTCATAGCAAGTTCCAGGGCCCTTTAACTTTTGAATACCGACTCTTCCATCTGCGGCCTTTAATACTTCCCGCGAGGGCATCTTTTCAATGGGACTACCGACTCTCAATGGGTATTCGCTGCAAAGATCGTAGTACTTGTCGGTGAGCCCAAGTGAATCGATTTTCTGAAGCTGCTCCATGAAGCTCCTTAAGTGCTAACGCCTGCCAGCATGCGCGGCTACGAAATGGAGGCGAAGCCGCAATGTAGTAGGCGTCGCCGTGACTGGCCTGGTTATGTGGGGCCAGATATTTCTTCTAGGTTAATTATTGAGTTCTGCCCTAC
>NZ_SWKM01000013.1 GCF_005871205.1 Marinobacter alexandrii | reverse complement strand
AAGTGAAACAGGCCTGCGCCGATGGTAGTGTGGCATTTGCCCATGTGAGAGTAGGTCATCGTCAGACTCTTAATACCGAAAAACCCCAGCTTCCTCGAGGCTGGGGTTTTTTATTGCCTGAACGAAAAGCGCGGGCGATGGTATACTCCGGCTATACTGAGCCACACTGTTTGATGGAGCCCACGAATGCCCGCCCAAGACCACCTGGTTATCTTTGACACCACGCTTCGCGACGGCGAGCAAAGCCCCGGCGCTACCATGAATAAAGCTGAAAAGCTCCGAATTGCCAAAGCGCTGGAAAAGCTCCGTGTTGACGTCATCGAAGCCGGGTTTGCCATTGCCAGTCAGGGCGATTTCGAGGCAGTGAAGGCCATTGCCGAATCTATCAAGGAATCCACCGTTTGCAGTCTGGCTCGCGCCCTCGATAAAGACATTGATCGGGCGGCCGAAGCGATTCAGCCGGCAGAGCGTGGGCGAATACACACCTTCATCGCCACGTCTCCCATTCACATGAAACACAAGCTGCAGATGCAGCCGGACGAAGTAGTGGAACAGGCCGTGCGCGCGGTGAAGCGTGCTCGCAGTCACGTCGACGACGTTGAGTTTTCCTGTGAAGATGCCGGCCGATCGGAGCTGGATTTCCTGTGCCGGATCATCGAGGCGGCCATTGATGCCGGCGCCCGCACCATCAATATCCCGGACACCGTAGGCTATGCCATTCCCGAACAGTTCGGTGACACTATTCACCAACTGCTGAATCGCATTCCCAACGCCGACAAGGCGATCTTCTCCGTTCACTGTCACAACGATTTGGGGCTGGCCGTTGCCAACTCCCTGGCGGCAGTAACCCAGGGAGCTCGTCAGGTGGAATGCACCATCAATGGCTTAGGCGAGCGTGCTGGTAACGCCTCCCTGGAGGAGATCGTCATGGCGGTACGTACCCGTCAGGACCTGTTCAATATCGACACTCAGGTCGACGCCCGGCACATTGTTCCGGCCTCTCGCCTGGTGTCCACGATTACTGGCTTTCCGGTCCAGCCTAACAAGGCCATCGTGGGTGCCAATGCCTTTGCCCACGAATCGGGCATTCATCAGGACGGCGTACTGAAGCACCGCGAAACCTATGAAATCATGCGTGCCGAAGACGTGGGCTGGCACACCAATTCCTTGGTGCTGGGCAAGCACTCCGGCCGGAATGCCTTCCGAACCCGGTTATTGGAGCTGGGTATCCAGTTCGACACCGAAACAGAACTGAACGAAGCCTTTACCCGGTTCAAGGCTTTAGCCGACCTCAAGCACGAGATCTTCGACGAGGATCTCCAGGCGATTGCCAGCGATACCCGCCAGAAGGAAGAAGTGGGGCGCTATGGTTTAGTGTGCATGCAGGTCTGCTCCGAGACCGGTGTGGTGCCCAAGGCAAATATGACCCTGACCCTGGATGGCAAGGAGCACAAGGTAGAGGCTGAGGGGAGTGGGCCTGTGGACGCCACCTTCAAGGCGATTGAATCCCTGGTCGACTCCGGCTGCAATCTGCAGCTCTATTCCGTCAACGCCATTACTAGTGGTACCGATGCCCAGGGTGAGGTGACCGTGCGTCTGGAGCGTGGTGGCCGGATTGTAAACGGTGTGGGTGCTGACACCGATATCATCATCGCCTCGGCCAAAGCCTATATCGAAGCACTCAACCTGATCAGCCGCGGCGGCATCCGGCAACACCCCCAGGTTGCGGACGTATAAATGCATTCTAACGGTGACACTGGGCAGACCGGATGATTCAAACGGAAACCGAACGACAGTTCTATCTCGGCGCGGCAGGGATACGGTTGTGGTATGCCCGTGATGCCTTGCCGGGCGCTGCGGCCAGTCCCGAATTCGAGTTTGGCAGTGACCAGGCTTATGGGGTTGCAGAACCCTGGGTGGAGGCGGGACCAGCGCCGTCCCGGCCTCAGCCCAAAGCAGCGCCGCCTGCGCCCGGCCGGTCCGAGGCTGACGGCGCCCGGGTGGCTAATCTCCAGGCGCTGATGGAAGCACCGGCGTCGAAGCCTGCCCGACCGCAGTCACCGAGTTCGATCGACGTTGCTGCCGAAACCACCACCGATCCCGCGCCCGCTGAAGAGGCACCCGTCGCCTCTGCCGGAGAAGTTGTACCGGCGCTGAACCTGCAGGTTTGGGTCGGCCGGAAAACGGCGGTGGTTGCCAGTGTCTCGAAGGAAGCCAGTCTCCGGCTGCAGGAGACCCTGGCCGAAAACATCCTCAGAAGTGTGGGCGAGTGCGATTTGCGCTCGGTTGGTCCCATTCATTGGCCAGTCTTCAACAATGTCCGGGCGCCGGGTAATTCCCTGAGCGATCTTCGGGCTGTGCTGGGATACGCGCTGTCTGAACTGGAAGGCCGGAAGCTGATTGCCCTGGGTGTCGCGGCGCCAGACGACTATCGTGGCGATGAGCCGTGGTTCCAACACATCGCCGGTATCAGTCCGGAGATCAGCTTTAACCATAGCCTTGCCGAACTCGCCACCAGCCCGGCGCTCAAGCGTGCGTTATGGCAGGAGCTGAAGCCGCTGGCTGGTCAGTGATGCGCGGCATGGAAACCTATCAACGGGTGCTGGATGGGGATCTGCTAATACGCAGCCTCACCACGGACGACCTGCCTCAGGCCCTTTTGATTGAACGTCAGGGGCATTCCTATCCCTGGGCGGAGACCCTGTTTCGCGATTGCTTTCGGGCCAACTATCGGTTGTGGGCTGCCTGCCATGGCGATCTGTTGGTGGGCTATGCCGTGGTCGCCTATATGTTCGACGAAGCCCATCTGCTGAACCTGTGCGTGGATCCACGTTGGCAGGGGCAGGGCGCCGGGCGACGATTGCTCAGGCATTTGCTGAGTGAAGCGGCCCGTGAGCAGATGGTGCAGATTATTCTGGAGGTTCGCCTCAGTAACGACACGGCCTACCGGCTTTATTCGGTTGAGGGGTTCGAAGAGATCGGCCGACGGCCAGATTTCTATCCGGACGGCAATGGCCGTGAGGATGCCCGGGTCATGGCGCTCCAATTTCCTGCCTGATGTCTCGGTAATAGCGGTTCGCGTCAGAATCCCTTAGCCCCTATAATAGCGCCTTTCTCGGAACATCAGATTCAGGTTGCCTTTCTATTATGTCGAACCTTCCTCAGGAAGTGGCCAAGCGCCGTACTTTCGCGATCATCTCGCACCCGGATGCGGGTAAAACCACGATCACGGAAAAGGTCCTGCTGTTCGGGCAGGCGATCCAGAAAGCCGGTACCGTCAAAGGTAAGAAATCCGGCCAGCATGCCAAGTCCGACTGGATGGAAATGGAGAAGGAACGGGGTATCTCCGTGACCACCTCCGTCATGCAGTTCCCGTATGGTGGCAAGCTGGTAAATCTGTTGGATACACCGGGTCACGAAGACTTCTCCGAAGATACCTACCGTACCCTGACCGCGGTGGATTCCTGTCTGATGGTCATCGACAGTGCTAAGGGTGTTGAGGAGCGGACCATTAAGCTGATGGAAGTTACCCGGCTGCGCGACACGCCCATTCTGACGTTCATGAACAAGCTGGATCGGGACACCCGGGACCCGGTTGAACTGATGGATGAAGTCGAGGACGTGCTAAAGATCGCCTGTGCACCCATCACCTGGCCAATCGGCATGGGTAAGAGTTTTAAGGGCGTTTACCACCTGCTCTGTGACGAGGTTATTCTGTATCAGTCTGGTCAGGGCCACATGATCCAGGACACCCGGATCATTGCCGGTTTGGATAATCCTGAGCTGGATGAAGCCATTGGTGCCTACGCTGCTGACCTGCGGGATGAGATCGAACTGGTGAAAGGAGCGTCCCACGAATTCGATCAGGAGGCGTTTCTCGCAGGTGAACTGACTCCGGTGTTCTTCGGTACTGCCTTGGGTAACTTCGGTGTCGACCACATGCTTGACGGCTTGGTGAAATGGGCGCCCCAGCCCCAGCCGCGGGACACCGATCAGCGCACGGTTGAGCCTGCTGACGACGGCTTCTCCGGGTTTGTTTTCAAGATTCAGGCCAACATGGACCCCCAGCACCGGGATCGGGTGGCATTCTTGCGTATTGTTTCCGGTAAGTATGAGCAGGGCATGAAGGCTCGCCACGTACGTATCGGCAAAGAAGTGCGCTTCTCCGACGCGCTTACCTTTATGGCCGGTGATCGTGATCATGCCGCCGAAGCCTATCCTGGCGATATCATCGGTCTGCACAACCACGGTACCATCCAGCTCGGTGACACCTTCACCGCGGGTGACAGCATGAAGTTCACCGGCATTCCGAACTTCGCTCCGGAAATGTTCCGCCGCATTCGTCTGAAAGATCCGCTCAAGGCGAAACAGCTCCAGAAGGGCTTGATTCAGCTGTCCGAGGAGGGCGCGGTCCAGGTCTTCCGGCCACTGCGGAACAACGATCTTATCGTCGGTGCGGTCGGTGTACTGCAGTTCGATGTGGTAGTTAGTCGCCTGAAGAGTGAGTACAAGGTCGAGGCGATCTATGAGCCCATCAACGTGGCAACGGCGCGTTGGGTGACCTGTAAGGATGAGCGCAAGCTGGATGAGTTCCAGCGCAAGAACAACGACAACCTGGCCCTGGATGGCAGTGACCGGCTGGCTTATATCGCGCCAACCATGGTGAACCTGAATCTGGCCCAGGAGCGGTTCCCGGACGTGGAATTCCACAAGACCCGGGAGCATTAAGGTACCGAGTCGGAGGTGGCTGTGCAGCTGGTCGATGCCCATTGTCATTTTGACTTTCCGGAGTTCGACGGCTGTCGCGACGGCGAGCTGGCGAAAGCTCGGGCCGCCGGCCTGATAGGGTTGGTTATCCCCGGGGTTCGTCGGGCCGACTGGTCCCGGGTTCGGGATACCGCGCTGGCGTTTCCGGAAGGGGCGTATTGCCTGGGTATCCATCCCTGGTACGTTGGCGAGCATGATGGCAGCGATCTGGAGCTGCTTGAACGTTTGGTCGGAAACCATCCGGAGCGCTGCGTTGCCATCGGTGAATGCGGGCTGGACCGTCTAAGGGGCACGCTGGTAGATCAGTGGCCCTGGTTTGAGGCGCAGATTGGACTTGCGGCCCGATTCGATTTGCCTCTGGTGATTCACTCGGTGCGAACCCACGATGAGGTGCACGGTGTCCTACGCCGGCTCAACTGGAGTGGTCCCGCCCTGGTGCATGGCTTCTCCGGCAGTTTCCAACAGGCGGAGAAGCTGGTGGAACTGGGTTGCTCGATTGGTGTCGGGGGAGCCATTACCCATTCGCGGGCACGCAAGACCCGGGATGCGGTAGCCCGGCTGCCGCTGGAGGCGCTGATTTTGGAAACCGATGCGCCCGATATGTCGCCCCAGGGTGTGGACGCCGGGCGCAATTCGCCGGCCAATCTTGGCAAGATCCTGAGCGTGCTCGCCGAGTTGCGGGGCATGTCAGAAGAAGCGCTGGCGCCAATTCTTCTGGATAACGTGGCCGCGCTATACCGCTGGCGACCCGGTGACATCTCGGTGACATAGGGGAATAACGAAACACGGTGGGGCAGGGTTGGCATTCTGTGGTGGTTCGAGTATACTTCGCGCCCTGGCTTTTCAAGGCGATGTCACTGTCTCAGCCCCGAACGGTGTCACTGCCACAGTAATTACAGGTACAAATCTCTCCCGGAACCAAGCTGTTCGGGTGGAGGTTTTAACGTTTCTTATATAGCGTTCAAGGCGGAATCAATGAAGACTCTGAGTGCGAAACCAGAAACAGTAAAACGTGACTGGTACGTTGTAGACGCAGCCGGCAAGACGCTGGGTCGTCTGTCAACCGAAATCGCCCGTCGTCTGCGGGGCAAGCATAAGCCTGAGTATACCCCTCATGTCGACACTGGCGATTACATTGTAGTTATCAATGCTGGCCAGGTCCGGGTTACCGGCAAAAAGGCATCTGACAAGATGTACTACAGTCACACTGGCTTTCCGGGTGGAATCAAGTCCATCTCCTTCGAGAAGCTGGTAGACAAGGCGCCCGAGCAAGTTATCCTGAAGTCTGTCAAAGGCATGCTTCCGAAAGGCCCGCTCGGCCGCGCCATGTTCAAGAAGCTGAAAATCTATGCCGGCGCTGAGCATCCTCACGCAGCCCAGCAGCCCAAAGAACTCGACATTTAACGGAAGGCGGATATGTCTGTAGCACAAAATTACGGTACTGGTCGCCGCAAGACATCCACGGCTCGGGTTTTCATCAAGCCGGGAAGCGGTAACATCTCTATCAACGGTCGCACCATTGAAGATTTCTTCGGTCGTGAGACTCTGCGCATGATCGTTCGTCAGCCGCTGGTTGTAGCGGAATCGGCCGATCGTTTCGATATCAACATCACCGTTAAGGGTGGTGGCATCAGCGGCCAGGCCGGCGCTATTCGCCATGGTCTGACTCGCGCGCTGATGGATTATGACGAAACACTACGTCCGGCTCTGCGCAAAGCGGGTTACGTTACCCGTGACGCCCGTGAAGTCGAGCGTAAGAAAGTGGGTCTGCGGAAGGCGCGTAAGCGTCCTCAGTTCTCCAAGCGTTAATTTCGCTGGAACAGTACCCGAAAAACCCGGCCAATCGGTCGGGTTTTTTTATGCCCGGTTTCTGCACTCGCCAGCTAGGCTGGAGTGGGGCGTGGCCGCCGATAGCGGCTTTCCGACTTGTAAGCCAATGGTAATTTCATTACCATTTGGGCGCTTATATTTTTGGGTTGTGAAGTCCTTTTAGATGCACATTGCCAGCTGTGTTGCGGGCTGTGACATCGCCTGATGGGAGAAAACCATAATGAGTAATGGCGACGTGAGCCAAGGCCGGCGCCGGTTTCTGATTGGCGCTACAGCAGCTGTCGGCGGGGTTGGCGTTGTTGGTGCGGCGGTTCCTTTTCTGGGGTCATGGAACCCCAGTGCAAAGGCCGAGGCGGCCGGTGCACCGGTAACTGTCAATGTCAGCAAGCTGGAACCGGGCCAACAGATTACCGTCGAATGGCGTGGAAAGCCGGTCTGGGTTATCCGCCGGGACAAGGCGATGCTCGACAACATCGAAAAACTGAATGAGACTGTGAAAGACCCTCAGTCAGAAACGCCCCAGCAGCCGCCCTATATCGAGGGTATTTACCGTTCACTGAAACCGGAAATTGCGGTCATTGTTGGCTTGTGCACCCACTTGGGTTGTGTGCCTTCCTATCGTCCGGAAATTGCTCCAGCGGATCTCGGTGAGAACTGGCTCGGGGGGTTGTTCTGCCCCTGTCACGGCTCCAAGTACGACCTTGCCGGTCGAGTCTATGACGCACAGCCAGCGCCCTTGAACCTGGAGGTTCCCCCGTATCGTTACGACGATGATACGACCCTCACGATTGGACTTGATCCGGAGGCGGCGTAATGAACAAGTTGTTGAACTGGGTAGATGAGCGTCTGCCCGTTGTTGATGCTTGGAACAAGCACGTAGGCAAGTACTACGCGCCCAAAAACTTCAACATGTGGTACTTCTTCGGCTCGCTGGCCATGCTGGTGTTGGTTAACCAGTTGATCACCGGTATCTGGCTGACCATGAGCTACAACCCCTCGGCCGAGGGAGCGTTTGCGTCCGTTGAATACATCATGCGCGATGTAGAGTGGGGCTGGCTGCTGCGCTACCTGCATTCCACCGGCGCTTCAGCATTTTTCATCGTCGTCTATCTGCACATGTTCCGGGGTCTGATGTACGGTTCGTACCAGAAGCCCCGTGAGCTGATCTGGATCTTCGGCATGCTGATTTACCTGATGCTGATGGCGGAAGCCTTCATGGGCTACCTGCTGCCTTGGGGTCAGATGTCCTACTGGGGTGCCCAGGTTATCGTAAACCTGTTCGGTGCCATTCCGGTCATCGGTGAAGATCTGTCCCTGTGGATTCGCGGTGACTACCTGATCTCCGGTATCACACTGAACCGCTTCTTTGCCCTGCACGTAGTGGCCCTGCCGATTGTGCTGCTGGGTCTGGTTGTGCTGCACATCCTGGCGCTGCACGAAGTGGGTTCCAACAACCCTGACGGTATCGATATCAAGAAGAACAAGGACGAGAACGGCAACCCCAAAGACGGTATCCCGTTCCACCCTTACTACACTGTGCACGACCTGCTGGGTGTGGCGGTGTTCTTCTTCATCTTCTTCGTGGTGGTGTTCTTCTTCCCCGAGGCGGGTGGTCTGTTTATCGAGAAGCCAAACTTTGAGCCGGCGAATGCGCTGAAGACGCCGGACCACATTGCACCGGTCTGGTACTTCACGCCGTTCTACGCCATGTTGCGTGCGGTCACGGTCGACCTGTTTGGTCTGCCGGCCAAGTTCTGGGGTGTGGTTGTCATGGGTGGCGCCATTGCTATCCTGTTCGTGCTGCCCTGGTTGGATCGCAGCCCGGTTCGCTCCATGCGCTACAAGGGCTGGTTGAGCCGCATCGCGCTTGCCATCCTGGTTGTCAGCTTTGTGGTGCTGGGTTACCTGGGGCTGGTGCCGGCCACTGAGGGTCGTACCACCGTCGCCCAGATTCTGACCGTGCTGTACTTCCTCTACTTCATTCTCATGCCGTTCTACACACGTATGGAAAAAACCAAGCCAGTGCCAGAGAGGGTGACAGGATAATGAGAAAGCTGATTTTTGGTCTTTTCATCGCAATCCTGCCAGCCCTCGGGCTGGCCGCTGGTGGCGGTGTTTCGCTTGATCACATCGAGACGGACCACACCGACAAGGCATCATTGCAGCGTGGCGTGGCTCTGTTCACCAACTACTGCATGGGTTGTCACTCCATGGAATACGCCCGCTACAAGCGGGTGTCCGATGACCTGGACATTCCTGCCGAGCTGTACGAGGAGAATCTGATTTTCACCGGTGCAAAAATCGGTGAGCTGATGAAGAACTCCATGAGCAAGGACATGGCTGCCGACTGGTTTGGCGCACCGCCACCGGACCTGACCCTGGAAACCCGTCTGCGCGGCGAGTCCTGGGTGTATTCCTATCTTCGTGGCTTCTACAAGGACGACAGCCGTCCGCTGGGCGTGAATAACGTGGTCTATGCCAATGTCGGTATGCCTCACGTTATGGTGGGCCTGCAGGGGTTGTGCGCGGTCGAGCCGAAGATCGGTGTCGATGCCAGTGTCGAGCCGTTGAGCGGCAACATCAACAACGCAGACGTCTGCCCGGAATACGCCATCGAAGGCAGCATGTCTGCTGTGGAATTCGATCAGGCTATGTACGACCTGACTAACTTCATGTCCTACATGGGCGATCCAGTTCGGGTAGAGCGTGAGCGTTTGGGCGTATTCGTTCTGATCTTCGTTGCGATCTTCTTCGTCTTCGCCTATCTGCTCAATCGTGAGTACTGGAAGGACGTGCACTAAGAAATAGGGTATAATCCTGTTTCCCGATTTCCAGTGGGCAATAACCGGCCCACTGGAATTTTGCGTTTTTTCGGAATCATTTCGGTTTGTTTACTCGTGAGGTAGTTTTATGGGCGTTGTGACCAAGCGGTCATCAATGACGTTTTTCTCGGATCCGGTCAGCCATTACAGCCACAGGGTGCGTATTGTTCTGGCAGAGAAGGGTGTTACCGTCGACATTGTGGACGTGGATCCTGATAACCCGCCGGCCGAGTTGGCTGACACGAATCCATACAACGCCTTGCCGACGCTGGTCGATCGTGATCTGGTGCTGTACGAGCCCAACATCATGATGGAGTACCTGGACGAGCGTTTCCCACACCCGCCGTTGTTGCCGGTATACCCGGTGGCTCGCGCTAACAGCCGTCTGATGATTCACCGTATCCAGCGCGACTGGTGTGGTCTGGTTGATCAGATCGTAGCCCAGCCGAATGCCAAGGCCTCAGATGCCGCTCGTAAAGAGCTGCGCGAGAGTCTGCTGGCGACTGCGCCGCTGTTTGGTGAAATGCCGTTCTTCCTGTCTGAAGAATTTACCATCGTCGATTGCTGCATCGCCCCGATCCTGTGGCGTCTGCCGGCGCTCGGTGTGGACCTGGACGACAAGCAGGCGCGTCCGCTGCATAAGTACATGGAAAGCATCTTCAGTCGCGAGGGCTTCAAAGCCAGCCTTTCCGACCTCGAAGAAGACATGCGCAGCTAAACGGTCGACACCCGCTATACCGGTCCAGGAGATTGGCAGTGCCTGATAACAGTATCACCATGACATCGAGTCGTCCGTACCTTGTCCGGGCCTTCAACGAGTGGATTCTGGATAACGACTGTACCCCGTACATCGTGGTGGACGCCGGAGTTCAGGGCGTTCAGGTCCCGACTGAGCACGTTGCGAACGGCCAGATCGTGCTGAATATCAGTCCAGGCGCTGTGCGAGGCCTTGTGGTCGGTAACGGTGCCCTGGAGTTCAGCGCGCGCTTTGGTGGTGTGCCGATGCAGGTGTTCATCCCCTTGCAAGCGGTCATGGCCATCTACGCCAAGGAGAACGGTGAGGGCATGGTGTTTGGCAGTGAGCCCGGTTCACCAGATCCGGACGGCACCAGCGACAAGGGTGATTCCGGCTCGGGTGGAGAGGATCGGCCGTCGGGCCGGCCTACGCTCAAGGTCGTGAAATAGCGAATCGATCGTCGAAAAAGCCAGCATCTGCTGGCTTTTTTTATCCCCCGAATAATTTGCTGTCAATCAGTCCGCACAGGGCATTGATGATGACCATGAGCAGGGGGGTTGCTTCGGTGGGCGAGAGGTTATTGAGGGCGATTTCATGGTCTTCCGGGTGCATCAGGGAGGTGATGTCCGATTTCTCCCGAGCGCTCAGCACTACCACGTTCATCTCCCGATCATGGGCGGCCTGAATAGCCTGGATCAGGTTGGCCTTGTGTCCGTCGTCAACAATCACGAACAGCAAGTCACCTGGTTTACCGATGGCGCGCACCTGGCGCGAAAAGGTGTCGTTGAAGCGGTTATCCCGGCAGATGGCCGAGTAGGTCGTGGCGTCCGCCCCCAGGTTAATGGCGGGCAGGGCGGGTCGGTCCTGATCAAACCGGTTCAGTAGTGCGGTGCAGAAGTACTGGGCCAGAACGTTGGCATTGCCGTTGGCGCAGGTGATAATTTTGCCATCCTGCAGCAGGGCGTTGACGAAGGCATCGGCGACTTCCTCGATGGCTGGTCCAGCTGTACTTGCCGCCTGTGCGGTCTGCTCCATGTGGCTGGCGAACCATTGGTTGATCTGGTGTTCGGTGTCCGTCATTACGTCTGTTTACCCTGCGTCAATTGCGTTCTTAATCCATTGTACCCGGTATCTTTTTACGGTTCCCGGGCTTATGGCGATAACATCAATGCGGCTCAGGCAGTCCCATAGTCCATGACGGTGGAGGTAAAAAGCCGCCGCCTGCCGGACTCTGCGCTGTTTTTGAGGGGTGATTGAGCTAGCCGGGTCGGCGAGACTACCAGGTCCGCGATAGCGCACCTCAAAGAATACCAGTGTTTCCCCGTCCTGCCCGATCAGGTCGATCTCACCACCACGGCTGTGGATATTGCGGGCAATGATGCGTACGCCGCGATTGGTCAGGTACCGTGCGGCAACGCCCTCGTAATGGTTGCCTACTGCTTTATTGCCGTCCATGGCAAAACAATCCGTTGTTTGGCGTTTTACTCGCCCTGAACCGTTGAGCCGGGGGTTTCCTCTTCGGCGGTCGCAGCTTCAGTGGGTTCGAGTTCTGGTAGCAGTTCCGGGCGCCCATTGCGAAATTGTGCCCAGAGTTGCTCCCGATGAATGCTGCCGTCGTCGCTCATAGTGAGTTCACCGGTTTGGCCGTTGATGGCCGCCGACTCCACCTGGCGCAACAAGGGGAGGCGCTTGCTCAGTTGCCAGGCGTCGGCTCCCATGGCAAACAGGCGGCCAAGCTGGCCTTGGGTGCCAGAAAGATGTTGTTTGGCTTCGGCTTGCAGCTTGTTCTCCTTGCCAAGGGTCCACGGGGTATCGGTGAAGATCACCTGGTCCAGGTCACGATCCCGGGCCGGATCCGGATCGCCCTCGTAAACGATTGACGGGGAATATACGGGCAGATCGCCGCCAAAGTAGTAGGCAAAAAGAGGCTTGAACTGCCGGGCGATGGTCGGCTCGGCGACCATGATAATGGCTTCGGCATCTTGCCGGCGCCGGGGTTCGAATTCCACGTCCAGTCCGATGGTGCGCTCTACCTGGATTGCGCGGTCCCGGGATACGCTGATGCCCAGCAGGTCGGCGGTTACCGCGCGCAGGTTATCGTCCCGGAAGAAGCGTTCGATGGCCAGGGCCTCACTGCCGTTTTCGGCCATTCGCAGCTTCAAGGCCGTTTCAATCCGGTCGCCCCATTCGCCCTGGGGGATCAGGACCAGAGCATGACGAATGGTCTTGGCCTTGAGTCGGTCGGCAATCTGCCGGGCTTCGTCTTCCGCTGACAGGCCAAACTGGTAGAGACCCTCTGGGGCTTTTTTGCCTGCTGGCAGGTAGTTCAGCCCTAGTGCCGGAACCGGAAGGGTGTTCATTGCGCTGAGGGTGGTCAGTGCTTCCTTCTCAAGCGGTCCGACGATCAGGTCGACGTTTTCCCCGGACAGTTTGCCGTACAGTTCCTTGAACGGCGTGTTCGAAGTATCAACAACCCGGATTTCGGTGACGTCACGGTCAACGGACGGGTCCTGGTAGTAGGCCGCGATAAAGCCATCACGAATGGCTTTGCCAGCGGCGCCCAGGGGGCCGGTCAGCGGCAGCGCGAGTGCAATCTTTTCAGGACGGCTTTCCACCAGGGTCGCAATCAGTTGCAGTTCTGATGGCAAAACCTGGGCGGCCGGGTGTCCGGGCCAGTTGTTTTGCCAGTTCCGTATGGTCCGGCCCTGCTGGTCGAGCTCAATGCCGGGCGCACGTACGGTCATGGCCAGTTCCAGCCAGCCTTCTGCTTCGTAGCCGATGGCTTCGCTGTTTGCGGTTTTCAGTGCCCGATCCGGAACGGTCTTCAGTTGCTGCCAGATCAGGTCGTGCAACTGCTGCGGATTCGCCTGGCTGTCGGTCTGGGTTAGCAGGATCAGGGTCATGGCTGCGGGCAGCGGCTCGCCGGCCAGAGTGTAGGTCTCGGCCTGCAATCGGGCCGCCCGGTTCATCAAATTCGGGCTGTATTCGGTGATACTGTCCGGAGACAGGCTTGCAGCCAGAGTGCGCGCCCAGTCGCTATCGTCCAGAGCGGTGGCGCTTGCCATCGCCAGCAGTCGTTTCTGGCTTTCCAGCCCCGGTGCCGGTTGCGTTAACTGTGGGCTTCGCAGTAGCGTTCGCGCCGCCATATGGTCGCCTTGATCCTGAAACCGGCTGGCAATGCGCAGCAGATAGCGTTGCGCGGTTTCGCGATTGTCTTCCTGGCCGGCAAGCTCCAGCGCCTGCTCCGGACTCTGGGCAACGTGGGACTGAAGGTTTACGCTGGCACAACCGGCGGACAACAGGGCCACGGCAAAGACGGTGGCGAGGGCTCGGTGGTTGACGGGATTTTTGATCATGGCAAGCTCGAACTACTCCGGATAAATGGGCTTGTGGCGCCGATCTGACGGTGGCAAGTTTAACAGCTCCGGGGTTAATTCACATGACGTAAGTGTCATTGTGCAAGCGTCAGAGACAATGAGGCACAGAATTTGAAATCTGAGGGTAGGGAGTCGGTGTCCGAGGCCGGCAAAAAAGAGAAGGCTCAAGGCGTTCTCTATATTGTGGCTACACCCATCGGCAATCTGGACGACTTGTCTGCCCGTGCTGTGTCTGTGCTGAACAGTGTCGAAGTGGTGGCCGCCGAGGACACTCGCCACAGTGGCCGATTGCTGCAGCACTTGGGGTTGAACAAGCGCCTGATTGCGCTGCACGACCACAATGAGCGCGACCGGGCCGGCAGTCTGCTTCAGGAGCTAGAGGCGGGTCGCAATGTTGCGCTGATTTCCGATGCGGGTACACCGCTGATTTCAGACCCGGGCTATGTGCTCGTCCGTGAAGCCCGCAATCGCGGTCTCAAGGTTTCTCCCATCCCGGGGGCCTGTGCCCTGGTTGCGGCTCTCAGTGCTGCCGGCCTGCCCACCGACCGGTTCCTTTTTGTCGGGTTCTTGCCCGCCAAGCGCTCCGGTCGGCGCGCCGCCCTGGAGCAGCAGGTTCGGGAAACGGCAACTCTGGTGTTCTACGAATCGCCCCACCGCATTCTGGATGCAGTGAGCGATATCGCCGCGGTGTTTGGCGAGGAGCGGGAAATTGTCCTTGGTCGTGAACTGACCAAAACCTTTGAGACCTTTTATTCCGGCAGTGTCGCTGAGGTGCTGGCAACCCTGGAGGCTGATCCGCACGGCACCAAGGGTGAGTTCGTGGTGATGATTCGCGGTGCCGAGCCGGTGGCCAGTGACGATGACGCTGGGACTTTGGACGTAGATCGCCTGCTCAAGCTGCTGTTGCCCGAATTGCCGGTAAAAAAAGTGGCTAAACTGGTGGCTGAACTGAGCGGGCGGCCAAAGAACGAGCTTTATCAACGGGCGTTGGAGCTGAAGTAGGCATTTCTACGCCGGTACTTTTCCTTGCAAGGCCTGTAGGGCAAGAGTATGGTCTCGACCGAGCTCGCCAGACAGTCGCCGCCGGTTTTTGACCGGGGGAGGAAAGTCCGGGCTCCGCAGGGCAAGGTGCCAGGTAACGCCTGGGCGGTGAGAGCCGACGGAAAGTGCAACAGAAAGTAGACCGCCTAAGCGCCTTCGGGCGCCGGTAAGGGTGAAACGGTGCGGTAAGAGCGCACCGCGTGACTGGCAACAGTTCACGGCGATGGTAAACCCCACCTGGAGCAAGACCAAATAGGAATCCTATGGCGTGGCCCGCGCTGGATTCGGGTAGGTTGCTTGAGGTCTGTGGTGACGCAGACCCTAGATGAATGACTGTCCACGACAGAACCCGGCTTATCGGCGAACTCATTTCTCTTCTCCTTATAACACGCACCACCATTGGTGGTGCGTGTTATAGCCAAAGATTCTCAAACCTAACTTGCCTTCTTCAGACTTTTTTGCAGGTGTTTGATTTTCCTTCTTTTCTTATCCGTAATCTCGCCGTCATCTTAAATCATTCGCTGTAACCTCTTGTCATAAAAGGAACTTTTGCCAGTGCGACGCTGTTCGCGGCGCTTGCATTGTGTATTGCGTGTTTCTATAGTGTGCAGAAGTGGGAAAAAGTGGTTTGTAGTGGTTTTTTGTGGTTTTGAGCCCCCAGAGACGGTGTAGATGAGCAATTTTCTCGGCAGTCATGCCATCAATATGGATGCGAAGGGTCGCCTGGCGATCCCCGCCAAGCTGCGCGAAGAACTCGCGCAGCTCTGTGGTGGGCGCATTGTATTGACGGCCAATGCTGATGAAGAACGGTGTTTGCTGGTTTATCCCGAGCCCGAATGGGAGGCGCTGCGACCCAAGATTGAAGCGCTACCCAACATGAACAAGGCGGCGCGCCGGTTGCAGCGATTGCTGCTTGGTAATGCGGCGCCCATGGAGCTGGACTCCGCGGGGCGTATCCTGATTCCACCGACACTGAGAAGTTACGCTCATCTAGAGAAGAAGCTGATGTTGATTGGTCAGGGTAAAAAACTGGAATTGTGGAGTGAGGAGCGCTGGCTTGCCTGGCTCGATGAATCCTCCGGCGACGATGATATGCCCCCTGAGATGGAGGCGCTGTCCCTATGACCTCCGGACGTAAGCAGAAGGCCGGGGCCGCGTTCTCGCATCGCTCGGTACTTCTGGATTCGGCGGTCGACTACCTGGTCAATGATCCCGAGGGCGTCTATGTCGACGCCACCTTTGGTCGTGGTGGTCACAGTCGGCTGGTTTTGGGGCACCTGGGGGAACAGGGGCACCTTCTGGGCATCGATAAAGACCCAGAGGCCATTCGGGTGGCCGAAAAACTGGCGGCTGAAGATGCACGATTTTCCTGGTTTCACGGTTCCTTCGCGGATTTGAGCGTGGCACTTGAGCGTAAGCAGTGGCCGACCGTAAACGGCGTTCTGATGGATCTCGGTGTCTCCTCGCCGCAGTTGGATGATGCTTCGCGAGGCTTCAGCTTCATGCGTGATGGCCCGCTGGATATGCGGATGAATCCGCAGCAGTCCCCGAGCGCGGCGGAATGGCTGGCCGAGGCGGACGAAAAGGACATTGCCGATGTCATCTATCGATACGGCGAGGAGCGTTTCTCCCGCCGTATCGCCCGTTTAGTGGTGGCGCGCCGTCAGGAAGAGGCCATTGAAACCACCCGCCAACTCGCCGAATTGGTGAGCGAGGCAGTACCCAAGAAAGAAAAACACAAGCACCCGGCGACCCGGACCTTTCAAGCCATTCGGATTTTCATCAATCGGGAGCTTGAGGATCTGGAAGTAGGGCTGAAGGTAGCGGCTGATCGGCTTGCGCCCGGTGGCCGGCTGGTTGTGATCAGTTTTCATTCCCTCGAAGACCGGGTGGTGAAGCGGTTTATGCGTGATCTCGCGCGCGGCCCGCAACTGCCAAAAGGCATTCCGGTGACTGCCGATCAGGAAGCTTCGGCGTTTCGCCTGATAGGCAAGGCGGCGAAAGCTGGTGCGGAAGAGGTTGGAGATAATGTCAGGGCCCGGAGCGCAGTTATGCGCGTTCTGGAACGAATTGATTCAGGTAATAAGTCGAAGGGGAGCGCCTAACCATGGGTGCGGTAGCAATCGAACAGCCAGTTAAAGCGGTCAAGCTCAACAAGCAGCGGATGCGTGTGGGTGTTGCCACGGCCGTGCGGATTTCTCGGCAGGTTTTTGATGCCACGCGGCAGCGCAATGTCATGATTTCAATGGCATTGGTGACATTGCTGGTGGCCTCATCCATTGGCGTCGTGGTCAGCGCCCATGAGAACCGCGAGCTATTCAATACGCTGTCCCAGTTGCAGGGCGAGCGCGACCGCTATCAGCGGGAGTGGAGCCAGTTGTTGCTGGAGCAGAGTGCCTTGAGTGCCCATGGCCGGGTCGAAACGCTTGCAGCGGAGCGTTTCGGGATGGTCGTTCCAGGGCGCCAGGATATCGTTCTGGTACCACTGATGTCGCCGGCGTTGGCACGCTAATAAACGAAAACAACAACCGTCAGGGTGATTGATTTGTCCGGTCAGGGAACGCAGAAAACATGGAGCCAGCGATTGGCGTCCGGCCTCAAGGCCTGGCGCTATGGCTCCGTGCTGGGCGTTTTTCTGCTGGTGGTCGTAGCTCTTGGCTGGCGCTTGGTTGATCTGCATATCGTTGATAACGATTTTCTGCGTCAGCAGGGTGACGTTCGAACCATTCGCGTCGAGTCCATTGACGCCCATCGCGGCGTAGTCTCTGACCGATACGGTGAGCCGCTGGCAGTTAGTACTCCGGTTCAGACTCTTTGGGCTAACCCTTCCGAGATGGATGCAGGTGAGGCCCGCCTGACCAACCTTTCCCGGCTACTCAATATTAGCGAGGCCGGGCTTCGTGAACGCTTGGAAACCTACGCCGATCGTGAGTTCATCTACCTGCGCCGGAAGGTTCAGCCTGGCCTTGCTAAAGAAGTGATGGCGCTGGATATCGACGGTGTTTATTCCCGTCAGGAGTACCGTCGTTATTATCCGGCCGGGGAAGTGACTGCTCACATTGTTGGCTTCACCAATATTGATGAGCGCGGGCAGGAAGGCATGGAGCTGGCGTATAATCAATGGCTGTCCGGGGAATCTGGTCGCAAGCGCGTACTCAAGGACAACCGTGGTCGGGTTATCAAGGACCTGACCCTTATTCGTGATGCCAGCCCCGGCCACAATCTTCAGCTCAGCATTGATCTCCGTCTTCAATATTTGGCCTATCGGGAGCTTAAGGCGGTGGTTCAGGCGCACAGTGCCAGGGGCGGAACCCTGGTGATGCTGGATGTGGATACCGGCGAGGTGCTCGCGATGGCGAACCAGGGCTCCTACAACCCCAATGATCGCAGCCAACTGGCCCCGGAAAATCTCCGAAACAAAGCGATTACCGATCTGTTCGAGCCCGGTTCAACCATGAAGCCGATCTCGATGGCGGCGGCGCTTGAGTCCGGCGATTACTCAGTCAACACCACTATCGACACGTCACCCGGCTATCGCCGGTTTGGTCGATTCACCATTCGTGATCATCGCAATTATGGTGCGATCAACCTCACCGATATCATTGCCAAATCCAGCAACGTCGGCATAAGCATGATTGCCACCGACATTGGTGGTGACACCATCCGAAACCTCTACAGCCGGCTCGGGCTCGGACAGCCAACGGGTATCGGCTTCCCTGGCGAGGCAGTTGGCGTGCTGCCGTCACCGCCAAAATGGCGTCCGGTTGAGGAGGCAACGCTGTCGTACGGCTACGGCATGAGCGTCAACGCTCTGCAGCTAGCCCAGGCCTACATGGTGATTGCCAATGGTGGGGTCCGTTATCCGTTGAGCCTGATCAAGCTGGACGGGGAACCTGTGGGACAGCGGGTACTCTCAGAAAAGGTGACCTACGAAGTCAGGAACATGCTTCGGGAAGTGGTTTCCCGTGGCACCGGTAAGCGCGCCCAGCCGGGCTTTTACTCCGCTGGCGGCAAGACCGGAACGGTTCACCTGGTTGGAAAGCAGGGTTACGAGGACAGCCAATATAAGGCGATCTTTGCTGGTATGGCCCCGATCGATAACCCCCGAATTGTCACGGTTGTAGCGGTGGATGCGCCTCAGTCCGGCGAATATTACGGTGGTGAAGTTGCTGCGCCGGTATTCGCCCGGGTCATGAGTGACGCATTGCGACTGTTGAATGTGAAGCCGGAACTGGAAGTCGGTGGCGCGAATGCGCCGGTGAAGACAGCCGGGGAGCGAGGGTAGGCCTATGTGCATCACATCACTCAGCACGTTGTTACAGGGGATTGTGTCCGTGCCGTCGGTGTTCGACGTGACCATTCACGGGCTCAAAACGGATAGCCGAACGGTGAAGTCCGGGGATGCCTTTGTCGCCCTTGCTGGCGCCAAGACTCCTGCGGATCATTACCTCGAACAGGCCATCGCCGCGGGCGCGACGGTGGTGCTGCTGGAATCGTCCGAACCGGGTGAATGCTCGGAATTTCAGGGTGCCTTGCTGGTTCCGGTGGTGGGCCTGCGTGACTGTCTGGGCGAAATCGCGGACCGGTTCTTTGAACACCCGTCCCAGCGTCTGCGCCTGATTGGTGTTACCGGCACCAACGGCAAAACCTCGGTCAGCCAATACATTGCGGCGCTGCTGAAAGATACCGGAACGCCTTGCGGTGTTCTGGGTACGCTCGGTTACGGCATGCCCGGCGCATTGCAACCGGCGACCCACACCACGCCAGACGTGGTGCAGATCAACCGTATGTTGTCCCGCATTCTGGCTCAGGGCGGCCGCGCCGCGGTGATGGAAGTGTCTTCCCATGCCCTGGACCAGGGCCGGGTTGATGGTCTGACCATTGTCGCCGGGGTATTCACCAACCTGACCCGTGACCACCTTGATTACCACGGCTCGATGGAAGCGTACGGCGAAGCCAAGGCGCGCCTGTTTGACCGGGAAGCCGTGCACGTCTCGGTGATCAATTTTGACGACCCATTTGGGCGGCAGCTGTTTGACCAGCTCGACGGTCAGTGCGACCGGGTTCGCTACAGTCTCCACGAAGCCCAGACCGAACTCTGGCTGAAGTCTTTCCGACCCACGGATGAAGGCTTTGATGCGACTGTGGATGGCCAGTGGGGAGCGTTCGACATCGCCGTGCCCTTGATGGGTAGCTTTAACGCCAGCAATGTCCTGGCCGCTATGGCAACCGTGCTGAGTCTGGGTGTGCCCATTGAGCGGGTGCAGCAGGCGGTGAGTAGCCTGACGCCACCTCCGGGCCGGCTGGAAAAGTTCAGTGGCGCCAATGGTGTCCGGGTTGTGGTGGATTACGCCCACACCCCGGATGCGCTGGCCAACGCTCTGGCGGCCCTACGCCCCCACGTGACCGGACGCCTGATCTGCGTGTTCGGTTGTGGCGGCGATCGGGACAGTGGCAAGCGCCCGGAAATGGCGCGCGAGGCAGAAACGCAGGCCGACATCGTCATCGTTACCGACGACAACCCGCGCAGCGAAGATCCCGTCGTGATTGCCAGTGATATCGTGGCCGGCTTTTCCGCCCCGGATCGGGCGTCGGTGATTCACGACCGGGCAGAAGCCATTCAGACGGCGATCCAGATGGCGACGTCGGACGATCTGGTTCTGATTGCAGGAAAAGGCCACGAGGCGTACCAGGAAGTGGCCGGTCAGAAAATTCCGTTCAGTGACGCAGAGCAGGTCCAGCACGGCTTGAACCTGAATGGTGGTGTGGCATGATGCGCGCCTTCTCGCTGGCGGAAGCCCAGCAGTGGACCGGTGCTACCTGCGCCAGACCAGGACTTGAGGGAGTCCAGTTTACTGGCGTTTCCACGGACACCCGGTCAATTGGGCCGGGGCAACTGTTCGTCGCCTTGCGGGGAGATAATTTTGACGGTCACCGCTTCCTGCAGATGGCCCGTGACCGTGGTGCGGTGGCCGCCGTTGTGGATGAGGCGGACGCCACCGTGGACCTTCTGCAACTGGTGGTGTCCGATACCATTAACGCCTTGGCCCAGCTGGCCGGTGGCAATCGCAACGAAAGCACCGCCCGATTGGTGGCCGTGACCGGCAGCAGTGGCAAGACCACCGTTCGGGAAATGACCGCGGCAATCCTCGCGCAACTGGGTCCGACACTGGCCACCAGTGGCAACCTGAACAACCACATTGGCGTACCGCTGACCCTGTTTGGGCTGGCACCGGAACACCGCTATGGCGCCATTGAGTTGGGCGCCAGCGGGCTGGGCGAAATTGCCCACACCGTGGCCATTACCCGGCCCCAGGTTGTGGTGCTGACCAACGCTGGCTCGGCGCATCTGGAAGGATTTGGCAGCTACGAGAACATTGTCCAGGCCAAGGGCGAAATCATCGAAGGTGTCGAAGATGACGGTCTGGTAGTGCTGAACCGCGACGACCCCGCCTTTGACCAATGGCAGGCGCGGGCAGGGCATCGCCGCGTGGTCAGTGTCAGCCGGCAGGGCCGCACCGACGCCGATTACGGCGTGAAAGCGGTTCAATCGCAGGCACTCGGTCAGGCGTTCCAGGTCATCGGGCCAGACGGATGGAGTTGCACCGTAGGCCTGGCACTCGCGGGTGAGCACAACCAGACCAACGCCATGCTGGCCATTGCCGCCGCCCGGGAGCTGGGTGCTGATGATCAGGCCATCGTCGCCGGACTGGCGGCGTTAGCGCCGGTTAAGGGCCGCCTGCAGAATATCGAGCTCGCGCCAGGGTTGACTGTCATTGATGACAGTTACAACGCCAACCCGGCGTCTATGAAGGCAGCGCTCAGTGTCCTGGCCAAGCAGCCGGGCGAACGCATCGCCGTGTTCGGCGCCATGGCCGAACTGGGCCCGCAGGCCAAGGCCCTGCACCGGGAAGTGGGTGAATTCGCCCGTACTGAACAGATTGAACGTTTGCTGACCGTTGGCCCTGGCTGTGAAGGCTATGCCGAGGGCTTTGGTGCAGCGACAGAGGTATATCAGACCCACGAAGACGCCGTTAACGCTGTGATCAGCGCGAAGCAGTCGCCGCTGACGGTGTTGGTGAAGGGGTCCCGCAGTTCTGCCATGGATCGCGTGGTAGAGGGAATTAAAGACAAGGTGAATAACTCATGCTGCTCTGGCTGACAGAGGTTCTATCACAATATTTCTCGGCACTGACCGTGTTTCAGTACCTGACCCTGCGTGGGATCCTGGGTACCCTCACGGCGCTGCTGATCTCACTGATCATCGGACCGGTGATGATTCGCAAGCTGAGCCAGTACCAGATCGGCCAGGCAGTACGCGACGATGGCCCGCAAACCCATCTGAGCAAAGCTGGCACGCCGACCATGGGTGGCGCCCTGATTTTGGTGGCCATCGGTATCAGCACGCTGCTGTGGGCCGATCTCAGTAACCGCTACGTCTGGATCACCCTATCGGTCACGCTGTTGTTCGGGGCCATCGGCTGGGTCGACGACTACCGCAAGGTCGTGGAGCGCAACCCCCGTGGTCTGCCGGGGCGCTGGAAGTACTTCTGGCAGTCGGTCATTGGTGCCGCGGCTGCTATCGCCCTGTTCTTCAGCTCGTCGATGCCCCAGGAAACCTCCCTGTATGTGCCGTTCGTCAAGCAGGTATCACTGACACTTGGCCCGGTCATTTTCATCCTGTTGACTTATTTCGTCATCGTCGGCAGCAGTAATGCGGTGAACCTCACCGACGGCCTGGATGGCCTGGCGATCATGCCTACGGTAATGGTCGCCGGTGCACTGGGGATTTTCGCCTACCTGTCCGGCCACGCCCAGTTCGCCAACTACCTGCTGATTCCTCACCTGCCGGGAACCGGTGAGCTGATTGTTTTCTGCGGTGCGATCGTGGGTGCCGGGCTCGGTTTCCTCTGGTTCAACACCTATCCGGCCCAGGTCTTCATGGGCGATGTCGGCGCGTTGGCTCTCGGCGCCGCGCTGGGTGTGGTTGCAGTGGTGGTCCGCCAGGAGATCGTGCTGTTCATCATGGGTGGCGTGTTCGTCATGGAGACGGTGTCGGTGATCCTGCAGGTGGCCTCGTTCCGCCTCACCGGTCGGCGGATTTTCCGTATGGCGCCGTTGCACCACCATTTTGAATTAAAAGGCTGGCCTGAGCCGCGGGTAATCGTGCGCTTCTGGGTGGTCACCGTGGTTCTGGTCCTGATTGGCCTGGCCAGTCTGAAAATACGCTAAGGGTTGGCATCGTCTATGAGCGTCATTGTTTCGGATCGTCGCACATTGGTAGTAGGGCTCGGTAAAACCGGGCTCTCCTGCGTGCGCTATCTGTCCGAGCAGGGGCGGGATATCGCGGTTGCCGACAGTCGCGAAGCGCCTCCTGGCCTGGACGAGTTGCGCGCAGGCTGGCCAGATGTGCCGGTTCACCTGGGGCCGTTCGATGCGGACCTGTTCTCCGGCTTCAACGAATTGGTTGTTAGCCCGGGTATCGACGTTGCAGAGCCGGCGATCAAACAGGCCGCACAGGCCGGCGCCCGAATTCGGGGCGATATTGACCTGTTCGCCGAAGCTGCGGATGCGCCGATCGTGGCTATCACGGGTTCCAATGGGAAAACTACGGTTACCACCTTGGTCGGTGAGATGGCTCTGGCAGCCGGTCGCAAGGTCGAAGTGGGTGGCAACATCGGCACGCCGGCGTTGGATCTGCTTGGCCGTGGCGCTGACCTCTATGTATTGGAGCTGTCCAGCTTCCAACTGGAAACCACAGAGGGTCTGCATGCACTGGCGGCCACCGTGCTGAATGTCAGTGACGACCACATGGATCGGTACCCGAACAAAATGGCTTATTTCCAGGCCAAGCAACGCATCTTCCAGGGCTGCAAAACCGCCGTGGTGAATCTGGACGATGCCTTGAGCACGCCAATGGCACGGGAAGGGTTGCAGTTCATCTGTTACGGATTCCATCGGGTCAATCCGGAGACCTTCAGTACCCGCGACGATGACAACGGAACCTGGGTGACCTTTGGCTTCGACAATCTGCTGCGAACCAGTGAACTGTCACTCATGGGGCACCACAACGTCAGCAATGTGATGGCGGCCCTCGGCCTTGGCCGCGCAGCCGGACTGCCGATGGATGTGATGCTGGAGGTGGCACGCAAGTTCCGGGGGTTGCCGCATCGCTGCGAATTTATCCGTCAGGTAGCCGGTGTTGACTACATCAACGACTCCAAGGGCACCAACGTTGGCGCCTCGGTGGCGGCGATTGAAAGCCTGGCGCCGGAACAGGGCAAGGTGGTGCTGATTGCCGGCGGTGAGGGCAAGGGTGCGGATTTCGCACCGTTGCAGGCGCCGGCACTGTTGCATTGTCGGGCATTGGTGCTGATTGGCCGCGATGCCGGGCTGATTGCCGACGCTGTGGGTACCGGTGTTGAGTGTCATCAGGTCAAAACGCTGGCGGACGCGGTATCAACCGCCGGTAAGCTGGCCCAGACTGGCGACCGGGTCCTGTTTTCACCGGCCTGCGCCAGCTTCGATATGTTCCGCGACTACCTCGATCGCGGCCAGCAGTTCCGCGCATTAGTGGAGGCGCTCTGATGCAGACCGGAGTCGCCGCACCAAACCGACATCAGTGGCTGGGTGAAATCCAGCCGCTGCCGATGCTGGTGATCAGCTCGGTGGCGCTACTGGTGATGGGGGTGGTGATGATTTCCTCGGCGTCCATGGATATGGCGGCCGAGACCATGGGTAACAGCTACCACTATGTTATCCGCCAGTTGTTGTTTGCCGCGCTGGGTTGCGGCATGGCCCTGGTGGCGGTGAATGTGCCGGTTGCCTGGTGGGAACGTAGTGGCTGGTTACTGCTCGGGGTTGGACTGCTGGCCCTGGTGCTGGTGTTGACGCCGCTGGGGCGGACCGTCAACGGCTCCACTCGCTGGATCCCGTTTGGCCTGTTTAACGTGCAGGTCTCGGAAGTCGCCAAGTTGTGCCTGATTGCCTATCTGGCCGGGTACGTGGTGCGCCGCCGGGACGAGTTGCTGAACACCTGGCCAGGCTTTCTCAAGCCCTTGGTCGTGCTGGGGGTTGCCTCGGTGTTGCTGGTTATTCAGCCGGATTTTGGTGCCACGGTAGTGCTGGTATCGGCCGCCGCCGGCATGATTTTCCTCAGTGGCGTCCGGCTCAGCCGGTTCGTGCCGCTGATTGTGATCCTGGTGGTGCTGGGGTCGCTGTTGGTGCTGACCCAGCCTTATCGACTGAAGCGGGTGGTCAGTTATCTCGATCCCTGGAAAGACCAGTTCGACAGCGGCTATCAGCTGACCCAGTCGCTGATCGCCTTTGGCCGGGGAGACTGGGGCGGTGTCGGGCTCGGCAACTCGATCCAGAAATTGTTTTATCTGCCCGAGGCCCACACGGACTTCGTGTTTGCGATTATCGCCGAGGAATTCGGATTGTTGGGATCGTTGATCGTGCTGGCCCTGTTCACTCTGTTGGTGGTCAGCGGCTTCGTGATTGCCCGCCGGGCAGAGAAAGCAGATATGCCCTTTGGTGCCTGCTTTTCCTACGGCATCACGCTGCTGATCGGTCTGCAGGCAACCATCAACATCGCGGTCAGTACCGGCATGCTGCCGACCAAGGGCCTGACCCTGCCACTGGTGAGCTATGGCGGTTCAAGTTTGATGATTATGTGCGTGAGTATTGGCGTTCTGGCTCGAGTGGAAATGGAGCGTTTGGACAAAGTTCGTCTGGCCGGCGAAAAGACCGGTCGCCGAACCCGGGGAGGCGCTGCCTATGAGTGAGCAACGTCGGTTCCTGATGATGGCCGGTGGCACCGGTGGTCATGTGTTTCCTGCGTTGGCTACGGCCAGGGCGCTTGAGGCACAGGGCCATCAGGTGTTCTGGCTGGGCGCCAGCGGCGGCATGGAACAGCGACTGATCGGCGATACCGACATCCCGCTGTCGCTAATCCATATTTCCGGACTGCGCGGTAAGGGCAAGCTGGCGTTGTTGAAAGCACCATTTCGTCTGATGCGCGCATTGGGCGAGGCGTTCACCATCATGCGCCGTATTCGTCCCCACTGCGTGGTCGGCATGGGTGGCTTCGTCACCGGCCCGGGCGGCGTTGCGGCCTGGCTGACCCGGACACCGCTGGTGATTCATGAGCAGAACGCGGTTGCCGGAATGACCAACCGGATTCTGGTTCGGTTTGCAGAAACTGTGCTGGAGGCCTTCCCGGGCAGTTTCGGTGCCGGTGTGGTTACCCGCTGCACGGGCAACCCGGTGCGCCAGGATCTGGCCCGGCTACCTACGCCGGAAGACCGCATGACCGAGCACGAGGGAGCGCTGCGGGTACTTATTGTGGGTGGCAGTCTCGGTGCCGAGGTGTTTAACCGGCAAGTGCCGGAAGCGCTGGCGGCAATGGACGAGGCTGACCGCCCGGTCATCCGTCATCAGTGTGGTGAAAAGCATTTGGAGGCGGCCCGGTCCGCCTATGAACAGCAGGGGCTGGATGTGAATGTCGAGCCCTTCATCAAGGATATGGCCGAGGCCTATGCCTGGGCCGATTTGGTGCTCTGCCGTGCTGGAGCGCTGACGGTGTCTGAACTGTGCGCGGCTGGGGTCGGAGCGATTCTGGTGCCCTTTCCCCACGCGGTTGATGACCATCAGACCAAGAACGGTCAGCAGATGGTCGCGGCCGGAGCGGCGGTGCTGATTCCCCAGACCCGGCTGACCCCGGAAAACCTGGCAGAGACCCTGGCTGATCTAGGACGCGACCGGACCCGCGTAATCAACATGGCGAAGGCCGCGCGCACGTTGGCCCGCCCCGATGCAACGGAGAGAGTTGTGAATTATTGTCTGGAGGCCGCCAATGGCTGACCCAACTAATCCGCCGCTGGTTTACCAGGTGCCGGAAATGCGCCGTATCCGCCACATCCATTTCGTGGGTATTGGCGGCGCCGGTATGAGTGGTATCGCAGAAGTGCTCAAGAACCAGGGTTACGACGTTTCAGGTTCCGATCTGAAATCCGGAGCGGTAACCAAGCGCCTGGAAGCCATGGGTATTGAAGTGCACATTGGCCACCGTGCCGAGAACAGTGGCAAGGCCGATGTGGTGGTCGTGTCCACCGCGGTATCAGCGGACAACCCGGAAGTGGCTGCTGCCCGCAGTCGCCGGGTGCCGATTGTACCGCGGGCCGAGATGCTCGCCGAGATCATGCGCTATCGCCATGGCATTGCAGTGGCAGGCACCCACGGTAAGACCACAACCACCAGCCTGATTGCCTCAGTGCTGGGCGAAGCCGGGCTGGATCCCACCTTTGTTATCGGTGGCAAGCTCAACAGCGCCGGTACCAATGCCCAACTGGGCGGTTCCCGTTATCTGGTGGCGGAGGCCGATGAGAGCGATGCCTCGTTCCTGCACCTGACACCGGTGATTTCGGTGGTGACCAACATCGAAGCCGATCACATGGACACCTACGGCGGTGATGTCGAGAAGCTGAAGCAGACCTTCGTCGATTTCCTGCATAACCTGCCGTTCTATGGGGTCGCCGTGATGTGTGTGGACGACGCCTACGTCCGCGAAATTATTCCGCGCATTTCCCGCGCCATCATCACCTACGGAATCGACAACCCGGAGGCGGATTACCGCGCGGAACAGATTCAATCAGACGGCCTGCGTACCCGCTTTGTGGTGAAGCGCCCCAGTGGCCGGTCCGATCTGTCGGTAGAACTGAAAATGCCGGGTCGCCATAACGTCCTGAATGCGGTGGCGGCGATTGCCGTGGCTACCGACGAGGGTGTGGACGACGCCGCTATCTGTAAGGGCCTGGCAAGTTTTGCCGGCGTCGGGCGCAGGTTTCAGGTTTACGGTGATTACCAGACGCCAAAGGGCAACATCACCCTGGTGGACGATTACGGCCACCATCCCACCGAGGTGGAGGCGGTCATCCGCGCTGCCCACGATGCCTGGCCGGGCCGACGTCTGGTGATGCTCTATCAGCCCCATCGCTACAGCCGTACCCGCGACCTGTACGAGGACTTCGTGCGGGTGCTGTCTGAAGTCGACGGCCTGTTGCTGATGGATGTCTATTCAGCAGGTGAAGCCGCCATTCCCGGTGCTGATGGCCGGGCTCTCTGTCGGAGCATCCGGCAGCGGGGCAAGGTTGAGCCGATGTTTGTGGAAGACAACAACGAAATCGAAAGCCTGCTGGCGAACGTGCTGCAGGACGGTGACCTGCTGATGACTCAGGGCGCCGGAGATATTGGTGGTGTGGCGGCCAGATTGGCCGCAGCAGGAGTAATTGCCAGTGAGTGACATGCAACATCCCGAACCCCAGCCCTATCAGGCACCCCCTGAACTCGTGCGAGCGCTGGGGCGCGTGGCCGTATTCATGGGGGGAGATTCCGCGGAGCGGGACGTGTCCCTGAAAAGCGGAAAGGCCGTGCTTGCGGCCCTGGTTTCCGCCGGCGTTGATGCCTTTGCCGTGGATGTCCGTGGTTGCCTGTTGAAGACCGTGGAAGCTCCGGATTTTGACCGGGTCTTCATCGCCCTGCACGGGCGCGGTGGCGAGGATGGCACGCTCCAGGCGATTCTCGCCCAGGCGGAGATTCCGTACACCGGGAGTGAAGTGCTGGCGTCGGCACTTGCCATGGACAAGTTACGCACCAAGTACGTGTTCGAGGGCTGTGGTCTGCCGACACCGAAGTTCCGCACCATGTCGTCTGCCGATGAAGCAGAGAAAATCGTGGCGGAGCTGCGGGTGCCATTAAGCGTAAAGCCGTCCCGCGAGGGCTCCAGCATCGGCATCCGTAAGGTCAACACCGCCGAGGAGCTGGTAGAAGCCTACGAGGAAGCCGAGGTGCTGGATACCCTGGTATTGGTGGAAGAGTGGATTGAAGGGCCGGAGTTCACCGTCAGCCTGCTTCAGGACCGGGCCCTGCCGGCCATTGGCTTGAGCACTGACCACGTGTTCTACGACTACGACGCCAAGTACCTGGCCGACGACACCCGGTACCGGATTCCCTGTGGCTTGGCGACCGACGACGAGATCCGTCTGCAGCAGCTGGCTCTGGATGCGTTCCGGGTGGTGGGCTGCCGGACCTGGGGACGTGTCGACATCATGCAGGATGACGACGGTCAGTTCTGGTTGCTGGAAGTGAATACGGTGCCAGGTATGACCGACCATAGCCTGGTGCCCATGGCGGCCAAGGCGGCGGGCATCAGCTTTGAGGAGCTGGTGGTCCGGATACTCCGTGACACCCTGGTTTGTAACACCAAGGAGGGTAGCGATGCTTGAGACACTGCTGATCCGGAGTCGGGCGGAACCGTCCGATCCCCCGCGGCGCCGGGGGGCTACGTCCCTCGGCCCGGAGCGGGACCGGTTTGGCGTGTTGAAGGCAGTGCTGGCCACCGTGCCCTGGTTACAGGTTGGCATGGGGGCAGTAATCGTACTGCTTGCAGCGCTGGTGCCCTGGGGCACCGGCAAGGTGCTGGGAGCCATGGATCAGCAGATTCTGGCGGTCGACGTGAATGGCGAGTTGATGGGTGACAGCAAAGTTGCGATTGAACGTGCTGCCGGCAACTGGATTGGTAAGAGCTACTTCGCCACTGACCTGTCGGAGATCAAGGACAGCCTGGAGCGTCGGCCCTGGGTTGAATCAGCGGCTGTGCGCCGGGTCTGGCCGGATCGGTTGGCCATCGACATTCGCGAAAAGAAGCCATTGGCCTATTGGACCGATGGTCGTCTGGTTAGCCGTACCGGCGAGCTGTTTTTGCCGCCCAATCCGGAGGTGGCTGGTCGGCTGCCGAAGCTGGCGGGGCCCGATGAGAGAGTTCGGGATGTCATTCGCATGGCGCAGACAATGAGTGAGCAACTGGTCGGCCATGGCTTGAACTTCGCAGGTTTGTCGCTGGAACAGCGTGGTGCATGGACCCTGAAACTGGCCAACGGCATCGAAGTGGTGCTGGGCCGGGATCAGGTAGAGCAAAGGTTCGAACGGTTTATCACAGTTTATGAAACCCGACTGGCGTCACGGTCGGACGAAGTCAGTCGGGTTGATGCCCGCTACACCAACGGTGTGGCGGTGCAATGGAAGGCGGCGCAAGCCGCTTCCGGCCCGAAATCATAGCAACGGTTAATTCAGACCACGGTTTGGTGAGATACATGTCATCGGTTGAAACGGAAAACATGATTGTCGGCCTCGATATCGGAACATCCAAGGTGGTTGCGATAGTCGGCAAGCGCAAGATGGACGGCACCATTGAGGTGGTGGGCATTGGTTCCCATCCTTCACGGGGGCTCAAGCGTGGGGTGGTGGTAAACATCGAAACCACCGTCCAGGCCATCCAGCGTGCGGTGGAAGAGGCTGAGCTCATGGCGGGGTGCCGTATTCACTCGGTGTATGCCGGCATTGCCGGTAGTCACATCAAGAGCCTGAACTCCCATGGCATTGTCGCAATCCGCGATCGTGAAGTGACCCAGGCTGATATCGATCGGGTCATTGATGCGGCCCAGGCGGTAGCGATTCCGGCGGACCAGAAAATCCTGCACATCCTGCCGCAGGAGTTCGTGATTGACAGCCAGGAAGGCATCAAGGAGCCGATGGGCATGTCTGGTGTCCGGCTTGAAGCCAAGGTGCACCTGGTGACCTGTGCCGTTAACGCCGCCCAGAACATTGAAAAATGCGTCAAGCGCTGCGGTCTCGAGGTGGATGACATCATCCTGGAGCAACTGGCCTCCAGCCACGCCATTTTGACCGAAGACGAAAAAGAACTGGGTGTCTGTGTCGTCGACATTGGTGGCGGAACCACCGACATCGCGGTCTTCACCGGCGGTGCCATTCGCCACACCGCGGTCATCCCCATTGCCGGCGACCAGGTCACCAATGACATCGCCATGGCGCTGCGCACACCCACGCAGAACGCCGAGGAAATCAAGATCAAGTATGCCTGTGCCCTGACACAGCTGGCCGGGGCCGATGAAACCATCAAGGTTCCGAGCGTTGGCGATCGTGCGCCTAGAGACCTGTCCCGTCAGGCCCTGGCGGAAGTGGTCGAACCGCGCTACGAGGAGCTGTTCACGCTGGTCCAGTCCGAGCTGCGCCGGTCAGGGTTCGAGGACATGATCCCGGCAGGCATCGTTATCACGGGCGGTTCCTCCACCATGGAAGGCGTGGTGGAACTGGCCGAGGAAATCTTCCACATGCCGGTAAGGCTGGCCTGTCCGCAGGCGGTCTCGGGCATGACGGAAGTGGTCAACAACCCGATTTACGCCACGGGCGTCGGGTTGCTGATCCATGGCTTCCGCCAGATGGATCTTGGGCGGGCGCCGGTGCTCAAGGGTGAAGAAGCACCCTCGCTGTTTGAGCGCATGAAAGCCTGGTTTACGGGGCAGTTCTGACCGAGCCAGGGATGCAGAAAACGAAGGTATCTCGAATAAACATTCTCGAAAAAACAGCCTGGAAAGGCTGAACTAACAGCACGAAGGAGTAGGGGAAATGTTTGAACTCGTCGATAATGTCCAGCAAAACGCTGTCATTAAAGTCGTCGGTGTAGGCGGAGGCGGCGGCAACGCCGTGCGTCACATGCTTAACAGCGACATCGAAGGTGTGGAGTTTATCTGCGCCAACACAGATGCCCAGGCATTGACCGATATGGATGCGCGCCAGATCATTCAGCTTGGTGGCAACATTACCAAGGGGCTTGGTGCCGGCGCGAATCCAGAAGTCGGGCGCCAGTCGGCCCTGGAAGATCGCGACCGTATTGCAGAATCCCTGCAAGGCGCGGACATGGTCTTCATCACCGCAGGCATGGGTGGCGGTACCGGTACCGGCGCTGCTCCGGTGGTGGCCGAAGTGGCTCGCGAACTTGGCATCCTGACCGTGGCTGTGGTTACCAAGCCATTCACCTTTGAAGGTGGCAAGCGCATGAGCGTCGCCGAGGCCGGCCTGAAGGAGCTGGAAGAGTGCGTCGACTCGCTAATCACCATCCCGAACGAAAAGCTGCTGGCGGTCATGGGCAAGAAGACCAGCCTGCTGGACGCCTTTGCCTCGGCCAACGATGTGCTGTTGGGAGCGGTTCAGGGTATCGCTGATCTGATTACCCGCAACGGCATGATCAACGTCGACTTTGCCGACGTGAGGACGGTGATGTCTGAAATGGGCATGGCGATGATGGGCACCGCTCGCGCCACCGGCGAAAACCGAGCCCGCGAAGCTGCCGAAGCCGCTGTGCGCAGCCCGCTTCTGGAAGATATCAACCTGCAGGGTGCCAAGGGTATTCTGGTCAACATCACCGCCGGCATGGATCTCAACCTGGGCGAATTCTCCGAGGTTGGCGACATTGTGCGTGAGTTTGCCTCCGATTCCGCCACCGTTGTTGTGGGCACTGTGATTGATCCGGAAATGACCGATGAACTGAAGGTCACTGTAGTAGCTACTGGCCTCGGTGGAGACCGGGAAAAGCCCACCAAGGTGGTGGACAACTCCCGCACACTCGATGGCACAACCGATTACAACCAGTTAGATCGTCCGGCGGTTCTGCGTCGTCGCGCTGTGTCTCACGGCAACGTTGCGATTGACCAGAGCAAGGAAAGTGAAGAGCAGGGAGTCGACTATCTCGATATTCCCGCATTCCTGCGACGTCAGGCTGATTGATAGTCTGTTGCAAGTGTGATCCGGGTATAGTTGTTGCCGGTCCAGATTCGAGAGCTGGAGCAGCAAAAAGGAACCATTAATCCGGATAAACGTGCGCTGATTACCAAGCGTTGGCTTATTGTAAATTTGACGCAAAGCCGCGTTGGTTAAATGGTACTCAGTCTTACTTTCTGATATTCTCCGGGCAGATTTTTGCTCAGAATATCGACATTTTGTGACGGAATAATGAACCGATGATCAGACAACGGACACTTAAAAACACTATCCGTGCTACCGGTGTAGGGCTGCACTCCGGGGAGAAGGTTTACCTTACCCTGAAGCCCGCCCCGGTAGACTCAGGCATTATCTTCCGGAGGACCGATCTGGACCCGATGGTCGAGATTCGTGCCTGCGCGGAAAATGTGGGTGAGACCATGCTGTCTACGACGCTGGTAAAAGACGGTGTTCGTGTGGCGACAGTAGAGCATTTGCTGTCGGCAATGGCTGGTCTCGGTATCGATAACTGCTTCGTGGAACTCAGCGCTGCTGAAGTGCCGATCATGGATGGTTCCGCTGGGCCGTTCGTGTTTCTGCTTCAGTCTGCCGGCATTGCCGAGCAGGAAGCGGCTAAGCGTTTCATCCGCATCAAGCGGGAAGTGACTCTTGAAGAAGGCGACAAGAAGGCGACCTTCCTGCCGTTTGAAGGCTTCAAGGTCAGCTTCGGCATCGACTTTGACCACCCGGTGTTCAAGGGTCGTGCCCAGACCGCAACCGTCGACTTCTCCAGCACCTCGTTTGTAAAAGAGGTGAGCCGCGCTCGGACCTTCGGTTTCATGCGCGACATTGAGAAGCTGCGGGCGATGAACCTGGCCCTCGGTGGCAGTGTGGATAACGCCATTGTGGTTGACGACTACAAAATTCTTAACGAAGACGGTCTTCGTTACGATGACGAGTTTGTTAAGCACAAGGTGCTGGACGCCATCGGTGACCTGTACCTGCTGGGTAATAGCCTTATTGGTGAGTTTCGTGGCATCAAATCCGGTCACGATCTGAATAATAAGCTACTGCGCAAGCTCAGGGCGGAAGAGGACGCGTGGGAAGTGGTTACCTTCGATGACGAAGCGACCGCGCCCATCTCCTACATGAAGCCTGTGCTGGCGGCCCCGGCTTAAGGCAGGACGCCTAATCCCGGACGTGGCTTGCGAGTTTTTCGAGAACCTCGCGTAGTTTTTTATCCTTCGTGTGCCCGGCTTCCTCTTTGAGGAGCTGGGCATTTTCTTTGCTCAGGGGTGCTTTTGTGAACCTGGGGGCGTCCCGGAATCTTGGCGGGACGACCTTAACCTTGAGTTTCCAGACGAACTGGAACAGCTCGTTTTCCCGCACACTCTGCATGATCTCGTGCTGGCGGAAGCGAATCTGGCTGGCCTTGCCAGCGTTCTCTGCGGACAGAATCAGTTCACCTTCCTGACAGCTGACAAACCGTGTGCCCTCGGCAAGCGAGCCGGGTAGCGCGGACAGTACCTGCTCCTCAGCCTGGCGATGAAGTTCCGCTTTGGTCATGAGCTCTTTCAGGACCGGGGTGCCACCGAGCTTGTCAAAGCTTGCTTTCTGTTCGCTTTTTCGCTTCATGGGCGGGTTTTCACTCGACGAGTTTGTTTACGATTGGTTACACTTCGGCACGGTTTATGCGTAGTGCCCGTACTAGACTCGTTTTACATTGTCTTCACGAAGTATGTCTACCCGGGCGCTACGACTTCTCAGTACGTAGTTGTTGTCATGGATGGCAAGCCCATATGGAAATTTCCGGGGCGCAACACTACAGGACACAGGTTGCGACTCAAGATGAAATCAGAAAATGATATGAATATTATCCTCGTTGGCAGGCATCACGGGCAATCCCGCGTGGTGGCACTGAATGCGCCGGTGGCCGTGGGCGTGCTTTGCCTGTTACTGGCTGTGCTTGGCATAGCGGGCTGGGCAGGTTATCAGGTTGCGGTCAGCAAGGCCGAGGCCGCAAAACCGACACCGTCTGCCCTGGTGGCTCATTGGCAGGCGCGACTGGACGAGCAGAAGTCGGAATTGTCGATGGTACAACAGGAAGTGCAGCAGCAGATTGATGCACTCACCCTCCGCCTGGGCCAGATACAAGGTCGCCTACTGCGGCTGGATGCGTTGGGACAGCGTTTTGTCGAGTCCGGGCTGGTTGCGAGCGAAGAGTTCAATTTTGATGAGCCGGCCGCGGTTGGTGGTCCGGAAGGCAGCGGCGAGCGCGAATCCTTTAGCGCACCGGCACTGACCCGAATGATTGAGCGCCTGGAAGAACAGCTGGACGACCGGGAGCAGCAATTGCGGCTGCTGGACAAGTTGGCATCGCGGCAGAAGCTCGAAGAGGAAATGTTTGTTGAAGGCCGGCCGATAACCTGGGGTTGGCTCTCCTCCAAGTACGGTTACCGTTCGGATCCCTTTAATGGCAAGCGCACCTGGCATGACGGCGTCGACCTGGCTGGCAAGGAAGGCAGTGATATTATTTCGGTCGCTGGTGGCGTCGTAACCTGGGCCGGCGAGCGATATGGCTACGGAAACCTGGTTGAAATCGACCATGGTGATGGCCTGGTCACCCGCTACGGCCACTGCAAGACCATTGAGGTCAGCGTCGGTGACGTTGTGCAGAAAGGGCAGGTAGTGGCCCTGATGGGCAGCACCGGCCGATCCACCGGCCCCCACGTGCACTTTGAAGTGCTGCACAATGGTCGTTCCAAGGATCCGGTGAAGTATATTGCCCGGTCCAGCAACTGAAGTTCCTTTCCGCTCCACGTAAGGGTTCCTTCCCTTACGTTCTGCTGTCCTGGCGTCCTCAACGTCGTCTTGACCGGCAGTTGGAACATCAACAAGTTATCCCAATCTGTACTGCCGTGAGCGCTACCTTTTTTCCGGTCGCGAAATAAGGTTAGAATGCCGGCTTCCTCCGATTAATCAAAGAAGCAGTGGTCTATGTTCACAAAGCTTGCAACCAAGATGTTCGGCAGTAAAAATGCCAGAGAAATCAAGCGTATGCGTAAGTCAGTAATGCGCATTAACGAACTTGAGGAACAGTTTGGCAATTTTTCCGACTCCGAACTGCAAGGCAAGACTGCTGAGTTCAGGCGTCGAATTGAAGAAGGCGAGAGCCTGGACGCGTTGCTGCCGGAAGTATTTGCCACGGTTCGCGAAGCCAGCCGCCGGGTCATGGGTATGCGTCACTACGATGTCCAGCTGGTTGGTGGTATCACCCTGCACGAAGGCCACATTGCAGAGATGAAAACCGGTGAGGGTAAGACCCTGGTGGCAACCGCATCGGTGTACCTGAATGCTCTGCCGGGTAAAGGCGTTCACGTGGTAACCGTGAACGATTACCTGGCACGTCGTGATGCCGATTGGATGGGCAAGCTGTACCGGTTCCTGGGACTGCAGGTCGGCGTTGTTGCCTCCGGTCAGCCGCAGGAAGAGAAGCGTGCCGCCTACCAGGCCGACATTACCTACGGTACCAACAACGAATTTGGTTTCGATTACCTGCGCGACAACATGGCGTTCAGCACCGAAGACAAGGTGCAGCGTGGCCTGAATTACGCCATCGTGGATGAGGTTGACTCGATCCTGATCGACGAGGCGCGGACGCCGCTGATCATCTCTGGCGCCGCAGAGGACAGCTCCAAGCTCTACAAGGCGGTCAACGAGCTGATTCCGAATCTGGAACAGGGCGAAGTGCCGGAAGAAGGTGAACCTACTGGCGATTTCACCATCGATGAAAAGTCCCGTCAGGTTGAGTTGACCGAATCCGGTCACGAGCGCGTCGAAGAACTGCTGCTGGATCAGGGGCTGTTGGCCGAGGGCGAGAGTTTGTATTCGGCCTCAAACCTGAGCTTGCTGCACCACGTCCATTCGGCTCTGCGTGCCCATCACTTGTTCCAGAAGGACGTCGACTACATCGTCCAGGGTGGTCAGGTGGTCATCGTAGACGAGCACACCGGCCGTACCATGCCGGGTCGTCGCTGGAGCGAAGGTCTGCACCAGGCTGTTGAGGCGAAGGAAGGCGTGAATATCCAGGCTGAGAGCCAGACCCTGGCTTCCACCACCTTCCAGAATTACTTCCGTCTCTACGACAAGCTCGCGGGGATGACCGGTACCGCTGACACCGAAGCGTTTGAATTCCGCCAGATCTATGGCCTGGATGTGGTGGTGATTCCGCCCAACAAGCCGATCCAGCGTATCGATTACAACGACCTGATCTACCTGACCCAGGAAGAGAAATTCCACGCCATCATCGATGAGATCAAGGATGTCACCACCGAGGGCCGTCCTATCCTGGTGGGTACCGCGTCCATTGAGGCGTCCGAGCTGTTGTCGATGCTGCTGAAAAAGGCGCGCATTGATCACAAGATCCTGAACGCCAAGCAGCACGATTCCGAAGCCCTGATCATTGCCCAGGCCGGTCGCCCCGGTGCGGTCACCATCGCCACCAACATGGCCGGTCGAGGTACCGACATCGTGCTGGGTGGTAACTGGGAATTCGAAGTCGCGGACATGGACAATCCGTCTGAGGAAGACGTAGCCAAGATCAAGGCCGAGTGGACCGAGCGCCACAACCATGTGCTGGATGCCGGCGGCCTGCACATCATCGGTACCGAGCGGCACGAATCCCGCCGCATCGACAACCAGCTGCGCGGTCGTGCCGGTCGCCAGGGCGATCCGGGTTCCTCTCGCTTCTTCCTGTCGCTGGAAGACAACCTCATGCGGATCTTTGCGCCGGATCGGGTCAAGAGCCTGATGCAGGCCATGGGCATGAAGAAGGGCGAGGCCATAGAGCACCGGATGGTGACCAATGCCATCGAGAAGTCCCAGCGTAAGGTTGAAGGCCGCAACTTCGATATGCGCAAGACGCTGCTGGAATACGACGACGTCGCCAACGACCAGCGTACGGTGATCTACGAGCAGCGCAACGAAGTGATGTCCTCGGAGGACATCTCTGAGATGGTTGATACCATCCGTGCCGACGTGGTCGACACCATGGTCAGCGAATACATTCCGCCCCAGAGCATGCCGGAACAGTGGGATGTGGCCGGGCTGGAATCCCAGCTGCAGTCCGAGATGTCTATCGAGCTACCAGTGCAGAAGTGGCTGGACGAAGACAGCAACCTGCACGAAGAGAGCCTGCGTCAGAAGATCCTCGACGAAATCGTCACTGCGTATAAGGGCAAGGAAGAGATTGCCGGCGCCGAGGCCATGCGCAAGTTCGAAAAGCAGGTCTTCCTGCAGGTGCTGGATACGTTGTGGAAAGAGCACCTGTCGAACATGGATCACCTGCGTCGTGGTATCCACCTGCGCGGTTATGCCCAGAAGAACCCGAAGCAGGAATACAAGCGCGAAGCGTTTAACCTGTTCCAGGACATGCTCGAAACCATGAAGCGCGATGTTACCCGGGTGCTTTGCCATGTCCGGGTCCAGAGCCGGGAAGAGATGGAAGAAGTCGAGCGCCGCCGCAAGCTGGAGCTGGAGCAGGAACTGGCTCGCGCCCGCCTGCGTCACGACGAGACCAGCGCCACGGCCGAGAGTGCCGCCGAAGGTGCTGGTCGGGGTGAGCAGCAGGCTGGCGCTACGCCGGAAACCTTTGTCCGTCAGGAGCGCAAGGTGGGGCGCAACGAACCCTGTCCGTGCGGATCCGGCAAGAAGTACAAGCAATGCCATGGTAAGGTCAGTTAATCGTCGAGACTGAACCAAGGTTCAAGACCCGCAACCTGACATCCTCAGGCTGCGGGTTTTTACGTTATGAATTGCCTGTTTAAGGCATTGTCAGAGGAGATGCAGGATGGCAGTAGGTCCCGGAACCTTGCCCGATTTTTTCCCGGTGGCCGGCGTCAAGCTGGGCATTGCCAGCGCCGGTATCAAGAAGCCCGGCCGAAAGGACATTGTGGTGTTCGAACTGGCGCCGGATAGCCGGGTCGCTGGTATCTTTACCCGTAACCAGTTCTGCGCCGCACCGGTCACCCTGAGCCGACAGCACCTGGCCGCAAAGGCACCGCGTTACCTGCTGATAAATACCGGCAATGCCAACGCTGGGACTGGTGAGCGCGGCATGACCGATGCCGTGGCTTGCTGCACTGCACTGGCACAGCAGGCCGGTGTCAGCGCCACTGAGGTGCTGCCATTCTCGACCGGTGTGATCGGTGAGCCGCTGCCGGTAGCGAAAATTGTCGATGCCCTGCCGGATGCACTCGCCAGTACCGACGAAGGGCGCTGGGAAGAAGCGGCCAGCGGCATCATGACCACCGACACCCGGCCCAAGGGTGCGTCCTGCCGGCTGGATCTTGGCGGCCACACCGTAACCATTTCCGGGATCAGCAAGGGCGCGGGCATGATTCGCCCGAACATGGCCACCATGCTGGGCTTCATCGCCACCGACGCCCGCATCGAGCCGCAACTGCTGCAGACCCTGGCCTATGAGCTGGGCGAGAAGTCGTTCAACCGCATTACCATCGATGGCGATACCTCCACCAACGACTGCTGCATGTTGATGGCCAGCGGCCAGTACACGGGGCCCGAGATTACCGCCGACAACCCTGAGCTGCCCGAGTTGCGTGAAGCCCTGCGCCAGGTCTACCTGGACCTGGCACACGCCATCGTGCGCGACGGCGAGGGTGCCACCAAATTTGTCACTATTGACGTCAGCGGCGCTGCGACTCAGCAGGAGGCGCTGGATGTGGCCTACACCGTGGCGCACTCGCCCCTGGTGAAAACCGCGCTGTTTGCTTCCGACCCGAACTGGGGCCGGATTCTGGCCGCGGTTGGCCGCGCCGGCGTTCCGGATCTCGATCTCAATGCCCTGGAGATCTTCCTGGGTGAGGTCTGCCTGGTTCGTAACGGCGGCCGTGCCGACGATTACTCGGAAGCCCGTGGGCAGGCGGTCATGGATCGAGAGGACATCACTATCGCCATTGATCTCAAACGCGGCACAGTGAACGAAACTGTCTGGACCTGTGATTTTTCCCATGACTACGTGACCATTAACGCCGAGTACCGGACCTGAGCATGACAGAGGTTGCCACGCCGATCCGTGAGATCCACGTTGCCGTCGCGGTGATCATCCGTGACGGTCGGGTGCTGATTGCCCGGCGTCCAGACCACACCCACCAGGGTGGGCTGCTGGAGTTTCCCGGCGGCAAGGTTGAGCCGGGTGAAACCGTCCAGCAGGCACTGGTGCGTGAGATTGCCGAGGAAACCGCTCTGGCGGTACCGGAGGCGTCCCTTGAGCCGGTTATCGGCATTCGCCATGACTATGGTGACAAGCGGGTGTTCCTGGACGTGTGGCGCACCTCAGAGGCCGTCGGTGAGGCCGTAGGCTGTGAAGGTCAGCCCATCGCCTGGCTGGCGCCGGAAGAGCTGCAGGATGATCAGTTCCCGGCCGCCAATCGCCCCATCATCCGAGCCCTGCGGTTACCCTCGGCGCTGGCGATCACCGGCACCATCACCACCGTCGACGGTGGCGTTGCGAGCCTGCAGGCTGCGCTTGCGGATCTAGTACAGGAGCGGCCTTTAATAGTACTTCGAGCTCAGGAATTGGCGTCAGCCGCTTACCGAGAGTTAGCACAGCAGGCTCTGGCAGTGTGCCGGCGTGCCGACACCGGATTGATCGTCCACGGGGCTCCGGCAAGGTTCGCCGACACCCCGGGTGCGGCGGGGCTGCACCTGCCGTGGCGCGAGGCGGCCAGCCTTGTTTCCCGACCGGTGCCGTCGCAGGCCTGGCTTGGTGTGTCCTGCCACAGCGCTGATCAGCTTGCCCACGCGGTCGAGATTGGGGCGGACTACGCCACCCTGGGGCCGGTGCGGGCCACGGCCACCCATCCCGGGGCAGAGGGCATCGGATGGGACGCGTTTCGGGGGATGGCGGCTACGGCAACAATTCCTGTGTTCGGGCTGGGCGGCCTGAACCCTGAAGACATTGCTCGTGCCCGCAACGAGGGTGGTCAGGGCGTTGCTGGCATCCGGTTTTGGTGGCCGCAGCACTGACGGTTATCCGGGGTTGTGACGCCCATCTCTGGTATGCTTTTAATCCTGCCGATCGAATTCCTCATTCAAGACAGTTTTGGAGACGCCGTGAGTAAGTTAACGCACCTGGATGACAATGGCGAAGCCCGCATGGTCGATGTCACTGACAAGGCTGTGACCGAGCGCGAAGCCAGGGCCGAGGCCACCATTCGCATGACCCCGGAAACCCTGAACATGATCGTTGCGGGCGATCACCCTAAGGGGGATGTGCTTGCGGTGGCGCGCATTGCCGGCATCATGGCCGCGAAAAAGACCCACGAGCTGATTCCGCTTTGCCACTCGCTCAATCTGACCTCGGTCAAGGTTGAGCTGGCTCCCGGCGAGGACGGCGCCTCGGTGCATATTCAGACCCGATGCAAACTCTCGGGGCAGACGGGTGTCGAAATGGAAGCCCTGACCGCCGCCAGCGTTGCGGCGCTGACTCTGTACGATATGTGCAAGGCGGTAGATCGCGGGATGGAAATTGGTGCGGTGCGACTGCTGGAAAAGAAAGGCGGACGCAGCGGCCACTGGGTATCACCGACAGCCGCGTGCTAGAATGCGCGGCCAGATTGACTGAACCACGAGGAACCACTGTGGCTGTTCGTTACATCCAGACCTGCCGCTTGCCGACCCCGTTCGGCGTTTTTGACATGCACGGCTTTGAGGAACCGGATACGGGTAAAGAGCACGTGGCCCTGACCTTGGGTAAACTGGACGAGAACGAGCCCATGCTGGCCCGTACACACTCCGAATGCCTCACCGGCGATGCGCTGTACAGCATGCGCTGTGACTGCGGCTACCAACTGGAAGAAGCCTTGCGCAGTATCGCCCGGGAAGGCCGGGGCATCCTCATGTACCTGCGTCAGGAAGGCCGCGGTATTGGCCTGCTGAACAAGATCCGTGCCTACAACCTTCAGGATCAGGGCGCAGATACCGTTGAGGCCAACGAGCAGCTTGGTTTCGCCGCGGATCTCCGGGACTACAGCATGTGTAAGGACATGCTGGAGCATCTGGGCATCAAGAGCCTGAGGCTGATGACCAACAACCCGAGAAAGGTCAAAGCCCTGGAGTCGTACGGTATCGATATCACCGAGCGGGTACCGCTGCACGTGGGCCGGAACCCGCACAACGAGCACTACCTGGACACCAAGCAGAGCAAGCTTGGGCACTGGCTGGAAACCCATCAGGACGACGATCTCACCGACTGAGGTCGGGATACTTTCCCTGTTGCATGAAAAAGCCCGCCAAATGGCGGGCTTTTTTGTGGTGGCGGTTCAGCGCTATCCAACAGTTCAGGACTGTCTACCAGTTCAAGACTGTTTCACTGCCTTCAGGCTCTGACGCTGCAAGCGCTCAATGCGCCCTTCGATGGCGATGCGGATGCCGTCGGCATCGAGGCCGCAGTCATGCAACAGTTCGCCGTGCTTGCCGTGATCAATAAAGGTGTCCAGCAGGCCCAGCTGCAGCACCGGCATCTGTACCTCGCGATGGTTCAGGAACTCGGTCACCGCGCTGCCGGCACCTCCGGCAATGGCGTTCTCTTCAAGTGTCACCAGTAACTCGTGCTGCTCGGCCAGGGCGACGATCAGCTCCTCGTCCAGTGGCTTCACAAAGCGCATGTCCGCCACCGTCGCACCCAGAGCCTCAGCTGCCTCCAGCGCAGGAGTCAGAAGCGTACCGAAGTTGAGGATGGCAATGCCGCTGCCGTCACGAACGCGCCGACCCTTGCCGATGGGCAGTCCGTCGAGGGACGGCTGGATCTCTGCGCCAGGGCCAGTGCCACGGGGATATCGAACTGCAGCCGGGCCGCTGAACATCAGGCCGGTTTGCAGCAGCTGACGGGTTTCATTTTCATCCGACGGCGTCATCACCAGCATGTTCGGGATGCAGCGAAGGTAGCTGATATCGAAGGCGCCGGCGTGGGTCGGGCCGTCTTCGCCCACAAGCCCGGCCCGGTCGATCGCAAACAGCACGTCCAGGTTTTGGATCGCAACGTCGTGGATCAGCTGGTCGTAACCCCGTTGCAGAAAGGTCGAGTAGATCGCCAGTACCGGTTTGGCGCCATCACAGGCCAGTCCAGCAGCCAGAGTTACCGAATGCTGCTCGGCAATGGCGACATCGAAATACCGCTCAGGATAGCGTTCGGCAAACGCCAGCAGATCCGAGCCCTCGCACATGGCGGGGGTAATACCAACCACCCGTTCGTCCTGCGCTGCGGTGTCGCACAGCCACTGGCCAAAGACGTTGGCGTACTTGGGCTTGGCCGGCTTGGGGGTGACCGGTTCGGGTTTGTGGGCCGGCACTGGCTCGATCTTGTTGATGGCGTGATAGCCAATTGGGTCGGCTTCGGCCGGCGCGAACCCTTTGCCCTTGGTGGTTACCACGTGCAGGAACTGGGGTCCTTCCAGTTCCCGGATGTTTTCCAGAGTCTCGACCAGCAACGGCAAGTCATGGCCATCAATGGGGCCGATGTAATTGAAGCCCAGTTCCTCGAACAGGGTGCCGGGGGCAATCATGCCCTTGAAATGCTCTTCGGTTTTCTTGGCCAGGGCCATCAGGTGCGGCGCGCCCTGAAGCACCTTCTTGCTGCTGTCGCGAACCTGATTGTAGGTCCGGCTGGCCAGCAGCTTGGCGAAGTAATTGGAGAGTCCACCGACATTGCGGGAGATCGACATGTCGTTGTCGTTCAGGATCACCAGCATGTCGGAGTGGAGGTGGCCGGCGTGGTTCAGGGCCTCGAAAGCCATGCCCGCGGTCATCGCACCGTCGCCGATGACCGCAATACTCTTGCGACCGGTATTCTGCATACGGGCGGCGATGGCCATGCCCAGGGCGGCACTGATGGAGGTGCTGGAATGACCCACACCAAAGGTGTCGTACTCGCTCTCGGCCCGCTTCGGGAAGCCGGCCAGGCCGTCCTTGCGGCGAATGGTGCCCATCTGTTCCCGTCGGCCCGTGAGGATCTTATGGGGGTAGGCCTGGTGACCTACGTCCCAGACCAGCCGGTCTTCCGGAGTATTGAAGACATAGTGCAAGGCCACGGTCAGCTCAAGTACGCCAAGACCGGCGCCAAAATGACCCCCGGTCTGGCCCACAGACCACAGCAGAAACGCGCGCAGTTCCCGGGCCAGCTGGGTGAGCTGCTCAGCCGGCAGCTCTCGCAGCTGAGCCGGTGCATCGATCCGGTCCAGCAGCGGGGTGTTCGGCCGCTGTGACGGAATTTCCTTGAATGTGTAAGTGTCCTGCATCTGCTCGGGTCTTTTCCGGAATGTTCGGCAACTGCCTGGCATTATAGGGGAACAGGGCTGCCTGTTTCACACCTATCGGGCCAGTTGTTACGCATTGATTAAAGTCAGTGTGCGCCCTTCGGGGGCTGGGGTTCAATGGGTTCGTGCCACCACGTAATCCGCCATTGCCCGCAAGGGGTCTGCCTCGGGGCCGAAGGTCCGGAGACTCTCGAGCGCACTGGAAAGTAATGCGCCCAGGTGCTCCCGGGCACCTGACACGCCCAGCAGGGCCGGATATGTCGGCTTGGCTCGGGCGGCGTCTGAGCCCTGGGGTTTGCCGATCACCTCGGTGTCACCCTCGATATCCAGGAGATCGTCCTGAACCTGGAAGGCCAGGCCAAGGGCACGGGCATAGGCAGTCAGGTCCGTCAAAGTCGCTTCTGACACCGCCGGCGCAGTCAAGGCTCCGAGTCGTACGCTGGCCTCAATCAGGGCACCGGTCTTATGCCGATGCATGGTTTCGAGCTGGCTCAGAGACAGGGTCTTGCCTACCGACTCGAGATCGATGGCCTGACCACCAACCATGCCCAGATGGCCGCTGGCGCGAGCCAGCTCCTGGATCATCGCCAGTCGTGCCTCGGCACTGCCTTCGGTGTTGTTGGCCAGCAAGCCATAGGCCAGGGTCTGCAGGGCATCGCCGGCCAGAATGGCCGTCGCCTCGTCAAACGCAATGTGCGTGGTGGGACGACCCCGGCGCAGCTCGTCATCGTCCATGGCGGGCAGATCGTCGTGGATCAGGGAATAGGCGTGGATTAATTCCACCGAGCAGGCCGGTGCCAGGGCCTGGTCGCCGGCTTGTCCAACCGCCTTGGCTGCGGCGAGGCACAGCGCTGGACGGATGCGCTTGCCGCCGCCGAGGACGCTGTAGCGCATGGCTTCCTGGAGCCGCTCGGAGGCTGCACTCCGCTCGATGCGGCGATCCAGTTCGGCGTCCACCCGGACACGGCAGGTCTCAAGAAAGTCCATGGCCAGTTTGTGCTGATCAGTCATCAGTTGGCATCGTCCGGCTTGAATGGTCGGGTTTCCAGGGTGCCGTCGCTGTTCTGGACCAACTGCTCGACCCGCTGCTCGGCACTCTTCAGGGCCTGTTGGCATTCCCGGGTCAGTTTGACGCCCCGTTCGAATGCGGTCAGCGACTGCTCGAGAGAAAGTTCGCCCTGCTCGAGGTCCCGAACCAGCTTCTCCAGTTCATCGAGGGATTTTTCGAAGTCTGCAATGGATGTGGCGCCTTGTTCACTGGCCATCAGGGCCCTCCGATCGGGTGTCAGAATTTGGCGGATTATACCAGAGCTTGCAGGCTATCGCTGCCACTGGAAACGGCGATATTCAAGCGCTTGCGCATTGGAGCCCCAGCTCTGTTCACTGACCGTGATCTGGCCATGGCGAGACACGCTGACAATGGTGGTGGCACGGGTTCCGTAGGCGTCGCCGACAATAAACGGTGACGACAGGAAGCGCTCGGTCTCCAGGCCAACGCCGGTGTCGGGTAACAGGTCATCCGGTGCCGGGGTGGTGTCCTGGAGCAGAGGGATCAACGCCTGGTGCAGTTGGTCAGCGTCGCCACCGGACGACGCCACCACGTCGGCGACGTTCTGGCGGAGCCGCAGCAACTTTGGCCAGGGCGTTTGCAGCAGATGGTTGCTGAGCCCGTAGGCGCCGCGATGCACCCGTCGCCCCGGATGGGCGTCCCGGTTGCTGTAGTACCATCCGGACGCTTCGTTCAGGTATACCAGGTTAAAACCGGCGTATTGTTCGGTCCGGCTCGATAGCGAGCCGGCCAGAGCCGAAATGGGCTCCGCCAGAGCCCGAATCGGAAGTTCGCCGCGGCTGGTCTGGCCGGTTTCGGGGGAGCCTTCGCGGACATTGGTCACGGCACTGACGCGGCCGTCCCGAGCCACCGCAAGCCAGGTTCCACCCGACTGCAGATCGCGGCCAGCCAGAATTTCGGTGCTCTGTTCGGTGGTCCACCAGTCCATGGGCGCCGTTGGCCGGCGGAAAAATTCGTCCCGGTTGGCGGCCACCACCAGTGGAAAGTCAGGATGCTGGCCAAGGGTGAAAGCAATCAGGCACATGGCTTACGTGGCGCTCCGGGAGTTAATGAAGTTGCAAGTTGTGGTGTGTATCATACCAGCCTTGTTTTGCTGGGGGTGTGAGCCAGGTGATAACCCTGATTTACGTGTTTGCGTCCTATCTCGCGCTGGGCGCAGTAGCCGGGACTCTGGCGGGTCTTTTCGGTATCGGTGGCGGGCTCATTATTGTACCGGTGCTGATCTTCAGTTTTGGGCTGCAAGGGGTCAGCCCCGACGTGGCGGCGCATCTGGCGGTTGGCACCTCACTGGCGACCATCGTGTTTACCTCCCTGAGTTCGATTCGCTCGCACGACAAGCGCGGTGCCGTGCGCTGGGAAATTTTCCGGCCCATGGCCGTGGGTATCGTCATTGGCGCGGTCCTGGGAGCCTGGTCGGCGGCGCTATTGAGTGGGCCCACCCTGGAACTTGTCATCGGCGTGTTTGTCATTGCGGTGGCGATTAAAATGCTGGCCGGTGCCAACCCGAAACCTGGCCGGGATGTGCCCGGCCGCCCCGGGCTGGCGGCCTCCGGCGGAATCGTTGGCTGGGCGTCGGCGATCTTTGGCATTGGAGGTGGCACCCTGACAGTGCCGTACCTGAACTGGTGCAACGTGCGCATGCGGCAGGCGATTGGAACATCGGCAGCCTGCGGACTGCCTATTGCCGTTGCCGGTGCTTTGGGCAACGTCTGGACCGGCTGGCATCACCCCAGTCTGCCTGAGTACAGCGTGGGCTTTCTGTATTTGCCGGCAGTGCTCGGCATTGCGCTGACTAGCGTATTTTTCGCCCGCTTTGGTGCGGCGCTGGCGCATCACTTGGATGGTGTTGTGCTAAAACGAATTTTTGCCTTGGTCCTGCTTGTGATGGGACTCCGTTTTCTTCTGAGTTAAGAGGTAGTCGATGCTGCAACATCCCCAGATAGACCCAGTGGCCATCGCTATTGGTCCTCTCAAGATTCACTGGTATGGCCTGACTTATTTGGTTGGTTTTGTGGCGGGTTGGTGGCTGGGGCGGCTGCGCACCCGCAAGCCTTGGTCGCCAATCAATGAAGAACAGATGGGGGATCTGCTGTTCTATCTGGCACTGGGCGTGATTTTGGGTGGCCGTTTTGGCTACGTGATCTTCTACAACTTTGACGTCTTCCTGGCCGACCCGCTCTGGCTGTTGCGAGTCTGGGAGGGCGGCATGTCCTTCCACGGTGGCTTGCTGGGCGTGATGTTTGCGATATGGTGGTATGGCCGCAAGGTTGGCGCCGGTTTCTGGAAAATGGCCGATTTCGTGGCCCCGCTGGTGCCGGTCGGCCTCGGTGCCGGGCGCATTGGCAACTTCATCAACGGCGAACTCTGGGGCAAGCCGACCGACGTGTCCTGGGGCATGGTATTCCGCACCGCGCCGGACGCGCTGGCCCGACACCCCTCCCAGCTGTACCAGTTTGCCCTCGAAGGTGTGGCGCTGTTTGTTGTTCTTTGGTGGTTCTCCGCGAACCCCCGACCGAGAATGGCGGTGTCCGGCATGTTCCTGATCTTCTACGGTATCTTCCGGTTCATGGTGGAATTTGTGCGCGAGCCGGACCCACAGTTGGGTTACTTGGCCTTTGACTGGCTGACCATGGGGCAGGTGTTGTCGACCCCGATGATTTTGGCCGGTGCTGTACTCATGTTTATTGCTTATCGGAGAACTGCAGAATGAAAGCCTATCTCGACCTGATGCAGGACGTCGTGGATAACGGATTCAACAAAGGTGACCGAACCGGCGTCGGCACCCGATCCGTATTTGGCCGTCAGCTGCGTTTCAATCTGCAGGATGGTTTCCCCCTGGTGACCACCAAGAAGGTTCACCTGCGCAGCATCATTTACGAGCTGCTCTGGTTCCTGAACGGCTCCACCGACAATAACTGGCTGAAAGAGCGCAAGGTCTCGATCTGGAACGAGTGGGCGCTGGAAGACGGCGATCTCGGGCCGATCTACGGCAAGCAATGGCGCAGCTGGCAGTGCCCGGACGGCCGGGTAGTGGACCAGATCAGCGAGGTCATCGAGCAGATTAAAACCAAGCCCAACTCCCGCCGCCTGATTGTCTCGGCCTGGAATCCGGCTGAACTGCCGGACGAATCCATCGGCCCCCAGGACAATGTGCGCGAAGGCCGCATGGCGCTGGCCCCATGCCACTGCCTGTTCCAGTTCTACGTGGCCGACGGCAAGCTCTCCTGCCAGCTGTACCAGCGCAGTGCCGACCTGTTCCTCGGTGTGCCGTTCAATATCGCCTCCTACGCCTTGCTGACCCACATGATTGCCCAGCAATGCGATCTGGACGTGGGTGAGTTCGTGCACACCTTCGGCGATTGCCACCTGTACCAGAACCATCTGACCGACGACATCGTATTTGAGCAGCTCAAGCGCGAACCGCGTGAGTTGCCAAAGCTGGTCATCAAGCGCAAGCCGGCTTCGATCTTTGAGTACGAGCTGGAAGATTTCGAGTTTGAAGGTTACGAGCCATATCCGGTGATCAAGGCGCCGATCGCGATCTAAGTTGCGGTAGGCTGTCTCATAGTTTGATTGCGAGGGGTGGGGCGAGCTGTTCAAAACTGTGCGGAGCCATGGATGGCGGAGCTCAAGCGTCACATGGACGTGCTTGAGCGGGTTTTGAGCAGCTCGGCCCAGCCCTTGCTAACTCCAATACAAGAGGACCCGAAATGAGGAAAGCCCTCATCGTAGCCATGTCCCGCAACCGGGTCATCGGCCGCAACAACAATCTTCCCTGGTACCTGCCCGGTGACCTGCGCTACTTCAAGCAGGCAACCATGGGTAAGCCCATCATCATGGGCCGTAAGACCTGGGATTCCATTGGTCGCCCCTTGCCGGGCCGCATGAACGTGGTGATCTCCCGCAACCCGGACTGGGAAGCCCCTGCTGGAACAGTGGCGTCAACGTCGCTACAAGATGCCCTGGTCAAAGCTGAGGCTCAGGCAGAACTGGAAGGTGGTGATGAAGTGATGATCATCGGCGGTGGCCAGATCTATACCGAGGCGCTGCCGATAGTGGATCGAATGTACGTTACCCAAGTGCACGCAGAGGTGGAAGGGGACGCATTCTTTCCGGAAGTGAACTGGGATATGTGGGAAGAAATCGGACGGGAGGATTTCTCCGCGTCCGATAACAACCCTTACGACTACAGCTTCGTAGTCTATCAGCGCCAGGCTTAAGCCTGGCGAGGTGGGCGCTTGCCTGCGGGCTTGCCGCCCTTTCCGGGAGGCTTGCCACGACCGCCGGGGCCGCCAGGACCACCGCGGCCTTTCGGGCCACCCTTCTTGAAGCCGCCTTTCGGGCCATTCTTGAAGCCACCCGGACGACCACCCTTGCGGTCACGACGGGGCGGAGTGGCGGAGACTACCGGCAGGGCTTCTGGTTGCTCCAGGGGCAGTGACCCCGGCTGAGCGGCTTCCATCCAGCATGCCAGTGCACCAGCCACCATGGCCATATCCATCTCGTTGCGCTCGGCAATCTCATCCAGCAAGGACATCGCCTTGGCCAGCTTCTTGTCTTCGGCAAAGCCCAGCAACTGACTCTCGAACTGCTGCTCGCGCATCTTTTTGAGATCGGTCGGCGAGGGCAGCTCGTAGGCTTCCATCGGTGAATTGGTGGCGCGTTCCAGCGTCTTCAGCCAGCTGCGCTCGCGCGGAGTGACCAGCAGAATCGCCTTGCCGGTACGACCGGCACGACCAGTACGGCCAACCCGGTGGATGTAGGCTTCGGTATCGTAGGGCACATCGTAGTTGATGACGTGGGTGATTCGGGCCACGTCCAGACCACGGGCTGCCACATCGGTGGCAATGATGATGTCTTTCTTGCCGCGCTTGAGATCTTCAACGGTCTGCTCACGCTGACGCTGGTTCAGGTCACCACTCAGGGGTGCCACGGCATGGCCCCGCGCTGACAGCTTCTCGGCCAGCATGGTGGTCTCAGCCTTGGTGCGCACGAAGATGATGGCGGCATCGATCGGCTCAACTTCCAAGATGCGGGTCAGGGCATCCAGCTTACGCTCGGCGTAAACCGGCAGAACGAACTGGGAAATGCGCTCGACGGTGCGGGTTTCGCTCTCGATCTTCACTTCCGTGGCGTTGCGCAGGTAAGTCTGGGCAACCTTCTTGATCTGCGGCGGCATGGTGGCCGAGAACAGAGCGCGCTGGCAGTTGTCCGGCGTTTTCGCCAGGATCGCCTCAACGTCGTCAATGAAACCCATGCGCAGCATTTCGTCGGCTTCGTCCAGAACCAGGGCCTTCAGGCTATCCAGTTTCAGGGTGCCCTTGCGCAGGTGATCCAGCATCCGGCCGGGAGTGCCGACAATGACCTGGGCGCCACGACGCAGGCCCTTGATCTGGGGGTAAAAGTCCTGGCCACCGTAAATCGGCAGAACGTGGAACTGGCGGAACTTGCTGGCATAGGTAGTAAAAGCTTCAGCCACTTGGATGGCCAGCTCCCGCGTTGGTGCCAGCACCAGAATCTGGGGCTCGGTAACGGACGCGTCGATTCGACTCAGCAGCGGCAGGGCAAAAGCCGCAGTTTTACCGGTACCAGTCTGGGCAACACCCAGTAGATGGTTTCCGGCGAGTAGGGCGGGGATGGACTGCGCCTGAATGGGCGACGGTTTTTCATAGCCAACGGCGGTCACGGCTTCAAGTACGGCCGGGTCCAGACCCAGTTCGGCAAAGGACAATTCTGACATTGATTCACTCGGAATTCGGGAGGTAAGGCATTGCAGGCAATGCATGATGTGATCGCATTATAGCCGCTTTGGCGCTTCTTTAATACGCATATTCCTTTGAAGCCTGTAGGTAGTTGCCCGTGCGCCGTTATTGCGTTGGCAGCATAACTACGGCAGTCTCACTTTTCCCGATAGGTTGCTAACAGGAATTCAGAATGACCTTTGATCAGCTGTTGTCTGCGGTACGAGCCGATGAGGAACTCGTTATTCCTCCCAGTTGGGGACAGGGCCGGGCAAGCTTTGGTGGCCTGGTGGCGGCGCTCATGTTTGATCGCATGGAGTATCTGGTCAGTGCCGGCCGACCGATGCGGTCGTTACAGGTGTCGTTTGTTGGGCCAGTAGAGCCGGGCGTTGCGGCCACCTTTGAAGCCGAGATTCTGCGCGAGGGCAAGGCGGTAAGCCAGGTGCAGGGGCGTATTCTGCAGGGTGGTGAACCGCGCCTGGTTTGCCTCGCCAGCTTTGGTGGCGACCGCCAATCCGCAGTGCAGGTAGATGCACTGCCAGCCCCCGGGTGCGAACCGGTCGAGCAGTGCCAGGCATTGCCCTACATTCCGGGCGTGACTCCGGATTTTACCCAGCACATCGAGATGCGGTGGGCGTTTGGTCACATGCCCTTCAGCGGCAAAGGTGGCCGTGAAATGGGTGGTTGGATGCAGTTCCGGGAAACTCCGGAGAGCTTTTCCGATGCTCACATAGTTGCCTTGATTGACGCGTGGCCGCCGGCGGTCCTGTCGCACCTGAGGGGCCCGGCACCGGCCAGCTCCCTGAGCTGGGCCCTGGACATTGTGCACCCGCGTCCAGCCCTGGAGCCCGGTGACTGGCTGCTTTACAAGGCCAGTATCGATCAAGCCGGTGCGGGTTATGGCCACACCCAGGCTGGCATCTGGACTGCTGGTGGTGAACTGGTTGCACTGAGCCGTCAGACCGTGACTGTCTTCGGTTAATGGGCTTGGAGAAAGCTATAGAGCGTTCCAGAAGAGAATAGAGAGTTGTGGGAGATGGCGGCTCAGGCCGCCATCTCCGACTTCATTGCGTCAATAACAACGCGCGCGAAATCTTCCGGCGAATCTTCCTGCAGGAAATGACCGCCCCGCAGCGTGATGTGGGGCTGACCGTGGGCACCGGGAATCCTGCGTTGCATGTCGCGATCGCCGCCACGGGTAATCGGGTCACCGCTACTGAAACAGGTGATGAAGGGTTTGCGCCATTTCTCCAGCACCCGCCAGGCATCTTTGTTTGCCGCTCCGGAAGGATCGTCGCCGGATAGCGGAACCAGTCCGGGGAAGGCGCGGGCACCGGCTTTGTAATCCGCAGACGGGAAGGGCGCCTCGTAGGCGGCCAGCTCGGCCTTGGTGAGCGTACGCTCGGTTCCCAGTTGAACAATGCGGCTGATCGGAAACCAGGGGCTGTGGCCGGCAAATACCTTCCAAATAGAAAACACTGTCGGCATCGGGTCGTCGCCAGTGGGTAGCATGCCGTTGCCAACGATGATCCGGCTGAACCGATGCGAGTGCTCGGCAGCCAATCTCAAGCCCAGTAGCGAGCCCCAGTTTTGACACACCAGAGTGACGTTGCGAAGGTCGAGTTCCTCCAGCCAGGCGCTAAGCCATGCCAAATGGCGGTCGTAGCTGTAGTCTCCAACCTCGGATGGCTTGTCCGACTTGCCGAAGCCGACAAGGTCGGGTGCAAGGACTCTATGACCGGCGCTGGCAACCAGCGGAATCATATGCCGGTAAAGGTAAGACCAGGACGGCTCTCCATGCAGCATCAACACCGGTGAAGCCGTCTTCCGCCCCTCGTCCACATAGTGCATCCTGAGGCTGGGCGCTACTTCCAGGTAATGCGGAGCGAACGGGTAATCCGGAAGACCTGCGAAGCGGGCTTCATCGGTTCTCAGAATACGCATGCCATCGACTGTCCTGACTGATGGAAGGTGATTGCCAGAAACTGCCGGTCCCGAAAGGCGGGACGACTTAAGCAATCGTCAACGAACAGGATAAATCAGATGGAAATTTTGTGTGTTTGAGTTGCGTAACAGAGCGTTGCCGGTTTGAATCAGGACGCGATGCCGAACAGCTGTTCCGGGTTGTCAATTCGCGCCATGGCGGCGTCGCAGCAGTTCACCGCACCGCAATCGTCGGCGGAGCAGAGGCCTATGGTCTGGCATTCGGTCTCTCGTTGATTGTCGCCTTCGTTCCGGAAGATCCGGGCCCGGGAAAGAATCGAACGGCAGTGGCCGCAGAGTAAGGTGGGCACGGTGCTGCCTTCGGCCAGGTAGGCGGTGTAAATTTGTTGATCATGCAAGCTCATAGTTATCCTCCTGATACATCCAACCTATGGATGAAGTGTGACAATTTAAAGTTGAGGTCCCGTTTTAAGTTAAGCCTCAGTGTTACGCCTCAATTGTCCGGATCGACCACCGGTCGACGGTTGGAGCGCTTGTCTTCCCAATCAAGCGCTTTCGGATCGTACCAGCCGATGGCCCGGAGAACCTTTTCCCGGGTTGTCGGCGACAGGGTTGGCCAGAGTTCGTGAAAATCGTCCAGGCCAAGTTCCCGCTGCCGCTGCTGTTTGCTTTGCAGCCGGTTGATGGTGCGTGGCAGTTGCAAGGCCTCGCCCAGTTGGCCTGGCACCAGCACTTCCTGCCCCATCACTTTGCGGCGATGGGTTCGGGCGGCCAGAACCCGGCGCAGTTCGACGGCGGCTTCCAGAGCAGTTTCCGGCGTAAACGTTTCAAATTCCAACAGTACAACCTGTCTCATATTAGCTGATCAATAACCGACCACTATACCCCTAAGAAGGCTACAGTGGCCACGTTGCCGTGATAGGCTAAGGCGGTCACGCGGTTGATAACACCGTAGGCCCGTCTTCGCTTCTTGGTCAGGAACAATCAGAACTATGTACGCAAAACTCGAAACACGGACTTTTCTCGCAATGCTGGTGGGCGTGTCCCTGGCTTTTGTGTTGCTGATGAAGCCGTTTTTTGGTCCTATTTTCTGGGCGGTGGCAATTGCTCTGATTTTCCATCCCGTCCAGCAACTTCTGGTGCGCAAGCTGGGGGAGCGCCCGAACCTGAACGCCCTGATCACCCTGATCATCTGCATGGTTATTGTGGTGATACCAGTCCTGGTGCTGGTCACGTCCCTGATCGCCGAGGGCGTTGGTCTATACCAGCGAATCCAGAGTGGCGAAATACGGCCGGGCGAATACATTGACCAGGTTAACCAGTCGTTCCCGGCCATCGAAGCGTTTCTGGCGCCCTTTGATGTCAGTTTTGACGAGCTTCGTGATCGGGTGGTCAGTCTGTTTGTCGGTGGTAGCCAGTTCCTGGCGAAGCAGGCGCTCGGCGTCGGACAGAATACCTTCCAGTTCTTTCTCGGCCTGGCGTTGATGGTGTACCTGGCGTTTTTCCTGCTGCGGGACGGCAGCAAGCTGGTGGAGCTGCTGATCAAGGCTCTGCCGCTAGGGGACGAGCGTGAGCGTCTGCTGTTCGCCAAGTTTGCGGAAGTCACCCGCGCCACGGTTAAGGGCAACTTGTTAATTGCGATCATTCAGGGTGCCCTGGGTGGCCTGATCTTCTGGATTCTGGGCATCAAGGGTGCGCTGCTGTGGGGCGTAGTCATGGCCATCGTTTCATTGTTGCCCGCGGTGGGCGCGGCATTGGTCTGGGTGCCGGCCGCTATCTACCTGGCCGCCATCGGAGACATGGTGGAGGCGACCATTCTGACCATTTTCGGTGTGGTGGTGATTGGGCTGGCGGATAACCTGCTGCGCCCGGTGCTGGTGGGCCGGGACACCAAGCTGCCGGATTACATTGTGCTGCTGTCTACGCTGGGTGGCATCGTCATGTTCGGGGTCAATGGATTTGTCATGGGGCCGCTGGTGGCGGCGCTGTTTATGGCCTTCTGGGGCATCTTCATCCGGGAGTTTGGCGAAGAATCCCATCGCCAACCGTCAGTTGCGGTACCGAATCGTCAGGACGAGGAATCTGTTTGACGCTCACTGCATCGCGCGGGGTGTTCAAAGATGAAAATGTGGTAAGGTTTTAGCGTTCGCCCGAAATCGTGGAGATGGGCACCTCAACATAACAAGACCAGTGTATCGATGTGATCGGGAGTAATGCAGGTGAGTAATACAAAAAAAATGACCAATAATCTGGGCCGTCTGGCCATCGCCGCCGGTACCGTAATGATGCTCGGGCTGGCCCCCACGGTTTCTGCCAACAACACCGTAGCCGTCAAAAATGCCCTCTATGGGGCTGGGTATGAAATCCAGAATGTTAGTGCCCAAATGGACGACTCCACCCGCGCGGCCCTGACCCAATTCCAGAAGGACAATGGCCTGCAGGCCACCGGTATGCTTGATGACGAGACCAAAAAAGCTCTGGGCATGATCTCTGTTAAAGTTGCTGCGGCATCGACAGGTTCCAGCGAGTCTGCGAGCAGCGATGATGCTTCGAGTTCCTCTGCGTCAGCCAAGGCTGATAGCAAGACCGAAGGCGCCATCGAAGAAGACGACGAAGGCGGCTGGTCGCTCTGGTAATCCAGCACGAACAAAAAAAGCCCGCCAGGTGTGCCTGAGCGGGCTTTTTTGTGGGCCAGTGAAAACTCAGTCGAGTTTACTGAGATCCCGGACCGCGCCCTTATCCGCGCTGGTAGCCAGCAGGGCGTAGGCTTTCAAGGCTGCAGAGACCTTTCGATCCCGCGCCAGCTCGGGTTTCCAGCCCTTGGCATCGCGGGCTTCACGACGACGGTCCAGCTCGTGCTGGTCCAGCTCCACGTTGATCGTGCGGTTCGGAATGTCGATGCGGATGCGATCACCATTCTCGATCAACCCGATGGCGCCGCCTGCGGCCGCTTCGGGGGAAGCGTGGCCGATGGACAGGCCGGAAGTGCCGCCGGAGAAACGGCCGTCGGTCAGCAGCGCGCAGTCCTTGCCCAGGCCTTTGGATTTCAAGTAGCTGGTGGGGTAGAGCATTTCCTGCATGCCCGGTCCGCCCTTGGGACCTTCATAGCGAATAATCACCACCTCACCGGGCAGAACCTCATCACTGAGGATGCCGGCCACGGCAGAATCCTGACTCTCGAATACCCGCGCCGTGCCCTCGAATACGAAGATGCTCTCGTCCACGCCCGCGGTCTTCACCACGCAGCCGTCCAGCGCGATGTTGCCGTACAGCACTGCCAGGCCTCCCTCGGAGGAGTAGGCGTGTTCCACAGCCCGGATGCATCCGGTTTCACGATCGCCGTCCAGGGTTGGCCACCGGGTGTTCTGGCTGAATGCGGTCTGGGTGGGAATGCCCGCCGGGCCGGCCTTGTAGAACTCGACTACGTCGGCCGGTGGTGACCGCATGATGTCCCAGGTCTGCAGGGCTTCCTTCATGGTCTTGCTGTGCACGGTGGGCAGGTCGGTGTTGATCAGACCACCGCGCTCCAGTTCGCCGAGGATGCCCATGATGCCGCCGGCACGGTGGACATCTTCCATGTGGTATTTCGGGGAGTTGGGAGCCACCTTGCACAGCTGCGGCACCTTGCGGGACAGCTGGTCAATCTCGTTCAGGGTAAATGGCACGCCGCCTTCCTGGGCTGCTGCCAGCAGGTGCAGGATGGTGTTGGTGGAGCCACCCATGGCGACGTCCATCACCATGGCGTTTTCGAAGGCCGCCATGGAGGCGATGCTCAATGGCAGTACCGAAGCGTCATCTTCCTCGTAATAGCGGCGCGCATTCTCCACAATCTGACGACCGGCCTGCAGGAACAGGCGCTCACGATCGGCGTGGGTGGCCAGCATGGAACCGTTACCGGGCAACGCCAGCCCGATGGCCTCGGTCAGGCAGTTCATGGAGTTGGCGGTGAACATGCCAGAACAGGAGCCGCAGGTAGGGCAGGCGCTACGCTCGTACTCGGCTACGGTTTCGTCGTCGGCGTTCGGGTCGGCGGCGATCACCATGGCATCGACGAGGTCAAGTTTGTGTTCAGAGAGCTTGGTTTTGCCGGCTTCCATCGGGCCGCCCGACACAAAAATGGTCGGTATATTCAGGCGCATGGCGGCCATCAGCATGCCCGGCGTGATCTTGTCGCAGTTGGAAATACACACCAGAGCGTCGGCACAGTGGGCGTTGACCATGTACTCGACGGAGTCGGCGATAATCTCCCGGGAAGGCAGAGAGTACAGCATGCCGTCGTGGCCCATGGCGATGCCGTCGTCAACGGCGATGGTGTTGAATTCCTTGGCGACACCTCCGGCCCGTTCAATTTCGCGGCAGACCAGTTGCCCCAGATCTTTCAGGTGAACGTGGCCGGGTACGAACTGGGTAAAGGAGTTGGCAACCGCAATGATAGGCTTGCCAAAATCTCCATCTTTCATACCAGTGGCGCGCCAGAGGGCGCGGGCACCGGCCATGTTGCGACCGGCGGTGGAAGTCCGCGAACGATACTGAGGCATGATGTTCTGATCTCTCTGTGTTTACCGGGTGGTGATTGTTGGTTGGCTTTGTGCAGCGTCAAAGGATACCAGATTAGACACCTATCGCATGGTTGTTTTGGCAGACGGCGCTTACAATGACTAACAGGGATCAATCATCGTCATTGGATCGGGATGATATAAGGAGCTTGCCCATGGCCGGGGAGGACAGTCTGCCTTTTCGTCGTCTGAGAGAGTTTCGACCGTTGAATCGGCTTTCCGACGCGCAACTGGTGTTGCTTGCCAGTCGTGGTGAACGCCGCACCTATGGCTCGGGTCAGAGAGTCCTGGAGAAGGGCGTTCGGGACGGTCTCGATTTTTTTCTGATCTCCGGCAAGATTGAGCTGGAATCGGTGGACGGGCGGAAAACGTTGATTGAGGCTGAATCGGATGCCGCACTCAATCCCATCGCTCGACTGCAGCCACGGATGTACGATGTGATTGCGGTCAAGCTTTGCGAATTTCTGATTGTCGAGCAGGATATCCTGAACCAGATGTTGCGCTCTGCGCCGGTGGAACAGGAGGAGATGGACTCGAACGAAACCCCGGCGGCCGAGGCCAGTGAGACGAATGATGAGAGTGAGCTGTTGATGGAGTTCTACTCTGATCTACGCTCCAACCAGATCCAGCTGCCCAGTGTGCCGGATGTGGCCTGGAAGGTTCGTCGGGCGGTTGATCGGGACGACTCCAGCGCAGAACTGGTGGCCAATGCGGTCTCGGCGGATCCCTCCATCGCCGTCAAGCTGGTGCGGGCCTGTAATAGCCCGCTCTATCGAGGCTTCAGTGATGTTCGAACCGTGCGCGAGGCAGTTGTTCGCCTGGGCATGCACACCACCCGTCAGCTGGTGACGGTGTTCTCCATGCGGGAGGTGTTCAAAACGCGCCAGCCTGCGTTGCAGCAGGAAATGGAGCGTCTATGGCGGCATTCGAGGGAGGTGGCGGCGTTGTGCTGGGTACTGGCGGATCATGCCACCCGGTTAAACCCGGAAGAGGCCCTGCTGGCGGGTTTGCTGCACGACATCGGCGTGGTGCCGGTACTGGTTCAGGCGGAGCACCATACTGGCCTGTTTGCCAACCCGGACAACCTGCGCCATGCAATCAGCGAGCTCCGTGCCGACGTTGGCACGGCGGTGCTGGAGAACTGGGGCTTCCCGGCAACGTTTATTGAGGCTGTGCGCCACGCGGAGAGTTGGGACTACCAGTGCCGGTCGGCCGAACCCCAGCTCACGGACGTGGTGATTGTAGCGCAGTTGCATTCGATGATTGGTTCCCGGCAAAACGCCGGGCTGCCGTGTTTTGATGAGATACCAGCCTATCGTCGGCTGGGTGAGTTGGAACTGAATGCGTCGAGGAGTCTGCAGCTTCTCACGGAAGCCCGTGCCCGGGTGGATGAAGTGCAGCAGTTGCTGTCAATTCGATGACCTCATTGGGTCTTTTAACTCTGGAGTCCACCTCTCGGTGACCTGCACTGATATGAATGTTCCACTTTTTCCGCTGAATTCCATTGTCCTCCCCCGGGGCCGGATACCCCTGCAGCTCTTTGAGCCGCGATACATCGACATGCTGACCCGGTGCCTGAAAGAAGACCGGGGCTTTGTCGTCGTGCTGCTGCGCGACGGTGCGGAGGTCGGACCCACGGCGTCGTTCTATGACATCGGTACTTACGTTCGCATCATTGATTTTCAGCAGTTGGAGAACGGTCTGTTGGGCATCACGGTGGAGGGAACGGCAAAGGTCACTGTGGTCAGGAGCTGGCGGCAGGAGGATGGTCTCAATGTGGGCGATGTCGAGGTTTTACTCGATGAGGCCGACAGTGAGGTGCCGGATCGTTTTAACGAGCTGCCGTCAGTGCTCCGGGCGCTGTTTCGGCATCCAGTCGTGCGGGATCTGGATATGGATGTGGATTATGGCGATGCCCGGCACGTTGGCTGGCGCCTGACAGAGTTGTTGCCTCTCGACAAGCAGGAAAAGCAGCGCCTGGTTGAATTGCAGGATCCGCTGGAGCGGCTGAGCCGCTTGCAGGAATTGCTGGAGGCCCTGGAAGAGGGCTGAAACCATGTGTTAGGCAGGGCGCAGGTTTACCTGCGCCTCCGGCCAGGCCAGGACAACATAACCGACGGCAAACGCCAGCCATGCGCCTGCAGCCAGGGCCATCGACAGATCCGGGGCCAGGTGCACCCGGTCGTACCGACTGTAACTCGCCCGCACTCCACCAGTAATCGCCAGCCCCAGCAATATGCCGCCAATCACATCGGTAAACCAGTGTACTCCCAGATACAGCCGGCTGAGGGCTATCGGCACCAGCGGCAACGAAAACAGGACATAGAACTGCCAGCGCTGGCGTTTGCGGCTTTCGCCCGCAACGAAACTGGCCAGAAGGGTGACAAACACGGTGATGCCGGCGCTGTGGCCGCTTGGAAAGGCGCCGGACGACGGCGGACGGAACACCGCGTCGGGCCGGTCGACACCGAGGGTAAGTTTTAGCAGCCAGACCAGGACGATAGTGAGTGCGGCGGCCATGACAATATGAATGGCCGCGGCGTAGTAGCCCCGGAATGCCAGTGTCAGACATGCCAGTACTGCTGCGGCTGCCAGCACCGGCGGATCCCCCAGCAGGGTGGCGATAATCACCGGGCCGTCGAGTAGCGGTTGCCGGAGCTGATCAAACCAGATCAGCGCCAGTTGATTGAAAGGCTCGAGGCTGTGCGTCTGGGTGGCTAACTGGCCCCAGATCAGGAACAGGCCGGAAGCGCCCAGCGCCAGCATGATGGAGGCGAGAGGAAACTCGCCTCCCCGGTCCGGACGGTGGTTGGTGTACAGGCGCCAGAAACGATGGGTAGCGTCGTATCTGGCCATGCGCCGTTCCAGCCAGTGATAAAGTCGCCCACCCTTGCCCAGGCCCAGTTGAAACTGGACCAGCACCAGATACACCACCATCAGGGTGGCCAGGCTGATCCCCACCACCGGATAAAAGTACGCTGGCGGCTGAATGTCGCTGGCCAGCGCGCTGCCTACCAGAAAGCCCGGCAGTATGTACACCGGCGCCCAGCCCACCGCTGAAACAATATTAAACGCCAGGAATCGTTGCCAGGGCATCCACAGGGCACCGGCAATCAGGGGAATGATTGGGCGTATGGGCCCGACAAAGCGTCCGATGACCACGCTCTTACCGCCGTGCTGGCGAAAGAAGGCCTGGCCTTTCGCCATCAGAATCGGGTAGTGGCTGAGTGGCCACACTACGTTGAGCCGGCCCTGGAGTTTGCGTCCGAGGGCAAAACTGGCGGTGTCGCCAGCGATGGCGCCCAGACCCGCCCAGATCAGGGCTTCGGTCAGTGGCATGCCAGTTTGTCCGGCCAGTGCAGCGATGGCGAAAAGAATCGCCACCCCAGGCACGATGATGCCCGCAATCGCCAGGGACTCGACAAAGGCGGTACTGAATAAAGCCGTGGCCAGCCATCCCGGGTGTAGGCTTAACCAGGCCGATAACTCCCTGAGCCAATCACCGCTCATGCTGCGATAGTCTCTCCGGCACTGAACCAGACCGAATCGGCACCGCGTCGGCGGGCCTCTTCCATGGCGGCATGAGCCCGTTGGCGCAGGCCATCGGTGCGGGTGTCGCCGGTACCACGGGTCGTGCAGCCGATGCTGACCGTGGCCTTGCCGACAACGGCCCACTGGTGTTCGGCGATGGTCCGGCGGATCCGTTCGGCAATCACCCGCACGCCTTCTTCAGGGGTGTAAGGCAGGATCAGGAAGAATTCCGACTCGTTCAGGGTGTACAGGGTGTCGCCGGCCCGTATGACATCAAACAAATGCTCGGTCATGTCGCGAAACAGCGTTTGCACACCAGCCTTGCCGTGTAGGTCTGCCGCTTCGTCAGCGTAGTCGATGCTGAGATCAATGACCGACAGCTGATGTCCGGTGGCGATGGCCCGGCTAATTTCTTTCTGCAGGGTTTCATCCAGGAAGCGGGCGTTGTGGGCTCCAGTTACCGGATCAGTAATGGCCAAATCTTCGGCAGACTGGGCCATGTGGTCGTAGTGCCAGATATACAGCGACGCCGCGGCGAACAGAATCACCAGGCCGGTAATGGTGATGACGGCATCGGTGGTGGGTTGTTGGAACAGCACCGCCCCTGCCGTTGGCAGTAGCAGCAGGAACGACAGCGCCATGCCCTGGCGCAGCGGCAGGATCAGCAGGTTCAGGATCAGCAGTGGCATGGCCCAGTGGGTGATGCCAGGGCTGTCGAGTGTCAGCACGGCGGCCAGGAGGCCGCTGTTCAGGCCCGACAGGATGATCAGGTGTCCGGGCGCCGACAACTGGTGACGGCGGCACACCGCGGTATAGGCAACCCCCGCCAGGGTCAGGGTCGCCATGCCGGTGGCGAGGTAGAATAGCTCGTAAAAACCATAACGAAGATTCTGCATCGCCAGCGCCAGAATAAAGAGCGTAGCCAGAACATAGCCGGTTCCATGCGTCCAGGTTCTCAGGCGGGTCTCGGTCATGAAGTGGGTCCTTGCGCGCGCGGAGGGGTCTTGTTCCCGGTCTGGTTCCAGGCGCTGTAGGCCTGGGTCCGGTTGCCGCCTTGCTGCTGGGCTCGGCGTAGGGCATTGGCGGCACTCTGCTGCAGGCTGTCGGCGTCATCACCAATGTTCAGGCCGGCAACGCCGGTACTAACCGTGAGCGCCATGTGGTGGGATTCCAGAAGTTTGCCCAGGCCGTTGCGCATGATCTCCGAACGCTTGATGGCGTTGTGCGTGGAAATGCCGGGTAGAATGACCAGAAACTGCAGGTCCGCGACCCGGTAGTAGGTGTCGAAATCCCGAATCTGGGAATGCAGGTAGCGCCCGATGCGGGGCAGGATAGAGCGAATATCCTGGTCCGGATTGCGGTCACTGAGGTGGGTGTCCAGGCCAATCATGATAATGGACATGTCGGTACCTTCACGCTCGCTGCGCTGGATTTCCTTGTGCAGGTCTGCGGACAGGTATTCCCGGCTGGCGGCCTGGGTCAGCTCATCGGTGCGGCGCAGTGGTGCCAGTTGGCGGTTTTTGTACTCGCGCAGGAACACCAGCAGGCCCGAGAGCAGGGTGGTCAACATGAACGCGCTGACCATCTGGTGTCGGTCGGCCAGGCCGGTGGCCAGGGGGATGGCAAGGCCGGCAAGCAGCATCATCGCCAGGGTGATGCCCACTGCCAGCCGCAGGGGAAGCAGCGCAAAGGCGAGCAGGGGCAGGGCGTAGAACCAGTGGCTGAGCGCCCAGGGTCCGGTCCAGAAACTGGTCAGCATGAGTAATAGAAGCGCGACGAAAAACAACCGCTGGATGCTCGGCCAGGGGTGTTGCTGACGATTGCTGTGAAAGGTTTGTGCGCAAATCACGATGCCAGCCGCGGCGGCGGCAGCGGCGGCCGTCAGGGGCTCGCCCAGTATTGCGCTGAGCGCCGAAATGGCAATCAGGACCACGAATCCGGCCCGCGACAGTCTGCTCAACAAAAAGTTTTCGGCCAACTGGGCCATGGTGTCCGTCCTTTTCAGAAACTCCCTAAGTATGTGGCATATCGCAAGGTTATAATATCTGTTTGGGGTGCGTACTTGAAACGGGAAAGGTAAAGTTAGACTCGAATAATGAATTCTGTTGATTAACACGAAGGTAAACGGATGGATATTGCAGCTTATATGGCTGAGGTCGGGGAGCAGGCTCGTGCAGCCGCGACGCTCGTGGCGCGCTCCACAACGGCGGTGCGCAACCAGGCCCTGCTGGCCACAGCCCGGGCCCTGGATTCGGCACGCATTGAGCTGGCCGAGGCCAACGCCAGGGACCTGGAAAGCGGCCGGAGTAACGGTCTCGACGGCGCCATGCTCGACCGACTGGAGCTGACTGCGGAGCGGATCGATACCATGATCGAGGGGCTTCGCCAGGTCGCGTCCTTGCCCGATCCAATCGGTGAAATCACCGACATGACCTATCGTCCGTCGGGAATCCAGGTGGGCAAGATGCGAGTGCCCTTGGGGGTGATTGGCATTATCTACGAATCCCGTCCCAATGTGACTGTGGAGGCGGCCAGCCTGTGTCTGAAATCGGGTAACGCGACCATTCTTCGGGGCGGCTCCGAGGCCATTCATTCCAACCAGGCTATTGCACGGTGTCTGAGCCAGGGTCTGGCCGAGGCCGGTTTGCCGGAGACCGCTGTGCAGGTGGTCAAAACCACCGACCGCGCCGCGGTGGGCGAGCTGATCACCATGCCCCGATACGTTGATGTTATTGTTCCGCGCGGTGGCAAAGGCCTGATCGAGCGGATCAGTCGTGACGCCCGTGTGCCGGTGATCAAGCACCTGGACGGCGTCTGCCACGTCTACATTGACAGTCACGCCGATCCGGAAAAAGCCCTGAACGTTGCGGTGAATGCCAAAACCCAGCGCTACGGCACCTGCAATACCATGGAAACCCTGCTGGTCGATGGCGAGATCGCCGATGATATCCTGCCGTTGCTGGCCACGGCGTTTGTAGAAAAGGAAGTAGAGCTGCGCGGCTGTGAGCGTACCCGCGGTATTATTGATGTCGTTGAGGCAGTGGAAGCTGACTGGGAAGCGGAATACCTTGGGCCGATCCTGGCGGTACGGGTGGTCGATGGTCTCGATGGTGCCATCGAGCATATCAACCGCTACAGCTCTCAACACACCGACAGCATCATCACCGAAAACTTCACCCGGGCGCGGCGCTTCCTGACCGAAGTGGATTCCAGTTCGGTGATGGTCAATACCTCCACCCGCTTCGCCGACGGCTTCGAGTACGGCCTGGGTGCAGAAATCGGTATTTCCACCGACAAGATCCACGCCCGCGGGCCGGTAGGGCTTGAGGGCCTGACGTCCCAGAAATACGTGGTGTTCGGCGACGGCCACATCCGGACCTGATGCCAATGCATGTGATCTATGGCGGCACCTTCGATCCGGTTCATCATGGCCATCTCCGGCTGGCCCTGGAAATCAGTGATCGGTTGGAAGTTGCACCGATCAACCTGATGCCGTGCCATATCCCGCCTCACCGAGGTGATACCGGGGCCTCTGCCGACCAGCGGTTGAGGCTGCTGGAGCTGGCGGTGGCGGCGGAGCCTCAGCTGCGCGTTGATGACCGCGAAGTCAAGCGGGCGGGGGCGTCGTACACCGCTGATACCCTGCGCCAGTTGCGTAGTGAGCTGGGGCCGGAACACCCCTTGATCATGGTGGTCGGCACCGACTCGTTCGCCAGTTTTGACCGTTGGCGGGAGTGGCAGTCGATTCCCGAGCTTGCCCACATTGTCGTGGTACGCCGGCCCGGTGCTGAGCTCGACCCGGACGGACTGCCGGCGGCGTTGCTGGCTGAGCGCCGGGTGTCTGACCCTCAGGCCTTGCATGGCCGGCCCTGTGGCCTGATGCTGGACCTGCAGCTGCCACTGCTGGAGATTTCTGCGACCGGCATCCGTGAACGGATTGAAGCCGGTAGGTCACCCCGTTATCTGGTCCCGGATTCGGTATGGCAGGAGATTCGTCGTCTGGGGCTCTATGGAGCCTGCCCCGACGGCAACTTTTAGTGCTACAATCGCCGCTGAATAGACTTTTCGGGCGGCCACCTCGGCTGACGCCCGTCCAACAGGGTGATTATGCAGGCAGAACAACTGAAAGATCTGGTAGTTAACGCGCTCGAAGATGTGAAAGCACAGGACATCAGCGTAATTGATGTCCGTGACCGTACCAGTGTCACCGACTTCATGGTTCTGGCATCCGGAACGTCCAACCGACATGTAAAATCCCTTGCCCACTCAGTGGTCTCGGAAGCCCGGGACGAAGGCATTCGTGCCAACAGCGTGGAAGGCGACACCGTGAGCGATTGGATCCTGGTGGATTTGGGCGATGTGATTGTTCACGTCATGATGCCCGCCACGCGCGAGTTCTACGATCTGGAGCGCTTCTGGCGTGATGCCCCGGATCTTGGTGTTGCGGGCAGCGAATAAGCATGCGCTTACGTCTGATCTGCGTGGGGCAGAAGATGCCCGACTGGGTCAGTGCCGGGTATCATGATTACGCCCGCCGGATGCCGCCGGAACTGCCGCTGGAACTGGTCGAAATCCCCTTGGCACACCGGGGCAAAAACCCGGATATCCCCAGACTGATGCAACGCGAGAGCGAGGCCCTGCTGGCTGCGTCCGGCCCGAAAGACCGGGTCGTCGCTCTTGAGGTTGGTGGTCGTCCCTGGTCCACGGAAAAGTTGGCGAGCCAGCTTGAGAACTGGCAGCAAGATGGGCGCGATGTCAGCTTCTTCGTCGGTGGTCCTGATGGCTTGGCGGACGCCTGTCGTCAACGTGCCGACCAGCAATGGTCGCTGTCGCCCCTGACACTGCCCCACCCACTGGTACGTATTCTGCTGGCCGAGCAACTGTACCGGGCCTGGTCGATTACCCGTAACCACCCGTACCATCGGGCATAGGATCGACTATGCCGTGGGGTGAATTCAAGGATACTGCCGCCGAGCGCCGATTGTTCCAACGCCGCACCCTGGTCATGCTGGCCTTCGTGCTGGTGCTGATCGGTGGCCTATTGGCCCGGATGTACCAGTTGCAGATTGTCGAGCACGAGGTGTACACCACTCTGTCCGACAAGAATCGGGTGCAGGTCCAGTCAGTCCCGCCGCCCCGGGGGCTGGTGTACGATCGCAACCGCACCCTGCTGGCGGAAAATCGCCCAGTGTTCAGTGTCACCCTGGTGCCTGAGCGGGTGGACGGCATGGCCGAGACACTGACTCAACTCGACCGTATTCTGGATGTCTCCGAAGAGGACCTTGAGCGCTTCCAGCGTCGATTGCAGGAGCCTCGTCGCCCTTTCCAGGAAATCCCGCTACGTTACGACCTCGACGAACAGGAGATGGCGCGCCTGGCTGTGCACCGGCACGAATTGCCCGGGGTCGAGGTCAAGGCCGAGCTGGTTCGATATTACCCCCACAGTGAACTTACCGCCCACGCCCTGGGCTTTGTTGGTCGCATCAACCGGGATGAGCTGCAGCGCATAGATCCGGTTAATTACGCCGGCACCAACTATATCGGCAAGTCCGGTATCGAACGCTTCTACGAGGACATCCTGCACGGACAGGTTGGTTACCAGCACGTGGAAACCAATGCCCGGGGCCGGACCTTGCGGGTTCTGGAGCGGGAAAACCCAGTGCCGGGCGAGGACTTGCAGTTGCACCTGGACCTGAGGCTGCAGAAGCGCGCCCACGAACTTTTGGACGGCCGGCGGGGCGCCATCGTGGCGATCGAGCCGGCAACTGGCGGCATTCTGGCATTGGCCAGTGTGCCCGGTTTCGATGCCAACAAGTTTGTTACCGGGATCAGTGTCACGGACTATCGCGAGCTCAGCGAGAGCCGGGACAAGCCGTTGTTTAACCGTGCGCTTCGAGGCCAGTACCCACCCGGTTCAACCATGAAGCCGATGCTGGCGATTGCGGCCCTGGACAGTGGCGCGACGACCAAGGACTACACCATCTGGGATCCGGGTTATTTCAGGCTGAACGAATCCGGTCGACGATATCGGGACTGGAAGCGTGGCGGCCACGGCTGGGTAGACCTGATGGACGCCATGGCAGAATCCTGCGATGTCTATTTTTATGAAATCGCGGTGAAAATGGGCGTGGATACCATGTACGACTACCTGTCCCGCTTCGGCTTTGGCGAAGACGCCGCCCTGGATGTGTCCGGTGCACTGAGCGGCTTGCTGCCGTCTCGGGACTGGAAGCGGGCGATGCGGGATGAGCAATGGTACCCGGGCGATTCGGTGAATATGGGGATTGGTCAGGGCTTCATGCTGGCGACACCGTTGCAGCTGGCCACCGCTACCTCCCTGATTGCCAATCGGGGCAGTTGGGCTGAGCCCCGGCTTTTGAAAGACATTGATGGTGACACGTCCGTGTCTGGCTTCCTGCCCGATGGCAATCATGAGCCCCTGAAGCTGAAAGACCCCAGTGATTGGGAGTATGTGGTAGACACCATGGCCGAGGTCATGCACGGTCGCAAAGGCACGGCGCGTGGGGCCGGGGCTGGCGCACCCTACCGCATGGCAGGCAAGACCGGTACGGCACAGGTCTTCAGTCTGGCTGAGGACGAGGAATACGATGCCGAGGAGGTGCGGGAACGGCTTCGAGATCACGCCCTGTTTGTCGGCTTTGCACCGGTTGAAAACCCGGAAATCGCGGTCGCTGTAATCGTCGAGAACGGCGGTGGCGGCAGTAGTACCGCCGCGCCTGTGGCCCGTGAACTGTTTGACGCCTGGTTGCTGGAATTCCAGCAGTCAGACGACGAGGCGCTGGTGGGTAGGGTCGACTCCGGGGGAGAGAATTAATGGCACTGCACGATTTTATCGATCCGACGGCCACCAACCCGTTGGGCCGGCCTCGGGGCATCTGGTCGGCGTTGCACCTGGATCCGGTCCTGCTGTTCCTGCTGCTGGCGTTGGTCTCCGGTGGTCTGTTCGTGCTGTATAGCGGCGCCGACGGCAACAGCCAGGTGGTCAAGGCCCAGGGCATAAGGCTCGGCGTCGCATTCGTGGTGATGCTGGTGTTTGCCCAGCTCGATCCCTCGGTGTTTCGGCGCTGGGCGCCCTGGCTCTACGCCGCCGGGATTGCCGCCTTGCTGGCGGTACTACTGGTAGGTGTTGGGGCCAAGGGTGCCCAGCGCTGGCTGGCAATTCCCGGGCTGCCCCGGTTCCAGCCTTCCGAGTTGATGAAACTGGTGGTCCCGATGATGGCAGCTTGGTACCTGTCGCGGCATTTCCTGCCACCCCGTTTTCGTCATGTCATCGTCGGCCTGGCCATCGTGCTGGTGCCAATGATGATGATCATTCAGCAGCCGGATCTGGGCACCTCGCTGCTGGTCGGCATGGCCGGTCTGTTTGTGGTGTTCTTCGCCGGCATCAGTTGGAAGCTGATTCTGGCGTTTGTAGCCCTGGTGTCAGTCTCGGCCCCGATGATGTGGTTCTTCGTCATGCGCGAGTACCAGAAGCAACGGGTGCTGACCTTGCTGGATCCTCAGAGCGATCCATTGGGAGCCGGCTGGAACATCATTCAGTCAAAGACCGCCATTGGATCCGGCGGCATTGACGGTAAGGGTTGGCTGCAGGGCACCCAGTCGCACCTGGAGTTCCTGCCCGAGAGTCACACCGATTTCATCGTCGCGGTGCTGGCGGAAGAGTTTGGCTTCATTGGCATGCTGGTGCTGATGCTGGTGTACGTGTTGATTATCCTGCGCTGCCTGTACATCGCCGCTACCGCCCAGGATTCGTTCAGCCGCCTGCTGGCCGGCGCCCTGACCATGACCTTCTTCATCTACATCTTTGTCAACGTCGGTATGGTCAGTGGTCTGCTGCCGGTGGTGGGCGTACCGCTGCCATTGATCAGTTATGGCGGCACCTCCGGTGTTACCCTGATGGCGGCCTTTGGTGTCCTGATGTCCATTCACACCCACCGCCGAATGATCAGCGCCTAGGTAAAGGTGGCGAGTGGGTAATGGTGAACCTTGGTTATAACCCGTTACAATAAGCCACGGCTGCCCGCCCGTTGATTTGGCGGCCGGTGTGCAAGAGGATTTCCGGACTGTGATTTTCAAACCTTCGCTTTCATCCCTTTTGGCGCTGTCATTGGCCCTGCTGCTTGCCGGGTGCGCGTCATCGCCGGAAACCGACCATTCTTCCCGTTACAGTATTTCCCAGGATCGGGCTCCGTCGGGCAATTTTGACGCCTCCGGGCTGGCCGATGCCAAGCCGGTGTATGAGGCCCCGCGCCGGGCTGGCAACAAGTCGTCGTACACGGTGTGGGGCAAGCAGTATCAGGTGGTGGGCAGCAACGATGGCTATGTTGCACGGGGCACCGCTAGTTGGTATGGCGAGAAGTTTCATGGCCACAAGACGTCGAATGGCGAAACCTTTAACATGTACGCTATGTCTGCGGCCCACAAATCCCTTCGGATTCCGGGGTATGCTCGGGTGACGAATCTGGATAACGGACGTTCGGTCATTGTCCGGGTGAATGATCGTGGTCCTTTCCATGGTGACCGGCTGATTGACCTGTCCTACGCAGCGGCAAAAAAACTGGGATACCAATCTCGGGGCACTGCCCGGGTCGAGGTGGCTGCGATCACCGTGCGGCCAGATGGTTCGATGACGCTGGCGGGGCAGCCGTTCATGCCCGGAGATACCGTGAATGATCCTGAGACCCAGGTGGTTGCCAGCGGCCAGATGACCGTCGGTAACGATGCCCTGTTCGTCCAACTGGGCTCGTTCAGCAGCCGTGATCCGGCGGAGAAACTCAGGGACAGGGCCCAGGCAATTGTTGAGAAGCCGCTGCGGGTCCGGTCCATTGATACCGGCTCGGGTCGCTTCCATCGCGTGCAGGTTGGCCCGTTCGCCGACGAGACCAGTGCCCGAAGGGCGCAGAGCCTGCTTGAATCCCGGGGCTTCGCCCAATCGATTCTGCTGACTGATTCACACTGAAAAGCAATCAGAAAGACACACACCTAACGATAAATGACTGAACCCATGGCCCTAAAATCATTGCTCCGTTCCTGTTCGATTCTGTTGGTTCTGACGCTGGCGTTGGTTGGAAAAACGACAGCGCAGTCAGTCCTGATCCCCTCGCCGCCGCAGATTGCCGGCAGCTCCTACGTGTTGATGGACCCCAAGAGCGGTCGCATCATCATGGAAGAAAACAGCCATGAGCGTCTGCCACCGGCCAGTCTGACTAAGATGATGACGGCTTACATTGTCGAGCGTGAGCTGGACGAGGGTCGCATCAGCATGTCGGATATGGTGCCGATCAGCGTTCGCGCCTGGAAAACCGAAGGTTCTCGGACCTTCGTCCGCGAGGGCACCAGCGTTCCGGTTGAGACCCTGCTCAAGGGTGTGATTATCCAGTCCGGTAATGACGCCTCGGTAGCGCTGGCCGAATTCGTTGCCGGTAGTGAGGACGCGTTTGTGGATATCATGAACCAGCAGGCACAGTTGCTGGGCATGAAGGGCACCCATTTTGAGAACGCCACCGGCCTGCCGTCGCCGGAACACTTTTCCACCGCCTATGACCTGGCGATCCTGGCGCGTGCCATCATCAATGATTACCCGGAAAATTACCCGATCTACGCGGAGAAGCATTTCACCTATAACAAAATCCGTCAGCCCAACCGCAACAGCCTGTTGTGGCGGGATGACTCGGTTGATGGTCTGAAGACCGGGCACACTGAGGAAGCGGGATACTGTCTGGTGGCCTCGGCGAAACGTAACGATTCCCGGTTTATTGCCGTGGTGATGGGCACCAGCAGCTCTGAATCCCGCTCCCAGGAAGTTCAGAAGATGCTGAATTATGGCTTCCGTTACTACGAGAGCGAGCGCCTGTTCCGGACCGGTCAGGAAGTCATTAAGGCCCAGGTCTGGTCGGGTCAGGCCGACCAGGTTTCGGTTGGCATGACTGACGACGTGTTCGTGACCATTCCCCGAGGCTCGCGCAATGACCTGGAATCCACGGTTGACCTTGATTCCGTAATTAAAGCGCCCATCAAGGTGGGAGACGAGTTGGGCCGGGTGAAGGTTTCCCTGAACGGTGAGGTTCTGGTGGACCAGCCGGTACAGGCTCTGACGGACGTTCCCGAAGGCGGCTTCTTCAAGCGCATCTGGGATGCCATCAAGCTCTTTTTCGTTCAGTTGTTTCAGTAAGGGGCATGATATGCCTCAGGGAGTATTGACGGCATGAGTGAGCCGAAAGCACCAAAAATCGAATTCCCCTGTGATTACGTCATCAAGGTCATCGGCAATGCCGCACCGGATTTCACCGACTTTGTGGTCGAGGTTGTCGAGCGGCATGCGCCGGGTATTACTGAGGACAGAATCGCGGTGAACGACAGCAGCAAGGGGCGCTTCTCCTCCGTTCAGTTGACCATCGTGGCGACCGGGGAAACCCAGCTCAAAGCGCTGTTTGAAGAGCTCAAGGCCAGCGGCCGGATTCATATGGTGTTGTAAGCACAATGGCCGACCTGATCGTTCGTTCACTGGGGCAGCAGCCCTACATGGAAACCTGGGAGGCCATGAAGGCCTTCACCGCCGATCGGGATGATACCGTCACCGACGAACTCTGGTGTCTGGAGCACCCCCGGGTTTACACCCAGGGGCAGGCGGGCAAGGCCGAGCATATTCTTGCCCCCGGCGACATTCCGGTGATCCCGGTGGACCGGGGCGGTCAGGTCACCTATCACGGCCCCGGTCAGCTGGTGATCTATCTGATGATTGATCTGAGCCGACGCAAACTTGGGGTGCGGGCGCTGGTCGACCAGATCGAGCAGGCCATTGTCCGCACGCTGGCCGAGCTGGACATCGAGGCTGCCCCCAGGGCAGACGCGCCCGGGGTCTATGTGGGTGAGTCCAAGATTGCCTCGCTCGGGCTTCGGGTTCGGCGCGGCTGTTCGTTCCACGGCTTGGCCCTGAACGTGGCCATGGATATGGAACCCTTCCGTCGCATCAATCCCTGCGGCTACGCTGGCCTGCCCATGAGCCAGGTCTCCGATTTCAGTTCTGATGCGACGGTGCCCGAGCTTGAGCGTCGTTTGGCGGCTCAGCTGGTCGCCGGTCTCGGCGCCTCGGCGGTTGACTACCGCGAGGGCTGGTAAGCGCCGGCTCCGCACTGGGCAGCCTTGCATTGGCCCGGTGGCCGCTATTGCCGAGTCGATAGAGGTAGGTCAGATTGGCACCGCATCCGTATAATGACCAGAGCCGCTGGTGGCGGTGAAATTCTCGGATCCCGACAGGTCACGCATGTCAGCCAGTAGACGTCCAGGAAAATCGGTCTCCCGCATTAAAACCGGCAGCTTCGAGCGTCGGCTCAGTCTCACCCGCGCTGGTTTGTTCGCCGGTACTCGCATGGCTTCGCACATGGCCACCAACTGGTTCAGCAATCGCGAGAAGCGGGAGAAGAAACATCGCGCCATGCTCTCGAGTCAGGCGCGCTTTCTGGTGGATGAGTTGGGCCAGCTCAAGGGCAGTGTGGTCAAGATTGGCCAAGTCATGGCGCTGTATGGGGAGCACTTCCTGCCCGACGAGGTAACCGAAGCCCTGCACACGCTGGAGGACCAGACCACCTCGCTGGAATGGTCCGCCATTGAGCGGGTGCTGAAAGAGGAACTGGGGACGGCGCGTCTGGCGGAGCTGGAGGTTGATCCTGAGCCGATTGGCGCAGCATCGCTGGGCCAGGTGCATCGGGCCGTGCGCCGCAGTGACGGTCTGGAACTCGTGCTGAAGGTTCAGTACCCCGGGGTGGCCGATGCGGTCGACAGCGACCTGAATGCCGTCGCCCAGCTGCTGAAAATTGCCCGGTTAGTCAGTTTTGGACCGGAGTTCAACGACTGGCTGGAAGAAGTCCGGGATATGATGCACCGGGAGGTGGATTATCGACTGGAGGCCCGGACCACCGAGAAATTCCGGGAAATGCTGGCCTCCGATCCGCGCTTTATCGTGCCGCGGGTACTCCAGGAGTACTCCAGCGCCCATGTTATTGCCTCCACCTACGAGCATGGCCACTCGGTGAGTTCGGGTCCGGTCAAGGAGTTGCCCCTGGAGCGTCGCAGTGCGCTGGGCAAAGCCGCTCTGGAGCTGTTCTTCCGGGAGCTGTTTGTCTGGGGCGAAATCCAGACCGATCCCAACTTTGGTAATTACCGGATTCGGATTGCCGGTGAAGAAGGGGAGGACCCCGGTTATGATCGCATTGTGCTGCTCGATTTTGGCGCGGTGCAATCCTACAGCGACCGGTTCCTGAATCCGGTTCGGCAGATGATCCAGGCTTCCTATGAACAGGATCTTGAGGCGGTCATCGATGGTGGCGTGAAACTTCGATTCATGAGCCTGGACTGGCCTCGGGACGTGCTGGAGACATTCGGCAACGTGTGCATGTCGGTGCTGGAACCACTGGCCTCGGATCAGGACCAGTGGCCGGACTACGCGGTGAACAGCCACGGTGAGTACCGCTGGAAGCAGAGTGACCTGCCGTCACGAGTGGCTCGCCAGGCGGCCCGCTCAGCTATCAGCCGGTATTTCCGGGTGCCGCCCAAAGAGTTTGTCTTCCTCAACCGCAAGCTGATTGGCGTGTATACCTTTGTTGCCGTGCTGCACTCCGAATTCAACGGTGAGCCGTTACTGCGCAAATACCTCTACGGTGATGACGCTTCCGCGACCAGCCAGAGCACGAAGGCATAACGCAGCCCCTTGCCGATGGCTACCAGGACCACGAAGTTCAGCCACGGCACCCGCATGATGCCGCCTACCAGGGTGAGCGCATCGCCGCCCAAGGGCAGCCAACCCAGCAACAGTGACCACTGACCGTAACGATTGAAACGATTGCGCGCGCGGTGCAGCTGCATTTCGCTGATGGGAAACCACTTCTTATCCTTAAAGCGATCGACTTGTCGGCCGATAATCCCATTAACAACGGAGCCGAGCGTGTTGCCCAGGGTGGCTGAAAACCATAGCCACCAGTACGAAAATCCTTGCGTCACCAATGTGCCCAGCATGATTTCCGAGTAGGCCGGAAGTAATGTTGCGGCGGCAAACGCCGTCAGGAAAAGCGTCAGATACGCCAATCAGATCTCCTTGATTCGAAATTCACAATGTTGCTGCCGCGACAAACAGGTTGCCTCACAATGAAACAGCTTTCCCTTCAGTTCAAACTCTATGCCCTGGTGATTTCCCTGTTGCTGGTGCTGGGTATCAGTATTGTCGTCACCGCCCAGATGTCGCTTGCCAGCATGGAGGACCGGTTGACGACGGAGGCCAGGGGCACGGTGCAGGGCATTGTCATGGACCAGTTGAGTGCGACCGCCGGCAAGTACGGCGAGTTGGTCAGCGGTCAGTTTGCCACGGCCTACCGCACGCCAGAGGTGGTGCGAAATATTATCACGCGCAATATCCAGGCCGACAGTTCCGGCCGGATCAGCCGCCGGGATATGCAGGAGACCATTGGCGCCATTCTGGAAGAGCAGACCAGTCTGAGCTCTATTTACGCCCATTTCGAGCCAGACGCGTACGACGGTCAGGATCGGTATTTCACCGGCGGTGTTGAAGAGCACAGCAGCAACGAAGGCACCCTGGAGATTTATTATTACCGGGGGCCCGACGGCAACGTGGTATTTAACCGCTCGGCAGACACAGCGTTCAAGTATCTGGAGACCCGCAACGAATTCGGTATCCGCGACGGCGAGTGGTACCTGTGCTCCCTTGAATCGAAGACCCCGTGCATCATGGAGCCGTACGAATACGAAATCGAGAAAGGCTACACCGAGCTGATGACCAGCCTGGTTATCCCCATTCTGGATGATGGTGAGTTCGCCGGGGTGACCGGAACCGATCTAAACCTGACAACCCTGCAGCAGGCCATCACCGAGGTCAGTCAGACGCTGTTTGACGGCCAGTCCCGTGTCACCCTGCTGAGCCGGCGCGGCCTGATAGCCGCGTCCAGTCATTACCAGGACCAACTGGGCCGTCCCCTGAACGAAGCCTTGCCGGAATTGGCGGACGAATTCGTGCAGCTGCACCAGGGGGAGGGCAGTTTTGACGATGGAGAGACCCTGGCGGTGTCCTACCCGGTGGACATCAGTCTGGCCAATAGCCAATGGTCGCTGCTGATTGAACTGCCCCGGGACGCGGCCCTGGCCAGCGTGCAGGCAATGACGCGCCTGCTGAAGGACGAAGTAGCGGCTACCGCTACCGATCAGACCGTGGTTGGTAGTGTAGTGGTGGTGTTGGCCACGTTGGTGCTGATCGTGCTGGTGCGTTCGGTGACCCGGCCCCTGAATGAAATCCGCGACCGGATGCAGAATCTCGCCAGTGCCGAAGGTGACCTGACTCGTGAACTGGACATCGACACCCACGCCGAGCTGATTGACCTGGCGGGCGGTTTCAATACCTTCCTGGCCAGGTTGCGGGGCATGATCAATGACCTCAAGGACGTGAACTCACAGGTTCGTGAACAGGCCAAGGGTGTAGGGGCCATTGCCCTGGAGACGGACGAGCAGACCTCGCGCCAGCACCAGGACATTGAAAGCGTGGTGACCGCAATGAATGAGATGTCCGTAGCTGCCGGTGAGGTCGCCGGCTTTGCCGGCGATGCCGCCGAAAACGCGCGCATGGCTCAGGACGGCATTCGCTTTACCCAGGACACCCTGCAGTCGGCGGTCAGTGGCGTGAACGCGGTCTCCACCGATATGGGCCAGGCCAGCACTGCGATTGGTCACGTTGCCAGCCGCAGTGAGGACATCAACCGAATTCTGGACGTGATTCGCGGTATTGCCGAGCAGACCAATCTGTTGGCGCTGAATGCCGCTATCGAAGCGGCCCGCGCCGGCGAGCAGGGGAGGGGGTTTGCGGTGGTTGCGGACGAGGTCCGGACCCTGGCGCAGCGTACCAGACAGTCCACTGACGAAGTCAGCGAGATGATTGATGGCCTGAAAGTGGACGTGAACGGCGCCGTATCGGTGATCGAGAATGGCGTCGAGCGCGCGTCGTCTGCGGTTGATGGCACCCAGGAAGCGGCTCACTCGCTGGCAACGGTTGTGGAACGTATCGGTACCATCGTCGAGCACGTCACCCAGGTGGCCACCGCAGCCGAGGAGCAGAGTTCGGTCAGTGAAGAGATTAACCGTAACCTGACCCACATTGGCGACGCTGCCAATGATTTGCGTGAGCTGGCGTCCCGGGTCAAGGGCAGTGGCTACACCCTCGATGAACAGGTTCAGGTGCTGGAGCGGGAGTTGGGTCGACTGAAGACCTGAGAGCATGGCCGGGACCGACGGTATGGTCCTGCGCTATGACCCTGATTCAGAGCTTCAATTTTCAATTTTTCGCGACCGTGCGATCATAGCGCCAAACTTTTTTGGAAGTGCTACGCGCAAATTTCGGTATTTCAGGAGGTCCCAGTGGATCATGTAACAATTTACGGTCGCACCAGTTGCGGATTCTGTGTCCGGGCGAAAGGCCTTTGCGAGGCCAAGGGCTTGGCCCACACCTGGATCGATATCATGGCCGAGGGCCTAAGCAAGGCAGACATTGCCGATAAGATCGGCCGGCCCGTGTACACCGTGCCGCAGATTCTGGTCGGTGATCAGTACGTTGGTGGCTGTGATGAGTTTTTTCAGTTCGTCCGCAGTCGGGAAGCCGCGCTCCAGGACTGAGTGAGGGCCCTAAACAAAAAACGCCCGGTTGCGATCAGCGCCGGGCGTTTTTTATGTCGTCAGCTCTTTCAAAGAGTTCAGATCTGGAACGGCGTTTTCAGTTTTTTCTCGACCAGCTGATTCTTCAGCTTCGCCACCCGTGGCAGCCCGTTTTCGAACGGCGGGAAGCTCTCGCCCTCAATCAGCGGCTGCAGGTAGTCACGGCAATCCTGGGTGATGCCAAAGCCGTCATCGGTGATGTAGTGAATCGGCATTTTCTTTTCCTGGTTGGCCACTTCGCTCAGGGGCGCTTCGCCGATCTTCCACCGGTAGGGTTTCGCCTGCTCCCGGACGATGGTTGGCATCAGGGCCTGCTTGCCATTGATCGCCATTTCCACTGCGGCTTCACCGACTGCGTAGGCCTGCTTCACGTCTGTGGCCGAGGCAATGTGACGAGCGCTACGCTGCAGGTAGTCGGCAACGGCCCAGTGGTACTTGTGGCCCAGGGCCTGTTTCACCATGTTGGCCAGGGCAGGGGCTACGCCACCCAGCTGGGTGTGGCCAAAGGCATCCTTGGCACCGGCGTCGGCCAGGAAACGGCCGTCCTCGTACTGGGCACCCTCGGAAGCCACCACCACACAGTAACCGTATTCCTTCACGCAGTGATCAACGCGGGCCAGAAAGGCGTCGCGATCAAACGGGATTTCCGGGAACAGGATGATGTGAGGCGGTTCGCCTTCACCCTGGCCAGCCAAACCGCCGGATGCCGCAATCCAGCCGGCGTGGCGACCCATCACTTCCAGGATAAACACCTTGGTGGAGGTTTCGCACATGGACTTGATGTCCAGGCTGGCTTCCATGGTGGAGGTGGCAATGTACTTGGCCACGGAACCGAAGCCCGGGCAGCAGTCGGTGAACGGCAGGTCGTTGTCGACGGTCTTGGGCACGCCAATACAGGTGATGGGGTAGCCCATCTTCTCGCCAATCTGCGACACCTTGTAGGCGGTGTCCTGGGAGTCGCCACCACCGTTGTAGAAGAAGTAGCCGATGTCGTGGGCGCGGAACACCTCGATCAGGCGCTCGTATTCGCGACGGTTCTCCGAGATGTTCTTGAGCTTGTGACGGCAGGAACCAAAAGCACCACCCGGTGTGTGGATCAGTGCCTGGATGGCTTCATCACTTTCAAGGCTGGTATCAATCAGCTCTTCCTGCAGCGCCCCGATAATACCGTTTCGGCCGGCGAAGACCTTGCCGATCTTATCCGGGTGTTTGCGGGCGGTCTGGATGACACCGCTGGCACTGGCATTGATGACGGCGGTGACACCGCCAGACTGAGCGTAGAATGCGTTCTTGATGGCCATCTTGGGCTGGAGCCTCCTCTGGTTCAACGTTGGCGCAGATGATACGCCAAACCGCGTGGATTTTCATGAGCAGGATTGCGGATAGCGCGGCTCTTGACGGGCCCGGACGGATACGGGAGGCTTGTCGGGTTTCAATGGCAGAGGCAGTAACGGAATGCATATTCATATCCTGGGAATCTGTGGCACCTTCATGGGCAGCCTTGCGGTACTGGCCCGGGAGCTCGGTCATACCGTGACCGGCTCCGATCAGGGCGTGTACCCGCCGATGAGCACCCAGCTGCAAGCCCAGGGCATTCAGTTGATGGAAGGTTACAGCGCCGACCATCTGGAGCCCAAACCCGACCTGGTACTGGTCGGTAACGCCATGTCCCGCGGCAACGCCGAAGTGGAGGCGGTGCTCAACCGCAACATCGATTACATGTCGGGGCCGGAATGGCTGGCCCGGGAAGTGCTGCGTCATCGCTGGGTTCTGGCGGTGGCAGGAACCCACGGGAAGACCACCACCACCTCCATGTTGTTGTGGATTCTGGAACAGGCCGGATTCCAGCCCGGTTACCTGGTGGGCGGTGTGCCTAACGATTTCCCGGTGTCGGCGCGGCTCGGCAACAGCGATTTCTTTGTCATCGAGGCGGATGAATACGACAGCGCGTTTTTCGACAAGCGCTCCAAGTTTGTTCACTACCGGCCGCACACCCTGATCCTCAATAATCTGGAGTTCGACCACGCCGATATCTTCGACAACGTCGAGGCCATCGAGCGACAGTTCCACCATCTGGTGCGCACCGTGCCATCCCAGGGCCTGGTGATTCGCCCAGCGGTGGACTCGCATCTGGACAATGCCCTGGAGCTGGGGTGCTGGAGTCCGGTTCAGGACACTGCTATCGGCAGTGAAACGCCCCGAACCTCCGACTGGCGGGCCGAACTGCTTTCTGAGGACGGTAGCCGGTTTATGGTGATTCACCATGAGCAGCCGGTGGCCACCCTGAAGTGGTCGCAGACCGGCATGCACAATGTGCGCAATGCGCTGTCCGCCATCGCCGCTGCACGCCATGTGGGCATCACGCCGGACCACGCCGTTGCAGCCCTGTGCCGGTTCTCCGGCGTCAAGCGCCGCATGGAGTTGCTGGCCGATGTTGGCGGCGTCCGGGTCTACGATGATTTTGCCCATCATCCGACCGCGATCGCGACCACCCTGGAAGGCCTGCGCGCGCAGGTCGGCGAAGAGCCCATTGTGGCGCTGATCGAGCCGCGCTCCAACACCATGAAGCAGGGCGTGCACCAGCAGACGCTGCTGCCCAGCGCCGCCATGGCAGACCGGGTGCTATGGGCTAATCTCAACAACATGGACTGGCTGCCGGCGCTGGTCGCCGAGTGGCAAGCCGGGCATGTTGACGAAGGCCGGCACCAGGTCGAGGCGTCAGTTGACGCCCTGATTGACCGGGCCTTGGACGATCTGCCCAGGCCCTGCCACATTGTGATTATGAGCAACGGCGGTTTTGGTGGTATCCACGGTAAACTTGTTGCCGAGCTTGAGCGTATTCAGGGCTGATTCTTCCGTTATCACACCTATGATCAAGGCGAACCATGACTGACACCGCAGCGCAGGCGCGAACTGTAAATCTGGCTTTTACCGGCGCATCGGGCGCCCAGTATGGCTTGCGCTTGCTGCAATGCCTGGTCGCGGCGGGTTGTCGGATCAATGTCATGGTCAGCCGGGCAGCTCAGGTGGTGATTGCCACTGAAACCGAGCTGAAATTGCCGGGCACGCCGCCCGCCATGCAGGAGTTCCTGACCGACTGGGCGGACGCCGAACCCGGGCAGATCCTGGTGTTTGGCCGTGACGACTGGTTTGCGCCGCCGGCGTCCGGGTCCGGTGAAAAAGCCCCGCTGGTGGTGTGCCCGTGCAGCACCGGCACCCTGTCGGCACTGGCCACCGGTGCCAGCGATAACCTGATTGAGCGGGCCGGCGATGTCGCTCTGAAAGAACGCCGGCAGCTGATATTGGTGCCCCGGGAGGCGCCGTTCTCCGAGGTCCACCTTGAGAACATGCTGAAGCTGACCCGCATGGGCGCCGTGATCATGCCCGCCAGCCCCGGCTTCTACCACAAGCCTGAATCGGTTCAGGGCCTGGTTGACTTTATCGTTGCCCGGCTGCTGGATCACCTCGGAATCGCCCAGGATCTGATGCCGCGCTGGGGCGAAGCCCGCTCGGAGAGTAAGCGTAACAACCAGGATTAACGCCTGCCGGCGATGGTTTTGGTCAGCCCGATTGATGGTTTTCACCATTGAGTGAAACGGCCGCCCGGCCGAGACTTGGTGAACGACAATCACAATATGGGTCACTCACCGAGGTTTACCATGATTCCACGTACACTGTTCGACGCCGATCTCGAAGGCTTCCGCGATTCCGTCCGCAAATTCCTCGAGCAGGAGGCGGCGCCCTATCACGAGCAATGGGAGAAAGACGGCCAGGTCAGTCGTGAGCTGTGGCGCAAGGCTGGTGAGCTGGGCTTCCTGTGCCCGACCATGCCGGAAGAGTACGGCGGAGTAGGGGCGGATTTCCGCTACAGCGCAGTGGTCATGGAAGAAGTAGCCTACGCCGGGCTGACCGGCATCGGCTGGGGACTGCATTCCGACATCGTGGCGCCGTACATCCTCCATTACGGCTCTGAAGAGCAGAAGCAGAATTATCTACCCAAGCTCGTTTCCGGCGAAATGGTCACCGCCATCGCCATGACCGAGCCAGGTGCCGGTTCCGACCTGCAGGGCGTGAAGTCTACAGCGGTCAAAAATGGCGATCACTATCTACTGAACGGCTCCAAGACCTTTATCACCAATGGCCAATTGGCGGACCTGGTGATTGTGGTTGCCAAGACCGATCCGAAAGAGGGCGCGAAGGGCACCAGTCTGTTTCTGGTTGAGGCCGCTTGGGAAGGCTTCGAGAAAGGCCAGAACCTGAACAAGGTTGGTATGAAGGCTCAGGACACGTCGGAACTGTTTTTCCAGGATGTGAAAGTGCCGGCAACGCACCTGCTGGGTTCCATGGAAGGTCAGGGCTTTTTCCAACTGATGCAGGAGCTGCCCGCTGAACGTCTTCAGGTGGCGCTGTCGGCAGTTGCAGCCGCCGAGGCCGCGTGGCAGTGGACTCTGGATTACGTGAAGGAGCGCAAGGCCTTCGATAAACCGGTCATTTCGTTCCAGAATACCCGCTTCAAGATGGCTGAGATGAAAGCTGAAATCACTGCTGCGCGGGTGTTCACCGATCGTTGCCTGGAACTGCACCTGGATAAGAAGCTGGATATCCCGACCGCCGCCATGCTCAAGCAGCTGACCACCGACCTGCAGTGCAAGGTGATGGACGAATGCGTGCAGTTGCACGGTGGCTACGGCTATATGTGGGAATACCCGATCGCCCGCGCCTGGGCAGATTCCCGGGTGCAGCGAATCTACGCCGGCACCAACGAAATCATGAAGGAAATTGTTGCCCGTTCATTCTGACTATTAGCCCCCGTTGCGGTGCACCGGGGGCTGTCTGCTTCGGTTACCAAAGTTTACAAATTGCCAAACCTATCAAGGTCTCCCGTTCCCACATCCCTTAGAGTGTCGGCACAACCTCTAACAAGGATAAACGGTTGCCGTGATGAAGCCTGCCCATTGCCCCAGTGTGTCACTTCTGGTTCTCGCCCTCGGTCTGGCCGGGTGTGGCGAGGAATCCGACAAGCTGCCTGTCGATGGCAGAGACTTTGACGGTCTCAAATACAGCGAACCGGTGGCCTACACCGGCAAGGCCATCGATGGTTACCTGATCAACGCGCGGGTCTGGCTTGATATGGACGGCGATGGCCAGCACACCCCGGGGCCGATGACCATTGCCCTGGAGAACGGCGCAGAAGTGGTGCTTGACGCCGGCGAGCCGACCGCCATGTCGGGTGAAAACGGCGACTTTTCCCTCGATGTGGCCGAACTGGAGCAGGATCCGGAAGTGGGGCCGGACCTCGATCCCCGGGATTACCCATTACACGCCCTGGCGCTGCCGGGCAAAACCCTGGAGCAAACGCCAGTGGGCAATGTCGCGGTTACGAGTGCCTACCTGCTGTCGGCGTCACCTGGCGTGCGTAATGTCACGCCCCTGACGACCCTGGCCAGATTCCGGGCCTTGGCGGGGCTGGCGACAGGGTCGAGCCATAATCTGCCAGACAGTCTGGTGGGCATGAACCTCTTGCGGGATTACGTCCAGGCGGAAGACGAGCGTGCCCATGCCTACGCCCGGGCACTGGCCCGGTTCATGGCCAGTCAGATTCCAGCCGACTATAACCAACTGCTGGCCAATGCCGACAGCACCGGTACCGAGCGTTATCTGAGCGCCGAGGCAGCGGTTTTGCTGGGGGTGTCCTTGGTGCAGCACGCCACCGACATCGTGAATATTGTCGATGAAGCGGCCGGCGGCAAATACGCCACCTTGGCGGTGGATTCGTTGGCGTTGCCTGAAGCCGCTCTGGAACTCAGCAACCCGATCCTGCTGACCCGTCAGCGCATCCTTGCCCAGCCTGAACTGTCAGCAGGCCTACCGACAGGCGTGTCGGACCTGAAGCAGTCGGCAGAACTGGTGTTTGACTACACCGAGGCGGGGCAGCTCAAGTCGATTTCGGCCAATGGCTGTCTGGCGCCGTCAATGCCGGAGCTGGCACGATTGGTGGCGGTCGACGGCTACGCTTCCAAGCTCGCTACTCAATGGTTCCCCTCGGCGGCGCTGTCTGAGCAGAGTGTGATTAATTACGACATTCCCGGCATCGATGAGCGGCTCGTGTTCGACTGGGCCAAGGATCAGATCCATTTCGAGACCGCGACCACCTGTCATGAGCATGAAGGTATCTTTGCCGGATCCAGCGAACTAGGTGGTAATTCAGAGGTCACCTACAGCTGGACGATTGATAGCGATGACCGGGTTGAGCTCCAGGCCCGCATTTCCCGGCCGGATGGTTCCGTGCTGACCCGGACTCTTCAGTCAGGGGCCATCGCAAGCGAAGTCGCTGGTTTTGTTTCTCGCACCCTGAGCGAAGACGCGACTGAATTGATGTCGTTGCAACTGGCGGGGGCCCGTGAACAGTGTGAGGTGGATGGCATGGCGGGGTTGGATGGGGCGGTCACTGCGATAGAACCGTTCGCCTTTTCGGGCTATGAACCCCAGCCAGTGTCGTTCAACGATCTGGAAATGGAACTGGACACCCGCACGCTGTTAGACCCCGGCACCAATAGGGAGGTGACGTTCAATCGTTTGCTGCGTTACGGCTTTTTGGATCCACAAACCGCCGGTCTGAGCAACGTGGATGCGACGCGGGGCTTTGAATGGATGATGTACTACCCGTCGGTGGGAAGTTCGGAGTTTTCTTCGGCCCAGGCAAACCTGATCGAGGAGGCCTATCTGACCCGGCACAACGGCGACAAGTCCTGTGGTCGCGAGTTTGATCGCACGCCAACATCGGCTTACGCACGGGTCGAATACGATTATCAGTCGCTGTCTGATTACCTGATAGGGCTGTTGCAGTAGGCGATCGCCCGCAAGAGATAAAACGCAAACAGTCCGGCCGCGCAGATCAGCGGGTAGGTGCTACTTCGAAGGAAATCGTTTAATTTTGGTAATTTACCATTTCCTGGGGGAGGAAATGGTGCCGAGGAGAGGACTTGAACCTCCACGGGGTTGCCCCCACTAGCACCTGAAGCTAGCGTGTCTACCAATTTCACCACCTCGGCAGGTGATTTGCAGTCTCGTCGTTAGTCAGTTGAAAACTGGACGTTTCTGCCAGCGGTTAGGTGTGTCCCTCAACCGATGGCGCGTACTTTAATAATTACGGCAAAAGCTGTCAAACGTTTTTTCGAAAAAAGGTGGGCAGGTATTTATGCCTATTCTTCTTCCCTTGTTAGGCAGCTACCCCATCACGACGTTATACTGCAAGACAAATCTTATACACGTGAGCCTTCGAGGCTCAGTATCACAGCAAGGATCCGAATGGTTTCCAGGAAAAAAGAAGATCAAGACCCTCACGCCAATCGTGAGGCAGAGAAGTACGAAAACCCTATTCAAAGTCGTGAGTTCATTATCGCCCACCTGAAAGAGAGAGGGGCGCCGGCAACTCATGAAACCCTGTGCGACGAGCTGGGGCAAACCTCGCCTGAGGGTGTTGAAGCCCTTCGCCGTCGCCTGATTGCTATGTGTCGTGACGGGCAGATGATTTGTAACCGTCGTGGTGCTTACCTGCCCATCGAAGAAGCGGACTTGGTGACTGGTCGTATCATCGGTCACAAGGACGGCTTCGGTTTTCTGGTGCCGGACGACGGTGGCTCGGATCTATTTCTTACCGCGCGCCAGATGCGCCAAGTCTTTCATGGTGACCGGGTGGCTGCCCGGGTGGACCGGGTTGACGACCGGGGACGCCGCGAAGGCGTCATTGTCGAGGTGCTCGAGTACCGTACCAATCAGACCGTGGGCCGGTTTTTTCAGGAAAGCGGTATCAGTTTCGTGGTGCCGGAAAATGCCCGTATCAATCACGAAGTGCTGATACCACAGGAGCACGCGGCTGAGGCTCGTCACGGCCAATACGTGGTCGTGGACATCATTCGTCAGCCCAGTGTGCGAACTCAGCCGCTGGGCAAGATTGTTGAAGTGCTGGGCGAGCATATGGCGCCAGGCATGGAAATTGATGTTGCCATCCGGTCCTACGACATTCCCAACAGCTGGCCGCCAGCGTTAGGGGAGCAGGTTGCCAAGATTCCTGATGAGGTCACTGAAAAAGATAAAGAAAACCGGGTTGATATCCGTAACCTCCGGTTGGTGACCATTGATGATGAGACCGCTCGTGACTTCGACGATGCGGTCTACTGCGAGCCAAGACCACGGGGTGGTTACCGCCTGCTGGTTGCGATTGCAGACGTATCTCATTATGTCCGTCCGGGCTCGCCACTGGATGATGAGGCGGTAAACCGCAGTACTTCGGTGTACTTCCCGGATCACGTGGTTCCAATGCTGCCCGAGAAGCTGTCCAACGGCCTGTGCTCGCTGAATCCAGGTGTCGATCGCTTATGCATGGTGGCCGACATGACCATCAGTGCTTCTGGCAAAATCAGTGGCTACAGCTTCTATCAGGCGGTGATGTACAGTCATGCCCGGCTTACCTACAACAAGGTGAGCGACATGCTGGAAAATCCCGATACCGAGTCGGGTTATCGTCTGTGTGAGCAGTACGCCCATGTGCTGCCGCAGCTGCACAACCTCTATGGTCTGTATCAATTGCTTCGTAAGGCCCGGACCGAGCGCGGCGCGATTGACTTCGAAACCACGGAAACGAAGATTGTCTTCGATGCTGATCGCAAGATTGAAGAGATCGTCCCGGTTACCCGGAACAATGCTCACAAGATCATCGAAGAGTGCATGCTGTGCGCGAACGTGGCCACCGCCAGGTTCCTCAAGAAACATAAGCTGCCGGCGCTGTACCGAGTTCACGATGGCCCGTCCGAAGAGCGTCTGAATGCGGTCCGGCTGTTCCTGGGTGAGCTGGGTCTGCAGTTGGGTGGCGGTGATAGTCCCAGTTCCGCAGACTACCAGGCATTGCTGTCAGAGATTTCGGATCGCTCTGATGCCAACGTCATCCAGACGGTCATGTTGCGTTCACTCAGTCAGGCGGTGTACAGCCCTGAGGAAGGTGGTCACTTTGGTCTCGGATTTTCCGGTTACTCGCACTTCACGTCGCCGATTCGTCGCTACCCTGATTTGATCGCCCACCGGGCCATCAAGTCGGTGATTCACAGCGAATCAGCGTCCAAGGATATTGTGAAGCCGCCGAAGCCGGATCCGGAGTTGGCGGAGTACCCTTACGATTTTGCGCGCATGCAGCAGCTGGGTGAACACACCTCAATGGCCGAGCGCCGCGCCGACGACGCCACCCGCGATGTCATGGCCTGGCTCAAATGCGAGTACCTGCGTGACCACGTCGGTGAGGAGTTCGACGGCGTGATTGCGGCCGTGGTGCCGTTCGGTTTCTTTGTCGAGCTGTCCGGTGTCTATATTGAAGGTCTGGTGCATGTGTCTACCCTCAGCGGCGATTTCTTCCATCACGATTCCGCCAAGCACCGCCTGATCGGCGAACGCACGGCCATGAGCTTCCGGCTGGGCGACGAGTTGCGGGTTAAGGTGATGCGAGTCGGTATGGAAGATCGCAAAATCGACCTGGAGATGGTCAGTGACCCGGTGCACCGCAAGGAGGACCGGGACGCGCTCGATATCCCGGATCGTTCGGGCGCCAGGAAAGGGCGGCGCAAGGCTGGTGGCAAGTCTGGAGGTGGCAAGTCCGGACGTGAAAAATCTGGAGGCGGCAAGCCTGAGGACCGGGTGAAAGCTCCAAGCAAGGCGCCGCGGACCGGGGAATCGGCCAAAAAGTCGGACGCCCCGCTGAAGGCGCCCCGGAAGCGACCTGCGGCCTCCAAGCCCAGTCCCAAGCCCAAGCCGGAAAGCTCGAAGCCGAACCCGGACGAGCCGATGTCTGCTCGGGATGAGCTGGTGGCCCAGGCCGCCAAGCTTGCCCTGGATAAGGACAAGAAGCCGGGCAAGGGCGGTAAAGCCGACAAGAAACGCAAATCCCGCAAATAACAGGAAGCAGAGTCAGTGTCCGGAGAATTTGTGTTTGGCTGGCACGCGTTTGAGGCTGTCCTCAAGCGTGAGCCCGAGCGGTTGCAGCAGGTCTGGATCCAGACCGGCAGGCAGGATAAGCGAGTCAAAAGCGTGACCGATGCGCTTGACGGTTTGGGCGTTCGCTGGAAAGTGGTTCACCGTCGGGAACTGGATGAGCGCGTATCTGGTGTGCACCAGGGCATCGTGGCTGCCGTGAGCGAGAGCCGGGAATGGACCGAAGACGATCTGCTGGCCCAGCTGGCTGGCAGTGACAAGCCGCCGTTCCTGTTGGTGCTGGATGGCGTCACCGATCCCCACAATCTGGGAGCCTGCATGCGTACCGCCGATGCCGTGGGTGTTCAGGCGGTGATTGTGCCAAAAGACAAATCGGCATCCTTGACGCCAGTGGCTAGAAAGGTAGCCTGTGGCGCGGCTGAAACTGTGCCGTTTGTGCGGGTGACCAACCTTGCCCGTTTCCTGAGAATCCTGAAGGATCAGGGGGTCTGGTTGATTGGTACTGCCGGCGAGGCGGATGCAACGCTGTTCCAGGCCGACTTCAAGGGTCCGGTCGCCTTGGTGATGGGGGCAGAGGGCAAGGGCATGCGCCGCCTGACCCGGGAGCACTGTGACCAGCTCATCAACATTCCCATGCTTGGTCATGTCGACAGCCTTAATGTGTCCGTGGCTACGGGTGTTTGCCTATACCAGGCCTTGCGCCAGCGCCTTGGTTAACCCTTGCACAGAAGCCCCTGTCCGCCTAGAATACGTCACCCCTTTTCCAAGGGGTGGCTTTGTATTGCCTGTTTGTCAGGCATGCTCAGCCGAGCTTTTGATCGAGCCTTTCTTGTAAAGCCTTATTGATAAAGCAAAAAGAAACCGACAGCTAAGGCTGTCACCTCCTTGCTTTCACGTTTTGCCGCCGGTATTTCAAGTGGCGGTCAAAAAGAAAGCTGTTTAAACCGTAGGGAGAACTCATGCGTCACTACGAAATCGTTTTCATGGTACATCCGGATCAGAGCGAGCAGGTGCCCGCGATGATCGAGCGTTATACCGGCGTCATCACTGAAGATGGCGGTCAGGTACATCGCTTGGAAGATTGGGGCCGTCGTCACATGGCATACCCGATCAACAAGATTCACAAAGCTCACTACGTGCTGATGAACGTTGAATGTTCACAGGCCGCGATGGACGAGCTGACTCACAACTTCCGGTTTAACGATGCCATCATTCGCGACCTGATTCTGCGTCGTGATGAAGCTGTTACCGATCTGTCTCCGATGAAAGCTGCCGAGTCCCGTGAGGACCGTCGTTCCGGCGGAGACGACCGTCCGCGTCGTTCAGCAGAATCTGATGATCGTCAAAACGACCGTCAGAAAGCTGAGACCCAGGACGAAGAAGAGTAATTAACCGGAGTTGAGGAGTTAAGTTATGGCTCGTTTTTTCAGACGTCGTAAATTCTGCCGCTTCACGGCAGAAGGTGTTAAAGAGATCGATTACAAGGATCTGGACACCCTGAAAGGCTACATCACTGAAACCGGCAAAATCGTGCCCAGCCGCATTACCGGCACCAAAGCACGTTATCAGCGTCAGCTGGCTACCGCTATCAAGCGTGCCCGCTACCTGGCACTGCTGCCGTACTCGGACAGCCACGACAACTAAGTAACAGATAAACAGGACTTGGGACCATGCGTGCACTCGCACAATTTGTAATGCGCGGTCCCCTTCAGGCCAGTGCGGTAGCAGCAGTCACGACTGCGGTACCTTTGCTGTTCTGGATTGGCGCAGCGGTTGTCGGCCTGGTGATTCTCAGGCTTGGCATCAGTAAGGGGCTGAATGTTGGCCTCTGGGCATTGCTTCCGGCACTCGGCTGGAGCTGGTTCGGGCAAGACCCGACTGCTCTGGCGGTATTGCTGCAGGTAATGCTGATGGCGTCAGTGCTCAGAACCACGCTGTCCTGGGAAAGAGCCCTTCTCGGAGGGAGTTTTCTGGCGATTGTCACCGGGCTTATGTTGCCGGTGATCTACCCCGGATTACTGGATGATCTGGTCCAGGCCGGGGTCAGCTTTTACGAACAGTACAATGCCGATGTGGCCCGAACCCTCGGGGGCGACCTCGAACAGGTCATTCGGGACACCATGAATGCCAGTATGGCGGGTACCTACCTGGCCACTGGCATCGGTATGACGATGTTGGCCAGGTCATGGCAGGCGGGGCTTTATAACCCCGGTGGATTCCGCTCGGAATTTCATGCCCTGAAGCTGTCGCCCGCCGTTGCGGTGGTGTGTGCAGTCATCATGGTGATTGGCCCGGTACTTGGGCTGAATTCCATGTTGCTGGTCTGGGTGGCTGGGACACCGCTGTTTTTGGCGAGCCTGGCCCTGATTCATGGCATCGTTGGACGTAAAAAGCTGAGTGGTCAGTGGCTGGTGCTGTTTTACATTGCGCTGGTTTTGCTGGGCCCAAGCCTGATGATTCTGTTAGTGGTTCTGGCTTTTGTGGATAGCTGGCTGGATATCCGGAAGCGTATAACGCCTGCCGGGCCGGCTGAATAAAGCACGAAGAGGTTAACGAGATGGAAGTTATTCTGCTCGAGAAAGTTGCAAACCTTGGCTCCCTGGGTGACAAGGTAAAGGTTAAGGCCGGTTACGGTCGTAATTTCCTGCTTCCCTATGGCAAGGCTGTACCTGCCACCGAAGCAAACCTGAAGGCGTTCGAAGAGCGTCGCGCCGAGCTGGAAAAGGCCGCTGCCGAGAAGCAGTCTGCTGCCCAGGCACGCGCTGAAGCTCTGGAAGGCGCATCCTTCACCGTCAGCTCCAAGGCTGGTGAAGAAGGCAAGCTGTTCGGTTCTATCGGTGTGCGTGACATCGCTGATGCGATCACCGCTGGTGGCACTGAAGTCGAGAAGAGCGAAGTTCGTCTGCCCGAAGGTCCGATTCGCGTGACCGGCGAGTACGAAATCGAGCTGCAGCTGCACTCGGACGTAGAAGTGACTGTTAAGCTGGCGGTTGTTGCGGCGTAACTTGTTGCGGCGTCCAGCCTGGCCGGCGCTGCCGGCCTAGCTTGATTGAACGGGCCCGAACCGGCGACGGTTTCGGGCCCGTTGCTTTCTGGTATTCTTAGTTTTTTGTCAGCCTCTCCCAAACCCGAAGCGTTCCCCGTAAACTGGACCATTCGTGTTACCCAGCAGAAGACGTTGTTATGGCCAAGCCCAACCTGAAACCTGCCAGTAGTGATCTAGAAACCAGTCGCATCAAAGTACCGCCGCATTCGGTTGAAGCCGAGCAGGCCGTTCTGGGTGGCCTTATGCTCGATAACCGTCGGTTCGATGAAGTGTCGGAAATTATTTCCGCCGGCGACTTCTACCGACAGGATCACCGGTTGATTTTCGGGGCAGTGGAGCGACTGGCCAGCGAGAGTGAACCCCTGGATGTGGTGACGCTGGCGGAATTCCTGGAGCGTGCCGGGGATATTGAAGACGCTGGCGGGCTGGCCTATCTGGCCGAGTTGGCGGAAAAAACTCCGGGGGCTGCCAATATCCGGGCCTATGCCGATATCGTCCGTGAGCGATCGGTGCTGCGCCAACTGGTGGAAGTGTCCGGCAAGATTTCTGATTCGGCTTTTAACCCCCAGGGCCGCAACAGTAACGAGATCCTGGATGAGGCTGAGCGCAACGTATTCCAGATTGCAGAATCCCGGGTCAAGGAAGGTTCTGGCCCGCAGGCCATCAATCCGATCCTGACCAAGGCCCTGAGCCGGATTGAGGAACTGTTCGAGTCCGGTGAACAGACCACCGGCCTGACCACCGGGTTTCGGGATCTGGACGACCAGACCTCCGGTATGCAGCCGGCAGATTTGATTATCGTGGCAGGGCGGCCCTCCATGGGTAAGACCACCTTTGCCATGAACATTGTTGAGAACGCGCTGATCAGTACCGGCACCCCGGTGCTGGTATTCAGTATGGAGATGCCCGCGGATGCGCTGGCCATGCGGATGCTGTCGTCCCTGGGTAGGATTGATCAGACCAAGGTCCGGGGCGGTAAGCTCGAAGAGGACGACTGGCCCCGCCTGACCTCGGCGGTTAGCCTGCTCAAGGACAAGCCACTGTACATCGACGACACCCCGGGCCTGAGCCCTACCGAAATGCGGTCCCGGGCCCGCCGGATTGCCCGGGAAAACGACGGCAAGATTGGCCTGATCATGGTCGACTACCTGCAGTTGATGCGGGTACCCGGCAACACCGAAGGCCGGACCGCGGAGATCTCCGAGATCTCCCGGTCCCTGAAGGGTATTGCCAAGGAATTGAGTTGCCCGGTGGTGGCCCTGTCCCAGCTCAACCGAAGCCTGGAGCAGCGGCCCAACAAGCGCCCGGTGAACTCGGACTTGCGGGAATCCGGCGCCATCGAGCAGGACGCCGACGTCATCATGTTCGTGTACCGGGACGAAGTGTACAACGAAGACTCTCAGGACAAGGGCATTGCCGAGATCATCATCGGTAAGCAGCGGAATGGCCCGATTGGTACCATTCGCCTGGCGTTCATCGGTAAGTTCACCAAGTTCGAGGATCTCGCCCACGGTAACTACGGCGATTACGGCGGTGAATACTGATGCCGCGCAGTACCGTCGCCCGCATTGATCTGGAGGCACTGCGCCATAATTACCGACTGGCTTCCGAGCGCGCCGCGCCAGCCCTGGCGATGGCGGTGGTAAAAGCGGATGGCTATGGCCATGGTATCGTGCCGGTGGCTCAGGCCCTGGCCGACGACGCCCCCAAGTACGCCGTGGCCTGTCTGGGTGAAGCCGAGGCCATTCGAGATGCTGGTCTGCTGCAACCGGTGGTCATGTTGCAGGGCGTGCACGCCCCGGAAGATTTTGAATTGTGTGCCCGGCGCGGATTCGAGCCGGTAGTGCATGGGCATCACCAACTGGACTGGCTGGCCCAGGCCGGTGCCCGACCGGCGTTCTGGCTCAAGGTGAACAGCGGCATGAACCGGCTAGGGTTCCAGTCCGGTGAGCTGATGCAGGTGATGACACGGCTGGATGCCATGGGCGCTCGCCCGGGGCTGCTTGGTTTCGTTACCCATTTTGCCTGTGCCGACGACAATGTCAGCACAATGACGGCGGAACAGACCCTGTGCTTTGAAGAAGCCACAGCGGCTTGGCCTGAACTGATGAGGAGCGTCGGTAATTCCGCCGCCCATTTCATCCATGACCAGCCTCTGTACGACTGGAGCCGCCCGGGCATCATGCTCTACGGTGGTTCGCCAAAGCTGGGCCAGACCGGCCCGGAGCTGGGCCTGAAACCGGTAATGTCACTGGAAGCACCGCTGATCAACACCCGGTTTGTTCGTACCGGCGAGTCGATAGGGTACGGTGCCGGTTTTGTCGCCGACCGGGATACGCCCATGGGCATGGTGGCCATCGGCTATGGTGATGGTTATCCGCGCCACGCCGGCACTGGCACGCCCGCTGCCGTCAATGGCAAGCGGATTCGCCTGCTTGGCCGGGTGTCCATGGACATGCTCGCGGTGGATCTGAGCAATGCGCCCGACGCCAAGGCCGGTGATCCGGTTGAACTCTGGGGTGGAACCGTGGCCGTGGATGAAGTGGCCAGCTGCGCCGGTACCATTTCCTATGAGTTGCTAACGGGCATCACTGCCCGGGTGCCGCGCGTCTATCTATAGCCGTGTTATAGCCGGGCCTGACACGAGTCGGGTCTGGTTCAGGCCGGTTCCGGCTCGTGAATGATTTCGGCAATGAAGCTCAGAATCGCGTCCAGGCTTCGATCATCCAGTTTTTTCAGAACCTTGTGCACCACCATCTTGCTGCCCTTGAGCATGCTGCTGATGCCCACTTTAGCCATGCCCATCATCATGCTGCCGGCGTTCAGGCGGCGCAGTGGCTCAAGGAAAAAGAAGTCGAGACCCGCATCGGTCAGTTCCACAATAAGCTCAAACAGCTGGTCGATGGCGACCTTGTCGGCTTTGCCACGTTCCCGCAGCTGTTCCACGGTGTAGAGTGCCCGGGTACGCAGTTCGTCTGGAATCGGCGCCACGATGTGGCTCTGTTGTTTCAGCATCTCGAATCCTGCTGTTGTAGACTGTTGAAAGAAAAGGTAAAGAGAAAACTGCCAGCGCTTGTAGTTGGCTGTTATTGTAGAGACCGATCCTTGTTAACCATTGGCCAGACCGGTTCGGCAATTCCGTCAAATCAGTGAAGTTCTGGAGGCTTTGAACCCTCGTGCACGTGCTTGTTGTTCATGATTATGGCCCCTTGGGCAAATTGGTGCTGGAGCGTCTGCGTGAGACGCCGCTGCAGGTAAGCCCCTTGCTGGTCAGCGATCCCGCCGGTGCCAATCTTGATGCTCTGGAGAACTGGATTCCGGAAGATACGGATCTGATCGTCAATGCGCTTTGGCTGTCCGATCCCGAAGTCGCCCAGAACGACCCTGAGGGCACCCATAAGGCTGCCTTTTCCCTGCCCGTAGCCATTGCCGAGTTTGCCCGTGATCGTGGCATGGCGTTGTTACAGCTGTCGTCGTGCTACGTATTCGATGGCCGCAAGCAAACAGGTTACATCACCTCGAACCCGGGGCACCCCTGCAATGAACTGGGCAACTGGCAGTGGGAATGCGAACAGGCACTGCGTACTCTACTGCCTCGGCATATAATTTTGCGCACTGGCTGGAGTCTGGCCCGCTTTATTCGCAAGGTTCAGGCCAGCACCGCGTCCGGCGAAACCCTGATGTTGCCGGGCCGCTGCCGTGGCCAGCCGGTGGCGGCGCGGGATCTGGCTCGGGTGGTTACAGCGGTGATTCAGCAGATCGATTGTGGTGCCGAGGTCTGGGGTACGTTCCAGTACGCCGGAGCGGAGGAGATCAACCTGTATGAGTTGGGCCTGGCGATCGCGGGGCTTCCGGGCATTCCCGAAGATACCCGTGTGGTGGATGAGGTGCCGGACTGGGGCCACCTTGAGCCGGTGAACACCACGTTGATCTGCACCAAGATCCGCAATACATTTGGAATCAAACAGCTGCCTTGGCGCTCCGGATTGGTGGAAGAGTTCGCCATGATGAAGGCGCAAAACGGGCAGGATGAGAAAACGCCGGTCGACTGAGTCCAGTCCGTGGCCGGCGTCTGTTATGGGCAGACCTGACGGGACAACTCCCGCGAAACGCCTTGCAGAGCTGGTATGTCCAACAACTCCACCTCACGACCTCGGGCCCTGATCAGGCCCTGATTCTGGAAGCGGGTAAACACCCGGCTGACGGTTTCAACCGCCAGGCCCAGGAAATTGGCAATATCGTTACGTGCCATCGGCAGGCTGAAACGGATGCCGGACAATCGTCGGCGCTGAAACCGGCTGGACAGCGACAGCAGCAGTGCAGCAATGCGTTCTTCGGCGGTGTTTTTGCTCAACAGCATTGTCAGCTGGTGGCTATGCTGAATTTCCTGGCTCATCAGCTGGTACATGTGATGCTGCAGGTCGGGTAACCTGGATGTCAGCTCCTCCAGTTTCTGCACCGGAAATTCGCAAATACTGGTTCGCTCCAGTGCCTTTGCGGTGCAGGCGTAAAAATCCCCACTCATGCTATCGAGCCCTACCAGCTCCCCGGGCAGGAAAAAGCCCGTTATCTGCTCCTCGCCATCCTCGGAAACAATCGACGTCTTGACAGCCCCACTGCGCACCGCAAAGCAGGAGCGGAAAGAGGTGCTCTGGTCGAAGATGTGCTCACCCCGATTATAAATCCGTCCCTGTTGGACAATGTCTTCCAGGCTTTCAAGGTCGGTTTCATTAACGGCCAGCGGCAGGCAAAGCTTGCTCAGGCTGCAGGTATGACACGAGGCCTTGAGTGGGATGGGTGCCTGACGGAAGGGCAGCGTTTTGCTCATGATGATCGTCCAAATTGATCCTGATCAAATTTTAACTTTAGTAGGAAAGCGAGGCTTTGCCAACGCCAATGGCGGGCGGAATTTTTGCAGCAGTCGGTAAGTGACAGGCGCGAGGGCCTGTCACTTGATTTAGTATTACAGTTTCTCGAACACTAGTGAAGCATTGGTGCCGCCAAAGCCAAAGCTGTTGGACATGACGGTGCTGAGCTCGGCGTGCTGCGCGGCCGGGCCGACCAGTGGCATGTTGCTGATCTTGTCATCGATATTGGTCAGGTTGGCAGTGCCGGCAATAAGGCCGTTTTGCAGCATCAGCAGTGAGTAGATGGCTTCATGCACGCCGGCCGCGCCCAGGGAATGCCCGGACAGCGATTTGGTCGAGGAGATGGTTGGTACGTCGGCGCCAAAGGTGTCGCGTACCGCCCCCATTTCAGCCACGTCGCCCACTGGCGTACTGGTGCCGTGCGCGTTGATGTACTGCACCTTGCCACGGATGGTTGCCATGGCCTGCTTCATGCAGCGTTGAGCACCTTCGCCAGAGGGCGCGACCATGTCGTAGCCGTCGGATGTGGCGCCATAGCCGGTCAGTTCGGCAATGATATTGGCGCCACGCTTGCGGGCGTGCTCCAGTTCTTCCAGCACCACCATGCCACCACCACCGGCAATGACAAAGCCGTCCCGGCCGCTGTCGAACGGACGCGAAGCGGTTTCTGGCGCATCGTTGTACTTGGTGGACAGTGCACCCATGGCGTCAAACATCATGGTCAGGCTCCAGTCCTCCTCTTCGCCGCCGCCGGCGAACACGATGTCCTGCTTGCCGGCCTGAATCTGCTCCATGGCATGGCCAATACAGTGGGCACTGGTAGCGCAGGCAGACGACATGGAGTAGTTCACGCCCCGAATCTTGTAAGCGGTGGCCAGGCACGCGGATACAGTGCTGGTCATGATCCGCGGCACCATGTAGGGCCCAATACGCTTGACACCTTTCTCCCGCATGATGTCGGTCGCTTCGACCTGACTGGAGCAGGACGCTCCACCGGAACCGGCAATCAGGCCGGTGCGGTCGTTGGAGATCAGGTCATCGGTCAGGCCGGCCTGGGCGATGGCCTGCTCCATGGACAGGTAGCTGTACATGGCCGAGGGTCCCATGAAGCGCCGCATCTTCCGATCAATCACCGAGGTGTCTACGTCTGGCGAACCAGAAACCTGGCTGCGAAAGCCCATCTCTTTATAGGTTTCGTTGAAGCGGATGCCGGATTTGCCGTGTTTAAGGCTGTCCAGCACTTCATCCAGTGAATTCCCGAGGCAGGACACAATGCCCATACCGGTGACGACAACGCGTCTCATACATTCCTCCTGTGCGACTCGCCCAGTTGGGGCGACGTCATGCGATCAATGCTGTTATTCCCCAGTGTAGGCCCTTTGCCAGCCCCGGGATATTTGACCTTGGTAAGGGGCAGGGGCTGGATCGTTAGATTGCAGGATAGCCGTTACGTACAAGGTTGAAGTCCAGGTGCCTGTTAAAGTGTCGATTATTAAAGACAACAACAGCGGAGACCTGATTATGCGTTCACTGGCTCAGTTCCTGAGTGATTATGGCGACAGTCATCAGAATAATTTCAATCAGTGGGTCCACATCGTGTGTGTGCCGGCTATCGTGTTCTCAACCCTCGGGCTGCTCTGGCTGATCCCTATCGGTAGCTGGCTCGGCCTGACCGGCACAACGGGCGAATGGGTGAACGGCGCGACCCTGCTGGCGGCGATCTCCGGTCTGGTTTACCTGCGCCTGTCGGTCGGAGTGTTTGTACTGATGGCCGGCTGGTTCGCGGTCTCGGCCCTAATCATCCAGGGTGTTTTGGCGGCCGGTTGGTCATTGTTCTGGACCAGCCTCGTGGTCTGGATTGCTGCCTGGGCCCTGCAGGTCTATGGCCACAAGATCGAAGGTAAAAAACCTTCGTTTGTTGAAGACCTGGTATTCCTGCTGATCGGGCCAATCTTTGTCAGCATCGAATTTGCATCCAAGCTTGGGGTGCCGGTGTCACATGGCCAACGTAGCCAAGGCAAAGACCACTCTGACGGACAGATTCAGGGTCACTAACCGACACTAATTCCCGCGGCATCTTGTCGAATAGGCAGGATGGCTGTTGGGCGAGGGCTGGAGAAAAGTCTGTCCTGAGGTATGCTTTGGGCACCGTAACGACAGATAACCGGCCCGGATATGCAGCATTCGCCACGTGGCACCCTGTTCCTCTGGCCCGATCACTGGCAGGTGATCGGGCACCTGGTACCGAACCGACCCCATCGGCACATCAGTGCGTCCTGGCTGGTTGGTCTCGACGGCCCTTTCCGATTGCAGGTTGGGGGGCACTGGCGCATGACTTCCGCTGCGCTGGTGGCGCCGGACGTTGAGCAATCCCTCGATCCCGGTGACACCCGGATGTGGTGTGCCCAGCTTGATCCGGACAGTGATTTCTGGCGAGCCCTGCAGCACCGGCTGGGTGATCAGCCATCGGTGGATATCCCTGTAACCGGGGCCAGCCTGCACAGCGAGTCGTCCGGTGATTGCCAGGCGGTCTGGCAGGCGCTGTCGAGTGCTGTAAAACAGTTGGGTGGCTCACCAGAGCCCATGGACCGGCGGGTTCGGAAGATCTGTGACGAGCTTCGTAGCCAGTTGCCGGACAAGGTGGACGTGGCCAGGTTGGCCCAGGCGGTGGGGTTGTCGTCGTCGCGGCTGAGTCATCTGTTCCGGCAGCAAACCGGCGTGACCTTGCGGCGGTTCTTACTGCACCTGAAAATGAACCAGGTACTGGCCCAATGGGAGCGGGGCAAGTCGATGTCCCAGCTGGCCATAGATGCGGGCTTCTACGACCAGCCCCACTTCGTTCGCACCGCCCGGGGCATGTTCGATGCCGTGCCCTCGGAGTACGTGACCACCGGTGCGTTTAGCGTTTGCCGCTGCGGCCCTTCTTCTTTCCCTTCTCTTTCTTAGCTTCCTGCTCGGCCTTTTCGGCGGCAGCCCGGGCGGCTTCCTCGGCTTCCTGCTCGACCATCGCCGGGGTTTCCAGCGACACCCGCCCCAGGGTGCCGGCCCGGAACTCATTCAGCAGCACCTCGGATACCTTGTGCAGATCCGGTATGCCGCCGCGACCAAAGAACCGGCGCTTGGCGGCAATGCCATCCATCACCGCCAGGCCATCCACCGGCAGCTCATCAAAGCCGTAGCGGGTCTTTATCAGTTCCGGATAGGCTTGGCGGAGAAATTCCGCCTCAAACAGCGCGACATCTTCAAAATCCAGCACCGAGCTGCGAATGGCGCCGGTCACCGCCAGGCGATAACCGCAGGCTTCCGGCGACAACTTGGGCCAAAGGAAGCCGGGAGTGTCGTAGAGCAGGATGTTGTCGGGCAGTTTGATGGCCTGCTGCGCCCGGGTCACCGCTGGCTCGTTGCCGGTCTTGGCCGCGGGCCGGCCTGCCAGGGTATTGATGATGGTGGACTTGCCGACGTTGGGAATGCCCAGGATCATCACACGCAGGGCGCTTTTCTGACGATCATGGTCGGGAGTCATCTCCTGGGCGAGCTTGAGGATGCCCAGGGCTTCGTTACGCTGGTTGTGAGTCAGGGTGATGGTTCGCACCCCCCGCTCCTTTTCAAGCCAGTTTTGCCACTGCCGGGTGATCTCCGGATCGGCCAGATCCCGTTTATTCAACACCTTGATGAGCGGCTTGTCGCCACGCAGGGAAGGTACCAGCGGATTTTCGCTGCTGAACGGGATGCGCGCATCCAGCACCTCAATAATGAGGTCCATCTGCGGCATGACCTGCTTGATCTCCTTGCGGGCCTTGTGCATGTGCCCTGGAAACCAGTTAATTGCCATCTCATATACTCCGGAGGTCGTTGGACGGCGCCATTATGAAGGGGAATGACCAAACTTTCACATTTGTTTCGGCCCGCCAGTGTGGCGGGTTGAGCGCTAACTCGCTGGAAAATGTGTACAAAAAGAAGGGTCATCGGGGTGAAAACCGGCGCCGTGATGTTTTAGGGTGTACACCCTGAACAACATAACTGGTATGAATCGGTGGTTTTAAATCGTGGCCACCCCGATAACGGAGAACTCTATGAAGCTCGCAAAGATGTTTGGTACCGCTGTTGTCGCACTGAGCCTGTCCGCGCCTGCGGTCGCACAGCAAGCCGCCGGTGGTCAGCCGGATCAGGTGGATCAGCTGGCACAGATGGTTGGCCTGTCCGATGATCAGCAAACCGAGATTCGCGGCATCATCGATGAGAAGCAGGACAAGATTGCCAAGCTCCGCCAGGAAGCCCGCGCCCTGCAGCAGCAGATGCAGGCTGAGATCAAGCCGGAGTACGACGAAGACTCAATCCGTGACAACGCCGAAGAGCTCGGTGATGTGACTGGTGAGATCGCGGCCCTGTCCACCCTGATGCAGGCGAAAGTGGACAGCGTGTTTACCGAAGAGCAGCGCGACACCCTGGACAAGCGCATGCAGCAGATGCAGCAGCAGCGTCAGCAACAGCAACAGATGATGCAGCAGCAGATGCAGAAGCAGAAGCAGGGTCAGTAAACCAGTCAGGTTACGCTGAACTGGAAAAGGCCGCATCCGAGGATGCGGCCTTTTTTTGTGCCTTTATTCGGCCGCGCCCGGACCGAAGGGGCGGATCAGAATGATCAGTCGCGGCAGCAGGGTCAGCGCGCCCAAGAGCGCCATGAACATGGCGAAGCCGGTGAACAGTCCGAAGTAGATGGTCGGGATAAAGTTGGACAGCACCAGGATCGAGAACCCGGCGACGATGGTCAGGGAGGTGTAGAACATGGCGCGACCGATACTGCGGTGGCAGCGATGCATGGTGGCGAAGTAGTCCCGGTCCTTGATGAATTCGGTCTTGAACCGATGGATGTAGTGGATGGTGTCGTCCACCGCGATGCCAACCGTTATGGCCGCGATGGTGATGGTCATCATATCCAGCGGAATCCGGAGCCAGCCCATCAGGCCCAGTACCGAGCCGGCGGCAATCAGGTTGGGGGCAATGCCGATCAGGGCCAGCTTGAGCGAGCGGAACAGCAGCAGGAACATGATGGTGATTACCACGAACACCGCCCCGATGGTTTTGATCTGGGAATCAAACAGGCTCTGCAGCATGTTGTTGTACATTACCGTCATACCGGCAAACAGCACTTGATCCTCTTCGTAGCCAAGCTCTGAGGTCAGATGGTTATGAATCCTGTCCAGCAGGGCCTGTCGGCGTAGCTCCGGCATGGTTTCCAGGATCCGGATGCTGAATCGCGCCTGATTGTGCTCTTCGGAAATGTAGGGTGTCAGCAGGGTGTCCTGCAGGTCGTCCGGCACCGCCGCCGGTACAAAGGCCAGTTCCAGTGCATCCAGCCGCTCGCCCTGATTGATCTGGGCCAGGATATCCAGGGTTGTAGTAATGGACAGTACTTTGCCGGTTTCCGGCAGGCTGTCGAGGTAATTGTGCACTTGCTCCAGCCGTTGCATCTTCTGATAGGTGTACCAGGTATCCCGGTATTCCTCGCCGTCACCACAATCCTCAACAAACGGGTCGCAACTGCTAGCGAACGGGTCGCTGTCGGTGCTGGCGTTCTCCGGCGCTGCCTCGTCAGTAATCACGATGTCCAGGGGCGTGGTACCACCCAGGCGGTCGTCGATGGTGATCATGCCCTGGTGGATTTCGGTCGACGGCTTGAAATAGTCAATAAAACTGTTTTCCACCGTCAGTCGGCTCACCCCGATGGCACAGAGCACAGCAATAACGGCTGAGCCCACCAGCACGGTCTTGCCGAATCGCGCAGTAAAGCGGGCAAAGATGTCGGTAAAGGGCACCCGGTTGGAGGTGACTGTCCAGTCCGCCTTTGGTGGCAGCAGACGCAGCAAGACCGGGAAGATAAGGAAGGTGATCAGGAAGGCGACGGAAAGGCCCAGGGTCATCATCCAACCGAAGTCGATCACCGGGCGGATGCCGCTGAAGGTCAGGGAGCCAAAAGCAACAATGGTGGTGATGGCCATGTAAAAGCAGGGTTTGAACATGGCGGCGAGGGTCTGACGCAGGGTTTCCCTAGGGTCACCCTCGGTGTCGTCATGCTGGAATTCCCGGTACCGCACCATCAGGTGAATGGTCAGGGATAGGGTCATGATCAGCAGCAGCGCGATGAAGTTGGCGGAGATCACGGTGACCGGCCACTGGGCCCAACCCAGGAAGCCGATCATCAGCCAAACGGTAAAGCCGCAGCACAGCAGGGGAACCAGCACCCAGCGCCACTGGCGGAAGATGATGATCAGGGTCAGCACCAGAAACGCCAGCACTCCCAGCCCGAAGGTGGACAGGTCGTTCTTGATGAAGCGAATCATGTCCGACACGATCATAGGCACGCCGCCAAGATGGATCTCGGCGCCGTCGCGGTAGCTATCGAGTATGGTCCGCACACGCTCGATGGTGGCGTCGCGCTCCTTGCCCTGGGTTTCGGTGAAGTCGATGAAGGCTTGCTGGGCCGCTTCCAGTTGTTCCCGTTCGGCGGCCGAGGCATCGCCAGCTTCCACCTTGTCGCGGAGCTGGTTTCGCTGCTGCAGCAGCTCAAAGTACTGTTCCGGTGTCGGCAGATTAACCTGGATGGCGGTGGTCCGGGCATCCTCGCTGATCAGCAGGTTGGGGTAGAGGGGGTTGTCCAACAGGGCAGCGCGGACGGTGCCTGGTGGAACCTGATCTTCGTCCACGGTTTTGATTTCGGCGTCGACGGTGTCCAGGGTCAGCTCGGGGCTGTGCAGCAGGGCCACGTTCAGGATGCTGTTGGTGGAACCGACTGCCGGCAGCGCCTGGAGTTCGTCGCGGAGGGCCTGAAGCCGGCTCAGGCCTGCCTCTGAAAAAAGTTCACCCTCGGGTGTGTAGGTCACAATGAGAAAATCGTCGGAGGTGGTGAAGCGACGATTGACCTTGCGGTACTGCTCCAGCGACCGATCGTTCTCCAGTACCAGGGATTCGGCCGAGGCATCCAGCCGGAACTGGCCAAACTTGATGGCTGCCACGGCCAGCAGGAGTGTAAAAATACCCAGAACTACCAGGGGACGAGCAAGGATCAGGCGATCGTATAGGGTACCGAACCAGTTCATGGAGCAACTACTCTGCTGAAAACGAGAGCAGAGTGTGCCACAAAGCGCCGAAAACTGTGACCTTTCAGAGGGCTCAGGATGGCGCGCAGCGGCGTCGGATCAGTCGACCGCTTTAACGGGAATCTGCATGGCGTTGTCGATTTGGGGAACCTCGGGCACTGCAAGGCCCAGGTTGTTCTGATCAAAGACTTTATCGGCGCGGTAGCTTGAACGCACCATCGGGCCTGAGGGCACTTCCATAAAGCCTTTTTCCAGACCCAGTTCCCGGTACCGGTTGAACTCTTCCGGCGTAACGTAGCGTTCTACCGGCAGGTGGTTCGGCGTCGGGCGTAGGTACTGGCCCAGAGTCAGGATATCCACCCCGATGGCGCGGAGGTCGTCCATGGTTTTCAGGACTTCCTCTTCAGTTTCACCCAGGCCCAGCATCAGGCTGGTCTTGGTGAGTACGTCGGGTCGGTGTTTCTTGGCGTGTGCCAGTACGCTCAAGGTTTTCTCATAGCCGGCACGGGGGTCGCGTACCCGGCTGGTCAGGCGCTCAACGGTCTCGACGTTCTGGGCGAATACGTCCAGGCCGGAATCCACCACCTTCTCAACGTGGGGCATTACCGCGTCGAAATCCGGAGTCAGGGCTTCTACAGCGACCTCAGGAGTTCGTTGTTTGATGGCCGACACGCAGGCCGCGTAATGGGCAGCGCCGCCGTCGTCCAAATCGTCCCGGTCGACCGAAGTCAGCACAATGTAGCGCAGGCCCATCAGTTCCACCGACTTGGCGGTGTTGTCCGGTTCGTCGTGATCAAGCCAGCCCTTGGGGTTGCCGGTGTCGACCGCACAGAATTTGCATGCCCGGGTGCAGACCGAACCCATCACCATGATGGTGGCGGTGCCGGCTGCCCAGCATTCGCCGATGTTCGGGCAGTGGGATTCCTGGCACACCGTGCTCAAACGATGGTCGCTGACGTTCTTGCGAACGGCTTCGTAACGCTCACCACCAGGCATCTTGGCCCGCAGCCACTTGGGCTTGCGCTCTACCGGTTTGGATTCCGAGGTCTCGCCCGAACTGCGCTTGATACCATCCTTGATGGCGGAAAAGCCGTGCTCGTTACGGAATTTGGAACCACTGGTAATGCGGGGTTTTGCGGTGTCGCTCATTGCAACGGGACTCTCGTTTGAGCATGCGTTTGCATACATGCATTGGGGCATTCAGGCATAAAAGCTTGGTGAGCATTAAAGAGTAATGTCAGGAAGGTCCAGTTACAAGGCAGATAGGGGCAATCACGGGGGTACCGGGCACGACATTGGTCGTACCCGGCCAGGGTTGAAGCGGCTTATCAAGCCTGGGCAGCGTCCAGGGCCTGGGTGATGTCGGCGATCAGGTCATCGACGTGTTCAATGCCGATGGACAGCCGCACCAGATCCTCACTCACGCCGGCGCTCTTGAGTTCGTCCGGGCTCAGCTGGCGGTGGGTGGTGGAGGCCGGGTGACAGGCCAGGGACTTGGCGTCGCCAATGTTGACCAGGCGGTAGATCAGCTGCAGGGCGTCGATGAACTTCGCCCCTGCCTGGTGGCCGCCCTTGATGCCAAAGCTCAGAATGCCGGAGGCCTTGCCGCCGCAGATCTTCTCACAGGAGGCCTTGTACGGGCTGTTCGCCAGCGCCGCGTAATTAACCCATTCCACAGACGGATGCTGCTGCAGGAAGTTGGCAACTTTTTCCGCGTTCTCGCAGTGGCGCTCCATGCGCAGGGACAGGGTTTCCAGGCCCTGCATGATCAGGAAGGCGTTGAACGGTGCCAGCGCGGCGCCAGTGTTGCGCAGCGGGACCACGCGACAGCGACCAATAAACGCGGCCGGGCCCAGGGCTTCGGTGTATACCACGCCGTGGTAGGACGGGTCCGGCTCGTTCAGCATCGGGAACTTGGCGGCACTGGCTTTCCAGTCGAACTTGCCGGAATCCACCACAATGCCGGCAACCGTGGTGCCGTGGCCGCCGATGTATTTGGTCAGGGAGTGCACAACAATGTCCGCACCGTGCTCGAACGGACGGCACAGGAACGGGGTGGCGACGGTGTTGTCCACGATCAGCGGGATGCCGTGACGATGGGCGATGTCGGCCCAGCGCTGGATGTCGACCACGTTGCCGGCGGGGTTGCCGATGGATTCGCAGAACAGGGCGCGGGTGTTGTCGTTGATGGCCTTTTCTACGGCGTCAAAGTCGTCATGGGGGACCATACGGCAGTCGATGCCCTGGTTGGGCAGCGAGTGGGCAAACAGGTTGTAGGTGCCACCATAGAGCTGGCTGGTGCTGACGATGTTATTGCCAACCTTGCAGATGGTTTGCAAGGCGTAGGTGATCGCCGCCATGCCGGATGCCAGGGCCAGCGCGCCAATGCCGCCTTCCAGCTGGGCCATGCGCTCCTCAAGAACACCGTTGGTGGGGTTCATGATGCGGGTGTAGATGTTTCCCTGCACCTTCAGGTCAAACAGATCGGCACCGTGTTGGGTGTCATCGAAAGTGTAGGAGGTGGTCTGGTAGATTGGGGTGGTGGCAGCGTTGGTTGTCGGGTCTCCGCTGAAGCCCGCGTGCAATGCCAGGGTTTCGAGTTTCATTGCAACTTCCTTGCTTGTGGTTTGTTGGTGTTATCGGTGTCGACCAGCAGTATGCCACAGAGTTTGAGATCGTCGAATGGGCCGGATTGTCACACCGGTCAAACGAGAGCGCCGTGCACCATTGCTCGCAGTTCCTGGCGAATCGGGTAGGTAGAGGAGGGCATGAGCTGGGTCATGAATACCACGACCAGATCCTCCACCGGATCGACGAAGAAATTGGTGCTGGCCAGGCCGCCCCAACCGTATTCTCCCACGGAGCCAATGGTGTGGGACTTGGCGACGTCGGTTTTCACTGAAAAACCCAGGCCAAAGCCGTTGCCCTCGTAAGGTGTTTCGCTGAAAGCGCCAATCGACAGCGCCGGCAGATCCTGATTGCCGGGCAAATGATTGCTGCGCATGAATTCCAGGGTTTTCCGGCCGATGATGCGCTCGCCCTGATACTCGCCCCCCTGGCACAGGGCCTGGGCAAACCGGTGGTAATCGGTGATCGTGGACACCAGCCCGCCACCACCGGACAGGAACCCGGGTGTTTTCAGGTAGCGCGAGCGCTGCGGGTCGTCTTGAAGCTTCATGGTGTCGCCGGGTTGGTGCAGGTAACAGGCGGCAAAGCGATCCAACTGAGCCTTAGGCACCTGGAAACCAGTGTCGGTCATGCCCAGGGGGCCAAAGATGTGTTCCTGAAAGTAGTTGTCGAGCGGTTTATCGGACAGCTTCTGTACCAGGTAGCCGAGCACATCGGTCGACACCGAGTAATTCCAGGCGGTGCCGGGTGAATACTCCAATGGCAGGTCGGCCAGTCGGTCGACCAGCTTGTCCAGGGTCAGGGTGCCACTGCCATCCAGTTTCAGCTGGCGGTAGGCGGCATCAACCTCGGTGCGCTCCAGGAACCCGTAGGTCAGGCCAGACATATGGGTGAGCAGGTCCCGCACGGTCATGGCGCGGGTCGCCGGTTGGGTCTCGAAGTCGGGCCAGCTTCCAGCTTTGTAGACGGACAGATTCCGCCACGTCGGGATGTATTTGTGCACCGGATCGTCCAGCAGGAAACGCCCCTGCTCATAGAGCTGCATCATGGCGATGGAGGTCACCGGCTTGGTCATGGAGTAGATGCGGAAGATAGTGTCGTTCCGGGCTGGCTTGTTGCGCTCCACGTCCATCAAGCCCTGGGCGTGGGTCCAGACCACCTGCCCGTGGCGTGCCACCAGGGTAACGGCCCCGGGCAATTTGCCAGTCTTGATGTAGTTGTCATCAAGGTGACTAGCAATACGCTCGAGGCGATCCAGCGACAAACCGGCGACAACATTGGGTTGGGGCATGACGGACTCCTTCGGGTAAAACCGGAGCTTATGTCATTCTGACGGCGGCGAGAAGGGTGACTGCTGGCGGATCGGGCCGGGTAGTGAAATGTCGGGGTTCACATCCCGATAGCCAATCAGCACAATGACGCGCCATTCCTCCGGAGGTGACGACGAATGACAAATTGGGTGTTTCTGGCGTTGGCGATTGTCGCAGAAGTGGTGGCCACTTCGTCGCTCAAGGCGAGTGATGGCTTTGCCCGGCTGGCGCCATCGGTAATCGTGGTCGTGGGCTATGGCGTGGCCTTTTATCTCCTGTCACTGGCGTTGCGAAGCATACCGGTGGGAACCGCCTACGCGATCTGGGCCGGCCTGGGCATTGTGCTGGTGGCGGCTGCGGGGTGGCTATTGTTCGACCAGAAGCTGGATGTCTGGGGAGTGGTTGGAATGGCGCTGATTGTGTCCGGAGTGTTCGTGCTGAATGTTCTGTCCCGGGCAGGCGGCCACTGATCCGCTTTCCGGGTACTCTGCCCGCGGCCGCTGGGTTATCGTTATCTGGCATTCTGAGCCCATCGGGGCTTGGTGTACTTGGAGTTAGTCTCCACCATCTCTATCGCCACGGCGGCGACGCTTCAGGTAGTCGAGAATTGAGGGGTAGAAAAACACCGCCAGACAGGTTGCGAACAAGGCCAGGGAGACGGCGACCGTTTTCAGACTGCTTCCGGCCGAAAGCAGGCTTACCGTCACCACCAGAACGATCAGGAAAAGGGACTCAGCTTGCCGCGATTGCATGATGTGAACTAACCAGGAAAAAGTTCAGGGAGTCAAAGTGCGATACTAGCGCAATAGCCTGGTTTCGATTGTCAAAGGTTGTGTAATTTGCCAGCGGCCTGGGAAGCGAATATCAGATTCGTGTGCTTCAGCTGTGAATAAATGTGATCCCGTCCGAGCGATAATATCAGGGTGAGATATTCGCTGTTTGCGACGCTAGTGGAATTAGTGGATTCCTGCACTATAGTCGGATATACGGTGAGTCTGGAGAAATTTCGTAAACCACGGATAGCAACACCGGGCACGGATGAGGAACCGGTGTCTCTGAAGGCATTGAGCGTGAGATCGCGGTGTCCAATGGCCAATTGGTTGGCCGTTTTGCCGAGTATTATCGCTGCGTGTTCGAGCGTCCCCACGGAGACAGCCAGCTAACGGAAACCCTTCGCCGGGCGATTCGTCGCATGTTCTTGCGATTAATCTAAGCTCGGTATCAGGACATTTTGGAAATTGCATCGTAAGAGAAATAGTAGTCGTCACACAGGCATAAAATGGGGTTTTTGCAATGGGCACTCAGGAAATGGTTCCTGCCAGTGAGTTTTTCGATATAGATGTCAGTGTTTCGGTGTCCCGTCTTCTGTCGTTGCTTCGCCAAAGCTTCGACATGGACATTGCGTTCATCGGTAAGTTCGAAAACGGGTCTCGAACCACCGTTTTCGTTGATGGCAAAGAAGGCGTTGAGCTCCCCCAGACCGGTTCTTTCTGTCATGCAGATGAAGACACCTATTGCAAAAAAATCGCAGAAGGTGAGTTGCCAGCGATCATTTCAGATACGTCGCGCAATCCCATTACACGGAAAATGCCGATCACTGACGAACTCTCTATCGGCTCCTATATTGGTGTTCCACTCTATCTTTCAGGCGGCGAGTTATACGGCACTTTGTGCTGTATGAAACGCTCCAGCGATCGATCTCTGGAACAGCGCGATCCTGCCATTCTTCGTTTTGTGGCAAGTGTTATAGCGGACCGGATTGAAGCTTATCGAAACGCCCAATTGCGTACCAAAGAAATTAGACAACGCCTGAGTGATCTACTCTCCAAGCAGCAGTTCGAAATGTATTTTCAGCCAATCTGGTCTGTGGCAAGTGCTTCCATTGCCGGGTATGAAGCTCTGGCCAGATTCAAAACGGAGCCATACCGCACCCCAGACGTCTGGTTTGGCGAAGCCGCTGAAGTAGGGCAGCGTGAAATCCTTGAGTCGATGGCGATCAAATTGGCGTTGGACCAACTTTTTAAGCTTCCTGAGCAGTGCTTTCTGAGCGTAAACGCCTCCCCTGAGCTGATTCTGTCCGGCGAAGCAGAGAGGCTGATTAATCGGTTTGACGCTCATCGCATCATCCTGGAAATAACGGAGCACTCCAGAATAGTGAACTACTCTGAGCTTCGAGAGGCAGCCCATAATCTGAGACAGATGGGAGTCCGCCTCGCTATCGATGATGCGGGGGCAGGCTACGCTACGTTTCAGCACGTCCTTGAACTTGATGTTGACGTCATCAAGCTGGATCTTACGTTGATTCGTGATATTCACATTGACGAAAAGAAGCAGGCGCTTGCCGCCGCACTTGTCTCCTACGCCCGTCGTGCCCGGGCGAAAGTGGTTGCTGAAGGAGTGGAGACTCAGGAAGAGTTCAATATGCTGAGGGAGCTCAATGTGGATAAAATACAGGGCTACCTTATTGGAAAGCCGGCCCCGTTATCTACCGCACCTGAACACCAGATGCCGTGAGCCTGCTTAGGGTCTCTGCGGGAGACAAATCACCAGACGAAAAAAAGGGCCACGACCAAAATCGTGACCCTTTTCGAAGTCTGGTAGCAAGGGGCGGAGTCGAACCGCCGACCCCAGCATTATGAGTGCTGTGCTCTAACCAACTGAGCTACCTTGCCATTTCGTTCCGGGCGTTGCCCTAAACGAGGCGCGTATTTTCAGTATTTGGGCCCATCCTGTCAAGGCTTGGGGCCGACTTTTTCCTGAAAAGTTACACGTTGAAGCGGAAGTGGATAACGTCGCCGTCCTGAACGATGTAATCCTTGCCCTCCAGGCGCCATTTACCGGCATCTTTGGCACCGGCTTCGCCGTTGAACTGGACGAAATCGTTGTAGCCCACAATCTCGGCACGGATGAAGCCACGCTCGAAATCGGTATGGATCACGGCCGCGGCCTGGGGCGCAGTGGCACCGATACGGACGGTCCAGGCGCGGACTTCCTTCACGCCGGCAGTGAAGTAGGTCTGCAGGCCCAGCAGGTCGTAACCAGCACGAATAACGCGGTCCAGTCCCGGCTCTTCCATGCCCATTTCGTCCAGGAACATGGCTTTTTCTTCGTCTTCCAGTTCAGAAATCTCGGCTTCCAGCTTGTTGCAGATGGGGACGACAACGGCGTTCTCGGAAGCGGCAATCTCGCGCACGGTATCCAGGTGCGGGTTGTTCTCGAAGCCGTCTTCATTCACGTTGGCGATGTACATGGTAGGCTTCACCGTGAGCAGGCACAGCTCACGGATCAGGGCCATCTGGTCTTTATCCAGATTCATGCTGCGCACCGGCTTGCCTTCGTTCAGCACGGGCAGCAGCTTTTCGAACATCTCCAGTTGGGCCTTGGCTTCCTTGTCACCGCTCTTGGCAACGCGTTGAACGCGCTTGATGGCCTTCTCTACGGTGTCCAGGTCGGCCAGGGCCAGCTCGGTGTTGATCACGTCGATGTCGGATGCCGGATCAACCTTGTTGGCCACGTGGATCACGTTGCCGTCTTCGAAGCAGCGCACCACGTGAGCAATGGCGTCGGTCTGGCGGATGTTGGCCAGGAACTGGTTACCCAGGCCTTCGCCCTTGGATGCCCCGGCAACCAGGCCGGCGATGTCGACAAATTCCATGGTGGTCGGAACCGTGCGCTCTGGCTTGACCATCTCGGACAGCTTGTTCAGGCGCGGATCCGGCATCGCTACCACACCAGCATTGGGCTCGATGGTGCAGAACGGGAAGTTCTCTGCGCCAATGCCAGATTTGGTCAGTGCGTTGAACAGGGTGGATTTGCCGACGTTGGGAAGGCCGACGATGCCGCAGTTAAATCCCATGGAATGCCTCTGCTGGTACTAAAAAATGTGGGCGGATTATACCGGTGTCAGCCGGAACGTGCGAGTAAGGGGAAATGCCCTCTCAGGGCGCAGGCTTGAAGCTGTGCAGACGGTTCATGGCGGCGGCCAGTTTACCGCTGGCGGCCTCTGGCAGAACCCGCATGACCTCGTCAAAGACCGCGGTCAGCTCCTCGGTTTCTTTCTTGCCAAGTCGGCCGAGTACGAAGCCGGTCACCTTGCGGCTATCGCCTGGATGACCAATGCCCAATCGTAGGCGCTGGAATTCCTTGCTGCCAAGGTGCGCGATGGCATCCCGCAGACCGTTGTGACCACCATGACCACCGCCTTTTTTCAGTTTGGCAGTGCCAGGGGGCAGGTCGAGTTCGTCGTGCGCAACCAGTATCTGTTCGGGGGAAATCTTGAAAAAGTCCGCCAGAGCCTTGATGGACAGGCCGCTGCGGTTCATAAACGTGGAGGGGTTCAGCAAGTGCAGGTCGAGTCCCTGCCACTGAATGCGGGCATAGAGTCCGTGGTACTTCTTTTCGGGGCGGAGCGTCTGGCCCGCATGGCGGGCCAGCGCTTCGACGAACAGGGCGCCGGCGTTGTGGCGGGTATTCTCGTAATCAGGACCGGGGTTACCCAGTCCGACCACCATGACAATATCCTGTGCCATTCGCCGTTGCCCCCGGAGTGATTACTCCTTCTCTTCGCCTTCTTCGCCTTCTTCACCTTCTTCCGCTTCGTCGACTTTCGCGCCGCGCGGCTTGTGAATGGCGACAACCGGCAGGTCGTGATCTTCACCCTGGAGCAGGGCAGCAACACGAACGCCTTCCGGCAGTTTCAGATCGCTCAGGTGAACAACCTGGTCCATTTCAACCGCAGCCATGTCCACTTCGATGAACTCAGGCAGGTTCTGCGGCAGACAGATCACTTCAACTTCGTTGATCTGGTGGTTAGCCACACCGCCGTGAAGCTTGATAGCCGGTGCAGATTCTTCGTTAACGAAGTGCAGCGGTACGTTCACGTGGATTTCGTGGTCCTTGTCTACGCGCAGGAAGTCAGCGTGCGTCAGGATGGGCTTGTATGGATGACGCTGCAGATCCTTCAGGATCACGCTTTCTTTCTTGCCGTCCAGTTCAACGGTCAGAACGTGGGAGAAGAACGCTTCGTTTTCCAGAGCTTTCTTCAGCTCGTTGTGCCAGATGGAAATCGCGGTTGCTTCCTTGTTGCCACCGTAAATGATGGCTGGAATTTTCCGTTCCTCACGACGCAGGCGGCGGCTCGCACCTCTCCCCTGATCGTCACGAGGAAATGCTTCAATAACAAAATCCTGAGACATGGTAATAACCTCAATCGTCACCTGAACTGCCCGCGACCAGGCGTTGGATCAGGTGATGTTTCTGAAAAGCCGGATTTTTCCGGCTGACTAAAAGAGTCGGGAGCCTGATTAGGCTCCCGACTCGGTAACTGCTTGTTTTGCCAGAGGGCTAGCGCGCTAAACCCGCTTAGGCATTCTCGAACATGGCACTGATCGATTCTTCGTTGCTGACGCGGCGAATCGACTCCGCCATCAGCCCGGCCATTCCGAGGACGCGGATTCTATCACAATTTTTGGCTTTGTCACCCAGCGGGATGGTATCGCAGACAACCAGTTCGTCCAGATCCGACGCGTTGATGTTATCAATCGCGGGGCCAGACAGAACCGGGTGGGTGATGTAGGCCACAACCCGGGCTGCGCCATGCTCTTTCAGAGCGTTGGCCGCTTTGCACAGGGTGCCGGCGGTATCGATGATGTCGTCCACCAGGATGCAGGTCTTGTCGCGAACGTCACCGATGATGTGCATGACCTGGGACACGTTCGCCTTCGGGCGACGCTTGTCGATGATGGCCAGGTCGGCATCGTCCAGTTTCTTGGCGACGGCACGGGCGCGAACAACGCCGCCGACGTCGGGAGAAACCACGATGAAGTTTTCAAAGCGCTGCTTCTCGATGTCTTCGAGCATGACCGGCGTGGCGTAGATGTTGTCCACCGGAATGTCGAAGAAGCCCTGAATCTGATCAGCGTGCAGGTCAACGGTCAGAACACGGTCCACGCCGATGCTGGAGATCATGTCTGCTACTACCTTGGCGCTGATGGCAACTCGGGTAGAGCGTACCCGACGATCCTGGCGTGCATACCCGTAGTAAGGGATAACGGCAGTGACACGTGTTGCGGAGGCCCGGCGAAGGGCGTCGGCCATCACAATCAGTTCCATCAGGTTATCGTTGGTGGGGTAGCAGGTCGGCTGGATGATGAACACATCATGGCCGCGTACATTCTCATTGATTTCAACGGTGGTTTCACCGTCGCTGAACCGACCGACAGTAGCCTGGCCCATGGGAATGTGGAGTTTCTGTGCGATGTCTTTGGCAAGCTCAGGATTGGCGTTGCCAGCAAAAATCATCAGTTTGGACACGACGGCATCCTTCTCAGTATCGGCGTTTGATTCAGAAGAAGCGGGAGAAAGGTGGCTGGGGTGGCAGGATTCGAACCTGCGCATGACGGGATCAAAACCCGTTGCCTTACCACTTGGCGACACCCCAGTATCGTGCTTTTTTGGCATCATTTCAGCTCTGTCAGCTTTTTGTGTAGAGGCGAATAGTTCACCCCTTTAGCTACGAACCCCGTGATGCCGGAGGGTTTGCTTTCCCAGATAATCCGGGCTGCGGATTCTGTAGGGAAACGTCCAAATATGCAAGCCCCGGTTCCGGTTAATCTTGCAGGTCCGAATTGTGCAAGCCAATCCAGGCTTTGGTTGACCTCAGGATACAGTCTTCGAACCGCATCTTCACAGTCGTTTCGGTACCTCGAGGCGTCTCCCTCAAAAGCGGGCGCTATTTTGATTCTAGGGGTGTCCCTTGTCAACCCTTCATCGGAAAAAATCTTACCGGTGTTGATGTTGCAGCCGGGTTTCAGAACCACGAACCAGTCTTCCGGCGGGGTTGCCGGCGTCAGTTTTTCGCCCACGCCCTCACCAAAGGCGGCATGGCCACGAACAAAGACCGGAACGTCAGCTCCAAGTGTCAGGCCCAGTTGTGCCAGCTCGTCAATGCTGAGGTCGAGCTGCCAGAGATGGTTCAGGCCCAGCAGCGTGGTGGCGGCGTCAGAGCTGCCGCCGCCCAGGCCACCGCCCATGGGCAGGCGTTTGATGATGCTGATGTCGACACCGGGCAAGGGCGCGACCGCCCGTTTCGCCAGGGCCTCGGCCGCACGCAGCACCAGATTGTCCTGGTCGGGAACGTCGGCGAGGGCCTGGGTAAGACGAATGCCCGGGCGCTCGGGGGTCAGTGTGAGGGTGATGTCGTCGCCGTGGTCAAGGAACTGAAACAGGGTTTGCAGTTCGTGGTAGCCGTCTGGCCGGCGCCCGACAATATGCAGAAACAGATTCAGTTTCGCCGGCGCCGGCAGGGTGATGCTGCTAGTCACGGCTTGGTGTCCAGGGTGTTCCAGTCACTGACCACTAATCGCACCCGCTTGTCGTCTTTCAGGGCGGTGATTTTCGCCGGCAGGGTGGGGTGGTCTGGCAGGAATTGCTGCCAGCGGTCGTAGCGGATTTCCCAGCCGGCCTGGCGAATGATCGCCAACTGGCTGGCGTCATCAAACAGTAGACGGAAATCGTCGCCCGGGGCGGGCAGACCCCGAATCCACCACACCAGGTGGTTGAGGGGCAGTTGCCAGCCGGTGGCGGCGGCCACCAGGGCTTCGGGTTCGCCGGATCGGTAGGTGTCGCCACCGGGCAACGTCAGTTCAATAAACCCCGGCACACCCTTTAACGTGGTGCTGCCCATACCCAGGAATGACGACGACAGGGCCAGGTCGTATGCTTCGCCCTGCTGGATCCAATGATTGATCAGCGCGGTACCGCTGTCTGAAGGTTGCCGTACTGCCAGTTTGCCCATTAGCTGCCAGTGGTCGAAGCGGGTCAGTTGCTGACTGCGCTTGGCCCAGCCAGCAGGTGGCTGATCGGTCATCCCCTCGGGCAGGGGGGTCAGGTCAATGGTGGTGCAGGCGCCAAGCAGGGCGATCAATGGCAGTAACAGCCATAAACGGTACGTTCGTGGCATTACAGATCACCGTTGTCGGTCAGCCGGTCGATGGTTTCCCGCAAAACACTGTGGTCAGCATCCTGTTCCAGGCCTTCCTTCCAGACGATGCGGGCCTGATCCTCGGCACCGCTTACCCACAGCGCCTCACCATAGTGAGCAGCGACTTCCGGATCGGGGAATGCGGACCAGGCCCGTGCCAGGTAGTCGAGGGCAGTTTGCAGCTGTCCTTCCCGGAACAGGACCCAGCCCATGCTGTCGAGAATGGCGGGGTTTTCCGGATCCAGGGCCAGGGCGCGCTCAATGTAATTGCGGGCTTCCTTCAGGCGATCGGTTCGGGTGGTCAGGATGTAACCCAGGGCATTGAGGGCGACCGCATTGCCCGGATCCTCGTCGATGATGTGCTTGAGGTCTTTCTCGGCGCGTCCCGGCTGATCCAGGGTGTCCAGCATCATGGCTCGGGCGTAGCGAATCTGGATATTGCCGGGGAATTCGTCCAGTGCCTCGGTGGCAGTTTCCAGGGCGGACTGATTGCGGTTCTGGTCCAGCAGCAGGTTCACTTCCAGCAGCCAGAAGTTCTCGGCTTGTTGCGGGTTGGCGCCTTTCAGGCTGCGAATATTGGCAACGGCATCGTCCAGTCGATCTTCTTCGGCCAAAAGCTCGCTGGTGCGCGCCAGTGCCGGGAAATAGTAGTTGCCCTGGGCAACGCTCTGATAATAGCTGATGGCCTGCTGGATATTGCCGGCCTCGTCTTCCAGCCGCCCCAGGTAATAGTTGGCTTCGTTGGCGTGGTGCCCCTGCTGGATCAGGCGATTCAGTTCCTGTCTGGCCAGATCAGTCTGGCCGTTTTCCATGGCAACCAGGGCGTGTGACAAACGAAGGCCCGGAGTGTTCGGGTACTGCTGCACCAGGCGCTTGAATTCGTCCTGGGCGGCCTGCAATTCGCCCTCGCCCAACAGCATGCGGCCATAAAGTGTGCCCATGCGGCGGTTGTTCGGGAAGCGGCGGGTGTTGGTCATCAGGTAATCAAGCGCCTGCTTCTGGGCATTTTCCTGATAGAGCAGGTCGCCTCTGAGAATAATCGCTGGCTGGAAGTTGGGGTGCTCGTCCAGCAGCGGGGTCAGTCGGTTCAGGGCCTGACCAGGATCGCCGGTTACTTTTAATAGCAGTGAAATGCTGTATTCGAGTTCGGGAGAATTCGGGTAGCGCTCCGCCATCTCCTTATATAGCTGCAGTAGTTCTTGCTGCTGTTCCGGAGGGAGATTGCCGGCCATGGCGGCAAGGCTGTCGAAATCAGCATCGCCTCCCTGGTTCATGATTTTTTCCATGTGGCCTAGCGCAGTATTCAGTTCGTTGCGCTTGATGGCCTGGATGGCGGATACCCGCAGGGCCTGCAGATTGTCGGGATCGACCTCCAGCCACAGTTCAGCGAGTTGCCTCTGGGCGTTGTCGCCATTGAGGGATTGGGCAATGCGCATGGCGCGTTCGATGACGCCTTTATCCCGAGACTTCTGGGCTGCCTTCAGGTAGTTCACCAGGGTGACGTCGTAGCGGCCGCGCTGAGCGGCAATCTCACCGGTAAGAAGGAGATAAAGAACGTCCGGCTCGAAGTCGGCATACTCAATGCTCGCCTCACTGGCGGGTTTTACCTCGGGGGCGGCTTGGGCTTCAGTGCTGGTGGTTTCCCCGGAGCCATTCAGGCTGGCACAACCGGCGAGGGAGAGGCCTAGCAGGCAGGTGGCCAGTAAGGGTGCGGATCTTTGCATGCAACTTCCCGTGATTCTGTCGACAGCTCATCAGAGATTGACGCCAACCCGCCGCTGGTTTGAGCTGGATCGGCTCGCGGCCGTGGCCGGTTCCCTATAATGGCATAAGCGCCTGATCTTGCCCAACCTGTCCGCACTTGCCGCAGCGTTCCGGCATTAAGGTGGCAGCGGAGGGCGCTGGTCGTTAAAATGTCTGACATTAACCCCTGTTGGCATAAGGTTGTACAACCAAGACATGGCACTGGTAACGCTCGGAATCAATCATCGTACAGCTCCGGTAGAGCTGCGCGAGCGCGTGGCGTTCACACCGGAGCACATGGCGCACGCCTTTGCCGAATTGCGGGCGGCGTCTGGTGCTACTGAGGCGGCCATTCTTTCTACCTGTAACCGCACGGAGCTGTACCTGGCGGGTGATGACGACTGCGCGCCGTCGGTGCTGCGCTGGCTGGCGGGCTTTCACGATCTCGACTGCTCCGAGCTGGAACAGTCGCTGTATGTCTATCGGGATGCCGAGGCGGTCCGGCATGTGATGCGGGTAGCAGCAGGGCTTGATTCCATGGTGCTGGGCGAACCCCAGATCCTCGGGCAGTTGAAAGATGCCTATGCCCTGGCGCGGGAAAACAACGCCAGCGGCGCCTTCCTGTCTCGAATGTTTGAGCAGGCGTTCTCGGTGGCGAAACGGGTACGCACCCAGACTGCGATCGGCGAAAACCCGGTGTCGGTGGCTTACGCTGCGGTAAGCATGGCGCACCACATTTTTGCCGACATGTTCCGCAACAAGGCCCTGCTGATCGGTGCCGGCAAGACCATTGAGCTGGTGGCCCGGCACCTGGCCGATGCCGGCGTGCAGGATTTCCTGGTGGCAAACCGTACTCTGGAGCGGGCCCAGACCCTGGCTGGTCGGCATGGTGGTAAGGGCATTCTGCTGTCGGAAATCCCGGAACACCTGGCCGACGTTGATATCATCATTTCCTCAACCGCAAGCCCGCTGCCCATTCTGGGTAAGGGTGCGGTTGAGCGGGCGTTAAAGAAGCGCAAGCACAGGCCCTATTTCATGGTGGACATTGCTGTTCCCCGGGATATTGAACCGGAAGTGGCCTCGCTGGACGATGTCTATCTGTATACCGTCGACGACCTGCGTCAGGTCATTGAAGAAAATATCCGGTCCCGTGAGGGCGCGGCCCGGGAAGCTGAAAACCTGGTCGCCTCCGGGGTTCAGGATTTTCTCAACCAGCTCCGCGCACTGGATGCTGTATCAACGCTCAAGCAATTCCGCCAACGCGCCGAAGTCCTGCGCGATGTGGAAACCGAAAAAGCCCTGCGTACTCTCCGCAACGGAGGCGATCCGGAAACGGTGTTGCGCAGTCTGGCTCGTGGTCTTACCAACAAACTTCTGCATGAACCGTCGGTACAGGTCCGCAAGGCCACTACCGAAGGACGTCCCGAGGTGACCGAATGGCTGCGTGAATTGCACCAGCTGGATGTTCTGGAAGCAGACGAGCCGACCACCCCGGAAAAAATATGAAACCATCGATCCAATCTCGCCTCGAACAGCTCTCTGACCGCTTCGAGGAGGTCAGCGCGTTGCTCAGCGATGCGTCCGTTATTTCTAATCAGAGCCAGTTTCGGGATCTGTCCCGTGAATTTGCCGAGATAGAGCCGATTGTTCATTGCTTCGAAGCTTGGCGTGAATCCCTGAACGACATCGAAGCGGCCAAAGAGTTGGCTGAAGACAGCGATGCCGATATGCGGGAAATGGCGGCGGATGAACTGGCGGTTGCCCGGCAGAAAAACGAAGAACTGGACGAAGAGCTGCAGCGCCTGATGCTGCCAAAAGACCCCAACGACGGTAAAAGCGTGTTCCTGGAAATCCGGGCCGGTACTGGCGGCGACGAAGCCGCTATTTTTGCCGGCGATCTGTTCCGGATGTACAGTCGCTATGCGGAGCGCCGCCGCTGGCAGGTTGAAGTTGTCAGCGAAAGCGAAGGCGAGCACGGCGGTTATAAGGAAATCATTGCCCGGGTTGCTGGCGACGGCGTATACGGCGCCTTGAAGTTTGAATCCGGTGCTCACCGGGTTCAGCGGGTACCGGAAACCGAATCCCAGGGCCGCATTCACACCTCCGCCTGCACCGTGGCGGTTATGCCGGAGGCGGACGAAGCCGAGGCGGTAGAAATCAACAAGTCGGACCTTCGGGTTGATACCTTCCGCGCCTCTGGTGCCGGTGGTCAGCACGTAAACAAGACCGATTCTGCGATCCGGATTACCCACCTGCCCACCGGAATCGTGGTTGAGTGTCAGGAAGAGCGGTCGCAGCACAAGAACCGGGCCAAGGCCTTGAGTTTCCTGGCGTCCCGGCTGCAAAATGCCGAGTTGGAACGGCAGCAGAAATCCATGGCCGAAACCCGCAAGAGTCTGGTTGGCAGTGGTGATCGCTCCGAACGGATTCGTACCTACAACTTCCCCCAGGGTCGGGTGACTGATCACCGCATCAACCTGACGCTGTATAAGCTGGACGAAGTGGTATCCGGTGATCTGGATGCGGTGCTGGTGCCCTTGCAGCAGGAGCACCAGGCCGAATTGCTGGCGTCGCTGGCTGATGACCAGTAACACCTCGCTGAGTTGTGAGAGTCTGTTGCGTCAGGCCGTCGAGCGTATCGGCGGCGACAGCCCCCGATTGGATGCGGAGCTGCTGCTCAGCCACGTTACCGGCCTGAGTCGGACCAGCTTCCGGGCCTGGCCAGAACGCGAGGTTTCCGCCGATCAGGCGGCAGAATTCGATACCCTGGTGTCCGAACGCACTGACGGCAAGCCGGTGGCCTATCTTCTGGGGCATCAGGAATTCTGGTCTCTTCCTTTATTAGTCAGCCCCTCAACGTTGATTCCCCGTCCCGACACCGAGTGCCTGGTGGAAGCGGCGTTGTCCCTGCCGCTTCCGGCGGCGGCCCGGGTTCTGGATCTGGGCACCGGCACGGGTGCCATTGCCTTGGCGTTGGCCAGTGAACAGCGACAATGGCAGGTAACTGCCTGCGACTGCGTGGACGAAGCAGTGACACTGGCCCGCAGAAACGCCCAAGAGCTTGGGCTGTCGGTTGAGGTGCTGAAAAGTTCCTGGTTTTCCGGCCTTAATTCCGGAAAATTTGAGCTGATCGTGTCCAACCCGCCCTATATTGCTAATACCGATCATCATCTCCATGAAGGTGACGTGCGATTTGAACCGTCGTCCGCACTGGTCTCTGGTGTGGACGGTCTCGACGATATCCGACAGATTGTGGAGCAGGCGCCAGACTGGCTTGAGCCTGGTGGCTGGCTGCTTCTGGAGCACGGTTTTGATCAGGCCCCCGCAGTTCGCTCGTTGTTGGAGGCAAGAGGTTTCTGGGCGGTGGAATCCCGGAAAGACTACGGTGACCGTGATCGGATGACACTGGGGCGTTGCCCCGGTGGCTTAACAAAATCGGATCAGCAGAGAGGAGAGCGACATGCTCAGTGATGACGAGCTGCTGCGCTATAGCCGACAGATTCTGATGCCCAGTTTTGATGTGGCGGGTCAGACGGCGCTGAAATCCGCTCGGGTGCTGGTAATAGGCGCTGGCGGTCTCGGCTGCCCGGTGGCGTTGTATCTCGGTGCGGCTGGCGTGGGCCAACTGACCCTGGTGGATGACGACGACATTGAGCTGGCGAATCTCCAGCGCCAGATCGGCTTCGAACAGTCGGAACTGGGGCAGTCGAAGGCCGAAGCCCTGGCCAACCGGGTGCAGCGGATCAATCCGTTGGTTTCAGTCACCGCCCTTAACCAGCGCCTGGACGGCGATGCTCTGGCCCGGCAGGTGGAAGAAGCGAGTCTGGTGGTGGATTGCTGTGACAACTTCCAGACCCGGTTCGCCATAAATCGGGCTTGTGTGGCCTCCAAGGTGCCGCTGATATCTGGTGCCGCGATTCGGGGCGAAGGTCAGCTCTCGGTCTATGATTCCCGGAATGACCAGAGCCCTTGTTACCACTGCCTCTATCCCGAGCAGGGCAACGAGGAACTGACCTGTTCCGAGGCCGGTGTAATCGCGCCCCTGGTCGGCATGATCGGATCGGCCCAGGCCATGGAAGCCATCAAGGTGATTTCCGGTGTCGGCACGCCAATGGTTGGTCGGTTGCTGATCCTTGATGCCTGGCAAATGGCTTGGCGCGAAATGAAACTGGCGAGGGATCCTGAATGCCCAGTCTGTGGTACCCCCTGATCCGATAGCAACAGACTGGAAGACTCTGCCAAAACCGTGCGGAGCCATGGATGGCGGAGCCGAGCGTACAGGGACGTATTCACAGCGTGTTTTGGCAGAGTCTTCCAGTCTGTTGCCACGCTGTGTCTGATCTAATCCTTCAACGCCTGAAACTTGGCAATCGCCTCCTTCCGGCTTTCCTTCAGGTCCACGATCGGTCGCGGATACCCCTTCGGAATAACCCCGCCTTTGTTGCCGGGATCGTGAATGCGCTTGTTGTCGAGCTTGGCCAGTTCCGGCACCCACTGGCGGATGAAATAGCCCTTCGGATCAAAGCGCTCGCTCTGGGTCACTGGGTTGAACACCCGGAAGTAGGGCGCTGAATCGGTGCCGGTCGACGCGCTCCATTGCCAGCCACCGTTGTTTGATGCCAGGAAGCCGTCCACCAGTTTGGACATGAAATAGGCCTCGCCCAAGCGCCAGTCGATGAACAGGTTCTTGGTCAGGAACATGGCGGTCACCATGCGCAGGCGATTGTGCATCCAGCCGGTTTCATTCAGCTGCCGCATGGCGGCGTCGACAATCGGGATTCCGGTCCGGCCTTCTTTCCAGGCCTCGAACTTCTCACCGGGTTCATTCCACGTCAGCGCTTCAGTGTCGGTTTTGAACGCCCGATGCATGCTCACGCGCGGGTAGTGGTAAAGAATGTTGATGTAGAAGTCGCGCCAGGCAATTTCACTGATCCAGGTGGTCAGGCCCTCCTGATTGCCGCCCATGCCCTGGGCCTGGCGCGCCGCCAACAGGCACTGCCGGCCAGATAACACGCCGTTGGCCAGATAGGGCGACAACTGACTGGTACCATCCAGTGACGGAAAATCACGATCTTCTTTATACGCACCGGCGCGTTCGCTGAGGAAACTTTCCAACTGGTCATGGGCGGCATCTGCACCGGTTTCTACCAGCGGGGGCGGGGCATCGCGAAACGCCTTGGGTATCTCCTCCACACGCGCCGCCTTCACCGGCTTGCCTTGGGCTTCGGGAATTGGCAGCACGGTCGGTTGGGCGACATCGATCCATTTTTTCCAGCTGCGGGAAAAGGGCGTGAACACCGAGTATGGCTCTTCCTGCTGATTCAGGATGTCACCCACCGGGGCCACAGTCTGATCCCGGTACTTACAGACTCCCACGTCCTCAGCGTCCAGTCCCTGTTTCAACTGCTTATCGCGGCGGCGCTCATTGACCCCGTATTCCTCGTTGAAGTGCACATGGCCAATGCCTTTATCGCGACAAAGCTGCGTCAGGGATTCGATGCTGTCGCTGAATCGCTTGGTATTAATAAAGGTCATCGGAATACCCAGTTGCGCAAGTTCCTTGGCCAACGCATTGGCGTGGGCAATGACAAAGTGCACCCGGGCCGGGGACCAGTCGTGCTCCTGCCACTGTTCTGGTGTAAGGATGAAGCATGCGTGCACGCCGCTCTTGGCTTTGCAGGCGGCGGTGAGCGCCGGGTTGTCGGCGGTGCGGAGGTCGTTTCGAAACCAGACCAGCTGTGTCATGGGAAATCCTGTCGCGCGTTGCTCTCTTGGAGGTACATTTGGAGTACCTTATTTATAAAGTCAGGCATAAGGGTAAATACATGCCAAGGATTCAATAAAATCACAGACTTGGATATTCGCTGAGCTGCCATGATTGGATTATAGTGAGTGAAATCTGCCAGTGAGATGCGAAGGAGTCCCGTGGCACAAATAGAACCCCAAACCGAAGGCCTGCAAGACGGCGTGTGGGCTCAGCCGTACACCCTGGCGTCCGGGCAAACCCAGTATCATCAGCTGGGGCAAGTGCGTCTTTGGGTGACTCTTCTGGATCAGGAATGGCAGGTTCGCTCCCAGACTCGGGCGCCGGAGACAGATCCCGTTACCTGGACCCAGAGCATCGGGCACACCTTGCCGTCGTCTGACGTGGAGCTACAGCGTTTCATCCGCCCCGGTGATTCCAATGTCGTTACCTTTATTCCCGGTGTTGCGTCCCTGCCCACGGTCATCCGCCCTTTTCAACCGCTGACGATCCCCGCCGGTGGCCGCTGCGTCATCTATGTCGGCACGGTGGTATGGATGAAGGTCTGCGTCGGCGAGACGAAAACGGTTCTGACCGAGGTGCCGCTGGGAACACCTTCACTCACGTGGGTCGGTCGCAACACCATGGAGGGGGAGCTGTGCTATTCGTCGTCCAGTTTTGCCCGGTTGGTGTTGGAGGCAGTGCCCAAGCGGCCGTGGCGGGCGGTCACGCCAGTCACCATCGTGAACCAGCGGACGGCGCCGCTGTTGCTGGAGCGGTTCAGCCTGCCGACGCCGTTGCTGTCCCTGCACCTGAATGAACGGGGCCAGCTCTGGACACCCGGGGTGACGGTTGTGTGTGAAACCGAAATGAATTCGGCCAGTCTGAACGTGGACCAGTCGTTGTTGGCAGCGGCAGGGCCGTGCAAGCAGGTTGGGCCAGCCCGTGAGCCCATTGCCCGTGGCCGTCTTGTCCGCGCCTTTGATCGCATGTTTGGTTAACCCCGTATGAGGGAGTCATCGTTTTGTTAGAACAAATTCAGGCCGGTGTGATGTCGGTGTTCACCGACATTGCCTGGGGGGTATGGGCCAGTTCGCTGTTTCTGCTGGTGCTGGGTGTGGTGTTGGGCTCCGTGGCGGGCCGCAGTGCAGCGAGGTTCATGGAACAGCGCAGCACCCGACATCACACGGTCATGGTGCGCCGGCTGGTTTTTTACGTCATCGTGCTGTTGTTTGCCGTCGCAGCCCTTCGGGAGGCCGGGTTTTCGCTCGATGTGGTTCTGGGCGCGGCCGGGATACTGACGGTAGCCATTGGTTTCGCTTCCCAGACCTCGGCCTCCAATATGATCAGCGGGTTGTTCCTGCTGGTGGAAAAACCCTTTGAAATTGGTGATGTCATCGAGGCCGATGCCACCATTGGTGAGGTAGTTGGCATCGACATGCTAAGCGTGAAACTGAGGACGCCGGACAACCTGTACGTCCGGATTCCGAATGAAACCCTGATCAAGACCCGGGTGGTGAACCGGTCCCGGTTCCCTATTCGCCGGCTCGACCTGACTGTGGGTATTGCCTACGCTGAAGATGTAGAGCGAGTTGAGGCGCTGTTGTTGAAATTGGCCGAAAAGAACTCCGTTTGCCTGGAAGAGCCAAAACCCTTTGTGCTGGTAACTGCGTTTGGTCCGTCGTCGGTGGACCTGCAGTTTTCCTTTTGGGTGCCCAAGGACAAAGTGCTGGATGGCCGCAGCAGTATGATGGTGGCAATCAAACAGACACTGGACCGGGATGGTATCGAGATCCCATTCCCGCACACCAGTATCTACGCCGGCAGTCATTCGGAGCCGTTCCGGGTGCAGTTGCTGGGGCCGGAGACCACTGCTAACAAGGAACCGCTGGATGTCGACCAAGACCGTTGAGATGATCAAGTCCATCCCCCCGAAACCCAACGACAATAAGGTTGCCCTGGGCTGGCGGGAGTGGATCGCACTGCCGGATCTGGATATTGGCCGGATCAAGGCGAAGGTGGATACCGGGGCCCGTACCTCGTGCCTGCATACCTTTCGCACGGAACCATACACCGCCAATGGCGAGCGCCGGGTTCGATTTTGGGTTCATCCGGTCCAGAACAACCTGCACCAGGTGGTGGAGTGCGATGCCAAGGTGCTGGATGAACGTGATGTGTCCGATTCGGGTGGACATAGGGAGTTGCGGCTGGTGATCGAAACCACGCTGGTAGTGGGGGATCAAAGCTGGCCGATTGAAATGACGCTGACCAACCGGGATTCCATGCGATTCCGGATGCTACTAGGGCGCACCGCCATGGGCGGGCGCTCAATGATTTACCCTGAAGCCTCTTATTTAGCCGGCGAGCCGGCGCTAAGGACCGAGAAATGAAAATTGCGGTGTTGTCGCGCAACAAAAATCTGTACTCCACCCGTCGTTTGGTGGAAGAGGGCATCAATCGGGGTCACGACGTGCAGGTGATTGATTGCCTGCATTGCTCCATGAATATTACCTCGGCAAAGCCCCAGATCCATTACCACGAGGAAGTGCTGGAAGAGTACGACGTGGTCATTCCCCGTATTGGCGCCTCGGTTACCTTTTACGGTACGGCGGTATTGCGCCAGTTCGAAATGATGGGCGTGTTTCCCCTGAACGAATCAGTGGCCATTACCCGTTCCCGGGACAAACTGCGTTCATTGCAGTTGTTGGCCCGGAAAGGCGTAGGCATGCCGGTGACCGGCTTTGCTAACAAGCCGGACAACGTACCCGAGCTGCTGAAAATGGTGGGGGGCGCCCCCGTAGTCATCAAGCTGCTGCAAGGCACCCAGGGCATTGGTGTGGTGCTGGCGGAAACCCGTAAGGCTGCGGAAAGTGTGATCGAAGCGTTTATGGGGCTAAAGGCCGACATCCTGGTGCAGGAGTTCATCAAGGAGGCGGGCGGTGCCGATATTCGTTGCTTTGTTATCGGTGACAAGGTGATTGCCGCCATGAAGCGTCAAGGCGCGGAAGGGGAATTCCGCTCCAACCTGCACCGCGGTGGCAGTGCTTCACTGGTGCGTATTACTCCAGAAGAGCGTCGCACTGCGGTGATGGCCGCCAAGTCCATGGGCCTGAACGTTGCCGGTGTCGACTTGCTGCGGTCGAGCCGTGGGCCGTTGGTGATGGAAGTGAATTCGTCACCGGGCCTGGAGGGGATTGAGAATGCCACAGGCAAAAACATTGCCGGCATGATCATCAACTGGACCGAAAAGAACCAGAAGCCCTGGAAAACCCGAACCAAGGGCGGGGGCGGCTGAGATGGCAGCACGCGCCCCCTTCGTTATTGCCGATTACGAGATAAAGGCCGGCACCCGGCGCACCGTGGAAGTACCGGTCGCCAAGCTGTATACCCACACGCCGCTGCATATCCCGGTGGAGGTGGTGCACGGCCGTCGGGCCGGCCCGGTCCTGATGGTGTGTGGAGCCATTCACGGCGATGAGATCAATGGCGTGGAAATTGTTCGTCGCGTACTGAAGAACTCGGCCCTGCGTCATCTGCGGGGCACTTTGGTGGCGGTGCCGATTGTCAATATCTTCGGCTTCGTACAGCGCACTCGCTACCTGCCGGACCGACGGGATCTGAACCGTTGTTTTCCAGGCACTGAATCCGGTTCGCTGGGTGGTCGCATCGCCTACCTTTTGCGCACCCAGATCATGGAGAACGTGTCGCACATTATCGATTTGCACACTGGCGCGATTCACCGCTTCAACCTGCCCCAGATTCGGGCCGAGCTGAAGAACCCGGAAACCATTCGCATGGCTGAGGCTTTTGGTGCTCCCATCATCATCAACGCCGGTCTGCGGGACGGTAGCCTCCGGGCCTACGCCGATTCCCAGGACATTCCAGTTATCACCTTTGAGGGCGGCGAAGCCCTGCGGTTCGACGAGGTGGTTATCTCCAGCGGCGTGAAAGGCGTGATTCGAGTGATGCGGGAGCTGGAAATGATTCCGGCCAAGAAGGGCCCGGGCGCCCCTAAGTCGCGCTCGGAAACTGCCGCCAACTCCCAGTGGGTGCGCACCGATATTGACGGCATCATGCGCCCGGTGGCGAGGCTCGGGCAGAGGGTTCGGAAAGGCCAGAAGCTGGCGATGGTGGCTGATCCGTTTGGCGAGTCAGAAAACGCGGTGCTGTCACCCTGTTCTGGCATCGTTATCTGCGTCAACAACCTGCCGCTGGTCAACGAGGGCGAGGCGATTTACCACATCGCACGCTTTGACGAGCTGGGTGAAGCCGAAGCCGCCATGAAGCATTTCCGTAGCAGTTATGAGTCGGACCTGGCCGATGATGTGGTGCCGGTGCACCCGTGGGACGAAAACCAGAAATGACGGGAGGCTAACGATGATCTGGGATCAGACATTTATTGACCTGGAACCTCTGCCAAGGGGGTTCCACCTGGTAACCAATGAAGTCCTGGCCCGGGCGCCCAACCTGAGCAACTGCGAAGTGGGGCTGCTGCATCTATTCTTGCAGCACACCTCGGCGTCGCTGGCGGTCAATGAAAATGCCGATCCCGATGTCCGCGGCGACCTGGAGCGGCATTTCAACGTCATGGTTCCCGAGAACGCGCCGCACTACCAGCACGTCGCGGAGGGGCCGGACGACATGCCTGCCCACATCAAAACTATCCTCATAGGCCCCTCACTGATCCTGCCGGTCAATCATGGCCGACTGGCCCTGGGCACCTGGCAGGGGATCTACCTGTGCGAGCACCGGGACGACTCCGGTGGCCGTCGCCTGGTGGCAACCCTACAGGGACGATGGTAAATCTCAAGCCCGACCTCCGGCCTTACGAGTCTCCCAATCCGTTCTACACTGAGTGTGAATACCCACCCATTGCTTGAATTTTATGGGTGGACATTCACCCATTTTTCAGCAGGGAAAGCCCGTTTGTTTTAGTAGAGTGTTGGTTTTAAAGAATTTTTATTAACTGGTCTGCTCCTTGCTGTCTAGATTGAAGCCGTTGGTCTTTCTGATGGCTCTAATAAGCACCCAACAAACAAAATGAAACGGGGAGCACCCTCTATGAAGACCCAAGCCGTGATGGCGGCCGCGTTCGCCTCCACTCTCGTTGTTGCACCAACCGCATTTGCGCAAGACCGTTCCGGATGGCCGGAGAGCTTTACCGTGGGTACCGCCAGTCAGGGCGGCACCTATTTCGCCTATGGTTCGGGTTGGGCCAACTTTGTTGCGGAGAACCTGGGCGTGTCTGGTGGTGCTGAAATCACCGGCGGCCCCATGCAGAACATGGCGCTGGTGCACACCGGCGACCTGAAATTCGGCCTGACTACCATGGGCCCTGCTCGTGAGTCCATGGAGGGCAAAAGTCCGCTGGCACCGGGCATGAACATGGATAATGTCTGTGCCATGTTCCCGATGTACGAGACGCCGTTCTCGGTTACCGCACTGACCAGCTCCGGCATTACTTCCATCGATGAGATTCCAGATGGTGCCACCATCGGTTTCGGCCCGGCCGGTTCAACTTCCGATACCTATTTCCCACGGATGATGGAAACCCTGGGCGTAAACTTCGAGCGCCGCAACGGCAGCTGGTCTGACCTCGGTGGTCAGCTCCAGGATGGCCTGATTGATGTAGTGGCCTTTGCTGCTGGTATCCCCATTCCGGCGGTCAGTCAGCTGGAAGTACAGACCGACGTCAACATCATTGGCATGAACGACGCCGAGGCCAAGAAGATCACTGATAACTTCCCGGTCTCTGAGTTCACTATTCCGGCCGATACCTACCAGTCCCTGAACGAGTCATCCCGCGTGGTGTCCATGTGGAACTTCGCCATGGTGAACTGCGACATGCCCGAGAGCTTCGTGTACGAAATCACCAAGCTGACCATGGAGAACAACGACAAGATGGTCTCCATCCATAAGGCAGCTCGCAACTCGGTTCCTGAGAACTACAGCAAGAACAACGTACTGCCCTGGCATCCGGGTGCCGCTCGCTGGTTCAACGAGAACGGTTACCCGATCGAAGACGGCAGCATCAAGCAGTAACCATCGCCGACAGGGCGGGCCGCTTAGGTGGCCCGCCCTGGATGCCGTCGGCTTCAGGCCGACGACAGTATTCCTGTAAGCAGGGTTTATCATGACCACAGAACACACTTCCAAAACCGACCATCCCCAGTCTGCCGACACGGCCATGCCTGAAGAAGACCATATGCTGGCGCACGATGTGGACGAGGAGCCGGTTGAGGCCAACCGCCGGCTGTTCGAAGGCGGACTCCTGAAATTCGTAACGTTGTTGGCCATTGTCTATTCGGCGTTCCATTTGTACTCTCTGAACATCGCACCGCTGGAAACCTGGTCGTTCCGGATCGTACACATCGCGGGTGCGCTGGTGCTGGGCTTTATACTGTTTGCCGGCGCCCGTTTTGTTTCTGCTGAAGAGGGTTCAGCCCGTCACCGCTGGACCACCTGGTTCGGTGCAGCAGCGCTGCTTCCGGCATTGTACGCGTTGTACCAGACGTTCTCGTTCTATCAGATGGTGCAGGGCGGTACCCTGCGGATCCCGGTGGAACTGGAAACCTGGCATTTTGGCTGGCCCCTGCTGGCGGCCACCGGACTTGGTGTCGTCATGTCCTGGTTCCACCAGCGCGAGCGCTCCCGGTTCAGCGTACCTGATCTGGTTCTGATCGTGTGCTCCATTGCCGTCGCGGCCTATTTCCTGGTGGTTTATAACACCACCATGCGCATGTCCACGGGCACCTCGTTTGCGCCTATCGGCATCTCGTTTGCAGCCATTGCTGGTACGGCCCTGATCATGGAGCTGACCCGCCGGGTGGCCGGAATGGCCCTGGTGATTATCGGCCTGGTGTTTCTCGTTTACGTCTTCGCCGGCCCGTACCTGCCCGGGTTTCTGGGGTATCCCGGGCTGTCGGTTCAGCGTTTCTTCAGTCAGGTCTATACCGACGCCGGCATCCTTGGGCCGACCACGGCGGTATCGTCCACCTACATCATCCTGTTCATCATTTTTGCGGCCTTTCTGCAGGCCTCAAAAGTGGGTGACTACTTTGTGAACTTTGCCTTTGCCGCCGCCGGTCGCTCCCGTGGTGGCCCGGCCAAGGTTGCCATCTTCGCCTCCGGCCTGATGGGCATGATCAACGGCACCAGTGCCGGTAACGTAGTATCGACCGGGTCGCTGACCATCCCGCTGATGAAGAAGGTGGGCTACAGCAAGAAATCCGCTGGCGCGGTGGAAGCAGCCGCCTCCACCGGTGGCCAGATCATGCCGCCGATCATGGGCGCGGGCGCGTTCATCATGGCCGAAATTACCGGCATCCCGTACACCGAAATTGCCATTGCCGCGATTATCCCCGCTATTCTGTATTTCGCGTCGGTGTACTTCATGGTGGATTTTGAAGCCAAGAAGCTGGGCATGCGCGGCATGCGCGAGGACGAGCTGCCGAACCTGAAGCGGCTGGCCAAACAGGCCTATCTGTTTATTCCGATTGTTATCCTGATTGTGGCCCTGTTCCAGGGATACTCGGTGATTCGGGCCGGTACTCTGGCGACGGTGTCTGCCGCAGTGGTGAGCTGGATCTCGCCTCACAAGATGGGTCTCAAGTCCATCCTCAGGGCCTTTGAGATCGCGTCCTACATGGCGGTTCAGATCATTGTCGTGTGTGCTGCCGCCGGCATTATCGTTGGCGTTATCTCCCTGACCGGTGTCGGTGCGCGCTTCTCGGTGCTGCTTCTGGATGTGGCTGCTGCCAGTAACCTGCTGGCGCTGATCTTTGCCATGTTCATCTCGATTCTGCTGGGTATGGGCATGCCGACCACGGCCGCCTACGCCGTCGCAGCGTCAGTAGTTGCGCCGGGTCTGGTCCAGCTGGGCATTGAACCGCTCACCGCGCACTTCTTCGTGTTCTACTTTGCGGTGGTGTCGGCGATCACGCCGCCGGTGGCGCTGGCGTCCTACGCGGCGGCCGGTATCTCCGGTGCCAACGCCATGGAAACCTCGGTAGCCTCGTTCCGTATCGGGATTGCCGCGTTCATCGTTCCGTTCATGTTCTTCTACAACAGTGCGCTGTTGATGGATGCCAGCTGGTTCGAGATTGCACGGGCCCTGGTGACTGCCACCTTCGGCGTGTACATGTTGTCCGGTGGTGTGCTGGGCTGGTTTGCCCGGGTGTCGGCGCCCTGGGTAACCCGCGTGCTGCTCATCGTTGCCGCGTTGATGATGATTGAAGGTGGAATCTGGACCGATCTGGCCGGTATCGGCCTCGCCGTACTGGCGTTCCTGATGCAGCGCCAGCGCGCCGTGAGGGTGGCGCCGGCCTGACGGTCGGCCCGGAGCGGGCAGGGCAGTCGCACTCGCTGCGGTTGTTCGGCCCGGTTCCGGGCGCTACTCTAGCTGTTTTTTAGGAACCGGCCCTATGCCCTACCGGATTGGTGCGATCGCACTGCTTGTTCTGACCCTGGTACTGGCCTGGACCCTTGGCGGCTGGGTGGGTTATCGACAGGTCGAACAGGAAAGTCTCGAAGAATCTTTTCGTTACCGCCAACTGGTCGCCAATGAGCTGAACCGCTACCTGCCGATCCCCGAGCTGATGGCCGAACACCCACTGCTGGAAGACGCGCTGCGCTACCCCGACAACCCGGAACTGATCCTGCTGGCCAATGAGGAAATGCAGCGAATGGCCACCATCGTCGGCAGCTCCGATGTCTACCTGATGGACACCTCCGGCCTGACCATCGCCGCCAACAACTACCAGCAGAACGACAGTTTTGTCGGTCGCAATTTCTCTTTTCGTCCGTACTTTTCCGAGGCTATAGCGACCGGTGATTCCGCGGTCTATTTTGCCCTGGGACTGATGTCCGGCGTGCGAGGCCTGTATTTTTCCCATCCGATCTGGAGCCCGGAAGGAGAAATTCTGGGTGTAATTGCGGTGAAAGTCCTGGTGCACGAGCTGGAATCCCAGTGGCACCGGCCGTCGTCCCTGACCGAGGCCGAGATGGTGGTGCTGGATCCGTCGGGGATCAGCTTTCTGGCCAGCAAATCACGCTGGCTTTACCGGGATTTCCAGCCTGATGCAGGTGCCGAGGTGGGGGAAGTCGCTCGCCAACGCTATCCCAATCGGGAACTGGCGCCGATCCAGTTTCAACCGCTGGGGCGGCCTTGGGGCCTGTCCGAACAATCCCGCAAAATCAGGATACTGGAAGATGGACAGGGGGGCGATTACCTCAGTGTTCGTACGGCTCTGCCTCGACTGGACTGGACCCTGCAAGTGATGGTCAGTACTCAGTCGGTGGTCTGGATGCGGCTGGCCTTCGTGGGCGTCGGTCTGGCAGTTTTCTTCGGGGGGCTGCTGGCTTGGCTGTATCTGCGCGAGCGGTACCGGCGGGAGGCGGAACTGGCGCTGCGGGGCGAGCAGCTGGAGCGCAGTGTCGCCGAGCGTACGGTGGACCTGGAACGCTCCAATGAAAAACTCCTGGAAGAGATTCAGGAGCGGGAGCGCACCCAGACCGAGCTGCGGGAGACCCAGCAAGAACTGATTCAGGCGGCCAAGCTGGCGGTGCTGGGGCAGATGTCGGCGGGCTTGAACCATGAAATGAACCAGCCGTTGACGGCGATTCAGACGTACGCCCGCAACAGCCGCAAGTTTCTGGACAAGGGCGCCACCGAGATGGTGGATGCTAACCTGCAGGAGATTGTCAGCCTGTGTGACAAGATGTCCGAGCTGACCCGGCAGTTTAAGGTGTTCGCCCGCAAGTCCGAGGGCCCACCGTCGGTGGTGGATCTGTGCCAGCCCATCGATGCCGCGCTCAAGATCATCAAGGCCCAGACCAGCAGTGGCGGTGTCGAAATCCACTGGCATCGGCCCGAGCAGCCGGTCCTGTGTCACGGTGACCTGATCCGCATCGAGCAGGTGATGGTTAATCTTCTGGCCAACGCGGTGCAGGCGGTCGAAGACCGGGACCAGCCCCGGATCAGCATCGACATCGAGGACCAGGGCGAGCATTGGCAGTGTGTGGTGCGGGATAACGGTTCGGGTCTGCCCGGCAACAGCGAGCAGATATTTGAGCCTTTCTTCACGACCAAGTCCGTCAAGCAGGGGCTTGGGCTCGGTTTGTCCATCTCCCGCCAGATTGTTGATGCCCTGGGCGGCCGGTTGACCGGGCACAACCGGTCCGACGGCCCCGGCGCGGAGTTTGTGTTGACCCTGAAAAAACGGGAGACCATGGAATGACAGAACCTTCGGTAATCTTTGTGGATGATGATCCACACATCCGGAAGGCCATCAGCCAGACCTTTGCGTTGGAGGAGCTGGCGGTCGCCTGTTTTGAGGACGCAGCCTCGGCCCTTGAGACCATCACTGCCGACTACGAGGGCGTGGTGCTGTGCGATTACAACATGCCGGGCATGGATGGCCTGGCCATGCTGGATCGGGTGCGCGAGCTGGACGACGCCATTCCGGTAATTATCCTGACCGGCCAGGGCGACATCAGTACCGCGGTATCCGCGATGCAGCAGGGGGCTTACGATTTCATCGAAAAGCCGTTCGACCATGAGGAATTAATCGAACTCTTGCGACACGCGCTGGAGAAGCGGCATTTGGCACTCGAGAATCGGCGCCTGAAGGCCCAGTTAAAGCATCTGGCGCGCCCTGGGCCTAGGCTGCTGGGCGAATCCGCGACCATGCAGCGGGTGATGTCCACCATCGACCCGGTACTGGACATCTCCGCCAGTGTCTTGCTGCACGGTGAAACCGGTTCCGGTAAGGACGCGTTGGCCCGTTATATTCATGAAAACAGTCAGCGCAGCGCCCACAACTTTGTCGCCATCAATTGCGGCGCAGTGCCGGAAAACCTGATTGAGAGCGAGCTCTTTGGCCACGAAGCCGGCGCGTTCACCGGGGCCGACAAGCGTCGTATCGGGAAAATCGAACACGCGCACCGGGGCACACTGTTCCTGGACGAACTGGAAAGCATGCCCATGCCCCTGCAGGTCAAGTTATTGAGGGTGCTGGAGGAGCAGAAAGTCGAGCGCCTGGGCAGCAATCAGGTTATTGATGTGGATGTGCGCATCGTTGCCGCAACCAAGGCCGACCTCAAAGCTCTGAGCGATGCTGGCGAATTCCGCTCGGACCTGTATTACCGGCTGAACGTGGTGAAGGTGAATATTCCGCCTTTGCGGGAGCGCAAAGAAGATATTCCCATGCTGTTCCATCACTTCGTGCTGATTGCTGCAGCTCGTTACGATCGCGAGAGTATCCCCTTGAACGCCAGTCAGGCAGCTCGTCTGATGCAGCACTCCTGGCCCGGAAACGTGCGAGAACTGAGGAATCTGGCCGAACGTTATGTGCTGCTTGGTCCAGCGGCACTTGATGGAAATGCAGCCGCGGGTTCCGATGACGTTGCCGGTCGGCAGACCCTTACGGAAATGATGGATGGTTTCGAGCGTTCCGCTATTGTCAGTGCCCTGAACGTTTGTCATGGCAGCATCAAGGACACGATGGTGCAGCTTGGGATTGCCCGAAAGACACTTTACGACAAGATGAAAAAGCACGGTCTTGATAAGGCTGAGTTCAAAGACTGACCCTGATTTAGCGCGCTAACCCTTCGGTTACGGTTTGTTTCCAAATAATGCATTACCTTGAATGATTTTGATGCCCGACACCGGGTATGCTGGCGCGAAATTTTGGCCTGATATTTCCGGCCATTCCTTGCACCGATTAAAAGAAGTCTTTCCCATGAAAAATCTGACCATCCAGACACGGGTGCTGTTGTTGGCACTGGTGCCTGTCATTGTGCTGACGGCCTTTCTCACCACGTACAACCTGAATCAGGCCCGAGAAATCGGTAATGAAGCTGTTGCCGGCTTCTCCACAGACATGGAAAGCAGTAAACGGGAAGAGCTGAAGAACTATCTGGAACTAGCCCAGACGTCGATTGCTCATCTTTACAATCAGCCGGGCTCCGCCGACGATCCCAGAATCCGCGAGCAGGCATACGAAATCCTGCGCCAGTTGCGTTTCAATGATTCCGGGAGTCCAGGCTACATTTTTGCCTACGACACCAGTGGTGTGAACGTCATGCACGGAGTTAAACCCGCGTTGGAAGGCAAAAACCTGTGGGCTTTCCAGGATCCCAATGGCACCTACCTGATCCGGGAACTGGTCAAGGCCGCGCGCAGTGGCGGTGGCTTCGTATCCTACGGTTGGAAGAACAGTGATACCGGCCAGATTGCACCAAAACTCGGTTACGCTGAAATGCTTCCGAAGTGGGGCATCATGATCGGCACCGGGTTCTGGGTGGACGGTCTGGAAGGCCAGATTTCGGCCATGGATGCGAAGGTTGGTGAGTCGCTTAATGACGCGGTTTTCGGCTCCATTACTACTTCACTGGTGGCGCTGGCGCTGATCGTGCTGCTGGCCCTGATCGTGGTGCGCAGCATCATCCGGCCACTGAAATCGGCGGTATCGGCCATGAATGACATCGCCAGCGGCGACGGCGACCTGACCCGGCGCCTTGAGATTGACGGCAAGGACGAGCTGAGCCAGCTGGCAACCGCCTTCAACAGTTTCGCCGACCAGGTGCACGGTCTGGTGGAACAGGTGCTGTCGTCGACGCGCACCCTGAATGAGGCGTCCGAAGAACTGAACCAGGTCATGGCGGAAGCCGAGGGCGGTGTTGAGCGCCAGAAATCCGAAAGTGACCAGGTCGCGACGGCGATGAACGAGATGACTGCGGCCGCCCAAGAAGTGGCCAATAACGCCAGCGAGGCCTCCGAGGCGGCCGACCAAGCCAACGCCCAGGTCTGTGATGCCCAGGGCCTGGTGCACCAGACAATTGGTGTCATTGGTGGCTTGTCCGAGCAAGTCGAGGAAGGCGTCAAGGTTATCGAAAAACTGGGGGCGGACTCCCGCAAGATTGATAACGTGCTGGAGGTGATCCGTGAGATTGCCGATCAGACCAACCTGCTGGCCCTGAACGCCGCCATTGAGGCCGCGCGTGCCGGTGAAGCCGGCCGTGGTTTCGCGGTGGTGGCCGATGAAGTACGGACCCTTGCCAGCCGGACCCAGCAGAGCACCCAGGAAATTCAGGAAACCATTGAGCGCCTGCAGACCGGCGCCGGCAACGCCGTCACCTTGATCGGTTCGATCAGTGAACGCAGTGAGGCGACCGTGGTAGAGACCCGTGAGGTCGATGCTGCCCTGCAGCGGATCAATCAGGCGGTTAGCACTATCAATGACATGAACAGCCAGATTGCGAGTGCGGCTGAAGAGCAGACCAGCGTTTCCGAGACCATCAACCAGAATGTTCACGAGATCGTGGCGATCACCGAACAGACCGCCGATGGCACTCGTCGGGCCGGGGCCGCAACCCAGCGACTCAAGGCCCTGGCTTCGGATATGTCCGATCAAGTCAGCCGCTACCGGGTGTAATCGGCAGGGGAATAAAAAGCCGGGGCTGAGGCCCCGGCTTTTTTATGTCGTGTTGGTTTGTCTATATTTGCCTGATCAGAGATTGGCCTCGGCGAACTCCGCCAGAACGGAGCGCGGCACACCCTGAAGGTGGATGTGGGCACCGTGACGGAAGCTCTTGAAGCGTTCGGTCATGTAGGTCAGTCCCGAGCTCAGGGCACTCAGGTACGGAGTGTCGATCTGTGCCAGGTTACCCAGGCAGATCACCTTGGAGCCGTTACCGGCACGGGTGATGATGGTCTTGATCTGGTGCGGTGTCAGGTTCTGGGATTCATCGATGATGATCAGGCTGTGCTGGAAGCTGCGACCGCGAATGTAGTTCATCGACTTGAAGTGCAGAGGCACCTTGCTGAGGATGTAATCCACGCTGGCGGTCATGTTTTCGTCGTCTTCGTGCAGGGCCTCGAGGTTGTCCACGATGGCTCCCAGCCAGGGCTCCATCTTTTCGGCTTCCGTGCCGGGCAGGAAGCCGATGTCCTCGTCCAGCCCCTGGGTTGAGCGGGTGGCGATGATGCGTTTGTACAGCTTGCTGGCAACCGTCATTTCGATGCACGCGGCCAGGGCCAGGATGGTTTTGCCCGAACCGGCGGAACCAGTCAGGTTGACCAGGTGCACGTCCGGATCCAGAAGCAGGTTGAGCGCCAGGGCCTGATAGACATCCCGGGGTACCAGGCCCCAGACTTCCTCGTTCATCAGGTCGTGCTGATGCAGGTCCCGGATCACTATCTGGGTCTCGGACAGGTCGGAGACCTTGCCGACAAAGCCTTGCTGGTCAATCACAAACTCGTTGATGTTCAGCCGTGCCAGCTCACCCTCGCGCCTGAGGATGTGCTCGGTAATACCTTCGCGCTGGATGGTTTCCACCTTCTCGATGGTGTCCCAGAACGAGTTTGAAAATTCCCGGTAGCCCTTGGGCAGGAGATCGATATCGTCCAGTAGCTGGTCGTTGTGGTAATCCTGGGCTTCAACGCCAAATCCGCGCGCTTTCAGACGCATGTTGATGTCTTTGCTGACCAGGATGATGTCCCGGGCGCGGTGCTCGTTCTGCAGCGCCGCCAGGGTATTGATGATCTTGTTGTCGTTCAGGTGTTCGGGCAACGAGTGGGAATTCACATGCTGCGTGCTCATCAGAATCAGAAGCTTGCCCAGCGGCTCGGCTTTTTTGCCACGCACAATCGGGACACCTTTCTCGATCTCTTTCGGAGTTGCATCGCCCAGCAGTTTATCGATGTTTCGGATGGCCTGACGGCAGTCTGCAGCGACCGCTTGCTTGCCGGATTTCAGACTGTCGAGCTCTTCGAGGACGGTCATCGGAATGATGACATCGTGTTCTTCAAAGTTGAGGAGGGCGTTGGGATCGTGAATCAGAACGTTGGTGTCGAGGACGTACATCTTTTTGCGAGCTTCTGGTGCTCTGGGCATAGGTGGCGCTACCTCTCTGGTGGCTCAGTCGTTACCGGTACACCGTTGCGTGAGTGCGGTGTCCGAGATCAGCTTCAGCATGTCGTAAGTGGTTATGATGCCGGTAATTTTTGAATCCCTGGTGACAAAGATCCGATGCAGGTGTTCACGCATCATGATATCCGCAATGTCGCGCACGGGCGTCTGCTCGTCAACCGATAAAATACTCGGGGTCATAATATCCCGGACTTCGACCGGAACTTTGCCCATTTCCTCGAAAATCACCATTCGCAGGCGTCGGGCTTCTTCCTGCTCTTCGGACGTCAGGCTCGCGTCTGCACCAGAGCGGTGAGCGTTCCAGCGGAATTCGGTGATGTCCTTGAGGGTAACGATACCCACTATGTCGCCGTGTTCGTCAGTGACCGGGCTGCCGGTGATTTCGTTGTCGGTGAGGAACCGCGCCAGTCGGTCCATGGTCCAGGATTGGGGAACTGCCTTGATGGTCGGGGTCATGATCTCGAAAGCGAGAACGGTCATTAAACGGGGCCTGCCTTTTTCTTTGTGTTCATTTTCGTAAAGCTTAGCCTGTCAGTGGATGTGCGTCATCCCTCAATGCTCGGTTGTGCGCACATCCACCAGTTCATCCTGATCATTATAGATCAGCTCAAAATTCTGGTATCGGTCTTTGCCTGCCACCTGTTCCAGGGCCTTGAGTGAACGAACGGGAATATCCACCAGTAGAGAGTTGACCAACCAGCCGGGCAGGGCGCCGTTAGGGTCCGTGTGCTGCAGCCAGACCATCCGGGTTTTGTCACCTTCCGGTATAAAACGGTACAAAGTGTCGGAGTGGTCTACGCGAACCCGGTTGTCGATTCCAGCTCTCTGGTTAGGAGTGGCGTTCAGGTCCATGACGATCTCGCCGCTATTCCGGTTGCCTTGTGTTCGGATGTGCAGCACGTAATCCCGGTCAGTGACGGGCCAGGGCATGTCATTGACCGAATAGGCGTAGCGGTCATGGAAGGTGCCGGAGCCGAACGCATAGGACTCGATGCAGTTATAGACCCATTCGACACAGGATTGGGGGTTCATCATCACCGCCATCACGGTTTCGATGGGTGCATCCAGGGTCGCCACGGCTTTGAACGCCTTGAAGCTGGAACCGTGCTGGTCAATGGTGTACACGCGGATGTTGTCGGCTTCCTTGCGCAGACTCCAGCCATCGGCGTTCTCTGCAGGCAAATCGGCCTGGGCGCTGGCAGCAGCGAGAGTGGTTACCAGCAAGGCGACGAGCCCGCCGGAGATGGCTGAAGCGTAGCCCTTAAATCGGTGGGCTCCGGTCTTTCTCATGAGGTAAACTTCCTTGGCGACGGTGGCCGGAGTCTAGCATGTGGCGAAAACCCATAAGGCCACCAAAACAAGGGATTGTGAACCAGGTAACCCCCTGGGTAGCCGGTCCCTTCAATTGGCCCGAACTGACGCGATTATGACCTTACGCAAGCTCATTGATGACAAGGGAAGGCTCACGCCGGGGGTGATTGACCACCCGGTGGATGAGATCAATTATCTGGACTATGACCTGCGCTCGGTCATGGACCGCCCTCGCTCCCGTCTGGCCCGGCGCTGGCGGTTCAACCAGTTTCAGTTTGTCAGTGCCATGGCGCCTGGTTGGGTTTTCGGCATGGCGCTGGTGGATCTCAAGCTGGTGGCTAATGGCTTTTTCTACCTGTACGACTTTGAAACCGGCACCAAGTACGAGCAATCCTTTCTCCAGCCCTTTGCTCGTGGCACCCGGATTGAGCCCCTGCCTGAGCACGGTGTCGCCAGTTTCTCCAAGGGCGATGTATCGCTTCGGGTGAGTGCTGCTGCGGGTGGTCGCAACATCAGCGTCTCGGCGCCTGGTGGTATCCGGGTTGATCTGGAGATCAAAGACGACAATGATCCACTCCGGCTGGTGTGCCCGGCCGGTTACGATGGCTGGGTATTCACCCGTAAATCCGCGGGCTTGCCGGTGGAGGGCGAGATTCGCTGGGATCATCGGATCTGGCGGTGTGATGCCAGCACTCGGGCGACAGTCGACTGGAGCTGCGGGTTCATGCGCCGGGAAACGGCCTGGAATTGGGCCTGCATGGCGGGAACACTGGCTGATGGACGCTCGCTTGGACTTAACCTGGCCGCTGGCGTGAATGAGACCGGCATGACCGAAAATGCCATCTGGCTGGATGGGCGCTGCATCCGGGTCGGAACAGCGCGGTTTGTCTTTGATCGGTACCGGCCAGGGGCTGACTGGTATGTAAGCACTGACGACGGGCGGGTGGCGCTGCAGTTTGTTCCGTCTGGCGTGCGCCGGGAAAAGATGAACGCGCTGGTGCTGGCGTCCAACTTTCGTCAGTTCATTGGCACCTTCACGGGGTTTGTAAGGGACGATGCCGGAAACAAAATCCCCGTAGACGGACTACGGGGATTGATGGAAGACCATTATGCCCGCTGGTAATCTGCGGGCGTGGCGCACCGGTTAGCGCTCAGGCAGGGTGACGTTCAGTTCCAGCACCGAGCAGCTGTCGTTACGGTCCACTTCCACCTGAATCATGTCATCGCTAATCTGAACGTATTTGCGAATGACCTCAAGCAGCTCCTGCTGCAGCTTGGGCAGGTAGTCTGGTTGGTCCCGCTGTCCGCGTTCATGGGCGACGATGATTTGCAGTCGCTCCTTGGCGACGCTGGCGGTGTGTGTTTTCTTTCCTTTAAAGTAATCGAGGAAACTCATCCCTCAACCTCCCTTGAACATCCGTGAGAAAAACCCTTTCTTCTGGGCGGTCATGAACCGGTGTTCCCGGTCTTCGCCCAAAAGCCGCCCGACAGCATCGTCGTAGGCCTGGCCGGCATCGCTCTCGCCTTCCAGAATGACCGGAAGGCCTTGGTTGGAGGCATTCAGGACCACCTGACTTTCCGGAATAACACCCAGCAGCGGAATTGCGAGGATTTCCTCAACGTCAGCCACGGACAGCATTTCGCCTTTCTCGACACGTTGCGGGTTGTAGCGGGTGAGCAGCAAGTGCTCCTTGACCGGGTCCTGGCCCATTTCCGCGCGGCGGGATTTGCTCTGCAGAATGCCCAGGATACGGTCGGAATCGCGAACCGATGATACCTCGGGGTTGGTTACGACCACGGCTTCGTCGGCGTAATACAGCGCCATCAGGGCCCCGTGTTCAATGCCGGCTGGTGAATCGCAAACGATGTAGTCAAAGGTGTCCGACAGCTCGTTGATGACTTTTTCGACGCCATCTTTGGTCAGGGCTTCCTTTTCGCGAGTCTGGGAGGCGGGCAGGATGTATAGGGTATCCACCCGCTTGTCGCGTATAAGCGCCTGGTTCAGGGACGCTTCACCCTGGATGACGTTGACGAAGTCGTACACGACCCGTCGTTCACAGTTCATGATCAGATCCAGGTTGCGCAGGCCCACGTCGAAATCGATAACGACGGTTTTGTGGCCGCGTTTGGCAAGTCCGGTGCTGATAGAGGCGCTGGTTGTGGTTTTACCAACGCCGCCCTTTCCTGAAGTAACGACAATGATTCTAGCCAAGGTAAAATTCCTGTTTCGCGGTGGATTCGTCGTGTCTGCGGAATTATCCGGTCAGATTGTTGCAGTCCGTCTCGATATCAGGCCTTGTCCAGTGGTGTCACCACCAGCAGGTCTTCCCTGAGCTGGATCTGTACAGCCTTTTTCCAGCCGTTGTCCTGAAGATCTTCGGAGATTTTATAGTGTCCGGCGATGGACACAAGCTCCGCTTCAAGAGATTGGCAGAAAATCCGGGCCGACTCTGCCCCGTGAATGCCCGCCAGTGCCCGGCCGCGCAGCGGACCGTACACATGAATGTTGCCGGCGGCCAGTACTTCTGCGCCGGCCTGCACCGGTGCCAGGATAACCAGGTCTCCCTCGGGTGCATAAATCTGCTGACCGGAACGGACCGGCTGGTTGATCACCCGTGCCGGTGCCGGTTCGCCAGCGCTGGCAGCCTGGGTTTCTGGCGCGGCTGACCCGTTGGCTTCCGGCGTCTCGGCTGAGGTTTCCGGGGCGTGGGCGCGGTCCCGTTGGCTGTTGCCGGGCAGCAACGCCAGTGCTGCACCACGGGCCAGTCGGCGCTGGTCTTCATTGCCGCCGCGCACGCCGACCACATGGATCTGGTGGCGACGGCACGCGCCGATAATCTTGAAGAAGTCCAGCTCGCTGTCCAGGCCTTCGTATTTTTCCAGGCTGACAATAATCGGAATGTCCTTGAAGAAGCCCGGAGCCTGACTGATCTTGTCCCGAAGTGTGGCCTCGAAGTCTTCATTGTCGAAATAGTGCAGTTCCAGTGCGGTCATGGACACGCTGGCACTTTTCAACTGGAAAACCTGTTTAACGCCGGGGTTAGCGGTATCGGTCATGAAGGGGTCTCTTCCATGGTGTTGGGCGACGGGCGCGGTCGCAGTGGACTGTCCTCGAAACGGATGCCGGACCAGCCGGTGCTGATGAACTGGCGGATATTGCCATGGCTGCTGCCGGTGGGCTCATCCAGAACCTGGTGGTAGTGCTGGGCGAACAGCGTCAGCGTGTCAGCCTCGGTCAGATTGCAGTACTGGCCCAGGGCAAAGGCCCGGCACGAGCCGGCATTCTCACCGGCGGCGTTGTACAGTGGGCCGTTGTGGAAACCGGTCGGCCGGTACTCGAAATGGCGCTCAATCAGCGCCAGGGTATCGTCGAATTCCGCACGGCCGGCGGCAAGGGACGCCAGGTGAATACGCACCGCCTCATTCACGTTCATTTTTTGTGATCCTGTTTGGCGCCGGTCTGATAGCGGTCTTTCCATTCTTCATAGGGCATGCCGTAGATCTCCTCCCGAGCCTGAGGATCGGAGATCTCGAAGCCTTGCTGCTCGGCCTCGGCGCGATACCATTTCGACAGGCAGTTGCGGCAGAAGCTCGCCAGATTCATCAGATCGATATTCTGGACCTCGGTGTGTTCGCGCAGGTGCTTTACCAGGCGACGAAAGGCGGCAGCTTCAATTTCTGTGCGGTCTGACTCGGGGATAGGATTGCTCATGGGGCCTCGCGATGGGTTCGACTCGTGATCATTGGAATTTCTGACATTCTCAGCATAGTACCGTAAGATACAAGGCTGTATAAATGTACAGAATGTTGACGCGAGTTTCAGGCACCATGCACCAGCGCAAGATCATTCATGTCGATTGTGACTGCTTTTACGCCGCGGTGGAGATGCGTGACGATCCGACCCTGCGGGACGTACCGCTGGCCGTGGGTGGCGACGGTGGCCGGGGCGTGGTGACCACGTGCAACTACAAGGCTCGCGCTTTCGGCGTGCGTTCAGCCATGCCTGGCAGCGAGGCCCGGCGGCTGTGTCCGGGCCTGGTGACTGTGCCCACGGACATGGGCCGTTACCGGGCGGCTTCCCAGCAGGTCATGGCCATTCTGCGGGAAATGACCGATCTGGTGGAGCCGCTGTCCCTGGATGAGGCCTTCCTGGATGTGTCCGAGGTCACCGATCACAAAGGCAGCGCCACGCTGATGGCCCGGTACCTTCGCGAGCGCATTCGCCGCGAGGTCGGTATTACTGTGTCTGCCGGCGTCGCCCCCAACAAATTCCTCGCCAAGATTGCCAGTGACTGGGAAAAACCCGATGGTCTGTTCGTAATCCGGCCTGAGGATGTCGATGGCTTTGTCCGCACGCTGCCGGTGCAGAAGCTGTTTGGCGTAGGGCAGGTGACTGCGGCCAAGCTCAATGCCCTGGGTGTCGAGACCTGTGGCGATCTTCAGGCCATTGGCCCGGACGTGCTGATGGACCGTTTTGGCAAGCAGGGCTACCGTCTGCATGAGATGGCGCACGGGCGTGACGACCGGTCAGTGGTGGTGTCGCGGATCGCCAAGTCAATCAGTGTCGAGCGAACCTTTTCCCACGATCTACCCGATCGCGCCGCCTGCGAAACCGTCATGGCGGCGCTGGTCGCGGACCTGAATCTGCGGCTGACCCGCAAAGGCGCGCGCAAGCCGATCCACAAGCTTTTTATCAAAATCCGCTACAGCGACTTTTCCACCCATACTCTCGAACGGGTCCGCGAGCATGTGCAGGAGCCGGAAATCGAGGACTATCTGCCCCTGTTCAAGGAGCTGGCGGGCGAGAAAGATCGCCCCGTGCGTCTGCTGGGGCTGGGAGTGCGATTCCGCAACGACGATGCGCCGGTAACGCAGCTGCGGCTGTTTGACTGAACTCAGGCCGGAAATAGCCGCAGGAAGTCTGCCAGAAGGTGGTGCGTCGACAGATACCCCAGCAACCCACCAATTACGGCACCTGCGGCAACGTCCGTAGGGTAATGCAATCCCAGCACCACCCGTGAGGCGGCAACACTGAGGGTGAAGGGTAGGATGGCCAGAGCCAGTGAAGGGCTGGCCAAGAACAACATGGTCTGAAAGCAGGCCGCGTGCAGGGTGTGCCCGGATGGGAAGCTATACCTGTCCAGGGGCGGCGTTCCACAGTTGATGGAAGGGAAGGAAATGAACGGCCGCTCCCGAATCAGGCGCCGTTTTAGCAGCTTGTAGGTCAGGGTGCAGGTCAGGCCAGTCAGGGTCATGAGCAAAGCCAGCGCCGGACCTTGGGCCGGCCAAAGAAAGGGGATGGTCAGAATAAGCGCGTACCAGAACCAGCCGTCACCCAGGCGGCTGACCAGTCGGAAGTAGCCGAGTACCGAGGGCACTCCGGCTACGCGGTTGATGGCCTGGCAGAACGCATATTCCCGTTGATCTGCCTGTTCAAAGAAGCGAGATGCTTTGCTTGTTAATGGCATGGTATCCGGTCCTGGCTGTTTGGGTGAAAACCAGTTGCTCGAACTGTTCAATTTGCGAGTTCCAGTCCAGCTCGAGAGCGTCGAGTCGGGCCTGGGCCCGAATGCGATTCAATAGCGTGGGCTGGTCGGCGAGTCGCAGCGCGCCGTCAACAAAGCCCTCATCTTCGAGAAGGTCGGCTTTCATGCCGTTTTCCTCATGCCGAAGGTGTTCGCTGGCCGCACCGTCATCAAAGGCGATCACAGCGAGCCCACTGGCCATGGCTTCCAGAACGACATTGCCGAAAGTGTCGGTCTTGCTCGGAAACAGGAATAGGTCACCTGAGGCATAATGACGGGCGAGGTCTTCGCCGCGCTGGGTGCCGCAGAAGATGTAATCCGGATGCTGCTCAGCCAATTGTCGCCGCAGGGGGCCATCACCGACCAGAATGAACCGGGATTGGGGGTGCAGGCCACGAATACGTTCGAAGCAGGCCACGGCCATGCACAGGTTTTTCTCCGGAGCCAGTCGGCCCACGTAGATCACAGCACGTTCGTTTTCCTTGAGGCCCCAGCGTTTTCGCAGTGCCTGGTCCCGTTTGTGAGGGGCAAACCGGTTGCAGTCCACGCCTCTGCTCCAGAGTCCGGTGGGCCTGATGCCCATAGCTGCAGTGGTCTGCGCCATTTTCCTGGTAGGCACCAGGGTGATCGAGGTGCGGTTATGGAACCAGCGGCCATAGGCGCACAGAAGATGTTCGAGGATGCCAACACCGTAGTACCGGCTATAACTGTGAAAATTGGTGTGAAACCCTGAACTCACCGGGAGGCCAAGCTTTCGGGCGGCCGACACGGCGGCAACGCCCAGGGGGCCCTGTGTGGCCACGTAAATGGCGTCAGGTCGATCTTTCAGCCAGAGCCTGCGCAGCTCGCCACTGCGGGCCAGACCAAAACGAAGGTCGGCGTAGCCCGGCAGCGGAAGGCCGGTGACCACATGTTCGTGGCTGAACAGGCCGCGGCCCGCACTGGGTACCATGCCTTTGCTTTCATGGCGTTGGCGGGGGCGCACCACAGTGACCCGATGACCGCGCTGCATCAGACCCTGGCACAAATACCTGAGTGTGTTCGCCACCCCGTTGATTTCCGGCGGAAAGGTCTCAGATACAATGGTAATGTGTTGTTGGCGCCGTGCGGCCTGAACGGTCTTGGTCACGATGATTCCTGTGGTTCCTCTGACATGTCCTCACTATGAAAACGGGGCGTGACAGTACTGCGACAGTCCCATGACAATCCCTTTACCCGTTCCACCATCCGATACGGAGACTCTATGCAAACGCGAAAATTGGGAAATACTGACATTGATGTCAGCCTGATCTGCCTGGGCACCATGACCTGGGGGGAGCAAAACACCGAATCGGAAGCCTTTGAGCAGTTGGATTACGCCACCGAGGCTGGTGTGAACTTCATCGATGCCGCCGAGATGTACCCAGTGCCGCCCCGGGCTGAAACCCAGGGGCTGACCGAGCAGTACCTGGGGAACTGGTTGGCCCGACGCGGCCGCCGTGACGACCTGGTCATTGCCTCCAAGGTGGCAGGGCCGGGAAATGGCCTGACCTACCTCCGCAACGGCCCCCGTTTGACCCGCGCCCACATCCGGGAGGCTTGCGAGGCCAGCCTGAAGCGCTTGCAAACTGATTACATTGATCTCTATCAGGTGCATTGGCCGGATCGGAGCACCAATTTTTTTGGACAGCTGGGGTACCAGACTAATCCGGAAGAGAGTTTTACCCCCATTGAAGAAACCCTGGAAGCCCTTGATGAGTTGGTCCGCGAGGGCAAGATCCGGCAAATCGGGTTATCCAACGAAACCCCCTGGGGCACCATGGAATATCTGCGCCTGGCCCGGGAAAAGGGCTGGCCACGCGCGGTCAGTATCCAGAATCCTTACAATCTGCTGAACCGGTCGTTTGAAGTGGGGATGGCTGAAATCGCCCATCGCGAACAGGCCGGCTTGCTGGCTTACTCGCCCCTGGCGTTTGGCATGCTCTCCGGCAAGTACCTGGGCGAAAGCTGGCCGGAGAAAGCTCGGCTTACCCTGTATGAGCGGTTCAAGCGCTACAGCAACAGCCGAGGCATGGCCGCAACCCGGGCCTATGTCGAGCTGGCCCGGGAGCATGGGCTGTCACCTGTGGAACTGGCACTGGCCTTCGTCAACAGTCGCAGTTTTGTCACCAGCAACATCGTGGGTGCCACCACGATGGTGCAGCTGCAGGAAAACATCGGTTCCGCATCCATTTCCCTTGACCTGGATGCGCTCGACGCCATCGAGGCGTTGCATACGGAGTTCACCTATCCCTGCCCATAACCGGCGGCCCAGTCCCGGCAAATGCCAAGGCTGGGCGCTGTCTGTTACACGCTGAAATATCCTGGATTATTTTTTGACAAAAACGGGGGTGTTCGCTGACAAAACAGTGGCGCTTTTGTGTTCAATTTCACATCTTTCCGGCGTTTAATCATTAGACTTTAGCCTTAAGTATCATTACAATCCTTTCGGTTTCCAGGTCGTTGAAGTGTCATGATTATTCGCATCTTTGTCGCATTACTAGCCCTTAATCTCGTCGCCTTTGTTGTCCGCGCCGAAGCTGCTGAGCGCGTATTCGACGAGTTGGGCGAAACTGTCACCGTTGAGGACGTTTACGAGCTCCAGGAGCGCATGTCCGGTGATTTTGACGATGGCCCGGTCGAGGCGGTCAGTGAGATTGGCTCTCGCCTGTTGACGCTGACCCTGACCCGCTCCGACGATGGCAGCAAGCGGTATGCGTCCGAACCGGCCCAGCCTGATCACGGCATCGCACTGCTGAATGAAGGTGCCTGCCTGAATCTGAAGTGGAATTTCTAGCTCTCCCTGTCCCGTTTGTTCTTCTCCTCGCATTACTAATCTCTCTGTCGCAAACCTGATCTGGCACATTGCCAGCGTTCAGGTGTCGTGTGATCATCGCCCGTAACAACAGCCGGATTGATCCATAAGGAGCTTGGCAATGGCGACTGATACTGGTCGACGTTCAGACGATGTAGAGGCTTGTGTTGATGCAGTGATTGATCGGGTGGGGAAGACCATCACGCTTGGCCTGCCCCTGGGGCTTGGCAAACCCATCCGGTTCGTTAACGCCCTGTACCAGCGTGCCAAGGTTGATCCTGAAATCCAGCTGCACATTGTTACCGCCCTGTCGCTTTTGGCGCCCAGGGGTGGTTCGTCACTGGAAAAACGATTTCTGACCCCCTTTGCCGACCGGCTCTACGGTCGGATTCCGGAACTGGCCTACGCCAGGGACGTCTCCGCTAATCGCCTGCCGGATAACGTGCAGGTCTCCGAGTTTTTCTTTAAAGCCGGCAACTACCTCAACAATAAATCGCAACAGAGGCATTACGTCTGCAGCAATTACACCCATGCGGTTCGGGATCTGATGGCGCAGGGCGTCAATGTGGTGGCCCAGATGGTCGCCCCGGGCGAACCTGCGGGGCGCGAGGGTATGGTCAGCCTGAGCTGCAATCCGGATCTGACCCTCGACCTGATCCCGGAGCTGCGGGCGCGCGAAGATCAGGGCACGCCGGTGGCTCTGGTGGCGGAAATGAATCGGAACCTGCCCTGGATGGATCGCCATAGCGCCGTGGAAGAGTCGGCGTTTGATGTGGTGTTCGAGCAGCCCTCCACCGATTACCCGTTGTTCTCGGCGCCGGAGATGGCCATCAGCCCGGAAGATCACCTGATAGGTTTTTACGCCAGCGCCCTGTTGAAAGACGGCGGCACCCTGCAGGTGGGCATTGGTTCCCTGGGGGCGGCCCTGGTACACAGCGCCATCCTCCGCCACAAGGACAACGAACACTGGCGTGCGGTGTACGATCATCTGAGAATTGCCGAGCGTTTTCCTGTGGCCGAGACCGACGGCGGCACCGGCACGTTTGAGCGGGGGCTGTATGGCTGCAGCGAGATGATGGTGGATGGTTTTCTGTACCTGATGCAGGCGGGCATTCTAAGGCGTGAGGTCTTCGACCATGCCGGTTTGCAGATCCTGATCAATCGGGGCGAGCTGAGTGAGCAGGTGACGATGGAATCCCTGGATGTGCTTCGTCGCGAACAGCTGATCGATTCACCCATGCGGGCCCGGGATGTGGCCTGGCTGGTCCGGTTGGGCATCCTTCGGGATACCGTGGAACTCCGGGGCGGCCGTTTGCTTGTGGGCTCCGAGTCGGTGGATGGGGATCTGGATGATCCCCAGGCCCGGGAGGCCATTAAGTCGCTGGCGCTTGGGTCGCGTCTGAAGGGCGGAGTAACCATGCACGGCGGCTTCTACGTCGGGCCAGAGAGGTTTTATCAGTCGCTGCGGGACCTGAGTGACGAGCGCCGGGACCAGATCTGTATGACCAGCGTCAATTTCATCAATCACCTGTATGATCATCGCTTTGGCGACCAGCGGCTGAAAGCGGCACAGCGGCTCCACAGCCGGTTTGTCAATTCCACCATGATGTATACCCTGGGCGGTGCCGCAGTGTCGGACGGGCTGGCGGATGGTCGCGTGGTCAGCGGCGTGGGCGGCCAGTACAACTTTGTCGCCATGGCCCATGAGCTACCCGGAGCCCGGTCCATCGTCACTCTGCGGGCTACTCGCCAGTCCGGTGGAAAGGCCGTCTCCAACGTTGTCTTCAACTACGCCCACTGCACCATTCCCCGGCATCTGCGCGATATTGTCATCACCGAATACGGCATCGCCGATCTGCGGGGCCAGTCCGACGAACAGGTCTATCTCCGGCTGATCCGTATTGCCGATTCCCGTTTTCAGCCCGGATTGCTGAAGCAGGCCCAGAAGGCCGGCAAGGTGGCTGTGGATTTCCAGCTGCCGGCGGACTGGTGTGACAATACGCCGGAAGCGATTCAGGCAGCTATTACGGCCGGGGGCGATGCGGATGTGTTTCCGGCGTTCCCGTTCGGGCGGGATTTTACCGACGAGGAACTGACGTTAGGGAAAGCCCTTAAAACCCTGAAAGCCGCAACGGCAACCCGCCGTGGTAAACTGTCGACACTATTGCAGGCCGTCAGGGCCCGGGATGACGACAATCGTTTTGCGCCATTGCTTGAGCGGATGGGGCTAGCGCAGCCGTCAGGGCTGCGGGAAAAGCTGGATCAGCGCCTCGTGATTTACGGTCTGCAACTGAATGACACACCAACCGACACAGGAAACCCATAAGCCTGATGGATGTCTCACAAACCAAACCTGACGTTTTCACCGTTCACTACGTGCTGAAAAACAAGATCGGCGAACTTGTCGATACTTCCGAAGGCAGCGAGCCGCTGCACTTTATTTATGGCAGCCCGGACATCATCGAGGGTATTCAGAAAGCGGTTAAGGATCGCAACGTCGGTGATTGCCTGGAGGTCACGGTACCGCCGGCGATGGCGTACGGCGAACACAACCCCGAGCTGATCCGCAAGGTGCCCCGCTCGCTGTTTGAGGGTGTCGAGGATCTCCAGATCGGCATGAAGTTTCAGACCAATACCGGTGATGAGGCACAAATTGTTCAGGTCGTCTCCATTGATGGAAACCTGGTCAAGGTTGATGCCAATCATCCGCTGGCCGGCTTCACCCTGTACTTCGATCTGGAGATCGTAGGCCGCCGGGAAGCTACCGAGGATGAGATGGCTCAGGGCCACCCGCTGTTCTAATGATGTTGCTCCCGGCGCGATCCAGAGCTCCGGCCTGAATCTGCGACAGACCGCCCTGGACAGTGTTTCGGAGCTGGAGCGCCAATTGCGATGAGGTCAGCTCGGGCTCGACCCGAATCGCCGGGTGGAACACGACATCGACCTGGGTCGGTGGCTGTTTCAGCAGCGTGACCAGGTGGCTGTGGAACGCATCGTCGCCTACGAACGGAGCCAAATGGTCCGGGCGTCCAGCGCGGCGATAGCTGATGGTCACCGGCTGGATGGGCGACTCGCAGTCGGCGGCGGCGCCGAGCAGCAGGCCGTGAAAGGAAAGCACTGTTAAGCCGAAACCGGTGGTGCCTTCCGGAAATACCAACACCGACTCTCCCGCCTGAAGTTTTTCCGTAATCGAAGCTCGAACTCGCCTGGCCCGCCCACCCCCGCGTTTGATAAACAGGGTGCCGGCCTGCTGCGCCAGCCAGCCAATGATGGGCCAGTCGCTCACTTCCGCCTTCGACAGGAACAGGATCGGGGTCAAGCTGCCCAAAATCGGGATATCGGACCAGCTGATGTGGTTGCTCACGTACAGGACGTTGCGTTCGGGCGTGGCGCCGTGAACCCGAATCTGAAAACCGAGACACCGGCACGCTAATCGGAAGCAACGGCGTGCCCAAGGCGTTCGATCAATTTGCCGGCGGGTCAGCACATCGAACGCCAGGAGGCTGGATGCCAGCAGCACTGTCGCCGCCAGGAACAGGCAAAACGCGGTCAGCCGGGAGGTGAGTCTGAGCCATGCCATGGAAGATCTTCCGTTTTGGCGTGTCACTGGCAGGCTAAAAGGCACCTTACGAGGCCTTGCCCAGAAAATGCCGGCTGTAGCGAGTGGCCAGATTTTTTACTTCCAGTAAGACCAGCAAATCGGCGCACCGGAACTCCGGATCCCAGCAGGGCTCACCGCATACTTTGGCGCCAAGCCGCATGTAGGCCTTGATCAGCGGTGGAATGGTGACCGGCCGGGTTTCATCCACGACGTGGGTCAGGTGTGGCAGTTTTCGTCGGGGAAACACTCGATACTCGTCGTTTGCCAGATACTCGCGCTGCAGATGACGGGCGATCCGCCAGGCTTTCAGGCCGCCATCGGCCATGCTGATGCTGGCGCAACCGATCACGTAGTCAACGTTGCGGGCAATCAGATATTCAGCCACGGCAGACCACAGCAATCCAATGGTCGCGCCATTGCGGTAGTCTGGGTGCACACAGGTGCGGCCCAGTTCGGCAACGGTACCGGGCAACTGGTTCAGGGCAGACAGATCGAATTCGCCGGTGGAATAAAAGCCGCCGACCAGTTCGGTGTCGGTCTGGTGCAGAATCCGGGTGGTGGCAACCAGCTCACCGCTGTCGCTGTCGGTAACGATCAGATGGTCGCAGACGTCGTCGAAGGAATCGCGATCCAGTCCTGGCACCTCGGCACCAAGATCACTGCCGTATTCTTCCGAAAACACCTGGTAGCGCAGACGCTGCGCCGCTTCAATCAAATCGGGGCTACGGGTGATGTCGCTGGTCAGGCGACGAGCGCTTCGACGTGGTCTCGCGGTTTGTCCGGTCATGGCATGGTCTCTTTTGTGTCCATTTCCCGACAAGCCTATGAAGCCGGTGTGACACACCCATGACGAGCGGGTGACGTCTGTATGACAGGATTCGATCAGCCGAAGTTGAAGAGGCGCTTTGTCACGGGCTGTAACAGAGTCCGAGTTCCATGTATATTTCTGAATAGCATGTATAATTGCTGTTACCGCAGGTTGCCTGTATTGTCGGGCGAACGGTACGAATCACAATTGGAAAAACAAAATCAGAGATGGATGGCGTGGAACAGACAAACGAAAGTTGGCGAATTCTCATTGTTGAGGACGATGAGCGACTGGCCGAGCTGACCCGTGAGTATCTCGAGAGTAACGGTCTGCAAGTCTCGCTCGAAACCCACGGTGGTGCGGCAGTTGAGCGCATCCGTAACGAGCAGCCGGATCTGGTGGTACTGGATCTGATGTTACCGGGCGAGGATGGCTTGTCGATCTGCCGTCGGGTGCGTCCGTTCTATTCCGGCCCCATCATCATGCTGACAGCCCGCACCGATGATCTGGATCAGGTCCTTGGTCTGGAAATGGGCGCGGATGATTACATCGGAAAGCCGGCCAAGCCGCGCGTGCTGTTGGCCCGCATACGCGCCATGCTGCGCCGTGTGACAGAAGCCGGGCAGGCCGCCGGTAATGAAGCCAATGGTGAAGAGCCGGTCCGCCTGCAGTTCAATGACCTGGTGGTTGACCGGTCCATGCGCGAAGCCTGGCTGAGCGATGCCAGCATCGATCTGACCAGTGCGGAATTCGACTTGCTCTGGTTGTTGGCGAGCAACGCCGGACGGGTGCTGAGCCGCGAAGAGATCTTCACCGCCTTGCGTGGTATCGAATACGACGGTCAGGATCGCTCCATCGACGTTCGGGTCTCCCGCATTCGGCCAAAGATCGGCGACGATCCCATCCATCCCCGTCGAATCAAGACCGTCCGCAGTAAAGGCTACCTGTTCGTAAAGGAAGCCTGACAATTCAGTCTCTGGAGCCGGTGCACCCTTTCTAGCAGGCACCGGCGTTCCGTACCAGGGTTCATGACATGCCCCTGATGTTCTTTCTTAAGCTTTACGCGCGCTTTGCCGGTTTGGTGACGCTGGTCCTGGTTGTCTGTGTCGCCCTCTTCGTGGGGGTTAATTCGGTCAGGTCCCAGTTCTGGCACGAGCGCTTCCCTGAGCCGCTGATGCGTTGGCTCCAGTCCGATCCCGATGCTGCCGACCGCTACCACTGGCTCGGTGCCCTCTACGACTTCGAAGTGACTTCTCCCGATGAGCTGGACCTGTCTCCGGTAACGCTGGAACGCCTTGGCTACGATCAGATTGTCTCCCTGGCAAGCCCTGCTGGCTATCGGATTCTGGCAGCCGGTCCCGACGCCCGGGTGTTGCAGATGAAATTGGACGATCCTTACCAGGAGGTGGCTGAAGCGGTCGCCCTGATCGTGCGCTGGCATCTTCGGGCGTCGGGCCCGGAGGAGCGTGTCAGCATGTCGTCCCGGCTTGCCGAGGCGCTCAATGTTGAAGTGACGCCAGTGAACGATGCTGCCCTGTTGCCTTCCGATGAGGTGCTTGAGCAGGTAGCCAGGGATGGTCTGGTGTTTTACAAGCAGGGCCCGATCGGTATGGGGCATGTGTTGTTACAGCTCGACGATGGTGAACTGTTCCGGATTGCCATGCCGCACCCGTTTACGCCCTGGGCCTGGCCGGTGGTTTTGCTGCTGGTGGCGGTGGTCGGCGGGGTGCTCGCGGTCGCGGTTTTCCTTGGTGTGCGTGCGGTAGACAGCAACTTGAGGAAGGTTGAGTCGGTGGCCGTTCGCATTGCCCGCGGTGAAATGGGCGCTCGGGTGGAAACCGGATCCGGAACCCTGGTTGCCCGCCTCGGTGCCTCCTTTAACGGCATGGCGGAGCACATTCAGCGTCTGGTCAATGTGCAGCGTGAAATGATTCACGCGGTCTCCCATGAGCTGCGCACGCCGGTCGCCCGCATCCGGTTCGGCGTGCAGATGATCGAGGACTGCCAGGATGAAGGGCGGCTGCAGAAGCAGCTCGAAGGCATCGATGGCGATATTCAGGAACTGGATGAGCTGATTGATGAAATCCTGACCTACGCCCGGCTGGAGCAGGGTGGGCCGGTGTTCTCGTTGCAGGAGGCGTCGGTCACCGATCTGGTTCGGCAAGTGGTGTCAGAGCAGCAGCTGATTCGACCGGCACTGAAAATCGAGGCTGATATTGACCCGGCCTCCGAGCAATGGGCCCTTGCCGATGTCGAGCCGCGTTATATCCACCGGGCTGTTCAGAACCTGGTCGGTAATGCTGGTCGGTACGCGGCTGGCCGGGTGCTGGTGCGTTGCAGCATCGACGAGGACAACTGCCGGATTGACGTTGAAGATGACGGCTCCGGGGTTCCAGAGGAAGATTGGGAAAAAGTGTTTACCGCCTTTGCACGCCTTGATGACAGCCGAACCCGTACTTCTGGCGGATATGGCCTGGGCTTGTCCATTGTCAGGCGCATCCTGTATTGGCATGGCGGGCAGGCTTTTGTAGGCCGCAGTAACGAGTTGGGTGGGGCGCGTTTCAGCCTGGTGTGGCCGCGTAAGAAGCCGATCGACCCGATTGTGTGATCTACAGCCCAGGGTCTAACCAGATGTAACAAAGTCGCTACACAACCGCTACGGACGAACGTGACCGCTTGGCTAATACTAAGAGCGTAAGGGATGGCTTTTGAGGTTGTAGTTCTTACGAACTTTCCTTGTTTCATTCGTCATTTGAGGGCCGGTTTTCCGGCCCTTTTTTTATTTTCCCCTCCTTTTTTGCCCCATTCGGTCTCCTCGCTTTTCCACTGCTGCTAGAATCCGGGAAAAACAAACGGAGATCTTTATGACTCGCTACCTGCTTGCCGTCGATCAGGGCACTACCAGCTCCCGCGCTATTGTGTTTGATGACACCGGTGCCAGTGTTGCTTCTGACCAACAGGAGTTTCACCAGTATTTCCCCCAGGACGGCTGGGTTGAGCACGACGCGATTGAGATCTGGGAGAGTACGCTGGCGGTGTGTCGCGGTGCCCTGGAAAAGGCAAACGTTGCGGCCGCTGATCTCTCGGGTATCGGCATCACCAACCAGCGTGAAACCACCGTGATCTGGGAGCGCAGCACTGGCAAGCCCATCTACCATGCCATTGTCTGGCAGGACCGACGCACCGCGTCCCTGTGCACAAAGCTTAAGACCGACGGCCACGAGGATACGGTGGTGGAGCGCACCGGGCTGCTGATTGACCCCTATTTCTCGGCCACGAAAATCGCCTGGATTCTCGATAACGTCGAGGGCGCAAGGGTCCGCGCCGAGGCCGGTGAGCTGGCCTTCGGCACCATTGACAGCTGGTTGCTGTGGAATCTGACCGGTGGCGAGTCCCACTGCACTGATGCGACCAATGCTTCTCGTACTGCATTGTTCAACATTCACGACCAGGACTGGGACGATAAGCTGCTGGAGCTGTTCCGGGTGCCCCGGTCGTTACTGCCCGAGGTGCTGGATAGCGCCGCAGATTATGGCACCGCCCAGGCGGAGTGGCTGGGGGCGCCGGTTGCCATTGCCGGCGTTGCCGGCGACCAGCACGCAGCCTTGATCGGGCAGGCGTGTTTCGAGCCGGGGATGGCGAAGAGCACTTACGGCACCGGCTGTTTCCTGATGCTGAATACCGGCGATAAGGCGCTGCGATCGGAAAACAGGTTGCTAACCACCATGGCCTACCGCCTCAATGGCAGACCCTGCTATGCCATGGAGGGCAGCATCTTTGTGGCTGGCGCTGCCATGCAGTGGCTGAGGGATGGCCTGAAGCTGATCAAGCACGCCAGTGAATCTACGGCGCATGCGGAGTCTGTAGGTGTTGAGAATCCGGTGTACCTGGTGCCCGCGTTCACCGGTCTGGGCGCACCACACTGGGACCCGCATGCCCGAGGCGCGATCATGGGGCTGACCCGGGATACCGGAATAGCCGAAATCGTGACGGCGGGTCTTCAGTCCGTGTGTTACCAGACCAAGGACCTGATTCGGGCCATCCAGAACGACGGTGCCCACCTGAAAACCTTGCGGGTGGATGGCGGCATGGTGGTCAACGACTGGGTGATGCAGTTCCTCGCCGATATCCTCGATGTCACCGTGGACCGCCCCAAAATCACCGAGACAACCGCTCTGGGCGCGGCCTATCTGGCAGGCCTGCAAACGGGGGTCTACTCCAGTCTTGAGGAAATCGCCAAACTTTGGGAATGCGAGCACCGATTCGAGCCGCGCATGGGTCCCTCGCTGCGGGAGTCCCTGTACGCTGGCTGGATCGATGCTGTTGAGCGTGTCTGCAACGACTGACTGCGCTCAGGCGTTGCGCTCAAACGCGATGAGGTGATCGGCTTCGACGCGCACCGGCACGTGCTCGCCCAGGTGAAAATCGAGGTGGCTTCGGAACAGTGCCTCGAATTCGGTGTCTTCTGAACACCGGAAACGGTATAGGGTCGAGGTGCCGGCAAAGGTTTTTTCAATCACCTTGGGGCGAAGCTCGGAGTCGGCATCGAAGACGATGTCGTCGGGGCGGATGAGAACATCCACCAGGGTGCCGGCTGACCAGTTGTAGGCCCGGTTGCCGTGAATCACGCCAAGCTCGGATTCGATGGTATCCGGCCCCAATGTCTTCCCAGGCACGAAACCGCCCTGACCAACGAAGCCGGCAACGAAGCGGTTAGAGGGTTCGTGGTAAAGGTTGTAGGGAACGTCCCACTGCTGGATCTGGCCGTCGCGAAGCACCGCGACCTGATCGCACATGGCAAAGGCTTCCTGCTGGTCGTGGGTGACCAGGATGGCGCTGATGCCGAGAGTCTTCAGGATATCCCGCACATCGAGGCTTAACCGGCGACGCAGGTCTGCGTCCAGGTTGGAGAATGGCTCGTCCAGCAGGATCAGAGTCGGCTCCGGGGCCAGGGCGCGGGCCAAGGCGACGCGCTGTTGCTGGCCACCCGACAATTCGTGCGGGTAGTTGTTGGCCAGGTCTTGCAGGTGCACCACGTCGAGCAGTTCCGCCACTTTTTGATGCTTCTCTGCCTTGGACATGTTGCGCAGGCCGAAACCGACGTTGTCGGCGATGGTCAGGTGCGGGAACAGGGCGTAGTCCTGAAACACCATGCCCACCCGGCGTTTCTCGGGCGCCAGCGTTCGGCCGGGCAGGCTGATGGCCTGGGAGAGTAGACTGATTTCACCGCTGTTCAGGGGGAGAAAGCCGGCCAGAGCTCGCAAGATGGTGCTCTTGCCGCAGCCACTGGGACCCAGCAGGCAGCCGATGTCGCCATGGCTGAGTGCAAAGCTGACGTCCCTGACTACGGAGTCACCCCCGTAACCGCAAGACAGGTTGTTCACCTCGAGCAGCCAGCCGTCCGGGGAATGGGTGGGAGTATGCATGAGGTTAGTTCAGCTGATTGAGGATGAGAAACTCCAACAACGCTTTCTGAGCGTGCAGCCGGTTCTCGGCCTCGTGCCAGACCACCGAGCTGGGGTGTTCCATCATGTCAGCCGAAATTTCTTCGCCACGGTGGGCCGGCAGGCAATGCATAAACAGAGCATCCTTGTCGGCCAATTGCATCAGCGCTGGGCTGATCTGGTAGCTTCGGAAGGCCTGCTCGCGGATCTTCTGTTCTTCTTCCTGGCCCATGGACGCCCAGACATCGGTGACCAGAAGGTTGGCGCTGCGCGCCGCTTCGGCCGGGTCCCGAAATACTGTTACCCGGTCGCCATGGGTTTTCAGCAGCTCGGCGTCGGGCTCGTAGCCTTCCGGGCAGGCAACATTAAGATGGAAATCGAATTGTGCCGCCGCATTGACGTAGGAATGGCACATGTTGTTGCCGTCGCCAATCCAGGCCACGGTGGCACCGCGAATGCTGCCGCGGTGTTCCCGGTAGGTTTGCATATCAGCCAGCAGCTGGCACGGGTGGAAGTCGTCGGTCAGGGCGTTGATGACCGGTGCCCGGGAGGCGGCAGCGAAACGCTGGACCGTCTCATGGGCGAAGGTACGGATCATCACCGCATCGACCATGCTGGAAATGACAATGGCGGAGTCTTCAATCGGTTCTCCGCGCCCAAGTTGGGTGTCTCGCGGTGACAGGAACATTGCCGAGCCGCCCAACTGTGCCATTCCGGCTTCGAACGACACCCGGGTCCGGGTAGAGGATTTCTCGAAGATCATCGCCAGAACGCGATTCTTGAGGGTGTCCCGCACCTTACCCTGATGCCACTCATTCCGGAGTTTGGAGGCATGATCCACCAGGCTTTCCAGCTCAGTGGTTGTCATGTCGTTCAGTGTCAGAAAGTGTCGTGCCGCCATGCATTGGCCCTTATGTCAACGAAGCCCGGCATCACCGGAGTTGGCGAAAACGTTGCCTGAAAAAATGGGCCAACAAGTCTAGCCCTTCGTAGCAGGGATGACAACGCTGCGGCGCCAGGCTGAGGCAGCCGGCGCGGTACCGTGTTTGGTGCGGTCTCGGCTGGACGTGTACAATAGGTACCAAGTCCGTTGCCCGATGGCAATTCCGTTTCCGATCAGAGGTGAATGTTCATGGACATTAACGAAACCATCAAGAGCCAGCTCGGCGATAACCCCGTCATTCTGTACATGAAGGGCAGCCCCCAGGCACCCCAGTGCGGGTTTTCCGCCAAGACGGTTCAGGCTCTGATGGCCTGTGGCGAGCGCTTCGCATTTGTAAACATCCTGGACAACCAGGAGCTCCGCGAAGCCCTGAAGGTGTATTCCAGCTGGCCTACCTATCCCCAGCTGTACATCAACGGTGAGCTGGTAGGCGGTTGCGACATCGTCCTCGAAATGTCCGAGAGCGGTGAACTGGCCAAGATGGTCAAGGATGCTGCCAAGCAGGCCGAAGCCTGATTTGAGCGTTTCAGAACCGGTTCGGGGAGAACACCAGTTCAATCTCGAACCGGCTCTGGCCGCCGACCGGAGGCTCTGGATAGGGGCTGGCGGCCAGTGATGCACGGTAGGCCGCATCGTCAATCCGTTTAAGCCCCGTCGATTTCAATACCTTCGCCCGTGTCAGGGCACCATTGCCCAGCAACTGGAGCTCGATCTCCATCGCCACCCGTTCCGACAGCTGGGCGATTGCTGGCACTCTCAGTTTTTCCAGCTCATGACCCAGGTGAACTGCCAGTTTGATGAGGTAGGGGTCCTGCTCGTCTGGTGATTCCGTGATCCGGGTGGTGGTTGCTACCGGTCGCGGCTCCATCAGGGTGGCTTGCTCGCCTGCGCGGGAGGCCGTTGAGGCGGTGGCCCCGGCCGCCGGTTTGCTCGGGGCACTCGTGGCCGAGGCTTGAGCTTGGGGCTTGGTGCTGACGCTGGAGTCGCTGGTGCTTCGGAGAGCGGGTTCAGATCGTGATGGTGTGGTCTTTGTCTGAAGGGACGCTACCTCGAATCTGGGGTTGCGGCTATTGGCCAGTGCCGTCGCCGCAGGGCGTTCCGGGCGGGTTACTGCGCCAGGGGCAACCAGCTCAACGCTGACGCGATGGCGGGCATCGTCGGTTTCCTCAAACGGCGACGGAAACCCGGACAGTAGCAGCGTGTGGGCCAGAACAGCCGCCGACATCGCCAGTGCTATACGATAGCCGGCCGGCAGGCTGTGCTTGGCCCCGTCTGTTTGTTGCATCAGACTCAGGCTGTTTTACTCCGTAGGCTGCCGACTACCGCGTCCAGGGCCCGGTCGATCAGGGCACCCTGTTCGAGCAGGGTCAGGCGGCCGCGGCGCATTTCGTGTGCCAGCTCAATCCGATTCTTCTCGATGACCTTCAGTCCCATGCGGTTAACGAACACGAAGCAGTCTGCCTCTTCAATGATCGCCGATAGCTTGCAGCGGAAGCTGGCACCGTTCACCAGGCGGAATTCCACCCAATTGCCAATGTCGATGGTATCGATCTGGGTCACATATTCGGAGATTGCGGCGTCCTCCAGTTGTTGCTGGCGTTCCACCGCAGTCTGATGCAGCGTGGCGATGTCTTCTTCAGGTTCGGCTGGTGAGTCCTGTCGCGCCTCGATGGCCGCGTTGGTCCGGAAGGCTTCGGCCAGTTCGTGCTTGAGGTGGCCGATCATCACATCCAGTTTCGATGAGTTGTAGGAAACCTCCTCGAGCCCGGCGCGAAGGGTCTTGAGCAGACTGGGAACCACCCGAACCCATTGGTCCCGTTCGTCGTCTTCCTGATGGGGGTGCAGGCACCAGATCAGGTCGTCGACAACGCGTACGGATTCGTTCCAGCGATGCTCCACGTCGTCCCGCAGGTAAGCGAGAAACATTACCCGGCTCCAGCCGTTAATCAGGATGTCATGGATAGTTTCGGGCAGCTTGTAACGGGCAACTTTCTGCCTGAGCAGGTTGTCGACGGTTTCCTGCGCCTGTTGGGATTTGATGCGGCCCCGTTCGGATTCCCGGGTGCGCTGCTCGACGAGGGAGGACTTGCGGTTCTCTTTCTCTAGAAACTGGTCAAACTCTTGGTTCAGGGTTTCAAACAGGGCGACGTCTCCGGTGAATTCGTTGAGAATCCGCTGAACGATGTTATGGATCTGGTTGTAAAGCTTGTCTTTCGTCTTTTCGTCGCTGGTACTCCAGCCAATGCCGGCGCGGGCCATGGAGTTAAGCAAGCGACGAGCTGGATGGCTGGCCTGGCTAAAAAAGCTTTTGTCCCTGATTACTACTTTTAGAATGGGAATCTGCAGCCGACTGATCAGCACCTGCACTGGCGCTGAAAGGTTGTAATCGTCCAGGATGAATTCGAACAGCATCGACACCAGGTTGATGAGGTCCTCATCGAACTCGTTCAGCGCCGGTTTCCGGCCATCGCCGGTATCGGCCTGGGACAGAATCTGCTGGACCACGTAGCGGAGATCAATGGTGATAGGCTCACCATCGCTGAGATTGCCGCTGATGGGGCGAGTATCCGGTAGGGGCAGGGCGTTCAGCAGGTCGGCCAGCTCCGAATCACCGACCAGGCGAATGCCTGGATCGGAGGCACGCGGCGGAATGCCGGCATTCGCCCTTTGCAGGGCCAGCATCTGACGGATCTGTTCGAATACCGCGCTGTTGCTTGTGGCCTCGGTGCTTGCCTGGCCAGTTGGCTCCGGTGTCTCTGTCGCCGTGGGCGGTGCATCCTTGGCGGATTCGGCTTTGTATTGCTTCCCGGCTTTGCCGTGGTAGCGGAAGTTGGGGATGACACCCGCCTGGATCAGAATCCGGTTGGCCTCGTCCAATAACATGCCCAGGTTGGAAACCACGTAGCGATCAAACTGCTTGAGCAAAATGAGACGCTCGCGAATCTGGATCTCGAGGGCTTCAATGGCTTCGGTGAAGGCGCTGCAGAGATGCTCGGGAGCCATTGGGTTAACGGGGGATTCTTCGGTCGCTTCGGAGTAGACCTGGCTGAATCGGGTCTGTAATTGCAGCAGCGGGCCCTGGAAATGGGCCTTGGCTTTGGTGATCATAGCGTTCAGGGCAACCTGTTCTTCCAGGTCCTCATCGCCCACCAGCGACAGGCTCTCGGAGCCGGCCTGTTTGCTCAGAGTCTCTTCTTGGCTGTGTCCGGTGTGTGGCGGGTTCGAGAAGAAATGGGCGACGGCGCTCTGGAAATGGCGCTCGACGCCTTTGCGCTTGATTCGAATCTCGCGCATGGCCTCGAAGTAACGATTCTGTTCGTTATTGCTACGCGCATTGTTAGCGAGTTCGAACAGCGAATCGTCGACGGCATCGAATGCACCCTGCATCAGATCGCCCAGCCCGGCGACCACCGTGTCACGGATGCGGGTAACCTCCGCGGGGACCGGTTTGTTACCCGCTTCCCTGTGCTCGCGAAGGTAATGTATGCCGGACTGCTTGTTCATGGCAGACTCCTTTTACGCCTCAACCGGATACATGACCGAGCAAAATCCTGATTTTCTAATTATTGGTCAAATTTACCGCATTTTCAGCAAAGTTAACATGACTAAAACCAGACCTGCGATAGCCGTCAAAAAACGGTGCAGGTGGCAGGCGCCGTGTTCCGTTGTTACTGACCCAGTTATCCGTACCACCAGTGAAAACCTGGGGAGCAACGGGTTGCGCGGCTTCGGGATGGGACAGCTACCCAACGTTTTTCGTTGGGTTCAGAGGCATGCTCCTTATGATTACTTATTCGTCACCATGATAAGTGTTGGTGGCTAATTGATAAGGGTCAAGGGGGTGGTTGAAATTTGATCTTTTTAAAGTCCGGTTTTTCATAGCTCCGGGATATATAGTGGCCCTGGAGGTTACCTCGCCACTGCGCGTTTACGGCGTTTGCGCGGGTGGACGATGGCGGCTTTGACCACGTTATCTTTGATCTGGAGCACTTCAACGCAGTGCCCTTCCACCTTCAGGCACACGTTGGTGTCCGGAATATTCTCCAGGGTTTCGGTAATCAGTCCGTTCAGGGTTTTTGGACCGTCGATCGGCAGCTTCCAGCCCAGGGTTTTATTGATGGTGCGCACGGCAGCGGTGCCATCAATAATAAAAGTGCCGTCGTCCTGAGGAATGATGTCGGGGCTGGTGGCGGCGTAGTCGGTGGTGAACTCGCCCACGATCTCTTCGAGTATGTCCTCCAGGGTGGCCAGACCGAGCACGTCTCCGTATTCGTCCACGACCACGCCGAATCGACGCTTGCCCTTCTGGAAGTTGATCAACTGGGTATTCAGCGGCGTGCTTTCGGGCACAAAGTAGGGCTCCTGGCACAGTTGCATGATCATGGCCTTATTGACTTCCTCGTGCAGCAGCAGCTTGGAGACGCTGCGCAGGTGCAGTATGCCCTTGATCTCGTTAATGTCGCCCGAAAACACCGGCAGGCGGGTGTGCTGACTGCTTCGGAGCTGACGCAGGATCGTGTCGGTGTCGTCTTCCAGATCGATACCAACCACTTCATTCCGTGGCACCATGATGTCGTTCACCGTGACCTTTTCCAGATCCAGGATGCTGACCAGCATGTCCTTGTGTTTGGCCGGTATCAGCGCGCCAGCCTCGTTCACAAGGGTGCGCAGTTCTTCCCGGCTGAGGTGGTCGGTGGCTGCATCCTCCGGCGAGATCCGCAGGAGTTTCAGGATTCCGCCGGTGAGCAGGTTCACCGCCCAGACGATGGGGTAGAGGATTTTCAGCAGCGGGCCAAGGATGTAGCTGGCCGGAAAGGCTATTTTTTCGGGAAACAGTGCTGCCAGGGTCTTTGGCGTGACCTCGGCAAAAATCAGTATCACCACGGTCAGCAGGATGGTCGCGATTGCGATGCCGGCGTCGCCCCAGATCTTGATGGCAATGACGGTGGCGATCGACGATGCAAAGATGTTCACGAAGTTGTTGCCGATCAGGATAACCCCGATCAGCTGGTCGGTTCGCTGCAGCAGCTTTTCCGCCCTGCGCGCGCCCCGGTGACCAGTTTTGGCCAGGTGTTTGAGGCGATATCGATTCAGGGACATCATGCCGGTTTCTGAACTTGAGAAGAAACCGGACAACATGATCAGGCCGACGAGGAGGATAAACAGCGCGGTCAGCGATGTTTCGTTCAAGGGGTGTGTCCTTATATTGCCGACAAGTGGGGAAAATAGGGTGTGGCCAAGGTCGGTGTCAAGTTATGAGGTCCGGGCTCAGGCGCCTTTCTGGAACAGGAGTTCCAGGACGAATTTGCTGCCGTAGAACGCCAGCATCAGCAGGACGCAGCCCGCCAGCGTCCAGCGGCTCGCCGTCAGGCCACGCCAGCCCTTGGTATAGCGCCCGATCAGAAGGGCGACGAAAACCAGTAGGGATAGCATGGAAAAAACAGTTTTATGTGCCAGGTCTTGGGCAAACAGATCCTGCACAAACAGGGCGCCAGTGGCGATGGCCAGGATCAGCATGACCACGCCTGCCCACACCATCTCAAATAGCAGTGACTCCATGGTCTGCAGTGGGGGCAGGTTGCGCACCAGCAGACTGTTATAGTTGTGCTTCAGTTGGCGATTCTGGAAGTAGAGCAGCGTTGCCTGGATGGCGGCGAGGGTAAACAGGCTGTAGGCTGTGACCGAAAGTGCAATGTGTGACAGCATGCCGTAGCTGTCGTCCGAGACCAGTCTGGACGGCGTGTGCGTCACCAGAGCCAAGATGATGGTCAGGGTGGCCAGCGGGTAAACAACGAGGAACAGGTTCTGGACCGGTTTTCTGAGGTTCAGGCCCAGTAACAGCAGCACGATCAGCCAGGAAATCAGTACTGAGCTCTTAAAAAAGCCGAAGTCGAAACCGCCGTCGTGATGAACGCTCTGGGCAATTAGTAGGCCGTGGCTGATCAGTGCGAGCACCCCGATCAAGGTGGTGATGGCGAGATTGCTGGTAATGCGTCCCCTGAAATGCAGAGCCTGCAGCGCGGTGCCGACGCTGTACAGGAAAAGAGCGGTGACCGCGAGAATCAGCGTTCCCATAACTTCCTTATATACCACTGTTCTAACAGGAGATCGGTGGTTCGTTTCACCGATTTGACCGGGCTGGTCGTTTCAGGGCGATAGTCTGGTTATAATGTCGCGATTATGCAACTGGAATCAAGGCGCCTAGCCGGCACCTGCACTCCATGCACTCAATTTATCCGGGGTACGGAAGAGCAACATGTTTGAGAACCTCCAAGACCGACTTTCCGGTAGCCTGCGCAAGATTTCCGGTCAGGCGCGGTTAACCGATGACAACATCAAGGATACGCTGCGCGAAGTTCGGATGGCGCTGCTGGAAGCGGATGTCGCCCTGCCGGTCGTCAAGGATTTCGTCGAAGGTGTCCGCGCACGGGCCATCGGCCAGGAAGTTCAGCGCAGCCTGACGCCTGGCCAGGTGTTCGTGAAAGTGGTCCAGCAGGAGCTGGAGCGCGTCATGGGCGAGGGCAACGAGTCCCTCAATCTGGCAGTGCAGCCGCCGGCGGTGATCATGATGGCCGGTTTGCAGGGTGCGGGTAAAACCACGACGGTTGCCAAGCTTTCACGCTTCCTTAAGGAGCGTCAGAAAAAGTCAGTGCTGGTGGTCAGTGCCGACGTCTACCGCCCGGCGGCTATCCGGCAGTTGGAAACCCTGGCGGGTGAAGTCGGTGTGGAGTTTTTCCCCAGCACCGCCGAGCAGGATCCGGTGGACATTGCTGAGGGTGCGATCGACGCGGCCCGCAAAAAGCATATTGATGTTGTCATCCTGGATACCGCCGGTCGTCTGCACATAGACGAACAAATGATGGGTGAGATCGGCCGACTGCACAAAGCGGTGAATCCGGTTGAGACCCTGTTTGTTGTTGACGCCATGACCGGTCAGGATGCGGCCAATACCGCGAAGGCGTTCAATGACGCGCTGCCGTTGACCGGTGTCGTACTGACCAAGACCGACGGCGACGCCCGCGGAGGTGCGGCGCTGTCGGTTCGCCATATCACCGGCAAGCCAATCAAATTCCTGGGTGTGGGTGAAAAATCCGACGCCCTTGAGCCGTTCTATCCGGACCGGGTTGCTTCCCGGATTTTGGGTATGGGCGATGTGCTCTCCCTTATAGAGGAAGCAGAGCGCAAACTGGATCAGAAGAAGGCCCAGAAGCTTACCAAGAAGATCAAGAAGGGTAAGAGCTTCGATCTAGAGGACTTCCGGGATCAGCTCCAGCAGATGAAGAGTATGGGTGGCATCGGTGGTCTGATGGATAAGTTGCCGGGCATGGGTCAAATGGCCCAGATGGCGCAGCAGCAGGTCAATGACAAATCCATGGGACAGATGGAGGCCATTATCTGCTCCATGACTCCGAAGGAGCGTCGCTACCCCGATACCATCAATAACTCGCGCAAGCGTCGAATCGCATCCGGCTCTGGCACCCAGATCCAGGACATCAATCGTCTGCTCAAGCAGCACAAGCAAATGCAGAAAATGATGAAAAAATTTGGCAAAAAGGGTGGTATGGCGAATATGATGCGCGGTCTTGGTGGTATGATGCCGCCCGGCGGTGGTGGAGGTGGAATGCCTCCGTTTGGCCGTATGTAAAATGCCTTACATCGAAAACAGGGAATCAACGTGTTTCCCTGTTTTCATTGGCGCTCAATTAGCATAGAATAGCGCCCCTTTCGAGTATGGGTCTTCGCGCCAGCTGCGTTTCAGTTGGCGTGAATCGTACAAGTTTCGTACAACAGAACAGGATATTGGTTAAATGGTAAGCATCCGTTTGGCTCGTGGTGGCTCAAAGAAGCGCCCGTTCTATCATCTGACAGTTACCGACAGCCGCAAATCTCGCGACGGTCGTTTCATTGAGCGAGTTGGCTTTTTCAACCCGGTCGCCCGCGGTCAGGAAGAGCGTCTGCGTGTAGATCGTGAGCGCGTTGAATTCTGGATGGGCCAAGGCGCCCAGCCGAGCGAGCGCGTTGCCCAGCTGCTGAAAGGCGCTGAGTAAGTACGACTTAAGACCGGGGTTTATGGCATGACACAGAATTCGCAGGAAACTGTGATCGGCCGGATTACCTCGGTGTTTGGGGTCAAGGGGTGGCTAAAAGTTTACTCCTTCACTGACCCCAAGGACGGAATCCTGAACTACCGCGACTGGACTTTAGACCTGGACGGTAAACGTATTCCGGCCAAGCTTGAGGAAGGTCGCCGCCAAGGGCAGGGGATCGTCGTCAGGCTTAAAGGCATTGATGATCGAGATGTTGCTCTCAAGTACTGCGGTGCAGAGGTCAAAGTCGGCACCCATGAGCTGCCAGAGCTCCCGAAAGGTGAGTTTTACTGGTTTCAGCTTGAAGGTCTTGAGGTATCGACGATCGATGGTGAGTGTCTGGGAACAGTGCACCACCTGATTGAAACGGGTTCCAATGACGTCCTCGTGGTGCAAGCTTCGGCAAGCTCCATCGATCAGCGCGAGCGGCTGATTCCTTACCTGCCCGAGCAGGTGGTCAGGGATGTGGACCTTGCAACTGGTCGGATGGTTGTAGACTGGGATCCGGAGTTCTGACGGGTGTGGATTGGCGCAGTCAGTTTATTCCCGGAGATGTTCAGTGCGGTAACTGACGTTGGGATTACGGGCAGGGCAGTTCGGGATGGTCTTCTGACCTTCCAAAGCTGGAATCCCCGTGACTACACCCATGATCGTCACCGCACCGTGGACGACCGGCCATACGGTGGTGGGCCGGGGATGCTGATGAAAATTCAGCCTCTCCGCGATGCGATCAGTGCGGCACGGGAATCGGCACCTGGTAAGGCCTGTGTGGTGTATTTGTCGCCACAGGGCGAAACACTGAATCAGACTGTTGTTGAGTCCCTGGCGGCTGAAGAGCGACTGATTCTGGTGGCAGGCCGATACGAGGGTGTGGATGAACGCCTGATTGCGACGGAAGTCGATCGGGAAGTGTCACTGGGTGATTTTGTTCTGTCCGGTGGCGAACTGGCGGCCATGGCCGTCATTGATGCGGTTACACGCCTCATCCCCGGAGCGCTGGGTCATGCGCAGTCGGCAGAGCAGGATTCCTTTGCTGACGGTTTGCTGGATTGTCCGCACTACACTCGGCCCGAAGTTTACGAAGGTCAGGCGGTGCCGGATGTTTTATTGGGCGGTCACCATGATCAGATCCGGCGTTGGCGACTGAAACAGTCGCTGAGGCGAACCCTGGAGCGACGCCCCGACCTGCTGGAAAAGCGGGTGTTTACGGATGAAGAGCGTCAGCTACTGGAAGAGATTTTGAACGAACCGGGTGCCTCTGAATCATCAGGGCATTAAAAGATTGGGTATCAGGAGCATTACGATGAGCGGCAAGAACAACATCATCAGTCAACTTGAAGCAGAACAGATGACCAAGGAAATCCCTGCCTTTGCGCCGGGCGACACCGTGGTTGTACAGGTTCGCGTAACCGAGGGTAACCGTGAGCGTCTGCAGGCGTTCGAGGGTGTTGTCATCGGCAAGCGTAACCGTGGCATGAACTCCTCCTTCACCGTGCGTAAGATTTCCTACGGTGTTGGTGTTGAGCGTACGTTCCAGACCTTCTCCAAGCTGATCGATAGCATCAGTGTGAAGCGTCGCGGTGACGTGCGTCAGGCCAAGCTTTACTACCTGCGCGACCTGTCTGGTAAGGCGGCTCGTATCAAGGAAAAGCTGGGCTGATCAGCCATTCGCTGAGCAGAACGCTTGTAAAAAAGGCAGCCACTGGCTGCCTTTTTTGTGTCTGTTTGTTTGGTCAGGCATGCTCCTGTCAGAGCGACTGCATGAGAATTGAGTATTGAGACTCGAAGATGAGGCAATCATTGCCCGTTTTACCGATGCCATCTGGCTGGAGGACGGGTTGGGGGAGAAGACCCGGCAAGCGTACCGCAGCGATCTCATGCGCCTGGCGGACTGGTTGCACGAACAACCCGGCCGACCCTTGCTAACGGCCGTGCGCCGAACCGATTTGCTCGCCTGGATGTCCAGAGGGCTGGCTGATGGTGTAAAGACCTCCACCGCTGCCCGGCGTTTGTCCGGCTTGCGGCGGTTTTACCGGTTTCTGTTGCGCGAAGGCGTGATAGCTGAAGATCCGACCCTCCGCATCGACAGCCCCAAGCTGCCGCGCCGGTTACCGGATTCGTTGACTGAAGAGGAAGTGGAGGCGCTGCTGGCCGAGCCGGACCCGGAGGTGCCGATTGAGTTGCGGGATCGGGCCATGCTGGAAATATTGTATGGCTGTGGCTTGCGGGTGTCCGAGCTGACCCAGCTGCGGGTGGATCAGGTAAACCTGCGTCAGGGAGTGGTTCGGATATCCGGTAAAGGCGGCAAAGAGCGTCTGGTGCCGCTGGGCGAGGAAGCGGTGGATTGGCTGCTGCGCTACATGAAAGAGTCACGAGGGGAGCTGCTAAAAGGGCGTTCCTGCGATGCCCTCTTCCCGGGTAACCGGCCGATGGCCATGACCCGTCAAACTTTCTGGTATCGCATCAAGCACTACGCAAGCAGGGTCGGGATTCGCAAGCATCTGTCTCCCCATACCCTGCGGCATGCGTTCGCCACACACCTGCTGAATCACGGGGCAGACCTGCGCGTGGTGCAGATGCTATTAGGGCATTCTGATCTGTCTACTACCCAAATCTATACCCATGTCGCGCGACAGCGCCTGCAGTCGTTGCATCAGGCCCATCATCCCCGTGGCTGAACCTGTGTTTTTTGGTTAAGGTGTCGGCGTTGAACTTTTGCGTTCGCGCGGTGTCGCAGTATCGTGTTTTTATGGCCTGTCTGGTGCGTCCGGGGCCCAATGTCATCTAACTGGATGTAGGTATGTCTGCCAGAAATCATGTCAAGAATGTCGTTATGGGTGCGGCCCTGTTAGCCGGTGTTGTGGCGGTCGCGCCGAGCACGGCGGGTGAGGTCGAGGATGGAATTGCCAACCGTCTGACCACTGCCGTGCCCGGGCTGAAGGTGTTGTCCGTGCGGGAGTCCGAGGCGCCCGGTCTGTACGAGGTCCAGAGCAACAATGGCGATACCATCTACACCACCGCCGATGGCCAGTACCTGCTGACTGGGGATCTGCTGAAAATTACCAATGATGGCATTGCCAATGTGACGGAAGAGGCCAGGGCAAGTCAGCGCGAACAGACGATGGCCGATTTTGGTGATGACGGTGTAATCCGGTTCCCGGCCGAGGGTGAGCAAAAGGCCGTGATCAATGTTTTCACCGACATCGATTGCCCTTACTGCCGTAAGCTACATGAAGAGGTACCTCAGCTTAATGCCTACGGTATTACGGTTAACTACTACGCCTTCCCGCGTTCCGGTCCGGGCACTCCCTCTTTTACAAAATACGAATCAGTCTGGTGTGCTGAGGATCAGCAAGCTGCCATGGATGCCGCCAAGGGCGGACGTTCGGTAGCCTCGGCAAGTTGCGAGAATCCGGTGCTGGAGCAGTATCAGCTCGGTGGTCGTGTCGGTGTTACCGGGACTCCGGCCATTGTGTTGGAAGACGGCAATATGGTTCGGGGTTATGTGCCCGCTGACAATCTTGCTCAAGGCCTGGGTCTGCTCTGACACCTGCCAGGGCCCCGCTTCAACGCGGGACCTTTCACGGATTTGATCCGGTTCCGGTTCAGGGCTTATTCACAGGCACCTGAATCGGTATACTACCCCTCCAAATTTGCAATTCATTAGCACCCGTTCGGGATCAGAGGTGAGAGTTTGAAAGACGTCAGTGTCGGAATCTGCGGACTGGGTACCGTTGGCGGCGGTACATTCAATGTCTTGACCCGGAATGCCAGGCTCATTGCCGGCAGAGCAGGGTGCAACATCCGAATTACCCGGATTGCCAGTCGTCGCCCCCGGAATGATATGGATCTTGGCGATGTGCCTTTTTCGACCGATATTTTTGACGTCGTGAACGATCCCGGCGTGGACATCGTGGTCGAGCTTATCGGTGGTTATGACACCGCCAAAGAGCTGGTGATGGCTGCTATCAGCAACGGCAAGCACGTGGTCACCGCCAACAAGGCCCTGATCGCTGTGCACGGCAACGAGATTTTCGCGGCAGCCCAGAAAGCGGGCGTAGTCGTAGCCTACGAGGCGGGTGTCGCCGGTGGCATTCCGGTGATGAAGGCCATTCGTGAGGGTATGGCGGGCAACCGCATCGACTGGATCGCCGGTATCATCAACGGCACTGGCAACTACATCCTCACCGAGATGCGCGCCGGCCGCGAGTTCGCGGAGGTGCTGAAAGAAGCCCAGGACCTGGGTTACGCCGAAGCCGATCCGACTTTTGACGTGGAAGGCATCGATGCCGCCCACAAGCTGACCATTCTGGCTTCGGCTGGGTTTGGTGTGCCGCTGCAATTTGAAAAGGGTTTCACCGAGGGCATCTCTCAGATCACGCCCTATGATATTTCCCACGCTGAACTCCTTGGCTACCGCATCAAGCACCTGGGTATTGCCCGTCGCCGCGACGATGGTATCGAGCTGCGTGTGCATCCGACCCTGGTACCCCAGAGTCACCTGATCGCCCAGGTTGATGGTGTGCTGAACGCCGTACTCGTTGACGGTGATGCCGTCGGCCAGACCATGTACTACGGCCCGGGTGCCGGCGACGAAGCAACCGCTTCCGCAGTTATCGCCGACATCGTTGACGTGGCGCGTGGGGTTGCCAGCGGTAGTCAGCAGCGGGTGCCTTACCTTGGCTTCGAGCCCGAGGCTCTGGAAGAGCTGGAGGTGCTGTCCATGGAAGACATCCAGTCTGCGTACTATCTGCGCATTACTGCCCTGGACCGCCCCGGCGTGTTGGCCAAGATTGCCTCGATCCTCAGTGAGCATGGCATCAACATCGAGTCCATCATGCAGAAGGAGTCCGAGCTTCAGGATGGCCGTATTCCGGTCATCATCCTGACTCATACTGTTCAGGAGCGGCAGATCAATCGCGCCATTGAAGAGCTGGAAGCCCTGACCGATACCGACGGTCATGTGGTCCGCATCCGCGCCGAAAACTTTAACTGACAGGTAGCTCGCACGTGAGATATATCAGTACGCGGGGTGAAGCCCCCGCACTGGGTTTTGAAGACGTTCTACTCACCGGTCTCGCCACCGATGGCGGGCTGTACGTTCCGGAATCCTTGCCCCATTTCAGCCTGGAAGAAATCCGGAGCTGGCGCGGGCTGTCGTACAGCGAGCTTGCGTTCAACGTGATGCATCCGTTTGTGGACGACGCCATTCCGGCTGACGATTTCCGCAAGATGCTTGATGAAACCTACTCGGTGTTCAGCCACCAGGCTGTAGCTCCGCTGGTCCAGCTGGACTCCAATGAGTGGGTGATGGAACTGTTCCGGGGCCCGACCCTGGCATTCAAGGATTTTGCCCTGCAGCTGCTGGGTCGGTTGCTCGATTACGTGCTGGAAAAGCGCAAGCAGCACGTGGTCATTATGGGGGCGACCTCGGGCGATACCGGTTCTGCGGCGATTGAAGGTTGTCGTCGCTGCGAGCATGTGGATATTTTCATTCTGCACCCCCACGAGCGGGTATCAGAAGTCCAGCGTCGCCAGATGACCACGGTCAAGGGTGACAACATCCACAATATCGCGGTGCGCGGCAACTTTGATGATTGTCAGCGCATGGTGAAGGAAAGCTTTGGCAACCAGGGCTTCCTGGGTGGCAAGACCCAACTGGCCGCGGTGAACTCCATTAACTGGGCCCGGATCATGGCCCAGATTGTTTACTACTTCCAGGCGTCTCTGGCCCTGGGCGGACCGGATCGTAGCATGGCGTTTTCCGTGCCCACCGGGAACTTTGGCGACATTTTTGCCGGTTATCTGGCCAAGAAGATGGGGCTGCCGATCTCCCAACTGGTGATCGCCACCAACCGCAACGATATCCTGCACCGCTTCATGAGTGGCAACCAGTACGAGCAGCATCAGTTGGAGCACACCCTGTCGCCGAGCATGGACATCATGGTGTCCAGTAACTTTGAGCGCCTGCTGTTCGATCTTCATGGTCGCGATGGCCAGGCAGTGAAAACGCTGCTGGAGAACGCTGCGAAAGGTCCGGTCAGTATTGAAGACTACCGCTGGAAGCACGCCCGCAAGCTGTTTGACAGCGATGCTGTGGACGACAAGGGGACCTGCGATACCATTCGCGAAATTCAGGAGCAGAACGAGTACCTGCTCGATCCTCACACCGCTATTGGTGTGCGGGCCGCTCGCAACTGTCGGCGCGACAGCTCGGTTCCGATGATCACCCTGGGTACGGCCCATCCGGCGAAATTCCCGGACGCCATTGCCGAATCCGGAGTGTCGGTGAGGCCGCAGCTTCCCGCGCACATGGCGGATCTGTTTGAGCGCGAGGAACGTTACACCGTCCTCGACAACAACATCGCCGGTGTGCAGGAGTTTATTACCAAGCACTGGAAGAACGCCTGACTTGGTATGACACCGAAAAAGATCCTGCGTCGCCCCCAGCCGGACACCGCGCCGGCCTGGGGGCAAAACCTGCCGCCCTTGCTTCGTCGTCTCTACGCCGCCCGGGGGATCACCTCCGATGAACAGCTGAGCTATACCCTGAAATCCCTGGCGTCACCCATGGAATTGCGCGGCATCGACCGTGCCGTCGAGTTGTTGGCTGAGGCCATTGGCCAGCAGCAACGTGTTCTTGTGTTGGGAGATTTCGACGCCGATGGTGCCACCAGTACGGCTGTCGCCATGCTGGGGCTATCAATGCTGGGGCTGCAAAGTGTCGATTTCCGGGTGCCCAGTCGGTTTGCCGATGGCTATGGTCTGACCCCGGGCATCATCGAACGGCTCCGGGATGAGGGCGAGCTGCCGGACCTGCTGGTGACCGTGGACAACGGTATTTCCGCCATCGAAGGGGTGAAGGCTGCCCGAGATATGGGCATGAAGGTGATCGTCACCGATCACCACCTGGCCGGTGACACCCTGCCGGAAGCCGATGCGATCGTGAACCCGAACCAGCCCGGCTGTCCGTTCCTGAGCAAGAATGCGGCCGGCGTTGGGGTCATGTTCTATGTCCTCACTGCGCTGCGTAAGCACCTGCGTGAACAGTCGTTGTTGCCGCAACCGGAACCCAATCTCGGGGCCCTGCTCGATCTGGTTGCACTCGGTACCGTCGCCGATGTGGTGCCCCTGGACCACAACAACCGGATTTTTGTCGAGCAGGGCCTGCGCCGCATCCGTCAGGGCGAGGCCCGGCCGGGCATTCTGGCGTTGCTGGAGGTGGCTGGTAGGGATCACAGTGCCATCAGCTCCACCGATCTTGGTTTTGTGGTTGGCCCCCGGCTGAACGCCGCCGGTCGTCTGGATGACATGAGTATCGGCATTGCCTGCCTGCTCGCCGACAGTCACGATGAGGCCCGCCGGCTGGCGCGGGAGTTGGATACCTTCAACCGGGAACGCCGCACCATCGAAAAGGACATGAAGGCTCAGGCCCAGGATTTGCTGGCGTCCATGTCACTGGATTTGGAAGGCCTGCCCTGGGGGCTGGCCTTGTATGATCCGGAGTGGCATCAGGGCGTGATTGGTATTCTCGCGGCCCGTATTCGGGAACAAACCAACCGGCCGACCATTGCCTTTGCCAGCGACGATAATGGCGAAGACATCAAGGGCTCGGCCCGTTCCATCCCCGGCTTGCACATCCGTGATGTGCTCGCTGCCGTGGATGCCCGCCATCCAGGTATGCTGAAGAAATACGGCGGCCATGCCATGGCTGCTGGCATGACCCTGGCCCAAAGCGACCTCGACGCCTTTTCCGAAGCCTTCGACAGGGTCGTTCGCAACACTCTGGTAGCCGCGGACCTGGAAGCCGCGATCACCACCGATGGCCCGCTGGCACTCGATGAGCTGCGCCTGGAAACGGCAACCCTGTTGAAACGCGCCGGGCCCTGGGGCCAGCATTTCCCGGAGCCGATTTTCGATGGCGAATTCCGGGTGGTCAGTCAGCGCGTGGTTGGTGAGAATCACCTTAAGCTGGTGCTGCAGCCGTTTGAGGGTGGCGGTATCATTGATGGCATTGCCTTCAATACCGGACCCGAAGTGCCGGACTACACCCGCACCGGGGCGCGGGTGGTGTACAAGCCGGATGCCAACACCTTTCGCGGGCGCACCAATCTCCAGTTGCTGGTGGACTATCTCGAGCCGCTTGGGTGATTTGATTCTTTAGGTGGCTGGCCGCGAGCCGGGGTGTCTTTTCTTCTGGGAAAAACAACTCGCTCCGCTCAGACATCTTTTTCCCGGCAGAAAAGACACCCCGGCCCACGCCGGAGCCAGCCCCCGCTGCTTACCCCAAGTCCGAACCCCAGTTCAGCCCTTTATGCGGAAACCCGCAGGCTGATTTACTAGCGGAAATCCGGTAGAATCCCGCCTCTGTTTTTACTCATCATTTTATAGAGCGAGTAAGGGTTTCATGGAAATTAATCCCATTGTGACGAAGATTAAAGACCTTCGTGAGCGCACTGAAGCGCTCAGGGGGTATCTTTGACTACGATCAGCGCAGTGAACGACTGGTCGAAGTAGAGCGCGAACTGGAACTGCCCACCGTCTGGGACGACCCAGAGCGGGCCCAGGCGCTAGGTAAAGAGCGCTCCGACCTTGAGCTGATCGTGAAAACCATCGACAACCTCACCAGTGGCCTGGGCGACGCCGAGAGTCTGCTTGATCTGGCCGCCGAGGAAGAGGATGCCGATACGGTTGCCGAGATCGAAGCCGATCTGGAATCGCTCGACAAGGAGCTGGAAAAACTGGAATTCCGCCGGATGTTCTCCGGGGAAATGGATTCCAATAACGCCTACCTGGACATCCAGGCCGGCTCCGGTGGTACCGAAGCCCAGGATTGGGGCAACATGCTGCTGCGCATGTATCTGCGCTGGGCTGAGCGTCGCGGCTTCAAGGCTGAGATTGTCGAACTGCAAGAAGGTGACGTGGCCGGCATCAAGAGTGCCACCATCCACATCCAGGGCGATTACGCCTATGGCTGGCTGCGTACCGAGACCGGTGTGCACCGTCTGGTTCGCAAGTCTCCGTTCGATTCCGGTAACCGTCGTCACACCTCGTTCTCGTCAGTGTTTGTGTCGCCGGAAGTGGACGACAGCTTTGAGATTGAGATCAACCCGTCGGATCTGCGTGTGGATGTCTACCGGGCATCCGGTGCCGGTGGTCAGCACGTTAACCGGACCGAATCTGCGGTTCGTCTGACTCACAATCCGACCGGTATCGTGGTGGCCTGCCAGGCTGGCCGAAGCCAGCATCAGAACAAAGACCAGGCCATGAAACAGCTGAAGGCGAAGCTGTTTGAGCGCGAGATGCAGGAGCGCAACGCGGAGAAACAGAAGGCCGAGGACGCCAAGGCCGACATCGGCTGGGGCAGCCAGATCCGCTCTTACGTACTGGACGACAGCCGTATCAAGGATCTGCGGACCAAGGTCGAGACCAGCAATACCCAGTCGGTGCTGGACGGCGATATCGATAAATTTATCGAAGCCAGCCTGAAAATGGCGCTGTAATTTTTCGCAGCGCCCAAAGAACCCGGACATTCCCGATTTTAGTGAGCCAACATGACTGATCACACCCAGAATGCACAGCCTGAGGACAACAAGCTGATTACCGAGCGTCGCGCCAAGCTGTCGGAGCTGCGCGAACAGGGCAATCCCTTCCCCAACGATTTCCGTCGTGATGCCACCGCCGCCGAGCTGCAGGCGACCTACGGTGAGAAAACCAAGGAAGAGCTGGAGTCCATGGGTATCAAGGTGGCCATCGCCGGCCGCATGATGCTGGATCGTAAGGCGTTCAAGGTGGTTCAGGACGCGTCTGGCCGTATCCAGATCTACGCGTCGAAAGACGTGCAGAAGGACACCAAGCACTGGGATCTGGGCGACATTATCGGTGTTCGTGGCACCCTGTCGAAATCTGGCCGTGGCGACCTCTACGTCACCATGGACGAATACGTGCTGCTGACCAAATCCCTGCGTCCGCTGCCGGAGAAGCATAAGGGTCTGACCGATACCGAGGCCCGTTATCGTCACCGGTACGTGGACCTGATGGTCAATGAAGACAGCCGGCGGGTGTTCCATGCCCGCTCGAAAATCATCAGTGTCATGCGTCAGTACTTCACTGACCGGAATTTCATGGAAGTGGAAACCCCGATGCTGCAGGTGATCCCTGGTGGCGCCACCGCCCGTCCGTTCGTGACCCATCACAACGCCCTGGGTATCGACATGTACTTGCGTATAGCGCCGGAGCTGTTTCTCAAGCGTCTGGTTGTGGGTGGCTTTGAGCGGGTCTTCGAGATCAACCGCAACTTCCGGAACGAGGGGCTTTCGACCCGTCACAACCCGGAATTCACCATGGTTGAGTTCTACCAGGCCTACGCCGATTACAACGACCTGATGGATCTCACCGAGGACATGATCCGCACCATCGCCCAGGAAGTCCTGGGTACAACCACGGTGGTCAATACCCGGACCTTGTCCGATGGCACTGAAGAGTCGGTGGAGTACGATTTCGGCAAATCGTTCGAGCGCCTGTCGGTGGTGGAAGCCATTCTGCGCTACAACCCGGACGTGAAGGCCGGGCAACTGGCCGACGAGAACTCTGCCAGACAGGTCGCCAGGGACCTTGGTATCCACCTGAAAGAAGGTTGGGGCCTGGGCAAGGTTCAGATTGAGATCTTTGAAGCCACTGCCGAACACCGTCTGACTCAGCCGACCTTTATCACCGAGTACCCGAAAGAAGTGTCGCCGCTGGCCCGCTGCAAGGACAGCAACCCGTTTGTCACCGAACGGTTCGAGTTCTTCGTTGGCGGTCGTGAAATCGCTAACGGCTTCTCTGAGTTGAACGATGCCGAAGACCAGGCAGAGCGTTTCCAGGAACAGGTGGCCGAAAAGGATGCCGGTGACGACGAGGCCATGTTCTACGACGAAGACTATGTCATGGCTCTGGAGTATGGTCTGCCACCGACGGCGGGTGAGGGCATTGGTATCGACCGCCTGGCGATGCTGCTGACCAACAGTCAGTCCATCCGTGACGTCATCCTGTTCCCGGCCATGCGTCCTGAGCACAAGGCGGAAAGCCGCAGCGACGAGGGCTGAGCCGTGCACCCGGTTGAGGTTCTGGCGCATCAGCTCAGGCCTGACCGGGGCTGGTCCGACCATCTTGGTGATGAATTCCGTCAGCCCTACATGCGGGCGCTGGCGGAGTTTCTGGCGGCCGAGGAGCAGGCCGGAACGGCCTTGTTCCCCGCTCGCGATCACTGCTTTAATGCCCTCAACAGCACCCCTCTTGCCAATGTCTCCGTGGTGATACTCGGGCAAGATCCCTATCACGGCCCCGGGCAGGCTCACGGCCTTTGCTTTTCTGTTCAACCTGAGGTGGCGACGCCACCGTCACTGGTTAACATCTTCAAGGAAATTCGAAGCGATCTCGGTATCGAGACACCCGATCACGGCTGTTTGCAGCCGTGGGCCGATCGCGGCGTACTGTTGCTGAACAGTGTGCTGACCGTGGCGCAGGGCCAGGCTGGCGCCCATCAGGGCAAAGGCTGGGAGACCTTTACCGACAGGGTGATCGAGACCGTCAATCGTGAGCGTGAAGGGGTGGTGTTTTTGCTCTGGGGCGGTTACGCCCGCAAGAAAGGCCGGCACATTGATCGTGATCGACACCTGGTGCTGGAAGGACCGCATCCTTCGCCATTGAGTGCCTATCGCGGCTTTTTCGGCTGCCGCCACTTTTCCCGCGCGAACGAATGGCTGCAACGAAAAGGGCAGCCATCCATCGATTGGACGCTGCCCTCCAAAGCCGAGCTGATCGCTAACTATCAGCCCTAGTTATCAACCCCGGTCATCAAGTTTGACCATCATCCCCAGCAGTTACTGTAGAAGCGCCATCGCGGCTTCCATCTGGGCGTTCAGGTCTTCTTCCTCGCTCATGTCGATGTTGGGATCAAGGCCCAGGCGTTCGAATGCGGGAATGCCACTCCAATCCATTTCAGTCCAGGCATGCTCGCTGCCAGCGACCAGCTGCAGGTTGGCCACCATGACCAGGTCGGCGTAGTCGGCGGCTGGGGCCTGGCGCTGGAAGTTGGCATATTCTAGCGGCACATTCTGCAGTTCGGGCGGGAAATCCCACTTCTTCAGAATGGTTGCGCCCAGGCGTGGGTGCAGTTCATCAATGACGTTGTCGAGCATGATGCTGCTGATCTGGATGTCCTGGTCTTCCACGTAGCGCAGAATCGGCAGTACGCCAATCAGGTGCACCAGTCCCGCCAGCGTCGCCTGATCGGGCTTGAGCCGGGTGTAATGCTGGGCCAGCACGTGACAGACGCCGGCCACTTCGGTGCTGGTTTGCCAGGTTGCGCGCAGGCGTTTGTCGATCATATCTGAGGTGGCCTGGAACATCTGTTCCATGGCCAGGCCCATTGCCAGGTTGCTGGTGTAGGCCATGCCCAATCGGCTGACCGCCATGTTCAGATTCTCGATGGCGCGGCTACCACGAAACAGCGGGCTGTTGCAGACCCGGATGATACGGGCAGACAAGGCGGTGTCGTTGCTGATGACCTTTACCAGATCGGCAATGCCGGAATCTTCGTTATCTGCGATCTCCCGGACCTGCAGGGCGACTTCCGGCAGCGTGGGGAGCAGCAGCTTGTCGTTTTCAATGGCATCAGTCAGTTCGGTCTTGATGGTTTCGACAATATTCGACATGGTCAATTGCAATCCGCTTGTCAGGAATGGGGTCCGGCGGTCAGAGATAACCTGACCCTAGGAAAATCAAATAAGTAAGTTACTTTATAGCAAATCAGCCGAGATTTTCCTGTCAACTTATGTATCTGTCTGATGATTTTTTTCTCGCTCAGGTACGGCGTAGGGCAGTGGCAGCAGATCCAGCCTGACGTCGGCGTAACCGTCCACCGACAGTTGCTTATCCGCGGCATCGTGTCGGATTACCGCGAGTAATTCGCAGCTGCCGTTGGCCAGCGCTATGGCATTGACCACTGTGCCCACTGACCGACCGTCGGCTTGGACAGGTGCTCCGGGCTGCGGCGCTTCCGTTTTGGCAAGCCGGCAGCGGTACAGGCTTTTCTTAAGCTGGCCGAGAAAATGCATCCGCGCGATAACTTCCTGGCCGGTGTAGCAGCCTTTTTTGAAATGCACGCCACCGACGTGTTGCCAGTTCAGCATCTGGGGAACGAAGGCTTCTCGGGTCTGGTCGGTCAGGCTGGCAATTCCGGCGGCGATATCCGACGCCTGCCAGTCGGCTTCCGGGCGTTGATTGGCGTCATTGAGTGCGACCTGACTAGGCCCTGTTTGCCAGAGTTCAAACCGGTCGAGGCCATCGGCGGTTGATTCGACGCGAATCAGAAAACCACAGTCAACGGCCATCGTATCGCCGGGCTGGTTCAGCTCGCAGAGCCCGTCGCCAGCCAGGGAGCTTGCGTCTGCAGTACCAAACAGGCCTACCACACGCCCCTCGCTGACGGCCTCAGCAGAGGTGCCCCGGAACAGCATCAGATACTTGCGCAGTTGGGTCAGAATGCCGTCTGCCAGTTCGTGCTGCAGGTCAATTAGCACGTCGTCGCCGTCACGAACCATACGCGTCAGGCAATAGGCCCGGCCCTTGGGGGTGGCAGCGGCAGCGCGGGGCGAGTATCCGGTCACGACTTCATCCAGGTGCTGGCTGAATTGACCTTGCAGGAATTTGTCGGTGCCTGGTCCGCTGATACGCACCAGTAGCCGGTTGCTCAGGCTCGACCAGCCGGTCTCAGGCAAAGGAAAGTCGGCGGTCAATGGGGCAGAGCCGCTGTCTGCAGTGACCGGAGATTTCGCGTCAGTCATGAAGTGCTCCAACTCGGGGCTTTACACGGGGCTTGGCTGAGACCGACCCAGTCTGAGCCATACCCTCAGGCGACGAAATTCGTCTTCCGGCACGTTACCACGAACAAGGCGGTTGCCGGTCAGAAGAATCGCGGAATATGCGAATAATCTGGTGCCGACAGGCCGCAGTTTCAAGACTGTCAGGTCGGCGCCGAGCTGACTGGCGCCGGCCACTTCCATGGCAACGGTGCGGGTATGGCCCAGTTGCACGTAGAGCTGTCCGTCCGAAACCTTCAGCGCGGTAATGGCACGTTTGCCGCCCATCAACCCGGTGCCACGGAATTGGAAGAATGCGCCGGCCAGAGTGGGGGCAAGGCCCAGCAACAGCAGGCCCTTACCCGCGACACCTGCCACCAGAACGAAGCAGGCCATTGCCAGCCACGGCGTCGCGGCCAGCAGGCCAACAGCTAGCGATGGCTGGAGTGGTAGCTCAATCCGGCTGGACACGATTCACGATCATGTCGACCATGCGCTGCAGATCAGGATCTTCGGGCCGGCTCCGTTGCATGAACCACTCAAATATGTCGTTGTCTTCGCAGCTTAGCAGCTTCTTGTAACGAGCCTTGTCTTCGCTCGGAAGGTCGCGGTAGACCTCCTCGATGAACGGAATGAGGAGATTGTCCAGTTCCAGCATGCCGCGGCGGCTGTGCCACCACATGCGGTTAAAATCGGTGTGGTCGGAGGAAGCAGTGTGTTCGGGCATAGCGGATTCCGTTGGGTTGAATGGGTTGTTGACTAAAACTCACCCCGATCAGGGGGATAGCGTACGGTAGGTAGTTGGAACCAGCACGGTGTCCTTCGCTTCACTGATCAGCCCGGGGAAATCAAGGGTGTAGTGAAGCCCCCGGCTCTCCTTGCGTTGCAGTGCCGAGCATATGATCAGGTCGGATACTGTCACCAGATTCCGCAATTCCAACAGGTCATTGGATACCCGGTAGTTGCTGTAGAACTCGCCAATTTCCCTGGACAGTAGATCGACGCGGTGTTTGGCACGCTGCAGCCGTTTGGTGGTGCGCACGATTCCGACGTAATCCCACATGAAGTGGCGCAGCTCATCCCAGTTGTGCGAGATCACGACGTCCTCATCGGAGTCACGAACCTGGCTTTCATCCCAGTCCGGCGCGTCGGGAGCTGGCGGAATGTCCGCTTCCCGGCGGGCGATGTCTGCCGCCGCCGAGCGACCATAGACCAGGCATTCCAGCAGGGAATTACTGGCCATCCGGTTGGCTCCGTGCAAACCGGTAAAGCCCGCCTCGCCTACCACGTACAGTCCGTTGATGTCGGAGCGGGCGCGCTCGTCGGTGATAATGCCGCCACAGGTGTAATGTGCGGCCGGCACCACCGGCAGGGGTTCACGGGTAATGTCGATGCCAAAGCCAAGGCATTTCTCATAGATGGTCGGGAAGTGGTGCTTGATGAAATCAGCCGGCTTGTGGCTGATATCCAGATACAAATGATCAGCACCCAGGCGCTTCATCTCGTGGTCGATGGCGCGGGCCACGATGTCCCGGGGAGCTAGTTCCGCGCGCTCGTCGAAACGGTCCATGAAGCGGCTGCCGTCGGGCAGTTTCAGAAGGCCGCCTTCACCCCTGACTGCCTCGGTAATGAGAAATGACTTGGCATGGGGGTGGTACAGGCAGGTCGGGTGGAACTGGTTAAATTCCATGTTGGCAACCCGACAGCCGGCTCGCCACGCCATGGCAATGCCGTCCCCGGACGCGCCATCCGGGTTGGTGGTATAGCGATAGGCCTTGGAGGCACCGCCGGTTGCGATCACGGTAAACCGGGCCCGGAACAATTCAACGTGGTTGTCTTCCAGGTTCAGGATATAGGCGCCCACACAGCGGTTGCCAGGCAACGACAGCTTACGGTTGGTGATCAGGTCGACTGCCACCCGGCGGGACATCAGCTCGATATTCGGTCGCGCCAGCGCCTGTTCTGTCAGTGTGGTGGAGACTGCGTGGCCGGTCGCATCGGCCGCATGGATGATACGGCGATGACTGTGGCCACCTTCTCGGGTCAGGTGGTAGTGGGCGTTTTCATCTTTGGTGAAAGCGACCCCGGAATTGATCAACCAGTCGATGCTTTCCCGACCGTGCTCAACAGTAAACCGGACGGCATCCTCGTGACACAGTCCGGCTCCGGCGGCCAGGGTGTCCTGGATGTGATCCTCGGTGGAATCGTCGTCATCGAGCACCGCGGCAATCCCGCCCTGGGCCCAAAGTGTCGCACCACTGGAAATGTCGGCCTTGCTTAATACGCAGACCCGCAGGTGTTCCGGCAGATTCAGTGCAACGGTCAGGCCGGCAGCACCACTGCCGATAACAAGGACATCGAATTCGTAGGACTGTGGCATTGGGTCGTAATCGCGGGCCATAATGTGGATGCCTATTGAACTAAACTTTGCACGTGCTGTCTATTTGGCCTGAAAGGGTCAGCCGCCTGTTGGGTGGTGCGCCCGACTTTCTCAATGGACGCCGGACAGCAATAATGAACCAACGAAACCTCGTAAAGGCCGGATCATTGGCCGTGAAAACAGGGAAGCCCGGCAAACCGTCCATGACACCTGACCAAGACCCGCGACAGGGCGAACGTAGCGACAGTCAGACCGATCTTCAGCTTGTCCGCAAGGTGAGGAATGGCGACCGTTCGGCGTTTGATCTGCTGGTGGTTAAGTATCAGTCGCGGGTGGCTTCGATCATCAGTCGTTACGTTTACGACAGTCAGGAAGTGATGGATCTGACCCAGGAAGCCTTTGTCAAAGCCTTCCGGGCCATGGATCGGTTCCGTGGTGACAGTGCCTTTTACACGTGGCTTTATCGGATAGCGGTCAATACCGCCAAGAATTACCTCGAGTCGCGCGGGCGAAGGCCGCAGGGTAGTGCAGACGTGGCCGAGGCCGAGAATTTCGATGATGGCAGTCGGCTTAGGGACGTTGCTTCGCCAGAACGTCTGTTGCAGCGGGAAGAACTCCAGACAGCGTTAACCGAGGCGATATCCCAGTTACCGGAGGAGCTGCGTTCGGCGTTTTTGCTGCGGGAGTATGACGGGCTGAGTTACGAGGACATCGCCCGGATTCTCGACTGCCCGATCGGAACCGTTCGTTCGCGTATTTTTCGGGCCCGTGATTCCGTTGATCGGTATCTCGGACCTTTGCTCAATCATTCAGTGACGTAGTTGAGGGTGCATCCGATGGATGATCGTCTCAGAGAAACACTTTCCGCCATGATGGACGATGAAGCCGACGAGTTGTCGGTTCGTCGACTGCTTTCACACAGCCGGCAGGACGAAGTTTGCGACCAGTGGCAGCGTTGGCAGCAGGTGCGGGGGTTGATGCACAAGAACCACTCGTTGGCTGAGGGCGTTGATGTCAGTGGGGCAGTTCGGGAGGTCCTGGATGGCCGGCCACGGCGCATCAGCGAGTCGGATCCGGCAGAGCCCAGGTCGGCAGCTCGCTGGCAATGGCCAGCCGTTGCCATGGTAACCATGGCGCTGCTGGTGGGCTTTGGTGCCGGTGCCGGTTGGGAATCGGCTGACACCAAGGCCGACACAACGGTGGCAAGCGCCGAACCGAACAATTCAGCCGCCGAGCAACCGGTGGACGAAGTGGCGTTGCAGGGGCTCGATCAGGAACAGTGGGAACACATGAGTCGGTACCTACTGGAGCATGCCCAGCATAACAGTGTTGGCGCCGGTCGCGGATCGGTGGGTTACGCCCGCCTCGTGAGTGCGACGGGTAGCGGTTACTGATGTTAGTTTTCAGGTTCAGTTCGTCTAAGTGGAGGGTCGGTCTTCTGTATCGAGGCTGGCGTCATCTTATGGCTGCCGCGGCATTGGTGCTGCTGGTTGCCAGTCCGCTGGCGGCGAGAGAACCAGGCCAGGCTAGCCAGTGGCTGGAGCGCCTCGGACCGGCGCTGAATATGACTTCCTACCGGGGCGTGTTCGTGTACGCCCGAGGTGACCGGGTGCATTCCATGCGTATTGCGCATCGGTTCGTAGACGGCATGGTCCACGAACGCCTGGTTCTGCAGGATGGTGGCGATGGTGAGATTGTCCGCAAGGGCATGAACGTGGTGTGCGTGTTGCCCCAGCAAGGAGAGGTTCGGCTGGATCAGGTAATTCCATCCGGTCCATTTGCCGAGGCCTACGCCAACGAACTGGTGCCGGTTAGCCGCTGGTACAAGGCCGAGTTGGTCGGCGAAGATCGTGTCGCCGGCTATGACTCAGTGATCATCGCGTTAACCGCCAAAGATCCCCACCGATACAACCATCGCCTCTGGCTCGAGAAAACCAGTGGTCTGTTGGTCAAGAGTCATGTGGGCGAGCCCGGTGGCAAGGTCCTGGAGAATTTCCAGTTCACCAGTCTGGAAATAACGGATGATCTTGCCGAAAGTGAGTTCGAGATCCAGACCAAGGGTCGCGAAGTGACCCACAACCTCGATGATGTGCCAGCCCCGCAGCCGGTTCAGAGCTCCGTCATGAATGGCTGGGACCTGGGGTGGCGACCGCCCGGGTTTGTGCCGGCCGCAGCGCCGCGCTCCGGTCCAGGGCGGGCTGTAGCGTTTTCCGACGGCGTGGCGGCATTTTCTGTGTTCGTTGAACTGGAGGGTGCGGTCAGGATGCCCGTCGGTGCATCCCGTATCGGCGCCACTACCGTATACATGCGCGAGCTTGATGCCGGCAATGCCAGGTTCCTGGTGACCGTGGTGGGCGAGGTTCCGCCCACGACCGCACGTAAGGTGGCGGAATCGGTGCGTGTTGACGATGCACTGGCACTCCATTCGGACGATTCATGATTACTGAAACCGGAACCGTAATCGCACTCAAAGGTGAGCAGGCCTGGGTTCAAACCATTCGCCAAAGCGCCTGTGAAAATTGCTCGGCCCGCAGTGGCTGCGGTCAGCGGGTGCTGGCATCTGCCTCCGGCGGACGCGCCAATCAAGTGCTGGTCCACAACACGGTGAGCGCCCAGGTTGGTGACGAGGTGACCCTCGGTATTGATGAGCAGGCCCTGCTGTCCGCTTCGCTGATGGTCTATGCTTTGCCGCTGTTGCTCATGGTGCTGGCGAGTATCGCCGGCCACCGGTTGTCAGGTGGCATGGATGCTGGGGCTATTGCGGGGGCGGTGACTGGACTGGCCGCAGGTTTCTGGATTGGCCGACGACTTCAGACTGGTCGGGGTGACCGTTACCAGCCGCATCTGCTTCGGGTAAACCGCATTGCCACCGAGCAGTGGGCCTGATCTGTACTAAAACCCTACCGTTTTTTAAGTTGAAAAACGCTTCGTCGACCCTAAAAAATTAGTGTGATGACATAAATCTAAGGGAGAACAACATGCCGACAATACTGACAGAGGCCGCTTATCCTGCACCTGCCAACCGGGTGTGGAGAGGATTCTGTGCTCTGCTGATGCTGTCCGTCATGGTTTCGGTTTTCTGGAGTCAGGGTGTCGCTGCTGCCAGCTTGCCCGATTTCACCGAACTGGTGGAGGAAAACTCCAGTGCAGTGGTCAATATCGCCACCACTAGCGCTCCCAAGAGCGGCTCGCAGCGTTTCAAGGGCTTCGATGGCACCCCGTTTGATCAGGAGCAGTTCGAACAGCTGCCCGAGTTCTTCCAGGATTTCTTCCGTGGTCCCCAGTCACCCTTTGGTGGTGGGCCGGGTAAGTCCCAGCCTCGCCGCTCCATGGGTTCGGGTTTCATTGTGTCCCGGGATGGCTACGTCCTCACCAACAACCACGTGGTGGAAGGGGCTGATGAAATCATCGTGCGCCTGAACGATCGTCGCGAGCTGCCGGCCAAGCTGGTAGGGACCGATCCGCGCTCGGATATGGCAGTACTGAAGATCGAAGACGGTGATGACCTGCCGGTGGTGCGGATTGGCCGTTCCCGCGACCTCAAGGTGGGCGAGTGGGTGTTCGCGATTGGTTCGCCTTTCGGATTCGACTATACCGTAACGGCCGGTATTGTCAGCGCCCTTGGTCGGTCGCTGCCGACCGAGAACTACGTTCCGTTCATTCAGACTGATGTTGCCATCAACCCCGGTAATTCCGGTGGTCCGCTGTTCAACCTCGATGGCGACGTGATCGGTATCAACTCCCAGATCTATACCCGGTCCGGTGGTTTCATGGGGGTTTCGTTTGCCATTCCCATCGATGACGCCATGAATGTGTTTCGGCAGATTCGCGATAATGGCACCGTGGCGCGGGGCTGGCTTGGGGTGTTGATCCAGGAGGTCAATCGTGACCTGGCCGAATCCTTTGGTCTCAAGCGACCCCGGGGCGCGCTGGTGGCCGAAGTGATGGAGGGCTCTCCGGCACAGCAGGCTGGCCTGCAGTCGGGCGATATCGTGCTGGCTTATGACGGCGAGGACGTGCAGTTGTCGTCTGATCTGCCACCGATGGTCGGCAGAACACCCATTGGAGAAACCGCCCAGCTTACGGTGCTGCGCGGCGGCGAAGAGATTAAGCTGGATGTCGAAATCGGCAAGTTGCCGGAGCAGGGTGGCGAGCAGAAGGCCGCGCCGGCGGATAGCCGGGGGGATTCATCGTCGGCCCCACTGGGGATGATCGTCGAGCCCCTCCCGGCTGAACTCGTCGACTCCCTCGGCATTGACGGTGGCGTGGTGGTGTCCGATATCGCCCGCGGGCCCGCCTTCGAGGCCGGCATTCGTCCGCGCGATGTGATTACCGAGATCAATCGGGAAAAGGTCACATCGATCAAAGAGTTTCGCGAGGTTGTCGAGGCGCTCCCGAAAGATCGGGCGGTGTCGGTGCGGGTGATCCGTCAGGGACGGGCGGTATACCTTGTGATGAAGCCCTGAACCTCCGGGCCTTTGGCCCGTCACCATCGCCTTCGTTCACTGAGTGGTGAACTCAAAGCCCCCGGGTGTTGTCAAAAACGACACACCCGGGGGCTTTTGTTATACTGGCGTAACCCCAACAAAATCATGGCCATGGAACGGACCAGATCAGATGATGAACAGAAAGGATCTTCCTCTACGACAGCTGCTGCAATTTCGTCACGCATGGATTGCCTGGCTGGTTTTCTTTGTCGTGCTCGGCGTCACCGTTCTGCTTTGGCAGGTGTCGATCCACTTGGTCGACGAGCGCACCCAGGCCCGTTTCCGCACCCAGTCCCTCCAGCTTAAAACTGCCATTGAAGAACGTCTGCTGAACTACGAACAGGTGCTGGCGGGGAGCGCTGGCCTGTTCTCTGTGGCCGGCGATGTTTCCCGTGACGACTGGCGCGTTTATGTCGACAAGGTCGACATCGATCGCTATTACCCCGGTATCCAGGGGATCGGGTACGTCAAGCGAATCGGCGTCCGGCAAATGGCTGACCACATATCCTCGGTGCGAAAGGAAGGTGTCTACAATTACCTGGTCAGTCCGCTGGGCACCGGTCCATACTACTACCCGATGGTGTATCTGGAGCCTGGCACCGACCGTAACCACCGCGCTTTGGGTTATGATGCCTTCAGCGATCCAGTCCATCGCAGGGCCATGGAGCTGGCGCGGGACGAAGCAAAACCGACGGTTACGGCCAAGGTGGTGCTGATTCAGGAGGAAGTTGCCGAAGATCAGGCCAGTTTCCTGATGTACTATCCGGTGTACCAGGGCGGAGCGGTGCCGGAGCTTCGTAATGAGCGGCGGATGATGCTGGCCGGATTCGTTTTCAGCGCGTTCCGGATGAACAATCTGATTGATGGCATTGTCGGGCTCATTTCGCCCTTTCTCGATGTCCGTATCTACGACGACGGAGTAGTTAGCCGGGACAATCTGATGTACGGCTCGAATCTGGGTTCCCTGGATAACGACTTCAGTTTCCAGATGAGTCAGGCTCTGAACGCTGGTGGCCGGAAATGGCTGCTTCAGACCCGGTCCACCCCCGCCTTTGATTTTTTGGCCTCGGACCCGCGCCCACCCATCGTGTTGGGCAGCGGTATTGTCATCAGCGTCCTGCTGTTCCTGTTTGTGTTGGCGTTGATCCGGTCGCGCCTGATGGCGCAGATCAGTGCCGGGCGCTATCGGGCGATCACCGAGGGTGCCGCGAGCGTGACCCTCGTGCTGGACCGGACAGGCAGGGCTTCCTACGCCAGCCCCTCCAGCGACGAAATTCTGGGCTTCGATCCGGGCGAGATTGCGTCGCTTAAATTCGAATCCCTGGTGCATGTCGACGACTGGCCGAAATTACAGCAAGGCTTCGAGGATGCCATCGGTGCTCCCGGGCAGCAGCAATCAGTCATTCGGGCCCGGATCCGTGATTCAGAAGGGCGTTGGCGCGACATGGATTGTACCTTTACCGCCATGCTCTCGGTGCCCGGCGTGAATGGCGTGGTGCTCAGTTTGCGCGATCTGACGCAGCTGAAGGCGGCCCAGACAGAGCTGCACCGACTGGCGTTTTATGATCCATTGACGGGGCTGCCGAATCGCCAGCTGTTCCGGGATCGGCTTGATCATGCCGTGCGTCGTTGCCGGCGCAGTGGTGAGCCCGCCGCGCTGATGTTCCTGGACCTGGACGGCTTCAAGCGGATCAACGACACCCTAGGGCATGATGCTGGCGATGAGCTGTTGCGACAGGTTGCCGAATGGTTGCACGGCTGTGTCCGCGAGGAAGATTCAGTAGCCCGTCTGGGCGGCGATGAATTCGTTGTGCTGCTGTCTCGGGTTGGCGAATCGGAGGCGGCCAGCAAGGTGGCGGAGACGATACTGCACCGGCTTTGCCAGCGTGTCCGGCTGAGTGAGCATGAGGTTGGGATTACCGTCAGTATCGGTATTACCATGATTCCACAGGACAGTGAGGATTCCGGGACCCTGATGAAATACGCGGACCTGGCCATGTACCGGGCTAAGGAAATGGGCCGCAATACCTACCAGTTCTTCACGCCGGCCATGAATATCCAGGCTGCGCGCCGTCTGCTACAGCAGGAAGAGTTGGCAGCAGCGCTGGAAGGCGATCGTTTTGTCTTGCATTACCAGCCGAAATTGGATCTGGTCACCGAACGGGTGATTGGCGTTGAGGCGTTTCTGCGCTGGCATCATCCGGAAAAGGGGCTGGTTTCGGCGCAGCAGTTTATTGGCCTGGCCGAGGAAACCGGCCTGATTCTCCAGCTCGGGGAACTGGCTATGCGCCAGGCCTGTATTCAGGTTCAGGCGCTGGAACGGGCCGGTTTCGAGTCCCTGAAGATGGCCATTAACCTTTCGGTCCGGCAGCTCACCGACGCCGGGTTCCTGGACATGATACGGCAGGTAATTACCGAGACCGGAGTGTCGCCAGAACGTCTGGAACTGGAAATGCCGGCCGAGCTGTTGAATGAAGACCCCAGAGCCCTGCGGGAGCTGTTAACATCCCTGCACGATCTGGGCGTGTGCCTGATTCTGGACGATTTCGGCACTGGCTCCTGCTCACTGGTGTCGCTGCAGCAACTTCCGCTGGACGTGGTCAAGATCGATCATCGTTTCATTCGCGATATTCCCTACAATGTCAGCGCCACTGATGTTGCCTCGGCGGTCATCGCCCTGGCGCGCAAGCTGCACCTGACGGTCGTGGCCGAAGGGGTGGAAACACCGCAGCAACTTGCCTTCCTCAAGTCTTCAGGTTGCGCCCAGTGTCAGGGCAACCTGTTCAGCTACCCGTTGGATGAAGATGCCCTGATCGGCTTCCTGATTCGCCAGTACGAGAAGCCGCTGATGTCCTGATCATGACAATGGCGACAGCTTATCGCACCTATTTGTGGTGTCACTAGAATTCGGTATAGATTCCACACCGCGAGGTTACCCTTGAATGGCTGCATAGTACTGAAAGGCCTGCTGGATGTGCTCACGGATCTGCTTGTCATCCCACGGCTTGGTGAGGAATTTGTAGATGGCGCCCTCGTTAATGGCATCGGTGACTGACTTCAGGTCGGTATAACCAGACAGTACGATGCGAACGGTATTGGGGTGGATGGTTTTAACCTGGCTTAAAAAGTCGGTACCTGACATTTCCGGCATCCGCTGATCCGAGATGATCACCTGGACGTTGTTCTCTGCCAGTAAATTAAACGCCTCTGGAATACTGGTGGTTGAGAGAATGCGATACCCGTCCCGTCGTAGAATCCGTGTAAGTGCACGGAGAATGTTTTCCTCGTCATCGAGTAACAACAGGGTGGGGCGATCTTCCTCACTATTGCTCTGTTTCAATACAAGTTCGTAAGCACTGCTGCCAGCTTCCAGGAACTTCAACAGAGCTTCGAAGGGTATCGGTCTGGAAAAGGCGAACCCTTGCAGTAAATCGCACTGCTGTTTGCGGAGGAAAGTCGCGTGCGCCTCTGTTTCCACACCCTCGGCAACGACCTCCAGATTCAGGTGGTGTGCCATAGAAATGACGCCCTGAGTGATGGCGGCATCGCTGCGATTCTTGATTACGTCCTTAATAAACGAGCGGTCAATCTTGATCTTGTTGGCCGGTAACAGCTTGATGTAGCTCAAGCTGGAAAAACCGGTGCCAAAGTCATCAATGGCAATGCGGACGCCGAGTGCTCGGAGTTCCTGCAAGGTCTTGACAATCGTATCGGTGTCATAAAGTATCACCGACTCAACGACTTCCAGCTCCAGGAACTGGGGTGCCAGGCCGGTAGCTTTCAGGGCGGCGGCAACGGAGTCGGTGAAACCATCCTTGCGAAGCTGGATGGGCGACACATTAACGGCAACTGAGCACTCACGAAATCCACGGGCATGCAGTTTTACCAGCGCCTGGCAGGCCTGGTTTAGGACTTGTCGCCCCAGCTCGATGATCTGTCCGGTTTCCTCTGCCAGGGGGATAAAGTCTCCGGGGGACATCAGCCCCTGCTGCGGGTGTTCCCAGCGAACCAGAGCCTCAACGGACCGGGTTTTTCCTGAGCGGGCATCAATTATTGGCTGGAAATAAACTGTCAGTTGCTGGTTCTCAAGCGCGTCCTGCAGATCGTTACGCAGTTTCACTCGGAAATTCGCTTGATCATTCAGATCCTTTGAAAACCATTGATAGGTATTTTTGCCCAGCTGTTTTGCGCGGTACATGGCCAAGTCTGCCTGCTGCAGCAGCGCCATCGGATCATCAGTTTTGCCATCAGTTATGGTAATGCCGATGCTGGCGGTCAGGCGGAGGACTTGGTCACTGATGTGGTAGGGATTGGATAAGTTGTGAATGATTTTCTCGACGATCATGACCACGTCGTTGGCTTGGGCCAGATCAGGCAGAACGACGATAAACTCATCGCCACTGATGCGGGCCACCGTATCGCCTGAGCGAATGATGGATTTTAGGCGCTGGCCTACGTCGATTAGTAGCTGGTCACCCAGCCGGTGCCCCATGGAGTCGTTAATCAGCTTGAAACCGTCGAGGTCCACAAACAGCAGTCCCAGTGTGCGGCCATACCGCTTGGCGAACTGGCAGCCTTGGGTGAGGCGGTCCTCAAGCAGCGTGCGGTTTGGGAGCCCAGTTAGGACATCGTGGCTGACATTGAAAGCCAGCTGGTTTTCTACGGATTTTCGCTCGGAGATATCGTTCTGAATACCAATAAAGTGGGTGGTTTCGCCCTGATCGTCGCGGACCGGTGCCAGGTACAGGTCATTCCAGAACGGGGAGCCATCCTTCCGGAAGTTGCGCAGTACCACGGAGATATCTGTGCCATCACGGAGTCCCTGACGAATGTCCGCCAGTGCCTGCTCATTGGTTGGGTCAAAGGAGTCGCCCTGCAGGAACCGACAATTGCGGCCGATGCATTCTTCCGGGGAGTACCCGGTGATGCGTTCGAAAGCCGGGTTTACATAAATCACTGGCATGTCTGGTTCGCGCGCATCAGCGATGGAAATGCCATTGTAGCTGGACTCGATGCTGCGTTTTAGCAGCCGTAGTTGCCGGTTGCTTTTTATTTTCTCCGTCACGTTGCTTAGTATCAGGAGCTGCGACGGGCTACGGTTAACCGTAATCTCCCGGCTCACCACTTCGATTAGCAGAGAGGTGCCGTCGCGGGTCTCGTGTCTTTCCAGAACCGCACCCTGAGACAGAAGCACACCCTCACTGTTGATCGGCTCCGGGGCCTCGGACTTCAGGTCGGTCAGCGTCAGTTCGCTGACGTTTTCTTCACTGTGTTGGTACAGGGTTCGCGCCGACTGGTTCATGGCCCGGAGGTGCCCGGATTCCGGATCTGCGAGCACCATAGGTGCCGGGTTATTCTCGAACAGTTGGCGGTAGTAGGCTTCGCTGTTGACGAGGTGTTCTGTGGCCATGGCCCGGTCAATGGCGTACCGGATGCTGCGGATCAGTGTATGACCGTCAAGTTGGTCCTTGACCAGGTAATCTGAGGCGCCGAGCTCCACGGCTTTTATATCGAGCTCTTTATCACCCTGTCCGGTCAAGAGAATGTAGGGGGTACTGATACCATAAGCCTGAGCCTGTCGAATCACGTCCAGACCGGAATCCGGGCCCAGGCGCAAGTCGATCAGCGCCGCATCGTAGTGCCCGTTACATAGCGCGCTGATACCCCGCTCCGCCGTGGTTTGCCATTCCAACAGGGTTCTGACCGGTGAAGCCTCCTCAAGCAGGTCACGGGTAATCAGGTAGTCGTCTTCATCGTCCTCAATGAGGAGGATGCGCAGTTCAGGGTCAGTCTTTGTCATGTCGTTCGTGCTTGTTTAAGGGAGTTCAACGGTATTCACCCAGTAATGCTTCAGAGATTTGGCAACGTCCAGTAAATCTGCATAGCGTGTGGGTTTTACAATGTAAGAGTTGGCGCCGAGATCGTAACAGCTTGCGATATCATCCTCATTTTGCGACGTCGTCAGCATCACGGTGGGGATAGACTTGAAATCCGGGCTCGACTTGATGTCTGCCAGAGTTTGCCGGCCGTCCTTCCGAGGCATGTTAAGGTCGAGCAGAATCAAGTCGGGGCGGCGTTGTCCGGCTCCACTGCCGGTATTTTTGAGGTGGGTCAAAAGCTCAACGCCATCGTGAACAAAGCAGAGCTTGCACTCGGCCCAGCACTCTTCGAAGGCATCCCGGATCATGAGCTGGTCGTCGGGGTCATCGTCGGCGACCATTACTAACGGGGTGAATTGGGGGGCTGGCATAGTGCTGAAGACCTCCTGTCTGTTACCGGTTGAACCGGATTCTGAACCGGGTGCCGGCATTAGGTTCACTCTCCGCAGAGATGCCGGCGCCGTGTCGGTCGAGGATTTTCTTGACAATGGCCAGACCAATCCCTGTGCCGGCATAATCCCGTCTGTGGTGTAACCTCTGGAAGGGTTGGAACAATTTGCCGGCATGGCGCGGATCAAAGCCAATGCCGTCATCGTTGACCACCAGTGTCCAACCACCGGCAGTTATATCCTCAGGGTAGACTAAAACGACTGGATTCTGCTCCGGTTTGCGAAATTTTATGGCGTTGCTTATCAAGTTTTGCAGTACCTGGCGTAACTGCATCGGATCACCTTCGACCTCTGGCAAGGGACTGGTCTTTATGGTGGCCTGTTCCCGCACGAGCGAGGTTTCCATGTCCTGTAACACTTCGTCCAGGACCTGATTTAGGTCACAGCGAACCAGTGGCCGCGCCTTGGTGGTTACCCGGGAGTAGGCCAACAGGTCTTGAATCAGCGCCTGCATGCGCCCGGCGGCAGACTGCATTCGGCGTAGATAGTCCTTTTCCTGATCTTCCAGCCGGTCGGATTTGCTGATAAGGCGGTCGGAGAAGGCCTGGATTTTTCTTAGTGGCTCCTGCAGGTCGTGGGAAGCGACAAAGGCAAAATCCTGAAGCTCATGGTTGCTGCGCTCCAGCTCGGCCATGGTGGCCTCCAGCTTCCACTGGGCTTCCTTACGCTCACGGATGCTCCGGTAATATACAGAGAGCCCTTCTTCCGATGGATAGGCACTGACTTCCAGCCAGTGATCAAGTGGTTCGTAATACGCCTCGAATGAGCACGATTCACTGGTCTCCATGGCGTGCCGGTAATAGTGTTCGAACTCCGTGCCGAGGGCTTCCGGAAACATTTCCCACAAGCTGCGCCCAAGTAACTCTTCGCGTGATTTTTCCAGCAACTCTTCCGAACGTCGGTTGATGTTGATGAATCGCCAGTTCCGGTCCACGGTGAAGAAAGCGTCCGTGATGCTCTCAAAGATAGTGGCTTGACGTTCCGCAAATTGCCGTATCTGCTCTGACGCCATTTTTGACGGCGTAACGTCTTGAAAGGCGCCCTGCAGATGTTTAATGGTGTCGTTATTGCCCTTCACCGCATGGCCGATAACTCGGACCCAGCGCAGGCAGCCGGTTGTGGTCGTGATCTGGACTTCCTCATCAAACGGAATACCGTACCGAATGCAATTTTGGACGGCCCGGAGGATGATTTTTCGAGAGGCTGGGGTGTAGAAGGTCAGGGCTTCTTTTTGGGAGGGAGGGTGATCACGGGGAAGTTCGTGGATATCGAAAATAACATCGGACCAGATGAGGTTCCCGGCGTCCACATTGAGTATCCAGGCTCCAATCCGGGCAGCCTTCTCTGCCATTTTCAGAAGTGCTTCGTTGCTCCGGAGCTTTTCCTGGATTACCCGGGCGTCAGTGGTGTCGCGGGCGGCGACGTAAATGAGGTTGTCATCGCTCAGGGTAGCGTTAATCTGAAGCCAGTGTTCCTTGCCTTCACGATCCAGAGCACGAATGTTCAGGTCATCGACATCAATGCCTTCGGTCAGTAAACGTACGGAATCGAGGACGGCTAGACGATCCTCCTGATGGATGAGATCCATGTAAGAACGCCCCAGGAGTTGCTCCCGTTCATACCCGAGTGTCTCAATGAAGGTCTGATTCACCTCAAAAAACAGGCTGTCCAGGTCGACGATGCAGAACATGTCCGGAGACAGCGAGAAAAACTGGTTGCGCTCCCGCGTCAAGGTTTCTGCAACCAGCTCCTCGGTGATGTCACGGCCGACACAGAACAGTGCCTTATCGTCAATGGACCATTCCGCAGTCCAGGATACCGTCACAGTATGTCCGTCCTTGTGACGCAGACGGGTTCGGAAGCTGGCCGGTTTTCCGTCACCGACCGCCAATTTTCGGACCGTTTCAGCAGTGAGTTCGCGGTCTTCTGGCAAGATCAATAGCTCGCTGTGGCTGCTTTGTAACTCCTCGGGGCGGTAACCTAGCACTGCTTCGGAGGCTGGGCTGATACTGAGGATATGACCTTCAGAACTGATTGAACACAGAAGGTCTCGCGAAAACATCATGATCTTTTCGTTGATGTTACGCAGTCCACGCTCCTCGTCCAGATGGAAGCTCAGGGTTTCGTTCAAGCTTTCCAGCGTCCTGGAACGCCGCTCTGACTCGCGCCAGAACAACTGGGTGAGCATCACCAGAAAGCTCAAACCCAAACCGGTAAACAGCACCAGAGGCGGCAGGTAGAGCTCGCCTGGTGGCAGAGAATTCCTGGGCGCATATACGCTGACCCGCCACGGACTGTTGTGGTGAGACTCCATGGTTTGTGTGTCCAGTGTTATTTCATCACTGGCATAAATGCCCGGAGCGGAATCAAACAGTTGCATTCCATTGGTTTCGATCCTGACTTCGAGATCGCCCGTGGCATGCTGGGTCAATTGCTCGTATATCGTGTGCACGTCAAGGACCGCAATCACCAGCCAGGACATGCCGAACTCTACTGAAACCGGAACGGCGATGGCGGCGTGAGGCCGTTGGTCATGGTCGAGCAGAGGTTGGCTGAGGTGGGGGGCATTGGTCGACACGGTATGGTTTAACCAGCCTGGTGTCTGGGGCTGGCTCATGAAGCTGTGCAGCCAGATGCGGTAATCTACCGTTCTCGCTTCAAGTCTGACCGGCCTATGCCTGGGGTCCAGAATGGCAATCAGACGCAGATCCGGGAAATCCCGAAGGTAACTGTCGACCTCCTGTTGCCAGAAGACTTTGTCCGGGACAGCGTTTAATAACTCCCAGCGCTCGGCCAGCCGCACGATGAGCGCGAGCTTGTTTTCGAGTGCCGAGTTGCCGGCGGCCGAGAGTTGCGATGCCAGTGTCTTCGCGCGTTGCTGCAGGTCGGCGTTATGGTTGGCACGCAAAATGTGCCAGGTGACTGTAGTTAACAGAATGCCCAGGGTTCCCACCACGATGAGGCTGGCAGATAAGGCGGGTCTTTCCCGACGATAGGCCAGAAACAGAAACGGGAGGATCAGGCTGGTCAGTATCACCAGGGGACTGACCATCACGTTCATTTCTGCGGCATGTGCAAGGCTGAAGGCCTTGAGCCCCGGCCACCACTGGGAGAGCAGCGACAGCAAGCCTATAACGAATACCACCGGTGCCGCACAAAGCCCGACCAGCCAGCCCCGGGCGAGGTGGATGGCAGCCAGCATGCTGACGCCGATGCAGACAACCGTCGGCAGCACGGCGAGTGGGATTGCGGTCGCTTTGAGGCCGGTTTCGTCGAGTGTGAGGCTCGCCGCGGTCGGCAGCAGTGGCAGGATTATTGCCAGCAGCGCCAGCCAGGTCGCTGTCCTTGGTAGTCGGAATAATATTGCCAACAAGGCGCTGCCGAGACTGATCGCGAGTAGGCCGCCGCTCGGTCGAAGGTAAGCTAACCCGCTGATTCCCGAGGTCTCCATGGCAGCATCTATTAGAATGACGCCACCCACACACACCAGCGAAATCGCTAACGCAAGTATCAGACAGAGCCAGAACAGTTCGAGGTTACGGCTGTTAACCATTCAGCACCTGAGGACCAAGCAGGCGAAGAATTTCGTCGGCGGTGGTCAGCCCGTCTTTCAGTTTCTCCAGGGCATCGTCCAGCAGTACCTTCATACCCTGTTCCCGGGCAATGGCTTCGATCTGCATCGCACTGGCGCCCTCGGTGATGGCAATGCGTAAGTCGGCATTCATAGTAAGAACTTCATGAATGGCCACACGACCTTTGTAACCCTTGTGGCATTTCTCACAGCCCTTGCCGTGATAGAAGGTGAGATTCGGATTCATGAACTGGGGACCTAGCTGATTGAGGGCATCGGTCGGGGCCGGAATCTCTTCTCTACAATATTTGCAAATCCGGCGAACCAGTCGCTGGGCTATGATCGCTTCCAGGGCCGACGCCAGCACGAAAGGTTTGAGGTCAAGGTCCAATAGCCGGGCGACGGTGGTGGCAGCGGAGCTGGTGTGCAGGGTGGAGTACACCAGGTGTCCGGTCATGGCGGCGTGAAAAGCCACATCGGCGGTTTCTTCATCTCGGATCTCGCCCAGCAGAATCACATCCGGATCCTGGCGAAGGATAGCTCGCAGTACGCTGGCAAAATTGAGCCCGATGCGTTCCTTTACCGGCACTTGCCCCGCCATATCCACATGGAATTCAACCGGATCTTCAATAGTGACGTAGTTTCGTTCCGGTGAGGCGTTGTGTTGCAGCAGGGCATACAGGGTGGTGGTCTTGCCGCTACCCGTTGGACCTGTCGCCAGGATGATGCCCTGTGGCTTCGCCACTACATGCATAAGGCGTTTAAGATTGTGTTCGGAGAGCCCCATATCTGCCAGGGACTGGGCTGATGACTGCCGCTCCAGTACCCGCATCACTACTTTCTCGCCATTGATGGTCGGCAGTGTGGAAATTCGCAGGTCCACGATCTTCATCGGTGTCTTGACGGTAATCCGGCCGTCCTGAGGTTTGCGCCGTTCGGTGATATCCAGCTCTGCCATAACCTTGATGCGTGAAACCACCGACATTAACAGGTTGGTGGGGATATGGATCTTGTCCTGCAACACACCATCAATCCGGTAGCGAACGACCAGGGATTTGGTTCTGGGATGCACATGGATGTCGCTGGCACCCAACCGCAGGGCTTCCAGGATGATGGCATTCACCAGGCGGATAGCCGGTGGCTCTTCCGAACTGCCCAGCAACTGCTCCAGAGATTCCTGATCTGATTCGTCATCAAGCACGATCTCGATGCCCTCATAGGGGTCATCGGTACCGACGCGGGTGGTAATGTCATCGAGATCGCTGGTTTCTCCAAAGATCTCCGCCAGTTTGGCCTGCATCTGTGAGGTTTCACACAAGAGCGGATGGATCGTGTAGCCGGTCATGAATCCAAGTTCATCGATCAGGCTGATGTCCATCGGGTCCACCATGGCCAGGCGCAGACGCTGCCCGTTGGTGCGCAAGGGCAGGACCAACTGGCGGGTGCAAATCTTCTGGGGCACCAGTGACAGGAGGCTAGGGTCTGGCTGAAACTCCCGTAAATCAATTTCCTCGAACAGCATCTCATCCCGCAGCATTTCGAATACTTTGCGGAAATTCACCCATTCATGCTTGAGGAGCTGCCGAACCACGGGTGTCTTCTGGCTCTGCATTTCCCGGTGCAACTGCTGAATCTGTTGTGGATTCAGCCAGCCCTTTTTGTGCAGCAGGATGGCAAGCTGGCTACGATTTGTGGCCGTCAGCTTGCTGATCGTATCCAGATCCCGGCTTTGTTTTTGAGTTTGCTGCTCCAGAGCGCGGGTGCGCTGAATGAGCTCGTATTGCTCCAGTGCCAGCGCGATGGTTAGCCGGATATCATCATCGTTCCAGGGTTTGAGAATGAACCGGTACACCGCGCCATCCTTGATCGATCCCATCACTGCGTCAGTATTGGCATGTCCGGTCAGCATGATGCGAATTGTCTCGGGCCAGCGTTCCCGAACCTCCCGTAGAAGGTCGCTGCCGTTCATGCCGGGCATCATAAAGTCGGTCATAATCAGTTCCACCGACTGTTTTTCCAGCACCTTCAGGGCTTCCTCGCCACTTCGGGCAAACAGCAGTTCATAGCTCTCGCGCTGAAAGACCCGGCGCAGGGAGGCCAGAATGTTGGGCTCGTCATCGACCAACAACAGCTTGTAGGGGGCTTTCTTTGTTGTTGGTGAGGTATCGGGTACGGTTTCCGTCTCCTGCCCGTGAAAGAGTGATGCGTAGCGTGTCGACATGGTGGATCCTCAGCGGGCCTTTATCGGCAGGGTGAGTGTGACGCGGGTACCTGCTCCCTGACGGCTGTTGATGGTCAAGTCGCCACCATGGGCATGGGCAGTATCTCGGGCTACGGTCAGGCCGAGTCCTGTGCCAGATCCGACCGGCCGGGTGGTATAGAAGGCATCGAAAACCCGGGCTCGGCAGTCGTCGGGTATTCCACAGCCGTTGTCCTGAACGATGACCTGAATGCTATCTGTGCCCATTTGTGTTTGCATCAGGATGCGTCCTTTTCTATCCCCGAAATCTTTGTCGCTCAGTGCCTGGGCGGCGTTGTTGAGTAGATTGAAGAATGTCTGGGACAACCGCGACGGGTGTCCTGCCACGGGTGGCAGTTCGTTCAGGCGTTCAATGATGTCTAGTTGGTGCCCATGTTCCGTTTGCACCAGATGAGAAGAGCTGCGTAACAGGTCATTCAGGTTACACATGGTGTAGTCGGCCTGGTCGATACTGGAAAACGTTTTCAGGTCCGCAACGATACTGGCAATCCGCCGGGTGCCATCCATAGACTCCGAAAGCAGGTCGTGGAAGTCTCGAAACAGCTCCTCATGATCTGGAGTAGCCGGCAGGCTATCTTTCAGGTCGTCAATGTAATCCCTGGCAACCCGAAGGTTGCTGCTGATAAACCCGATCGGATTGTTGATTTCGTGGGCTACGCCGGCTGCCAGTTGGCCGACGGACCTGAGTCGGGCACTTTCGTAGAGCTCCTGTTGGGTTTGCTGAATCACGCTGACCTGCTCGTCCACTTTCTGTTGGAGCTGGTCGGACAAGGCCCGGTAGCGGGCCTCGGAGGTTTTCAGAGCATCATTCTGGCGCTGGAGTTCCGCATAACTCGCTTCCGTGGTGTCATGGTGCAGGTTGGCCGCGAGCCGATACTTGGCCACAAACATCATCAAGAAGGACACCAGTTCCGAGGCTGCGCTTCGTTCCTCGGGAGAATGGCCGCCGGATAGCCAAGCCACGGTTTCCAGGTTGAACTCAACAGGGATCGCACCAGTGGTTTTCTGTTCGGCGATGGTCACCGGTGCCTGGCATAGGCTGCTGAGTGTCCGGTTCAGCCGTTCCAGTTGGTCGACACTGAGCAGATCCTGGAGGGTCGGGTCGTCCTCAAAGTTTCGCACGATCAGCCTCATGGCAGGCGCTCAAGCCATCAATAAAAGTGTGCCGGAAGATGCCATGGCGATGTTCCAGGGCGAACTCGTCGCTGATTGCGATGTACAGACGGTCAAGCAATGCTCTGAAACTCTCGATCACGCCATTGCCCTGAAGAGCGGAAGCCATCATCAGCGGTGCCCAGGGGGTAGAGGTCCAACGCTGTTGAAGCTCGAGTTCCTCCACAACGCCAGGGAGGTCACGCTTGTTGAACTGCACCACCATGGGCAATGTATCGATATCGAGCCCGACTTTTTCAAGGTTCTCCTCAAGGTTTCCGAATGCCATGGCGTTGTTGTCTTGTTGCGACGGCTGAGAGTCGGCGACAAAAACAATGCCATCGGCCCTCGATAGTACCGCTTTGCGGGTACTGTCATGCTGAACCTGCCCGGGAACGGTGTATAGCTTCAGCCGCAGGTCCAACCCGGATGTACCCCGCAGCCCAATGGGCAGCATGTCGAAGAACAAAGTGCGGTCATCCCGGGTTTCAAGCACCATCAACTCGCCTTTGCGCTCCGGATTTAGCAGCGAGTGGAGCTGCATGAGATTGGTCGTTTTGCCGCTGAGAGCGGGGCCATAAAACACCACTTTCAGCGTCAGCTTGTTGTCGTGTGCTTGATAATCAGGCATTGGCGTTCGCTTATTCAGTCGTTGTCGCTGATGAGGACCGATCCGTCGGCATCCCTCTGGACCCGGGTGATGCCAGGATTTTCGGACTCGAGTCTCAGTAACTCCTGTTCCCGGGCCCGTAGCATTGCTTTCTGGGTATCTACCTGGTTCCGTAGCCGCTGGTTCTCCACCTTCAACTGATACACGTCGATCGCAGATTTGATCGCGGTGACCACTTCGTAGTCGTCCCAAGGCTTGGACAGGAATCGGTAAACCTCGGCCTGGTTAATGGCCTTTATCATGGAGTTGCGGTCACCGTGGGCACTCAGAACCAGACGCATGGCGTCCGGCTGGCGCTGCTTGGCAAACTGCAGATAAGTTACGCCGTCGGCAGTAGGCATCTGGTAATCCGAGACAATGACGGCGTAGTTATGCTCAAGCAGACCACCAAGCGCAGCTTCCACGTTATTGTAGGTATGCACCTCCCATCCTTGGGGCTTCAGCAGTCGCCGAAGCGCGCTCAGGATATTGGCTTCGTCATCCACCAATTGGATCTTGATCATGTCGGTGTCTCCGTTTCTTCTTCAGGGCGATGTACATACAAGGTGTAGCGATGCCCATCCGGTTCGCCTTTTTCGAATGCGGCTAGCTTGTCGATCAGGAGTGAGGAGAGCACCTTGCCCTCATTCAGCAGTAGCATGCCAGACGTTGCATACAGGTTGCGGGCCATTACCATGCCCGGTTTTAAGCGGAGGGTGTCGAGTACCAAAATATCGGGGTTTTCATGGTCAACATCCGGAGCGATTTCGATTACCATTTCCAAAAATTGGTCGGCGATGTCCGGGTCGTACAACCGGTCCCGGTAGCGCTTGATCAACTTGATGGCGTTATCCCTTGGTACACGCCGCTCAAGAATCAGGCCAAACTGGAGTTCAATGAAATCAACCGCCAGTCTTAGAATACGGGCTCCAAGAGGAATGTCTTTGCCTTCCAGCCGATCAGGGATACCGTAGCCGTTCCATTTTTCCTGATGGTGTCGGATGATCTTTGCGGCGTCCCTAAGGGGCTCAAGGGCCATGAGCAACTGCTCGCCAACGACCGGGTACTTTAAGTATTCCAGCTTCTGGTCCCTGCTAAGCAAATCCGAAGGGGCAGTGATTAGCTCGTCTGGCCAACTGAGTTTGCCCAGATTGTAGAGGGCGGCCGCCATGGCCAGGTTCTGGGTCATTTCCTCGTCCAGTTTGTGGTAGGCGGCGAAGGCCCTGACCAGCGTTATAACCTTGGCGTTCGGCTGGCGGTTGGCAGGCAGGCGCTTGTCGATCAGGGACGAGAACACCTCGGTCGTCGTCACATAGTTCTTACGGAGTTCCTGATAGGCCAGGTCCAGCATGTCAGCGGTTTCTCGGAGTTCTTCAGTGCGTGCGCGGACCTTTTGTTCCAGCGTGGAGTTCAGCTCTTGTAGTTCCTGGTTCTGCTTGCGGGTCAGTTTCTCAAGGGCAAGTCGCCGGCGTTCTGACTGTTTAAAGGCCAGTGCCTGTCGGATGATCAGGCGCAGTTCATCGTCGTTCCAGGGTTTGCTGATGTAGCGATAGATCTGCCCGTCGTTAATCGCTTTGACCGTTGAATCGATATCGGCATAACCGGTCAGCAGGATACGGATGCACGAGGGGTCCTTTTTCTTGATGGTCGCCAGCAGGGTTGGGCCATCCATGCCAGGCATGCGGGCATCGGAAATCACGAGATCGAAGCCTTGTTCCTCCATCAACCCTATAGCCTGATCTCCGGAGGTGGCAGTGGTCAACTCGTAAGGTTCTTTGCGCAGCACTCGCTGCAAACTGCGCAGAATATTGTCCTCATCGTCGACCAGTAGCAGCTTTGCACTGGGTAATGGAGATTCAGCCACCGGCTCTGACGAGGGAAATTTATCGCTCATGGTTATTCAGTGCCGTTTGGTGGAGGCTGTCTGACCGGAAGCGTGATCCGGAAGCAGGTACCTATTCCTGGTGTGCTTTCCACCTCAATCTGGCCGCCGTGTTTTTCGATAATATTGAACGAGAGCGACAGGCCCAGTCCGGTACCTTTGCCGATGGGCTTGGTGGTGTAAAATGGCTCAAAGATACGGTTGATATTTTCCCGGGAAATCCCGCTGCCGGTATCTTCCACCTCAATCACCACGGAGTCGGTTTCCTGTCGAGTGCGAATGCTGATTGTCCCGAAGTCATCAATCGCATGCGCTGCATTCACCAGCAGGTTCATGACTACCTGGTTGACTTGGGAGATGATGCACTCAATTTCGGGTAGGTCCCCAAACTCCTTCACAATATCAGCTTTGTACTTGAGTTCGTTATTGACAACGTTGAGCGTTGTTTCAATGCCTCGCTGAAGGTCCGCAGGTTTGAATTCATCTTCTTCAATGTGAGAAAAATCCTTCATGGCGGAGATGATGGTTTTTACCCGCTCGATGCCTTCCCGAGATTCAGCCAGCAAATCCTTAAGGTCACTCCGGACAAAGTCATAATCGATGTTTTGCTTGATGGCCTTGAGGTTGTCCAGGGATTCCGCCGAGTCCACAGCGTCGGTCAGCCGGAACAGATCGGTCAGATAATTTTCCAGGCTTTGCAGGTTCGAATAAACGTAACCCACGGGATTGTTGATTTCGTGGGCAACCCCTGCCGCCAACTGTCCGATAGCCGCCAGCTTTTCCGATTGCAGAAGTTGCCTGTTGGCCTGCTCAAGTCGGTCATTCAGCAGTTCCTGATCAGACTTTGCTTCGTTGCTCTGGGGCATGGTGCTTTCCTTGCTCGACAGTAATGCTTTGGTCAACGGCTCGATTGGGGGCTTCTTTAAAGCATCTTTGTATCTGTTTGTTTAGAAATTTGACCTGCGTCAATTATAGAGGCTCTAGTCAGCTGTCAATGTTAATTTTCGTATCTGTAATAAATGGTTACGTTGTGATTGTGCGACCGAACCTTAGCAAGCCTTCGACTTGCTATTGCAAAGCCGTATTGGGATTCTGTCTATGCTGATTTGATGGTCTTTTCATCCATGACTGAGGTTCCGGCGATGTCTGCTGCCAGTGTCGATTACTATTTTTCTTTTAGGGATGGGGCTCGTTGGGAGTATCGGCTCAGCCTGGACAGCGAAGCTGTTGACATGAATTACTCGCCAAAGGCGGTTGAGTGGGCTCGGCTTGAGTACCATCAATGCAGTCATTGCCCGCTTGCCGACACGGGCGTCACATACTGTCCGTATGCCCTGGCATTGATTGAGCCGGCACGGGCCACCAGTCACCGTCCATCCCATGAAGTGATTCAATTGACGGTGGTTACCCCGGCGCGTGAAATTCGGGCCGAAACTACCTTACAGAGGGCCATGGGATCGCTGATGGGGCTGATTGGCCCGTTTTCCGGCTGCCCGGTAACCGCTATCCTGCGGCCGATGGCGCGCCACCATTTGCCACTGAGTACCGCCGACGAAACACTCGTCCGGGCTCTCGGAATGTACCTTGTGGGTCAATATCTCCGGGATCAGCATGGTTGGTCGGCGGATTGGAATATGGACGGTCTTCGGGCGAGTTATGAAGATCTCCGGATATTGAACAGGGGTATGAGTGAGCGTTTGCGGGCAGCCCAGGAGGAAGATGCCGGGGTTAACAGTTTTGTGCTGCTCGATATCCTGGCTGCGGACGTTGGCGACGTCTTGCAGGGTTACGAGGGCAGTCTTGATGATGCTTTCCGTGAATTTCTGCGTTGATATGACTTCCCGCGTCAAGAGGCAAGTGGGAGGCCGCAGAGACCGGGCTGATTCTCGGGCTCGGGGGGAGTCGTTGGATGAAGATGCCCTGATCGGCTTCCTGATTAGCCAGTACGAGAAGCCGCTGATGTCCTGATCATGGCAATGGCGGCCGGTAACCGGTAAAATCACGGCGTTCCCGGATCCCGGCACCGGCCCTTCCGGGCTCAATCCTTCGTCTATACGAGTATTTATTGTCTGTGACTGAACTGAGCCGAATCCGTAACTTCTCCATCATTGCCCACATTGACCATGGTAAATCCACCCTAGCGGATCGTTTTATCCAGATCTGCGGTGGCCTGACTGACCGCGAAATGGCCGAGCAGGTCCTGGATTCCATGGACCTGGAGCGGGAGCGCGGGATTACCATTAAGGCCCAGAGCGTCACGCTCAACTACACGGCGAAGGACGGTCACGAATACAAACTGAACTTCATCGATACCCCCGGGCACGTCGATTTCTCCTACGAGGTCTCCCGCTCCCTGTACGCCTGTGAGGGTGCCTTGCTGGTGGTCGACGCCGGCCAGGGTGTTGAGGCGCAATCGGTGGCCAACTGCTATACCGCCATCGAGCAAGGCTTGGAAGTGGTTCCGGTTCTGAACAAGATGGACTTGCCCCAGGCCGAGCCCGAGCGGGTGGCGGCTGAAATTGAGGACATCATTGGTATCGAGGCGTCGGACGCGGTTCGCTGCAGCGCCAAGAGCGGTATCGGCGTCGAGGACGTGCTGGAAGACCTGATCAAGCGCGTCCCGCCGCCCAAGGGCGACCGGGGCGCGCCATTGCAGGCGCTGATCATCGATTCCTGGTTCGACAACTATCTGGGCGTGGTGTCGCTGGTACGGGTCACCGAGGGCACCATGCGCAAGGGGGACAAGATCGTTATCAAGTCCACCGGCAAATCCTGGAACGCGGATAAGGTGGGCATCTTCAATCCCAAGCCGAAAGACACCGATGTGCTCGAGGCTGGCGATGTTGGCTTCGTGGTGGCAGGGATCAAGGACATCAACGGCGCTCCGGTGGGTGACACCATCGTGCACCAGAAGTTTTCCGAGCAGACTCCGATGCTGCCCGGGTTCAAGAAGGTCAAACCGCAGGTCTACGCCGGTCTGTTCCCGGTCAGCTCCGACGATTACGACGATTTCCGGGATGCCTTGGAAAAACTGACCCTGAACGATGCCTCGCTGTTCTTCGAGCCGGAGAATTCCGATGCACTTGGTTTCGGGTTTCGCTGTGGTTTCCTCGGCATGCTGCACATGGAGATCATTCAGGAGCGGCTTGAGCGGGAATACGACATCGACCTGATCACCACGGCTCCCACGGTAATCTACGAGGTGGTCACCAAGCAGAATGAGACGTTCTCGGTGGACAACCCGTCCAGGCTTCCGGATATTGGCTCCATTGAGGAAATGCGTGAACCGATCGTAGAGGCCAGCATTCTGGTGCCCCAGGAACACCTGGGTAATGTGATCGCCCTGTGCGAAGAGAAGCGTGGTGTGCAGAAGAACATGCACTTCATGTCGACCCAGGTGCAACTGACCTATGAGCTGCCCATGGCGGAAGTGGTGATGGATTTCTTCGATCGCATCAAATCAGCGAGTCGCGGCTTTGCATCCCTGGACTACCATTTCGTCCGCTTCCAGCCGGCCAACCTTGTTCGTCTGGACGTGTTGATCAACAGTGAGCGGGTCGACGCACTGGCGCTGATCGTTCACAAGGAACAGGCGCACTACAAGGGGCGTCAGTTGATCGACAAGATGAAGGAACTGATTCCCAGACAAATGTTCGATATCGCCATCCAGGCTGCCATTGGCACCCAGGTGGTGGCGCGGGTGACCGTGAAGGCCTTGCGGAAGAACGTGACGGCCAAGTGTTACGGCGGCGACGTAAGCCGTAAGAAGAAGCTGCTTCAGAAGCAGAAAGAGGGTAAGAAACGAATGAAGCAGCTGGGTAATGTCGAGGTGCCTCAGGAAGCGTTTCTGGCCGTATTGCAAGTGGATAAATAGAAGGCGCCTGGATGGATATCGATTTTCCCCTGGTTCTGGTGGTTCTGACCTTCGCAACAGGTCTGATCTGGCTGGCGGACAAACTGTTTTTGCGTGAGCGCAGGCTGGAAGCGGCTCGGGCCAATGGCCAGCCAGCGTCCCCTGATGCTCAGGTCGGCAATGTCGACGAGGTTGATGAGCCGAAAGAGCCTTACCTGGTCGACCTTAGCCGGTCGTTCTTCCCGGTTCTGGCAATCGTGTTGGTGCTGCGTTCCTTTCTGATTGAGCCGTTCCAGATTCCGTCAGGCTCAATGTTGCCGACGCTCGAGGTGGGTGACTTTATCCTGGTCAACAAATACGCCTATGGGCTTCGGCTGCCGGTAGCCGGTACCGAGGTGCTGGAGGTTGGGGATCCTCAGCGCGGTGACGTCATGGTGTTCCGTTACCCCAAGGATGGCGCGACCAACTACATCAAGCGAGTCGTCGGCATGCCGGGCGACACTATTCGCTATCGCAACAAGCAGTTGTTCATTAACGGTGAACAGGTTGAGAGTAAGTTTGTCGCTCGTCTTCCGCCAGTGGAGTTGCGCCGCGAAAGTCTCGGTGATGTCGAGCACGATATTTTCCTGACCATGGGTCGGCCCGGCGCCAGTGGTGAGGGCGAATGGGTGGTGCCAGAGGATCACTATTTCGTCATGGGCGACAATCGCGACAACAGCAACGACAGCCGCTACTGGGGCATGGTTCCCGATGAGCTGGTGGTGGGCAAGGCATTTGGCATCTGGATGCACTGGAAATCGCTTACCAGTTTGCCATCCTTTGACCGTGTGGGCGGTATTGAGTAATTCCGACAAATCTGGAGTGCAGTCATAATGAAGAAAAATAGTCTCTCCGCCATGACCCGGCAAACTGGTGCTTCGGCTTTAACAATGATGGTGATGGTGCTGTTCTTCGGTGGCCTGTTAACCCTGGCCATCAAGCTTGGCCCGATCTATCTGGATGACATCACCATCCAGGAGGCGCTGGAAAGCCTCGACGGCACCGATGGCCTGTCCACCATGGGGCCGGCTCAGGTACGCACTCTGATCAACAAGCGCCTGAGCGTTAACAACGTTCGCGGATTTGACGCCAAGAACATCGCCGTTGAGAAAGACGGGGACACGGTTCTGATCATGGTGGATTACGAGGTCCGCAACAATCTGTTCAGTAACGTCGATACTATCGTTCACTTCAAGCATGAATACGAGATGAAGGGCCAGTGACTTCGCAACCGGATCTGGATCAGTTACAACGCCGCATAGGCTATCAGTTTGAGTCGCCAGAGCGGCTGTTGCTGGCGCTTACCCATCGCAGTTTTGGCAACCAGAATAACGAGCGCCTGGAGTTTCTGGGCGATTCCATCGTTAACATGGTGATCGCAGAGTATCTGTTCCTGCACTTCGAAAAGGCCCGGGAAGGGCAATTGAGCCGTTTGCGGGCGCGCATGGTTAAAGGTGTGACCCTGGCCGAGATCGGTCGCGAGTTCGAGTTGGGCAGCTATCTGCGTCTGGGATCCGGGGAGCTCAAGAGTGGCGGGTTCCGGCGGGAGTCAATCCTGGCCGATGCGGTGGAGTCGATCATTGGTGCCATCTATCTCGACAGTGATTTCCACACCTGCCGTGAGAAGGTTTTGCAGTGGTTCGAGCAACGGCTCAAGAACCTGGATCTGCAGGATACCCAGAAGGATCCCAAGACCCGTCTGCAGGAATACCTCCAGTCTCGCCAGTTTCCGTTGCCGCAGTATGACGTTATTTCGGTTGATGGCGAAGCCCACAACCAGACCTTCCATGTAACCTGCGCGCTGCCGTCACTGGATCGAAAGACGACCGGCACCGGCAACAGCCGCCGTGTAGCCGAGCAGCAGGCAGCCCGAAACGCCCTGAAAGAACTGGGCGTGGAGAATCAGTAATGAATGATATTACCCGGCCGGAAAATCCAGACAGTCGCTGCGGATTCGTGGCCATTGTTGGTCGTCCCAATGTGGGTAAATCCACGTTGCTGAACCATATCCTTGGCCAGAAACTGAGCATCACCTCCCGGAAGCCGCAAACCACGCGGCACCAAGTTCTGGGTATCAAGTCCATGGGGCCGGTTCAGGCAATCTATGTGGATACCCCGGGCATGCACGAGGAAGAGCCCCGGGCTCTGAACCGGTACATGAACAAGGCGGCCACTTCGGCGCTGATCGACGTTGATGTCGTGGTGTTCGTGGTCGATCAGCTGTCCTGGACCACCGCGGATGAGCTGGTCCTGGAGAAACTGGCCAAGCTCAAGTGTCCGGTGATCCTGGCGGTCAACAAAGTCGACAAGATCGAGAAGCGGGAAACCCTGTTGCCGCACCTGGACATGCTATCGAAAAAACGGGACTTCGCCGAAATTATTCCTCTGTCTGCGCTCAAGGAAAACAACCTGGAACCGCTGGAGGAGGCCGTCGGCCGTTTTCTGCCGGAAAGCATCCATTTTTACCCGGATGACCAGATTACTGATCGCAGTGAGCGCTTCCTGGCATCGGAGATCGTTCGGGAGAAAATCACCCGGCAATTGGGCGCCGAACTGCCATACTCCGTGGCCGTTGAGATTGAAGAATTCAAGCGCGAAGGCAAGACCCTGCATATTTCCGCACTGATTCTGGTGGAGCGTGAGGGGCAGAAGAAAATCATGATCGGCGACAAGGGTGAGCGCATGCGCCGAATTGGTCAGGAAGCCCGGGCTGATATGGAGCGGTTGTTTGATAGCAAGATCATGCTACGGCTCTGGGTCAAGGTGAAGCGAGGCTGGGCTGACAGTGATCGGGCCCTGAAAAGCCTTGGTATGAACGACCTCTGAGGCACCTATGACGGGGCCGGAGCACCAAGAGCCCGCCTACGTGATTCACCGCCGGCCCTGGCGGGAGACCAGTCTCATGGTGGATGTGTTCACCCTGAATCGCGGGCGCTTGACCGTCATTGCCCGGGGCGCCAACAGTGCCAAGAGTCCGCTGAAGGCCCAACTGCAGCCCTTCCAGCCTCTGATGCTGGACTGGGCGGGGCGCGGCGACCTGAAAACCCTGACCCATGTCGATACCCGCATCGGACCCTCGCTGCACCGTACGGCGTCGTTGTACAGCGGTCTCTACCTGAACGAACTCCTGCAGCGCATCCTACCGGCGGCCGACCCGCATCCCACCCTGTTCGCGGCCTACATCAATGCCATTGCCGAGCTGGCCGACACCACCGATATCGAACCGGTGCTGCGGCGCTTTGAGCGCGCCTTTGCCGCGGAGCTCGGCTTTGATTTTTCCTGGGATTTGGCCACCGATACCGGGCAATCCGTCGAGCCGGGTCAGCAGTATTGTTATGATCCAGAGCAGGGAATTGTGGCGCAGCCGGGCCCGGGTACCCGGGTTCAGAAGCTTCCCGGTGAGGTCTTGCAGGCACTCGCGATGGGCGACTTGAAAGCCGAGCCCTGCCGGCGCGTGGCCAAGCGTGTCATGCGAGCTTTAACCGATTACCTGTTGCAGGGGCGTCCGCTCCACAGTCGCAGTTTATTCAGTCACCTTCGGAGAGAACGGCATGAATCCTAGAGTGTTACTCGGCGTTAATATTGACCACGTTGCAACCCTGCGCCAGGCCCGGGGGACCCGTTATCCGGATCCGGTTCAGGCTGCCCTGATGGCGGAAGAGGCGGGGGCGGATGGTATTACCATTCATCCACGCGAGGACCGTCGTCATATCCAGGACCGAGATGTCCTGCTGCTGCGGGAAACGCTACAGACCAAGATGAACCTTGAGATGGCCGTGACTGACGCCATGCTGGCTTTTGCCGAGCAGGTCCGGCCGGAGTGCGTGTGCCTGGTGCCGGAGAAGCGCGAAGAGCTGACCACCGAAGGCGGTCTGGACGTTGAGGGTCAGGAGGCGAGAGTTGCCAAGGCCTGTGATCGTCTGGCCCAGTTGGGCTCGGAAGTGTCGCTGTTTATCGATCCGGCGACTGCCCAGATTGACGCTGCAGTGCGCTGTGGGGCACCGGTCATCGAGCTTCACACCGGTGAATACGCCGAGGCCAAGACTCCCGAGGAGGCCGAGGCTGCGTTCCAGACCATCGCCTCCGCGGTGGCCTATGCCCGGAAGAAAGGCCTAGTCGTCAATGCGGGTCACGGCCTGCATTACCATAATACCGAGCGGGTCGCTGCCATTCCCGGTATTAACGAGCTCAATATCGGTCATGCGATCATTGCCCGTGCCGTGTTCACTGGGCTCAAGGATGCGGTACGGGACATGAAAGCGATTCTTGATCAGGCCCGCGGCCGGGCCTAAGCCCTGAGTACCTCAGCTGGTTTCGGTCGGCTGAGGCTGGGTCCGGAACAGCCGTTGCCAATCGGTCTGTTCGCTCCAGTTCTGAAGTCGCTCCATTGCCGCCACCAATTGTTCCTTGTGGTGTTCGATATCCGGAGCGGCGCATTTCAGCCCTGTCTCTAGCCGGTTCGCGGCAGCCCGAAGTTCCGGCACACCACAGTAGCGAGTGGCGCCGTGCAGCTTGTGAACACATTCCAGCAGCCCGTCCAGATCGCCCTGGTGCCAGAACTCGACCACTTGGTCCTGATCATTTCGCACTTGCTCCAGCAGCATGCTGAACAATTCTTCCGCCAGGTCGGTCTTGCCTGCGGCCAACTGAATGCTCTCACGGATACTGACGCAGTCCTGCTCCATCTTGCGCGTTGACGGCCGCATAGTTCGCCGGGTGTCCCGTACCTCCGGAATCCGGATCGGTTCGCTTTCGCCAACAGAGACGCTCTCATACCCGGTGTATTCACGGATAATGCTGGTGAGCTGGCTGTTGCTGATGGGCTTGGGCATATAGCCGTCAAAGCCCTGCTGTAATAGTCGGTCCTGTTCGTCTGCGAGCGCGTGAGCGGTCAGCGCGATGATCGCCGTGCGGTGCGGGGCCTGGTCCAGATCCCGCAGGCGCGCAGTTGTTTCCACCCCGTCCATGCCCGGCATTTGCAGATCCATGAACACCAGGTCGAACGGTTTTTTGCGCGCCTTACTTAGCGCCTCAAAGCCGCTGGAGGCTCCTTCGGCGTCGGTATGGCAGTCCTTCAGCAGTGTCATCACCAGCTTCAGGTTGGCGTCGTTGTCATCCACCGCCAGCACCCGGGGTATGTTGGTGGCGGCCAGGCCGGCAGTACTTTGATCGTAATCCAACGCCAGGCTGCCACTGGAGCGGATTCCGTGCACCAGCAGCAGCAGTTCGTCATAGAACGTCCCCCGGCAAATCGGCTTGGTCAAGTGGCTGCTGGCTAGCCCGGACAAGGGTGTGTCGTGAGTTTCCAGGGTAGGCGTGAGCAGCAGGGTGCGACAATCCCGTTCGATTTCCAGGGTCCGGAGCAGAGCGCAGTACTGGCTGGAATTGAGTAGGTGCCGGGTGATGCCGATAATTGCCAGGGCATAGCCGGCCTGGTTTTTCTGGGCTTCCTCGATCTTTTCCTGCAGTGCGCCAGGTGAGGCGACCCGGTCGACTGTTATGCCCCAGTCCCGCAGCAGGTGATCCACCGCCAGTCCAGTGGTGGTTTGTTGCTCCAGGTAGATGACCCGCTCACCCCGGAGACCGTCACGGGGCGTCACGGATTCGGCACTGGTGGACAGTTCCGATGTGAGCGTGAACCAGAATGTGGAGCCTTTGCCGAGCTCACTGTTCAGTCCAATCTTGCCTCCCATCTCCTCCACCAGCCGTTTGGAGATGGCCAGGCCCAGGCCAGTGCCACCGTATTGGCGGGCAGTGGATGCGTCCGCTTGACTGAAGGCATTGAATAGCGATTGTTGCTGGGCCCGGGACAGGCCGACACCGGAGTCAGAAATGCTTAGGCGTATGGTCACCCGATTGCTGTCGTCTGGGTCTTCCTCAAGGCTGGCGCGCAGCACCACTTCGCCGGTCTGGGTGAACTTGATGGCATTGTTGACCAGGTTTGTGATCACCTGTTTGACCCGCAAAGGGTCGCCCAAGATGTTGTCCGGTACGTCCGTGTAAACCAGCGGCACCAGATCCAGATTCTTGGCGTGCGCCGCCGGTGCCAGCATCGCCATGACCTCTTCGACAATATCACGCAGCTGGAACGGGACCCGGTCCAGGATCAGCTTGCCGGCTTCGATCTTCGAAAAGTCCAGGATGTCGTTGATGATGGTGAGCAGGATTTCGGAGGATTTGCGGATGGTGCTGAGGTGGTCCCTTTGCTGACGGGGCAGGGGGCTCTTCAACAGCAGCTCGGTGAAGCCGATGATGCCGTTCAGTGGTGTGCGGATTTCGTGGGACATGTTGGCCAGGAATTCCGACTTGATGCGACTGGCTTCCAGTGCCTCCTTACGGGCGAAATCCAGTTCGATGTTCTGGATCTCGATGGTGTCCAGAGTTTCCCTGAGATCCTCGGTGGCTTGGTCGATGTTCTGCTGCATTTCCGCCTGGGCCTTGCTCAGCTCTTCGGCCATGGCATTGAGGCCCGATTCAAGCTGTTCGAATTCCGGGCCAGCCTGGGTGAACACCCGGGTGTCGAGTTTGCCTTCCTTGAGTTTGGCGACTGCCTCGTTTAGTTCAAACACCGGATCGGTGAAGGCACGGCTTAGCCGCAAGGCAATGGCCAGGCTGAGTACCACGCCGGCGAGGACCAGCAACAGCGAGATCAGCAGTGCCTTGTAGGTTTCCTTCTCGGTGCGAACGTGGGACATTTCAACCGCAACCCAGCCTAGTGCCGGACGTGGTTGCGCCCTCGGATTCCGTGCGTCCGGGTCGAGCGTGGTCCCGATCATCAGCTCCTGTAGCGACACGGGGGTCACAAAACGGGTGCTGTTTTCCCGGAGAATCCGGGTCGCGCTGTTGGGCACCAGGTTTTCGCTGGTGAAGGCTTCGGAGCGGCCGGGCCCGGTGTGCAACAGTCGGGCGCCGTCGCTGTCGAAGAAGGTAATGGAGCGGACGTCCTGCTCTTCCAGCAGAGCATTAGAAAGGTTGCTGAGCAGGCTGCGATTAGCGGTAAACAGTCCGTATTCGGAGGCTGCCGCCAATTGCCGGGACAGGGATTCGCCCCGATCACGCAGCAGACTTTCAATGTTGTTCACCCAGCTATAGGTGAAGAACATGCCCAGCATGAATGTGGTGAGCAGGGTGGGGATGAGAGTCACCACCAATACTTTTTTGCGAATGCCCCAGCGCCGCATACCCGGTTCCTGATTTATTGCCTGGGCCCCGACGTGTAATTCCGGGGTCACGTCCTTGTCAGAATAGATGATCCGTAGGCGAATGACTGAGGTATCAGTCCCAGCGCCCCAGTAAAGTCGATTCGGTTATAGCTACCGGTCATGGATATAGCGAGAAGCTGTATTGGGAGACAGGGGCCATAACGCGTATCATGCGATCGCAAAAGTGTACCACAGGGTAATGATATGAATTTCCCCACAATTGAAGATTATGTCGGGCACACCCCATTGGTTCGCCTGCAGCGACTTCCGGGCGAGACCTCCAACGTCATCCTGGCAAAACTCGAAGGTAACAACCCTGCAGGTTCGGTCAAGGACCGTCCGGCCATCAGCATGATCCAGGAGGCCGAGCGGCGCGGCGAGATCCGACCCGGGGACACGTTGATCGAGGCCACCAGCGGAAATACCGGCATTGCCCTGGCCATGGCGGCGGCGATCAAGGGGTATCGCATGGTGCTGATCATGCCCGCCAACATGAGCGAAGAGCGGCGGGCATCGATGCGGGCCTATGGCGCCGAGATCGTTACCGTTAGCCGGGAAGAAGGCATGGAAACGGCCCGCGACCTTGCGTTGCAAATGGAATCCGAGGGCAAGGGTAAGGTGCTGGATCAGTTCAGCAACCTGGACAACCCGCTGGCTCACTATCGCACCACCGGGCCTGAAATCTGGGCGCAGACCGAAGGTCGGGTTACCCACTTTGTCAGCTCTATGGGGACCACGGGCACCATCATGGGCGTTTCCCGTTACCTGAAAGAGCGTAATCCCGACATCCGGATTATCGGGTTGCAGCCGAAGGAAGGGGCCTCCATCCCCGGTATCCGGCGCTGGCCGGAGGCGTACCTGCCGAAGATCTATGACGCCGCCCGGGTGGACCAGGTGCTCGATATCGGCCAGGAAGAGGCGGAAAACACCATGCGCGCCCTGGCATCGCAGGAAGGTATCTTCTGTGGCGTATCCTCCGGCGGATCCATTGCAGCCGCCCTGAGACTGTCTGAGCAGGTTGAAAACGCCGTCATCGTGGCCATCATTTGTGACCGTGGCGACCGATACCTCTCCACCGGCGTCTTTCCCGGCGCCTGACCAGTTCCAAAAGGACCTATCATCAAGAGTAGTCAGTATGAGTAGACGACGCCGTAAGGCTCTACCTAAAGAGCCGGTGCGCTGTGACATTGAAAAACTGAGTCATGACGGCCGGGGCATTGCCCGTCAGGACGGCAAGACCCAATTCGTAGATGGTGCCCTGCCGGGCGAAACCGTCATGGCGAAGATGATCAGCACCCGCAGCAAATTCGACGAGCTGCGGAGCCTGGAGGTGCTGGAAAGCGTACCGGAGCGCCAGACACCGCCGTGCGAATTTGCCGACCTGTGCGGCGGCTGCAGCCTTCAGCACATGAGCGCTGATGCCCAGATCCGGTTCAAGGAAGATACCCTGCGCGAACACTTCGCCCATTTTGGGGGCATTGAGCCGGAAGAGTGGGTGGCGCCGATGCGTTCGGAAAGCAGCCTGGGTTATCGCCGCAAGGCCCGCCTGGGCGTGCGCTATGTGCCGGCGCGGGAATCGGTACTGGTTGGCTTTCGCGAAAAACGCAACAGCTTCCTGACCGACATCGACCGGTGTGCAGTGCTGGATCCGCGCATCGGTGAGCGCATTTTGCCCCTGCGCGAACTGCTCCACGGCCTCGATGCCTACAATCGCATTCCCCAGGTCGAGGTGGCCTGCGGCGATGACGAGGCCGTGATGGTGTTCCGCAACATGGATGATCTGAGCGACGGTGATCGGGCTAGCCTGATCGGGTTCGGTCAGGCCCATGATTTGCATATTTATCTGCAGCCCAAGGGGCCGGACACGGTCCACCGGATCTGGCCGGAGTCGGCCGGGCGCAATGATGAACGACTTAGCTACCGTCTGGATGAGTTCGAGCTGACCATGAAGTTCCACCCGATGGATTTCACCCAGGTCAATGCGGGCATCAACCGTACCATGGTGCACCGGGCCGTTGACTGGCTCGACGTACAGCCGAGCGAGCGGGTACTCGACCTGTTCTGTGGCCTGGGCAACTTCACTCTGCCGCTGGCGAGCAAGGGTGGCCAGGTGGTCGGCGTGGAAGGTGACGATGCCATGGTGGTCCGTGGCCGCGAAAACGCGGAACTGAACGGGCTCGACAATGTGACCTTCCACGGTGCCGATCTGCACGGTGATTTTACCGGCCAGAGCTGGGCCAAAGAGGGCTTTGACAAGATCCTGATTGACCCGCCACGCTCGGGCGCGGAGGAAATCTGCAAGTACCTGACCGCGTTCGGGGCCAATAAAATCGTCTATGTTTCTTGTAACCCTGCGACACTGGCACGGGATGCGGGTGTCATGGTGCGCAATGGTTATCGGCTGGTGCGTGCTGGCGTGATGGACATGTTTCCTCATACCACTCATGTCGAATCCATCGCCCTGTTTGAGCGGGATTCCGGCTAAAGGATTGGCGTCGCCACCCGGGTGGCGGCAGGAACGACCGGGAATAGTAAGACCGATATGGTAAAAGTTCGCGAAGATTATGCCGTTACTGGCGATGGTGAGGTGGACATTGAGCGTTGTGTCCAGCACATCGCTGCCCAGACCCAATTGGATGATGTCGACCAGTTTCGCCGTGCCTGCGAGAAAGCTGCGGAAATCGATCTGGAGGCGTTCCGGGAGGACCGCCTCTGGGCGCCGGGCTCCAGCAGCTTTCGTATTGGTATCGAAATGGCCCAGGTGCTGGCGGAGCTGCACCTGGATCAGGCCAGCCTGGTGGCGGCAGTACTGTATCGGGCCGTTCGGGAGGAACGGGTAGCCCTGGAAGACATCCGCAAGGAATTCGGCGACGAGATTGCCGGTCTGATCAACGGCGTTCAGCAGATGGCGGCGATCTCCTCGATCCATCATCCGCTCAAGGGTAATGTTCTGGGCCAAAGTGAGGGGCAGCTGGACAACGTCCGGAAAATGTTGGTCACCATGATTGACGATGTCCGGGTTGCGCTGATTAAACTGGCGGAGCGGACCTGTGCCATCCGGGCGGTCAAGAACGTCTCGGAAGAAAAGCGCATGCGGGTCGCGCGTGAGGTGTTTGATATCTACGCCCCGCTGGCCCACCGACTCGGCATCGGTCACATCAAGTGGGAGCTGGAAGACCTGTCGTTTCGCTACCTGCACGAGACGGCCTACAAGAAGATCGCCAAGCTGTTAGACGAAAAGCGCCTCGACCGGGACGGCTACATCAAGCGTGTTATCAAAACCCTGCAAGCGGAACTGGAAGCTTCGGGTATCAAGGCCGACCTGTCCGGTCGCGCCAAGCACATCTACAGTATCTGGCGGAAGATGCGGCGCAAGGGCATCGACTTCTCTCAGGTCTACGACGTCCGTGCGGTTCGCATCCTGGTACCGGAAGTCCGGGATTGCTACGGTGCCCTAGGCATTGTGCACGGTATCTGGCGGCACATTCCGAACGAATTCGACGACTACATCGCCAACCCCAAGGAAAATGGCTACCAGTCACTGCATACCGCCGTGATCGGGCCGGAAGGCAAGGTGATGGAAGTACAGATCCGTACTCACAAGATGCACGAGGAGGCGGAGCTGGGTGTCTGTGCCCACTGGCTGTACAAAGGCACGGACAAAAGTAATAAATCGACCGGTTACGACGCCAAGATCAACTGGCTCCGGCAGGTGCTGGAATGGCAGGAGGATCTGGGCGATCTGTCCGGGCTGGCCGACCACCTGAAGTCCGACGTGGCCTCGGACCGGGTCTATGTCTTTACCCCGGAAGGTCATGTGGTTGATCTACCTCAGGGCGCAACACCGGTAGACTTTGCCTACCGCGTGCACACGGAAATCGGCCACGCGTGTCGCGGCGCCCGGGTTAACAACCGAATCGTGCCGCTGACCTATCCGTTGAAAACCGGCGACCAGATTTTCATCCTGACCTCGAACAACGCGGCCCCGAGCCGAGACTGGCTGAACCCGAGCCTGGGCTATGTGCAGACCTCCCGCGCCCGGGCCAAGGTGACGCACTGGTTCAAGGAGCAGGATCGTGGCCGCAACATCGTCGATGGCCGTGCCATCCTGGAAGATGAGTTCAAGCGGCTGTCGCTCTATGACGTGAACCTGAACGAACTCGCTGAAAAAGTGAACTATCACGGCTCAGAGGACATGTTTGCCGCCATCGGTGCCGGCGATCTGCGGCCCACCCACGTGGCCAATGTGGCGCAGCAAATGCTTGAGCCAAAATCCGAGCAGCTGCATCTGAAACTCAGCAGCCAGCGTCAGGCCCCGTACGATACTGCCTCGGATATCCAGATCCAGGGTGTTGGCAAGCTCAAGACCCAGGTTGCCAAGTGCTGCAAACCGCTGCCCGGTGATCCTATCGGCGGCTATATCACGGTGGGGCGTGGGGTCACCGTGCACCGGCAGGATTGCCTGACGTTCCTGAACCTGCGCGAGTTTGAGCCCAACCGGATCATTGAAGTGAATTGGGGTGGCCAACCTGCAGCCGTCTACCCGGTGGATGTGGAAATCCAGGCTTACGATCGCTCCGGCCTGCTGCGGGACATCACCCAGGTGCTGTCTACCTCCAAGAGCGATGTGCTGGCACTGAACACCCTGACCAACAAAGATGAGAACACCGCCACCATGACGGTGACGCTGGAGATATCCAGTCTTGAGCAGTTGGCTCGGTTGCTGGCGCAGATTCGTAATCTGCCCAACATCATTGACGTAAGGCGCAAGCGCGGATGAGTTACACCATAGACGACCTGAAAACCCTGATGGCGCGGCTGCGGGACCCGGAGATCGGCTGCCCGTGGGATACCCGGCAGAGCTATAAGACCATCGTGCCGCACACCCTTGAGGAGGCCTACGAAGTGGCCGATGCCATTGAGCGGGAGGACTATCCCCATCTCAAGGACGAACTGGGCGATCTGCTGTTTCAGGTGATCTTCTATGCCCAGATGGGCAAGGAAGATGGCCATTTTGACTTCGACACCATCGTTGACAATCTGGTGCGTAAACTGGTTCGTCGCCATCCCCATGTCTTTCCTGCGGGCACCCTGGACAGCAAAATCGATCCGGATAACCGGCCCGACGAAGCCTGGATCAAGGAGAGCTGGGAGCGGATCAAGGCCGAGGAGCGGGCGATGGTGCCGCCTTCCGATGAGCCGGTGAGTCGCCTCGATGGCATCGCCCGCACCCTGCCGGCCATGGCCCGGGCGGAAAAACTGCAGAAGCGTGCCTCCAGGCACGGCTTTGACTGGCCAGAGATTGAACCGGTGTTCGATAAACTGCACGAGGAGCTCGACGAGCTGAAAGAAGCCTGGCATGCCGCCCAGACCGGGGTCGGTGACCACGATGCGGTGGAAGACGAGCTGGGCGATCTGCTGTTTGTCTGTGTCAATCTGGCACGCTTCATGAAAGTGAATCCTGAGCAGGCGCTGAAACGTACCAACCATAAGTTCGATAGCCGGTTCCGGGCCATTGAACAGGTTCTCACCCGCGAGGGTCGTGATATGGACGAGGAAAGCCTGGATGCGCTGGAAGCCGTCTACCAGACGGTGAAGGGGGTAGAGAAGGGCGGTTCCGGGCACTGTTGATGGGCTTCGGTAAGTACAATCCGTTACCAATTAGCAGGTTCCCGGGGCGCTGGCTTCGTCTACACTTCGAGGTGTGGTTGCACTGATGTTGTGCGCCGTGCGCCATCAATAAGATGCAGGAGTGAAGGCACCATGAAAATTAAGGATCTGGTCAACTACTGGGACAAGCATGCTCGCGGTCGTCTGACTCGCGATGCCTACTTTATGGCGTTGTCTGACCAGCATCATAAGCGTCTGGAGAAACTGTCCGCGCTCTATCCCATGAAGTCGCCGCAGGATCTGATGCGAGATCTGATTTCGGCCGCGCTCGATGAGATGGAAACCAGCTTCCCGTACGTTGAGGGCACCAAGGTGGTGGCCTATGACGAGGACGGTTTTGAGATCTATGAGGATCAGGGGCTAACCCCGAAGTTTGTGAGTCTGAGCCAGAAGCACATTCAGCGCCTCAAGGCCCGTCAGTTGGAATCGGTCGCCTAACGACCTGTATTCGATCGGGCCCGGTCGATCTTCTTTGCACGGAGTGGCGTCTGCCACTCCGTTTCAGCACCCCTCGTATTCCTTACTTGTCTTTGTTCTCAAGCCGATCCTTCAGGGGCGTTTTCCGAACCAGGTCGTCCAGCGCGGCACCGACCATGTCATTAAGAATGTCGGTTTCGGTCCGGTCCGGATACAGTTCCGCCAGTGCCGCAATCCTTGCCGCATCCTCCAGGGGCAGTCTCAGATTGTAGTCGTGGGTCCGGTCCACGGGCGCTTTCTGGTTCTCCCAGTGCTTGGGCAAATCGGTAACTTTCATCAGTACTCCTTACGGCTATAGGCTCCAATCGCCAATAGACTTTTTCGACTATTCCTTAGTATCGTAAGTTTACTTTGCCTCCGTCAATTAAAAGGACGTCAATGTGACTGAGCTTCACCCCGATCTTCGAGAAAATGTACGTATGCTAGGCGAGCTGTTGGGTCAGAGTATCCGGCGCCACCCCGGCCAGGACTGTTACGAACTGATCGAAGAAATCCGTGCTGCGGCCAAGGCCGATCGGCGTCAGGAAAGTGGTTCCGGGCAGCGCCTGGTCAATCTGCTGGGAAAACTGAGCGACGATGAGCTGCTGCCGGTGACTAGGGCCTTCAATCAGTTTCTCAACCTTGCCAATCTGGCTGAGCAATACCACGGCATTCGCCGCAAAAAGGGGCACCAGTCTGACCTGATGGTGGAATCCCTGGGTCAGGTGTTTGACCGCCTGAAAGCCGGTGGCGTTTCGGCAGATGAGCTGCATGAGCGGGTTTCCAACCTGCGTATCGAATTTGTACTTACTGCCCACCCGACCGAAGTGGCGCGACGCACCCTGATCATGAAGTACGACGAGATGTCAGAGTGCCTGGCCCGGCTCGATCACGATGATCTGATGCCAGCGGAGCGTGAGGAAGTGATTGCTCGGCTGACCCGGTTGATCACCGAAGCCTGGCATACCGATGAGATACGGCACGAACGGCCGACCGCGGTGGACGAAGCCAAGTGGGGCTTTGCGGTCATCGAAAACAGCTTGTGGCAGGCATTGCCCCAATTCTTGAGCAGTCTCGATGCGTCCCTCACCGAAGCAACCGGGCGCGGGTTACCCCTGGAGGCATCGCCGATTCGCATTGCCTCCTGGATGGGGGGCGACCGGGACGGCAATCCCAATGTAACTCACCAGGTCACTCGCAAGGTGTTCCTGCTTGGCCGCTGGATGGCAGCAGACCTGTATCTGCGTGACATTCAGGCGCTGCGGGCAGAGTTGTCCATGTGGCAGGCAAGTGACGAACTTCGGGAACGGGTGGGTGATGCCCGTGAACCCTATCGCCAGGTGCTGGCGGAACTGCGCGAGCGATTGGTGAAGACCCGGGATTGGGCGGAGGCTGGGGTAAACGGTACCGCGGCCGATGCCACGGGCATCCTGTTCGAGAATGAGGATTTCACCGCGCCCCTGGAGCTTTGCTATCGGTCGTTGGTTGAATGCGGGCTGGAGAGTATCGCCAACGGTCCGCTCCTGGACACCATCCGTCGCGCCCACACCTTCGGGCTGCCGCTGATTCGTCTGGATATTCGCCAGGAAGCTTCGCGTCATGCTGAGGCGGTGGCAGAAATGGTGGACTACTTGGGGCTTGGGGATTACCTGTCGTGGTCGGAATCGGAGCGCCAGGAGTTTCTGGTCAAGGAGCTTCGCGGGCGGCGGCCCCTGGTGCCGCGCAACTGGGAACCCTCGGAGTCGGTGCGGGAAGTTCTGGCCACTTGCGAGGTGGTGGCCCAGCAGACGCCGCAGGCATTGGGTTCCTATGTCATCTCCATGGCTTCAAAGCCGTCGGATGTGCTCAGCGTGATTCTGCTGCTGCGGGAATCCGGCATGAAATTCCCGATGAGGGTGGTGCCACTGTTTGAAACCCTGGATGACCTCAAGGGCGCGCCGGACAGCATGGCGGCACTGTATGAGGTCGACTGGTACCGGGACTACTGCCAGGGTCGTCAGGAAGTGATGATCGGCTATTCGGATTCGTCGAAGGATGCCGGTCAGCTGATGGCAGCGTGGGCGCAGTATCAGGCCCAGGAACAATTGACCCGAATTGCCAACCAGTATGACGTGCACCTGACCCTGTTCCACGGCCGGGGTGGCACCGTGGGTCGCGGTGGCGGGCCAGCCAACCGGGCGATCCTGTCGCAGCCACCGGGCTCGGTTAACGGTAGTTTCCGGATTACCGAGCAGGGCGAGATGATCCGATTCAAGTTTGGCCTGCCGGATTTGGCGGTGCAGAGCCTGACGCTCTATACCACGGCGGTGATCGAGGCCACCCTGGCGCCGCCGCCCGAGCCCGAACCGGAATGGCGTGCCACCATGGACTGGCTGACCGATCGCTCGCTGAAGTCCTACCGGGACGTGGTGCGGGAAAACCCGGATTTTGTCCCATACTTCCGGCAGGTTACTCCTGAGCAGGCCTTGGGTAAGCTGGCTCTTGGTAGCCGGCCGGCACGCCGCAAGGCCAGCGGCGGTGTCGAGAGTCTGCGCGCGATTCCCTGGATTTTTGCCTGGACGCAGATGCGGCTGATGCTGCCAAGCTGGCTGGGTAGCGATGTGGCGTTGGAAGCAGCGGCCCGGGACAACCGGTTGCCGCAGCTCCGTGAAATGATGAAAGGGTGGCCGTTCTTCCGGACCTACGTCGACATGCTGGAGATGGTGCTGGCCAAATCCGACCTGCGTATAGCCAGTTACTACGAGCAGACTCTGTTGGACGATGACAAGTTACAAGCGCTCGGAACCGATCTCAGGGAGCGGCTGCAACGGTGCATCCAGCGGCTGCTGGAGCTCAAGGAGCAGTCGGCCTTGCTTGAGGGCGAGCCGGTGTTCGCGCACTCCATGCGCGTGCGCAATCCCTACACCGATCCGCTGCACTATCTCCAGGCCGAACTGCTGCGCCGTAATCGTGAAAGTGGAGGCAAGGGTGATGTTCAGGATTTGGTTGAGCGGGCGTTGAAGGTGACCATGGCAGGCATTGCAGCGGGCATGCGCAACACCGGTTAAACCGGACACAATAAAAACGGTGGCCAGATAGCCACTGATCAAGGTAACAGGAGTAAGCTGTGGCTCTCGCTGCGCGACTGCAACGATTTCTGGCCCGCAAGGGCATTCTGTACACGGACCTGCCGGTGCCGCAGGCCGCCGATCTTGGGGCCGCAGTGATTGCCTCCGGCCAGCCCCGGTCGGACTTTGTCCAGGCAACCGTCCTGATTGATATTGGCGGCGCCTTGATGGTGGTGCATGGCTTAGACAGCGCCCTGGATCTGGAAGCAGTGTTCCAACTGACCGGCCGCCGGATGCAGGTCCTGACGGGGCGCCAGACCATGCGGCTGTTCGGTGACTGCGATCCGGGATTTGTACCGCCCATTGGAACCGCCTATGACTTGCCGGTACTGGTCGATGACGACGTCACGCACACCGGGCGGGTCTTGCTGACCGGTGGCACCGATCATGGTGTAATTGAGATGGATGGGCGCGATTTCCGGTTGGCTTTGGCTGGCGCCCGGCACGGTCATCTGGTGATCCGGGGGCAGGGCAACGGCGATCGTGCCGCGCTCAGCCTGGATGAGGTGGCGGATAAGCTCCAGCGGCTGTATCGGTTGCCGCCGATGCCGGCGTTGGCATTACGGATCCTGCGACTGACGGCAGACAGCGAAGCCACGGCCCGGCAGCTTGCCGACCTGATTGAGTTGGACCCCAGCCTGACCGCCCAGATCATGCGCTATGCCCGGTCTGCGCTGTTTAATTATCCCGGCCAGATTCACTCGGTGCAGGAGGCGGTAACCCGGGTTCTGGGCTTCGACCGCGTTGCCCACATTGCCATGGGGATTGCTTCGGTGCGGGCCTTTGATGTCCCCCGCAAGGGCGCGCTTGGGATGGACAACTTTTGGCGCCATTCCCTCTACAGCGCTTTTGTGTGCCAGAGTCTTGCGCTGCACTGTGGCGCCGATAAGGCCCTGGCGTATCTGTGTGGCCTACTGCACAACTTTGGTCTGCTGTTGATTGGTCACCTGTTCCCGGCCGAGTTTGAAGAACTTAATATCCTGCACGCCGATAATCCCGAGGCCAGCATGCATTCCCTGGAGCAGCAAGTGTTTGGCCATGCTCGTGACGAACAGATTCTTGCTGTTGGCCATGGCGCTATCGGTGGCATTCTGCACAAGCTCTGGCAACTGCCGGATGCCGTGGTCAAGGCGGCGGCCATGCATCAGCACCCGGGCTATCACGGTGATCACGAAACCTACGTACTGATTGTGCAGCTGTCGAATGCGCTGCTGAAGCCGCGGGGCATTGGCGATGAATTTAACCCAGACGATACATCCACTCGAATGGAGGCCTTGGGTCTGGCGCCTGAAGCCCTGGCCGATCTGGAGCGCGAGATCGATCGTGTGGCTCCAGATCTGGACGCATTGGCCAACTCCCTGTCATCCTGAGTGAGGCTCGGGGCCAGATACCGCATGCCCCTTTTCCGTGCATGATACGGAGGTCGACTTTCTCTATAGAGGCGGACTTCGTATAATGCGCTGGCTCCGGGCCCGGCTAACCACCGTTCGGTGCCGAGAGGTTGTCGCAAAGGCGAGTGTTTTTGCCGCAACTTTTCCAACGATAATGACTTATACGGGAGCACAACGTTATGCGAATCATCATGTTAGGGGCACCAGGTGCCGGCAAGGGGACGCAGGCACAGTTTATTACCGAACGCTTCGACATCCCCCAGATCTCCACCGGCGACATGCTGCGTGCGGCGGTCAAGGCCGAATCCGAGCTTGGATTGCAGGTTAAGGAAGTTATGGCGACCGGCGGTCTGGTGTCCGATGACATCATCATTGCATTGATCGAGGAGCGTATTCAGCAGCCTGACTGCAAGAACGGCTTCCTGCTCGACGGCTTCCCGCGCACCATCCCCCAGGCCGAAGCACTGAAAGACCAGGGCATTGTCATTGATTACGTGGTTGAGATTTCCGTCGATGACGAGGAAATCGTCAGCCGTCTGTCTGGTCGCCGTGTTCACGAAGACAGCGGCCGGATCTATCATGTTAAATTCGATCCGCCCAAGACCGAGGGCAAGGACGACGAAACCGGCGAGCCGCTGGTCCAGCGTGAAGACGACAAAGAAGAAACCGTACGCAAGCGTCTGAAGATCTACCACGATCAGACCGCACCGCTGGTTGGTTATTATCAGGACTGGGCCGCCGAAAGCCCGGCCGCTGCCCCCAAGTACGTGCGCGTGGAGGGTGTTGGCAGCCTCGACAGCATCCGTGACCAGATTCTGTCCAAGCTTCAATAAACCCTCGTTATCCTGACCTGAGGCTTCGTCTCGTCCGTGAAACTGTTGGCACTGGATACATCATCGGAGGGCTGCTCGGCAGCCCTTCTTGTTGATGGCAAGGTATCCGAACGTTTTGAAATAGCCCCCCGTGGCCACACCAAGCTGTTGATGCCCATGGTGAGAGAGCTGTTGGCAGAGGCAAATGTGGCGCCGGGCGAGCTCGACACCGTGGCCTTTGCCTGTGGTCCGGGTTCGTTTACGGGCATTCGAATCGCCACCGGCGTGGCCCAGGGTCTGGCGTGGGGGCTCAATGTACCGGTCGTCCCGGTGTCGTCTCTGGCAACCGTTGCCCTTGGCGCCATGGAAGCCATGGACGTCAGCGAGCAGGGTGGTGTTGCCGTGGCTTTCGACGCCCGCATGGGTGAGCTGTACTGGGGCTGTTTTGTCTGCCGCGACGGACTGCCGGTGCTGCAGGGTGAGGAGCGAGTCTGCGCGCCCTCCCTGGTGTCGATTGAGGGCGACGCGGCAGCATGGTCCGGTGCTGGCCGAGGCTGGGCTTTCCAGCAAGACATGCCGTCAGAGGTAGCAGATCGGGTTATGGCGGTTGATGATGCGCTGATTCCGCGTGCAGTCTGGGTCGCAAAACTGGCCGAAATCGGGTTCCGGAACGGTCAGGCGGTGCCGGCGGAGCAGGCCCAGCCTGCGTACATCCGTAACGAGGTTGCCTGGAAAAAACTGCCCGGACGAGAGTGATGGCACGCGCCCGGTCGGCGCGGCGGTCAACAACTGAGCAAACGCTTTTCTTCCCAGGCCGATTCTTCCATACTTTGTCTTATCCTTTTAGTTATTGGGCCAGCGGTATCGGGTCATGATCGGCAGTATTAATTCAGGCACCAGCTCTACCCCCCAGTCAGGCAATAACAGCCCGATCCGGGAGCGTAGTGATGTGGCCCGTGCACCGGCTGCGTCGCCGGAAAAAACGCCGGAAAACGCCCGTCGGGACCTGGCCGATGCTCGTACCGGTGCCCTGATTGAACGCACGCCGGGCGAGAGCCTGGAGCGCCGCATAGAGGCTCGCCGAGCCGCCGAAGACGCCCGGCTGGAACGTTTCCGGGCCGACGACATGCCGTTGCCAACCGCCCAGGCACTGTCCACCTTCGCGGTGGTCGCAGCCGCAGGGCAGGACTCTGGTGACGAGATTCCCCTGGCCGGCATTGATATCCTGGTCTGATGACTGACTCCCTCCCGTACCAATCCGCCCCTTCAGAGCCCTCCGAGAATCTTGCCGTTGGACGCAGCCCATTGGGCAATGCTGAGCAGGCGGTTGCCCTGAGCGAGGCGTTGGCGATCCCGAATCTAGGCGTGGTGCGGCCAAAGGACGTGCGCGATTACACCTTGTTGCTGTTTCTGGATGATCAGGGCCTGGGCCTGCAATTGACTGGCAAAGGCGCGCCCGGGCCGGTGCGCGCCGAGTTCGTCACCGGCAAGATGGGCTATCGCCGTGAACACGGTGGCGGTGCCGGCCAACTGGTGGCCAAGGCGGTGGGGCTGCATAAAACCCGCGCCCATCTGCACGTGCTAGATGCTACCGCTGGCCTGGGACAGGATGCGTTCGTGCTGGCCGGTCTGGGCTGCACGGTGACCCTGTTCGAACGCAATCCGGTGATTCATGCCTTACTGGCGGATGGACTGGCGCGGGCGTCGCTGAATGTCGATTGCGCGCCCATCGTTGAGCGTATGCAGCTGCGCGAAGGCAGTAGCATTGCCTGGTTGGCGGCGGCTGGCCCTGAGTGTGCGGATGTGGTTTACCTGGATCCTATGTTCCCGCACCGGGACAAATCGGCCCTGGTGAAGAAGGAAATGCAGCTGTTCCAGCGGGTGGTTGGTGATGACGACGACTCCGAGGCGTTGCTGACGGCGGCTCTGGAATGCGCACGTTATCGGGTTGTGGTCAAGCGCCCGCGCAAGGCCCCGGCCATTGCCGGACCCGAGCCGACAACCCGGGTGGAGGGCAAAAGCAGTCGCTACGACGTGTACTCCATCAAGGCGCTGCCTGCCCGATAGGGTGGCCTCAGGCTCTATCCACACAGGGGCGCCTCAGGCTCTATCTACACAGGGGGCGCCTCAGGCGCCCAGCATCGTGACTTGCTGTATGGCCTGGCGCTTCTCGACGCTCAACACCAGGCGGGCATCTTCTGCCACTTCGTCCAGTCCTTCGCCATAGCAGATCAATCCATTGTCCTCGGTGGTAATCACCCCGTTCGCCTGCAGGTTGGCAATGAAATTGCGGAACAGGCTCTTGTCGAAGAATTCCGGCGCATTCAGGCCAAACAGAATCGACATGCGTTCGGCCAGCAAGGTGCTCTGTTCTTCGAGCTCGGCCGCGCTGAGTTTGCCCGAGCCGTACTTGCGCAGGATGCCGAGGGCAATGTGGTAGCGCTCAAGGGTCTGGATAATGAACCGTGACAGGACTCGCAGCCGAAGCATCTCTTCCGTGCCTTCCTCAGGGCGGCCAACTCGGTCGTCGTCCAGTTCTTTCAGCAGCCCCTGCTCGATTAGTACATTGATCCAGTCGTTGATCACCTGGTCCGCCTCGTCTGCCTGGTACTTCAGGAACAGCTCCGACTGCAGGTAGGGGTAGGCCACGCTCGCCAGGAACACCACGCGCTCCCGACGCAGGGTGTCCTTGTTTTCAAACAGGCTGGCAATCAGCGAGGGCAACGCGAACAGGTGCTGGATGTTGTTGCGGTAGTAAGTCATGAGGGTGGCATTGCTGCCTTCCAGGGCGATGATGTCGCCCAATTTCTGCGGTTGCCGTGCCACCAAGCCCATGTTTTCACAGTAGGCCACCCAGTCCTTGCCACTGCCTTCCGGAAGAGTCACCGTTTTCGCATACGGGTAGGCTTTGAGCAGCCCAGCGTACTGATCCATCAGGCGGATCAACTGGTGCTCATCCATGGCCAGACGTTCAGTGCCCAGCAGCACGGTGGCGGTGATCCCGATCGGGTTCACGGCCACCGAGGCGTTGATGTTGGAGGCGACTCGCAGTGCCAGCTCATCGACTGCCTGGTTCAGCCAGGGCGGACGGTATTCGGCGTCGTAGGCTTCGTCACGCCAGCTGCCGTGAACCTGATCCAGTACATCGGCCAGGGGGATGGCTTCACCAAAATTCACCGCGACACGGCCAAAGGAGTTGCTGAGTTTGCGTACGGTCTTGGCCAGCGCAAACACGTTCTCTTTCTGCTTTTTCTTTCCCCGGAGTTCCCCCAGGTAGGACCGTCCCTCCATCACTTTTTCGTAGCCGATGTAGACCGGAATAAACACAATTGGTTTGCGGTGGTCGCGCAGGAAACTCCGGACCGTCATCGAAAGCATGCCGGGGCGCGGCTGCAACATGCGGCCGGTGCGGCTACGGCCGCCTTCCACGAAGTACTCCACGGAGTAGCCGCGGGAGAACATCACGTGCATGTATTCGTTGAACACGGTGGCGTAGAGCGGGTTGTCCTTGAAACTGCGGCGCATGAAGAAGGCGCCACCGCGACGAAGGATGGGCCCGACGATGGGCATGTTCAGATTGATACCGGCGGCAATATGCGGCGGCATCAGGCCGTTCTTGTAGAGAACGTAGGAGAGCAGCAGGTAATCGATGTGGGAGCGGTGGCAGGGCACATAGACTACCGCGTTCTCCTGGGCGACTTCCTTCACCACCTTGATGTTGTTGATGGCGATGCCGTTATAAATCCGGTTCCAGAGCCAGGCCAACACCACTTCCAGAAAGCGGATGGTGACTATCGACATGCTGGCGGCGATTTCATCGGCGTACTTCCAGGCCTTGGCGCGCACCTTTTCCGGCGGGATCTCGTCTCGCGCCGCGGTTTCCCGAATGGCTTCCTTGACTGCCTGGGTTCGCACCAGTCCGCCCACCAGTGTGCGCCGGTGCGACAGGTCGGGCCCGAGCACGGCCTGACGTACCCGCCGGAAGTGGGTGCGCAGGATGCGCGCGAGTTTGCGTTTGGCCCGTTCTTCGGAGTGGCGGTATTCGTCGACCACCAGTTTCAGGGACAGTGGCTGGTTGAACTGCACGTAAGTGTTCCGGCCGTGAACCATGATAATCAGCAGTTTCTGGAGCCGACCCGCCACCGACCAGGTGTCGGACAGCAGCAGCTTCACCAGGGATTTTTCCTTGTCCGGTGAGCGGCCCCAGAACATGGATACCGGCACGATCTGGACATCCTGATCGGCGTGTTCCAGGCCATAATGGATCAGGGCTTCGAATTCATTGGTGGGTACCGGTGTCTGCCGCCGGCGAAATAGCCCACCGGTCCGCCGGTACAGGAAGAAGAACGAATGGGAAGGGCCATTCTTGACTGGCAGGGCCTCGGTGGCACCGGGCAGGCCGGCGCGGATGACTTCCTGTTCCAGCACCAGCCGGCTAGACAGAGAGCTGTATTGGAGCACGTAGCAAACCGGTTTGTCAGGATCGATACCCAGAGCTTCCAGGGTGTTGCCGCTAACGTCAGTCCTGACCCACAGAAAAAGTATCTTGCGGAGAATGGTCAGGATCAGGCTGCGAATGCCCTGGTAAAGTCGCATAAAGTGTTGCTCCGGTGAATCAGACAGTTGCCAAGTTTACTTGGTTGAGTACGGTGCGGAAAGCCGTTGATCTTACTTGCCTTGTTGCCCAGTGTGGTACATTTCAACTTGGTCCATTCATCAGGCAGGTGAAAACAGACAATGGCGAGTTCAAATTCAGACTGGTCCCCGGCTTGGACTACGGATGCGCCGCGCCCCGGAGACTGGATTCTGGCCATTTCAGGATTGGACATTCTCAAGCCTGAGCAGGGCTGGTTGCTGGCTGCGGATGATGCCAGGCTCGGAGACCGGGTCAGCAAAGCGGTTTCGGTAGGCACCCTGGATGACGTGTCCGTATATGTAACTGAGCTCGACGGCACGGAGGGGGCAGGGCTGGAGCCAGTGGGGCTTCGGGACGCCCTGCTAATGATGGAGCAGGCACCGGCGGAACTGTTGAGCACCGGGTTTCAAGTCTGGCAGTGGTGGCGTGACCATCGCTATTGCGGCCGGTGTGGCCTGGAAACCGGCTTTCATCCCCGTGAGCGCGCAAAATGGTGTGAGCCCTGCGGAATTCCCTGGTACCCGAGACTGGCGCCCTGCGTGATTGTAGTGATCAGACGGGATGACAGGTTGCTACTGGCCAAGAACGCACGCGCCCGGCACCATTTTTACAGTCTGATTGCGGGCTTCGTCGAGCCAGGCGAAAGTCTGGAAGGCGCGGTCGCCCGTGAGGTCAAGGAAGAAACCGGCCTGGATGTCGCTAATGTCCGCTATCAGTCCTCTCAGCCCTGGCCGTTTCCGCACCAGCTGATGGTGGGATTCTTCGCCGACTATGCCGGCGGCGAACTGATCCTGCAGGAAGATGAGCTGGCGCACGCCGACTGGTTCCTGCCCGGTGATACCCCGCCGGTGCCGCCGCAAACGACCATTGCCGGGCGCCTGATCCGCGCCATGGAAAGCGAGATTACCCGGGGAGGCATAGCTCTTTGACGATGGTTTCCAAAGCCCGCGTCCTGGTTTTTGATTCCGGGGTTGGTGGCCTCAGTGTCGCCGCCTGTGTGCGCCAGCATCTTCCGGGCACGGAACTGCTTTATCTGGCGGACAACGCCGGATTTCCCTACGGCGACCAGCCTGAATCCGTGGTCGTCGAGCGTTGCTGCCGGCTGATCGGCAAGGCGATTGAGCAGTTTCCCGCGGATGTCATTGTGGTGGCCTGCAACACTGCCAGTACCGTTGTTCTGCCCCACCTGCGGGCCATGACGGCAACGCCGGTGGTCGGTGTAGTGCCCGCCATTAAGCCGGCGGCCGCCAAAACCGAGAACCGCCGGATCGGAGTGCTGGCGACGCCGGCAACCGTTCGACGGCCGTATCTGGATCAGCTGGTGTCGGAATTCGCCAGCCACTGTCAGGTGGAGCGTATTGGCCATCCCGACCTGGTTCGCTGGGTGGAGGAGTCGGTCAGCGGTGTCGAGGTGTCGCGAGCCGACCTGGCGGCGGCGGTGGCCGGCTTCCGCGAGGCTGGAGTGGATACCGTGGTGCTGGGGTGTACTCACTATCCCCTGCTGCTGAGAGCCCTCAGGGAGGCTTTGCCTGAGGTTCGGTTCTGGGTTGATTCGGGTGAGGCCATTGCCCGCCGTGTCAGCCACCTGTTGGCGGAACATGGCAAGCACGGCAGTGCGGCCGATGCGGGGGCTTTCAATGGCTCGCCGGTACGTGCGGCGCTGTTTTCCGGGCCCGCTCCGACCGGCCTGGCCAACTTCATGACCGGCCTGAACCTGAGTCCTCAGGCGGTGCTCGATAACTGGCCCGAGTGCAACGAACGGGTTAGATCAAGCGCGTCAGTTTGAACATCGCCAGGAATTCCAGGGCCGGAATGGCGCGCCGGTGACAGCAGTAAGTTTTGAAACTCTCGCCCCGGAAGCGTGACTTGGTGAATTCCAGCCCCTTGAAGTTGTACAGGAACGTGCCTTTGTCATAGACCAGGTGCAAAAGCTGTTTCAGCAGTCGGCTTTCCTGGTGCTCGGTGGTGGCATCGAGCGACAAGGGAATAAGCCCCAGATCCAGAAAAGGAACGCCCTCGGCTTTGAACACGTCCATGGCGTGTGCCATCAGGGTGTAGAAAATGCCCTGGCGGAAATCGGCGTTGGCGCGGGAGATATTGGGCACGTAACTGATGATTTCGTTGTTCTGGTAAATCGGATCAAAGTAGATGAATCCCACCGCCTTGCCGTCCTGGTAGGCATAGAAGTGACGCTCGTTCTCCCGATACGCCATCTCCATGGGCCGGATCAAAAACCGGATTTCATTGCTCTTGCACTTGCGGGTGCGAATCCAGGCTTCCGAGATCTCCCGGGTATGGTCGTCGCTGAAACGCTCTTTCACCGTGATGTTGTTCTTCTCGGCCTGGTTCAGGGCGGTGCGCAGGATCTGTTTCTTCTTGCCGGTCAGTGACCAGGTTGCAAGATCAATGCGGGATTCGCTCCCAAACTGGGTGCCATACAGTCCGAATCGAAGGTGCAGGACATCAACCACCGGCTTGGACACCTGGATGTAGCTGGCGTTCGGGAAGCGCTTGTGAAAATGCTCAAGAATGACGGCAAAGTGCTCCGGGGCACAAACCGGGTCAGACAACACAAAAGTGCCACCCCACTTCCGCATGTAAGCGATGTAGCCGACGCCGGGTACGTCGAAGTATTGCATGCCCGGTTGCAGCGTGGAGAAGGATTGGGAATGAACGCCGTGCTTTTTTAGGTAACCCACCCGTTCGGTAAACGTGAACGCGCTGTCTGCCAGTTCACGCAGCCCGTCCAGTGCCAGGATCTGATCCGACATGTCATTGCTCCCCGCGAGTTGAAGTGGTGTAAGGCCGGATCAATCAGGCCTGTTTACGCCCGAGAATGGACCAGTAGCAGTTCATGTTCAGAAGCTTGAAGTGCTTCTTCTCGGTGACCTGGAGGCCAAGGCGCTGCATGTGCTCGGGGTAGTTGTAGATTTTGTGGAAGGCATTGTTGGCAAACAGCCAGAAAGTGAACACCGCCATGTACCAATAGAGTTTCTTGAACAGGCGGGCCACCAGATTGCCGGTGGGGTAGCAGAAATCGCCGACCACCACGCCGGCATCGGCTTTGCCGAGCCGGATCAGGTGCTCAAGTACACGCACCATCATGGTTTCGTCGAACACGTTCAGGAAGAAGTTGGCGACGACCAGATCATACTGCTCATACTCCTCCACCTTCATGATGTCGCTGTGAATGCGGCGAATGCTGAGTTGGGGAGCTTCCTTCTGTTGGGCTTCGGCAAACTTGCGCAGCATGGTTTCTGACAGGTCAACGACGGTGACGTCGGCGCCGAGTTCAGCGGCCCGGATAGCATCGCGGCCATGACCGACGCCGGCAAACAGGATGCGATCGCCCGGACTAACGGTTTCGACATCCAGCATTGCGGTTTTGCAACGGTGGATGTTCTTGCCGCTGTATAGGTTGCTTAAGAAATCGTAGACCGGACCAATGTATTTGTACTTGTCGCGCATGATGACTGCCGCCTGTTCTTGTTCCTCAAAATGTTGTCACCGTTGTTGTCGTTATTGGCCTGACAGCCTGTCGGGAATTCGGTGATCAACGCCTGTCATAAGGAGCTTAGGGAACAGGTTGGCGGATTTATGTGCAGCACTGCGCATTTCTGGATACAAAAGATAACGCAATGCAACACTCTGCAAACAGCTTCATGGTTTAGGTTAGGAGTGTAGGACAATCAGGATGTGGTCTGAGGAGTTACGGCTTTGGTGGTGGGTTCGCCCAGGGTTCGGGAGATATGCACGGCTGGCCGGGCAGGTCCGTAAAAGAAGCCCTGAACCTGGTGACAGCCAAGGCTGCGCAGGTATGACAGTTGTTCGTCGGTTTCAACACCTTCCGCCACGATCTCCAGTTTCAGGCCGTGGGCCATGGCCACAATGGCGTTGACAATGCAGGCGCCGTCGTCGCCGCTGCGGATGGCTTTAACAAAAGATTGATCCACTTTGAGGGTGTGAATAGGGAGTCGGTGCAGGTAGTTCAGGGAGGAATAGCCGGTGCCGAAGTCATCAATGGCGATCCGCACACCAAGGGCTGCCAGCTCACGTAATTTCTGACTGATTTGCTCAAGGTCGTTCATAATCACATTTTCGGTGATCTCAATTTCGAGATTACCGGCCGGGAAGTCATGTGCCTGTACTCGTTCCATCAAGGTCTCGACAAACTTCGGGTGCTCAACCTGCACCGGCGAGAGGTTTACAGCCAGGCGCAGATCCGGGTAGCCGGAACGAATCCACAGGCCCACGTCCTGGCAGGCCTGATCAAGCACGTGCTCGCTGAGTTGGCCAATTAGTCGCGTTTCCTCGGCCAGGGGCAGGAAATCCCGGGGGTAGAGCAGGCCCCGCTCGGGGTGCTGCCAGCGGACCAGCGCCTCCAGGCCAACAATTCGGTTGGTGGTCGAGCAGACCTGGGGCTGATAGAACACCCGCAGTTCATCCCGCTCCAAGGCCAGGCGCAGGTCGCGCTCCAGGTTGAGGCGGTTGGCGGAATCGATGCTCATGGACTCGGAGAAGAAGCGGTAGCCGTCTTTGCTCTTGGCTTTGACGTGATACATGGCGATATCAGAGTTCTGGATCAGTTGATCCATGCTTTCGCCGGCGTTCGGGTAGATCGCGATGCCGATACTCACGCCCACGAACACCTCGTGTTCGCCAAGCTGAAACGGCGCCCCCAGGGCTTTGATCAGCTTCTTGGCAATTTGCCTGGCATCCTCATGGTTGTGGATTGAGGGCAGCAGCAGGGTAAATTCGTCGCCGCCAAAACGGGACAGAGTATCGCCCTTGCGCAAACAGCCTTCGAGCCGATGAGTCACGGCCTGGAGTAGCCGGTCACCCATGGCGTGGCCGAGGGTATCGTTTACGACCTTGAAGCGATCAAGATCAAGGAACATGACCGCCAGCTTCTGTCCGCTGCGCCGGGCCTGGGTAATTGCCAGCTCTAGCCGGTCCTTGAACAGGGCTCGATTGGGAAGGCGGGTCAGCAGGTCGTGGTAGGCCTGGAAGTTGATAAATGCCTCGGCCTCCTTTCGCTCGGTGACATCGCGGGCAGTGCCGTAGTAACGCGCGGATTTACCGCTGCCTCCGCCGCGGGTGGCATCCGAGTGCGGCCAGGTTTGCGGATCAATCGGGAAAGCGGTGATTTCGAAATGTCGGGTCGCGCGCCGGCTGCCTCGGGTTTTCAGTCGAACCTCGAGGGTTCTGGGGTTGTCGGCCGAGATATTGGGACCGTTCAAGGCGTACATGCCCCGGGCGATATCCCGGTCATCCAGAATATGCCGGAAGTGCCGGTCACACAGTTCCCCGGGCTGATAGCCAAGCAGGCTTTCGACTTTGCTGTTCACAAAGCAGAAACGGCCGTCGTGGTCGAGCATGAACACAATATCGGGTGAACTGTTGACGATGTAGCGGTGCAGGGCCTCGGATTTTTCAAGTCGCAGCTGTACGTGCTCATGGGCTTTGAGCAGGCTTTGCTTGCTGTTGACACTGGCGACCGTCGCCAATAGTTCATCGGGATCGAAGGGTTTCCGAATGTAGTCCAGGGCGCCACGTCGAAGTGCGCGACTGACTGCGCTGAATGAGCTTTCACCACTGATCACAATGGCACCGCAGTCCGGCTGCACGTTGGTCAGGTGGGCCATGACATCAAACCCGTCCACCTCAGGCATTCGCAAATCAAGCAGCGCCAGATCAAAAGACTGAGCATCAATAAGAGCACAGGCCCGTTTGCCCCCGTGGGCCTCGGTGACATCGTAGCCGCGAGAGCGCAGCAGCTTTGCCAGGGTATCAAGCAGGCGAGGTTCGTCATCCACCACCAGAATGCGGGCCGTAAACCCGTTACTGAAATGCTGTGCAGTGACTTCAGGTGCCATCGGTCTGTGTCCGTTATTTCTACGTCAGTCGGTCTGGTTTTTTCTATCGCTGGCCGCCGGTAGCAACATCCTGAAGGTGGTACCTTCGTGCCCCGTGCGACAAGCTATGATGCCCTCCATGTCATCAATTAGCTGTTTTACAATACTCAGGCCCAATCCACTGTGGCCGCTGCCTTTCGTTGTTGCTACCGGTGAAAACAACGAAGCTCGAATCTGGTCCGGGATTCCTTTGCCGGTGTCGGTAATCTCCAGCTCCACCCAGGCACGATTATTCTGCCAGACCGGAGCTGCGGTCCGTAATAGCACCTCGCCCCCCTGCTCGGGCAGGCTTTCGGCCGCATTACGAACCAGATTGATGATAATCTGGCGAAGCGGTGCGGCGTCTATGGCTAGCGTTGTCGGATGATCACACAGTAACACGTCCAGAGAACGGCTCCCGTCGGAAAACAGGCTGTCCTCCAGGATGCGTGCCAAATCCTTGAGTTCGGTATTGAGCTCGGTGGTGCCTGTCTCGTCCGGGGCATTGTCGTTGTGACTCATGTTCAGCAACAGGTCGCCGGCGCGATCCAGCTCGTCACCGATAACGTCCAGATCCTGCTGAACCTCCGTGTCGTCCAGCCGGTTTCGAAGCTGGTAGATATACTGTCGGATAATGGTCAGCGGGTTGCTGACTTCGTGAATCTGCGAGCGCAGATGCTGTCGCGCCAATTCCTGTTGAATCTCGTCCGTCTGGGAGGGCTGGGGTTCTGCGGCCCGCTCAACCAGGATCGTTGATAGCTGGTGGGTGAACAGCAGTGCCAGTTCGGTGGTGGTCTGCAGGTTTTCATTGTCGGTACCCAGCGCAAATACCCCGGGGCGTTCATTGCCTGCAACCACCGGCACAGCCAGCAGTGAGGGAGAGCGCAGCAACGACAGAAGTTGCCGATCCAGCACGGTGGGCGTGCGAGTGCCCAAGCTGACCGGCTGGCCCGATGTGAAGGCTTCGGTAAGAACGCTGCCGCCCGATTGCGCCGACAGGGCGAACTGCGGGGTGTCGCCGGCCGTGCCCGACAGTAGCACCAGGCTATCGTCGGTGTGGCCGAAGCAGAGGGCTGGAAGACCGGTAATGAGGGTCAGGCTGTTCACGGTTTCGGACAACACCTGGTGCACGGGCCCTTGCAGGTCGGCCAGTCCCAGTGCCTGGTTGGCAATGGCCTGTTGCAGGATGGTCTGTTTTAATTTCCGGGTCGCGCTTTCGCCATTATAGTCGTCATCCAGGGGGATGCTCAGCGAGGCTGCCATGCTGGATACTTCATGAGTGATTCGGCGATTGATTTCTCGGGTGAGCTCCTCGTTCAGACCAAAAACCGTTGTCGCCGCAGCAATGCCGGCGGCATCCGACAGGGCAAGACGGGTGGAAAGGCTGATCAGTTTGACCAGGTGGCTGGCATCCCGAAGTTCGTTTGGCAGTGCCTGCTGGTAGCGCATGGCGTCGGCGGCCATGGCGCCCAGGCCCCAGGTTGTGACCAGTTGAGCGGCTACCTCGGGTTGGTGGCTAATGTAGTATTCCTGTGCTTCCGGAGTCAGCGTTTTGACTGCGATCAGTTCGCCGATATTATGGAGCATGCCCAGCATGAAGGCTTCGTCGGGCTCCTGATACCGGGTCAGTGTGGCCAGGGCCCGAGCCGTCAGTGCTGTGGTCAGTGAGTGTCGCCAGAAGTCCCGGAGTTGTTGCCACTCGTCGCCACCCAGTTCGAACAGGAGCTGGCGAAGGGCGGCGGTCAATAACAGGGTATGGAAGCGGCGGATGCCGAGTCTGAGTAGGGCCTGCTCAACGGACTTGATTGGGGTCTCGGGTCGGTACAGGGCAGAATTGACCAGAGCCAATACCCGCGAAACCAGTGCGGTGTCGACGGATACGATTTCGCTGATGGTGCGGTAGCTTTCGTCTCTCTGGCAGGCTTCGAGCGCCCGAAGGGTAACCTCCGGAATACTCGGTAACTGAAGATCAGGAGCTAAATCCATGTAGCCTGTCCGCTCCATTCATAATTAGGTTTGAGTTATTTAGTTCGTTTCTTAGGGATTTCTCGTTCTTGTTTTGACTTTGGAGCTTAGACAATTATCCGTCGTTATTAAATACTTATTGGTGCTTTTTTAAACAGCATATTATCTGTCGCGTGATATGTGTAGACTTTTTACAGGTTTCACTGTGTGAATGCTAACATGTAGGCAAGTAGATTTCCGATCATGCCCGTGAAAGAGCCAGCAAAGCAGATGCCGAACCAACCTCGAACAATCGCGATTACCGGCGGTAAGGGTGGTGTGGGTAAAACGTCGGTTGCGCTTAACCTGGCGCTGACCCTGGCACGTCAGGAAAAACGCGTGCTCCTGCTGGATGGCGACACGGATCTGGCCAATGTCAGCATCATGGTGGGCATGTACCCCAAGCAAACCCTGGCGAACGTGATTGCCGGTGAGTGTCGGCTTCAGGATACTCTGCTGGAAACGGATTACGGCCTGCACATTGTGCCGGGGGCCTCGGGTGTGCAGGAGTGCATGGACATGGGGCCGACTGACAGTTTGCGGGTTCTGCGGGCGTTGTCTCATCTTGAAAGCCAATACGATTACGTCATCATCGATACCGCCGCCGGTCTGCAGGCACCCAGTCTGCACATGATTGCGTCGGCGGAGCTTGCCTGTATTGTCGTTACCCCGGACCCGGCTTCACTGACGGATGCGTTTTCACTGATTAAGGTTATCCTGCGTCGGGGGTACAAGCGGGTACCCAGTGTGTTGGTAAACATGGCGCAGGGCGCAAGTCAGGCCCGTTCGGTATTCCAGCGTTTAGATAGCGCGGCCCAGCGTCACCTGGGTTTGTCGCTCCACTATATGGGTGGTATCTGGCGCGACGAAACTCTCCGGCAATCGGTGCTCAATCAGAAGCCGGTGGCTTTGTTGCCGGTGGCCGATCCATCCTGTCGTCAGTTTTATACTTTGGCTGACATGCTCAACGTTCGCCTGGCCCAGCTAACTCCTAGGAAGGCCGGTATAGCCGCCTACTGGCATCGGGTTTCGCGTCAGCAATCGGAAGCTCGACAGGCGTCGGCGAGGTCGGATGCACCGGCAAGCCTGAAGGACCGTTGTCTGCGGGCGGTGAGTGAGCTGGAATCCGTACTGGTTCAAACGCCCGATAACGCTATGCTGCGTTATGAAGCATTTACCCGACTTTTTGCACTGCTGGGGAGCGCGCCTGACGGTGACACCATCGAAATTATTCAAACCGGTCTCGGCTCCCTCGAATGGGAGAAGCTGAGCGAAGAGCATCGGCAGCACCTGGCCACCCACCTTCGACACCTGGCCGACCAGATCGTGCCGACTGCACCTAGAAAATCGACACTAGTACCGGCAAAAACCGATCAGACGGACCCGGTTTACGACCGGGTCAGCTTCGGCGAGCAGGAGCGTCTGGTGCGGGCTCTACGGGAACAGCCGGCGGAAATTTCCTTGAATGAGCTGCTGCGTTCCCTGGCAGGGAAGGGTCACAACCGCTCCTGAAATCAGGCTCAATATCTGCCCCTTTTTCAGTCATTTCTTTTACTCTTTTTGTAGAGTATTTTTGCAGTGTGTCACCGCACTGTAATCCTGGTTGTGTAAAAATCAATCACTGTAGATGATCGTGGCCCGCAATATGCAGTGAATTTTCCTAGGCATTCCATCAATAAATTTCCCGCCGACAGGCTGTTAGAGCGGTTGTAGAAATATTTAATAGAGAAGGAGTTCTTCCAATGGCAACATCGCAATTGAATACCGGAGAGTCGTCGTCCAAAGTTCTTGAACAGCTCCGTGGCAAGCATGTCCTGATTACTGGCACAACGGGATTCCTGGGCAAAGTGGTACTTGAAAAACTGATTCGGACGGTTCCGGATATTGGCGGTATTCACCTTTTGGTTCGGGGTAACAAGCGACACCCGGAGGCGAGGGCGCGATTCCTCGATGAAATTGCGACCTCTTCGGTGTTTGAGCGCCTGCGCTCTGACGACAACGAGGCTTTTGAGGCGTTTGTGGAAGAGCGTGTTCACTGCGTGACCGGGGAAGTGACGGAGCCGATGTTTGGGCTGCCGGTTTACCAGTTTCAGGCCTTGGCGAATGGCATCGACGCCGTAATCAACTCCGCGGCCAGCGTAAATTTCCGGGAAGAACTCGATAAGGCTCTGGCGATCAACACTCGCTGTCTCGATAACATCGCCGAGCTGGCTCGTCAGAACCGCCGGCTGGCGGTTCTGCAAGTCTCGACCTGCTACGTTAATGGCATGAACTCCGGACAGGTGTCCGAAGCGGTGATCAAGCCGGCGGGTGAGGCGCTGCCGCGCAGTGTCGATGGCCACTACGAGGTTGACGAACTGGTGCGTCTGCTGGACGACAAGATCGCCGACGTGCGTTCGCGCTACGCCGGCAAGGCCTTGGAGAAAAAGTTGGTAGATCTTGGCATCCGGGAGGCCAACCGCTACGGCTGGAGCGACACCTATACCTTCACCAAGTGGCTGGGCGAGCAGATATTGATGAAGGCGCTGGCTGGTCGCTCCCTGACCATTGTCCGCCCCTCCATTATCGAAAGCGCCCTGGAGGAGCCAGCTCCGGGCTGGATTGAAGGGGTAAAAGTGGCCGATGCCATTATTCTTGCCTACGCGCGGGAGAAAGTGACTCTGTTCCCCGGCAAGCGCTCCGGCGTTATCGATGTCATTCCCGTGGATTTGGTGGCCAATAGCATTATCTTGTCACTGGCCGAGGCGCTGTCAGAGCCGGCTGAACAACGCATTTACCAGTGCTGCAGCGGTAGCAGTAACCCGATTTCACTCGGTGAATTCATTGATCACCTGATGGTCGAGGCCAAGGCCAGTTACGCGGATTATGATCAGCTGTTCTATCGTCGGCCGACCAAGCCGTTTATTGCCGTAAACCGGAAGCTGTTCGATGCCGTGGTTGGTGGTGTGCGCATCCCGCTGAGTTTCACCAGCCGGATTCTCAAAGTGCTGGGCCACAATCGTGAGCTAAAGGTACTGAGAAATCTCGATACCACGCGCTCGCTGGCCACTATTTTCGGCTTCTACACGGCGCCGGATTACATCTTCCAGAACGACAGCCTGTTGGCCCTGTCGTCCCGGATGGGTGGTCTGGATCGCGTGTTGTTCCCGATTGATGCCCGCCAGATAGATTGGAGTGTCTACCTGCGCAAGATCCACCTGGCTGGCCTGAACCGCTACGCGCTGAAAGAGCGCAAACTGTACAGTCTCCGTTCCGCTAAAACCCGCAAAAAAGCGGCGTAGCATCACCCCAGTCGTGAGCCGGCCTTCCAGGGTCGGCTCGCACATTTTGCCACGCCGATCCTCGTTGTTTGCCGGCTCCCGCCGAAGTTGCGAACAGCCTCGTTCTGACTATGCTTAAGGGTGTTTCTTGTCCAGCGGACCTTTCCGCTGTGTGCCTGTGGTGGCCCGCGGCAGTTAACCAGGTGCTTGCGTCAAAAGTTCAGACACATTAGGACGTTAGTCTAATTAATTGTTCAGTCGCACCCATGTTGTACTACAGACATTCGTCTGACTTCAGGCCTGAGCTGGCCTCACCGCTCTTTTTTCCAAATCGACAATGACAAAAGACTCTGAAAAGGGGGAGCACCATGACTGAGAAACACGTCTTTCCAGTAGCGCCGGAGGTAGCCCAACGGGCTCTGGTAAATCGGGAACAGTACAATGCAATGTATCGCGAGTCGGTTGAGAATCCCGATGCGTTCTGGTCAGAGCACGGCAAGCGCCTGGAGTGGATCAAGCCCTACACCAAGGTTAAGAACACAACCTACGATTTCGACAACCTGTCCATCAAATGGTTTGAAGACGGCGAGCTGAATGCTTCAGCCAACTGTCTTGATCGTCATCTTGAGAAAAAAGGTGACCAGACCGCCATCATCTTCGAAGGTGACGACCCGGCCGATTCCCGCCATGTGACCTACCGGGAGCTGCACGAGGAGACCAGCAAGTTTGCCAACGTGCTCAAGGGGCTGGGTGTAAAGAAGGGCGATGTTGTCACTATTTACATGCCGATGATTGTCGAAACCGCAGTGGCGATGTTGGCCTGCGCCCGTATCGGGGCGATTCATTCCGTGGTTTTTGGTGGCTTCTCGCCCGAGGCGCTGGGCGCCCGGATTGTTAACGGCAAATCCCGTTTCGTGGTCACGGCCGACGAAGGTTTGCGTGGAGGCCGCAAGATTCCGCTGAAGAAAAATGTAAACGCGGCCCTGAAGATCGACGGTGCCGATGCAGTCGAGAAAGTGGTGGTGGTTGCCCGCACTGGTAATTCCGACGTGCCCTGGGACGATAGCCGCGATGTGAAGTACGAAGATCTCATGCAATCTGCTTCGGCCGATTGCCCGCCCGAGCCGATGAATGCGGAAGACCCGCTGTTCATGCTGTACACCTCGGGGTCCACCGGTGCGCCCAAAGGCGTGTTGCACACAACCGGTGGTTACATGGTGTACGCGTCGATGACGCACGAGTATATATTCGACTATCACGACGGCGACGTATACTGGTGCACCGCAGACTTTGGTTGGGTGACTGGTCACAGCTACATTTTGTACGGCCCATTGTGTAACGGTGCAATCACCGTGCTGTTTGAGGGGGTGCCCAACTACCCGGATAGTTCCCGTATGGGACAGGTGGTCGACAAGCATCAGGTTAACATCCTGTACACGGCGCCCACCGCCATTCGGGCGCTGATGGCTGAGGGTGCGTCCTGCATGGACGGTACCAAGCGCGACAGCCTGAAACTGCTGGGTTCGGTCGGTGAGCCAATTAACCCGGAAGCCTGGGAGTGGTATCACCGGGTCATTGGTAACAGCAAATGTCCGATCGTGGATACCTGGTGGCAGACCGAAACCGGCGGCATCCTGATTTCGCCGCTGCCGGGCGCCACCGATCTCAAACCTGGTTCGGCGACCGTGCCGTTCTTTGGTGTCAAACCGGCCCTGGTCGATAACGATGGCAACATCCTGGAGGGTAAGGCCGAGGGCAATCTCGTGATTCTGGATAGCTGGCCGGGGCAGATGCGCACCATTTACGGTGATCATGAGCGTTTCAAGCAGACGTACTTCAGCACTTATAAGGGCCGGTATTTCACCGGTGATGGCGCGCGCCGGGATGAAGACGGTTATTACTGGATTACCGGCCGTGTTGACGACGTCCTGAACGTGTCCGGTCACCGGTTGGGTACGGCGGAAGTCGAAAGCGCGCTGGTCGCCCATGACAAGGTCGCTGAAGCTGCTGTGGTTGGCTTTCCACACGACATCAAGGGGCAGGGCATCTATGTTTATGTCACCCTGGTGCAGGGCGAAGAGTCATCCGATGAGCTGAAGAAAGAGCTGGTCCAGTGGGTGCGCAAGGAAATCGGTCCGATTGCCTCGCCAGATGTGATTCAATGGGCACCTGGACTGCCAAAAACTCGTTCGGGCAAGATTATGCGGCGGATTTTGCGTAAAATTGCTGCTAACGAGCACGACCAGCTTGGAGACACTTCCACCTTGGCAGACCCGGGTGTGGTTGATGAGCTGATCAGCAGTCGTGAATTCAAATAAGGTCGCATTTAAGACCGTAACCCTGTTAAGGAACCCGTTGAATGGCACAAACAATTATCGTCGCTGATGATCACCCGTTGTTTCGCGCAGCATTGAAGCAGGCGGTCAGTCAGGCGGTGCCCGATGCCGAGACGGTTGAAGTCGATAGCATCAAGGCCCTGCAGGCGGCGGTAGAGTCGCACCCGGATGCGGATCTGGTCTTGCTGGATCTGAACATGCCGGGCGCCCATGGCTTCTCCGGGCTGGTGTTCATGCGCGGACAGTACCCGGGGTTGCCAGTGGTGGTTGTGTCAGGATCGGAAGAGATGCAGGTCATGCGTCGCTCGATCGACTACGGTGCGTCCGGGTTCATCCCCAAATCAGCGCCCCTGCCCACCATCACCGAGGCCATCCAGGACGTTCTGGAAGGTGACGTCTGGCTGCCAGCCGGAGTGGCGGACAAGATTGAGCGCATGCATTCGGACGCCACGGATTTTTCCGAGAAGCTGGCGTCGCTGACACCGCAGCAGTTCCGGGTGTTGGGCATGTTGGCCGAAGGGCTTCTGAACAAGCAGATCGCCTACGATCTGGATGTGTCCGAGGCCACCATCAAGGCCCACATCACCGCGGTATTTCGCAAGCTGGGGGTTCGTAACCGGACTCAGGCGGTCATCGCAATCCAGCAGATGGAAATTGATCCATCGGATCAGTCACTGTCTGGTAGTTGATAACGACGCTGTTCAGCGTGAATGTGAAACGGGAGCCCTTGGGCTCCCGTTTTTTTATGGCCTGAACTTGTGCCCGGTGGTTCTGAGCGTTCTTTGCTTTAATGGTACAGGTGTACGCATTACAATCTATTTTAAATGGATTTTATAGAATAGGCATTGTCATCAGTATTTTCTTCCGGTAGATTCAGCGCACAAGTGTACTCTCAAATAAAATGGCGAGTGCGTCGATCTGATTTTTCGAAAGAGTAAAGGTGACGAATGAACGCAGCCGTGAAGCCCGATGCCTCGGGCCAAGCCATCTATGGGAAGCCCGACGAGCGTGAGCTCAGAGACCGCATGAAGAAGGACCTGCCGGCCGACACGTTCAAGGCGCAAACCTGGCGGGTGATCTGGTTTGTGCCGCTGCAGTTGATCATCTGGGGTGGGATCGCGACGATTTTGCTGGCGGGTTTGCCCTGGTACGCCAATCTGGTGCTGGGGGTGGTGGTTGGTCATACCATCGGTTGCCAGGCCTTGCTGGCCCATGAGGTGTTACACGGTGCTTTGGGGATGAACCGGCGCTGGCAGAATTTCCTCGGCTGGCTCGGGTTCGGGCCATTTGTGGTGCCGCCGGAGTTCTGGCGCAAGTGGCATAACGTGATTCACCACGGCAACACCAACGCCGGCGATACCGATCCGGACAGCTTTGGCACGCTGCGCCGCTACCGCGCCGATCCCAAGCAAAAGAAATTCACCAAGCTCGCTCCGGGGTCTGGCACCTGGTACAGCTATTTGTTCCTGACGTATTCATTCACCTTTCACGCCCAGCTGGTGCTCTGGTTCCAGGCTCGCAAGCGAAAGCAGTTCAAAGGCTTTGATCGGGCCCGCGCGATTCGCCAATCGGTGGTCTGTGTGGCGGCCTGGGCAGTGTTGGCAGTGGTGTCGGGTCCGCTGGCGGTGTTTACGGTGCTGATTCCATTCATGGTCGCGAACGCACTGGGGCAGGGATATATCCTGACCAACCACTTCCTTAGGCCGCAGACCGCCACCAATAACCCGTTGGATAACTCCATGAGTCTGCGCAGCCACCCGATCCTCGACCGGCTGCACTTCCGGTTCAGCCACCATGTGGAGCATCATTTCTTTCCGAAGATGTCCTCCAACAAGGCGCCCCGGGTTCGGGCGTGGCTCGAGCAGCACCATGGTGACCGCTATGTGGCGATGCCTCACGGCACGGCACTGAAGTTGCTGTACACCACGCCCCGGGTCTACAAGTCGTCCACCGAGCTGGTTGATCCGAACCGGCCGGAGCGAGTGGTGGATCTGCTGCCGTTGCAGCAACAGTACGCCGCCAGCAACCGGGGCTGACGGCATCTACCATCAGGCTATTTGCTGCCGGCGTACCCCAGCTCTTTATCAACCAGATTGAAAAGCTCACCGCTCGCGTGCCAGTGGTCGAAGTTTTCCAGGAACTGATCGGTGAGCGCCCGTTTCCAACCGATGAAGTCACCGGCCATGTGAGCCGTCATGGTGACATTCTCCATGTCCCACAGGGGGTGATTCTCCGGTAGCGGCTCTTCCTCAAACACGTCCAGGCCGGCCCCGGCAATCTCGCCATCCCGCAACGCGGCAATCAGATCGTCAGTTTTCACGATGGGGCCGCGGCCAATGTTTATCAGCCGGGCCGACGGCTTCATGGCCTTGAAGGCTTTCTCGTCGAACAGGCCCTCGGTTTGTGGGGTGAGCGGTGCCGCTATCACCACGAAGTCGGCGTGCCCCAACTGTTCGAACAGGTCGTCGTTGCCGTGCACGGCGACAAAATCCGGGTCGTCGTGGCGAGGTGTCCGGGCAATGCCGTGGGCGTTCAGTCCGGCGGCACTCACCAGGCGACCGATTTGACGGCCGATGGAGCCGGCGCCCACCACCAGTACCTGTTTGCCTTCAGCACGTTCGGTATCCCGGTGCTTCCACTGATGCTTCATCTGCAGGCGGATCGAGCCCGGAAAGTCCTTGGCGAACATCAGGATGGTGCAAAGCACGTACTCGGCAATGGTCCGGTCGAAAATGCCTCGGGCGTTGGTGACCACCACGTCGCTGTGAATCAGCGCTGGAAACATCAGCGCATCAACCCCGGCGCTGGTGGCGTGAATCCACTGCAGTTTGTCGGCCGACTCCCAGGCCGCTTCCAGGGCCTCGGTGCGGAAGTCGGTGACCATCATGACGTCGGTGCCCGGCAAGGTGTCTCTCAGCGTCTGCTCATCGCAGGCGAATCGCACTTCCGCACGTGACCTGAGAGCGTCCATGCCCGGTGGCTCCGGCTCGCCGGGTGCAGTGAGAACGGTTACCACGGGTGTGCTTGGCTGTGTCATTTAACCTCCGCCTTGTGAGCTGATTGGCGATCCCGAAGCTGGGTCTCACGACAGTCTGGTACCCGAGTGCAGTGCGGTCAACTTGTGACTGTGAAAGGCGTCTTCTTGTCAGTGCGAGTAGGGCAATTTTACCGTTGGTATCTTTCTGCGTTTATGTCTTGTGTGGCCTGTTCTTACTGGCTAACCTGCAGGGGTAGCTTATTTTTGCCCCGCTCGCAGGAGGTGTTTTATGGCAGACTCTGCCAACTACGAGACTGGCCAGTCCAGACCACGTAAAGTGAAGTACCGGAAGAACAAGGCCAGCTGGAACCCTGCCATGCAGGCGATTCCTGTGCCGGGCATCCGCCGCATGGTAAATATGGCGGCCTCGATGAAAGATGTTATTCATCTGTCGATCGGTCAGCCGGATTTGCCGACGCCCAAGCATATTATTGACGCCTACGTCGAGGCGCTGAATGCCGGGCAAACCGGTTACACTATGGATGCCGGGTTGCCGGAGCTGTTGGTTGCGCTCAGGGATTACTACGGCAAGCGCTACAACCGGAAGCTGACCCGCGACAACATCCTGATCACCAGTGGTGCCACCGAGGCCATGTACCTGGCTATCTCGGCAACGTCGGCACCAGGCCGTCAGTTCATCGTGACTGATCCTTCGTTCCTGCTCTACGCGCCCCTGATCCGGATGAACGGTGGCGAGGTCAAGTTTGTACCAACCCACGCCGAAAACGATCACCAGCTTGATCCTGACGAAGTCATCCGTGCCATGGGCCCGCGCACTTTCGCGCTGATCCTGAACAACCCCAATAACCCGACCGGGGCGGTGTATCCGCGCAGTACGGTGGAGACCATCCTGGAGGAGTGCGCGTACCGGGGTATCCAGGTCTACGCCGACGAAGTCTATGACCACCTGATCTTCGATGATGACGACTTCGCCAGCGTCCTGAACTGCTCCATGGATCTGGACAACATCATGTGCATCAGCAGCTTTTCAAAAACCTACAGCATGGCGGGGTTGCGGGTTGGTTGGGTGATTGCGAGTCAGGCGGCGATCAAATCCCTGCGCCGGTACCACATGTTCACCACTTCGGTGGCCAATACACCGTCCCAGTATGCCGGTGTGGCGGCGCTCACGGGCGATCAGCAGTGCGTGCAGGACATGGTCAGTATCTACAAGGAGCGCCGTGACAAGGTGGTGGAGCTGATCGATCAGACCCCCTACATGACCGGGTACAAGCCTGGTGGCGCCTTCTTCGCGTTCCCGGGCCTGCCGCCCCATGTGGATGGCTCTGACCTGGCGCTGCGCATGCTGAAGGAAACCGGTGTTTGTATGGTGCCCGGGGATGCCTTTGGTGAGGCGTCCACCAACGCAGTGCGGATCAGTTTCTCGACAACCTGTGAGAAGCTGGAGGAAGCTTTCGATCGCGTCATCCCGTGGATGGCCAAGCAACAGTTCTGAGGAGTTGTGATGTCAGCCCTGGAGTCTGTCCTCATACAATGCCCCTACTGCTGGGAGACGCTGGATGTCAGCGTCGACCCGTCAGTGCAGGAGCAGGAGTATGTGGAAGACTGCCAGGTCTGCTGTCGTCCCATCGTCATCCATGTCACCTTCGATGACGATCTCACCCCGCACGTTGATGTCCGCGCCGAGAACGAATAGCTGCGCCGGGCAATTCTGACCGATCCTTAATCTTGTCGTCTTGCCCCCACTTGGCGCCGTGCCTCAGGATAGGTGGGTAACTCATGGAGGCGATCTAATGCGCACTTTTTCCAAGTCCGGCCTTTGGGCCCTGATTCTTCTGACGCTTACCCTGACCGGTGGCTGTGCCAGCCTGTCACCGTATTCAATATCCGAAGGCGAACTGGAACGACACCTTCAGGATGTGGTGAGCGATTTCGATCGCCAGCAACTCAAGAGTGGTTCGCCGCTGAGCCTGAGCCTGAGTGATGCCGACATTACCCTGGGCCCTGATGGCCGGGATGTGGCGGTGATTGACGTAAAAGGGCAGGTAGCGGTCAATGCCATGTTGGCCCGTCTGCCAGTTGATATCGCACTGAAGGTGGAGGGTGCACCGGTTTATGACAGCACCGAGAAGGCCATTTTCATTCGGCGACTGCGGTTGCTGGACAGCAGTGTTGAGTCCCCGTTTTTCCGGGGCGATCTGAAACCGGTAACGGATAACGTCATGAGGGCGGTAGCCCAGATGCTGGAAACCATGCCGGTATACCGTCTGGATGAAACCAACTTTGCCCAGCGGATGTTTGGCGCCATGCCCGTGGATGTGCGCGTGGCCCCGGGGCGGCTTGAATTCGTGATGGCGGATCAGTAGAAGAGAGTTATCGAACAGACGGAAGCTATCGAGGAGACGACAATGGCGGCGCTGTACAGCAGCGCCGCCATTGTTGGGTTCAGCCGGTCAGCCGATGGCAAATGGCCACACCGATCTCATGGGTACCGCGCTGACTGCCCGCGTTTTCGGCCAGATCAGCGGCCACCGCGTCGAACAGTTCCTTGCCAGCTGCGGCCAGGGTCGGGTCCTTCCGGCCCAGCCATTCCAGCATGCGCGCCGTAGTGAACAGCATGGCGGTTGGGTCGGCAAGTCCCTGGCCGGCGATGTCCGGCGCACTGCCGTGGGTTGGTTCGAACATGGAGGGCATGTTCGGGTCGGTCGGATTCAGGTTACACGATGGCGCCACCCCCATGCCCCCGGACAATACCGCGGCGAGGTCGGTCAGTATGTCGCCCTGAAGGTTGCTGGCAACCACCACATCAAACGCCCAGGGGCTCTGCACGAACTTCATGCAGGCGGCGTCCACCAGTTCATGGTGAATCGCCACATCTGGATATTCCTCGCTGATTGCCTCGAACGCCTCAGTGTACATATCGCCCCAGTGCCTGAGAGCGTTGCGCTTGGTGACCAGGCACACCTGGCTCTCACAGGTTCGGCCATCGAGTGTGCGGAAGCTACGTGTCCGACCCTCTTTTACCCGCTCAGAGGCCCGGTTCCTGGCCTGCTCGAAGCCGTAGCGGATAATTCGGTTGGTGGCCTTGCGGGTGAACACTTCCATCTGGGTCGCGACTTCATCCTCGGTCCCTTTGCGCAGGCGTCCACCCTGGCTGACATACTCACCTTCTGAATTCTCACGAATCACCAGCATGTCGATGTCTTTGGCCCGTTCGTCGGCCAGGTACTGCCGCGCGCCGGGCAGCAGTCGGGCAGGGCGTTCGCATACCCATTGGTCAAAACCCTTGCGCATTTCCAGCAGGGGCGCGAGTGAGACGCTGTCCGAGAGCAGGTAACGTTCGGCATCGTCCATGGGGCCCGGATCGCCCAGCGCCCCCAGCAGAATCGCATCGTAAGCCTGGAGTTGCTTGAGGGCATCTTTGGGCATGGATTCGCCGTGTTCCTCGTGCCAGGCATGGGATGGCCAGGGGAATCGGGTCCACTCCACCGCCAGGCCGTGTTTTGCGCGCAGGGTTTCAAGGCAACGGACGGCTTCACCCACTACTTCCGGTCCAATGCCGTCACCGGGGGTGACTGCGATGCGGGTTGTTTCAGCCATTCAGGCGACTCCTTTTTTAATCGACTCGTATGTTCACCAGTCTCCCAGTTTAGACGTCCAAGAGCGGGATGCCACCGGATGGCTGGGAAAGATCGGACGCTGGATTGTCCGGGCTCTGCAAGCGCCGGTGGCTTTGCCGGCACGTTTTTGCTAAAACAACCTAACCTTCGCACGTTTGGGCAGGCTGCGTGAACCAGACCGTGGTCTTATCGGATGGTTCTCATCGGTATCAGACCCGGCATAAACAGGACAGGGTGCTTCTTTGCTGTATCGCATTATTACGTTTATCGGTGGCCTCCTCTTTGTGGTGGCACTGTTTGCTCTGCTGTGGTTTTTCTGCAAGAAATTTCTTGAGCGCCATGGTGTGACCGATCAGGTTCCAGATCGTGCCATGGCGCTCGCCACATGGACCTTTGCAGGTATCAGCGTCGGGCTGGTTTTTGCCGTGGTAGGGGCCTTTGTGCTGGGGCCCTGGGCGTTCTATAGGACGCTGCGCGGGCACGACGTCAACATTTCAGGCGGCGCCGCCATCTGGTGGGGGTTCGCGATCGTCGTTGCTTCGCTGGGCATAACCGCTATTGGGTTTTTTGCGTTTCTGATGTTGGTCGGCGCCTACTGATAGTTTCGGACCTCGCCTCTGACGCGAACCTGTCCCGTAGATACTCTAGGGGGTGTCTCACGGGCGTCTGGGCAAAGCGAGTGACTTGGGTCCGGCATGAATATCCGGTAGCCAATAGCGTGCTGTGCTCCTTCAGTGCGCAGACTTTCGGGCCCCAGGACAAATCGTAGATGGCTTTCGAGTTGCCGAGGTTTCGGGCTTCATGGCCATAAGTTCCAGCCATGCCACAGCAACCGGTTGTTTCAATATTGACCTCTATTCCTAAAGCTTCAAATACGGCCCGCCATTGGTCCATGCTGCCGGTGGCGTTGGTTTTTTCCGAACAGTGGCCCAACAGGGTTATGTGCTCACCAGGAGCCGGCCTGACCGCTGGCACATCGTGGTTAAGTTTTTGGGCGAGGAACTCCTGAAGCAGCATCACGGCAGGAACATCAGTGCCAACGTGTTTCCGGTATTCGGATCGAAAAGCCAGGGTCATCGAGGGGTCGACGCCGATGAGCGGAATGTCGAACTTTGCGAAGGATCTGAGCAAGTCAGTGTGCCTGATCGCGGTTTTACGGAACTGTTTGAGAAAGCCATGAACATGAAGCGGTTTGCCATTCGGGTGGAATGGTAGTAGCCAGATCCGGATGCCAAGGTACTGTAGACATTCAAGGATAGCGGCGAAAGTGTCGGTTTCGAAGAAGCTGGTGAACGCATCCTGAACAATGATCACCGACTCCGCACGTTCACGGTCATCCAGCTCCGCCAGTTCCTTTTTGTTGGCTAACCTTATACCCAGCTCAGCGGCGGCGGCCATCGGTGTTCGCATTGAAAGTTTGGGACTGTCGACCATGCCAATCTTCCGGATCAGCGATCTGGTCGGAGGCCAGCTCATAAGGCCATTGTAGACAGGCCGTATCAGTGGATTGGAAATCCACGGTAGCATCTGTTCGAGCCTCCCGATCAGATGATCCTTGAGCGGTCGTAGGTAGCGGCTGTGGTAAAGGTGCATGAATCTGGCGCGGGCCTCCGGTATGTCCACTTGGACCGGGCACTGGCCAGAGCAGGATTTACAGGACAGGCATCCGTCCATGGCTTGTCGAACTTCGTTGGAAAAGTCGTACTGACCTCGGCTGCGGGCGCGAGTGTTGAGCATCCGCACTGGCAGTGTTCGCAGGGTGGAATGCTTATCCGAGCGGGTAGCCAGCGTCTCGGTATCGAGACCTTGTTCGCCAAGCAATCTCAGCCATTCCCGGATCAACGATGCACGCCCCTTGGGGGAGTGTCGCCGGTCACGAGTGACTTTCCAGGAAGGGCACATCGAATCGTTTGGATCGAAGTTGTAACAGGCGCCATTGCCATTGCAGTTCATGGCGTCGGGCTGATTGCGCCGGCTTTCAGCCGGTATGGTCCGGTCCAATGGGCCTCGTTGCCCGGGTTCATCGAGTCTTACCAGAGGAATTCGGGTATCGGGAGTTGCAATCTTTCCCGGATTTAGCTGGTTATAGGGGTCGAACGCCCTTTTGATCGCTTGTAATTCGGGATATAAATCCCCAAAAAAGCCGGGTACAAACTCAGAGCGGAAGCCCTTGCCATGCTCTCCCCAGAGCAGCCCATGGTATTTCTGCACCAGAATCACCACTTTCTCTGTGATCTTGCGAACCGTGTTAATGGTTTCGGGCTCTTTCAGATCCAGGGCAGGACGAACATGCAGTACGCCGGCATCAACGTGGCCGAACATACCGTAACTCAGGCCCTCCCGATCAAGGATGTCGCGAAAGTCACGGATGAAATCCGCGAGATGTTCCGGAGGCACGGCGGTGTCCTCAACAAAGGCAATGGGGCGGGCTTCTCCGGGTGCCTTGGCCAACAGACCGACCGCGCGTTTACGCATTTTCCAGATCTGGTTAACTGACTGTTCGCCGAATGCAACGGCATACTGGCATGTAGGGTTGCGATCTGGGGCATCAAGCTGGTCGGTCAGAGCTTTCACCGCTTGTCGCACTTGTTGTTCATCAGTGCCGGTGTATTCAACGAGATTCACCCCTTGGGTCACAGCACCCTGAGAGGTTGGGAAGAACGCCGACACGTCCTGCCAGACAATATCAGTCTTCGCCAACTCCAGAATCCGGCTATCGATGGTTTCGATAGAGGAAGGTCTAGCTTCCATCAGCGCCCTGGCATCCCGGAGAGATGCATCGAAACTGTCGTATTGCACCACAACCAGCGCCTGAAACTTGGGAATGGGAACCAGGTTGATTTTAGCCTCGACAATGAACCCCAACGTGCCTTCGGAACCACAAAGAATGTTGTTCGTATTGATGCGACCACACTCATCGCGAAGGTGTGCCAGGTCGTAGCCAGTCAGACAGCGATTGAGTTTTGGGAAGTGTTTTTCGATATCTGGGTGTCTCCGATCCCAGATATCGGCGAGGGTGCGATAGACCTCTCCGACAAGCGAGGGGGTTCCGGCCGCAATTGCTTCCTCTTCCGCGTTGAATGCTTTGGTCTGAATCAAATTTCCGTCCATCAGCACGGTTTCGAGTTCGAGGACGTGATCTCGGGTCTTGCCGTACATCACTGATCCTTGACCGCTAGCGTCAGTATTGATCATTCCTCCAATGGTAGCCCGGTTACTGGTGGATAGTTCCGGTGCGAAAAACAGACCGTGTGTCCGTACTGCAGCATTGAGCTGATCCTTGACCACACCGGCTTCCACCCGGGCCCAGCCCTCTATCGGGTTGATCTCAAGAATCCGGTTCATATGCCGGGACAGATCCACCACAATCCCGTCTGTCAGAGACTGTCCGTTCGTACCAGTGCCGCCGCCCCGAGGGCTAAAGACGATATCCCGCCATTCGGTTTTGGAGGCCAGGGCCGCCAGCTGTCTGACGTCAGCCTTGTCCACCGGGAACACCGCGGCCTGGGGCAAGACCTGGTAAATGGAGTTGTCAGTTGCCAGTACCGTTCGGGTCGCATAATCCGGAGTCATATCACCCTGAAATCCCAACTGCTTCAGAGCGCCCAGGAAATCGAGGTATCGGGCTTGCGTCGGTGTGATGTGTTCAAGTCGCGGTAGCATGGCTGCTTCTGTTTTCCTGTCGGTCACTATGCAAAATGGCTTGGTTTAACGACGTCAGAAGGTCGGTCACTGGACGATCCGGTAAGGTGTTGATGATGTGTTCAAGATGGCGGGCAGATGAGGCCAGGTCAGGCGGAACTAATTCGTAGAATTTGGTGATCAACTCAGTCTTGTCGATTGGATTGCCTGGTGTTCCCCGCGCCTGGAAGCGTTCACTGATCAGTTCCTGACCGTCGGTCAGACGGATGGTGGCTGTGGCATAGCGTTTTGCCGGGAAGTAATTTGAGAGTTCTTCTGATTCACACAGACGGATCTTACCTGCCAGTTGGATAACCTCATTGTTCTCCAGGTCATCGGTAACCGACGTCTGGTCCACCGTGCCTCTGTGAAGTGCACACGCAACAGCCCAGGGCAGACTGTACTGAGCCTCCTCGGTGCTTTGCGGTCGAGTGGTATGGAGACGAACCGCCTGATGGAAACTGGTGATACGGACTTCTTCAATGTTCTGGATATCGGGGATCCGTGGCCGGAGCGACAGCACGGCTTCTACCGCTGGCTGGGCCCAGTAACAGACCGGGTAGCGTTTGAAATAAGTGTCCCGGAAATGCCAGTGGGTGCCCAGGTCACGCCATAGATCAGACTGCTCGAGAAGCAGTGACGGTGATCCGGTGAAACCGGCCCTGGCGAGCAGGGCGGCCGAGATGCCCGTCATGGCACCCCAGCCCGAACCGTCCTTGAGCATGGTTGGGTGATCAATGCAGCGCATCATCGGGCTGCGTGGTCCATAAAATTCAGCCGTGCCCAGTGCCTCGGCCAGTTGTTGAGGCGAAAGCCCGATCGCACGGGCGGCCACGGCCGTGACGCCCAGGCAGTTCCAGGCTCCCGAGGTGTGGTAATCGCAGGCGGAACTGTGGAGGCCGATACCGGCCCTGATCGCGATCTCGTAACCGATAGCCAGTTCGCCAAGGAACTGGCGCCCAGTTAGTTCGAGGCTTTCCGGGAGTGACAGCATGGCTGGCAGTATGGCGACACCGGCGTGGCCCTTGGTCAGCACATGGCCGTCATGGGCATCAAGAGCGTCGATCAGCCAGCCACCATATAAAGCTGCCCCGGCACTGGAGGCGGTGCCTTCCGAGAACAAAAGTGGTTGTTTACCGGGGTACTGATCCAGAACAAACTGCCGGCCGATTCGGGCTAGGGGGGTGCTGGTTGCCGCTGCGGCAACGCCTAGCAGGTCCAGGAGACAGGTCTGGGCCAATTGGTAGATGTCGGATGGCAATGCGTTGGCATCAAGTTCAAGAATCTGTGTCGGTAAAGATAAGTCGGACATGGTAGGCGCTCAGTTTTATTGTGCCTCCATGATTGGCATTCACGTCCGTTCTGACAGTTAATAAAGCGACATCGACTTGTAAGAAACCGACGACTTGAATTCAGCCTGGCTCCCGCCTCTGTCGCTGTTCCCTCGGTGTTAACCCGAAGCCCTTGGCAAAGCATCGGGTAAAGTAGGATGTAGAGTTGAAGCCACAGGCCGTTGCTATCTGGGTAATGCTCATGGTGGATTGAAGAAGCAGATGCCTGGCCCGCTCCAGGCGCAATTGCATGTAGAAGGCATTGGGTGTGGTGTGCATGTGGCTCTGAAATAATCGTTCCATCTGGCGGGTCGAAAGGCCAACCTTATCGCCAATTTCGGTGCAGCTCAGCACGTCTTCGGTATGATTCTGCATGAGCTGGATAACCTTGATCAATCGGGGGTGATTGGTGTTGTGTCGGAACTGAAGCTCCATCCGCTGTTTTTCGTTGGCGGGACGAATCTGGGGATGAATGAACTGTTCGGCGCACCCCATTGCCAGATCTGCCCCGTGCTCCAGTGCAATCTTGTGGCATATCATGTCAAGGCTGGCTAGACCACCAGAACAGGTCATGATGTTGCCGTCAATTTCGTACAGCTCTCCGGTAACGTTGAGTTCGGGAAATTCTTCCTGGAAACTCTCTTTGTTTTCCCAATGGATGGTGCATCGGTGGTGAGAGAGCAACCGTGCCCGGGCCAGCAGAAGTGAGGCTGTGGATGTGGCACCCAAAGCCACCCCCCGCCGAGAGAGCTGGCGTAGCCATTCGAACAGCTTTTTGTCTCGGATCAGGGTGGTTCCGATGCCAGCTACCACGATCATAAGGTCAATGTCGGCGGTTTCATCGAAACGACGATCTGGAGTGATTGGTAGCCCGTTGCTGGCGGCCACGGGCTGGTTGTCCTGGGAAAAAATATGCCACTCATACAGCGCTTTCCCGCTGAGGCGGTTTGCCGCCCGCAGTGGTTCCAGAGCCGCAACGAACGAGAGCATGGAAAATTGCGGCGTGCTGAGAAAACCAATTTTCTGAGTTTGAAGGCTTTTCATTGAGTCGCCTGAACTGAATGTCGTTTTTTTAACCCATGATGGCGTTTTTTTAAATTTTTGTCGATCGGGATTTTCTGATGATGGGAGCCGTAGTCGTAAACAACAACGCCCATTGGCAGGAACCCGACATGATTGAACAAAAAGTGAAATTTCAGAGTGACCAGTTGACCCTCGACGGCGCTTTCTTCACCAATCCCGAGAAAGACGATCAGGATTTGCCCATCGTCATCGTCTGCTCTGGCTTCACCGGACAGAAAAATATTCATCCCGAGCGTTATGCTCGCTTCCTGACCAACAGGGGCTTCACAGTTTTCGGGTTCGACTACCGTGGCTTTGGCGAATCCGAAGGCAAGCGCGAGCGAGTTCTTATCGAAGAGCAGGTTCGTGATATCGCCAATGCGGTGGCGGTGGTTGCCGAGCGCGCTCGGGAAGAAAAACGCAAAGTCGTCCTTGCTGGATGGGGTATGGGTGGCGGCCTGGTGCTGGATGCGTTCCGTATCTGCGAAGATCAGGTAGACGGACTGATCGCCATGAACGGCTTCTTTGATGCGGTGCGCGTGCAGAAAGCACTGCGCGGCGAACTTGGTTGGAAGCAGTTCCGTGCCTTCATGGCAGCCGAACGTGTCCGTCTGGCCAATGGCGGCGAACCAAAAGGTATCGACCCGTTCGAAATCTACCCGCTCGACCCGGTTAGCCGTGAATATGTCTTCACTGAGCTCGTCAAGGCGCCGGGCTATGGCGTAACCTCCACGTTTGATTTCGCGGACTCACTGATCAGCTTCTGCCCGGAAGCGCACCTGGACGATCGGTTTGCGCAGATTCCTTTGTTGATCGCCCACGGCGCAGATAACGATCTGCACCCGGTGACCGAAGCCCGTTCACTGTATGCCCGTTATCCTGGCCCGAAGGAACTGTTCCTACTTGAGGGTGGTGGACACACCGAGTGGATGCTGGACGATGATCCAAAGTTCCAGGCCTTCGCGGGGAAGCTCGCCGATTGGATGACTTCCACGTTTTGATAGCTCTCTTGCGGCGGCCAGTGGCCGCCGCTTCCGCTTTGAGTGACTGAATATGCCTCCCGATATCCCCTCTTGTGAAGCTGCTCGCACCCCGATGCGGAGTCCTGCAGTGGCCCTTCCGGCGAAGAGCTGTGATACCCATGCCCACGTTTTCTCTGGTCATGAGCTCTATCCATTTACGCCTAACCGTACCTATACGCCGCCCGAGGCTACCCTGGAGCAGTATCTGGAGCTTCACCGAACGCTGGGTTTCGAGCGAGGCGTTCTGGTGCAGCCCAGTGTCTACGGCACCGATAACAGCTTGCACCTGAACGCGCTTCATCAACTGAACGCGAATGGACATGATTATCGCGGTGTGTGTGTCGTCGATCCGGAAATCGGAAGTGATGAGCTCCAAGAACTCCACGAAGCAGGGTTTCGTGGTATACGCATGAACCTTCTGTTCCGAGGTGGTCTGCAGTGGAACGATGTGCTGAAGCTGGCGGGCCGCATTGCCGGTCTGGGCTGGCACCTCCAGTTCCTGATCAATGTCGCGGACTGTGACGACATTATGGACCGGGTCGCCGATTTGCCCGTGCCAGTGGTTTTTGACCACATGGGGCATATGCCTACTGCCCTGGGAACTGACAATCCCGGGTTTCGGAAGCTGCTTAAACTGCTTACCGAAAATCGGGCTTGGGTAAAGCTCTCTGGCAGCTATCGGATAACGGTGGAGCAAGCATTCCCTTATCCGGACGTAACCGCTGTGGCCAGTGCGCTGGTGGCCGCCAATGCCGATCGCTGTGTGTGGGGTTCCGACTGGCCTCATCCCCATTTCCAGGGGCAAATGCCGGATGACACTGACCTTCTGGACGACCTTGCTGTATGGGTGCCGGATCCGGACACCCGTCATCGAATCCTGGTGTCCAATCCTTCCCGTTTATACGGCTTTGACGACTGACGCTAACAAGCGGGATTTCCGGGCGGCTACGGCCGCCCTTTTTTCTGGCCTGAGTGCATTAATGATCTTCCAGCAAGCGTCGGATCAGTCGGGTGTTGGAGTCTCGTACCGTGGGCATTTCGAAGCGTGCGCGATCGATGTCCTCCTGGTTCAGTTCCGCTTGAATGATGCATTCGCGGTTGTCTGCGGCTGCCAGAATTTCGCCTTTTGGGCCGAGAATGCAGCTGCCACCCCAGAACCAGAGGTCTTTCTCGTGACCATGGCGATTGGCCATAACTACGGGCGTCCCGTAGATCATCGAGTAAAAACTGACATTGGTTTTCCAGTTGTCCTCATTTGAGAAGTTTTCGCTGACGACACCCGACGCTGAATTAATCGGTGCGAGCATCAGCTCTGGTTGTTTCAGGAAGGCACAATGGGTGAGAGCGGGGTTCCAGAGGTCTGCACAGATCAGGCAGCCCGACTCCCAGTGCCGGCGAATTTCCACGTTGCCGATCTGGCCGCCGGAATGAAACCACTTGCCTTCTTCAAGGCCGCCATAGGTTGGCAGGTTGATTTTGCGATGGACGTGGATAACCTCGCCGTCCCTCAGGTAAGCCATGGCGTTGTAGAGTTCGCCTGCTCTTGCTCGCTCCACAAAGCCGACCACAAGAGTAATATCTCGCGCTTGCCTGGCGAGGCTGAGCAGGGCCGGATCATCGCGGCGCATGGCAACGGTTGGGGCGTCACGGCCCACCTGATAGCCTGTCAGGGATAATTCGGGAAACAGTAACAGTTCCGCGCCATTCAGCCGGGCCTTCTCGGCGTATTCGCGATGCCGTTCGAGATTTGATGCAACATTCAGCAACTCACAGTTGATCTGGGCGACGGCTACATTGAGGTTGGTGATCATGACGGCATTCCGGCAGGTATTTTAACAGGAAAAGCCCTGTGTGCCCGGAAGGGACCACAGGGCTCTGTACCATTGTGGATCAGATCAGGTCGTTTTGCTCCAGGAAGCGACGGGCCACTTTCTCGATGTCCTCTTTCTCGACGTCGATCTGGGCATTCAGGCGAGACATTACTTCATTGTCCAGAAGGCCGGAGAGGACGTTGAGCTGTTCATCCAGACCTGGGTTATTGTCCAGTGTGTCCTGACGAATAACCGGAGTGATGGCGTAGTCCGGGAAGAAGTTCCGGTCATCCTTCAGGAGGACGAAATCAAAGGCGGGGATGCGGCCGTCAGTGGCAAACACGAGCGCCAGATCCACTTCACCTTCTTTCAGTGCGGTGTAGGTCAGGCCAGAGTCCATGCGCTTGATCTGGTTACGTGGCAACTTGAAACCGTAGGCTTTGGCGAATGGGCGGAAGCCATCTTCGCGGGCATACCACTCGGCATTGCTGGCAAGGACGAGCTCCTTGCCGCCGTTCACGGCCGCAGCCATATCGCTCAATGTTTCGATACCCATGGCCTTCGCTTCTGACGCCTGCATTGCCAGTGCGTATGTATTGTTGGCGTCAGATGGGTTAAGCCAGACCAGGCCTTTCTCCATGTCCAGTTCGCGTACCTTTTCATAACCTTCCTGACGTCCGAGCTTTTCTTTAACTTTGTTATAGACGATCAATCCTGTGCCGGTGTATTCCCAGTAGACGTCCACCTGGCCATTCTCCTGGGCGGAACGGACTACGGCGCTTCCCATGCCTGCGCGATTGTCGACGTCATAGCCTTTGCCGCGAAGGTATTGGGCAGTCATGGAAGTTAGCAGTTGCTGTTCGGTGAAGTTCTTGCCACCGACCACGATGGTTTCTGCGGCTGCCACACCACTGAATGTCATGGCGACGGCGAGGGTCGCTACGGAGGCGAGTTTCTTGAGGGTTATCATGTTTCAGTACTCCACGTGATTTCTTGTTTTTTGGCCGCTCCACCCGGAGTGGCCGGTTCGTTACATCGTTAGGCGCGGGATGGATTCACCCCGCGGGGGACCATCAGGTAGGTGCAGGCAGCCACCAGGATGTCCACAGTGATGGCAAGCAACGCGGTCATCAGTGCGCCTGCCAGCATCATTTCGGTGTCAAAGAGGTCGATGCCCGTGAATATCAGCTCGCCCAGACCGCCGCCCCCAATCAGGAAGGCCAGCGGCACGGTGCCCACGTTAATTGCCAGGGCCGTCCGGATTCCGGCAAAAATCACATAGGCAGCGTTAGGAACTTCAACGCTCAGCAGCATCTGGCCGGGCGACATTCCAATGCCCGAAGCAGATTCCTTTAAGTGTGCTGGAACGCCAAGGAGACCTGTATAGGTGTTGCGGACAATCGGTAGCAGGGACGCGATAAACAGCCCGAAAACCGATGGCAAAAATCCGATTCCCAGCAGGCTCATAGACAACGCCAGTATCGCTAGCGTCGGGATCGTGGTGCCTATGTTGAGACCTTGCATCGCCCACTCGGATATTTTTATGAAGCGTGGGCGGCTCAGGAGGATCCCCAGTGGTATACCCACGACAATCGCCAGAGTACCGGAGATAACCGTTAGTTGGATGTGCTGTTTTGTGAGATAGACAATGTCTTCCCAATAGAACAACATGCCGTCGATCAGGCCGGAACGCTGGAGGAATACTCCCAATAGAAGAGCACCAATCAGAACCGGTAACTGAAAGAAACGGGACTGTTTGATTTTTTTCATGTCGCCACCCGCATGTGTTGCAGGTCGTGTCCTTCCACCCGGGATGTCTTGTAAGTGGCACCCAGGTGATGGGTGATCCCCCGTTGGGTCACTGTGCCCATCAGTTTTCCGTGCTCGGAGACACAGGGCAGCCATGTGGCATCATGAGTGAACATTTTTGAGGCGACCGTTCGTAGATCGTCCTCGGGGCGGACGACGGTGCGCAAATTGAAACTGTGCTTGCCGCAGTTTCCATTGGTCGTAGTGGCCACGCTGCGTGATACGTAACCCACCGGCCTTTTATTACCGTCTACCAGAATAATGGCACGTTCGTATCCGGCTGCGTCCATTCTCTGAAGCGCAGTTGCCAGTGAGTCGTCTGCGGTTACAACACTGGACTCGCTCTCCAGCACTTCGGCAACGGTTACCAGTTGTAGGCGCTTTAGTGCTCGATCGCGTCCGACGAAGCCTTTTACAAAATCGTTGATTGGATGGGAGAGCAAGTCATCAGGAGTGTCGTACTGAATCAGCTTGCCGTCTTTGAATATGGCGATGCGATCTGCCATTTTTACGGCCTCATCAATGTCGTGACTCACGAACATGATGGTCTTCTTCAATTCCCTGTGCAGTTTCAGGAACTCATCCTGGATGACTTCCCGGTTTATAGGGTCTATCGCGCCGAAGGGTTCGTCCATTAGCATGACTGGGGGATCTGCTGCCAGTGCGCGAATCACGCCGACTCTCTGTTGTTGGCCGCCGGATAGCTCATTCGGATACCGTTTCAGGAAAATAGCGGGGTCTAGAGCGACCATTTCCAGCAGTTCCGAAGCGCGCTTCAGGTAGCGGCTTTTATCCCAACCGATTAACTTCGGCACGATCGAAATGTTTTCCTCGATGGTCATGTTCGGGAACAGACCAATCTGCTGGATAACGTAGCCGATGTTCCTGCGCAGAGAAACGGTATCCTGATCAGTGGTGTCCTGGCCGTCAATCATGATGCGTCCAGAGGTCGGTGTGATAATCCGGTTTACCATTTTCAAAGTGGTTGTTTTGCCACAACCAGAGGGACCGAGTAGAACGCAGATTTCACCCTGCGGAACCTCCATGTTGATATGGTCGGCGGCAGTCACCACACCGCGCTCGGTGTCAAAGATTTTGGTCAGGTTGTCGAGTGTAATCATAGTCCGCGTCCCGGTTGTTGTTTTCTCGAAAAGTCAGAGGCCCCTTGGGGTCAGTTTGCGCTGCAGTGACAGCAGGGATCGATCTGCGATAATTGCCAACAGGCTGACTGCAATCGCACCGACCACCAACTGGCGGGGGTCACTCTGGGAAATCCCCCGACTGATCAGGACTCCCAGTCCACCGGCACCAATGTAGGCCGCTATGGCCATCACGCCGATGTTCATGACCACGGCGGTTCGTACACCCGCCATGATCACTGGTACAGACAGCGGTATTTCCACCTTGCGCAGTCGCTGGACGTTGGTCATGCCGATACCCCGTGCTGCCTCCCGAAGGCCCGGATTCACGTTGTGAATGGCTGTATAGGTATTACGGATGATCGGGAGCTGAGAATAAAGCAGTACTGCAATAACGGCAGGCAGGTAACCGATACCATGGCCGATGGTGGACAAGATCGGAATCATGATCCCGAACAGAGCAATTGAAGGAATAGTAATCAGAATTGAGGCGACATAAAGCACAACTGTTGCTACTTGTTCGTTCTGGGTTATGGCGATACCAATAGGAACACCCATCAGCGTTGCCAGTCCGACAGCAACGGCCACCAACCCGATGTGCTCCAGGGTAAGCCTTCCCAGCAGGTCCAGGTTGGTCATGATGAAATCAAGGATTTCCACAGCGGAGCCCTCTTATTGTGAGTTGTAATCGGCAGACGCCCACGTTTTCAAACACGTTAAACTAGGCGAGAGTCCCGGATTTTAAAGAAAGCGTCGTTAAAGCGAACAATGGCGACACGGGTGTAGCGACTGACGTCACGATATCAAGTGAAGCTGCTCCCGGAACCAGATTAGAGCCGGCTCCTTTTCATAGGCCTTGTGCCAGTACAGATGCACATCAATCGACGGCAATTCCGTCGGCGGATCCATCAGGGTCAAGCTGGCCCGCTCGGCAATAATCCGGGCGTAGGTTTCGGGCATGGTCAGAAGCAGGTCGGTTTCCTCAGCCACCCGGCAAGCCGCGAAATAATGCTGGCAACGTAAGCGAATATCCCGCTGCACCCCCAGGCGCGAAAGCTCAAAATCCTCAATGCCTGGTCCTTCCGTTCTCGACGACACCAGAACGTGCTTCGCCTTCAGATACTCCTCCATCGTCAACTTGCCCCCGGTTAAAGGATGGTCGCTCCGGGCAACCAGCACTAACCGGTCCCGCCGCAGCAGCTGGTGCGATGTCTGGTTGCTGACCGGCAGCAGCACATCCACTGCAAAATCCAGTTTCCCGGCTGCCAGCTGGGTTTCCATGTCCCGCCGGGGAATCCGTTGACTGACAATCTCCAGCTCGGGGTAGGGCACCAGGCGTTTCATCAACTGCGGTAGAAAGGTGGATTCAAGAATATCCCGCAGCCCCAGCGAGTAGGTTTTGCGCTGGCTGGCGGGATCAAAGGCGTGAAACTGGTTTACCGCGCCCTGTATCTGGTTAAGGCCGGGCCGCATGGACTCCAGGAACCGACGGGCCAGGGGTGTGGGCACCATCTGGTTGCCCTGTCGGGTGAACAGAGGGTCATCGAAATGGTCTCGGAGCCGTGACAGGGAGTGGCTGACCGCCGGCTGGGTCAGGTGCAGGGCCCGGGCCGCGCGGGTGAGGCTGCCTTCGCGGTAGATGGTGTCGAAGACGTGTAGGAGGTTCAGGTCGAGGCGATTCAAGGCCATGTCGAAATCCGTGTCTCTGAATAAGTTTGAGTAATGATAAAGGATAAGAATAATTCAGTCGCGTAATAGTTTGAGCGATCCTAGACTGGCTTCATCGTGATCAATTCAATGCACCAGCCGTCAGGATTTCAGCGAGGATAGGGCGATGGATTTCAATATTTCCGAGAGAGGCCAGGATTATCTCAAGCGCGTGAAGGCGTTTATGGCCGACGAGATTTTTCCCATTGAGGCGCAGTACCACAAGGAGCTGGCGTCCCAGGACAACCGCTGGGTGGTTCTCCCGATCATCAAGGAGTTGAAGGAGAAGGCCAAGGCCCAGGGTCTGTGGAACATGTTCTTCCCGGACGAGAAGCATGGCTGTGGCCTGCTCAACTCCGACTACGCCCTGATTGCTGAGGAAACCGGCCGCAGCTTTATTGCCCCGGAGATCTTCAACTGCAACGCGCCGGATACCGGCAACATGGAAGTGCTGATCCATTACGGGTCCGAGGAACAGAAAGCGGAGTGGCTGCCGCGCCTGATGAGCGGCGAGATTCGGTCAGCGTTCTGTATGACGGAGCCGGCTGTGGCGTCCTCTGATGCCACCAACATGGAAGCCACCGCTGTGGTGGAGGGTGATGAGGTAGTGCTCAACGGCCGTAAGTGGTGGAGCACTGGTATTGGTCACCCGGACTGCAAGGTCGCCATCTTTATGGGCATGACTGACCCGGATGCCCAGAAGCACCGTCGTCACTCCATGGTGCTGGTGCCGCTGGATACACCGGGGGTTCGCATTGAACGTATGCTTCCGGTTTTTGGCGAGTATGATGAACCTTATGGCCATGGTGAGGTGGTGTTCGATAACGTGCGCCTGCCCAAGAGTGCCTTTATTGCCGGCCCAGGTCGTGGTTTTGAGATTGCCCAGGGCCGTTTGGGGCCAGGCCGGGTGCACCACTGCATGCGTGCCATCGGTGCCGCCGAGCGTACGCTGGAGCTGTTGATCAAACGCGCTACCAGCCGTGAGGCGTTTGGCCGGCCGATTGCCAAGCTGGGCGGTAACCCGGACATCATAGCGAATGCCCGTATGTCCATTGAGCAGGCGCGTCTGCTGACTCTGAAATGCGCCTGGGCGCTGGATACCAAGGGTATTGGCGGTGCACTGCAGGAGGTTTCCATGATCAAGGCGGTGATTCCGGCGATGCTGCAGACTATTGTTGATCAGGCTATTCAGATCCACGGTGGCGCCGGTGTCAGCGATGATGATTTCCCGCTGACTCAGTTGTTTGCTTACGCTCGGGTTCTGCGGTTGGCGGATGGGCCGGATGAGGTGCATCGGGCTATGGTGGCTCGTCTTGAGTTGGCTAAATATAAGAATCGGGGTTCCTGAATCTGGGGCGGGAGCTGGCGGGCGGGTATTTCTGAAACCCGCTCAAGCACGTCCATGTGACGCTTGAGCTCCGCCATCCATGGCTCCGCACAGTTTCAGAAATACCCGCCCGCCAGCTCCGTCGATGTTCGGAGTTGGCTTTAGTTTTTTATAACACGTGACGGAAATGACTATGACTCAGAGAATCTTCATCACAGGTGGTGCCAGCGGCCTTGGTCGTGCAATTGCACTGCGCTATGCCAAAGAGGGTGCCAAAGTTTGCATCGGTGATATTAATCCGGAGCAGGGCGCCAGTGTCGAGCAGGAGATCAACAACGCCGGGGGTGAAGGCTACTACGTTGAATGTGACGTTCGGCGCCTGACGGATCTGGAGAAGATCTGTGACGATCTGACCGCTAAATGGGGCGGTGTTGATGTGGTGGTTAACAACGCCGGAGTGGCTTCCGCCGGGTCGATTGAAGACACCACCATGGCGGACTGGGAATGGATTCTGGATATTAACGTGCTGGGCGTGGTTCGTGGCTGCAAGGCCTTTACGCCGCAGTTCAAGAAGCAGGGCTCAGGTGCGTTTGTGAACATCGCGTCTATGGCTGGTCTGATGCTGGCACCGCTGATGGATAGCTACAATGTTTCCAAGGCGGGTGTTATTGCTCTGTCCGAAACCCTGAGCCAGGAGCTGCGGGATGACGGTATCCACGTGAGCTGTGTCTGCCCGGCGTTTTTCCAGACCAATCTGGCCAGCAGCATGCGTTCTGACCTGCCGGGTGTTCAGCAGAATGTGAACAAGCTGATGAAGCGTTCGAACATTACCGCGGACAATGTCGCTGAAGACATCATGCGGTCAGTGAAAGACAAGAGTTTCTGGGTGCTGCCCCACGCCAAAGAGCGCCGGATGTGGATGGTCAAACGGCACGCACCCAAGGCATTTGACTGGTTGATGCATCAGGAAAGCAAGCGCTGGATGAACAAGATGGGCGGCAAGGCCAAAGCCTGAAACGCCAAGCAAGACAAGAGGAGAGTCCTGAATGACCCAGATTGATCAGGCGAAGGATGTCCGCGAGGGCGAAGAGCTGGATGTGGCGGTGGTTGATCGCTTCATGAAGCAGGCGATTCCCGATCTGAGCGGTGAACCTGAAATCCGGCAGTACCCGGGCGGCGCCTCCAACCTGACCTACCAAGTGGATTATGGTGAGCGCTCGTTCGTGCTGCGCCGACCGCCGTTTGGCAAAATCGCCAAGTCCGCACACGACATGCTGCGCGAAGCCAAGGTAATGCAGGCATTGAAGCCGGTTTATCCTTACGTGCCCAATATCATTGCCATTTGCGACGACCACGATGTCCTGGGTTGTGATTTCTACGTGATGGAACGCCTGAAGGGCATCATCCTGCGCCAGGATTTCCCGGACGGTTTCGACCTGAGCGAAGCGGACACCCGCAAGCTGTGTCTGAACGTGATCGACAAGCTGGTGGACCTGCACCGGGTTGATGCCCAGGCAACGGGCCTGGACAAGCTGGGTAAGGGCGCCGGCTACGTGCAGCGTCAGATTGGCGGTTGGAGTGACCGGTTCCGCAAGGCACGCACCGAGGATGTCGGCGATTTTGAAGAAGTCATGGCATGGCTCAACGACAAGATGCCGGACGACATTGCCCAGGTAGTGATTCACAACGATTTTCGGTTCGACAACGTGGTGCTGAACCCAGACAACCCGTTTGAAGTGGTGGGCGTTCTCGATTGGGAAATGGCGACCATCGGCGATCCGCTGATGGACCTGGGCAACAGCCTGGCGTACTGGATTGAAGCCGACGACGAAGGTCCGTTCCAGATGCTGCGTCGCCAGCCTACCCATCGCCCGGGCATGCTGACCCGCAAGGAAGTGGTGGAGTACTACATGGAGAAGTCCGGTTTTCGGGTCGATAACTTCGATTTTTATGAGATCTACGGGCTGTTCCGGCTGGCGGTTATTGTCCAGCAGATTTACTACCGCTTTTACCACGGCCAGACCAAGGACAAGCGCTTTGCGGCATTTGGCCATGCGGCCAATTACCTGGAGAAGCGTTGTCAGCGTCTGATTAAAGAGAGCTTCCTGTAATGGCAACAGTCTATTTGGTACGCCATGGTCAGGCCAGTTTTGGCAAGGCCAACTACGATCAGCTTTCGCCCACAGGTTGGGAGCAGGGAAGGGTGCTGGGGCGCTGGCTGGCCAATCGGTTAACTCCAAGCGCTGTCTTCGGCGGCAATCTGAAGCGTCACCGGGAGACGGTTGAGGCCATTACTACCGGCTTTGGCAGTCAGCTACCTGATATGCAGGTAACCCCGGGCTTTAACGAGTTTGACCATAACGAGGTGGTTACCCGCTATCGGCCCGAGTGGCAGGATCGCGAGGTTATGACCCGTGATCTGAGGGCGTTTCCCAAACCTGCCAAAGCCTTCCAGGAAGCCTTTGTTCAGGCGGTTCGGCGTTGGGCCTCGGGTCAGCATGACAGCGATTATTCGGAAACCTGGCCGGTGTTCAAGGCCCGGGTGCTGCAGGCGTTCGAGGAGATGGTCGAATATGCCGACGGTAGTGACGTTTTAGTAGCGACTTCAGGTGGTCCGATCTCGGTGATCTGCCAGGATTTGCTGGGGCTGGATGATGCCCGGGCACTGGGGCTGAACGAGGTTATTGCCAACACCAGCGTCACCCGGGTGCTTTATTCCGGCCCCCGTCGCAGCCTGTCCGTTTTCAATAACTACAGTCACCTGGAGGCGGAAGACCCCGCCCTGGTGACGTTCCGATAAAAAATTGAGGTAATCGAATGAGCAGCAAAGACCTGTTTGATCTGACCGGTAAGGTAGCCCTGATTACCGGTGCCAGCCGGGGCATTGGTGAAAGCATTGCGCGCACCCTGGCCAACTATGGCGCCCACGTGATTGTCAGCAGTCGCAAGATTGACGGCTGTGAAGCGGTCGCGGCCAGCATTCGCGAGACCGGGGGCAGCGCCGAAGCCTATGCCTGCCATATTGGTGAGATGGATCAGATCGAGGCTATCTGGGGCCACATTGAGAACACTCATGGCAAGCTCGACATTCTGGTGAACAACGCGGCCGCCAACCCTTACTTCGGGCCCATCGAAGATACCGATTTGGGCGCGTTCAACAAGACCGTGGATGTGAACATCCGGGGTTATTTCTTCATGTGTGCCCGGGGCGCGCAGATGATGAAGAAAGCCGGCGGCGGCGCGATCGTGAACGTGGCGTCGGTGAATGGGGTGAATCCCGGTCATTACCAGGGCATTTATTCGGTCACCAAGGCGGCGGTTATCTCCATGACCAAGTCATTCGCCATGGAGCTGGGCCAGCAGAACATTCGTGTGAACGCGTTGTTGCCGGGGCTGACCGACACCAAGTTCGCCAGTGCCCTGACCACCAACGAGGCGATTAAGAAACAGGCCATGGCTCACATCCCTATGAAGCGGGTGGCCGATCCTGACGAGATGGCCGGCACCGTGCTGTACCTGGTGTCTGGTGCGTCAAGCTACACCACGGGTGCCTGCATCAATGCTGACGGTGGTTACCTGACTATCTAAATAGTCAGCTCTCAGCGATTTCGGGGCCGGGCGAGCAGGTCAGGGCCTCGAAATCACGGTTAAGTTCAGCGGCCCGGTTTTTCAGGTGCGCCAGCTGAGCCGTGTCGCCCGCGGCCACCACACCGTGGATCAGGGTGTTCAGGGCGACTCGACTGCGCGCCATCATCGCCTCGTATTCCTCTCCCCGTATCGATGTTGACTCATTAAGCAGTCGTGCAACCTCCTGTTCAAATCCCGGTTCCTGGCGCCGTTCCAGCGCCTCAAGGAAGGTCAACTGCCAGTTGCGTCGACCCTGCAGCCAGATTTCGGTCTGGCGATCGCGTTGCGCAGACCAGCGGGTAACGATGGCTTGCTGGTTGTCATTCAAATCGCCCAGCCAGCGTTCCAATCTTTCCGAGGTGCGCTCGGCCCGGGCTACCGCCGTAGCGGCGGGATCTTCCCCCAGATACTCCTGCTCCAGTTCGCGCTGGCGTTCTGCCATATTCTCGGTCAGCTCGCGCACCTGGGCATCGGTCAGGCTGGTAAGCAGTCGAGTTGCAATCGGGGTCGCCCGGGATAGCAGTGGCGGGAAAAAGCCCAGTAGTTCGTCCTGATGTTGGGAGAGGGCCTCGGGCGTGATGTTTTGCTGGCGGACATCGGTTTCCAGTGTGTTCAGCCACACCTGATATTTAGGCAGTTCCGTGGCGCAGTGCCAGCCCCGAAGCTCGTCCAGGTCCTCATACAGCTGTGTTTTCTGGGCATCAGTCAGGGTTACGTAATCCTCTACCCACCAGACAACACCCCAGTCCGCGTAGCGGTAGGCCATGCGCGTTGAGCTGCAACCGGACAACACGAGTAGTGCGGCGAGCAGCAGTGTGCTCCAGAGAAGGGATTTGTTCGCTGTGACGGTCTGCCTGTTCATGGTTCGTCCAGTGTGGCCAGGGGGAGCGAGTGCTCGGCACGATTACTCGCTCAAAACAGTTGCTAAAAAGAGCGCTCGCAAAAAGACCGCAGGCTTACTAGCATGCTCAGTTCCTATCCTGTCAGTGTACGGTATTCAGTCCAATTCAGATGCGGCTCCAGATCGGTTTGGGGCCCCAACGGGAGATAGTATGAGTAAGCTCAAGCCTGCGCGGGTCCGACAATTGGTTTTCGGTATTTATATGTCCGGCATCATGTCGTTTCTGATGTCCGGCGTTATCACCTGGCTCAATACCGGCATCGATTCCGGATACCCCGCCCGTTGGACCGCAGCCTGGCTGGTTGCATGGGCGGTGGCTTTTCCCCTGGTTACTTTCATCGCGCCGCTGGCGGCGAAATTAACCGAGTTCACCCTCCGGCGCTTTGAGCCCTGACATCTCACCAATGCCTATCTGATCAATTGTCAAAAACTGTTAAACCGTTTCGTTTTGGTGTCCGTAAATCGCCTTGATGCATAGTTCAGGTTTTCAACTACTGCAGATGTGAACCACCGTTTACAGGGTCTTATCTCAGAGATCGAGGACCAACGACAATGAACACCAAATTCACTATCTCATTGGCGACGGTCGGCAGCATTTTGTTGTCCGGCTGTTTCGACAGTGACAGCGACTCAAAAAACACCAGCGTTCGGGTGGTGCACGCATCCTCCGACGCGCCGGCAGTCAATGTCCGGTTCAGTGGTGGTGCCCTGAATACCAATCCGGTAGTGTCGGGCGCTGACTACAAACAGGCGGCGGAGCTGACACCCCGGGCCGGCTCTTCCAGCATTGCCATTGATGGCATCCTGCCGGGCGGAGACACGACCACCGTCATCGAAACGGACGCCTCTTTTCGGTTCGATACCCACTACGATGTGATTGCCGTGGGTAAAGTTGGCGACAGCAGCATCGCTGCTCTCGTCCTGGCCGATAATGGCAATCGTGATTCGGCGACGTCAGTGCGGCTTCGTATTGCCCACCTCTCGCCTGATGCCGAGGCTGCTGCGGCCGGCCCGGTGGATGTGTTTGTGACAGCGGCGGGTGATCCACTGCCGGCGGATGCCACCTTTACCTTCTCATTCCAGGAAAGCGTCGGGCCGCTGGAAGTGCCCGCCGGGGACTATCAAATCCGGGTAACGCCGACAGGCTCTGATACCGTGGTTTACGACAGTGGCACCGTGCCTCTGCCGGCCGGTGCGGATTTGCTGATTGGCGCGGTAGATAACACCGTGTTTGGAGATTCACCAGTCAGTCTGCTGGTTGTGAATGGTGCGGATACGTCTGAGATTCTGGATGTCGGTACTGGCGCAGGAATCCGGGCGGCTCATAATTCAGCCGCTCCAACTCCCAATGTGGACATCTACGTCAACGAGGATCCTGACTTATCGCCGGCGTCCGGGGATGTTGCTTTTGGCGAAACGGTTCCGGCTGGTGCTGTGACCGGCAGTTACGTGGAGCTGGCTACGGGTTCAAATCGTGTCGCGGTGACTGCGGCTGGGGACACCAGCACGGCGGTCATCGATGAAACGCTGGATCTGGCTAACGGCGATCTGCGGACCCTCGTTGCCGCTGGAATACTCGCAGACGGTCTCGACCTGTTTGCGTTCACTGATGACAACCGTCGAATTGTGACAGAGGCCCGCCTGCGCGTGCTGCACGGAGCAGTGGAAGCCCAGAGCGTCGATGTGCTCCTCATCCCGACTGCGGCTGGTGGTGCCGGCTCAACCTTGATCGGGAATGCGTCACCTGCGCTGGATGATTTTCAGTATGGAACCTCTTCGGGGTATGTGAGCGTTGCAGCCGATGACTATGTAATCTTCATCACCTCGGACGATGGCTCAACGGAACTGTATAAGTCTCCGAGCTTGACGTTGTCAGCCGGTGGCGTATATACGGCGTTGGCCCGGCTGGAGGAAAGCATGGCCAGTGTTGCCACAGTTACGCTGCTGGATGATTTCGTAATACCCTAGCCCTGAAAAGCGGGACGACCCCGCCACAAACTAAAAGCCCCGGTTTGACCGGGGCTTTTTTATTGAATTGAGGTTTCCGGCTTACCGGTACCGGACTCGGCCCGAGAGAATGCGGTGCCGGTCGGTGGGCGATAGTGTAGCGAGTAGAGAACCCGGTCCAGAACCGCCTGGCCATTCCAGGCAGGATCGTTGTTGACCATGCCGACCACGGCCCAGGTGGTGTTGTGTTCGTCCCGGGTGAAACCGGCGATGGAGCGGACATCTTCCAGGTAACCGGTTTTGATCCGGCCACTGCCGTCCATGCCGGTGTTGCGCAACCGGCGGGCCATGGTGCCATCCATCGCGATGATGGGCATGGAAGCCATCAGGTCGGCGGAAAACGGACTGTTCCAGGCGTGTTGCAGCAGTTGTGCACCCTGGCGCGCGGTAATGCGGCCATGGCGAGTGAGGCCCGCGCCGTTATCAATCACCATGCCTGCGGTGTTGATGCCTTTCTTCTCCAGCCATTCGTAAATTACCCGAATGCCAGCGACCCGATCATCATCCTCATCGTCCAGCCGGTTTTCGGCTCCGATATTCAGCAGCATCTGGCGCGCCATGACGTTGCTGCTCCATTTGTTGATGTCGCGCACCATGGCGACCAAGTCGGGAGAGGTGGTCTTCATGACCAGACGTGCGTCTTCCGGGGTCTGGCCGGTACCGTCGGCGCCGTTGACTGTAACGCCGGTTTCCGCAAGCATTGATCGGATCAGGCCGGCGCTGTATTGGTCATGGGGCATCAGCGACAGGTAACGAGTGGTTCGGCAGCCCTGGGGCAGGGCACCAGTCACGCGAACGGTCACCTTGTTGTCATCGTGGAAGATGGGTTCCCACTCAAAGCTTCGGCGGCTCGGGCAGGCGCCTTCCGCAGTAGCAGTGACGCGGTTATCAATCACCACATCGGTCAGAGCTGGCACACTCCAGGCCTGGGTGCCACGTTCGTCGGCGCGCACCTGAAAATGCAACAGGTTCAGGTTGGTCAGGAAGGGTGACGGTTCCACCAGAAACGGCGCGTGAGGGTTGTCGCCATTGTCCTCGAATTGAGGGAAACCACCGTCGATTCTGAAATAGTCGCCATCCAGAATCAGATCGCCTTCGATGGTGGTAATGCCCATGCTGCGCAGTTCCCCCAGTGTGCTCCACAGCCGTTCAATGGTGAGCTTCGGATCACCGCCAAAGCGCACGTACAGGTTGCCGTTCAGGGTATCGCCGACCATGTCACCGTCGGTCAGGAAATCGGTGTCCCAGTGGTGACTGGGGCCGAGAATTTCGAGGGCGGCGTAGGTGGTAACCAGTTTCATGATGGAGCCGGGGCTCATCAGCTCGTCAGCATTGATGTACTGCTCAATGCCCGGTCCGTTCAGGGGAATGGCGGCGACACTCAAAGCATTTTCGGCGTCCAGGGACTTGGCGGCGTAGTCGCGAACCTGATTGCTCCAGACCCGGGCCGACGAAAAACCGCCTTCGTCCTTGTCGAGGGCCAACAGGGCAGGGCTGCCGGCCAACGCCAGCGCGGAAACTGCGGCGATGACCGAACGTTTGAGGAACGAGCCCTTGTCTCTTGCCTTGTGAGCGCGCTGCATACCCGGATTACCCTGATGAAGACCGATGGATTCTTATTCTTCAACAATAGCCCATCTTTGTTGTGCGTACTATGCAGAAAACTTATACATGACGTTAAAAAATGGCAGTAGGGTCATTGTTTGTATTGATTTTTTGTGACTTCCTGTAAGTGGCTTTTTGAATCATTACGTTGCCGGCGGCGGTAAGCGCCGGTGAGCCAATGGAAAACCGGCCGATGGCATGATAATTAAGAGAAACACCAACTGAAGGTTTTTTGCTATGCCCAATTTACTCGCTCATAACGTCAACGTGCTCGGATCAGTGACAACCTCGTCTCTGTCGGCCTGGCGGGGCTGTATGGTTGTCGAGAAGTGCGTACAGCCCGAGCTGCCCATCATTCTCTACGACATGGAAGCCTGCCCGTTTTGTCGGCGTGTCCGCGAGGCGTTCACGGCGCTGCACCTGGACGTGGACATCCGTCCTTGCCCGAAAGGCGGCCAGCGTTTTCGGGCCGAGGCCGCCGAGATCGGGGGTAAGCAGCAATTTCCGCTGTTGGTGGATAAAAACACCGACACCGTGATGTATGAATCCAGCGATATCGTGGCCTACCTGTTCCGGGAATACGCCGGACGTTCGGTCCCGAAGTTTTATCGGGGCAAGCCCTGGCAGCCGGCCGTGGGCTCGGTTGCGTCGGCCGTCAGTGCCCTTCGAGGCTTGAGAGCCAGGGTCAGTAGCCAGCCGGTGCAGCCTCTGCACCTGTGGAGCTTTGAGGGCAGCCCGTTTTCGCGCCTGGTTCGGGAACGTTTGTGTGAACTCGAAATCCCGTACACGCTGCATAACCTGGGCAAAGAGCACTGGACAGAGCTCGGGCCGGCAACGCAGCGCCTGAAACCGGGGCCCTATACGCCGATTCCAGGCGGCAAGCGGGATGCCTTTTTCCAGCAACATAGACGGGTGCAGGTGCCATACCTGGAAGATCCGAATACGGATGAATCTATGTTCGAATCGGCACGAATTCTGAAGTACCTGGAGGCCCATTACGGGGCCTGACGCCAGTGCATAGTGCGCAAGGGCGCACAAGGGGCAGGTGTGGCAGTGCGACTTACACGTAGGCAGCTTGTTATTGGCGCGGGTATTAGCGGGTTCGCCCTGGCCTCTCCGGGCTTGTTTGCGGAACTGGCGGGTGGTACCGCCGCTGTTCCAATCCTGCGCACGGTCCCCTCATCCGGTGAATCCGTGCCCGCCATTGGCATGGGCACCTGGATTACCTTCAACGTTGGCAACGATCCCTATCTCATTGAGAGTCGGACGGAGGTGCTCAAGACCTTCTTTGATCGCGGCGGCAGTGTGGTCGACTGTTCGCCCATGTACGGATCATCGGCGGATGTGTTGGGCAAGGCGCTGAATGCGTTGCAGGCGCACGATCAGGTTTTTGCTGCCACAAAAATCTGGACCGCTGATGAATCGGCTACGCGCACGCAAGCTGAATCGTCACACAATAGGTGGGGAGTCGCCCGTTTTGATCTGCTACAGGTCCACAACCTGTTGGGTTGGCGGGGGCACCTTGAGACCCTCAAGGAGATGAAGGCCGATGGCGAAATTCGTTACCTTGGAATCACCACCTCCCATGGCCGGCGTCACGATGAATTTGCTCGCATTATGGAAACCGAACCGCTGGATTTTGTGCAGCTAACCTACAACGTCCTTGATCGAGAGGCTGAATCGGTTCTGATGCCACTGGCACGTGAGCGCGGTATTGCTGTGATCGTTAATCGCCCATTCCAGGGTGGCGCACTGTTTCGCCGGGTACAATCTGAGCCCTTGCCACCCTGGGCAGCGGTGGCCGGGATTGGCAGTTGGGCGGAGTTCTTCCTCAAGTTTGTAATCGCCCATCCGGCAGTCACCTGCGCCATTCCGGCGACGTCGCAGGTTGCCCACATGCAGGAGAACATGGCAGCGATGTACGGCGAACTACCCAGTGAATCGCAGCGGCAGCGGATGGCGGCGTTTGTGAGGTCGCTGTGACGGATGTCGCCTGGCTAAGTTATTCCTTGCAGGATTTTCTGATGTTCGGGCCGCAGGTATTTCTTCGGCTGTTCATCCGGCTCAATCAGGATTTCTGGCCCTGGCAACTGCTTGTCGTGCCGCTGACACTGGCTGTGCCCTGGATGATGTGCCGGCCAACGCACGCATGGCGTCGCTTGGCAGTGTGGTTGGTTGCCGCAGCCTGGATTGGCAGTGGGGCCGGGTTCCTGGTTCGCTATTTTGGCGAAATAAACTGGCCGGCGGTCTGGTTTGGCTGGGCGTTCGTGGCTCAAGGACTATTGATCGCAGTTCTGGCCATCTGCTGTCACTCGGAGGCGATTCCGAAGGGCCGAGCCGGGGTGTTTACAGGGCTTTGGCTGACCGGCGTTGTGGCGCTGCCCTGGGTGACGGTGCTGCAGTCCGGAGAGCTGGGGGCCATGGCGGTGTTTGGGTTAACGCCGGACGTCACCCTTGCCGCCAGTTCGCTGGTATTAGCGATGATGCCCAGGGTATGGCTCTGGCCGTTGCTGCCGATACCCCTAGTTTGGGTGCTGTTCAGCGCGGCCACCTATTGGGCATTGCAGCTGGTTTGGTTCCTGCTGCTACCGGCGGCCACGCTCATTCTTTTCGCCCTTGGCTGTTGGCTCAGTCCCAGTTTGGCGCGAAGCCAGGATCCGCAATCCGGTCACCGCGGTCCAGTTCGTCGATAGCGCGAATCTCTTCCTCGCTCAGCGTAATGTTCAACGCATCAAGGTTGGCTTTCTGGTGCGCGGGACGAGTGGATGAAGGAATCGGCACGATGCCTCTGGACGCGACCCAGGCAATGGCAACCTGCGCAGCTGTTGCGTTGTGTGCCTGGCCGATGCGCTGGAGCGTTTCATCTTCCATTACCTTGCCAACGGCCAGCGGCATGTAACCCGTCACGGTAATACCCAGCTTCTGGGCGTGCTCCACGACTTTGCGATTGGCCAGAAACGGGTGCACTTCCACCTGGTTGGTGAGCAGGGCGCCTTCTCCCAGAATCTCAACGGCCTCATCCATCTGGGCACAGGTGAAGTTTGAAATGCCGATGTGCTTGGTCAGGCCTTCCCTCTGGGCGTCCCGCAGGGCGTTGAGATATTCTGCCATGGGTACTTCGTCATCCGGGGAGGGCCAGTGGATCAGGGTCAGATCGACGTGGTCAGTCTTCAGGCGAGCCAGGCTGCCGTGCAGGCTGTTGATCAGGTCGCTGGCGCGGAGCTGGTCATGCCAGATTTTGGTGGTCAGAAAGATTTCACGACGGGGAATACCACTGGACGTAATGCCATCGCCAACTTCCGCCTCGTTCTCGTACATCTGGGCGGTATCGATGTGTCGATAACCCAGTGACAGGGCACTTTTGACGGCATCCCGTGCATCATTGCCTTTCAGCCGGAAAGTTCCCATGCCGATGTTCGGAAGTGTGCTGAATGACATACGTTCCTCCTATTCGTTCTGTGTGATGTTAAGATGGTGCCGGCACGCTGGTTCTTCAAGTGGCCGCCGGGTATCATCGGCGCTGATTTGATTCGACCCGCTGAACCGAGAGAGATTCCCATGTTTACCGGCCAATGCCTGTGCGGCGACATTACCTTTGAATACGATGGCCCGCTCGGACCGATTTCTTTGTGTCACTGCAGTCAATGTCGACGGGCCCACGGCAGCGCTTTTTCGGCCAGCTCACCGGTTCGGAAAATCCACTTCCAGTACCTGGCTGGTGAAGAGCGGGTAACCGAATTCGAATCCCGTCCTGGCAAATACCGGGCCTTCTGCAATCGCTGTGGCAGCCATCTTTACAGCCGTCTGGATGCCATCCCGGGTATCCTGCGCCTGCGGATCGGTGTCATCAACGAACCGCTGGAAAAAGGCCCGTCACGGCACATTTACGTCGGTTCCAAGTCAGACTGGTTCGACATAACCGATGATCTGCCCCAGTTCGAGAAAACCGAGCGCACCAACGACCCTCACTGAGCGGGAACCAGGCGGTAAACCTTGCCTTCGGGCGCATCGGAGAGTAGCCAAAGCGCGCCTTCCGGTCCCGCTCGGACATCCCGGATGCGCGCACCCAGGTCTTCCAGCAAGTCCTCCTCTTCAACCACTGTGCCATCCTTGATTCGCAGCCGTACCAGCTTCCGCATCTTCAGTGCGCCAACAAACAAGTCGCCGCGCCACTCCGGTATCTGCGAGCCGGTGTAGAACGCCATACCTGACGGCGCAATCGATGGATCCCAGTAGTGCAGGGGCTGGGCCATACCCTCTTTTTCTGTATTCAGGGTGATGGGCAGTCCTGAATAGTCGATGCCGTAAGTGATCTCCGGCCAGCCATAGTTTGTGCCGGCACTCAAAATGTTAATTTCGTCGCCGCCCCGCGGACCATGCTCGTGGGTCCAGACCGCTCCCGTTACCGGGTGTACCGTCATGCCCTGAATATTGCGGTTACCCCAGGTGAAAAATGTGTCGTTGATGCGAGCGTTGTCCAACTCGGGGTTGTCCGGTGCGGGTTCGCCATCAATGGTGATCCGGTGCACGCCGCCGGCGTCGTCCGACGTATCCTGGGCACGATCCATTTCCCCCCGATCCCCGACCGCAATGTAAAGATTGCCCGCCCCATCGAAAGCCATGCGCCCGGCGAAGTGGCGGTTCTTCCCAGAGCGTGGTCCCGCCTCGAAAATCACTTCGACGTCAGTCAGCCGATCATTAGCCAGAGTTGCCCTGGCCACGCGGGTCGTCATGCCATCGCGATTCCGGTGCGAGTAACTCAGGAACAGGGTTCGGTTTTCGACAAACTCGGGGTGAAGCAGTACATCCAAAAGGCCGCCCTGGCCAGACACCACCAGATCAGGCACGCCGGCAACCGGCTCCGGAACCAGCTTGCCGTCGCGGATTATCCGAAGTCTTCCCGCCCGCTCGGTCACCAGTAATGAGCCGTCAGGAAGGAACGCCAGGCTCCAGGGGTGTTCCAGCCCGGCGGCAACGGTGTCCAGCCGGAAGGTTACGTCATCCGATGAAAAGGTCTGGCCAAAAGCACAGGGCAGGGCCGAAAGGTAGGTGCAGCAGGCCATTGCCAGAGGTTTTATTGAGGGCATCGGAACCTCCCTTGGACGTCGTGGTTGGGGCATCAAAACGCGGTACGGCGGAGCTCTCAGGATAGCACTTGTCATACCTTGCTGCTGTTTACCGCCCCGTTTTGACGGCCATTCGTTGTGGTTGTTTTAAATTAATTATTTGAAATCAGAATGATTCGCATTAAGATGTGCGCATTAAAAATGAGTGACCTAAAAACGGAGAAAACGATGTCCCGAATGTCCGAAACCAGCTTCCGCCGCAAGGCGCTGTTCACCGCGGTCATGGCAGCTTCGATGCCGGGTCTGGCGGTAGCCCAGGGCCAGCAGCCGGTGGCTCTCGAGCCGCTTGAAGTGTCCGCGAAGCGAGAAGCGGCAAGTTCTGAGCAGACCCGCAGTTACGTGGCTGAAACTACAACCACCACCATGAAGATGGGGCTGACCCACCGGGAAACCCCACAGTCGGTCACGGTGGTTACCCGTGAACAGATGGACGACTTTGCTCAGAACGACATCAACGATGTTCTTGAAGGTACCACCGGTGTGACCGTGGAATCGGTGGAAACTGACCGCACCTATTACACCGCCCGCGGTTTCGACATCAATAACTTCCAGTATGACGGAGTGGGCCTGCCGGCGGTTTACGACAACGTACAGGGCGAGTTGGACACCGCCTTTTTTGACCGGGTCGAAGTGGTGCGCGGCGCCAATGGCCTTATGACCGGGTCGGGCAACCCCTCGGCCACCGTTAACTTTATTCGCAAGCGTCCAACCGCAGACACGCAGGGCTCCATCGCCGTCACCGGCGGCTCCTGGGACAAGAAGCGCATCGTTGGCGATGTGTCTGGTGCGGTGTCGGAATCCGGCGCGGTTCGGGGCCGGGTCGTGGCGGGCTATGAAGACAAGGACTCGTACCTCGATCGTTACAGCAACGAAAAAAAGATGTTCTACGGGGTGATTGAGGCAGACCTCACCGACACCACCCTGCTGACGCTGGGACATTCTCTACAGACCTCCGATACCGACAGCCCCATGTGGGGCGCCTTGCCGCTGTTCTATACCGACGGCACCGCCACCGATTACGCCCGTTCTACCAGCACCTCTTCAGACTGGTCTTATTGGGACAACACCCAGCACAACAGCTTTGTGGAACTCCAGCAGCAGCTAGGCAACGGCTGGCGGGCCCAAGGCTCGGTGCTCAGACTGGAAAGTGAGAGTGAATCCGAGCTGTTTTATCAATACGGTACACCAGATCCCGACACGGGCGAGGGGCTGAGAGCCTACCCCAGCCAGTACGATCTTGATGTGGAGCAGTGGGTGGTCGATGCCTACGCCACCGGACCGTTTGAGCTGGCCAATCGCACCCACGAACTGGTTGTAGGCGCCACCTGGTCGCGCTCGGAAACCGTCGATGAATCCCGCTATGGTCAGGGTATTGGTGACCCGCTGCCACCGCTCGAAGAATGGCAGGGCAACTACCCGAGACCTTCCTTTGATAACGGCGTTGGCGGCTCTGACTGGACCGACAAGGAAGTGGCCACCTACGCCGCCGCGCGCTGGTCGCTGACCGAACGGCTGACCGCCATTACCGGACTGCGCCTTACCTGGCTCGATAGCGAAGGTGAGAGCTACGGCCGCACCAAGACCACCAGTTACGATGCGGTGGAAACACCCTACGCCGGCCTGATCTATGACCTCAGTGATGATCACTCGGTGTACGCAAGCTACACGGAAATCTTTACACCGCAGACGGAGGAGGACATCAACCGGGACCGTCTTGAACCTATTGACGGCGTTAACTACGAGGTGGGTCTGAAAAGCGAGTTCGCTGACGACCGTGTGAACACCACCGTGGCGTTGTTCCAGACAGAGCAGCAGAACGTAGCGGAAGCGGCAGGTACCTACTCGGGAACTCAGGATCCTTACTACAGAGGCCAGGATGGCCTTAAGAGCCAGGGGATCGAGCTGGAATTTGTCGGTGATGTGACTGACCGTATTCAGCTGTTTGCCGGCTACACCTATGTCGACATTGAGGATGCCGACGGCAACCCGGAAAAATCTTTCGTGCCGGAGCACCTGGCGCAGCTGCGCGGAACCTGGAAAGTGCCCGGTGTTGAAGGCTTGAAGCTTGGCAGTGAAATCCGCTGGCAGTCAGAGATCAGTCAGGAGCAGGGTGTTGCGACCAGCGGGCCAAACGCCGGAGCTGTCATCGTAACCGAGCAGGAGAGTTATGCGGTGGTTGACCTGATGGCCAGCTACGACTTTGCCCGCAACTGGAATGCCACGCTGAATGTGAACAACGTGACTGATGAAAAGTACATCGAGAGCCTAAAGAAATTCGGTACGTCGGCCCAGGGTTTCTACGGAGACCCGGCAAACGCCAGTTTGACCGTATCCCGAGTTTTCTGAAGCTGAGATTGGACCAGGAACCGGAGTGGGCGTGGCCTATTCCGGTTGTCTCTTCCACGCAATGGAGGCAGGGAGAAGAAGCAATGACACCGGAACAGGAAATGATCGAGGGACTTAAAATCGCCGCGGGCGCCGGGCTGGTTATTGCCCTGGCAGCCATTGGCCTGGCGATTGGCTCGGCCTGGGGCGTGGGCTTGGGTCCAGGTCCAGCCGGTTGAGCTCTGCCAGACGCGCTTTGCGATGCACGCCACAGGTACCGCAGTAACCACCCTCCGGCAACAGATACTTCAGGCAGCAGCCCTTGCGCTGGGGTATGGCGCGGGTTTGTCCATTGAGCGTCGCCGGAATCCAGCCCACAAACCGGCTGCTGTCGCATTCAAAGTTGTCCAGCCACGCCTGAGCCAACGCGCACACCGACTGCGCTTCAGCTTGATTCCACACCGCCGAAAACGGCGCGCCCAGACCAAGGCCAATACTGCTCCAGAATGCGCCGGGACTGACGCCGAGTGCCTTCCGGAACACCGGATACCAAGCGTTGACCTGACCTGCCAGGTGCTCCACGAAGTCCTCGACACCAAGCGATGGCCCGGTCGGCGTGTGAAACCAGCGCGAATTGGCCATGGTCCTAGTCGATTGCCCCAGAAACACCTCGTCCTCATTCGGCAGCGGCGCCTCGCCGTCCCGAAACAGCCTCAGCGTCAGCGGTGCAATCACCGACAGCGCCAGATCCTGTTGCACGACAGACACATGCGCCCGCATCAGGCGGGCGTCTGAAGTTTCCGGATGATCCAGTCTGAGCTGGTGTCGCAGGCGCTCTGGCTGAGTCAGACACTGCGCCAGGGACAAAGGCACCGTTGGTCCGGAGGCTGAAAGCGATTGAGCCTGCCTTGAAGAACCCGTCAGGGCCAGAGCCTGGCTCAGCACCGTATCGGCGTTGAGGTCTGAGTCGGACAGCAACTGGCGATAGCGCTCACGCCAGTCTGTGTAATCGCACTCAGGCACGGCCATGACGGCTCAGCCCCCACAGGAAGTAGATACCTCCAACCAGGGCTGCGAGTAGGCCTGCCGGCAGTTGCGACGGGAAGATCACGATTCGAGACAAGTAATCGGCCAGCGCCAACAACAGACCACCGGCCAGGGCAGAGATAATCATCTGCCGGCCTACGGTCTGCTGCCCCAACACCCGTGCCAGGTGAGGTGCAATCAGCCCGACAAAACTGAGGGGGCCGATGACCACCGTGGCCGCGGCGGTCAGAATGGCCGCAAGAACCAGCAGCCCTAGGCGTGCCCGGGTAACCGGCAGCCCCAGCGACGAGGCCGAGGTGTCGCCCAGCGCCAGCAGCGTCAGTGGCCGGATGGCAACGAACAGGCCCAGGCAAATCACCAGGGTCAGGCCGAGAAGACTCAGGGCCTCGGTTTCTGAAATCAGCCAGGTGGCCCCGTACATCCAGTTCAGCAGCTTGGCGGCAACGGTACCGCCGGAGGCCATCACCAGACGAAGTCCCGAATCCATGAAGACATACAGCGCCAGGCCGCCCAGCAACAGCTGGTTGCCGGCAAAGCGATGGCGCCGGGCCAGCAGGATCAGTAGGCCGAGAGCAGCGGCTGCTCCCAGGGTAGCTGCGCCAAGCTGGCCGGCGCGGCCGATCTCGGTACCGGTGAGCACAATCAGCACCATGACCAGGGCGGCGCCGCCGCTGATGCCAAGCAACTCCGGGCTGGCCATCACGTTGCCGGTCATGCGCTGGATCAGGCTGCCGGCCAAGCCAAGGCAAACGCCCGCAAGAATGGCGGCCAGCAGTCGCGGGCCGCGCCAGACCCAGGCCTCGCCCCAGTCGGTAATAGGTGTCCAGCTCCAGTCCTGCAGGCCCGGTGACCAGCCCATGGAGACAAAGAAGGTGACAAGCAGCAGGCACAGTAAAACCGCGCCAGTGACCAGAACCGACCGCCGTTTTGGCAGGAAGGCACCGGGGTTGGATTCCTGGCCCGGCATATGATGAGTGTTCTTGAAGCCCTGCAGTGCCAGCAGAATAATGGGGCCGCCGATCAGGGCCATTGTGGTGCCGGTGGGCACCAGAGAACCATCACCCCAGGAAGATGCCCAGTGCGCCAGGGTGTCTGCTAACAGCAGTAGCCCGCCTCCGAGCAGGGTGCTCCAGAACAGACGCTCCTGCAGGGTTCGGGCACCGAGCAGACGTGCCAGTACCGGTGCCGCCAAACCGACAAAGGCGACAACGCCCACCCGGCTGACCACGGTGGCGCTCATCAACACCACCAGGAACAGCGCCAGCATTCGAAGCAGGCCAACCCGGGCGCCGAGGGAGCTGGCGGAAGCCTGCCCGAGTTGCAGCAGTTGCAGGGGGCGCATTAGCAACACCAGGGCCGCACCCAGAATCAGAACCCGCGGCCAAAGATCCATGAATGGCTGCCAGCTGTTCTGGACCAGGGAGCCGGCGCCCCAGATAAACAGATTGCCCAGCCATTCGCCCTTGATCAGCAGGAACGCCATGTTCAAAGCGCCCATGAAAAAGGTAATCACCAGGCCGGCAAGAATGACAGTCACCGGCGAGAAACCCAGGCGCCAGGTCAGGGCGACAACCATGCCGATCGCCAGCAGGCCACCGGCAACCGCAACCAGGTCCTGGCTGAAGGCCAGCAAGGCCGGCGCGAACAGGGTGGCCAGGGTTACGCCGAACTGACCGCCGGCTTCCACGCCCAGGGTGGTTGGCGAGGCCAGGGGGTTGCCCAGAACCTGCTGGGTTACGGCGCCAGCCAGGCCAAGGCCGCAACCAATGAGTAGGGCAATGGAGACGCGGGGAGCCCAGCTGAAGTGAGCCAGCACCGAGCTGTAATCACTGCCGTCGTAGGACCAGAACGCCGACACGACTGATAGCAGGTCCAGCTCCGGCAGCCAGGGCGCAGCGCTGGCCGCCAGTGCACCCAGCCAGAGCAGGATGGCAGTCAGCGGCAGCTTGCCCGGCAGCCGTGGCGCGGTGGTGGCAACCTGGGACTCAACGTACATTATCGCTACCTCCCTGGATCAGCGCGTCGGTAAGCTGAATGGCCAATCGCTTGACCGGAAACACGGCGCCGAAGGGCCACACCGGCTCAATCTGGTAGACCTGGCTGCGCTGCACGGCGGGAAGGTAGGTCCAGAACGGGCTCTGGGCGAGGTTATCTGACAGGCCTGGTTGGGTAGGCTCGATCACCACAATCCTGCCGTCCGGGTAGGGCGCAATGGCTTCCAGGCCTACCGTGGAAAAGCCCCAGTAGTTGCCGTCGTGGGGCCAGACATTGTCCAGTCCAAGACCGTCCAGGGTGGTCTGGTACAGGCCATTGGGCGCAAAGATGCGAACGTGACGGTCGTCCAGGAAACTGACCAGGGCAACCGGCCGTTTGTGGGCGCCGTGCGCTTCCAGCCGACGGCGCTGGTCGGCCAGGGTGGTGTCGATATCGGCCAGTATCTCCCGGGCCCGATCTTCCCGGTCGAGCATTTCACCCAGGGTAATGAGCATCTGCCGGGCTTTGGCAAAGGGCTGGGAGCCTTTTTTGTAGACGCTGCTGACGTAAGTAGGCGCGATCTGTTGCAGGAGATCCGCCGCCGGTGCCATTTCCGAACTGGTGATGATCAGGTCTGGCTCGAGTTCGGCAATGGCTTCAAGGCTGGGGGCGACACGGGTGCCGATGTTGGGCACGTGGTCCGGCAATACCGGTTCACGGACCCAGGTCGCATAGCCCGATTTGTCCGCCACCCCCACCGGGGTTACGCCCAACAGAAGCAGCGCTTCGGTGGCGGCCCAATTCAGGGCCACAATGCGTTGCGGTGGCTCATCCAGGCTCACGCGGCCCTGTTCGTGCTGCCAGGTTTGCGCCGCTGCCGTCGCGGACAACAGCAGCAGACACAGGCCGGCCGTGATCCGCGCCAGGGGTTTTGTGAGAAGGGGGTTGGTGAAAACGGGGTTTGTGAAAGGCGAGCTAGTGCACATAGGACACCCACTGACCCGGGGCACGTTCCATGACGCCCATGGGCACGCCGTAGATGGTCTCCAGGGTGCCACTGTTCATGATTTCCTGCGGGGTTCCATCGGCGATCAGTTGGCCGCCACGCAGGGCTACCAGGCGATCACAGAACCGGGCGGCCAGATCCACATCGTGCAGAACCACCACCACGGTCAGATCCCGTTCCTCTGCCAGGCGATGGACCAGGCGCAGGGTTTCAACCTGATGCTTGACGTCCAGGGCTGAGATAGGCTCATCCAGCAGCAGGCAACGGGTTTGCTGGGCCAGCAGCATGGCAATCCAGGCTCGTTGGCGTTCGCCGCCGGACAGGGTGTCCACCGAGCGATGACGGAATGGGGTCAGGCCGGTGTCGGCAATCGCCTGGTCAATCAGCTCGTAGTCGTCGGATGTGTAGCGGCCAAGGGGGCCGCGCCAGGGGTAGCGGCCCAACGCCACTAGTTCGCGGACGGTCAGGCCGTCGGTGCCGGGTGGGTGCTGGGGCAGGTAACCCACGGTGCGGGCAAATTGACGGGCATCGGTGCGGTGCTTGCTGTTACCCAGCAGGCGAACGTCACCCTTGGCCGGCGCTAGTTGCCGGGCCAATACTTTGAGCAGGGTGGATTTGCCAGAGCCGTTATGGCCGAGCAGGGCGGTGACTTCGCCCTCCCGGAAGTCCAAGTTGATGTCTTTCACGATGGTGGTGTCGCCGATGCGAACACCGAGGCTGGATACTTCGAAAAACGCAGACATGCGGACTCCCGGCAATCAGAAGCTCCGCAGCATAATCTAAACGCGAATCACTATCAATAATGTTATTGAGTGCGCCTGACTGGTTCCGGCCAGGCTCGGTCGTAGTTTCGGGCTAGGGCTTTCTTAGGCCAGCACTGTCGGCATCGCCTGCCCGGTCTGCACCTGCCACTGCGCGTAGTAGGCGCCTTGCTGTTCTAGCAATTCGTCATGGTTGCCCGCTTCCACCACCTTGCCTGACTCAACTACGGCAATGGTGTCGGCGTCGACAATGGTCGACAGGCGGTGGGCGATCATGATTACCGTCCGGTTGTGGCCGATGCGTTTCAGGGAGCGCTGAATGGCCGCTTCGGTCTCATTGTCGACCGCACTGGTAGCTTCATCCAGCACCAGGATCGGTGGGTCTTTCAGGAGCGCGCGGGCCAGAGACAGGCGTTGGCGCTGGCCGCCAGACAGTCGTATACCACGCTCACCAACCGCCGTGTCCAGGCCATCGGGCAGGGCTTCAATAAAGGACCAGGCTTCGGCCGTTTTTGCGGCGTCGATGATGTCGGCCTCGGTGGCGTCGGGTTTTCCATAGGTGAGGTTGTCCCGAATACTGCCCTCGAACAGATAGACGTCCTGGCTCACCAGGCCAATGGCGCTGCGCAGGGATTTCAGGCTGACGCTCTGGATCGGCTGGTCGTCGATCAGGATGCGACCGCGGCTGGGGTCGTAAAACCGCAGCAGCAGTTTGATCAGGGTGGATTTGCCAGACCCGGTAGCGCCGACCAGGGCGAGGGTGTTGCCAGCAGGCACGGTCAGGTCGATGTCCCTTATACCCGCGCCGCTGGAAGGATAGTGAAAGCTTACTTGCTCAAAGCGGACGTGGCCTTTGACCGGTTCGGCCAGGGGCTGGCCAGCCTGGTCGTGCACGTGCACTGGTTCGGCCAGCAGGTCCAGGATGCGACGGGTACTGGCCATGGCACGTTCAAACAGGTCTATGACTTCGGCCAGGCCGGTCAGTGGCCAGAGCAGGCGCTGGGTCAGGAACACCAGCACGCCGTAGGCGCCAACATTCAGCGAGCCTTCCAGGGCCATCATGCCGCCCACGGTAAAGGTGGCCAGGAATCCGGCCAGGATGGCCATGCGGATCACCGGGATGAACGCCGAGCTGATGCGAATGGCCCGGCGGTTGGCCTCCACGTAGGCTTCGCTGCTGGCCTTGAGGCGTTCTGCTTCACGTTGTTCCGACGTAAAACTCTTGATGGTCGCGATGCCGCCCAGGTTGTTGGCCAATCGGCTGGAGAGATCACCGACTTTTTCCCGCACGTCGGCGTACAGAGGGCCGGCCTTGCGCTGGAAGTAGAAGGCGCCCCAGATGATCAGCGGGATGGGGGTGAACGCCAGCATCGCAATCAACGGCGATAGCACGAAGAACACGGCACCGACTGCTACTACGGTGACCAGGACCTGGATCATGGCGTTGGCGCCGCCGTCCAGGAAGCGTTCCAGCTGGTTGACGTCGTCGTTCATGGTGGCGACTAGCTGCCCGGAGCTGCGGGCCTCGAAGAAGCTCATGTCCAGGCGTTGCGCATGCTCGTAGGCATCTTGCCGCAAGTCGGACTGCAGGCGCTGGGCCAGGTTGCGCCACAGGATCTGGTACAGGTATTCGAACAGGGATTCCCCAGCCCAGATGAAGAAGGTCAGCACCGCCAGGATGGTAATCTGCTCTCGGGCTGTCTCAAAGCCCAGGCCGGCAACAAAGCTCTCTTCCTGATTGACTACCACGTCGATGGCGACACCAATCAAGATTTCCGGGGCAATGTCGAACAGCTTGTTGATGATGGAGCAGATGCTGGCCGTAATGATCTGTCGCCTATAGCCCCGGGCGTATCTCAGCAGGCGGGCAAGGGCGGCAAAACTGCTGGTGGAAGGGCTGGAGGCGCTGGAACGGCCGGACATGTTTTCACTCCGTGGGCGATGGGAAAGCGCAAAGGGTAGCGGGTAACTTTTAAAATTTAAAGAGAATCATTATCAACAAGTGTTCAGGCGTACAAACAGGGCATAGTTAAGCCTGCCGATTGCGTTGCAGCCAGCGGTCCAGTTTGTCGGCGAATTCCTTGCGGTCGGTTTGGCTGAAGGGCGCCGGGCCGCCGGTGACCTGGCCGGCGTTGCGCATTTCTTCCATAAAGTTGCGCATGGCCAGGCGCTGGCGAATATTCTCTTTGGTGAAGGCCTGGCCCCGTGGGTTGAACACGTCGGCGCCTTTTTCGATGGCTTCCGCGGCCAGCGGGATATCCTGGGTAATTACCAGGTCGCCCTGAGTCATCTGGTCCATGATTTCCTTGTCGGCCACGTCGAAGCCGTGGGCAACCTGGCGGCGCTGGATGTAGGGGCTGGGCGGCAGGCTGATGGCGTGGTTGGCAATGAAGGTGGTTTGGATCTGCCAACGGGTAGCGGCTCGGCAGAGGATTTCCCGAATGGGGACGGGGCAGGCGTCGGCGTCGACCCAGATTGGCATGGCTTGGTCCTTCGTTGGTTCGGTGTCTTTTGGGAAGTTTAACGGGAGTTGGTGTGGGCTTGGTAGTCGTTAGCAGCGTATTGCCTTTAGTGGAGTACGTGACAGGTGGCTGAGGCATTGAGACAGTCCTTCCAAAAACCGCTACGGGCACATCCATGTGCGCTTGTCTTCGGCCTTCCCTGGCCTACGACATTTTTGGAAGGACTGTCTCAATGCCTCGATCTGACCATATAGGTAGGCCCGCGCTTGAATATCGAGTGAGTGAGATGACTTTTCGAGCAATATTCTTCGCACTGTTTTCTTTCGGATTGTCGCTACCGTTGGTTGCAGCGGAAGACAGTGCCGAAGCCTGGGAAGCCCTCCGAAGTGGCGAGGCTATTCTGATGATGCGCCACGCCCTTGCGCCAGGCATGGGCGACCCGGCTCGCTTCGAACTGGGTGACTGTAGCACGCAGCGCAACCTGAACGACGAGGGGCGGGCGCAAGCACGTTTCTGGAAACCCTTTCTCGCCGAACATGGCATTGATGAGGCCCGGGTGTATTCCAGCCAGTGGTGTCGCTGCATGGACACGGCGACGGAGATGAACGTTGGAGACGTGACTGGTTGGCCGCCGCTGAATTCGTTTTTCCAGAATCGCAGCGAAGGCCCAAGACAAACCAGGGACACCATCGAGGGCGTGAACGATATGGGCGAGGGTGCGCCGATCATTCTGGTGTCCCACCAGGTCAACACCACCGCACTGACCGGGGTTTATCCGGCCTCGAATGAGGGAGTGATCATTGCCTTGCCGCTGTCGGAGTCTCCGGAAATTCTGGCTCGGGTATCGCCGTGCCTTCAGTGCAATTCTGAATAAACTTATGAAGTCGGCGCACGGCTTGTCTGTCCCGAATGCGCTCACGAGTGGTCGGAAGCTGAAGTCGCTGCTGCTGAGGCTGGTGAATCGGTGCGGGACGCCATTGACACGGCTCTGAGTATCAGTTGCTGGCTTCTTCGGCAGGGTCAGCAAATTGAGCGATGGGATGACTAGGCTGCCTTGTGCCCCCTGCGTGAGCGGCGTTGATCATTTCTCCTGGATCGACTAATTTTTAATCAATATGCCTTGTTTGGCACCGCGCAATTATCCCAGCGGCGTGAGATTTGCCTCGACTATGAGGCGACCGGAACCCAGGCCGACACCGAACCTGCCTTAAGCGGGCGAGAGCTCGGCATCTGCTTTCTTCAGGGAAGCAGAGGTAAGGAGGATGGGATGAAGCAACACCACGATTTTCATGTGGACAGCACCCGGTATCTGGACGACCACGGCAACGCCCTGGGTGATCTGCCACCGCAGGCCGAGGATACCGAACGTACCCTGGCCGCCTACCGCAATATGGTGCTGACACGCACCTTCGACGCCAAAACCATTGCTCTTCAACGCACCGGGAAATGCGGCACCTATCCCTCGGTGCTTGGCCACGAAGTGATTGGCACGGCTATTGGTCAGAGCCTGGCCAAAACCGATGTGTTTGTACCCTACTATCGTGATCAGGCCGTTCACATTCTCCGTGGCGCCACTTTGCTTGAACTGCTGCTTTACTGGGGTGGCGACGAGCGTGGCAGTGCCTGGAAAAACTGCCCGGAGGATCTTCCCATTGCAGTGCCCATCGCCACGCAATGCTGTCATGCCGTGGGGGTGGCGTCGGCCTTCCGTATTCGTGGTGAGGATCGGGCCGTGGTCTGCTGTGTCGGGGATGGCGGTACCTCCAAAGGTGACTTCCTGGAAAGCATCAATCTCGCCGGTGCCTGGCACCTGCCCGTGGTGTTTGTGGTCATTAACAACCAGTGGGCCATCTCCACACCCCGGGCCATCCAGACTGGAGCCGAGACCATTGCCCAGAAAGCCATCAGCGCCGGTTTACCCGGCCACATTGTGGATGGCAACGACTACTTTGCCGCCGTCGAAGCCCTCGATACAGCCCTGGACCGTGCTCGTGCCGGTAAGGGTGGGGCGGTAATTGAGGCGGTCACCTACCGGTTGGGAGACCACACGACCGCCGATGATGCTACCCGTTACCGCAGTGCGGAGGAACTGAAGAAAGCCTGGGAAAAAGATGGCGTGAAACGGCTGCAGAACTATCTGCACAACACCGGCTTCTGGAGTCCGAACAAGGAAAAAGCCCTTCAGGCCGAGTGCAAGCAGACGGTTGAAAAGGCGGTGGAGGTCTACCTGGCAACCGATCCGGAACCGCCGACGGCGATGCTGGATTTCCTGTTCGAATCACTTCCCGCCGCCCTGGTGGGGCAAAGGGAGCGGATTGCCGCCAAATTTCGAGGCGGAGCCTCGGGAGGTGGCCAATGAGCGTGCCGGAGATTCGTGAGGTGACCCTGGTTGAGGCCGTGAATATGGCTCTGGCCTGGGAAATGGGGCAGGACGAGAACGTGGTGGTCTTGGGGGAAGATGTTGCCACCAATGGCGGGGTTTTCCGGGCTACCGTGGGCCTGAAGGAGCGCTTTGGCTTCAAACGGGTGATGGACACGCCGTTGGCAGAGAACCTGATTGCCGGCACCGCCGTGGGTATGGCGACCCAGGGGCTGAAACCTGTGGCCGAGTTCCAGTTCATGGGCTTCATCTATGCCGGCATGGAGCAGATTGTCAGCCATGCCGCCCGCATGCGAAACCGTACCCGGGGCAGGCTACATTGCCCGATCGTGTATCGGGCGCCGTTTGGCGGCGGCATTCATGCACCGGAACATCACTCGGAGAGTACCGAGGCGCTGTTTGCCCACATCCCCGGCCTGCGTGTGGTGATTCCCAGCTCACCGCAGCGGGCCTATGGGTTGTTGCTGGCTGCAATCCGCAACCCTGATCCGGTGGTGTTCCTGGAGCCGAAACGCATTTACCGGGCCGTTACTCAAAGCGTGCCGAACAATGGCGAGGCGTTGCCGCTGGATACCTGCTTCACACTCCGGGAAGGTGACGACGTCACCCTGATTACCTGGGGTGCCTGTGTTCAGGAAACCCTGCAGGCAGCGACTAGGCTGATTGAGCAGGGCGTGTCTTCTGAAGTGATCGATGTCGCTACTGTCTCGCCCCTGGATCGTGAAACCCTGTTGTGTTCGGTGGCCAAAACAGGCCGTGCGGTGATCGTGCACGAAGCCTGCAGGAACGGCGGCGTGGGGGCGGAAATTGCCGCCTCCATCGCTGAGAGTGCGTTCCTGGATCTGCAGGCGCCGGTTGTGCGGGTAACCGGCTACGACACCATCATGCCCTATTACCGCAACGAACAGGCCTATTTGCCACAGGTGAGTGACATCATCGAAGCTGTGGAACAGGTGATCGCGCTATGAAGTACTTCAAACTTCCGGACCTGGGTGAAGGGCTCCCTGAAGCCGAGATTGTGGAATGGCACGTAAAGGTGGGCGACCGGGTTGAGTTGGATCAAGCACTGGTGTCGGTCGAGACCGCCAAGGCCATTGTCGAGGTTCCGTCGCCGGATGCCGGTATCGTCGCCAAACTCTACGGCGGACCGGGCGACATCATTCACACCGGCGAGCCACTGCTGGCGTTCGAAGGCACGGGGGACGACAGCGGTACGGTGGTGGGGGAACTGAAAACCTCCAGCACCGATAAAGGCGATGAAGCGGGGCAGGATCATTTCGTCATCGGTGCGCCCGCCTCCAGCAAACGGGCCCGGGCCAACCGGGCGACGCCGGGAGTGCGGGCGCTGTCGGAGCGTTTGGGTGTCAGCCTGGAGCGGATCAAGGGCAGTGGCCCCGGAGGGCTGATCACCAGTGACGACGTGCACCGGCAGGCCAGCCACCAGAAGCAACTGGGCGAGGCGGAGGCGCTGCGGGGCCCGCGACGGACCATGGCCAAGAATATGTCGCTGTTCCACGCCCAGGTAGTTCCAGTGTCGATATTCGAGGATGCCGACATTGGTGACTGGAAAAAAGGAACGGACATCACCATGCGCCTGGTGCAGGCTATCGCTTCGGCCTGCGAGGCGGCGCCAGAGTTAAACTGCTGGTTCGATGGCGACAATCTGAGCCGGCGCCTGCTGGAGGAGGTGCATGTGGGAATTGCGGTGGACACGCCAGAAGGTCTGTTCGTGCCCGTGCTTCGGGATGTGAACCATCGCAGTCAGAAGGATCTGCGCCAGGGGCTGGAAAATCTCCGTGAGGCTGTGGCCACCCGGAAAATACCGCCTGCTGAGATGCAGGGTGCCACCGTTACCCTGTCGAACTTTGGCACTATGACTGGCCAGTATGCCAATCCGGTTGTGACCCCGCCCCAGGTCGCGATCTTGGGGGCAGGCCGGATTCGGGAGAAGGTGGTATCGATCAATGGCAAACCGGCAGTGCGTCGAATTCTTCCTCTTTCACTGACGTTCGATCATCGTGCCGCAACCGGCGGTGAGGCATCGCGGTTCCTCAGCGTTTTGCTGGAAGAGCTGGCCCGAAAATAGGTCTGCACTAAAAAGGGAGAGCGATTAAAAAATCGTAAATTCGACGGAGGTGGACTCGGCCTATAATGGACTCACTGGCAATGTGTCGATGTATTTTCATGGACACGCCCGGGGGGTATGTTGGCGACACGCAAGCGAAATATATGGACGCTATTCTGGCTCGTGTATGCCGGTGGCCTCGTATTGCTTGCGGCCCTGGTGTCGTCTTCCTGGAGTGGCACCGTTGATCGATATGAACGCCATCATCAATCCCGCGCTGAGTTCTTCGCACAATCTGTTTTCAGCATTCTCAGTACCCAGGAGCTGGTGTTGGACGTTGTTGGTCGTGAGCTACTACGACGCGGTGAGTTCCCTGAAATACCCGATGCCCTGCCGCTGCTCGACAGCATTCTGGCCTCTAACCCCTCCATTGCGGGTATCGGGCTGGTGCAACCCGACGGACAATTCCTCGCGCTGAGCTCCAATGTCAGCGTAGAGCAGCTACCCAACCTTCGCGGCTCGGAAATAACGGCTCCCAGTTTTGACCTCGCACTGACGGAAGACAAACTCATCCTGGGGCGGACTTACTTTTTTGAGCCCCTCGAAAAATGGATTATTCCGGTTCGAAAAGCTTTAAGGGACGACTCTGGTGAGGTATTGCTGGTGATGACCGCCGGTCTTGAAATTGAGAGTGACCGGGGTATCTTTCGCAAGGATCACCACAGTCGGGCAGCCGACAGTTTGAGGCTGTTCCGCGAGCGCGATGGTTATATTCAGTACCTGGACCGCGAAGGCGTTGGCCCGCAGGATTATGCCGACATTCGGCGTACAGAGGAGCAGATTCGCGAGGAAACGGCGCGGCTGGAAGAGCAGGCCGGTCGAAGCATGGAAGCTATCAAGGCCGATGGTGATGCCGTGGTCTTTTACTCCGAACGTGACAGTGGTAACTACATGGGGGCTGCGGTCTACGATTCTCGCTTCGAGTTGTGGATCATTTCCGAGTCCGATATGGCCGGCATTCTTCGGGATTTCTTCAAGGAGCTGGCGACATACCTGGGCCTGTTCTTTGTAGTCTCTGCACTGCTTTACTTACTGTTCAACCGCATTGACAAGGTCGAGAAAAGGCGCCTGGAGGAATTGTTCCACCAGTCCCGGCATGACGACCTGACCGGTCTGCTCAATCGGGCCGGACTGATCGACCAGATTCACACCCGCATTAACAGTCACCAGCCGTTCAGTATGGCGTTGGTAGACATTGATAATTTCCGCGGCATCAATGACCGGTTTGGACAGGACTTTGGCGATCGGGTGCTGGCGGAGTGGTCGCGTTGCCTGCGAAAAAACGCCGGGGAAGAGGCGGTGGTGGCCAGCCTGGGTGGTGATGAGTTTGCTATTGTCACCCACCTGTGTGAGCCGGAGCAGGTGTCTAGTTACTGTTGGCGACTGCTGGGGGATACCAGTCACTGCATCCAGACCGGCGCGCTCGAACTTCAACTGGGGGCCAGCATTGGCGCCGCCATTTTCCCCGAGAACGGACACTCCTTCAGTAGCATCGTGCGCAGCGCCCACCTTGCCCTGCATAAGGCAAAACGAAATCGCAACGAGGTGTGCCTGTTCCGTAACGACATCGAAACCGGCTATTTGCGCCGGGTGCACATTGAGCAGAGACTGCGGGGGGCGTTGGAACCGAATCTGATTACCATGGCCTATCAGACCCAGGTGGATGCCCACGGACAAGTGATCGGCATGGAAGCGCTGGCCCGGTGGCACGACAACGAGCTGGGCTACGTGCCACCCAATGAATTTGTTTCGGTGGCTGAAGCGTCCGGGCTCATGGTTCAATTAGGCGACTATGTGCTCGACCACAGTCTGGCTGATTTTAGTTTGCTCCCCCGCTCGGAAGAGGCACCGCTGGAGCTATCCGTTAACATTTCGGTGCTGCAGATCATGCAGCCCGGTTTTGCCGAATCGGTCCTCGACAAGCTGGACTACCATCAGGTGGCGCCCAGCGAGCTGACCCTGGAAATCACCGAAACCCTTTTCATGTCCGGGCATACCAAGATCCTGCCGGTGCTGAACCAGTTGCGAAGTGTCGGCATTCGCTTTTCCATGGATGATTTCGGCACCGGCTATTCGTCCCTGAGTCTGTTGCGTACTTTGCCCATCGATGAGCTGAAAATAGACAAATCCTTTATTGACCATATCAACGCCGATAAGCAGTCCCGGAACATGGTGGAGAGTATTGTCGCCATTGCAGGCAACCATGGCATGGAGCTGGTGGCCGAGGGCGTGGAGCATAAATCCCAGGCCGATGCGCTGATTGCCATGGGTTGCCGGCGTTTCCAGGGCTTCTACTTCAGCCGTCCAGTGCCTATCGAACGGGTTCGGGAGCAGCTCGCCGCGTACGTGAGCTGAATTCGCACTGAACTTTTCTACACTCGGCTGCATGAAACTACTTGTGCCCGTCCGTGCCTTCATTAAGCTTTATCCCAAATCAACTTTTGGATAAGGAATCGCCGAGTAATGAAAGTAAAAGCCCTGTTTGCCGCTGCGCTGATCGCCCTGATACCGACTTGGGCCACGGCCCATGAATTCGTGACAGAGGCTGTGCACATCGATCATCCGTGGAGTCGGCCGACGCCGCCGGGCACGCCAATGGGGGTGGGCTACCTGGTCATCAAGAACGCCGGCGATTCCGACATCACCCTGATCGGTGCGCAAACCCCGCGGGCGGCAAGCGTTTCGATCCACGAATCCATGATGCACGATGGCATGATGAGCATGCAGCCGCTCAAAGAGGGCCTGACCATCCCCGCCGGAGAAGCCGTAGAGCTGAAGCCCCACGGTTACCACCTGATGCTGGAAAAACTGGTTCAGCCGCTGCAGGAGGGTGAGAGTATTCCGCTGACCCTGGAATTCGACGGAGCCGAAGCGCTGGAGGTGGAACTGACCGTAGAGCCTCTGGACGGCGGTTCGATGAAAGAGGAAATGGACCACTCCGGTCATCAGATGGAGTGATGGGCTAACTAAGGTAGAAGAGGTTTTCGGTGCAGCCCCATTGTTTCCAATGGCGGCCCGCTGGGAACTGGGAAGGGTGAACCGGTATGGTTCCAGGTGCCGTGTACGTCGTTCTCGCGGACTCGTTGCTGGTCCTGCATGTGGCCTTTGTCGCCTACGTGGTGCTTGGGCTGCTGGTGATCTATCTGGGCCACTTTCTGAGCTGGTCCTGGGTGCGCAATCTCTGGTTCCGGGCAACCCACGTGATTGCCATTGGTATTGTCGTTGTCCAGTCCTGGCTGGGCGTTATCTGCCCGTTAACCACCTGGGAGATGGCGCTGCGCAGTCGGGCTGGTGATGTCAGCTACGAAGGCTCGTTTATTCAGCACTGGCTCCACGCCATTCTGTATTTCAGCGCACCCGAGTGGGTGTTCATCCTGAGTTACAGTGTGTTCGGGGCTCTGGTCTTACTGAGCTGGTTCGTCATCCGGCCCCGTTAATCGGATTTCGAGCAAAACGCGATCATCGGGTCGATCCGGTAGAAATCGCAGAGCACGGCATACACTGCCGGCTGAGTGTCCTTGAGGTGTGCGGGTTGCTGGTAGAAGGCCTCAGTGAGCACCGCAAAGAATTCAGCGGGCTGGGTTGCGCCGTAGGGGTCGAGCCAGCTCTGGTGGTGATGCCGGAGGGAGCGCCGCAGGTGCTCATAGGCTTCGGTCATGGTGTGGAGCCACTGCTCGGCTTGCTGCCCACTGAGTGGCGGGGCTCCGTCGGCGGTGCCGTCGAGGTAGTCGAGCTGATGCGCAAACTCATGCAGAACAACGTTGTGGGGCTCGTTCGGGTGCCGGGCATCGTCCTCGCATTCTGACCAAGCCAGTACCACCTGGCCCCGGGAGGATGCTTCGCCGGCCCGGATCTGTTCGTCTTCTCTCACCACCAATCCGTCGCTTTCCGAAGCCTGCACCCGGTACACGTCCGGGTAGACCAGAATGCTGCGCACCTCATCGTAGTCACTGAATGGGCGGGCAAGGATCAGCAGGCAGGCATGTCCGGCAATGGTGACGCGAACCCTGTCGTCCACCTCAAATCCGTCGCAGCCATAGTACTCTTTTTCAGCCAGGAACAGCTGCACATGCTGTTCTAGTCTCTTTTGCTGCTCTGGCGCCAGTCGCTGGTAGAGCGGAACGTTTTCGTGCAACAGGGCGCGCCAGGGCGTGGGGAAGGGCTGGTCCAGCTCCCGCTGCCGGCGCCAGTTGCGGTAGAAAAACAGGTAAAACACGGACAGTGAAATGAGCGTTACTGCAAACAGCGCAAATACAAACAGGGCTGACATTCCGTATGATTCCAGTCCGAGTGGGCGTTTCGCCATCTTACCCTATACCAACTTCTGGAGGTTGCTATGTCTGAGAAACGAACCGTTGTGATCACCGGCGCCAATCGCGGCATTGGCCTTGAGCTGGCCCGACATTTTGCCGGTGAAGGTTGTGACGTGATCGGTGTGTGCCGCGAAGCGTCGGCTGAGCTGACCGACGTAGCTGCCCGAGTAATCGAGGGCATTGATGTGACCAAGGATGCCGGGATCGACAAACTCACGGATGCCCTGGCAGGCGAGCGCATCGATCTGCTGATCAACAACGCTGGCCTGCTGCAGGATGAAAAGCTCGGCAGCATTGATTTCGACTCGATTCGCATCCAGATGGAGATCAACGCCTACGCGCCGCTGCGAGTGACCGAGGCCCTGGTGTCGCAGATTCCGTCCGGGGGCAAGATTGCCAACATCACCAGTCGCATGGGCTCGATCGCCGATAACGATTCCGGCGGGCGCTATGGCTACCGGGCCTCGAAGGCGGCTCTTAATGCCTTTGGTAAATCACTGGCCGTAGACTTGAAGCCCAGGGGCATTGCCGTTGCCCAACTGCACCCCGGCTATGTGCAGACTCGGATGGTGAACTTTGGCGGGCTGATCTCGCCTGAGGAATCGGCCAAGGGGCTGGCGGCACGCATCGAAGGCCTGAGCCTGGAGAACACAGGATCGTTCTGGCACAGCAACGGTGAAGCACTGCCGTGGTAAAGTGTCGCGGCATTTATTCCCCACCTATCCGCCACCGAGGTTTTTATGGCCCGTTTTGAGCTGCTAGGCACAGCGACTATTCCCGGTAAGGGAACCCAGCTGCGCCTGCTGCAGCGTAACGATGAATTTTCCATCAAGATTGCTGGCAGCACCGGCGAATTGATGAACAGCCGCCTGCACGGCTCCGAGGATGCACTGGCAACGTTGCCCTGTGAACGCATTGCTGATCACCCGGCACCACGGGTGCTGATCGGTGGGTTGGGCATGGGTTATACCCTGGCGGCGGCGCTGCAATCCTTGGGTGAGAACGCCGAGGTGACCGTGGCCGAGCTGGTGCCCGAGGTGAAAGACTGGAATCTGGGGCCTCTTGGCGGGGCCGCTGGTTATCCCCTGAATGATCCCAGGGCCAGGGTTCATATTGGCGATGTGGTGCAGTTGATCAAGGAGTCGCCGGCCAGCTACGACGCCATTCTGCTGGATATCGATAACGGCCCCGAAGGTCTGACGCGCAAGGAAAACGACTGGCTCTACACCACCGCAGGTATTGCCGCAGCACAGGCGGCATTGCGGCCGGATGGCGTTCTGGCCTATTGGTCGGCGGGGCAGGATCCGGCGTTTACGGAGCGTCTTAAGCGGGCAGGGTTGTCGGTTGAACCGATTACCGTGCGCGCGCATCGCCCCGGCAAAGGGGCGAAGCACGTTATCTGGCTGGCCTGGTAAGGCCGGTCAGGTGTCTTCCTCTTCCATTTGCAGGCGTTCCAAGCGCTCCTGCTCTTCCAGCTTTGCCGCATCAATCACGGCCATCAACTCGCCGACATCGGCACTGTGGGTGTCGTGTTCGAAGCAGCCGGTCAGCTTGCTGTCCGGGCGCAGGTCGCCGCTTTCATAAAGGGCCCAGATTTCCTTGGCGTAGTCGGTCAGGAGCAGGTCCGGGGCATAGCGGCCAAAATGGCGGCGCATGTTGTCGACATCCCGTTCCAGCATGCGCTCGGCATTGTTGTTGCCCGCGGCATTGACGGCCTGGGGCAGGTCAATGATGACCGGGCCCTGGGCGTCAACCAGCACATTGAACTCAGATAGGTCGCCGTGGATCAGGCCAGCGTCGAGCATGCGGACAATCTCTGAGATGACTTGCTCGTGGTACTCCCGGGCGACTTCAGGCGTCAGGGTGACATCGTCCAGCCGGGGCGCAGCTTGACCATCTTCATCGGTAATCATTTCCATCAGTAGGACGCCATCTACGAACCCCAGAGGCTGTGGTACCCGCACGCCGGCCGACGCGAGGCGATAGAGGGCATCCACTTCGGCGTTCAGCCAGGCGTCTTCCTGCTCTTTCTGGCCATAACGGGTTTTCTTGCTCATGGCCCGGGCGCGGCGGCTGTTGCGTACCTTGCGGCCTTCCTGGTATTCCACTGCCTGCTTGAAACTGCGTTTCCGGGCTTCCTTGAATACCTTGGCACAACGCAACTGGTCGCCACAGCGCACCACGTACACCTGTGCTTCCTTGCCGCTCATCAACTGGTACATCACTTCGTCCACCATGCCGTCGTCGACAAGGGGCTGTAATCTCTTCGGTACTTTCATAGCGCCTTTCTGATTAACAGTATGCAGGCCAGCCGGACGCTTGAACCCGGGGCAGGATCAAGTGAAGGCAGGGGATTAACTGGTTTGAAGCATAGCTTACTTGAGTCAGCGCACCACAAACACTGAAATATCGCTGTGCTTCACAATGTTGCCAGCGTTGGAATGAAGGATGTGCAGGCGGTCTCCCACTCCAGGGGCGTGTGAGGCCATCACGATCAGATCGGCGCCGGTATCCTTGATGGCATCAAGGAGTCTTTGGTCGAGCTCCACTGCAGTGTCTGGTGTCGCCAGTACTTCACTGCTGGTACGCAGACCGTGAGCCTTACCCTGTTCTTCGGCAAAAACCTGAAGCTTTTCGGCGAGTTCCCTGGGGTTGTGCGCGGCGGCACCGGGGGTAGTGTTGGTTACGGTGACGTAGCAGACTGCGGCGTTGTAGTGCTTGGCAATATCGACGGCCGTGTTCAACGCTTTCGACAGTTTCTCGGTATGTGCCAGATCAACGGGCACCAGAATCTTACTGTACATGACCCCTCCCTGTATTGCCTGTCGTGCAATCGTTCATGTTACGAACTTACTCTAAGCATGGCACGGGCTTGGGGATCTGCAAAAAAAGGATATAAAAAAAGGCAGCCGAAGCTGCCTTTTTTCGCGGTTATTGCTTAATCCGTTAAGGATTACAGAGCAACAACGTTCTCCGCCTGAGGACCTTTCTGGCCCTGAGTCACGGTGAACTCAACTTCTTGGCCTTCGGCCAGAGTCTTGAAACCACCGCCTTGAATAGCGCTGTAGTGAACGAATACGTCCGGGCCGCCTTCACGAGTGATGAAACCAAAACCTTTCGCTTCGTTGAAGAACTTAACGTTGCCGGTAACTGTAGACATATTTAACTTTCCTGAATTTGATCTTTTAAATGCGCCGTCAAACTATCGTTGTGATATCCGATCGGCATTGTGCGGGAAACAAAAAACTGGCGTGATCAAAAACAGGACGTACGACTTATTACAGCTACAATGCGTCTTATTGATGAAATGCTTTGCTAAATCTTTCCAACGGCGACTACAGTACCTCACAAGTTTCCAAATGCAAAGGACTTTTTCATAAGCACAAACCCGTGGATGTTCGAATCTCCGCGGTCAGGCTGTCTAGCCGATAGGGTTTGGCGATGCCAAAACCCTGGGCGAAATCCACCTGTATCTCCCGCAGAGTTTCCATAATTTCCATGTTTTCCACGTATTCAGCGATGGTTTTCAGGTCGAGAAAATGGCAAAGCTCGTTGATCGAACGCACCATGGCGTAGTTGGTGAGGTTGGTGGCCATGTCCTTCACAAAGATCCCGTCGATCTTCACGTAATCGACCGGCAGCTTCTGTAGGTAAGCATAGGACGACAGGCCGGTGCCAAAATCATCCAGTGCGAATCGGCAGTTCAGACGTTTCAGTTCGCGCATGAAGTCGGCGGCATAGTGCAGGTTGGCTACCGCGGAAGTCTCTGTTACCTCAAAGCAGATCTTCGGTGTCAGGCCTTGGTTGGCTCGCAGCAGCGTTTCCAGATCCAGCATGAACCGGTCGTCACTGAGCGACGCACCGGACAGGTTAACGTTGAGCGTATCAATCCCCTCCAGGATGTCCGGGTTGCCGTTCATCCAGTTGAGCACTTCCTGAACCACCCACAGATCCACCCGGGTGCTGCGCCGAAATTGCTCTGCCGCCTCGATATAAGCTTGCGGCGAGATCTGGTTGCCGGCTGCATCTGTCAGCCCGAGAAGAAGCTCATAGGACTTGCCGCCGGCGTCCGTATCGATCAGCGGCACAATGGGCTGGGCACGAATGAACAGGCTGCCGTCGCGAATGCTGCGGTCGATTTCGGATACCCATTGCGGCGTCTCTGGTTTGGCCAGCGGACTGGAATCCTTTACCAGTTCCACCCGGTTGCCGCCGAGCCGTTTTACGGATTTTAATGACAGACTGGCAGAGTTCAGCAAGTCGCCGGCCGAAACCGCAGCATCAAAAATGGGGCACACGCTGACGCTCAGGGTTGCCCGATAGGCCGCGTCGTCATGGGTAAACTCCTGATCCTCGAACTCCTGGCGCAGGTGCTCGGCAAAATCCAGGCTCTCCTCAGTGGCCGCTCCGTCTACCAGGATGGCGAATTCGTTACCGCTGATGCGGCCGGCGTGGGGTTCTGGATAATGTGAGGCACAGTGTTTCTGGATCAGCGCACCCGTGGCCTCAAGCAACTTGTCACCGGCCTTGGCACCGTAGGTAGAGTTAATGACGCTGAACTCGTCGATGTCGAGAACCAAAAGTGCCCCGTTGTCGCCTGCACTCCCGCCCCGGGCCAGCACCGCCGACACCATTTTTTCAAAGTCATGGCGGTGCATGCATTTGGTCAGGGCGTCGTGCGTTGCCTCGAAATTGAGCCGGCGATAAACGTCCTGGACCATGTTGAACAGGCTTTGGTCCACAAAGGGTATGTCGCCGGCCTCAACCAGCGAAGCCGTTCCGGTACGCAGTTTCTGGACAAATTCCCGGAAATCGAAGCTGACTTCACTCATGCCCGTCGGTGAGAGGAAAACAAAGCGAAGCACATTTTCACCGCCCCAGACCAGTCGCAGCTTGCGGGTTTCGCCGGTGTCCAGCGTGATCTCCACCCAGTCGCCGACGGTCAGTTCACGAGCGCGGGTGACCCAGCGGTCAGTCTCTGCCTGGGATGGCTCCGGCTCGAGTTGGGGCCGATCGCCATAAAATTCAAGATAAACCGTGGTGACGCTTTGCTGTTGCTGGAGTTGTCCCGTGAGTTCCGTCATCAGGGAGCGGAACCGGGCAATGTCGCCAACGGTGCGAAGTTCGCGATCAATGAACCGTAGTACGTTGTCGCTCTCCAGCTCCCGCTCAAATGCCAGCTCGTCATTCCCGGCATCCGGTACGTCTGGTGCAAGCCAGTTCTTAAGGAGCTTAACTACTTCCAGTAACTCACCGTAGTAATGGCTGTCCGGGCCCTCTCGCAGGAGTGCGAGTACCATCAGCTGTTCCCATCCAGCTGCAAGAAGTGTCAGGAGTACCGTGGGAATCTCCTGGCCTCCGACAATGGTATTGAGTTCTTGCTTTACAAGTTTACGGGTCTTATTGAGCCGCTCTTTGCCCTCCAACGTTTTGGCAAGACGTTCGGAATTCCTGACGAAGGACTGGTCCTGACGCTCAACCAGTGTTTTGAGCTGGCCGTTAAGAAGCTGTAGCGTTTCGGAGTCCAGGTTCTCGGCGTTTATAAGGTCGTCAATGATGCCGGAAACCGTGGACTCCAGATTCTTGGTCGAGGCGCGCTCGGCCAGACACAGACGCATGAGATCGTTCACGATTTCGCGCGCGGGATGGTCCTCGTCGTTGAGGAACTCGGGCGTATCGAGCAAAGCCTCAAAGACTGGCAGCTTCAACTGCTCCAGCTTGTCCCGCAATCCGCCCGAAATTCTCTGCTGGGTTTGCAGCGGCGCGAACAGCTGGTCCACAAGGCTGGCCTTTGCCAGCGTCGGTTCATCAACCGAACTGCCAAAATCCGGATCAGCCTCTGCCAGCTCCCGCAGGGCCTGGCTGAGTTCCGGTTGTGAGGTCTGCAGTTTCTCAAGCAGATCAGACCGTCTGGGTTTCAGATCGGCGCAGAACTGAGGGCTCGATTGCTGCCAGCCAACCAGATCGGTATCGCCTCCGTGTGCAAGTCCCATCAGACGGAACAACGATTGGTCCGGGGTGTGGCCTTCGTGATGATCTGGCTGCGAGGGAGCGAGGTGTTCGTCGGAATCGATCTCGGTTTCGTCTTCGGCAGTGTCCGTTGCCAGTTCGGTCTTCACGCCGGTTGCTCCACGTGCTGACCAGTTTGGCGGCAGTTGGGCAAAGCCCAGGGTGTTCAACCCAGTGCGCGCGCAGGCATCCATAAACACTCTCATGGTCGGCGCCCACACCTCCCGCAGTGACGATTCGAACGCGCTATAGATGGTGTGGCGGTGTTCGTTGGCAATGCCGAGGCGATCGGTTGCATATTGCAGGCAGGTGCACAGGGCGGCTGGAGAAAGGGGATTGTTGGACTCGGTTACGTCCTTTCGGAAGATCTGATTCAGTAACTGGTGCAACTCAAACAGAATATCGGAGTACTCGCCGGCCAGTCGTGCGGCAACGGTCTGGAGGTCGAGCCAGTCCTCGAATACCTGCTGCTGAAGAACGTGAAGTTCCGCACCCTGTTTCTGCTCAGTCCGGTTGTCGGTTATTTTAGCGCTGTTGGCGGTGAATCTGGCCTCGAAATCCTGGCAGATCTGGGCCTGGCGGCTGGCAAAAATAAACCGCATGTCCTTCAGCCGGGTGATCTCCCGCATCTCCGCGGCATTCTCAAGTTCCTGCTCGATCATCCGTCCGGCGGTATCCAGGAAATCGGGCAACAGTCCCTCCAGCAGGTGTATGGCGTGTTGCTGGTAGAGACGCTTCAGGCTATCCATAGACGCCTTGTCCGCAAGCACATGTCGCCGGCCGAGTACCTCTTGAGACGCGTTTAACTTGGCAAGCACGCTGGCAGAGGGTTTTGCCGTCAGAACAAAATTGTCACCTTCTCTGGTGTGAAGTGTGCCTCTTAAATGCAGCCGGGAATCCGGGTCGCTGTCGCCTCCCAGGATGTGCAGGTCCACCTTGCCAGGCTCGCCCGAAGCAAAGCGGCTTGTCACTGCGGGAGAGGTCAGCTGACTGATCGAGAGCAGGGCCCGGTCATCTTGAACGTCTATGCGGGAGACAACGCAACCACAAGGATTAAGTGCCGGGCAAACTAAAAGGGCATCCTGCAGGAGTTTTGTGCTTTTGTTCCTTCGGGCTGAGGTCATTACCGCCTTCCTGAGCAGCGTTACATCAGACTGTGCATGTGTGTGCACGTGTTTTCAGATTAATGGCATAGTCGCACAATGCAAAACATAAACGTCGTTGATGAAAATTCTGGAGGACGCTATGAAGTTTATTTTTGAGGTCCGCATGAAAGAAGGGCACGCGGCGGAGGAGTACGCCGAGGCATGGGTACGAGCCAGCGAAATCATCCAGCAGGCGCCCGGTGCCCGGGGCACTGAACTGCATCGCAAGATCGGCGATCCCGATACTTTGATCGCCATCGCCTGCTGGGAAAACAAGGAGTCCAGAGATGCCATGGAGTCGAAACATAATTCCAGCGTAGCCGAGATTATTCGAAGTGTCGCACCGATCGTGGAAATCACGCCGCTGGGTGAGTTTGAGGAGCCTGAGTGGGTAGTGCTTCCGCCAGGAAGGTCTGACTGAAAATGCCTGCTATCTTGAGAGACAACAAGCCAAAACAAGGGGCTGAGTAATGTGGGATTCCGTCGGAGCAGGGGTGAGTGCCTGGTTTTATCCGGCGCTGTCGGCTGTGGTTTCCGTAGTGCTCACCTACGCAGGTTTTCGCCTGGCGCTTGGTGTGGTTCATCGGCTCACCCGTCGCAAGGCGGTCTCCATTCTCTTTCTCGATGCCTCAAGCAGGGCTCTGGGCTTTGTGGTTTGCCTACTGGTGCTGAACGGTGTTCTTGAGGCAGCGCCCTCAGAGCTGATCTTCTTGCCTGAACTCCAGCACCTGGCAACGTTGCTCTTGATCATGGCTGTCACTTGGGCAGCGGTGCGCTGTACCTCGGCCATTGGCGAGGTCATCGTCACCCTGAACCCGGTACTTGAGGGAGAGTGGAAGCGCGCCCGCAAGGTGGAGACCCAAACTCGGTTCCTGGTTCGGGGCCTGAATATTCTGATTGTGATTCTCGGCCTGGGCGCTGCCCTGATGACCTTTGATTCGGTTCGGCATGTAGGGGGCAGCTTGCTGGCGTCTGCCGGCGTCGGTGGCATCATTCTGGGCTTTGCCGCTCGGCCGGTGCTGGGCAACCTGCTGGCGGGGATGCAAATAGCGCTGACCCAGCCGTTCCGGATTGATGATGTGCTGAACGTTCAGGGAGAGTGGTGCTGGGTCGAGGAAGTGACTGCGACTTATGTCGTGCTGAGGGTCTGGGATCTGCGACGGCTGATTGTGCCCTTGCAGTGGTTTATCGAAAATCCCTTCCAGAACTGGTCCAGAAATACCGCCGATCTGCTCGGCACCGTGTTCCTTCGAGTCGATTACACCATGCCGTTATTTCCGCTGCGGGAAGAGTTTGCCCGCCTGTTACGGCAGGCCCCCCAGTGGGATGGCAAGACTGAGACAGTTCAGGTGACCGATTCCGACGACACCACCATTCAGGTCCGATTCCTGATGAGCGCGCCGGACTCAAGTCAGACTTGGGACTTACGCTGTGCCGTGCGCGAAGGGCTGATAACCTTCATGCAGGAGAACTACCCGGAATACCTGCCCAGGATCCGTGCCCGTATGCTGGATCCTGAACAACCTGGGGAGTTGTCACCGCCGCCACGGTGAGCGTGGTCCCTCCAAGCGTTCGCCCTGCCACTCGGGAATCTCGCCGAAGCGTGAGCTATGGGCTTCCCAGTCCTGCTCGGCCTGCACGATTTCCTGCTGGTGATAACCCACGTAGTTCCACCACATGACCACGTCTTTCCCCAGCGGTTCACCGCCGATCAACAGCAGGCGAGTGCCGGCGGTGCAGTCGATGGTCAGGGTGCTGAGGTTGGAGCCGAGGTAGGCCAGCTCATCGGCTTTAAACCGCTCCCCCTCGATGTCGCAGCTTCCGTTCAGGGGCAGAATGCCGTATTCGAAACCTGGCTCCAGGGCCAGCCTGAGGGCCTGGGGCAGTTCGCAGTCGATGTCCAGCGCCACGATGGGCGAATACTGAAGCGTGTCGGCGGTTCTGGCTTCGTACTGGCCGGTGAGCAGAGTCCACGTCGCCCCCTGGTTTTGCCAGCGGGGCAGTGCGGGGTAATGATCAAAACGTGGCGTGGTGTTGCGGTCTGCTTCCGGAAGCGCAATCCACAGTTGCGCCGCGTGCAGCGAGCGCTCGCCGAACACGGATTCTTCCGTGTGGCTGATGCCGTTACCGGCGGTCATCAGATTAACCTCTCCCGGGCGGATGGGCTGGCTGGTGCCCAGGCTGTCGCGATGGAGCAGCTCGCCCTCAATCATCCAGGTAAAAGTCTGCAAGCCGATGTGGGGATGGGGGGCAACCCGTAATCCTTCCTCAGTCTCATCAAATGTGACTGGGCCGATGTGGTCCAGGAAACACCAGGCGCCTATCTGACGGCGCCCGCGAGTGGGAAGATTCCGGGCAACCGGTATGCCGCCGACTTCCCCGGTTCGGGCCTGAAAACGCTGTGTCATAAGCTCTGCCTCGTTCACTGTAGTCTCAGCATGGTCCTGCCGGGTTTAAACGGCAAGTGCCTGATCAGAGGCAATCCCGCTGAACGTTTCAGAAATTTCGGGTGCCGGGTTGTCGGCTCATGGTTAGCTGGGTAATTATGATAAGCCGCGAGTCTGGTGGGTGCGCCCAGGCGTCCAAAATAATAGCAACGAAGGAGTTCTCTTTTGTCTGACCTTGCCACGTACGAAAGTTTCAACGTTGAAATAAAAGATCACATTGCCCACGTTCAGTTCAGTCGCCCTGAGGCGCTGAATTCCATGAACAAGGCATTCTGGCTGGAACTGCCGAAGTGCATGCAGGACATCGAGGCGAATTCCGACGCGCGGGTCATCGTGATTTCCAGCACTGGCAAACACTTCTCCGCCGGTATGGACCTGGGCGTATTCAGCGACCCGAAAGCGGTCCCCATGAGCGGTGATCCGGGCCGCATGGCGGAGAATCTGCGCAGAGTCGTGCTGCAGCTGCAGGACACCCTGACGTCGCTGGAAAAGATCAGATTGCCTGTGCTGGCGGCCATCCACGGCGGCTGCATCGGTGGCGCGCTGGATCTGGTTTGTGCCGCCGACAGCCGTTACTGCACCGAGGATGCGTATTTCACCATCAAAGAAACCGAGCTGGGGATGACAGCCGATGTCGGTACCTTGCAGCGCCTGCCGAAGCTGATGCCCGAGGGCGTGGTTCGTGAGCTGGCCTATACCGGTCGCAAGTTCTCTGCCCAGGAAGCGCAGGGCCTCGGTTTTGTGAATGGTACCTACGAGAGCCAGGACGCCATGTTGAATGCTGTGATGGCGATTGCCGGCCAGATTGCGGCCAATTCGCCGCTGGCGGTGACCGGGTGCAAGGAAATGCTCAACTACAGCCGGGACCATTCCGTGGAGGACAGTCTCCGGTACATGGCAACGTGGCAGGCAGGAATGTTCCGCCCCGGCGATATGATGAAAACCTTCCAGGCCAAGGCCCAGAAACAGACAGCGGAGTACGACGACCTGCTGCCGGTGAAGGGCCTGTTCGAGTCGTGAATGGCTAAAAGTTCCGGAACCAGGATGTCCGCCCGGACCGCTCTGTTATTCCAAAGCGGTATCGGCGTGCTGGGCTTGATTGCCATTGTCCTGTTCGACATCCCGGTGCAGAACAGCGGCCTGTCCTGGGCGCAGAGCCTGGGCTGGGGTTGTCTGGGGGCGCTCGGCACCTACGGATTATTGGTTCTGCTGACCCGCGTGCCCGGGTTTTTCCCGGACAACCTCGAGCGGCAAATGCGCAACCTGCATGACTTTGCGGCCAGCTTTGGCTGGCCGATGCTGGTTGCGCTATCGATTGTCGCGGGGGTAGGAGAAGAACTGCTGTTTCGGGGGGCGGTGCAGGGCTGGCTGACACAGAGCTTGGGAGCCGTCGTGGCTATCGCCGTGGCCTCGGTGCTGTTTGGCCTGGTGCACTATGTCTCGTTTACCTACTTCCTGGTTGCGACCGGGCTTGGGCTGTTGCTGGGCGTTGCTTACGTGCTGTCGGACAGTCTGGCCCTGGTCATGATTTGGCACGCCATCTACGACGTCATTGCCCTGTTCTGCCTGCTTCGCTTTCCGCACTGGTTTGGCGTTAAACCCCGTCCCCATCATTGACCGCTTGTTTTGGCTGAAGCGCCTTTGCGCGCTTCAAAATTGGCCAGCTCAACGTTAATAGCGTTGGTGGATATCTGTATCTCGTAGAGCGAATACAGCAGCGACATGGACAGCAGCACCAGGCTGATGCCAAAGGCGATAACGCCCGGCAGTTCAGCGCCCAAAAACAGCAGGAACATGGACACTGTGCACAGGAAAAAGCTGAGCACCCCAAAGGCCTGCATCCGCTTGGTCAGGGTGATGCGTTGACGCAACATGCTGATCTGTCGGGCGATGAGCAAGTGGTCCTCCTCCGTATCCATCTGTTTCAGTTGCCGAATCAGCTGGGCGAGCACCAGAAAACGGTTGGTGTAGGCCAGCAGCAAGAGCGAAATGGCTGGAAACAGTAATGCGGGTGTTGTCAGGTCCACGTTTGGGGTCCTTGTGTTGCTTCAAACGTTATTACGCGGGTGAGACACCGATTAACCACTGGTGCGCCCAGACCACAGTAACCACATACACCACCAGACCGGCGCCAACCGCGATGATGTCGTTGGCTTTACCCGCGGGCAGGGTAGGCGTTGCGCGCTGAGGCCGACGCTTCAGGGAGATGCGATCAACCACCGCCCAGGCCAGGAAAGTGCCGAACAAGAGCACATCGTGCAGCATGCCATTGGCCAGCAGGTGCGCCAAAGCCCAGAGTTTCACCGCCACCAGCATCGGATGCTTGAGCGTGGTCTTGATGCGGCCAGGAAGGTACGCAGCAAACAGCAGCGGGAATACCGGGATCAGGAGCAGCATGGCCAGATGCCGCAGCCAACCGGGCGGCGTGTACAGTACGGTGGGATCCAGCCGCGCGGCGCCGTAGCCGACAACGATCAGCACCAGGCCGATCAGTGCGATCACCGAGTAAAGGCCCTTGAACGGCCCTTCACCCAGGGAAGACTGCAAACGATTGCGTAGCGGTTCGTTAACGATGGACAGCGAATGAATGCCGAGAAACAGAATCAGGCCGGCGATCAGTGTAGCCATTCCCACAACTCCTTTATTGGGTAAACGTGTTGGCGGATGTCAGTGATTGCGTCAGGCGATCCATGATACCGCCGCCATGGCGCCAGAAATGCCAGTATAGCTGTACTTGCAAGGACTTACCGGGGGCAATACTAACCAATTGCCCGGCATTCAGTTCCTCCCGTGCCTGCATTTCAGGAATCATGCCGTAGCCCATGCCCGCCAGTGCCAGCTTTACAAACCCCTCCGAGGACGGACACAGGTGGTGCGGAACGCTGCCGTGAAAACCACACTCGGCGAGGAACCGGTGCTGCAGCTGATCGTTGGGGCCGAAGACAATGGCCGGTGCCGTTTCCAGACTTTGTTGGTTGAGACCGTCGCCGAAGTGCCGGCGAACGTACTTCGGCGTTGCCAGCGGCAGATAAGTCATGCTCCCCAGCGGTACGCTGCGAGCGCCGGCAACCGGCTGCGGGCTGCTGCACAGGCAGGCAGCTACATCGCCCTCACGCATGCGGCGCAGTCCGATGTCCTGGTCCTCAATGACCATATCCAGCAGCAGGCTTTCCTCACTGCAGAACCGGCCGATGGCACTGGCCCACCAGGTGGCCAGGGTGTCGGCATTGAGTGCGATCCGAAGCCGGGCGGAAGGCTCGGAGATGGCCGGGATTGAGCGGGCAAGATCCCTTTCCAGCAACTGCACCTGCTGGACGTGGTTCAGCAGCCTCTGGCCGGCCGGCGTGGCCTTCAGAGTAGGGCTGCGCACCAGCACGGGCTGGCCCAGGCGGATCTCCAGGGTTCGGATGCGCTGGGATATGGCAGACTGACTCAGGCCCAGGGCCGCTCCGGCTTTTTCAAAGCCGCCACATTCCGTCACCGTGGCCAGCGCTTCCAGCAGTTTGTAATCGATCATTAGAAAAACTTATGCAGCATTATCAGTATGAATTTCAAGTATAGCCAGGAATGGCTATTCTTGCGCCACCAATTGAAAAGTTATCCGGGTCTGGAGTCGTACTGTGCTGGAAAGTTATCTGACAGGTTTGGTGGTTTGTGGTGGCATCATCGTGGCGATTGGTGCCCAAAATGCCTACATCCTGGGTCAGGCGATTCGCCGTGAGCACCACTGGTGGTCGGCCGGCTTGTGCATGCTGGCTGACATCAGCCTGTTTACTCTCGGCATGTTTGGGGTCAGCGCCGCCCTGATGGCGATGCCGGACGCCCTGCAGATTCTGCGCTGGCTGGGTGTTGCGTTTCTGGGCTGGCTGGCGGTTCAGGCTTTCTACCGGGCAAGCCGGGGCCGGGTTGCCCTGGAGGCCGGAGAGATCAAGCGACGCAGTCTGAAAGGGGTGCTGTTTACCACTCTGGCCGTCACGCTGCTTAATCCGCAGGTGTACCTCGACACCCTGTTGCTGATTCCCGCCATTGGTGCCCAGCAGGAAAATGCCACCACCTTTGTCGCCGGCGCCAGCAGTGCTTCGGTGATGTGGTTTGGTCTGATCGCCTGGGGTGGCTCTGCGCTGGCACCGGTGCTGTCGCGACCGATGGCCTGGCGGATTATTGATGGCTTCATTGGCCTGATGATGGCGGGCATAGCGCTGCAACTGGCTTTTGGTGGGCTTTGAGTCATAGAGGGCCAGGTGCAGCACAAAATCAAACGACCGTATGAATTCCTGTTGCATAAAGCCGTGACCTTGTAGAGGATAGGCTGCTACTTATAGCTGTTTTCTTAGTGGGGTTTCACTTATGAACAGAAAAATTCGCCAGTGGTTCGCCAGCGCAGGTGCCTTGCGCCGAATGCTCTCAACCTTCGCGCCCTATCTGGGTGCTGGCATCAAGGTCACTGACGTTGCAGAGGATTTCAGCGCGGCAACCGTCGAGCTACGACAGCACTGGTACAACACCAACTACGTAGGCACGCACTTTGGCGGTTCGCTCTACAGTATGGCTGATCCCTTGTATATGCTGTTGCTCATGCGCCGTCTCGGCAAGGACTACATCGTGTGGGACAAGTCAGCGACTATCGATTTCATCCGGCCCGGAAAGGGCACGGTCCGGGCCCACTTCGATCTGACCGACGAGCGGGTGGAAGAAATCCGACGCATGACTGAAGGCGGCGACAAACACCTCCCCGAATGGGACATCGACATCCTGGATGAAAGCGGAGAGCTGGTCGCCAGGGTTCATAAGGTGCTGTACGTCCGCAAGAAACGGTAGTGAAACGAAAAACAATGCCGGAACCCAGTGCGCGTTGGCCTCAGTCGAACCGACGGGCCTGGGTGAAGCGGTCTTTCCAGTAATAGCCGTCTAGTTCTGACAGCGTCACGCCAATAGACGTCGAGGCGTGCATGAAGTGATTGCCACCCATATAAATGCCCGCGTGCTGCTCCTTGCCACTAATCCGAAAGAACACCAGGTCGCCCGGTTGAATCTCGCTGGGCGCAACCACCTTGCCATGCCGGAGCATTTGCGACGTTGTCCGCGGTAAATGCTGGTCCAGTCCTTCCCGAAAAGCCGTGGTGATAAAGCCGGAACAGTCGAAACCGTCGGCTGAGGTGCCGCCGTACTCGTAGGGGACCCCCACATAGCGCTCATAGACCTGCCATAGCTTGTCAGTCTTTTCGGAAGTGGGCCCTGCATCAACCGGAACGGGCTGGCTTTCGTGCTCCGTGCGCAGGTTCTGGTTGCTGGCACAGCCTCCCAGCACGAACGCCAGTACCAGCAGAATGAGGGTTTGTCTGAGCTTGAGGGGCATTCACCGACTCCGGGCAACTGAATCTGGCCCAACCTTATTACTGAATGCGCCGGATGTCAGGTTACGGTTCCGTGTTAATGAGTTGAATTGCTCGGAGACTTGCCAGTCAGATGCGCTCCGGCGGATTTCTCGAGGATGCGGTCGGCATCAAGCGTGGCGATGGGCACTCGGGTATCCCGGGGGATGTCACCGCTCAACTGCAGTGCCAGATAGCGCATGGCGCACACCCGCAGGAATGAGGTGAAGTTGCCCAGATCGTGCCCGGCATCGATGGATTCGTGGTACAGGCGGGTAATCATTTGGGGCAGGTTCATGCCATCCCGCTCTGCCAGTTCTCCGAGCACATTCCAGAAGGTATTCTCCATTCGCACGCTGGTCACCATCCCATCAATGCGCAACGAGTGGGTTTTGCTGACCCACAGCTCGGGATCGGCGTTGACGAACAGTTTGCACATGGTGGACCTCCTGTCTGGGTAAGGCCGGGCTGATGCCCGGCCTTCAGCCGGTTTACTTGTCCAGCAGTATGAAGAACTGGGCCAGCCAGGCCGGATGGGCCGGCCATGCCGGAGCTGTCACCAGATTACCATCGGTCACCGCTTGATCAACCTCAATGCTGGCAAAGCTGCCACCGGCCAGTTCCACCTCTGGCTGGCAGGCGGGGTAGGCTGAGCACTTGCGACCTTCCAGTACATTGGCGGCGGCCAGCAGTTGGGCGCCGTGGCAGATGGCGGCGACTGGCTTTTCGGTTTCAAAGAAGTGTCGAACCAGGCTCTGCACCTCTTTGTTCAATCGCAGGTATTCCGGTGCCCGGCCGCCCGGAACAACCAGCGCGTCATAGTCCGCCGGGTCTACGCCGTCGAAATCGGCGTTCAGGGCAAAGCGGTGGCCTGGCTTTTCGGTGTAGGTCTGGTCGCCTTCGAAATCGTGGATGGCGGTCGCCACGGTGTCACCGGCTTTCTTGTCCGGGCATACCGCATGAACCGTGTGGCCGACAGCCTGCAGCGCCTGGAATGGCACCATGGTTTCGTAGTCTTCGGTGAAGTCACCGGTAATCATCAGAATCTTTTTCCCGCTCATGTGTCTCTCCTTGTGTTTGTTAGTCAGAGCAGCCGGCAAAGCCTCGGGCGCGGCTTGGAAAACCATAGCAGCGCCTCTGGAGCAGCGGGTATTAGCGGGATACTACAGTGACCCAGTAGACATTGGGCGCGTTCTGTTTTCGAGGTCTTAAGGCCCGGGATTTGTTATCCTTGGCCCATGCTAAAACTGTCTAATGCTGTTGAAATTGCTGACTGGGAGATCGATATCACCCAGATCCGTGCCCAGGGAGCCGGCGGCCAGAACGTGAATAAAGTCGCGTCTGCCGTTCACCTGAGGTTTGATATTCTGCACTCCAGCCTGCCGCCGTTCTACAAGGAACGGCTGATGTCGCTGAATGACCAGCGCATCAGCAAGGACGGCATTCTCATTATCAAAGCACAGTCCTTCCGAACTCTCGAGCTGAACAAGGAAGACGCCCTGAAAAGGCTGAAAGACCTGATCCTCGAGGCGGTGAAACCGGTAAAGGCACGTCGTCCTACCAAGCCATCCCGCTCAGCCCAGCGCAAACGGGTCGATCGCAAAACCCAGAAAGGCAAAACCAAGTCTTTGCGCGGTAAAGTTCAGGTCTGAGCCGTCTGAGGGGGCTGAGCAGGGGTGCGACCGGCTTCTACTTTCTGCAAAAACTCCTCGATGTCCTCGAAGGCTTCGTCCGCTTCTGGCAGCAAAGACACAAAGATGTGCCAGACATGGACCATGCCGGGCCAGGTATGCAGTTCCACCGGAGAGCCTTCGGCCTGGGCCTTGGCGGTATAGCGCCGGGCATTGTCCAGTAACATCTCGCTGTCGCTGGCGTGAATCAGAATGGGCGGCAGATTGCGAAGATCTCCCCGTACCGGGGAGGCCACCGCACTGGCGGGAGAAACCCGAAAAGCCGCCAGGGTAGCCCACCAGATGACCGGCAGGGGAATTCGTGACAGGCCGCCAAAGGCCGGCCCCAGCAGAGGGTCGGTGCGAATGTTGTCACGATTGCTGGGCGCGGTAAGGGTCAGGTCGGTGGACGGTGACAGCGCCACGGCCGCATCGGCCTGGGGTAGCCCGTTATCGCGAATCCAGGCCAGCAAGCCGAGGGTGTGACTGCCACCCGCGGAATCCCCAGCCACCACCATGAATGAGGCGTCTCCGGGGCCGTCCGGCCCATGCTTCAGCAGCCAGGTGTAGGCTTTGCGGCAATCGCGCACGCCATCCATATAACGGTTTTCTGGCATCAGCCGGTAATCCACTGCGAACACGGCTGCGTTGGCCAGGTGAGACAAACGGTCGGTAATGCCCCGATGGCTCTTGGGGCTTCCCGCGGCCCAGGCGCCGCCATGGATGTAAAGGATGCGACGGCGAGGATCGGCGCCGGATGCCAACACCCATTCGCCTCTGGGCTCCTCATTGGCCCGGAATTCGGCCTGCAGGTCCAGGCCCTCACTCAACCCATCCATGTGTTTGCGCAAGGCGGCCAGGCGGGCCTTGCCTCTAAGTCCCCGGGAACTTTGGCCGAGTTCCCGGATCCTGCCAAGGACCTCGTGGTGGGCCTCGCTTGGGGAGCCCTCCCGAATCGGGTGATCGTGCTGGTCGAGGTGCGACAGGTCTTCAACCCTGAACAGCACCAGGGTCGTAATGATAAAGAGAACAATGATGGCCAGGAAAAACCAGAGCATGGGCGGTCCGTCTCAGATTGGCCCCGTACGCGGGGTCGAACTATCCTTCAAATAATACCCGCTGTTCAGGGTGGGTGCTGCCCTCAAAGATCACAGAAGGAGTAGGGCGATGCAAATAGCTTACCGGGCCAGGGATATCACCGAAGCCCATATTGTTGCCGGATACCTCAATGCCAACGGTATTGAGGCCCACGTGGGCGGGCATTACCTGCAGGGAGCCATGGGCGAAATCGGCGCCGCTGGCTTCAGTAATGTCCATGTTGACGACGATGATCTGTATCGTGCCCGGGAACTGGTGCGGGAGTACGAGTCGGGCGGACATGCCGCCGTTGCGTCCGATGAAGGTGACGACAAACCGGATTTTTACGCCCGCTGGTTTTTGCTGGCGCTCGCTGTGGTCGCGGTTGTTCTGATCAACGCCTACTGATTTCGCCCTGTCTTTGACGCATCACTGATCGGTCGCGCTCCTGCGGCCGTAGTCTCTTCAACACGTTCATCACATGGGAGAAAAGGTTTATGGCCAATCAGCCAGTTATGCTCATCACAGGTGCATCCTCGGGCATTGGCGCCGCCACGGCACGGGCAGCCGCAAAGCAGGGTTACCGGCTGGTGCTGGCGGCGCGGTCCGAAGCCAAACTCAACGCACTAGCGGAGGAGTTGGGCAAGGAGCTCGGCGGCGGCGATCAGGTGTTGACGGTTCAGTGTGATGTCCAGGACAGCGGCGATCAGAAGGCTATGGTGGATGCGGCGCTGGCCAAGTTCGGCCAGATTGATGCGGTGTTCGCCAATGCCGGTCGCGGTGGAGAGCCCGGAGGCTTCAGCAAGGCCGATCCCGAGGTCTGGAAAGACATGATCCTGACCAACATCTACGGCGTGGGCCTTACCGTCCAGCACTGCCTGCCCGCGCTGAGGGAGAGCAAGGGCCAGCTGCTGCTGACCGGTTCGGCCGCCGGCCGGGTGACTATCCCCGGCTCCATGTACAGCGCCACCAAGTGGGCGGTATCAGCGATTGGCTATGGCGTACGCGAGGAACTTCGTGGCTCCGGCATCCGCGTTACCCTGATTGAACCCGGCATGGTCGATACACCGTTTTTCGACGAGCAACCGGAACATGCCCTGAAGCCCGAAGATGTGGCCAACGCGGTCATGTACGCGGTCTCGCAGCCGGCCCATGTGGATGTGAACGAAATCCTGGTGCGGCCGACTCCAAAAAGCCAGCTCAACGGCTTAGGGTAATGTCTGTATCCTCATCTGAATTCCGGCAAGGCCTGAGAGTTTGATCTTGGGTTGCCATCATCAACGAAGAGCAAGGAGAGTGTTATGTCCATTGAACAAGTAGTCTATCGCGCCTCGGCAGAAGCCACTGGTGGTCGTGATGGCCGCGCCGTCTCCTCAGACGGCGTGCTGGATGTGGAGCTGACCACACCGAAGGAACTGGGCGGAGCTGGTGGCAAGGGCACCAACCCGGAGCAGCTGTTCGCCGCGGGTTATTCCGCCTGCTTTATCGGCGCCATGAAGTTTGTTGCCGGTCGCGACAAGCTGGCAATGCCGGAAGATGCCTCTATTGAAGGCGTTGTGGGCATTGGCCAGATTCCCGGCGGCTTTGGTATTGAAGTTGAGCTGCGCATCAGCCTGCCCGGCATGGATGACGCCCAGGCCAAGCAGCTGATTGGTGAAGCTCACAAGGTATGTCCATACTCCAACGCTACCCGTGGCAATATCGACGTTACCCTCAAGCGCGTCGACTAAACTGAATGAGAGCTTGCGGCTGCCGGGAAACCCCGGCAGCTGTCGTTTCAGGAGACCACAATGAATCAATCTGACCTAGTCGCGCTGGTGACCGGTGGCGCCAAGGGTATCGGCCGCGGCATTGTCCAGTACCTGGCGCAGCAAGGCTGGCGTGTGGTGTTCTGCGACACCGACGCCCAGATTGGCGAGCAACTTGCGCAAGCCGGTTCCGGCCAGCTGAAGTTTGTCCCGGCCGATGTTGCCCGGGAAGCCGATGTTGAGCGCTTGCTGCAGGTAACGCTGGAGTGGGGTGGTCAGCTGGATGCTGTCATCAACAACGCCGGTGTTGCCGATCCGGAGACCGGGCCCATCGAAGACCTGAGCCTGGAAGACTGGCAGCGTCGCCTCAATGTAAATCTGACCGGCCCCTTTCTCGTCACCAAACACGCCGTTCCTTATTTGAGAAAAAGCCGCGGTGCCATCGTCAACATGGCCTCGACCCGCGCCCTGCAATCCGAACCAGACACCGAAGCCTACGCCGCCACCAAAGGGGGCATTGTCGCGTTGACCCACTCGCTGGCGGTCAGCCTTGGGCCGGAGATTCGAGTGAACTGCATTAGCCCGGGCTGGATCGATACCCGCGCCCATCAGGGCAGCTCCGAGGGCGTACCGCCGCTGACTCAGGATGACCACCGTCAGCACCCGGCCGGGCGCGTGGGTGTGCCCAATGATATCGCCGCGCTCGTGGACTACCTGATCTCGCCCAAAGCCGCTTTCATTACGGGACAGAACTTCGTGGCCGACGGCGGCATGGTGCGCAAAATGATCTACGAGGGTTAGCGCGAATGCAGCGTCTGTTCTTTGCCCTGGAGATGCCAGAGCCGGTCAGGCAGGCGCTCCTGTGCATCAAGGCGCCGGTGGACGGAGCCCGATGGCAGAGCGATGGGCAACTGCACCTGACCCTGCTGTTTCTCGGTAATGTGCAAAAAGAGACCGTACCGGGCATCGGCCTGGCCTTGCGGGATTTGTCGCTGCCGCCGTTTGATCTGCACGTCCGCGGGCTGGGTTGTTTTGGCCAGCCGGAGACACCCCGAAACCTCTGGGCGGGCGTTACTCCTGAGGCGCCGTTGATCGCTCTGCACGCAACCCTGAAAGAGCGCCTGAATTCTCTCGGGTTCTCGTTCGAGAAGCGCCCGTTCAGACCCCACATCACTCTGGCGCGTTTTAAAAAGCAGCGAGGCTCAGTGCAGTCCCTGCTGGCCGAACACGGCGAGGACGAATTTGGCGCCGTGACGGTCCGTGACTTTGTCCTGCTGCAAAGCACCCAGGGCGTCAGGGGCTCCGATTACACTGTGGTAGAGCGTTTCCCCCTCACCGAATCTCCTTGACGAAACTGGCTTGGCTCACCAAAGATGAAGGTACTTCTGCGCCTTCTTTGAGGTGTTTATGTGTCCTCCGTTTTCGGATCCCGATCAGCGTCTGTTCGTGCGTAATGCATCCCTGTCTGACCTTTCCGGAATTATCGCCCTGAGTCGCCGTGTCTACGAAGGCACTGGCATGTACGGCTACTCCAAGGGCCCTCTCACCGGCCAGATCAATACCTTCCCCGATGGCCAGTTTGTGGCCATGCTCGGAGACACGGTAGTGGGCTACTGCGCGACCTTCCGGATCGCCGGTGATATTGCCTTGGCACCCCACGACTGGACCTCTATCACCGGCAATGGCTACGCCTCTCGCCACGATCCGGAGGGCGACTGGCTCTACGGAATGGAAGTGTGTGTCGACCCGGAATGTCGCGGTTATCGGATAGGTGAGCGCCTATACAACGAGCGCAAGCAGCTGTGCCAGACGCTCGGCCTGCAGGGCGTGGTGTTTGCCGGGCGACTGCCAACCCTGCGTAAGCGGCTGAAAAAGTACGATTCGGTGCAGGCCTACATCGAGGCCATCAAGTCCAAGGAGCAGTCCGATCCGGTGCTGTCGTTTCAGCTTCATAATGGATTCGAAGTCCACGGGGTCATCCCCCACTACCTGGATTCCGATCATGATTCCCTGGGCTACGGGGTTCACTTGGTCTGGCGTAACCCGAAAGTGCCCCAGGCAGGCCTGAAAGAAAAAACCAAGCGCTATGGCAAGCGTATGCCGGACACGGTGCGGGTAGGGACGGTGCAATATCAGCAGCGCCCGGTGGCGTCGTTCGATGAATTCAGCGACATCGTTCGTTATTTCGTCGATGTGGTGTCCACCTACAAAGGCGACTTTGTGGTGTTCCCGGAGCTGTTCACCCTTCAGTTGCTCTCGATCGAACGGCGGGATGGCAGCGCTGCCGACGCGTTTGCGGCGGTCACTCACTATGCCGGCCGGTTTCGCGACCTGATGCGGGATCTGGCGCTCAGGTACAACATCAACATTATTGCCGGCTCCACGCCGGTGCGGGAAGAAGACGGCACCGTGCACAACACAGCATTCGTGTGCCTGCGCGATGGCCAGGTGTTTACTCAGCCCAAGATCCACCCGACTCCAAACGAGGCCTACTGGTGGAATGTGCGGGGTGGCAATCGGGTTAGCGCCATTGAAACCGACTGCGGCCCCATTGGTGTGCTCATTTGTTACGATGCGGAATTCCCGGAGCTGACCCGTCACCTGGTGGACCAGGGCGTGCAGATTGTCTTTGTACCGTTCTGCACCGATGAGCGTCAGAGTTATCTGCGGGTGAGGTATTGCTGCCAGGCTAGGGCGGTGGAAAACCAGGTCTACGTGGTGCTGTCCGGCAACGTCGGCAACCTGCCCAATGTGCCGAACATGGAAATCCAGTATGGCCAGAGCTGCATTCTCACCCCCTGTGATTTCCCGTTCGCCCGGGACGGCATTGCTGCGGATACCGAGCCCAACGTGGAAACGGTGGCGTTCGCCGATCTGAGGCCGGAAGTGCTGATCACCGCGCGCAACAGCGGCACGGTGAAGAATCTGCAGGATCGCCGGCACGATCTTTACAGCGTGAACTGGCGCGGAGAGTAGTCAGGCCGGTGCGGCTACCGTTTGGTGCTGCGCTGGCGCTGCTTTTTCGGCTTGCCCCGTCCGGGGACGGAGGAGCCCGGACGGCCAGCGGGTTTGCCCGTAGGCTTTCCAGGCGGTTTGCCAGATGGTCTGCCTGAAGGCTTGCTGGAGGGCTTGGGGCCGGCGCCAGGTTTGCGGGGTTTGCCACCCGGGCGTTTGCCTGGTGCAGAACCGGCGGGCTTGTTCTTGCCGGGTTGGTTGCCAGGCTGGATGCGGGTTTGCCTCCGGGCGCCAGCCGGTGCTTCGGAAGAAGAATTCTTGATGGCGTCGAACAGCACCGCCAGTTCCTTGTCGGTGAGGTCGCGCCACTGGCCTACGGGCAGACCGCCCAGGCTGACGTTCATGATGCGGACCCGCTCCAGTTTCGTTACCTCGTAGCCGAAATGCTCACACATCCTGCGGATCTGTCGATTCAGCCCCTGAACCAGGGTGATCCGGAACACGAAGCGGGATTCCTGCTGCACCTTGCACTTCTTGGTGACCGTTCCAAGGATCGGCACGCCATTGGCCATGCCCTGCACGAACTCCCGGTTGATCGGACGGTCGACGGTGACCAGGTATTCCTTTTCATGATTATTGCCGGCACGCAGGATCTTGTTCACCAGGTCGCCGTTGCTGGTCATGAAAATCAGGCCCTGGGAATCCTTGTCCAGCCGCCCGATGGGGAATATGCGCGCGCTGTGGCCGACAAAACGCTGGATGTTGTGTCGTTCGGCGTCGTCGGTGGTGCTGACCACGCCCACGGGTTTGTTCACTGCAATGAACACCAGATCTTCTTCGGCCCGGGGTTCAATCACCTGCCCGTTCACCTTCACCGTATCGGTTGGTGATACCTGATCGCCCACAGTGGCCCGCTTGCCATTGATGAACACGTTGCCCTGTTCAATGTAACGGTCGGCCTCCCGCCGCGAACAGAGTCCGCTTTCGCTGATGTATTTGTTCAGACGGGTGGAGGAAGTGTTGGTCATCGGGGGTCCGTTGGGTGACTGGGTTCGCCCATGATAACAGGGGTATACCGGCCTTACAGCCTCCGTGCTGGCGCTTTTTCCCTCGCTCTGCCATGATTCGGACATAGATCAAGGCAAACCGGCAGGTGAGCGTAATATATGATTTCTAAACACATTTTTCACTTTTCCCCTGTCGGCTTCCGGACTCTGAGCGCACTCACGCTGCTGGTACTAATGACAGTGGCCTCGGGTGCGTCCGCCGAACGGCTGCGTCTGGTCACTGAGGAATGGCCATCCTTGATAGACGATACCGGCGAGGGCCCTGCCGGTATCTTATGGGAGGTTACGCGGGAAGTACTCACCAACATGGGGCATGAGGCCACCGTCGAATTTGTGCCTTGGAAGCGGGCCCAGCGCATGGTGCTCGAAGGCAAGCGTGACGGCATTATTGGGATTGGTATCAACGATGAACGGAAGCGCCAATACCGGTTTCCGCATGAACATCTCCTGCTTAGTGAAACGGTGGTAGTGTCCCGGAAAAGCCACATTGTGGTGTTCTCGGGGCTCGAGTCCCTGGCTGGATTACAGATTGGCGTTTCGCCGGGTTACGTTTACTCTGGGGAGATTCAAAACGCCACCGGATTCGAGCGTATTGCCATTCCCGGCATCGACTCCGGGTTGAGGATGCTCATGCTGGGGCGAATTGACGCGATGTTGTCGAACCGCTATGTGGTGATGGCCGAAGCCGAGCGCTTGGGGCTGACTGGCAAGATTGCTATGTCGGCTACGCCAGTCAGCGGTGGACCGGTCTACCTTACATTTCGACGTGACATGCCTGAGAACTTTGTTGTCAACTTTTCCAACGCTCTGAAACTCTACAAAACGGCTAACCTCATCGCCGATCGGCCATCCAGCGGGCTCTAACGAGATAGCAGTGACCACACTCACGCTCGATAAACTGTCAGTTGGTACGCTGGAAGGGGTGAACCTGTCCCTCCAGGGTGGCGATATTGTCTGTGTGTCCGGACCGTCCGGCTCTGGCAAGAGTCGTTTGCTTCGGGCCATCGCGGATCTCGACCCGCACCAGGGCAATGTGGCGCTGGATGAGATACAGCAGGGATCGGTGCCGGGCCATCGCTGGCGTCGGCAGGTGATGATGGTGCCCGCCGATAGCCAGTGGTGGTATGAAGACGTCGGCGCCCACTTCGAACCAGAACAGCGCACGCTGCCCAGTGCCTTGGGTTTGCCCCCGGAAACCATGAACTGGACCGTCAGCCGGTTGTCGTCAGGCGAGCGTCAACGGCTGGCCATTGCGCGCGCCCTGGCGCGTCATCCTCGGGTTCTGCTGCTGGATGAGCCAACGGCGAATCTGGACCAGGATATGACCCACCAGGTGGAGAACTGGCTGCTGGAGGAAATCCGCGCCCGGGATCTGATCGTGATCTGGATCGCCCACGATATCGGCCAGATCGAGCGGGTTGCCAGCCGGCACTACCGCATCCAGGGCAGCACACTGGAGCCCGTTCATGGAAGTCATTGATCTCGCCTGGTGGAAACTGGCGCTGACGGCGCTGCTGATTCTGGCATTGGCCGGGGTAAGCCTGGCGACCCGGCTGGGTATTGGCCGCAGCCTGCTGGTTGCTGCCAGCCGAACGGTTATCCAGCTGGCGCTTATCGGGCTGGTGCTGGAAGCCCTGTTTGCCTCTTCGGAGTTCTATTGGATTGCCTTGCTGGCGCTAATCATGCTGCTGGTGGCCGGCCGTGAAGTGATGGCGCGGCAGCAGCGACGCCTGCGCGGTGTCTGGGCGTTCTGTATTGGTACCGGCGCCATGTTTGTGTCCTCGTTCACCGTGACGGTGCTGACCCTGGTGGTGGTGATCGGGCCAGAGCCCTGGTACGCGCCACAGTATGCTATCCCGCTGCTGGGCATGATGCTGGGCAACACCATGACCGGCGTTGCTCTGAGCCTGGATCGGCTGAACGAGTCGGTATGGAGCCAGCGCTCGATCATCGAAAACCGGCTGATGCTCGGGGAGCCCTGGAGCCAGGCTCTGGAAGATATTCGCCGACACGCCATGCGCAGCGGTATGATGCCCTCTATCAACGCCATGGCCGCCGCCGGCATTGTCAGCCTGCCAGGCATGATGACGGGCCAGATTCTGGCTGGCAGCCCACCCGCCGTTGCGGTGAAATACCAGATCCTGGTGATGCTCACGATTACCGTCGGCACCGGATTCGGCACCCTGATGGCAGTATCCTGGGGCAGCCGCCGACTCTTCGATGATCGCGAGCGGCTGCGGCTGGACCGGCTGGTGCACCAAAAGAACCAATGAGGTTAGAACCCCTTCCATGAAACAACCCATTCCAACCAACTTGATCCTCGGTTTCCTCGGCGTTGGCAAGACCACCGCCATACTGGATCTGCTGAAAACCAAGCCTGAGGGCGAAGTCTGGGCCGTGCTCGTCAATGAGTTTGGCGAAGTCGGCATTGATGGCGCCATGCTCCAGACTGAGGGCGCCTTCATTCGGGAGGTGCCTGGTGGCTGCATGTGCTGTGTCGCCGGTCTGCCCATGCAGATGGGTTTGAATATGCTGATCCACAAGGCCAAGCCAGACCGCCTGATCATCGAGCCCACCGGCCTTGGGCACCCGGCAAAAATCCTGGAAACCCTGACCGGCGAGCACTACGCCGACGTGCTGGCATTGGGCCCCGTAATTACCCTGGTGGATCCGCGCAAACTGGAAGACACCCGGGTGTTGGAGAACGTTCAGTTTCGGGATCAGGTGGCGGCCGCGGATATTCTGGTGGCTAACAAAACGGATGTGGCTTCGCCGGAGCAAATCGAAGGCTTTGATCGCTGGGCCGCTGCCCTGGCGCCGGCTAAGAAGGCGATTTTCAAAACCCATCATGGCCGGCTTAGGTCCGAGTGGCTGGATGGCGAAACCAGCCTGCCCGCGGTCAGCTCACCCCATGCCCACGATCACCATCACCAGAAGACGGTAGCCCCCGCGCCGGACATCCAGGAGCAGCCGTGGCAACTGGTTAGAAACGAAGGGCAGGGCTATGTCAGCCTGGGCTGGCGAGTTCACCCCGAGATCCAGTTCGACGAGCAATCGCTCATGGCGCTGGCGATGGACAGCCGATTTGAGCGTTTCAAGGCTGTGGTTCACTGCCTTGAGGGCTGGCGGACCCTGAATATGGTCGATGGCTCACTGTCTATATCAGAAAGCGACGCCCGTGAGTTGTCCCGACTGGAAGCCATCAGCGCAGAGCCGCTGTCGGACGCCGAGCTGGATCAGGCAATGAAAGCGGCGGCCGGCCTGGCAGATGAGTGTGTTGCAACACCATGACTGAGTGCCCGGTGTGCGAGCAGGGCCAGTTGGAAGATTTCCAGGTGGTCAAGGCCCAGCAATACCTGCGTTGTCAGGTCTGTGAGGCCACTTTGTTGGCGCACGGCTGCCGCCTGTCAGCTTCTGAGGAACGGGCGATCTACGATTTCCATGAAAACGAGGCTGAGGATCCCGGCTATCAAAAATTCCTGAGCAAGCTGACCGAACCGCTGCTGGAGCGTCTCCAGCCGGGAATGGCGGGCCTGGACTTTGGCTGCGGGCCAGGGCCGGCACTTGCCGGTATGCTCACCGAGGCGGGCATGGCGATGAGTCTTTACGATCCCTTTTTCCACGACTCCGACCAGGCGCTGAAGCGCCAGTACGATTTCCTGACCTGCACCGAGGTGGTTGAGCATCTTCATCAGCCGGCCCAGGTCTTCCGCCAAATGGATGGCCTGCTCAAACCCGGTGGCTGGCTAGGCGTCATGACCTGTTTCCAGACCGACGACGCCCGCTTTGCCAACTGGCACTACCGGCGTGATCCCACCCATGTGGTGTTTTACCGGGAGCGCACGCTGGCGGTTATCGGCGATCAGCTCGGGTGGGAGTTGGTGGTGCCGAGAAAGGACGTGGCCTTGTTCCGGAAGCCTCGCTAACGCTTCAATCCCTGGATTGGGGCAGGGCGGGGCAGGCCGGCACGGAACAGTGGTCTGGATGTACTCGGTCTGATTGCGATTCCACTTGTGATTCGAACCGATCCGGTGCCAGCGCGGCAGCGCACTGTTGCGCGATGGCAGCTTCGTCGTTGCAGCCCAGCTCACCCAGAGTGTGGGCAAGGTTGTTCCAGCCCACCGCTTCGTTCGGGAATTTTGTGACCAGACGGTCAAAATGCTTGCGCGCTTGCTGCACATGCTGGCGAGTGTAGGCGATGTTGCCCTGGCCCAGAATGGCGGCGGGCTGATCCTGCCAGCGGCGTTCGGCTGTGCGATAGGCGGTCATGGCGGCATTGGTGCGCCCGGTGGTTTCCAGGTCGTTGGCGGCACTCAGGTACTGCAGTGCCGTCGCCGTCGCCGGGATCTGGTCCGGCGGCAGGATCACCGCCGCCCAGTTATCGGACCTGGCCCAGGTGTTGGCGAACACTTCCACGCTGGTCTCGTGACGCTCGCGGGTGCCCGTGTGCAGGATGATGGTCTGCTTTTCCGGATCGAAACCCATCACAACCGCAAAGTGCCATTGTGGCCACCAGTTGTAGAAAAGGTTCTGCATGACCAGCACCGGGTTGCCGGCCTCCACCTCACGCAGCAGGCTCTCAAGCTCGCCATCCAGGGTATAGACCAACATGTTGTGGGACCGTGCCCCGGCCACCATTTCCACCTGCAGAGAGCCTTCCCGGCCGGGTATATACACCAGATCTCGCAGTATGTCCGGATTGGTATTCAGGCCCTGACTGTTGAGCATCATTGCCAGGGCAGCCGGGCCGCACTGGTAAAGCTCCTGGGGATAGAAGGGGACGTCGTTCAGCACCGTGCGCGTCTGCAGCGACGCCGTACTGTCGTCAGCGGCAGGCCACTTGGGGCTTGTGCTGCAGCCGGCCAGCAGCAGGATCAGTAATAGACTGACCAGGCGACTGGCCGGCTTGGGTGGGAAGAGAAAGAACACTTACCTGATACAGTTCACGAACGGGAAGATGTTGGTTGCGCAGAGCATGTCCGTAACAATGAACACCAGCAGGAACAGCACAATGACGCCAACGACACCCTGGCCTGCAGGCGCTTCCGCCAGCTGCTGCTCAAACTCCGCCAGTTCCTGTGGTGTGAGATTCTGAATGCGGTCCCGAACCTGATCTTCGCTGACGCCCATATCGGCCAGCTTATCCTGCACTTCCTGTTGCTCCAGCATATCCATCAGCTGCTGACGATCGAGCTGGACTTCCTGTCCGGTAATCATTTCTCCAGTGCCGACCATGGCGGCAGTGGCTGTGGAGGACCATACAGAGCCCAGGCTCAGCATCAAGGCCATGAAAAACGAAACGTACCTAAGGTGTTTTCTAATACCGGACATCTTTGGCTCCTGTTTCTGATTGGTGTGATCTGACCATAGACCAGACATAGGTAATTGTTCAACATACGGTTTGGTCATCATCCGGATCCGCTCCCCGCAAAAAAGTAAATGTGCTGAACCATTTCGAAAGTTTTGAGCCTTCTCTCAAGCGAACAAACCCTTACAAAAAACACTTCTTTGACGCTATCGCCTGGCCTTGACTGTTTCTAAACTAGCCAGATCAACCATTTACAGAAAAGTGACTCGTGAACACTCTAATCTTCCTGTGCTCGCATCTGTTTAGCCTGAGGTTGTTGGTGGTTCTTGCGGCGGTGGTGTTTGCGCTGGCGGGAGAACAACTGGAATTTCTCAGCTGGGCCGACCGGGTTTTTCTCGGCCTGATGGGGGCCCCCGACGCCGGCAATGGACCAGTCCCCATACCGCTTGGTGGGATGTCGAACATTCTGGCGGCACGAGCCCTGTCCGAGCCCCTGTGGACCGATCTGGCCATGGGCATCGCCCTGGTCGGCTCCTCGTTTTACCTCGCGTTTGCCGTTCCGAGAATGGGCGTGGCGGTCGCTTTGCCAGTAACATTGCTTCTGGGAGGTTCATTGGTAGTGCTTCAGGCCGCGCTGACCTTTTATCGGAACGAGTGGCTGCCGCTGGGCGAGGTGATCACTCTGTTGGTCGCGGGTTTCGTGGTAATGCTGTTTTGGCTGCAGCCCAATCGGGAAATCCGGTCGCTGGAGTCGAACGTGCAAGAGGCGCGGCTGCAGTTGGCTCGGCTGTTGCTGCAACAGGGCAATACGGATGAAGCGGTTAACGCGTTGCAGGGCTGCCCCACCTGTGATGCCGCTCTGGAGCTACGATACGACATTGCGATCCAGCAGGAGCGCAAGCGTCAGTATGAAAAAGCCATCGCGAGTTACGGCCATATCCTGGAGCAACGGAAGAACTTCCGGGATGCCAGTGAGCGCCTGTCGGCATTGGAGAAATTGTCGACCGAGTCTGCCTTGGTCCAGCCCAGCGGATTCGACAGCACCCGCACGCTGTTGATGCCGGAACAGTCCCTGAGCCGCCCCACCCTGGGCCGCTATGAAATCGAGCGGGAGCTGGGGCGGGGCGCCATGGGCGTCGTGTTCCTGGGCAAGGACCCGAAAATCGCCCGCACCGTAGCCATAAAGACCCTGAGCTACCAGGCTTTTGATGATGGCCATCTGCCGGAACTCAAAGAGCGTTTCTTTCGGGAGGCTGAGGCCGCCGGCCGGCTTGATCATCCTTCCATCGTGACCGTGTACGACGTTGGCGAAGAAGCCGACCTCGCCTACATCGCCATGGACTATGCCCAGGGCCGCCCGCTCAGCGACTTTGGCAAGCCGGGTCGGCTGCTGCCGTTACCAACGGTGCTTGAGATTATCGCCCGGGCGGCGGATGCGCTGGCCTACGCCCACAGCAAGAAGGTGGTCCACCGGGATATCAAGCCGGGCAATATCATCTATAACCCGAACGATGGGGCCATCAAGATCACCGATTTCGGGATCGCCAAGATCTCCGACGATTCCCGCACCAAGACCGGCAGTGTCATGGGCAGTCCGTTGTACATGTCGCCGGAGCAGCTCAAAGGGCAGAAGGTAACCGGTGCTTCGGACATCTACAGTCTTGGGGTCACGCTCTACAAGCTGGTGAGCGGGGCGACGCCCTACCAGGGCGATACTCTGGCCAACCTGACCTACCAGATTCTGAACAAGCGCCCGCGCAGTGTGCGCGAATTCAATGCCGAGCTTCCCAATGGCGTGGTGCGGTTGATCAACAAGGCGATTCAGCGCGAACCGGATAAGCGTTTTGCGTCCGCCGCCACTATGGCCGAGGCGGTACGCCGTCTGGCGGTCAGAGAAGCCAGGGAGGTGTCGTCATGAGCATAACGGTTGCAGGGCGAAGTCACACCGGAGCTATCCGGGAAAGCAATCAGGATGTGGCTGTGTGGCAGGTTCGCGAGGATGCCTGCGCGGCCCTGATGTTGGTTGCCGATGGCATGGGTGGCTATCAGGGCGGCGAAATTGCCAGCCGGCTGGCGGCTGACGCGGTCATGGAGTCACTCACACCGCGACTGTTTTCGGGGGATCTGGATCAGCAGGAAATGAGTGCCCACGACAACCTGATGGCAGCATTCGCTCTCGCCAACCAGCGAATTCAAGATCGCCGGGCCGAAGACAGCCAGCTCGACAAGATGGGTACCACCCTGGTGGCGGCCTGGCTGGATGGCACTACTGCCCACATCGCTCATGTTGGTGATTCCCGGTGCTACCTGATTCGAAAAGGGAAGGGCACCTGCCTGACCCGGGATGACACCGTGGTCCAGAACATGCTCGACGATGGCAGCATTTCCGAGGCCGATGTCCCCAATGTGCCGTTCAAGAACGTACTGACCCGGGCCGTGGGTGCCATGGAGCCGCTGGAAATCAGCTACGCCCGGCAGACCCTTGAGCCCGGCGACAGCCTCATGTTGTGCTCCGACGGATTAACCAATTCGGTGTCACAGCCGGAGTGGGAAGACATCATACAGCAGGCTGACAGTGGCGAGTCTGCGGTTGAAGCACTGATTGAGACAGCCCTGGACAATCTGGCATCGGACAACGTGTCCGTTGTGTTGTTGACCCTGAACTAAGCAGAGGAACCTGAGATGGCAACCTTTTCACAGCTGGTGGATAACGTGGTGGTAAACACGTTCGAGCTGGATCAACCCGAAACCCGAATCGGGCGGCGCGCCGAAAATGATATCCAGATTGATGAGATCTCGGTGAGTGGTCAGCATGCGGTAATTGAGGCGGTGCCGAACGCCTACCTGGATGACACCATCGATTACTACATCACCGACAGTGACAGCACCAACGGCACCTTCGTGAACGACATCCGCCTGGAGAGCCGCCAGCGACTGAACAGCAACGACATGGTTCGGGTAGGTTGGAACGAATTCCGTTTTGTCGACGAAGAAGAGAATTCCCTGGAGAAAACCGCTTACATTCTGGACTGAAAGCCCCACCGGGGCACATTAAGAAGGACTCAGCGTTGGCGGTTCATGACCAGGTTCGAGAAGCGCTGTAACAGGCTTGAAGCGACTGGCGCAGGCTCGGCGGCCGCCAACAGGGCGTTCGGATCCAGATTCTCGGCAATCAGCTCCGGCGCCTGGACATTCAGATAGCCTTTCATGACTGTGTCGGTGAATTCCGGATGGAATTGCACGCCCCAGGCACATTCGCCAACCCGAAACGCCTGATGTGGTTCGAAGTTGCTTCGGCCTAGCAGAACGGCACCTGCGGGCAGTCCAAGTACCGACTGCTTATGGGTCAGCTGGGCCTTGAAGGAGCCCGGAAGAGTCGCGAACAGCGGGTCTGCAGCGGCTTCGGCAGTCAGCTCAATGGAGCGGGTGCCAGTCTCCCGACCTTCAGGATGGTAGCCAACCTCGCCACCCAGAGCGTGGGCGAGGAGCTGATGCCCGTAACACACTCCGAAGACCGGAATCTGCTGTTTAACCGCCTCGGCTAGCCAGCGTGCCGTGTTCTCGCTCCAGTCAGCGTGATCGCTGACCATGGCCGGAGAGCCGGTGACCACAATGCCATCCCATTGCTCGGGCGAGCCTGGCAGCTCGCCCTGCTCCACATTGATAACCGTGAGCGCCAGGTCCGACGACAGGCCACGAACGAACCAATCCTCGAAATCACCATGAACCTCCCGAATGCTGGGGTAGGTGGTTCCGGTCTTGAGGATGACAACCCGGGCCGGCTGGCTCTGTGGGCGTGGTTCGCTCATGTTGGCTTCCTGTTGGGCCTGTGGCTTATTCCGCCTGTTCCGGCAGTTCGGCGTTGTGGAAGATGTTCTGCACGTCGTCCAGGTCGTTCAGCATGTCATAGAACTTCTCGAACAGCGGAACGTCGTCGCCTTCAACCGGTGTGGTGGTCTTTGGCAGGAACTGGATTTCGTCGGCGTCGAAGTCGATGCCTTCGAACGCATCGGTCAGCGCCTGACGGGCCTTGGCATACTCGGTGTTCGGGGTGAATACCGTGATCAGGCCATCTTCGTTTTCAATGTCAGTTACGTCGACGTCGGCGTCCATCAGGGCTTCTAGTACCGTCTCTTCATCCTCGCCCTTGAAGGCGAAAATGGCACAGTGATCAAACATGTGTGACACGGTGCCGGGGGTGCCGATCTTGCACTTGGTCTTGGTAAAGGCGAGGCGAACATCACCAAAGGTGCGGTTCGGGTTGTCGGTCAGGCAGTCTACGATCACCATGCAGTTGCCGGGTCCATAGCCCTCATACCGAGCCGCGGAATAATCTTCGCCGGCGCCGCCCTTGGCTTTATCGATGGCCTTCTCGATGACGTGAGACGGAACCTGGTCTTTCTTGGCACGGTCAATCAGTCCACGCAGGGACAGGTTGCCGTCCGGGTCTGTGCCACCGGATTTAGCGGCCATGTAAATCTCACGACCGTACTTGCTGTAGACCTTGGTTTTTGCCGCGGCCGTCTTGGCCATGGATTCTTTGCGGTTCTGGTAGGCTCTGCCCATCTGCGCTGCCTCTTGTTTCTTATGAAAGGGCGGAATTTTACTGAACAAATCCTGAAGGGAACAGGCTTATTTGGCAGGGAGTTCGAAACCGTGGTTTAAGCCTTGGATGAAATTGTTGTAAGGAAACGCAGGTTTAATCTCCTTGCTGCAACAAAGGCGCATTCAGAGTGTCTCTGTAGTGGGGACGAGGGAAGTTAACGGTGGTCCCCTCAGAGTAGTTCCCGTGGCCGGGGATGGTCGGCCATAAAAGGGAGGGTAACTCGATGACAAAACTGCTTATTGGATCCTTGGCCCTGGCAGTGTTGCTGCCTTACACCTCGGCAACCGCCGACCAGTGGGAGCGGCAGAAGGAACGCCAGCAAATGATGATGGACGGCCAGCCAGGCATGCACTCGGATGACACCATGATGCGGCGCCAGAGTCGCACCGGAATGGGGCGTGAAATGAGGCTGGAACCGGGCGGTCGGACAACCATTGAGGATCTGGAAAACATGCCCCCGACCGCCGCAGGCGAGGAAGAAAAAAAAGACATGATGGACCGGGACCGGAAGTACAAGAAAGGCTCCGATCCTCGAGGCGGGGGTGGCGGCGGTTACTGACCGGTGTCAACCTTCCTGGAACAGCCGTCCGGGGCTGTTTCTGTCCGATCAGACGTAGTCTACGGGGCGGCGGTAGTTCTCTTGCGTCATCAAATCGATCCCACATTCCATGTCGCCGACCCAATCCAAAAAGCGATTCACCATGGTTTCCCCCTCAAAGCGCTTGCCGTGTTGGGGCACGATCATATCCACCTCAAGATCCCTGATCATGTTTGCCCAAAGGCGGCAGACTTTTTGTGAAGCGATGTAGCGGCGGTGAAAGCCGATCATGCTAGGAATGTGCCGATCGAAATCCTGCACGGGCAGATGTTCATCCTCACCACCCATTGACGCTCCCAGGTCACCTGAAAACAGAATTTTTGAGACCGGGTCGTAGAACTGCAGATTTCCAACCGAGTGCATGAAGTGTGCAGGAAGGCATTGGAGGTAGGAATCCCCAAACTTCACATTGGCGCCGGCGTCGGGCACGCCTACGATGCGATCATAGACGCTGCCACTTAACTTTGTGGTCACGTAGCTGGATACGAGGTGCGGTAAAAATCGAGCCCACAATTTTGAGGTCACGATTTTGGCTTTCGTGTGAACGATCCAGCGATCAATGGCGCCGATGATGTCTGGATCCTGATGGGAGGCAAACACATAGTCCATGTCACGAAGGTTCATGTATCGCGAGGCAGCCACTGAGAGCGGCGTATAGGTAAGATCACCGCCTGGATCAATCAGGGCTTCGTGTTTGCCATCGACCACAAGAAACTGATTGGACTGGACACCTTCGCCAGTCACCAGTGAATCAAACATCAGACATTTGTGGTGTCCGTTATCAAACAGAACAATCGGCTCGATTGCCATAGCGGTCTCCCGTTTGGTGTGGAGTCGCCGGCCACTTGGGCCGGGACTGCGGAGGGAGCGGAGATTACAAGATCGGCCAGGCGAGGCGTTTGCTGCAGGTCAAAAAACGGTTTTTCTTGCACTAATCGTCTGAATTTTCGATTTTTTTTTGTTATGCGAGCTGCGGAACGCGTTTAAGGCCCCGGCGAATACCCTGCTCAAGTGTGGCGCTTACCACCCGACCGGTGAATGGCACAACGTCCTCGAAAATGATGGTGTAATTGATGCGCGTCTGACCCTCAGCCGTGTCTTCGAATCGGATCCGGCCGAGATGGTTTTTGATCGGGCTCGTGCTGGTGATGGTGTACTCGATCAGTGAATCTGGTTCAAAGCTCAGTACCGTTTCCTTCAGACCAATCGGCCCAATACCGATTTTTCGGACCGACCCTATGCCGTTGGGGTCAGCCTGGTCGCTGTCCTTGATGCGCTTGACCGGAGCGCCGAGCAATTGACCAAAACGCTTGTGGTCGGCAAACAGGGCGAACACCCGGTTGCGGGGCACGTTAAAGGTTTCGTTGATTTCAATGGTATAGGAGGCCATGGGTTCACTCTTATTGTAGGTGCTGTCAGGTTAGACGTTTTTTTCTCAAGGGTATCCGTTTAATTTTTCGAACAAAAGTCGCCGTAATGGCCAGATGTGACTCTGGCCCGAATCGCAGTGCTCAGTGCAAAGAGCTCAGTGCCTCGCCGTGTGCCGGTAATCACGGGGCGATTGTCCCATCACCTTCTTGAATAACCGGGAAAAATAGTAGGCATCGTCGTAGCCCAGGCGCCTGCTGATGTCCGCGAAGCTCAGATTGCTGGTATCCAGCATTTGGCACGCCCGTTCCACTTTCAGGTGTAGGAAATGCTGGATTGGTGAGCTGCCGGTCTGCTCCCGATAGCGGGTGGCAAAGTGCGCCGGTGACAGGCCGGCCAGATCGGCCAGTTGATCCAGCGAGACCCGCTCATCCAGGTGCTCGCGCATGTAATTGTGGATGGTATCCAGCTCCGCCTGTTGTTCACGGCTGGTTTCATCGGCGCTCAGGGGCACCGCCGCCATCAGCTGCCGCAGGCGGTTGGCGGCGTGGATCAGGCCCCGGGCCCGGAAACCGGTCTGGCGCACCGACAACAGTCCGTTGAAATCCACGAGCAACCGGGGCTGTCGGCCCAGATGGCGGATGCGAGTGTTGCCAAAGCCCATGTAATGACGAAATTCCTCAGCCAGAGGCCCGGTGTAATGCACCCAATGGATTGTCCATGGGTTGTCCGGGTCCGAGGTGTAGCGATGGTGGGCGCCGGCTGGCAGTAGCAGCAAGTCCCCGGGGCCTACGGTGTAAGGCTCGCCCAGCACGTTCAGGAACGCCTTGCCTTCGGTGCAGTAGATCAAAAGATAGTCGCTGTGGTGTTCCCGGTGCATGTGGTGCCCAACCGCGCGGCGGTAGTGGCCAAATGCCAGGGGGTACAGGTCCTGAGTCAGGGGATGACTGGCCAATAGTTTAATGATGGGGTCCGGTACCACGTAACGGACGCTGTCCTGGGGTACCGGCCACTGTGAGGTTTGGGGCATCGTAGTCGCCATAAGTCGAATGCGAGATCGAAAGATAGTCCATCAGGAGCGAAATTTAGTCAATCACTCTTGCGTGAGCACCGTGCTAGTCTTCTTATCATCGTGGTCAGAACCCGCGGGTTTTGGCTTGCTTTCCTCATAACAACAAACAGGGCCTTCAACATGAAAAACGTACCTCTGTACCTCGCTGGTGAATTTATTCAAAGCCAGACCCAGGATTGGATCGACGTTACCGATCCCGCCACCAACGAAGTGATCGCCAAGGCTCCGTGCACTACCCACGCGGAAATGGAGCAGGCTATCAAGTACGCGGGTGAAGTCTTCAAGACCTGGAAAGAAACCCCGGTATCCGAGCGCGCCCGTGTAATGCTGCGCTACCAGGCTCTGTTAAAAGAGCACCACGACGAGATTGCCGAAATTCTGTCGCAAGAGACCGGTAAAACCTTCGAAGACGCCAAAGGCGATGTCTGGCGCGGTATCGAAGTGGTTGAACATGCCGGCAATGTGGCCTCACTGATGATGGGTGAGACCGTTGAGAACGTAGCCCGGGAAGTGGACACCCACTCCTGGATCCAGCCACTGGGCGTATGTGCCGGTATTACCCCGTTCAACTTCCCGGCCATGATTCCCCTGTGGATGTTCCCGATGGCAATTGTTTGCGGAAACACCTTCATTCTGAAGCCGTCCGAGCAGGACCCGCTGACCCCGATGCGTCTGGCTGAGCTGTTTGAACAGGCCGGTGCACCCAAGGGTGTTCTGCAGGTTGTTCACGGTGGCAAAGAGCAGGTAGATGTGTTGCTGACCGATCCGGCCATCCGTGCCGTGTCCTTCGTTGGCTCCGTACCGGTTGGCCGATACATCTATGAAACCGGTACCCGCAACATGAAGCGTGTACAGAGCTTCGCCGGTGCCAAGAACCACATGGTCATCATGCCGGATGCCGACAAGCAGCAGGTTATCAATGCCTTGGTAGGGGCCTCCGTTGGCGCTGCCGGTCAGCGCTGCATGGCGATCTCCGTTGCCGTATTCGTGGGCGAAGCCCAGCAGTGGATTCCAGAACTGAAAGAAGCCATGGCCAAGGTTCGGCCGGGTGCCTGGAACGATTCCGGCGCCAGCTACGGCCCGATCATCAGTGCCAAAGCCAAGGACCGCGTTGAGTCCCTGATTGCCACTGGCGAGGCCCAGGGCGCCAACCTGCTGCTGGACGGCCGCGGTTGCACCGTTGATGGTCTGCCAGACGGCAACTGGGTGGGACCGACCCTGTTCTCAGGCGTGACCACCAAAATGGACATCTACAACGAAGAAATCTTCGGCCCGGTTCTGTCCTGCATGGAAACCGACAGCCTGGGTGAGGCCATCGAGCTGATCAATAACAGCCCGTATGGCAACGGCACCTCCATCTTCACCTCTTCCGGTGGTTGTGCCCGTCGCTTCCAGCACGAGATTGATGTGGGTCAGGTGGGTGTGAACATCCCCATCCCGGTACCCCTGCCGTTCTTCTCCTTCACCGGTTGGAAGGGCTCCTTCTACGGTGACCAGCACGCCTACGGCAAGCAGGCTGTGCGTTTCTACACCGAGACGAAAACCGTCACTTCACGCTGGTTCTCCAGCGAGGCCAGCACCGAAGCGAACTTCTCTATCCAGTTGCGTTGAGTGTGTTGAAGGTGGGGTAACTTGGGCCGGAACCTGTTTCCGGCCCCCTTTTTTCCCCGCCATTACCAGCCTACTTAGATCTGGAGTGATTCGATGGACTTTAACCTGACCGAAGACCAGCTGGCGTTCCGGGAAGCAGCACGTGCGTTCGCGGAGAAATCCATGGCGCCGCACGCGGCCAAGTGGGACGACGAGCATATCTTCCCCGTGGACGTGATGAAGGAAGCCGGCGAAATGGGCTTTATGGGCCTGTACACGCCGGAAGCCCTGGGCGGTATGGGCCTGTCCCGGCTTGATACCTCGGTGATTGTCGAGGAACTGGCCGCAGCCTGCCCCTCCACCGCGGCCTTCATCACGATTCACAACATGGCGACCTGGATGGTGGCTAGTTTTGCTTCTGACGACCTGAAACAGGAAGTGGTGCCCAAACTCGCCCGTGGCGAGTGGCTGGCGTCCTACTGCCTGACCGAACCCGGAGCCGGGTCCGATGCGGCCAGCCTGCGCACCAAAGCGGTCCGTGATGGCGATGACTACCTGATCACCGGCAGCAAGGTGTTTATTTCCGGGGCCGGCAGTACCGACATCCTGGTGCTGATGGCCCGTACCGGAGCGCCGGACAGCGGCTCCAAAGGCATTTCCACCTTTGTGATCCCGGCCGACACCGACGGCATCACCTACGGCAAGAACGAAGAAAAAATGGGCTGGCGCAGTCAGCCAACTCGCATGATTAGCCTGGAGAATGTACGCGTTCCGGCCTCTTATCGTGTGGGCGAGGAAGGCGACGGCTTTGCCATTGCGATGAAAGGCCTCGACGGTGGCCGCCTGAACATCGCCACCTGTTCCCTCGGTGGCGCCCAGGCGGCACTGCTGCGGGCCCGCAACTACATGCACGAGCGTGAACAGTTCGGTAAACCGCTGGCGGCCTTCCAGGCCCTGCAGTTCAAGCTCGCCGACATGGCGACCAACCTGGTAGCGGCCAGGCAGATGGTGCGGTTGGGTGCGTTCAAGCTTGATAGCGGCGACACCGAAGCCACGCTGCACTGTGCCATGGCCAAGCGATTCGCCACCGATGCCTGTTTCGAGATAGTCAACGAAGCCCTGCAGCTGCACGGCGGCTATGGCTACATCCGCGAGTACCCCATTGAGCGTTATCTGCGGGATCTGCGGGTGCACCAGATTCTCGAGGGCACCAACGAAATCATGCGCCTGATTGTCGCCCGTCGCCTGCTCGAAGACGGCGTGGCCGAAGCGATCCAATGAGGCGATACAAAGAGAACCAAGAACACCGCAAGGAAAGGGGAGACAGACAATGAGCGATCTGATTCAGCTCGAAAAACGCGGACACATTGCGGTACTGACGATCAATAATCCGCCGGCCAATACCTGGACGGCGGAGTCCCTGCCGGCACTCAAGGAAACCATCCGTGAACTGAACGCCGACCGGAACATCTTCGCACTCGTGGTCACCGGCCAGGGTGAAAAGTTCTTCTCGGCCGGTGCCGACCTGAAAACCTTCGCCGACGGCGACAAGGCCCGGGCTAACCAGATGGCGCAGCTCTTCGGTGAGGCCTTTGCCGAGCTCAGCAAGTTCCGTGGCGTTTCTATCGCGGCGGTAAACGGCTACGCCATGGGCGGCGGCCTGGAATGTGCCATGGCCTGCGATATTCGCATTGCCGAAGAACACGCCCAGATGGCCCTGCCGGAAGCTGGTGTTGGCCTGCTGCCGTGTGCCGGTGGCACCCAGAACCTGCCCTGGCTGGTGGGTGAAGGCTGGGCCAAGCGCATGATTCTGTGCGGCGAGCGAGTCAAGGCCGACAAGGCCCTGCAGATTGGCTTGGTGGAAGAAGTGGTTCCCTCGGGTACCAGCCTGGATAAGGCTTTGGAGCTGGCGGAAATGGCCTGTAAGCAAAGCCCGTCCTCAACGGCCCGCTGCAAAACTCTGGTGATGAGCGCCCGCGACGGCCGCAGCCACGACGACGGCTGGCGTATGGAGCGCGAACTGTTCGTGGAGCTGTTCTCCACGGAAGACCAGAAAGAAGGCGTGAACGCCTTCCTGGAAAAGCGCACACCGGACTGGAAAAACCGCTAACAAATTGCTGGAGAGCCGCTGCCGGGCGGCGGCTGAAGGAAACGCTATGACTGACCAACCCATTGTCTTTGAAGAGTGGACCACCGGTGACGACGCACTGATCGCCGTGGCCCGCCTGAATACGCCGAAAGCGCTCAATTCCCTGTCGCTGGAAATGATTCGCCTGCTTACATCCCAGCTCAAGCGCTGGGCCGAAGATCCGCGCATTGGCGCGGTCTGGCTGGAAGCGGAAGGTGACAAGGCATTCTGCGCCGGTGGCGACATCGTGGCCCTGTATCGCAGCATGACTGAGCCCCAGGGCGCCAGCGAAGGCGAAGCTTTCTTCACCGAAGAGTATGAGCTGAATTACCTGCTGCACACCTTCCCCAAACCCATCGTGTGCTGGGGTCATGGCATCGTCATGGGTGGCGGCATGGGTATCATGGAAGGCGCCTCGCATCGTGTAGTTACTGAAAAGTCCAAGCTGGCCATGCCGGAGATCACCATTGGCCTTTACCCGGATGTTGCCGCTGGCTGGTTCCTGAACCGCACGCCTGGCCGTACCGGGATGTTCCTGGGCCTGACCGGCGCGCGCATGAACGGTGCCGACGCAGTCTTTACCGGACTGGCGGACCGCTTTATCAAGCATGAACTGAAAGCCGATGTCGTCAGTGAGCTCCGCAAACAAGCTTGGCAGGGCGAGAACGCACATGCCGTGGTTGGCAGCGTTCTGCGTCAGTTTGAGCAGCAAAGTTCTGATGCAATGCCGGAATCGCCGATCCGCAGCCATTACGACGAGATCAATCGCGTCACCGATGCCGATTCCCTGGAAGCGGTGGTCAGCCAGCTCAACGAGCTGTCTGGTGGTGACAGCTGGTTGGCCAAGGCGACCAAGTCGCTGGCGTCGGCGTCGCCCACGTCTCTGGCTCTGGTTTGGGGCCATCTGCACGGCTGCAAGCACAACAGCCTGAAGGAAGTTCTCGATAAAGAATTGGTGTTGTCGAAGAAGTGCCTGAGCAAAGGCGAATTCGCCGAAGGCATCCGGGCACTGCTGATTGATAAGGATCAGCAGCCGCGGTGGCGCTACGCGTCGCTGGCCGAGATGGACAGCGCCTGGATGGACGACTTTTTCAACGCATAGCCAAAAGGCCACCGACAGCGGTGGCCCACTCAACCGACTAGAACAATAAGGAGAAGGGATATGGCAACGATTACCTTTATTGGCCTCGGCAACATGGGTGGCCCCATGGCCAGCAACCTGGTGAAAGCCGGGCACAACGTCACCGTTTTTGATCTATCGAAAGAGGCGGTGCAGGCGCTGGTTTCCGAAGGCGCAAAAACCGCGGACACCGCGCACGAAGCTGCGCAAGGTGCCGAATGCGTCATTACCATGCTGCCCGCCGGCCAGCACGTGGAAGCAGTTTACCTGGGTGATGATGGTCTGTTGGCGAAGCTTCCCGAAGGCACCCTGGTGATCGATTCTTCCACCATTGCCCCGGAAACAGCGCGTGGTGTGGCTGAAGAAGCCAAGGCCCGCAACATTCCGTTCCTGGATGCGCCGGTCTCTGGCGGTGTTGGCGGCGCAAAAGCCGGCATCCTGACCTTCATCTGCGGTGGCGCCGACGATACCTTCGCCAAGGCCAAGCCGATTCTCGAGGCCATGGGCAAGAACATCTTCCACGCCGGCCCCCACGGCTCCGGCCAGGTCGCCAAGATCTGCAACAACATGCTGCTGGCGATCCTGATGGCCGGCACCAGCGAAGCGCTGGCGCTTGGCGTGAAGAACGGCCTGGATCCGGCTGTCCTGTCGGAAATCATGAAGCAGAGCTCTGGTGGCAACTGGGCGCTGAACGTCTACAACCCGTGGCCGGGTGTGATGGAAAACGCGCCCGCCTCGCGTAATTACGAGGGCGGCTTCCTGGTCAACCTGATGACGAAGGATCTGGGGTTGGCGTTCGACAACGCGGTGAAAAACCAGGCTTCCATCCCCATGGGCTCACTGGCTCGTAACCTGTTCTCGATCCACGCAGGGCAGGGCAACGGCACGCTGGACTTCTCCAGCATCCAGCGCCTGTACAAGCCGGAGTAACGATTGCCGGAAGCTCTACACGTTTCGGGGTTTTTCGGCGATGACAGACCTACTGGCCTGACGGCAACCAATGCCGTCAGGCCAGTAGGTCTGGACTGATTTCATTGTCGCACCGGCCCGAAATTTCAAAGGTGCGCACGTTATCCAGGGTAATGGCGACGATGTTATTGAGCGCGTCCTCGGTGAAGAACGCCTGATGGGCAGTGATCAGCACATTGGGAAAGGTCAGCAGGCGCATGAAGACATCATCCTGAATAACCTGGTCAGACAGGTCCTCGAAGAACAGGTCTGCTTCCTCCTCGTACACATCCAGCCCCAAATGACCGATTTTTCCGGATTTGAGCCCATCCAGCACTGCCCGGCTGTCCACAATGGCGCCGCGGCTGGTGTTGATCAACATCACGCCCGGTTTCATTTTCGCAATGGAGGCGTCGTTGATCAGGTGATGGGTGTCCGGCGTGAGCGGGCAGTGCAGCGATATCACGTCCGCCTGCTCGAACAGATCATCCAGGTCCGTGTACTGAACCCCTAACGCTTTGCAGCTATCGCCCTCCATCGGATCATGAGCAATGACTCTCATGCCAAAGCCGACCAGTATCTGCGCCAGAACCAGTCCGATTCTGCCGGTTCCGACGATGCCGGCGGTCAGGCCATGCAGATCAAACCCCATCAGGCCGTGCAAGGTGAAGTTGCCTTCCCGAACCCGGTTGTAGGCGCGATGGATCTTGCGGTTGAGAGAGAGAATCAGCGCCACCGTGTGTTCTGCCACCGCATGGGGCGAGTACGCGGGTACCCGGACTACGGTCAGACCGAGTCGTTGTGCTTCGGGCAGGTCCACATGGTTGAACCCGGCGCTGCGGAGCGCAATCAACCGGGTGCCGTTGTCCGCCAATTGCCTCAGCACCGGCGCTGAGAGATCATCGTTCACAAACGCGCAGACGGCCGGGTAGCCAGCGGCCAGAAGAGCCGTCTGGCTGTCCAGGTGCGGTTCGAGGAATTCCAGCTCATGTTGGCCCGATTGGTTATGGCGCTCGAAGAAGTCCCGTTCGTAGGACTTGGTGTTGAAGATGGCCATTTTCATAAGGGCCTCCGGGAAGCCGGTTAGCGGGGTAGGTGACGACCGGGAAAGTTAGCGACAATTCCTTCTACGGAGTCCATGGTTGGCTCACCAAAGCGCCGGATCATTGAATGCTTCAACGCAGCGAGTGACGCCTGGCAGGGGCTTAATTTCAATGCCTGTCAGGGACAGACCCAGCCAACCCTCCGGATACGTTAATTCAAAAGGTGCTGTCGCTATCTCCTGGGAGACAGGCTTGAAGCCCACCTTTGAATAATAGTTCGGATCGCCATAGGTGAAGACAAGGTCCACACCGAATTTACCCATTTGCTCAATGCCGAACCTAATAAGCTGCTGGCCGACGCCTTGGCCCTAATACCCTCGGGAAACCTGGCGTACAAACCCGGACTCATCCCGAATTCCAACCCTGTTGCCATCCGGGTCACTGATGTTGATGGTTCGGCCCCAGGAGCTTTCGTGGATTGAGGCCTCTATGCCCCAGGCTCTGATTTCTGCCAGCGCAGCTTCCAGGTCTTCGACATTGAAGCGCAACTTGAAGCTGCCTTCCTCCGGTGACTTGATCCCTCGCTTGGCCTTGCCGCCTTGCTCGACCATCAGGTAGCCGTCGCCATACTCCAGGCAGGTGAGCTTGAAGTCGTCTTCGTTCTTCTCGAATAACAGCGGCAGACCGAACAGATCGCGGTAGAAGGCAACGCATTCTGCGTAGTTCTCGGTGTTCAGGATGATGCCGTAGCGGGCTACGTTCGCGTACATAGCTATTTACTCTGCTTAATGCCTTGGGCTGGGAGGGTTAGACACGGATCATCACTTTCTACAAAGCAGGCCGCTTCGCCAATAGCGCCCAAATACCCGCCGTTGTAAGCAGCGCGCCACCCGTGAAGTTAAACCGAAGTTGTGCTTTGGGAGAGGCAAGCAGGCGCCGGGCGGACGATGCGAAAACGGTGTACAGCGTCGCGTTGATGGTCGCCAGAACCACAAAGGTGACTGCGAGCAGCCACAGTTGTGCCGTGCTGTTTGCGCCTGGTGTGATGAACTGCGGCAGGAACGCCATGAAAAACACCATGCCCTTGGGGTTGAGGGCGGTAACCAGGTAGGTGTTGACGAACAGCTTCAAGCGGGACGAGGAATAATCGGGGGCAAAGGATTCGGTCGGCACCAAGCCGGAGCGAAACAGCTTAATCCCGAGGTAGAGAAGGTAACAGCCGCCTGCCACTTTCACAGCCGTGAACCAGAAGGCCGACATCGCTAGCAGGGTGCCCAGCCCCACAATCGATGCGAACAGGGCAGTGGAATCGCCGAGTGCGACAGCAGCAACGAGTGGGATATTGGCTTGACGCCCGTGGGCGATGGAATAGCTGATTACCGCCAGGATCGTGGGGCCTGGGATAACCAGCAATACTGCCGATGCAACAGCGAACGCAAGCCAGGACTCAAGTACCATAGTGACCGTCTACATCCTATCTAGTATCGTTAAAAGCGTGATGGGTTAGTTTCTCCCCATCAATTTTCGCCCCGCGTAAGAGTCATGAGCAGTTCATCCAGGCGCTCCAGTGTGGAGGCCATTCCCTCTTCCATGCCCATTTCTATGATGGTTTCCAGATCCTTGCGCGATTCGTGGGTCACAATGGTCTGTACAAGCGTATGCTCCGCAATGTCCGTAAATGTGACGTCCCATTTCGACCTTGGCAGCTCCATATTCAATGCGCCAGTCTCATCACAAAAGCCATCAATCGCAGTATAACCGTCGATTGGTCTGATCGTTTGATAATCGAGACGAGATCCGAACTCCTGGCCCTCGGGACTGATCATCACGTAATGCCAATACCCGCCTTCTTGGAAATCCATTGTTTTCGTTTTAGTAGTAAAGGTTTTCGGCGAAAACCACTGGTCGAGAAGTTCTCTTTTAGTGTGGCAGTCCCACACCAGCTGCCGGTTAGCGGCAAACTCTCGTTTGATTGTGAGTGTGTTTTTGGTCCTGTCTACAATGAAATCGAATTGGAGATTAGGTTTCATTATTTTCCCCACTCAAAGTCGTCAGTAAGTTATCGAGGTTTTCATACCGGTTTTCCCTGTCGAGCTTGCATGTCCGAATGCGTCCGATCTTCTGCGAAACAATCAGGCCGGAGGCTTCTAGCACACCGATGTGCTTCATAAACGATGGCAGCGCCATGTCGAACGGTTCAGCCAGTTTGCTGACCGTCGAAGGCACCTCGATCAGGCAGACAGTGAATCAGCCAAGCTTCGCAGCAATTTCCCGCCATCCCCGCGCCACGCGCTCCCATGCATGCACGCGAGCGTGGTCGGCTGGGTAGCGGCCAAACGCTCAAGCATCGCGTCAGCGTTTCGGGTGTGGGAGAAGTAATCCATCTTATGTCGGAAGGCTTCGCTGGGGCCCAGAATGTCGGATTCGGTGAGCGCAGGGAGCTTACTGCCACCCTGGGTAAACAGATCGCCGCAGAGCAAGGTGCGAGTTGTCTCTTCGGTCAGAAAACCGCACTCCCAGGCGTGCGGTAAGTGAGGGGCATCGAACCAGCGGACAGCATGGGTCCCCAGCGTAATCAGCTCACCATCGGCCATCGCTCGGGGGCTTCGATCAGCAAGGTCTTCGATCGACACCATCGCTGCGACGCGCCCGCAAAGGGGCACCGCATGGGGAGCAACCGCAAGCCACTCGTTAAGAGACCCGCACTCATCGGACTCGACGTGTGAAAAGCCGATATACCGAAGCCGTTCAACCGGCAGGATGCTGGCGACCGCTTCCCGCACGAGCGAAAACATCTTGCGTGGCCCGGTGTGGAACAGCAGAGGTTCATCATCCAGGATCAGGTACTGGTTGAACGAGAAGCCGCTGCCCGGGATTGAAACCGGGGTGTTGATTCGAAAGATACCGTCGGAAACCTCGTGAACATTGGTGCCCGACTCTCGGTTGGTGACACCCATAAGCTCTCCTTGTCATGCCGTCGAAGAACGCTCCGTTGATTAACTCGCTTCTTTTCATAGAGCCCTGCTGGAGTAGGGCACTCTCGGCCTGTTCCATGAGCATAGAAGCAATCGTTGAGGCTAGCCACGTTGAAGCTTTTGCCCGTCGAGAAACCCCGAGTTCTAGCGGGTGTAAAAAAATATCGTTGCTGCCTGTCAACCATTCACCCCCTCATGCGTTTTAACCCCAGAGCATCGGATTTGTGATTCGGGTCTGTCGAGCGCACGGCAGAATTTGCTCGCGGCGTGTCCCGGGAACGCCCTTTATCAACCGTCAGGGTTAAAACCATCAGGAGTAGTCTCATGAAACAATGGAGCCTTTGGGCGTTTCTCTTTCTCGGCAGTGTTCTATTAACCGCCTGCGGCGGTGGCAGCGACAGCAGTTCTTCTGAAACCGGTGAGCTGCAGTTGATGCTGACCGACGCCGAAGAAGATTTCCTCACCTATCAGGTCACGCTCCAGCAGGTTCAGCTGGAACGGCGCGACGGCACCACCGTGAACGTGCTGCCGCTGGCCACCGAGGTGGACTTTGTGCAGTATCAGGACCTGAACGAGGTGTTCGCGGTGATGAGCATTCCGGCGGGCCGGTATGAGAGCGTTACGCTGAGCATGGACTACACCGATGCCGAGATTGTGATTCAGGACGATACCGGGACCAGCTACATGGCGGACGTGGTGGATGGCGACGGCCAGCCGGTCACCACGCTGGATGTGGATTTGGATCTGGGTGACGGTGACACCATCAACATTCGCCCGGGCCGGTTAGCCCGCCTGACGCTGGATCTGGATCTGGCGGCATCCAACCACATTGTTTCCTTCGAGCCAGCTTTGGTGGAAGTGGAGCCCTTCATCATGGCCCGCGCCATCGTTGATGAGGATCGGGAACATCGGGTGCGGGGCTTGCTGAAGCGGGTGGACGAAGCCGGCTCTAGTATCAGCCTGAACGTTCGGCCCCTGCGGCTGCGCCGGGGTGGCTTTGGCGATTTCACCTTCCAGGTGGATAACGACACCCTGTACGAGATCGATGGCACCGAATACAGTGGTGACACCGGCCTAAGCGCGATGGCCGCATTGGCAACGGACACCCCGGTAGTTGCCTTTGGCGAATACGATGCCCGGCTGGATGGCCAGCTCGCCAGCCATGTAATTGCTGGCTCCAGCGTTGCCTGGTCCGGCAAGGACGTGCTTAAAGGCGTTGTCCGCGCTCGTAACGGCAACACCCTGACCATCGGTGGCGCCGTGGTGGAGCCGGACGATCAGGCCGCAGCCTTCCTGACTGAAATCACCCTGATGGTGGACAGCGAAACCCCGGTTACCGGCTATCGGCTGGGCGATGCCACCATCGATAACCTCTCAGTGGGCCAGCGCATCCTCGCCTTGGGTCAGTTCAAAAGTGACCAGTTTGAGGACGACCAGTTCGATGCCACCGACGGCCTGGTGCGAATGAAGCTGAACCGCATAGTTGGGCAGGTGAACGCGCCTATGCCCCTGGCGTTGGACCTGGCCTGGATCAATCGTCGCCCGGTGGCAAGATACGATTTCGCGGGCACCGGTATGAGTGACGTTGAAGACGCCGATCCTGCCAACTACGAGATCGACACCGCCACTCTCGATACCAGCGGCATCACCACAGACGAGTGGATTCAGGTGCGCGGTTACCCAACTGCCTTTGGCAGCGCGCCCGAGGATTTTGATGCGGTTTCAGTGATCAATCCGTCGCTGGAGTCGGCCATTGCCAAGTTCGTCGCCCACTGGGAAGAGGGAGTAGCTGGCGGAGTTACGGTGCAGGGCAATGACCTGGTGTTGGATACCGCGAACGCTCGCTCCTATCTGCACCTGCGTGGTTTGCCGGCGGTAGTCACGGCCCAGTTCGAGCTGACCTCAATTACCGGCGATACCAACGAGGGCCGCTTCGCCCTGTTGACCCGAGGCGAGGGCATTCGGCTGTACCGGAATTACATCGACTTCGTGACCGCTGTGTCGGCTAAACTCAACGCCGGGCACACTGTTCGCCACCTGAGCGCGAGCGGTAGCTACAGTGACAGTAGCGAGCGGATGGTCGCCACCGGGATAATGGTTCGACTGTAAGCTCCTGGCCCGGGTAGGATTCCGGTAAACAACAAGAAAACCGACAAAGCGAAACGAATGAGCGACCAGCGTATTGAGCAGTTCCTGGCATCGGTGGAGAGGCGCGCCTATCGCATGGCGCGTCTCGCCACCCGTAACGATGCCGATGCGCTGGATATCGTGCAGGATGCCATGATGAAACTCGCTATCAATTACGGTGACCGTAGCGAGGAGGAGTGGAAGCCGCTGTTTTATCGGATCCTGGAACGACGGATACTCGACTGGCATCGACGAGAGAGTGTCCGCAATCGCTGGTTCTTCTGGCGCAAGGGAGATGGCGACGATGAGGACCAGCAGGACGTAACGGAGAACGCCAGTGACGGCGGCGCAGGTAACCCCTACGCCGCTCTGGCCTTCGAGCGGAGCGGGCAGGCGGTCATGGAGGCGATCGAGGCCTTGCCACTGAAACAACAGCAGTGTTTTCTGCTGCGATGCTGGGAGGGCTTATCGGTGCAGGAAACGGCGGACATCATGGGGGTAAACCCCGGCAGTGTAAAAACCCACGCCCACCGGGCGCTGCAGAAACTGACACGCGTGATAGAGCACCACGGCCATGAATGAATCCAACGGTCACGACAGAAACGATAAAGAAAGAATCGATCAAGAAAGAAACGATCAGGACTGGCAGGACGCCGAAGGAGTCCGCCGGGTACTGGATGCGAGCAACGAACAGCTCCCCGGCGACATCCAGGCTCGCCTGCGACAGGCCCGGGAGGCTGCAGTTGGCGCTAAATCCTCGCCGGCATGGCAGTCGAAAGCCGCGTGGTATGGCGCTGCAGCGAGCGTTGCACTGGCCGTCACCATCGGCCTGCTGTGGCCCGAAGACTCGGCAACGGACTTGGCGGATGAGGAAATGCTCTATGCCATGGCGGAACTGGGAGAAGAAGAATGGTCCGTGGTTCGGGATCTGGAGTTTGTATATTGGCTGAGCGAGCAACCCGATGAGGCACCTGAAGATGCGAAGCGGTCTGCTGATCGGCCTGGTTAGTATCGGGCTGGCAACCGCAAAAGCGGACGAACCACCCCCGAGCGCAGATTTCCTGGCGTTCCTGGGTGAGATGGAGCGAATTGATGGTGAATGGGTGGACCCCATGAGCGTGGAAACGATATCGCTCTCTAATCACGGTGAGAGTGCGGTCGAGGGTGGCCAAGAGGGTGCAGAAGGGGGTTCAGACAATGAATAAATTGACTCAATGGCTCCGTTACGGGCTGGCCGCACTGGTGTTGGTGTCATGTGGTGCCGCAGCCCAGAGCTGGGATAGTTTGCCGCCAGACGTACAGCACCTGCTGGCTTCGCAACAGCGTCAATGGGATGAGCTGCCCAGCGAGCGCAAAGCACGGCTGATGAAAGGTGCCGAGCGGTGGTTGGAGCTCTCGCCGAAGCAGCGTGAGCAGGCCCGGGGACGCTTCCAGCGCTGGCAAAAACTGTCACCGCAACAACGCACAGCGCTGCGGGAAAAACTCATGCGCTTCCGTAGCCTGCCGCCTGAGCAGCGCAAGGCGCTGCAACAACGGCTGCAACGATTTCAGTCTATGTCACCGGAGCATCGCCAGCAATTGCGCCAGCGCTATCAGCAGATGACGCCCGAGCAGAAACAGCGCCTGCGGCGCCGGATGATGCGGCAGTCAAAGTGAAGACTTAAAAACGGTAACTCACACCGCCAATCCAGCGCTCGTCATAGGGCTTCTCCAGTAATGGCCGGCTGTACCCCAGCAGGCCTTGCCAATCTCCCATCAGCAGATTGACGGACAGGTCCAGGGTAACCTGGTCCTCAGCATCCAGCGATTGGGGCCCTGTACTCGACGAGCTGGTACGAATTCCGCGGCGGTGAACCAGCGCGCTGCGGGAGCCGCTGGTAATCTCGCCGCTGAGGCTGCGCTGGTAAGTCAGAATGGCCGAGGGGATTAGCAGGGTGGATAAGTCAACGCTGTGAAAATAGTCGATCCCGGCCGAGAGAGAGGCATCCACGCCGTCCAGATCCTGATCCTCCTCGAACGCGATTAACAGGTTGTTTTCCTGTTGCAAGGACTGAAACTGGCGATCGACCTCTGAACGTAACGCGTTCACGCTCAAGGCAAGCGATGGTGACCACTGAGGCCATTCCCAGGCCTGGCCCACTTCCACACCAATGCCGTCGGTTTCGATGCGCTCACGGTAATTGAGGCGATTGCTCGTTGCGTCTGCCCGGTCGATGATTTTCAGCTCTTCCTGATCACGCTGCCAGAACAGGCTCACCCAGCGGCTGACGTCGCCGGCCAGCCAGGACCCACTGAGCTGAACGCCCACACTGTCTACCTCGTAATCCAGATCAAAGCGGCTGCTGACCCGCTCGCGATCGTCCTGCTGGCTGTGAGACAGGCTGGCACTCCAGGGGCCATCGCCAGCCACGGTGACCGAAAGGCCCGGCCCCTGGGGCGTGAGCACTACGTCGCGCTCGGTGCCCTGAACCGTGTAGTCGCTGTAGCTGTAGTCTGCCCCGAGGGTGAGCGAAGGCTCAGCCACCGCCACGGCCGGAGTGGCCAGCAAACCAAGGTGAATGCTGGCCCACTTCAGACGGACGCAGACTGCGCGAGCGATTTCAGCCATGACAACCCAACAGCCAGGGGCTTTGGGCATCAGCCACCACTCCCGTACGGTCGGGTAATCATCTCCAGGAAATGCCCATCAGGATCATCGAAATACACACCGCGCCCGCCATCGTGCCGGTTGATCTCGCCCGGGGACTTTTTACCGGGGTCCGCCCAATAGGGAATGCCTCGGCTGCAGATTCGGTCGAAGCTTTCGTCAAAGTCTTCTTCACCAACGAGAAAGGCATAGTGCTGCGGAGAAATCTTGTCCGTGGTTTCGTAGAAATCCAGGGAGACGCCATTGCTAAGCTCGACCACAAGGAATGGCCCGTAGTGAGTCGGTCCGGGAAGGTCCAGAACGTCAGTGAGAAAGGCTGCCGATTTCTCCTTGTCGCGGCACCAGACGATGGTGTGGTTCAGTTGCACGCTCACGTTGAACCTCCTTCTGTTTTCAATGCCGGTCATTAATAGTTGTAGCAGATACGGTACGGAAGCAGAAAATCTGTCTGCTGAAGCCCCGGTTAAAGCCGGTGCCGGCTCATTAAAATCTCATAGATTTTATACACCGCTGCCACGTTCTTTTCCGGGCCACTGAGGCCTTCAACATCGTTCTGTTCCAGCCTTTCCTTCAACTCCGGTTCCACATTCCTTTGAAGCCAGCCTGCCAGCAATCGCAGGAGCTTTCTCTCGTCCGGCCCACCGGTAGAAGGCCAATAAACGTAGGGCACCAGTTCGGGGTTTCTGATGTAGAAAAGAGGAAAGGATTCACGATCACTTTCTGAATCACTTACCCCATCACCTCGAACCCCAAAGTGGAACTCGTGGCCGTCCTTGTCCACGAAGGCGACGGAAATGGACTCGCCATCTGCCCCAAGAGACGCAGAGCTGAGGGTGATCGGCTGCTCCAGATCGGGCAGGGCGGTGATGTAGTACTGGAAGACGATGCCCGCGAGCAGGATGATGATCAGGGTGGCGAGTGCTACGGATTTGATGGCTGAGTCCTTACCGGTGGTATCAAAAATAGGCGGTGCTAATCAGGTGCTCAGCTTAAATCATTTGCGCGAGGGTTTGAGAGCTTTCGCATAAACATGTGTGGTTTTTGTGCGCTCAAAACCGATGGCGGGGTAAAACTCATGGGACTCCAGGCGGGTCACATTTGAGCGAACAACAAGCCGCGACAGACCTAAGTTCGTAGACCATTCTTCGACAGCATTCACCAGCAGCTTGCCCATGCCTTCGCGCCGATAGCTCGAACTTACGACCAGCGCCGTAATCTCGGAAAAAACGCCAGAGCCCAACTTCATGCGCTTCTCTGCGACAGCCCAACCAGCAACAGAGCCATCGGCAATGGCTACAAAAACCTGATGATTGGGGGAGTCCAGCAGCGCCTCGAGCCATTCCAGTGTTGCTGACTCGCTGGCGGAATATCCCCAGTCGAGAACCAGTTTGTGGATTCCATTCAGGTGGTCCTCGGTTGCCTGTTGAATCGATACTTCCATATTAAACCCACCGGCTTAGCTGTGTTTGAGGTAACCCGGAGCACCTGGGTGATCCTTGAATTCACCATAATGAGTGGAGGAGGGAAAGTACTCAGCACTGAGCTGCACTTCGGCCGCGGCCTCTTCTCCTGACGTACGCGCAATGAAACCAAGCATCAGATCCATACCTGCCGAAACGCCCGCAGACGTCCAGATCTGGCCATCTTCGACAAAACGCTCCTCTACGACCTGCACATCCCCCAAAGCTCTCAGACGATCCAGTGATGCCCAGTGTGTCGTTGCCTGTTTGCCAGATAGCAAGCCCGCAGCGTGAAGGATGAAAGAGCCAGTACATACAGATAGTACAGCCTGGCAGGTAGTACCTTGCCTTTCGACAAATTCCAGAAGCGCGGAGTTTTCGACTTCCTTGCGCGTTCCCTGGCCTCCTGGCACCAAAAGATAATCAAACGTTGGGCTGTCATCGAATGACAGGTGCGGGTTAATAGATAGGCCTCGGGCACAGGTTATCGGAGAACTCGATTCGGCAATAATCAAGCACTCGTCCGGGCCATCAGCGACCTTCGACCAGATCTTAAGAAGGTCCCATGGCCCAACGAAATCGAGTTCCTCGACGCCATCAAAGACTAGAATTCCAAATTTCATGTCTCTCCTTAGCTTGCGATCCTCTGGAAACCAGTTCATCTCAGGTTAGGCTAAGTCGCCAAAAGACTAGCCTAGTCGCAATCCCGCCAACCGCTCTTCCTGTTCGCGAATCGCCTCCGTCAAAAAATCCATCAGGGCATGAAATCTCACCACGCCTCGCAGGTCGGGGTGCATCAAGAACCAGAGGCCATATTCCAGTTCCGGAATGGGGTCGGTGAGCTGAACGATGTCTGGCTCGTTGTCGGCGAGATAACAGGGCAGCACAGCCAGCCCCATACCGGCGCGAATGGCGCTGAGTATGCCCACAAGAGTATCCACGCGGTAAACGCAGGCGGACTTCAGCTCGTTGGCGTCCATCCATTGGTCCACTTCCGAATCCTGCAGCCGAGGCCCGCTGCCTATCCACGGTTGGTTGGCGAGAGATTCGATGGACGCATCTGGTGTCAGGCCAAAACTCCGATGGCCGTATACCGCCTGGCCAATTTTGGTCAGTGGTCGGCCAATCAGGTTTTCGGGCGGCCGATTGGAGGGGCGCACGGCAACGTCTGCTTCCCGGCGCGTCAGGTTGAACAGATGGTTGGAAATAGCGACATCCAGCACGATGGCCGGATACTTGTGCTGGAACTGCGTAAGCAGCGGCGCCAGCAGCCCCATCATCAGCGAATCCGTTGTGGTGGCCCAGATCTCCCCACTCGGCGCCAAGTCCCGCCCTGCGACCTTCCGCTCGGCCGCGAGGGCGGCTTCATCCATGATCTTGGCCGTTTCCGCGAGCTCCTCCCCCGCCAGGGTAGGCCGGTAACCTGTGCGGCTTCGCTCAAACAGAGTAACGCCCAGCCTCTGCTCGATATCGCCCAACCTGCGAAACACGGTGGCATGGCTCACGCCCAGGGCGCGAGACGCTCCGGATAGAGACCCTTCCGACGCAATGGCGAGCACGATTTCAAAGTCATTCCAGGCAAGATGCCCCCGCAAATTCGGACTCGCATTGGAAGATGTTTTGGTTGGTTTTGTTGTTCGTTTTTGCAAAGTTCTTATTCACCTTTATGGAATAGTTTGCAGCATAGAACAACATTAGCATGTACCTGAACCGATGAGAAAACCACGTCTCCTGTGATGGGAGCGGCGGACTGGAGGTCAGAGTCATGATGTATTTCGAACAGGCACAACATCACTGCGGCGGCACTGAACTGAACCGTCGCTTTGGCAGGTTGGAAGAGGGAAAAGGCGCCCATGACCCCTTGGGTGAGTCCATTCCCTGCAGATACCGGGATGGCCGAGGCGGCATTGATCTGGAGCGGGTAAGAAAGGACCGACTCCGGGCCCGCCAGCATGCGGTTCGGGCAATGCTGCGACGGCTAACGGCATTTTGGCGCCCCTGAACAGGTGAAGGCGGGATTGGACTGCTGCAGCCCATTACGGGGGGCGGAGTCGCCCCCTGTCTCCGCTACTTAACGTCACCCAACAGGGGAAGTAAAGCCTTGAGGTTTCACCGCAATCACAGAACAGGACAGTTGGTCCAGAATTGCCTCGGCTGTGTTGCCGATAATCAGACCCTGAATTCCCGTACGACCAACGGTCCCCATGATGACGAGATCGGCCTTAATCATTTTGGCTTGTTCGGGAACCACCGTTCGCGCATCGCCTTTGGGTAGATGGATGCTCGGTGAAATAAAGTCGTAGGAGTCGGGCCCGATTCGCTCACGTAACTGATCGGTAAGCCGAGTCATGGCCGCTTTATGCCGTGAACGCTCGGCATCCAGCAGTCGCACTTCGGCGGTTTCCGGTTGATTGGCCCACATCGATGCAAATTCAATCTCTGGGGCATCCCAGGCGTGAACAATGTGCAGCTGAGCAAATCCGGACAAGGACATGGCGACACCAAGATCGATGATTTGCGCGTTTAGTGACTGATTTTCAGAGTGCGTGTCCACAGGTCTATCGGGTTCAGGCAGATCAAGATCCACGGCTGCCAGGATGGTGGCATACTCGGGTCTCTCTCCAGGCCGCACCATCCACACGGGGCATGGACACTTCCTCAAAAGGTGCATGTCATCACTGCCAAACAACCGTTGTGTCCAACCAGGGTTTTCAGCAGCTTTGATAACGAGGTCGTGACGGTTTCGTAGCACGGCACGAATAACCTCAAGAAAAAGAGTGCCAAAAAAAACCTCTATTTGGATATCGTCATCGCCACCGGCCTGTTCAACCGCTTTTCGTAATTCCCGGTGCCGGCTGGCCATAATCCGTGATTTTAGCTCGTCCACGGACGGCGCCCCGGGCAGTCCTCCAGCACTGAGAATTCCCTGTGGAATGACATCCACGATGGTCAGAATTGCCTGATTGCTGCGGGCTAGCGACAAAGCCTGCTCTACCGCTCGGACTTGCGAACCTGATGACGGACACACGCATAGAACATTCTTGAAACGTTTCATGGAGTCCTTCCTTCATCTTGTGTCGCCCAACTGCCAAGCTTCGCCATCAGCCATTCTGAAGCTTCCTTTGCCGCATCGGCATAGGGTATTAGAACCAGATCGACACCTTCTTCACTAAGCTCCCGGGCGTGCCGTTGACTGGAGGTTGCGATGGCAATTGCACCGTTGTAATTGGATTGCCTCAGGCCATGCAGCAACATTTTGTTGATCGCCTGGTCGCGAACCGTACTGACAACCCACCGCGTATGCTTTAGCGGCAAACTGGCAATAAACTCAGGATCTTCCGCATCGCCATACTTAACGGGATATCCTTCTTGATCGTGCGTTCGCACGACCGCAGGGTCGAAATCGACAGCCTGTAAACGACATCCGCTGTCTCTGAGGTTGGCCGCCAATGCGGCGCCGTAACGACCCAGCCCCACCAAAACAACATCGATTTCATCTTGGATATCCGTCAGGGCGTCGAGTTCCCGATGCGTTACCCGGCGCTCAAACACTGCCAGATACGGCGCAAGACGCTCATACAGTTGATGGGAATACAGGATCATGTAAGTGGAGGCGCTGATCGTAATCAAGCCTACGAGAGTGATCAGGCCAAGAGTCTCCTGGGTAATATGTCCCAGACTCAGCCCAAGAGCCGCGAGAATCAGGGAGAATTCGCTGATCTGCGCAACCGTCAACCCCGCTAGAAAGCCGGTGCGTCTGCGGTACCCCATCAGGCCCATGATGACCAAAACGATTAAAGGGTTTCCGATGAGCACGAAGGCAGACAGGGCAATGGCTGCACCGACCTGCGCGCCCAGTGTGCTGAGGTCGAGTGTAGAGCCCAGTTCAATGAAGAAAAACAACAGCAGAAAGTCGCGCAAGCTCGCCAGCCTTGCTGCCACTTGCTCTCGGTAGGGTGTCGAGGCGATCGATACGCCAGCCAGGAATGCGCCCACTTCTTTACTGAAATCCAGGACCTCCCCCGTAACCGCGCCAAGCACCGCCCAGGCAATCGCGAATAACATCAGCAGTTCCTGGGAGTGAGCCAACCGGTGAAGCAATCCGGGCAGCACGTAGCGCATGAGTAGGGCAACGACCGTCAGCATCAAAGCGCCTTTGATGAGGACTTTTGCTGCCTCCCAGCCAAGATGAACGCCGGCATCGGCCTGTCCAAAGGCCGTCAGGCCGATCATGACCAGAACCACCACAATGTCTTGAACAATCAGAAAGCCAACGGCAATCCGCCCGTGAAGGGAATCCACCTCCCGCTTATCGGTGAGCAGTTTCACGATGATGATTGTGCTGGAAAATGTAAGCGCAACAGCTACATAGAGAGCGGTTACCGGGCTCATGCCAAGCATGATCGCAATCAGATAGCCGATAACCGAGGTGAACACCACTTGGCCCAGGCCGGAAGCCAGCGCAACCGGGCCAACCGTGCGGATTATATGAAGGTCAAGCTTGAGTCCAACGATGAACAACAGCAGCGCAATTCCGAGCCTCGCAAACAGCTCTACCTCACTGCTGTGGGCAACCATGCCTGTAGCCGACGGGCCGAGAACTATTCCGACGGCAATAAACGCAACAATAAGTGGCTGGCGTAGCATTTGTGCCAGCCCGCCACCAATAACCGCCAGCCCCAGAATAATCCCTATCTGGGTAAACACGTTCTCCAGCATGACAAGTCAAGCCTCCCATCTGGCGACTAAAACATGCTTTTGACGCAGCCTGGCCTGATTAGCGCCCTAGGCCTGACAGGCGCCACCGGGATGAGCCGACAGCTATTCAGACGCCATTTGAGAAGTTCAGTCGTTCGTTTTCTCGTTCAAAGATCTCACGAATTGTGGCGCCGTCAGAGGGTTCTTCTTCGAGCGTCTCGGGGTTCCATTGACTCCGCTGGGTATTAAAAAAGTCGCCGCCATAAACATGGATGCCACCGGTAAAACGCTGCAATGGATTGGATACGGAATGTACGACGTCTTCTCTCAGCATTGTGGTGTCCGATGCACACAGGGCATTTGCACCAAATGCCTTGATGCCATCTGGCGTCCTTTTCCAGAAAATATTGTCCTCGCGGCCGGTGTAAATACCGATGTTGGCCCACATCAGATGATTATGGGGCATGAGATTCATACGCGGCGTCCACGTAGCAGCGAAGATCGTCAGCGTTGGTGAGTGCAGAAGTACATTCATGCCAGCTTTGTCTGGCTCGCCTAATGCGGCCAGAACAGCTGCGGGGTCAGAGACCGCTCGGGTAAGCACCTCGTTGACGGCCTCTTGAGCATCAGTCTCCTTGTTGGCAGCGATGCAGTCAGAGATAAAGAGTTCAATATCCATGCTCTTTACTCCCATGAGAGAGTCTGTCTGATATTGACCGTATAATCGGGGGTTAGTTCGGAATGGACTTCCCCCGATACGCATGACACACCCCCGCCTCAAACGGAGGCCATTTCAAAGGCCTCTGGGCCGGAACAGACTTATAGTCACTTGTTAATTGCCAATGCTCACCCCCGCATCCAGAACCCAACAGCGATCATTATGCGTGTAACCAAGCTGACCATAATACGAATTAGCTGCCGGTGCTGCGATCAGTATCAATTTGCAGAGCGGCCCCAGTTGTTCCTGGGTCAGCGACTGCAGTCGTTTGCCTATTCCTGACCGCTGATAACTCTGATGAACTGCCAAATCTGACAGGTAGCAGGCATAGTGAAAATCCGTGACACTGCGCGCGATACCGACCAACAAATCACCATCCCATGCGCTTACGACCAGATTGGAGTTGGAAACCACCCCCTCCATACATTCTCGGTCATGGGTTGGCCGACGCTCACCGAGGGTAGAACTCTCCAACAAACCGATGAACTGGTCAGTGGTAATGGGGTGATTCACCTTGAAGCTGATAGCCATACCTCTCCTTGGCAATTAACGCCGAGCACAGCGGCGACCCGACAGTGGCGTCCGGCGGCTATCGGCCGCGAACTGCTGCGACTTGTTAAAAATTAAAACGATCGGTAGAACCGTTTTCTATCTTTCTTATAAAGAGTAATTGCTGTCCCCCAGAAAGACAGCAAGCAACCCAAAGCAGCTTTATCGAAGTGCCGTAAAAATTTCTGTTTGATCACATCGGTAATAGAGCTCATGGGGCCAGACAACTCGAAATTGGAGAGCTGATAGCCACCCCACACTTGGATTACAATAAACCCAACCACTCCGAGGATAATGGCCCATTGAGTTCGCTTCGAGTAGGCCAAGATCACCAAAAACTCATTGAACCAATCCTTCACAAATACTGCCTCCTTGCATTTTTAACAGCGTATTCAACGAACGCGTTCGTATAACACACGTTCGTATAAATCCATTTTCGGATGCTCTGTGCGAAGAAATATCGGATTTTAAATCAATTAGATAGAGCACAAAAAAGCAACCATCGTGCGGATTTGTACGCCCAGCTTTTATCAGGGTTCGACAGCCAAAGGGGCGTATAGCTCCAATTCCTCGCAATTTAGTTTCAACCCTATCAAATGGTTAGCGAGGTTTCCCGTCTTTTCCCCGGACTTTTGCGAACTCGTTCGTATAACTCCGGCCTGCACTGCCACCGAGTGCTCAGATTCAGTGTTCGCGCGTTGATTAAGCGATGCCGTGCTGGTAATTTTCAGCTCAGTTTCATCGGCTAGGGTAGCCAAGGATTTGGTGTTGCGCGTAACCCGGTGAGCACATCGTTAATGCTTCAAAGGATTGAAGGCATGCCCCAGGCAAATGGATTGCAGTTCACCGCCCGTGTTGGTGAGTTCCCACCCGACGTATTTTCTGTAGTCGGCTTTGCGCTGACCGAAGCCCTTTCCGAGTTGTTTCATGGCCGCTTACAGCTGGCCAGTGCCGATCCCGCTATTGGCGCTGCGGATGTGTTGGAGCAACCTGTCGAGCTAATGGTCTGGCAAGATGACGAACCGCAGCGCCGGTTCAACGGTGTGGTCAGCGAATTCGTCCGGGGCGACTCCGGCCATCGCCGCACCCGCTATGAACTGGTCATCCAGCCACCGTTGTGGCGGTTGGGATTGATGCACAACAGCCGGATTTTCCAGAGACAGCAACCTGATGCCATTGTGCGTACCTTGCTGGAAGAGCGGGGCATTGTGGATTCAGTGTTTGAACTCAAGCGCGAGTCGGCGGAGCGGGAATACTGCGTTCAGCATCGGGAGAGCGATCTGGCGTTTCTGGAGCGATTGGCGGCTGAGGAAGGCTGGCATTACCGCTATCAACATGGTGCGGTGGACGGCAGTGTATCGGCCGGGCTGATTCTCGCCGATCATCACGGCGACGCACCGGTTCTGGCGCCGGTCGGATATAAAGCCTCTGCGGGTGGCAGTAACCGGCAGATGTCGGTGTTCAAGTTCCGCTACCAGGAGCGGGTTAGGGCCGCTTCGGTGGCGCTCAAAGACTACACCTTCAAGAACCCTGCCTACGCCCTGATGCACGAGCAGGGCACCAGCGCTTTTAACCACCGCGACGACTACCAGCACTTCGACTACCCGGGCCGATTCAAGGCCGATGCCAGTGGCCGTCCCTTCACCCAGGCTAAACTGGACGCACTAAGGAATGACGCCAGTACCGCTCAGGGCGAAAGCAATCGCCCGGACTTTGCGCCGGGTGCCAAGGTTGAACTCACCGATCATGACCAACCGAACCTGAACCGAGACTGGCTGCTCACTGCTGTTACTCACCAGGGCCAGCAACCTCAGGCATTACAAGAGGAGGGTGGGTCGGAACCGACTACCTACCACAACCGCTTCAGTGCCATCCCCGGGAATCTCACCTGGCGGCCCTCGTGTGCCCATCGCCCCATCATGGACGGCCCACAGATCGCCATCGTCACCGGGCCCGAGGGTGAAGAGATCCACTGCGACGAACACGGCCGGGTGAAAGTGCGCTTTCCGTGGGATCGTTACAGCCAGAATGACGAACACAGCAGTGCCTGGCTCCGGGTCAGCCAGGGCTGGGCCGGCGGGCAGTATGGTTTTATGGCCTTGCCCCGCATCGGCCATGAAGTGATTGTGTCCTTTCTGGATGGCGATCCGGATCAGCCCATTATTACTGGTCGCACCTACCACGCCACCAACAAACCACCTTATTCCCTGCCAGAGCACAAAACCCGCACCACCCTGAAAACCCAGACCCACAAGGGCGAGGGCAGCAACGAATTACGATTCGAGGACGAAGCGGACAAGGAACAGATCTACATCCACGCCCAGAAAGGCCTGGATCTGCTCACCGAGCACAACCGCACCGAAGTGATCAGGAATGACAGCCACCTGACCGTGAACAACAACCGGTTCGAGCGCGTGGGTGGCAACAGTCACACTACCGTAGAGGGTGAGTGCAGGGAGCGCATCGGTGGCGATTTCAGCCACATCGTGGGTGGCTGCCACCACAGCCACCAGGGCCTCGCCCAGCTCATCGAGGCGGGCCGCGAGATTCATCACAAGGCTGGTATGAAGATTGTGATTGAAGCCGGTGCAGAGGTGACTCTTCAGGCCGGCGGCAGTTTTGTGAAGGTGGACCCGAGTGGCGTGACGCTTTCCGGGCCGCTGGTGCGAATGAACTCCGGCGGTGGGCCGGGCCGGGGTACGGCAGCCGCTGCCCAGTCACCGGAGGCCCCTCAAACGGTGCCGACATGACCCCACAGTAAAGTCCCACTGATGCGAACGGTTGTCAGGAAGCGTAAAGTAAGAGCCTTTCGACCGTTTAAACACAAGGACGACTCGCTCATCGTGGACGAAAACAACGCCAACAACTCTCACGCCAATTCTGCTGGCAACTCTGACCACACGGACCACTTGGACCATAACAACGCGGATGCCAGGTCTCGCCCGCTAATATCATCGGAGTTATCCACGCCCATCTATGGTCTGTTTACGCTGGGTATTCTGTACACCCTGTATGTGGCGCACCAGATTGTTCTGCCCATCATTCTGGCGATTCTGACCAGCCTTCTGCTGTCGCCGATAGTTAAGAAGCTGTATGTGGCCTTTCGGGTGCCGCGCATGGTGAGCGCGTTGTTACTGGTGCTGATGGTGCTGGGCGGCATCGCAGGGGTGACCTACGCGGTGGCATCACCGGTACTGACCTGGGCGGAAGAAGCGCCTCAGGGCATCTCCCGCTTGCTGGTGGGGCAGAGTGAAATTCGGCGCCAGATCAGCAAGGTGACGGAATCGGCTGAGAAGGTCGAGAAGTCCATGGCGGAGCTGTCGGACAGCAGCAAGGCAAAGCCGACCACCGTGGTGCTGAAAACCGACTCTTGGCGTAGCCAGTTGATGAGCAAAGCCCGGGACGGCGTTGCCGGCCTGTTATTAGCGCTGGCGTTGACCTATTTTCTACTGGTGGGCGGCGACCGGATTATCAAGAATTTTGTCCGTCAACTGCCGAGGGTGCAGCGTAAAACGGTGCTGCGCATCACCCATGATTCCCAGCACCAGATCGCCCAATACCTGGGCGTTCTGGCTTTGAGTAACACTGCCGTGGGTGTGGCAACCGGGTTGATGTGCTGGGCCATTGGCTTGCCAGACCCGGCGGTGTGGGGACTGATTGCCGGCCTCGCACGGTTCATCCCTTACCTTGGCGTGATTTTGACCATTTTGCTGCTGGCGGTGGTGTCGGCCATCAGCCTGGATGCGGTTTGGCTTATGGCCTTTGCGCCGTTGGGATACCTGGGGCTGACCACGCTGGTGGGCTTTTTTATCGAGCCCTGGGTGCACGGTTTCCGGATGGCCATCAACCCGGTGGTGATCTTTGTTTCGATCTTCTTCTGGGGCTGGTTGTGGGGGCCGGTAGGCGTGTTGCTGGCGGTGCCACTGATGACGGTGATACAGGTGGTGCTGAAGCAGATCCCCAAATTGCGGCCGGTGTACAGGGTCATCGCACGCTAGGTGCATTACGGATACCCGCAACCCCCACTGACACCCGGGGGGATCTAACCTATGCTGATCTGAATACTATATTCAGTCAGCAGGGAGGATCCCCCGGCCATGATTCCCACAACCATGAAGGCTATGGTGCTCACCGGTCACGGCGGTGTTGATAAGCTTGAGTATCAGGAGGTGGCCACGCCACAACCGGCACCCGGTGAGGTGCTGGTTCAGGTGACGGCCACGGCCAAGAACAACACCGACCGCAAGGCGCGGGAAGGGTTGTACCCCACCAAGAAAGGGGAAATGACCTCGTTCCAGATGGGTGGTAAGCCCACCTTGTTGTTCCCCCGCATTCAGGGTGCGGACATTGCCGGCCGGGTGGTGGCCGTGGGTGAGGGCGTAGATGAAAGCCGCATCGGCGAGCGCGGCCTGCTGGATTTCAACATCTACGCCGATGACCGCCGCGACATCAATCTCACGCCGGATTATTACGGCCACGGCGCCGACGGCGGTTTTGCCGAATACGTGGCGCTGCCTTCCGATCAGTTTCACCACATTCCCAACCCCGAATTGTCCGATGCTGAGCTGGCGTCTATGGGCATGTGTTCCTACCAGACCGCCTACCACATGGTCACCTCTGCCAGCATTCGGGCCGGCGAGCACGTGCTGGTCACCGGCGCCAGCGGTGGCGTGGGCACCGCACTGATTCAGCTGTGCCGCATCATTGGTGCCATTCCCTACGCCCTGAGTAAGCAGGATAAGGCCGAGGCGCTGTTGGAGATGGGGGCAGAGGCGGTGCTGGACAGGTCTGACATGGGCAACTTCGTGGAGCGTGTGAAAGCCGCCACCGGTGGCAAGCCCTTCGATGCGGTGATGGATCTGGTGGGCGGTGAGATGACCGACGTGTTCATCGATGCCATGATCTTCGACATGAACGCCCGCGCCACCTACCCGCGCCTGAGCATTGCCGGTGCCAGTGGTGGCAATATCAGCGAAATTCTCTGGACCCGGATTTACCTGTACCAGGTGCAGATTTTCGGGGTGTCCCACGGTACCCGCGAGGAGGCAGACCAGTTGATGGCCTGGATTCGTGGGGGGCAGCTTAAGCCGGTGCTGCACGGCGCTTTCCGGCTCTCGAATCTGCGTCACGCGGAAAACTACTTTGTGAACCGGGGCAGCAACTACCTCGGCAAGATCGTGATCGTACCCGATGCCCAGTGGGACGAACACGGCCAACCCTGGTCCCTGGAGACACTGTGATGAAACCGGAATTGACCATTCAGTTAATGGATACCCACGCCGGTGGCGATGTAAGCCGGATTGTAACCGGCGGTATTGACCCATTGCCGGGCGATACCGTTCGGGCGCAGATGGAATACCTGCGGGATGACGCCGATGGCCTGCGCCGGTTGTTGTTGGAAGAACCCCACGGTATACCGGAGATGTCGGTGGATCTGCTGGTGCCGCCGACCGACCCCCGGGCGGCGGCCGGCTACATCATCATGGAGGTGATGGGTTACCCGATCTACTCCGGCTCCAACACCATCTGTACTGCCACGGCGGTGTTGGAAGCCGGCATTGTGCAAAAGCAGGAAGGACGCCAGCATTTCGTGTTGGAATCGCCGGCGGGCCTGGTTCAGATTGAGGCCCTGGTGCGGGATGGCGTGGTTGAAGCGATCACCTGTGAGGGCCTGCCCAGCTACATTGATACCTATCGGGCCACCATTGAGGTGCCTTCCCTGGGCACGGTGACCTACAGCGTGGCCTACAGCGGCGGTTTCTATGCGCTGGTGGATGCCCAGCAACTGGGCTTCCATCTCACCCTCGATGAGGAGCGGGCTTTGGCAGCAACCGCCCATGCCATTGTTGAGGCCATCCAGGCCGAGCGGGGCTTCTCCCACTACACCCTGGGGGATGTCGGGCCCTTGCCGTTCCTGCACTTCATGGGGCCGGTGGAGCATGTGGCTGAAGGCTATTACCGGTCCCGGTCCGCCACTTACGTGCATCCGGGCGTGATTTGCCGCAGTACCACCGGTACGGGCACCTCGGCCCGGCTGGCTCTAATGAACTACGAGGGTAGTATCCAGCCCGGAGATCGGCTGGAAACGGTGTCGCTGCGGGAGACCGGTTTTATTGGCCAGTTCGGTGGCGTGGATCGAGAAGGCGACCTGGATGTCGTGAAAAACCACATTACCGGCAAGGCTTATGTCATCGCCCATTCGGATATCGTCGTTAACTGCGATGACCCGATGGTGGATTGCTCCAGCCTTCATCACATTCTTTCTGGCCGTCATTCCCATCCGATTGATCCGGAGTCCTGAGCTTCGGCGCTGAATTTGCCCACCAATACACGCTCATAAAATGACTGGATTTTGGGTCGTTTTGGTCTAAAGTTTACCTTTACGTAAAGTGAACCCTGTGATAAACCTGAAACTCTTGGATTCAACGACAACAACAACAGGAGTTGGAAATGAGCCTCCCGGAATACACTGCCGTCTACAACAATTTTGATCCTGCCGCACTGGAAGCGGAGGTTCTGGACGGCCGCCTGAACAGCGGTCTGAACGTTTGCCACGAGATTGTCGATAAGTGGGCGAAAGATCCCCAGAAAGTCGCGCTTTACTATGAGAAAGAGGACGGTGGCGACGGCGTTTTGACCTTTGCCGAGCTGAAAGAAGCCTCTGCCCGTTTCGCTAACTATCTGACGGCCCAGGGCATTGGCAAGGGTGACCGGGTAGCCGCACTGCTGCCGCGTACCCCTGAACTGCTGATTGTGATTGCCGGCGCCCTGCGCGCAGGTGCGGTGTACCAGCCCCTGTTTACCGCCTTTGGCTCCGGTGCCATTGAATACCGCTTCGAGCGCGCCAGCACCAAGCTGGTGGTGACCAACCCTGACAACTTCCCGAAGCTGTTGGATGTGAAGGGGTGCCCGCCGGTGGTGGGGGTGAACGCTCAGGCTATTGACGCCGATATTCCTGATTTCGAAGAAACCCTGGCGGCTCAGTCCAGCGATTTCGAGCCGGTGATGGTCACCGGTGATGACCCGTTCCTGCAGATGTTCACCTCCGGTACTGTGGGCAAGTCCAAGGGCGTGGCGGTGCCTGCCAAGGCCCTGCTGGCGTTCTATGTGTACATGAAGTACGCCATTGATCTGCGCGACGACGACGTGTTCTGGAACGTAGCGGACCCCGGCTGGGCCTACGGCCTTTACTACGCCGTGGTGGGTCCGCTGTTGATGGGCCACGCGACCCATTTCAACCCGGGTGGTTTCACTCCAGAATCCACCTACGACATGATCCGCAAGTACAAGATCACCAACCTGGCAGCGGCACCCACGGCGTACCGTTTGCTCAAGGCCAATGACCACGTACTGCCAGAAGGCGAGAATCTCGGTCTGCGAGTGGCCAGCAGTGCCGGCGAGCCGCTGAACCCTGAAGTGGTGAACTGGATCAAGAGCCGTCATTTCTGCCCGGTGAAAGATCACTATGGCCAGACCGAAACCGGTATGACCTGCTGCAACTTCCATGGCCTGGAGCACCCGGTTAAGGAAGGTTCCATGGGCTTTGCATCACCGGGGCACCGGGTGGTTGCCCTGAATGAGAAGAACGAGGAAGTGGGCGAGGGCGAAGTCGGCCAGCTGGCTGTGGACGTGGCGGCGTCTCCACTGTTCCACTTTGACGGCTACACCTGGGGCGAGAAAGACCCGTTTGTGAAGGGCTACTACCTCACCGGCGACATGGTGATTAACAATGGCGGCGGCTGCTTCTCCTTCAGTGGCCGGGATGACGACATCATCACCACCGCCGGTTACCGGGTGGGCCCCGCCGATGTGGAAAGCACCCTGCTGGAGCACGCCGCCGTGGCTGAATCCGGTGTGGTGGGCAAGCCCGATGAGAAACGTGGCTCCATCATCAAGGCCTACGTGGTCGTGAAGAGCGATCAGGCACCGGCCGACGATCAGGCCCTGAAAGACGAGCTTCAGGATCTGGTGCGCCGCCGGTTGTCCACCCATGCCTTCCCGCGTGAGATCGAGTTTGTAGACGAGCTGCCGAAGACCCCCAGCGGTAAGATCCAGCGTTTCGTGCTGCGCAATCGCGCTAAGGACGAGCCGGGCGCATGATTATTACCTTTGAGGAACTACAGGTTTTTCTCGATGAACAGTTTCCGCAGGGTGCCGCCTTTGGCACCTTGCAGAAGCTCGGCGATGGCTGGGCGGAAATGAAGCTGGACGTGGATGAGGAGCACCTGAGGCCCGGGGGCACCGTCTCCGGCCCGGCGATGATGGGGTTGGCGGATGTCACCCTCTACGCGGCCCTGTTGAGCAAGATTGGCCTGGTGCCGCTGGCGGTCACCACCAACCTCAACATCAATTTTCTGCGCAAACCCGTTGCTCATAAACCGATATGGGCCCGGGCGACCATGCTGAAAGTTGGCCGGACCATGGGGGTGGGCGAGGTGTTCGTCTATTCCGAAGGTGCGGAAGAGCCGGTCGCTCATTCCACCATGACATATTCCATCCCGCCTGAACGGTAAGGCCATGCAGATCCGAGACTCGATGGTATCGGTGGGTGAGGGTACCACTGTAGAGGTTCGTCGCATCCGCCACGAACAATCGCAGGGGCCCACGCTCGTCTTTTTACACGAATCCCTGGGTAGTATTTCCCTCTGGCGCCGGTTTCCCGAGCACCTGGCCAAGGCCACTGGCTACGACGCCCTGGTCTATAACCGCCTGGGTTACGGCAGCTCCTCCGATGAGGAATTGCCGCGGCCCTACGATTATCAGGAGCGGGAAGGGGCGGTGATATTGCCGCGCCTGCTGGATGAATTGGGCCTGGACAAGGTAGTGCTGATCGGCCACAGCGACGGTGGCTCCATCGCCCTGATTGCGGCCGGCGCACTGGGCGAGCGTGCCCATGCGCTGATTACCATGGCGGCACACACCTACGCGGACAAGCTAACGGTTGATGGCATCACCGAGATGATGGATCGCTATCAGACCACCGATCTGCGCGAGAAACTCCAGCGTTACCACGGTGCAAGAACGGACGATTTGTTCCGGGCCTGGCATACGGTGTGGCTGGATGAGGCGTTTGACGAGTCGCTGGATTTCAGTGATTGGCTGGCAGGCATCCAATGTCCGTCTATGATCATTCAAGGGGAGATCGATGAATACGGGGTACCTGAACAGGTCGCCGATATCGTCGCAGGCATTGGCGCGTCTGCCCAGCCACTCTTTTTGCCAGACACTGGTCACTCGCCGCACCTGGAAAAACCGGACCAGCTTCTGGAGTTGGTCTGCGACTTTTTGCTAGGTATGGAACCGGTAAAAAGCGAAAATAGACATTGACGTTTACGTAGACGTCAATTTACTCTGTAAACTAGTTCAAATGTACAACAATAACAAAGGTAGACTGGCTCATGAGTGAACAGTACGTTCTGGAGACCCGCAACCTTGTCAAAGAGTTCAAAGGCTTTGTTGCAGTCGACGACGTGAATCTGAAGATTCAGAAAGGCCACATCCATGCCCTTATCGGTCCGAATGGCGCCGGCAAGACCACCGTATTCAATCTGCTCACCAAGTTTCTAATCCCCACCCGTGGCCAGATCCTGTTCAACGGTAACGACATCACGTCCCTGAAATCTGCGGCTATTGCCCGCAAAGGCGTGGTGCGTTCATTCCAGATCTCGGCGGTTTTCCCGCACATGACCGCCCTGGAGAACATTCGGGTGGCACTGCAGAGCTTTGAAGGCACTTCCTACAGCTTCTGGAAATCCGGAGCCAGCCTGAACCGCCTGAACGAGCGCTGCATGGACCTGCTGGAGCAGGTTGGTTTGGAGGAATACGCCAACACCACCACTGTTGAGCTGGCCTACGGCCGCAAGCGGGCGCTGGAGCTGGCCACCACACTGGCGATGGAGCCAGAGCTGCTGTTGCTGGATGAGCCGACCCAGGGCATGGGCGCCGAAGACGTTGACCGGGTAGTGGAGCTGGTACGCAAGGCGGCCAAGGGCCGGACCGTGCTGATGGTGGAACACAACCTGAGTGTGGTCAGCAAACTGTGTGACCGGATTACCGTGCTGGCCCAGGGAGCGGTGCTCACCGAGGGCGACTACGACACAGTATCGGCCGACCCACGGGTTCGGGAAGTGTATATGGGCACAGATTCCAGTGGTGAGCGTGGCTCATCGTCTGAAGCCAGTGAAGTGGAGGCGGCAGAATGAGCCAGGCCCAGCAGAAAGAATACGAACAGTTGCGGGTCTCCGGGCTGCACGCTTTTTACGGCGAATCCCACATCCTCCACGGCATTGACCTGGTGGTGAACCGGGGTGAGCTGGTAACGCTGCTCGGCCGTAACGGCGCGGGCCGCAGTACCACCCTCAAATCGATCATGAACATGGTGGGCCGCCGCACCGGTTCCATTATGATCAACGGGGAGGAGACGATGTCTTGCGCCCCGCACCATATTGCCCGATTGGGTGTCGGATACTGCCCCGAACATCGGGGCATTTTTTCGGCCCTCAGTGTCCAGGAAAACCTCACCCTGCCGCCCGTGGTGCGCAGTGGTGGTATGAGCCTGGAAGAGATCTACACCATGTTCCCCAACCTGCACGAGCGTCGCTTCAGCCAGGGCACCAAGCTGTCCGGTGGTGAACAGCAGATGCTGGCCCTGGCCCGCATCCTGCGCACCGGCGCCAACATGCTGTTGCTGGATGAGATTACCGAGGGCCTGGCTCCGGTAATCGTCGAGAAACTCGGCCATGTCCTTACCAAGCTCAAGGAGAAGGGCCTGACGATTGTACTCGTGGAGCAGAATTTCCACTTCGCAGCGCCTCTGGCTGACCGGCATTACGTCGTTGAGCACGGGCAGATTGTGGAAGAAATCAGTGCCAATGAACTGAGTGCCAAACAGTCGGTGCTGGACAGCTATCTGGGGGTCTGACCTCGGAATAGGAAAGAACGACCGCAAGAAAAGCAACAATAAACCCGAACCAACGCAATACAGTAGCGGAGAAACAACAATGACAATGATGAAAAAGCTTCTGACCTCAGCCGTTGCCTCAGCCATGATGGCCACTGGTGCCCAGGCTGCAATTTCCAACGATACCGTGAAGATCGCCTACCTGGCAGATATGTCTGGTACTTACCGTGACCTGGCTGGCCCGAACGGCCTCAAAGCCATGGAAATGGCCATCGCCGATTTCGGTGGCGAAGTGAATGGCGCCAAGATTGAGGTGGTGAGCGCCGACGACCGCAACAGTGCCGACGTCGCCTCCAGCACCGTGCGTCGCTGGGTCGAGAACGAAGACGTGGACCTAGTTGCCGGTCTGGTAGCTTCATCCGTGTCCATCGCGGTCAGTGACATTCTGGAAGAGAACGACCGCCTGGGTATCGTTTCCGGTTCTGCGGCCTCCAGCATCACCAACGAACACTGCACCCCGAACCACATTCACTATGTGTACGACACCTACCCGCTGGCTAACGGTACCGCCAGTGCCGTGGTGAAAGAGGGCGGTAAAACCTGGTATGTACTGACGGCCGATTACGCCTTCGGCCATGCCCTGGAAGGCGACGTTACTCGCGTGGTCGAAGCCAACGGTGGTGAGATCATCGGAACCCTGCGTCACCCGTTCCCGACACCTGATTTCTCATCGTTCATTCTGCAGGCCCAGGCCTCCGGTGCAGACGTTGTTGCCCTGGCTAACGCTGGCGCCGACACCACCAACGCCATCAACACCGCCAGTGAATTCGGCCTGACCCAGTCCGGCCAGACTCTCGCCGCGTTGCTGCTGTTCCTGAACGACGTGAAAGCACTGGGTGTTGAAGCCGCCCAGGGTATCCAACTGACCACCGGTTGGTACTGGGACATGAACGACGAGACCCGTGCCTGGTCTGATCGCTTCATGGAAGAAACCGGTGCACGTCCGACCATGATTCACGCCGGTGTGTACTCCAGCACCATGCAGTACCTGAAGGCCGTCGAAGCCACTGGCTCTGACGATGCCCAAACGGTTCGCAAGCAGATGATGGATACGCCGATCAACGACATGTTCACCAAGAACGGTGTGATCCGTGAAGACGGCCGCATGGTACACGACATGTACCTGGCGGAAGTAAAAACTCCGGCCGAGTCCAAGAACGAGTGGGACCTGTACAAGATCCTGCGCACCATTCCGGCTGAAGAAGCTTACCGTCCGCTCTCTGAGAGCAAGTGCCCTCTGGTTAATAAGTAAGAGCGTAACCCAGGGGACCCTCCGGCGAATTGAGCCGGAGCGTCCCCGGAATCCGCAGCGGTGGCCCTGGTGCCTCCGTCTGCGCAGCTTCTGGAGTTAGCAACATGTCCATGATTTTCGGTGTCCCCCTTGCTGTGCTGTCTGGTCAGCTTCTGATCGGGGTCATTAACGGTGCGTTTTACGCACTGTTGAGTCTCGGGCTTGCCGTCATATTCGGTCTGCTCAAGATCATCAACTTTGCCCACGGGGCAATGTACATGCTCGGTGCAATGGTCACCGTCATTATGTTCGACGTGATGGGTGTCAACTACTGGGTCGCCCTGTTCATGGCGCCGCTGCTGGTAGGCGTGGTCGGGGTATTGATCGAGTACTTCCTGCTTCGGCGTATTGCCGGCCAGGACCATATCTACAGCCTGTTGCTGACCTTCGGTATTGCCCTGTTGATGCAGGGTGTGCTGACCAATATTTATGGCGTGTCCGGCCTGCGTTACTCCATGCCGGATCTGTTCAAGGGCGGGATCAACCTCGGGTTTATGTTCCTGCCTTACTATCGGGCCTGGGTTATCGGCATTGCCCTGGTGGTGTGCTTTGGTACCTGGTTCATGATCGAGAAAACCAAGCTTGGTGCCTACCTGCGCGCCGGTACTGAAGATGCCCAACTGATGCAGGGCTTCGGTATCAACGTGCCGCTGCTCGTCAGCCTGACTTACGGCTTTGGCGTAGCGCTGGCGGCGTTCGCGGGTGTTCTGGCAGCACCTATTTACTCGGTGACCCCCGTAATGGGCTCTCACATTCTCATCACCGTATTCGCCGTGGTGGTGATTGGCGGCATGGGGTCCATTGGTGGCGCGATTATCACCGGCATCCTGATGGGTGTCGTTGAAGGCCTCACCAAAACTTTCTATCCGCCTGCCTCGTCCGCAGTGATCTTCCTGGTCATGGTGGTGGTTCTGATGTTCCGGCCTGCGGGTCTGTTTGGTAAGGAGGCGTAATCATGAGCCAGTCATTCGATTCGACGGCGATTCATCAAGCCATCCTGGAACAGCAGAAGGCCGATGCCCGCAAGAAAATGGTACTTAATGTGGTGCTGGTCCTGCTTCTGGTGGCAGCACCGTTCGTGCTGTACCCGGTCTTCCTGATGAAGATCCTGTGTTTTGCACTGTTCGCGGTGGCCTTTAACCTGCTGTTCGGTTTTACCGGCCTGTTGTCATTCGGTCATGCCGCGTTCCTGGCAACGGGTGGCTACACCACCGGTTACCTGCTCACGAACTTCTCGGGTTTAACCACGGAAATGGGCATCCTGGCGGGTACCGCCGTCGCAACCTTGCTGGGCCTGGCCTTTGCGCTGCTGTCGATTCGCCGGCAGGGCATCTACTTCGCCATGGTGACCCTGGCGCTGGCACAGTTGGTGTTTTTCTTCTTCGTGCAGTCGGAATTCACTGGCGGTGAGGACGGCATGCACGGCATACCCCGGGGCCACCTGCTGGGGGTGATCGATCTCAATAACAACTTCAACATGTACTACTTCGTGCTGGCGGTGTTCCTGGGGTGCTACCTGCTGGTTCAGCGTATTGTCTCCAGCCCCTACGGACAGGTACTCAAGTCCATCAAGCAGAACGAGCCCCGGGCCGTTTCACTGGGCTACAACGTGAACCGCTACAAGGTACTGGCGTTCGTGATTTCCGCTGCTCTGGCGGGGCTGGCTGGCTCGATGAAGTCGGTGGTGTTCCAACTGGCCTCACTGAATGATGCCCATTGGCACATGTCGGGCGAGGTCATTCTGATGACCCTGGTCGGCGGTATGGGCACCTTGCTTGGCCCGGTAGTGGGTGCCACCTTTGTGGTGAACGTGGAGTATCACCTGTCGCAGGGCGCGCTGCGCGACTGGGTGGATCCGATCCTCGGCGGCATCTTCATTCTGGTGGTGCTGGCGTTCCGCAGCGGTATTGTGGGTGAGCTCCAGAAGTTCTTTAAAAAGAACCTGGGCTAGTCTCGTTCGAGATTGCGATAAGGCTGAGGATCTGGCCGTTCCGGTTTACGAACTGGGCGTCCAGTTCCCGGTCACAGCACCATTGTTCTGACAGGTCGGTGAGCAGACGCAGGCGCGCGGTACCATCGGCCTGCCACCCAAGCAACTCCGCATGTTCGAAGTAGAAACGCTTGAGAGTAAGCGGATAAAGCGCCTTGAACAGTGTTTCTTTCAAAGAAAACGCAAGCGTAAGGAATTCCCCTGGCGTATCAGCCAGGGCTGCCCCGAAGCGGTCCTGTTCGGCCTTGGTCAGCACCTGACCGGTCAGCTTCAGGGCCCGCTCATCGGGCATCAACTGTTCCATGTCCAGCCCCACGCTGGCGTAGTGGGGGGCCGCCCCCACAATCGCCGCCGCCTTGCCACGACTGTGAGTGATTGATCCCACACTACCCGCCGGCCATTGAGGCGCACGATCCTCGCCTGTGCCCGGCACAGCATCCACCCCGATGACCTTCCGTAATGCTTCACGCGCACACAAGCGCCCGGCCAGGTATTCGGCTTTGCGCTTGGCGACCGCACGGTGAAGGTTGGAGGGCATCTCAACGCCGCAATGTTCAAAGTCCTGATCCTGAAGTCCGCCTGAATCGAAGTCCACGGCGACCAGCGGGAGGTCTGGCAGCGGGCGGGGCCAAGGCAGGCTGTCGTCCCGTTCGGTGCAAAAGGCAGGTAAGGTGGCTTTGAAGGACATCCAGATAAGGCTCGGGTGTTGATGCGGTCTAGGGTCTAAGGGTTAGGGTGTTATCGCCGTTCGGGTAATGCCATCAGCATAGCTTATCCCAAAAAAAGCCGCACCCGGAGGTGCGGCCTTCCTTCGTGAGCATTGCCATTACTGTTCGACGTTCGCGAAGTACTTCTCAAGACGATCTTTGTTGGTGGCCGCGCCGGCTGTCAGCTCAGCCACGGCAGCCTTGGCGCTGTCGTAATTGGTGGCTTCGCCCACCTGAATGACACCAGCCATGTTCAGGGCCGCGTGCGGAGTGCACTTGTACACGTACACACCTTCCTCATCCAGGGTCACGGTGATTTCTTCATTGATACCACCCTGCCAGCCGCTGGCGCCTTCCGGCGTTGCTACGGTCGCGGAGTTGTGGGCCTGACCGACCAATACAAATTTTACGGTGTCACCCGGCTCGGCTTTCACGAAGCCTGGCTCGAACACCATTGCGCCATCAGCGCCTGCGTTCTTCATCTCGACAATGTGCTCTGCCGCGAACGCGCCGCTGGAGAAGGCGGTAATTGCCAGTGCAGCCAGTGTCTGTTTGAGCTTCAATCGCATAGTACACCCCGTCTTTAAGGTTGATTGCTTCTTTCAAACACGGAATTGTACGGAAAGAATTCGTACGAGGATTGGAATTGGATTAAGGGGATGTGCCTATGGGAAAAGGCAGTCCCGGCCCCATTGGAACCGGTCTGCTGTAATGTATCTAAACCGTGTGGGCCGACACTGAAAGTACCCGCTAACCCACGAACATCTTCTTGGCCAGGGGTAGGCTTTTCAGGCCGCTGACGGCAATGGTCGTCAGCAGGCCGCCGATCATGGCGCCCACCACGCCGCAGGTCATCACGTCCTGGCCGGTGAGGTACAGGCCCGGGATTCGGGTCTTGGGTTTGAGCCAGTCCTGCTCGAAGCGATCCGGGGTGTGGTTCAGGCCATAGATCTCACCTTTGCTGTAGCGGCAGAAGTAATCGGTGGATAGCGGCGTGGACAGCTCGTAATAATCCACCTTACCTTCCAGGTGCGGAAATTTCTCGTACAGCTTGGCCAGCAAGCGCTGAGCGTAGGCTTCTTTCTCCGCCTCGTACTCTTCACCCCGTTTGCCCCAGGTTTTGTCAGCCCACTCCGCGTACCACTCGTGGGGGCCGGGGGCGACAATCTCTATGGTGGCGCGGCCCGGGTAACGATCAGCAAAGCTCGGGTCCTTGGCGGACGGGAACGAAATGTAGGTCAGCGGGATGTCGGTTTTGTCCGGCGCCGCTATGAACTCCTCAAGGTTCTTTTCATAGTTCGGACCCGGGTAGATCCAGTAGTTGGTCTTTGGCAGCCCCAGGTTTTCGGCGGTGTCCTGCAGGCCGATGTACAGGCAGTTGCTGGCCATGGAGCGCTCTACGGTTTGCAGCTTCTGCTGGTAGAAGTCTTTCTCTGGCGCTGTGTCCGGCAGCAGGGTGCCAAAGGTGTTGAACACACCGGCGTTGCTGATCACCAGGGGCGCCCGCACCTCCTCACCATCGGCCATGCGCACGCCCACGGCTTTGCCTTTCTCGATCAGGATCTGCTTTACATCGGCGTAGGTGAATACTTCGCCGCCACTTTGCTGCACAACCGGAATGATGGTCTTGGCCATCTCGGAGGCGCCGCCGATGGGGTAGTAGCCGCCGTACAGGTAATGCCGGGCAATCAGCGCGTGGATGATGAAGCTGGATTCCGCCGGTGGCAGGCCGTTATCACCCCACTGGCCGGCCAGCACCGCAATCAGTTCCTGGTTGCTGGTCAGGCTCTCCAGAACTTCGCGGGTTGGTTTGTTCAGGAAGTCGGGCGCGGCGCGGCCAACGATCTTGCGCAGTGGGCCGGCGGCCAGGTCGGGCAGTACCTTGCCAACCACCAGGCCGGGCATGGCTTTGGCAACCTGACGCAGATATTTCAGGTAGGTATCGATGGCGTTTTCTTCGCCGGGGAAGGCCTGCTTCAGTTCGTCTTTGAACGCTTTTGGGCCGGCAACCAGGTCCACATGCCGGTCACCCAGGAAAATGCGGTCGTAACGGTCATCCAGCGGCGCCCATTTCAGTTCACCGTCGGTAATGTGGTCGAACAGGCGCTTGCTCAGGGTGTGGTCGGCGCCCATGTCGCCAATATAGTGCACCCCCACGTCCCATTCGTAGCCGTTGCGGTCGTAGCTGTGGGTGAAACCGCCGGCAGTATAGTGCTGCTCGAACACCACCACTTTCTTGCCCAGCTTGCTCATGCAGGCGGCGGTGGTGAGACCGCCAATGCCGGAGCCGATGACAATGGCATCGTAGGGGCCATTCAGGCGCTTGGCGCGATAGCGATTGCCGACGCGGATGGTGCTGGGTTTGGGGCTGCTCATGTGAGGTTTTCCTCGTGTTGTTATGTCAGGTCAGAGCGGGAACCATCCAGCAGCAGGCTGAGAACGCCCTCGGCCAGCATGGGTTCCGCGTTGGCCGCCGGCAGGTGGCCATCGATGGTCAATTGCGCCAGGCCGTGTACCAGCGACCAGGCCGCTGCGGTCATCAGGGCCAGGGGCATGGGTTTCAGGTAACCGGCCTGTTGGGCCCGGTCGATGGTGTCTTGTAAAACGTGGAATGCACCATGGCCGGCGTTATCCAGGTGAGGGTGGGCCTCCTTCGGCAACACCCGGCCACCGAACATCAGTCGGTAAAGGTTGGGCTCGTCCTGGGCGAACGCCACATAGACCAGGCCAATATCGATCAGCGCCCGGCGCGGCACCTGCTGATCCACCGCCAACAGGCGGGTCCGGAGCTCATCAAAGCCGGTGACGGCAAGCTCGGCCAGCAGGCTTTCCCGATCCGAGAAATGTCGGTACAGGGCGGGTGCGCTGACACCAAGCTGTTTGGCGAGCGCGCGCAAGCTGATGGCGGTGTCGCCTTGCTCACGGAGCGTCTCTAGTGCCAGCAGGCTGGCCTCTTGGCGGAGATCACCGTGGTGATAGGAAGCGGTTCGGGTCATGAGTGGTCCGCAGGTCAAGTTAACGGATGTAACATTGTTAGCGGTGATAACATCACAGCCGCTAATCGGGTGTCAATGAATTTTGTTGGATTTAAATACGGGGTGTTAGCGGTGCAGAGAGCTATGAGTATTGTGGTAGCGTAATTAACTAAGCGAAGCCCCTTACAGGAGTGAAGATGACATGGCCCTCGACCTGAACGCGCTCGAAAAGTCAGAGCTGCATATTCACCTTGAAGGCAGTCTGGAGCCAGACCTGATGTTCAGGTTGGCAAAGCGCAACGGAATTGCGCTGCCCTATGACAGCGTTGAAAGCCTCCGCGCCGCGTACGATTTCAACAACCTGCAGGACTTCCTCAATCTGTATTACCGGGGTGCCCAGGTGCTCCTGCAGGAAGAAGATTTCTACGACCTGACCCGAGCCTATCTGGACCGCTGCCGGGCCCAGAATGTGACCCATGTCGAGCCATTCTTTGATCCCCAGACCCATACCGACCGGGGCGTCGAAATGGCTACGGTAATTGGCGGCATCACCCGTGCCCTGAGAGAAGCAAAAGCCGAGTGGGGGCTGAGCTACGGACTGATTCTATGCTTTTTACGGCATCTCAGCGAAGACGACGCGCAGCACACCCTGGATGCGGCGCTGCCATTTCGTGATCATTTTATTGGGGTAGGGCTCGACAGCAGTGAAAAGGGGCATCCGCCTTCCAAGTTCATACAGGTCTTCGCACGAGCTCGCGGTATGGGGTTGTTTCCGGTGGCCCATGCCGGCGAAGAGGGGCCGCCCGAGTATATCTGGGAGGCGCTGGACGACCTCGGTGTGGTGCGAGTGGATCATGGGGTACGGGCAACGGAAGATCCCGCGCTGATAGAACGCCTGCGCCGGGATCAGATTCCGCTCACCGTCTGCCCGCTGTCCAATATTCGTCTGAAGGTGTATGACAGCCTGAAACAGCACCCGATTCTGGATTTACTGGAAGACGGCCTGAAAGTCACGGTTAATTCGGATGACCCGGCTTACTTCGGGGGCTATATGACCGAGAACTTTGAGGCACTGAGAGCAGAACTGGGGATGACTGATGACCAGGCACAGCGGCTTGCCGGTAATGGCTTTGAGGCGGCGTTGGTTTCTACCTCTTAGTGCCGCGCATCCTTTTCAATCCGCACCCTTGAATTTGAGTAATCCAAGTTCGGTTATATCCATATCGCCTTTCGATGGTGAGTAGTAAGCTTGGAAAAATCGAAACTCCGCACGCCCCTCGGCGCGGCACTTTCTTTCTATCACACTCACGATTTTTAGTTTGTCCTCACTACTCATGCGCATTCCAAAAACGATTCCTTCGAGTTGCGAGAATTTATAAGTCAATGGTTCTGGTGCCGGGTCATCGGAAAACGCGGTAGAGGCGATCAAACGTTGTTCATCCTCGTGCTCCCAATCAGGGTGCTTCCACGTGGCGCGTTCAGAGGCATTCCTCCAGTGACTTGCGCGCCAAGCATCGAGGTCTTTCATCATTTCTTGGAGACGTACGCTGGGCGTCCCATATGCTGACTTCATCCAAGTGTTCTCTAGCTTTCTCATAGGCAGCATCCCAATTTCGAGGAAGCTGTCGAGCGCTGGTGGGCGCTTGCGATAGTTAACCGAGCGTACCTCAAGCTCAATTCCTGGAGCTCCAGTTCCAACCATTCCTTGAACGCGGAAAAAACGTTTGCCTCCTCGCTGCTCAGTTCGAAAAACCAGCGCCGCCCCGCGGTGTTCGGATCCGTAAGTTCCCCACATTGAGGCGTTTATGCATCTGCAACTAAAGCACGCAACCCGCCATGGAGTGAAGTGTAGATCTCGAAGGAAAGCATCGACGTACATCTCGGGAAAGCAGGCCATGAGTGCTATCGACTTTCGAGCCCAGGCTACGTTATCGATCTGAGTAAGCATTCCCAGTTCCAACTGATGGCTAACCCTATTGCCGATGCTGGACACAAGCTCAAACTGATCCTCGACCGGCATATCGACCGTTGAAGGCTTGAATGCGATGTCCTCCCAGCAGCACACAATAGTCTTCACCCGGCTCTCGCAAGATTCTGCGATAGGCAGCTCGAATTTGGTGAGACCATGTTTCTTGAATACTCGAAATAAGTGAGACAGTGCCGTTTGATGAATATGGGACAAAAGATTGGTGAGGCGCTCGCGTCGAAGCGGTATCGTCCGACGACCGAGTATGCCGGCTAGCTCCGTACTTCCGATTTCGGCGCAGAAATCCGAGGAAAACTCTTGGTAGAGCGCCCGAAAGGAGTCAGTGGGAAGATCCATCTCGGTGACCCATGCACTCACTTTGGCCTGACTGATCTCTTCTGGCTTCAAGAGCAGCCATTGGTGGGCATACCAGATCAGTGAGAGAGCATAGTGCCGGAAAAGATTCTCCCACAACACATGATCGCCATCCCAGAATGCATCGCTGAGCCCCTCCATGGGATCATTGAGTGCCTCCGGCCGGGCAAAATAGATCGTCTGCTTTTCAAGCTCCTGAAAACCCCCATTTTCATGGTCGTCATCCAAGAGCGCCTTTGCACTCCTGAAGCGAAACAGGAACTCACCGTCGTCCAGACCTATCTTTGCATCGTCCCCGTTCATTAATTCAACCCCAACTGAGCGCGGGTATTCGGGAAGCAAGTTAACCTCACAACGTGGTTTGCACGAACGTATTCTGACAAAATTCTCTCCGTCAGTTCTTCTGTGGTCTGGCTCAGGCGTGCCGTTTGGCCATCAACCCGCGTTGACCCTACCCCCGTCTTAGGTCCAGCGAGAGTTGGAAAAATCCGGCCTCTTGACCCTGACCCCGTATTGATAACGCATTGCCTGTGAGGTATTTATTTTAGCAATCACATTGTAAAGGGGTTTTAAGGAATATTAACGCCATTCGAAGCGGCCGGTTTGGAGGCGCAACCGCGTCGGAAAATCGGTCCGCTTGCGCTACTGATTATGAGTTATCACTTACAAATTCGATAAACTCCCGACCTGTGCTAGTGGTAACCGAGTGAGTACTAGCCTTGTGAAATTGATCTATATATATGAAGCCGAATCGATGTAAATCAGAAATCACAAGGTCTACCAAAGGGTCTGATGACTTCACGTCATTGAACGTTTTATCCCACACCTGACCTAAGCTACCCCAGTGTGTAGAAACATTGGGGCCTTGTTTTTCATCTAGAGCTTTAATGTATTTTTCCGGCCCTGACAGAAAATCAAGAACTTTAAAGTGAAGTGGAGTCATTTCATCAATGATTCGGATGAATATTAGTTTTTTGGATTCGTCATATTTTTCAAATAAAACAGTATTCTTTACTGCAGCCCTCAAAGCTTGAAGCTTACTTTCTTGGTGTGTTCGAATAGCAATGTTAGATGCCTGTAAGTAAGCAGAAACAAACAAGTCATTCTGAGAAAGCTTTTCTGGAGAAAGTCCTTCAATTTTTTCGCACAACTCATCTACTGTGGAAGCCAGCTCTTTCAGCCAAACCTTTTTCCTTTTATCTATCGGAGAAGAAAACACTGTTTCGAATGCCGTCGCTAAAGCCCCTCCCAAAAGTGGCACAACGCTAAGTCCAGCCTTAACTGAATCGTGCCCATAGTCTTTCCATTCTTTTTCTGGAAGATCTTCCATAGATTCCACCTAAATTTCACAACGAGGCTGTAGAAAATCCGATTTTGAGCCGTTCCCAGCGCCTGGTTCTTAAAATCATTTGTCGCGGCCATCAACTGACCGATGATTCCTATTTTCAGTGTTCAGCACGTCATTTCGACTCCTTGCCGCTTCCAGTGCCGGTATTGCTGGCACCCAAGAGCCACATTTCCAGTCTTCTGATTCCTGTATCACGCGGCTAACCGCCCATAATTCGCCAGCTTCTCAATGTTGTGCACCAGGCAGTATAGCTGCCACTGGCCCTGGACCTTTTTCCGGCCCCGCAGGCTGAACCGGTTCAGCCGTTTGTTGGTGCCAATGTTGCCGAACACCGGCTCCACCACCGACATCCGGTGACTATAAATCTCTTTGCCCTTTTGGCTGTCGACGCGGTGCTTCATCCAGTCGGTGTAATTAGGCAGGCGCTTGTTCTCGAGGGTGAACGAAACCTGTCGGCCTTTACCCTTCCGGTGGTTGGCAGCCTCCGGGTTCTGCATGCACTGATGTTTCTTTGGACAGTTCCGGCACTGCATCAGACGTCCCTGGAAGTAGGCCCGGCTTTGGCCGTTTTGGTCCGTGCGGGTTGCATGGTATTTCAGGCTTTCGCCCGCTGGGCAGATGCAGGTCAGGTTCACTGGATCGAACTGGAATTCGCTGGCCGGGATGATGTTTTTCCAGTCTGTGCCTGGCTGGTTCTGACGGCGTTTTCCGTACTTGTCTTTCTGATTCTGGAACTTCGGGTCCCGGCTGCGGAATCGGTTGTCCGGCACGTAGCCGTTGATCTGCCGTTCGTGCAGGTATTTCATGTTGGCTTCGTTGGCGAAGCCGGTATCAGCAGTGATGACGGTGCCTTGCTGATAGATGCTTTCAGCAATACCCAGTTTCCTGAATCGGGCTTCGACCGTTTCCAGCACCGGTTGCAAGGTGTGGTGTTCCTGGCCTTCGCCAAAGGCCTGAGCATCAATAATGATCTGGTGTTTCTTGTCCACGGTGGCCACGCCGTTATAGCCCTGGATCGTGCCCTTGCTGGTGGTCATCTTGGCGCTTTCGTTATCGGTGATGTTGCTCTTCACTTCCTTGTTCCGCTTCCCCCGGCCCATCCTTGGGCGGTTCGTCTTTAGGAAGCGGTCCACTTTCTTCAGGGATTCGTCCAGGGAGAGGGCCGTCTTTGCCCGGCGAATGTCCCGGTCCAGTTCGGCTTCGGTTTCCGCCTCGTCCCGCTCGTGGTGCTCCTTCAAGTGGTGGCGGATCAGTCGTCGCAACTTCTTCCGTTTCTCTTCCAGTTCCTTGAACGTGCCGGACCATTCCTTGGCGGCATTCGAGGGCATCTTGCAGCCGTCGATGGCAAAGAGTTCGTTACCCAGCAGGCCTTGTTCCTGACAGACCAACAGTACCTGCTCGAATAGCTCTTCGATTTCCTCGGCATGCCTGCTGACGAACTTCGCCAGGGTGGTGAAGTGGGGAACGATATCGCCGGACAGTGCCTTGAAAATAATGTTGGTCTCGCAGCACCACTGCATCTCACGGCTGGAGGTGACGCCCTTTGAATAGGCAAACAGGATGATCTTCAGAAGGATGGCCGGATCGTACGCCAACCGGCCCGTGTCTTCGTTGCGGTATTTGGGATGGAAAACTGACAGGTCCAGCTTGTGTTCGATCAGGTAGTGCACTTCGTGTTCAAAGGTGCCGGGTTGAAACTGTTCCTGGTAGTTGATCACGACCATGGCGCTCTGGTCGTAGTTGTAATGCTTGAAGCGGGGCATGCCGACGACTCCTTGTCCGTTTGCCTGATCCTACCAAACCGAAAGGGAATTTCGGGGGGGGGGGCTACAGCCTCAACGCCCAGGTAACCGGCGCGGAAGCGCCAGCTCAAGGAACCAAAAGCGGTACCCTTTCGGCGTCCAATGACCGATTGTTTAAAGCTTATAGGAGACGATCCAACTGGGACAAGAAAGCAACCAAACTTCCGCCATTGAAGTCGGTTTGATTCATTCCTCTGTCCGTCCACAAACTAAGGACGGCGGATTCTTGGTCATTTGCTTTACGACCACCACCACCTCCACCTCCACAACTTGGAGTAGCGAGGGTTACATCTACTCCAGGTTCATTAATCCGTACAATAACACAGACATCTTCGCCGTCATCACGTCTGCGATTAATTTGTTGATTTATCCACTGTGCATCTGCTTCTCCTAATGGGCGTTCATCCGAGCCGATTTTTACAGTACTCATATAATCTCCTGTCTTTTGCACTAATGAGTATGGAGTTTTAACAGCAATTAGATAGAGGCCAAATTCACAACAAAAATCTGACCGTTTCACTATCACAGTCCTACTTTGAGCTGATCACAAGAAAACATAGAAAAAATCATCGGCCTGCAAAAACGCTAGTCGGCACCCCGGTAATATCACTACGCAACAACGAAGCGCGCCCAATGATCCTAATCTCTCTAGGAGGGTAGACGCTGAGTACACAAACAACAAACCCCGACAAGCTGCCGGGGTTTGATGGTTTTCACGGGAAAGGGGTAGGGCTTACTTCTTCAACCCCATCTCCTCAATAGAAATCTCCCTCATCTTGAACTTCTGGATCTTCCCGGTGACGGTCATTGGGAATTCGTCCACGAACTTGTAGTTCTTCGGGATCTTGAAGTGGGCGATCTGGCCCTTGCAGAACTCGATCAGGCCGTCCGAATCCACGGGGTCGGCTTCCGGGCGCAGTTTCACCCAGGCGATCAGTTCCTCGCCGTACTTCTCATCGGGAATGCCGGTCACCTGAACTTCCTCGATGGAGGGATGGGTGTACAGGAACTCTTCGATCTCTTTCGGGTAGATGTTCTCACCGCCCCGGATAACCATGTCCTTGATCCGGCCCACGATCTGGATGTAGCCGTCCTCGTCCATGGTGGCCAGGTCGCCGGTGTGCATCCAGCCGGCGTTATCGATGGCTTCCTGGGTTTTCTCGTCGTTGTTCCAGTACTTCAGCATCACGCTGTAGCCCCGGGTGCACAACTCGCCGATTTCGCCGCGCGGCACTACGTTGCCGGAGCCCGGGTCCACAATCTTGGTTTCCAGGTGGGGCTGGGTGCGGCCCACGGTGGTGACCTGTTTCTCGAACGGGTCGAGGGAGCTGGTCTGGGTGGAGACGGGGCTGGTCTCGGTCATGCCGTAGGCAATCTGAACTTCTTTCATGTTCATCTTGCCGTTGACCTTCTTCATCACCTCGGCCGGGCAGATGGAGCCGGCCATGATGCCGGTGCGCAGGGTTGAGAGGTCATATGTCTCAAACTCCGGATCGGCCAGCTCGGCAATGAACATGGTGGGCACGCCGTAGAGGGCGGTGGCCTTTTCCTGATGCACGGCCTGTAGCACGGACTTGGGCTCGAAGCCTTCATCGGCGTAGATCATGGTGGCGCCGTGGGTAATGCAGCCCAGGTTGCCCATCACCATGCCAAAGCAGTGGTACAGGGGCACTGGAATCACCAGCCGGTCTTTCTCGGTGAAACGCTGGCTCTCGGCCACAAAGTACCCGTTGTTCAGGATGTTGTGGTGGGTGAGGGTAGCGCCCTTGGGGTTGCCTGTGGTGCCGGAGGTGAACTGGATGTTGATCGGGTCGTCGAACTGGAGCTGGCCTTGAGCCTTGTCCAGCTCGTCCTGGCTGACCTTGCTGGACAGCTGCACGAACTCGTTCCAGGTCCACATGCCGTCGTGCTTGTCGGTATCCAGATTGATCACGGCCCGCAGGTCCTGCAGGCGACGGGCTTTGGTCTCGCCGGGCTGGCAGGTTTTCAGTTCGGGGGCCAGGTCGTACAGGGTTTTCCGGTAATCGGAGGCCTTGAAGCGGTCGGCGGTGACCAGCACGCTGATGCCCGCCAGGTTCATGGCGTATTCCAGCTCGTGCATGCCGTAGGCCGGGTTGATGTTCACCAGGATGGCGCCGACTTTGGCGGTGGCAAACTGGGTAACGGTCCACTCGTAACGGTTGGGTGACCAGATGCCGACCCGGTCGCCACGCTTCACGCCGATGGCCATAAAGGCGCGGGCGGCTTCGTTTACTTTTCCGACGAACTCTTTGTAGGTCCAGCGGATGTCCTGGTGCAGGCACACCAGAGCTTCGGTGTCAGGGTACTTCTCGGCGGTGCGGTCCAGCATCTCGCCAATGGTCATGCCCAGCAGCGGCGTTTCAGAAGTGCCGCTCGAATAACTTGGATAGTAACTTGGATAGTAACTTGGAAGAGTCTTGCTCATTATCTCTGCCTCCGTTGTTTTTGTAGTCGAGGGCGAGCAGGGCGGTGATCCTGCTAGCGACTCTGGCTGTGATATTCAGTGTTTGGTTGCATATCGCTGGCAATAGCCACGCGATTGGACATGTTGTAGAAGCCGATCAGGTTGCTGATGTCCCAGATGGCGCGGTCGCTGAAGCCAGCGTCCCGCAGGGCCTGAGTGTGCTCTTCAGTGACCGTTGCCGGTGAGCGGGTCAGGTGCGAGGCGAAATCCAGCATGGCGCGCTGGCGCTTATCCAGGCGGGCGCTGCGGTAGTTCATCACCAGGTGCTCGCCCAGCATCGGATCGCCGCTGAGCACGCGTACGGCGGCGCCATGGGCCACGAGGCAGTAGAAGCACTTGTTCTCAGAGGAAACCACCACCGCGATCATTTCCCGTTCCAGCTTGCTGAGCTCGCCTTCGCCCAGCATCAGCTCGTTGTACAGGCGGGTGAAGCCTTCGAGCTGCTTGAGGTTCTGGCTGTAGGCCGTCAGCACGTTCGGAATCATGCCCAGCTTTTCCTGGCAGATTTCGAAATACTTCTGGGTGTCCTCGGGTAAGTCCGCAACGTCAGGAATCGGGAGATCCAGGGCTACTACGTTTTTGTTCGGGTTCATGTCACGTCCTTTGTCGTGTTAGCGCTGACCGCCGAGAGCCTGGCCCACCTTGGAGCCGTTGTGGCGGTGCAGCTGGCCACTGATCCAGTTACCGGTGGTGACCAGTTTGTTCAGGTCCACACCGGTTTCGATGCCGAGTCCTTGCAGCAGATAGAGCACGTCCTCGGTGGCGACGTTGCCAGAGGCACCTTTGGCGTAGGGGCAGCCTCCAAGGCCGGCGACAGAGGCATCGATAACGGCAACGCCTTCTTCCAGCACCGCGTAAAGGTTGGCCAGGGCCTGGCCATAGGTGTCGTGGAAGTGAGCGGCCAGTTTCTCGACCGGCACGTGAGCGGTCACGGCTTCGAGCATGCGCTTGGCTTTCTGGGGTGTGCCGACACCGATGGTGTCGCCCAGGGAGATCTCGTAGCAGCCCATGTCCGCGAGCGCCTTGGCCACCTTGGCGACCTGCTCCGGGGCGATGTCGCCTTCGTACGGGCAGCCCAGCACGGTGGAGACATAACCGCGCACCGGGATGTTGTGCTGTTTCGCCGCTTCCATCACCGGCAGGAAGCGTTCCAGGCTTTCGGCGATGGAGCAGTTGATGTTCTTCTGGCTGAACGACTCAGAGGCGGCACCGAACACGGCCACTTCGTCGACACCCGCGGCCAGCGCGTTTTCGAAACCGCGCAGGTTGGGGGTGAGCACGGAGTAACGCACGCCGGGCTTGCGGGTAATGCCGGCCATCACCTTGGCGGCGTCGCCCATCTGAGGCACCCATTTGGGCGACACGAAGCTGGCAGATTCGATGTGGGTCAGGCCACACTCGGCCAGCCGGTTAATCAGGCCAGTTTTGATGCGGGTAGCGATGACTGGGCCAGGCTCGTTCTGCAGCCCGTCCCGGGGGCTCATCTCCACCATCCGGACTTGCTTGGGAAAGGCCATTACTCTGCTCCTTCTTCCGCCACATCAATGGCGATCAGTTCGGCGCCCTCGGAGACCTGGTCGCCTTCGGCGAAGAAGATCTCGCTCACCACGCCATCGGCCGGGGCCTTGATGGCGTGTTCCATTTTCATGGCTTCCATGATCACCAGGGTCTGGCCGGCGGTCACTGTATCGCCCACCTTGGCCTGTACCGCTACGATGGCGCCGTTCATCGGCGCTTCCAGGCTGCCTTCGCCGGCCATGTCTTCAAAGCCGTAGGTTTCCCGGTAAACGTTGCACTGGAAGGTATCACCCTCGTAAAACAGCACCAACTGGTCGTTGTGCAGGTTGCCGTGGATGCTGATCCGATGGCCGTTCACTACGGCCTGGAGGAAGTCGTCGTCCAGGCGCGCGGTCAGGTTGTAAACGCTGTCGCCAACGTACACCTGGTAGCGGTCGTCCCGTTCCAGAATCTTGAGATCGTGGATCTCTTCGCCTACCTGCAATTGTAGCGGCTGGGCGTATTCGGAGTTCAGGCGCCAGCTGTTGCGACGGCCAAACGGCGACCAGGGATCGGTGGAGGCCGGCTCACTGGACTTGCGCGCTTCCAGGACAAAGCCGGCGGCCAGTACCAGGGCCTTGTGGGTATCGAGCTTCGATTTCGGGAACAGCAGTTCGCGGTGGGTATCGATGAAGCCGGTAGTCAGGTCCTGCTCCCGGAACGGCTGGGCGTCGGCCAGTGCGTGCAGGAACCGGATGTTGGTTTTTACGCCGGCAATGCGGTAGTTCTCAAGCGCCTGGACCATGCGGTTAATGGCCTGGTCCCGGGTCTCGTCCCACACGATCAGTTTCGCGATCATGGGGTCGTAATGGATGCTGATGTCGTCGCCTTCGGTCACGCCGGTATCAACGCGCACGTGGGCGTTCTCATCCGGGGTGCTCAGGTAGCGCAGGTGACCGGTGGCGGGCAGGAAGTCGTGGTCCGGGTCTTCGGCGTAAATTCGTGCTTCCAGTGCGTGGCCGCGAGTTTTCACCTCGGATTGCTCAAGTGGCAGTGGCTCGCCCCAGGCGATTTTCAACTGCCATTCCACCAGATCCTGGCCGGTGACCATTTCGGTAACCGGGTGCTCCACCTGCAGGCGGGTGTTCATTTCCATGAAGAAGAACGAACCGTCCACGTCGTACAGGAACTCGACGGTACCGGCACCCACGTAATTGATGGCCTGGGCGGCGCGCACGGCGGCCTCACCCATGGCCTTGCGGGTATCTTCGCTGAGGCCCGGGGCCGGGGCTTCTTCCAGAACTTTCTGGTGGCGGCGCTGCACCGAACAGTCACGTTCGGCCAGGTACACGCCTTTGCCGTCCTGATCGCAGAACACCTGAATCTCCACGTGCCGTGGCTGGGTCAGGTAGCGCTCGATCAGCATGTCCGGGTTGCCGAAGGCGTTCTTGGCTTCGCGCTTGGCGGCGGCCAGGGCATCGTCAAATTCTTCCATGCGTTCTACTACCCGCATGCCTTTACCACCGCCACCGGCGACGGCTTTCAGCAACAGCGGGAAGCCGCACTTTTCTGCTTCGGTGCGCAGGGTTTCCGGGTCCTGGTCGTCGCCGTGATAACCCGGTACCAGCGGTACGCCGGCTTTTTCCATGATCGCCTTGGCGGCCGACTTGGAACCCATGGCCGCGATGGCGGACGAGGGCGGGCCGATGAACACCAGGTCGTTGGCTTCACAGGCTTCGGCAAACCCGGTGTTTTCCGACAGGAAGCCGTAGCCCGGGTGGATAGCCTGAGCGCCACTTTCCTTGGCGATCTCGATGATCTTCTCGGACCGCAGGTAGCTCTCTGAGCTGGGGGCCGGGCCAATGTGGAAGGCTTCGTCGGCCATGGCCACGTGGCGGGCGTTGGCGTCGGCGTCGGAATAGACCGCGACGCAGCGGATTCCCATGTCGTGGGCCGTCTGTATGATCCGGCAGGCGATTTCGCCCCGGTTGGCGATCAGAATCTTGCTGAACATATCAATTGTTCTCCGGAATCCAGTTGGCGCGACGCTTGTTCAGGAAGGCACTCAGCCCTTCCTGTCCCTCTTCTCCCACGCGGATATCGGCAATGCGATGGGCGGTATCGTCAATCACATCGTCGTCGATCGGTTTGTTGCTGACTGCGAACACCAGATCCTTGGCCGCCGTCATGGCTTCCGGGCCGTTCTGGGCCAGTTGCTGAACCATCGCGTCGCATTGGCTTTCCATGGCGTCCACGTCGTCACACACGATGTGCACCAGGCCGTAATCTTTCGCCTTTCGGGCGGTGAACACTTCGGCTGAAATGAAATAGCGGCGAGCCTGGCGTTCGCCAATGGCACGTACGACATACGGGCTGATGACGGCAGGTATCAGCCCCAGCTTCACTTCGCTCAGGCAGAAGCTGGCTTTCTCGGTGGCGATCACGATGTCGCAGCAAGCCGCAAGGCCCACGGCACCGCCGAAGGCTGCACCCTGTACCAGGCCGATAACCGGCTTGGACAGGTGGTTGAGCACGTTCATCAGCCGCGCCAGTTCCCGGGAGTCGTCCAGGTTTTCCTGGCGGGTGTTGTCGGCCATGCGACGCATCCAGCCAAGATCCGCTCCGGCGGAGAAGTGCTTGCCTTCGGAGCGCAGCACCACAGCCTTGGTGTCCGGGTCCTGGTTGACCTCGTCCAGGGCGTTGATCAGCTGCTGGATGATGACGTCGTCAAAGGCGTTGCGTTTGTCCGGGCGGTTTAGCACCACATCGGTGACACCCTGTGCGCGGCGTTTGATCAGAACCGCATTTTCTTGTTCTGTCATGACTGATCTCCCGATTACATGCGGAACACGCCAAAGCGTGTCGGCTTCGCGGGTCGGTTAAGCGTGGCGGACAGGCTAAGGGCAACCACTTCCCGGGTCTGGGCCGGGTCGATCACGCCGTCGTCCCACAGGCGGGCGCTGGCGTAGTAGGGGTGCCCCTGCTCCTCGTACTTGTCGATGACCGGTTGCTTGAACTCGGCCTCTTCTTCAGTGCTCCAGTCCTGGCCTTTGCGCTCCATGCCTTCGCGTTTAACCTGGGCCAGTACGCCGGCGGCCTGTTCGCCACCCATGACCGAGATGCGGGCGTTCGGCCACATCCACAGGAAGTCCGGGCTGTAGGCGCGGCCACACATGCCGTAGTTGCCGGCGCCAAAGCTGCCGCCGATCAGTACGGTAATCTTGGGTACGTTCGCGCAGGCCACGGCCATAACCATCTTGGCGCCGTGCTTGGCGATGCCTTCGGCCTCGTATTTCTGGCCGACCATGAAGCCGGTAATGTTCTGCAGGAACAGCAGCGGGATGTTGCGCTGGCAGCACAGCTCGATGAAGTGGGCGCCTTTCTGGGCGGCTTCACTGAACAGGATGCCGTTGTTGGCAATGATGCCCACCGGGTAACCGTGGATGTGGGCAAAGCCGGTGACCAGGGTCTGACCGTAATAGCGTTTGAATTCGTCGAATTCGGAGCCGTCGACAATACGTGCAATGACGTCGCGCACGTCGAACTGCTTGCGCAGGTCGGTGCCCACGATGCCGTAGATTTCCTCGGCGTCGTACAGTGGCGCCTTGGGCTTGCGGATCTCCACCTCGGCCGGCTTGCGGCGGTTCAGGTTGGAGATGCTGCGCCGGGCAATTTCCAGGGCGTGGGCGTCGTTCTCGGCGTAGTGGTCCGCCACACCGGAAATTTTGCAGTGCACATCGGCGCCGCCGAGATCTTCAGCGGTGACCACTTCACCGGTGGCGGCTTTTACCAGGGGCGGACCGGCCAGGAAGATGGTGCCCTGGTTGCGGACGATGATGGATTCGTCAGCCATGGCCGGCACGTAGGCGCCACCGGCGGTGCACAGGCCCATGACCACGGCAATCTGCGGGATGTCGTCGGCAGACATGCGGGCCTGGTTGTAGAAGATGCGGCCGAAGTGGTCGCGGTCCGGGAAGACTTCATCCTGGCGGGGCAGGTTGGCGCCGCCGGAGTCCACCAGGTAGATGCAGGGCAGGCGGTTTTCCAGGGCAATTTCCTGGGCCCGCAGGTGCTTTTTCACGGTCAGCGGGTAGTAGCTGCCACCTTTTACTGTGGCATCGTTGGCAATGATCATGCACTCGGTGCCGGAGACCCGGCCCACACCAGCGATGAGGCCGGCCGCCGGAACTTCCTCACCGTAGACGTTATAGGCGGCAAACTGGCCGATTTCGAGGAATGGGGAGCCGTCGTCCAGCAGGCGGTTGATGCGCTCCCGGGGCAGCAGTTTGCCGCGGGCGATGTGCCGTTCCTGGTAGGAGGGGCCACCGCCTTGCTGGATGGTGGTGACTTTGTCTCGCAGGTCGGCGACGGCTTGCGCCATGGCTTCCTGGTTTGCCAGGAACTCTTCAGACCTTGGATTTATTTTGCTTTGGAGTGTGGTCATAGCTTCTTCATCCGTGGGCAGTCGGGTTTGCGGGTGGGGCTTTCCGGGAACCGCTACGAGCACATCCATGTGCGCTTGTCTTCGGCCATCCCTGGCCTACGACATTCCCGGAAAGCCCCACCCACAAACCCTGTCAAACGTGGGCAGTGGTTTCCTGAACGATTACTTGTTCAGGAACAGCTCTCGACCGATCAGCATCCGGCGGATTTCTGAGGTGCCCGCGCCGATTTCATACAGCTTGGCGTCACGCAGCAGGCGGCCTGTCGGGTATTCGTTGATGTAACCGTTACCGCCCAGCAGCTGGATGGCGTCCAGGGCCAGTTTGGTGGCCATTTCTGCGGAGTAGAGGATGGCGCCGGCGGCGTCTTTACGGGTGGTTTCGCCTCGGTCGGCGGACATGGCAACCATGTAGACGTAGGACTTGGCGGTGTTCATCCAGGTGTACATGTCGGCCACCTTGCCCTGAACCAGCTCGAACTCACCGATAGCCTGGCCGAACTGTTTGCGCTCGCGGATGTAGGGCACGGTGACGTCGAGGGCTGCCTGCATGATGCCCAGCGGGCCGCCGGACAGTACCAGGCGCTCGTAGTCGAGGCCGCTCATCAGAACCTTGGCACCATTGCCTTCACCGCCCAGGATGTTTTCCCGGGGTACTTTGCAGTCCTGGAACACCAGTTCACAGGTGTTGGAGCCGCGCATGCCGAGCTTGTCGAGTTTCTGGTGGCGGCTGAAGCCCGGATAGTCATGTTCAACGATAAACGCGGTAACGCCGCGTGAGCCCGCTGAGGTATCGGTCTTGGCGTAGATCACGAAGGTGCTGGCGTCAGGGCCGTTGGTGATCCACATCTTGTTGCCGTTCAGCACGAAGTGGTCGCCTTCGTCCCGGGCTGAGAGTTTCATGGAGATAACGTCGGAGCCGGCGTTGGGCTCGGACATAGCCAGTGCACCTACGTGCTCGCCGCTGACCAGCTTGGGCAGGTATTTTTTCTTCTGCTCTTCGGTACCGTTGCGGTGAATCTGGTTCACACACAGGTTGGAGTGGGCACCGTAAGACAGGCCAACAGAGGCCGAAGCCCGGCTGATTTCTTCCATGGCGATAACGTGCGCCAGGTAGCCCATGTCAGAACCGCCGTATTCCTCGGAAACGGTAATACCCAGCAGGCCCATATCGCCCATTTTGCGCCAGAGGTCCATGGGGAACTCATTCTTGCGGTCGATCTCTTCCGCGCGAGGAGCAATTTCGGAGGCCGCGAAGCCGTTGATCTGCTCGCGCAGCATGTCCAGGGTTTCACCAAGGCCGAAGTTGAGCTCTGAGTATTGTGATTTCATGTTAGTTACCTTTTCTATGATCTCTACTGGCAAATTGTTCAGGCCGGACAGCTGGGGAGCAGGGCACCTGTCTAAAGGTGTCTTGACGCCTATTTCTGTTCGGCAGTCGTTGATTCTTCATCGTTGGCCGGCATCTTCTGATCTTTCTTTTTCTGTTCCAGATCTGCCAATGCTTCACGGCACCGTGCTTCGGCGGTGTCCATTTCCATTTCGGCCATCGCAATGTCGTTCTTCTGCTGTTCAAGCTGGGCACGCTTACGGCTCAAGGTGTCCAGCATCAGCAGTAACTGTTTTTCGTTGCCGCTGAGGGTTTCGTCCCACAGGTCGAACAGTTCTTTGGTTTCCGACAGGGAGAAGCCCATGCGCTTGCCCCTGAGAATAAGTTTCAGCCGTACACGATCCTTGGAACTGAAGATGCGTGTCTGCCCCCGGCGCGTAGGCTTTAGCAGCTCCTGATCCTCATAGAACCGGATGCTTCGGGTGGTCACATCGAACTCTTTGGCGAGCTCACTGATGCTGTATGTTTCTTTTTTGACCATAGCTATTTCCTTTTTAGAGCTAGGTTAGATAAAGTTTACGTAAACGTAAAGTATTTGCGGTCGACATTTAAACAAAAAGATCCATCAGGATTCGCGAGAAAGGAGCAAACAATGGAATTCAAAAACGTTGCGGCGATTGTAACAGGTGGGGCCTCAGGCCTGGGTGAGGGCGCTGCCCGGGCATTGGCTGCGGCTGGTTGCAAGGTCGCCATTCTGGATGTTAACCAGGAGCAGGGCGAGAAGGTGGCAGCAGATATTGGTGGTCTCTTCCTGCATTGTGACGTCACGTCGCCAGACAGCGCGGAAGCGGCCATCACCGCAGCCCGGGAGGCTCACGGCCCCTGTGGCGTAGCGGTGAGCTGTGCCGGTATTGCTCCGGCCTCCAAGATTCTGGGCCGCGAAGGCGTGATGCCGCTGGAGAAGTTCAGCAAGGTTATCCAGGTCAATCTGATTGGTACCTTTAACATACTGAGGCTGGCGGCTGCCGATATGGCAACCCGTGAGCCCAACGCCGACGGTGAGCGCGGTGTGATCATCAACACGGCCTCCGTGGCCGCGTATGAAGGCCAGATTGGCCAGGCGGCTTACAGTGCATCGAAGGGCGGCGTGGTGTCCCTGACCCTGCAGTCAGCGCGCGAACTGGCCCGTGAGGGCATCCGGGTGAATACCATTGCTCCAGGCCTGTTCATGACGCCGATGCTGGCCGGTATGCCCGAAGAGGTGCAGGAGAGCCTGGCGGCGACCCTGCCGTTCCCGAAACGACTGGGCAAGCCGGAAGAGTTCGGCATGATGGTGGACCAGATGGTTCGCAACCCGATTTTGAATGGCGAAGTAATTCGTCTCGACTGTGCCCTGCGCATGGCGCCGAAGTAATAGCCTTAATTGGCGGGAGAAAGTAATGACCAGCCCTGTTGATCAAGAAGAACTGGCCCTGTTCCGGGATTCGGTTATCAAGGCCCTCGAAACCGAGGTGAAGCCGCACTACGAAGCCTGGGAAAAGTCTGGCCTGGTGCCACGTGAGCTTTGGAACACCCTCGGCAACGCCGGCATGCTTTGCGTGGACGTGCCGGAAGAGTGGGGTGGTTGTGGTGCGCCTTTCCAGTACTCGGTGGTGGTGGGTGAAGAACTCGCCCGCATGGGCTTCGGTGCCCTGTCGACCAACGTGATGGTGCACTCGGACATTGTCGCTCCGTACCTGAGTCACATGGGCAGCGAGGAGCAGCGTCAGTACTGGTTGCCGAAGATGGTTTCCGGTGAGGCGGTGGGTGCCATCGCCATGACCGAGCCGGGCGCGGGCAGTGACCTGCAGGCTATTCGTACCAGTGCCGTGAAAGACGGTGATGACTACATCCTCAACGGTTCCAAGACCTTTATCACCAATGGCCAGCATGCCGACATGGTGATTGTGGCGGCCAAGACCAATCCGACAGCCGGTGCACGCGGAATCAGCCTGTTCCTGGTGGATACCTCTCTGCCGGGATACAGCAAGGGCCGTAACCTGGACAAGATCGGCCAGCACGCCGGGGATACCTCCGAGCTGTTCTTCTCCGACATGCGAATTCCTTCGTCCGCGCTGCTGGGCGGAGAGGGGCAGGGCTTCATGTACCTGATGAACGAGCTGCCGCGGGAGCGTCTGGTCATCGGTGCCTTGGGCGTCGCGGCGGCCCGTGGTGCGTTGGATTTGACCATTGCCTACGCCCAGGAGCGGGAACTGTTCGGTCAGAAACTGGCCCAACTGCAGAACACCCGTTTTGAAATCGCGCGCATGGAGACCGATTACCGCGTTAACCAGGCGTTCGTGAATCAGTGCATCGCCGAGTACGAGCGCGGTGAGCTGGATGCGCCGACCGCCTCCATGGCCAAGTACAGCGCCACCGAGATGCAGTGCCGGGTAGCCGATGGCTGTCTGCAGCTGTTTGGTGGCTATGGCTACACCACCGAATACCCGATTTCCCGGGCGTTCATGGATGCGCGGGTTCAGCGGATCTATGGTGGTACTTCGGAAGTCATGAAAGAAATCATTGCTCGCTCCGTCTTGGGCAGAGGTTGAAAGTTGGGCAGAGGCTGAAAGGCCGACAGGAATTAGTGAGGAAAGGTTATGAGTGACAACAGCGTTGTAATTGCAGGCTCCGCCCGAACCCCCATGGGCGGCATGATGGGCTCACTGAGCTCGGTACGGTCCCCGCAACTGGGTGCCGAATCCATCAAGGCAGCCATCGAGCGGGCCGGACTCCAGCCGGCGGATGTCCAGGAAGTGATCATGGGTTGCGTGCTGCCGGCCGGCCTCGGCCAGGCGCCTGCACGTCAGGCCTCCCGCGCCGCGGGCATTCCGGACAGTTCCGGCTGCACCACCATCAACAAGATGTGTGGCTCCGGCATGCAGTCGGTCATCATGGCCCACGACCAGATCAAGGCCGGCACCAATAACATCATGATTGCTGGCGGCATGGAGAACATGAGTCAGGCTCCGTACCTGTTGCCCAAGGCACGCTCTGGCATGCGCATGGGTCACGGCCAGGTTATGGACAGCATGTTCCTGGACGGTCTGGAAGACGCCTACGAAGGTGGTCTGATGGGTGTTTTCGCCCAGCGCACCGCGGACAAGTACGACATCAGTCGCCAGGCCATGGACGAATTTGCCATCGGTTCCCTGCAGAAATCCCTGGCCGCCATCGAAAATGGCTGGTTCAGGGATGAGATTGTGCCGGTCAGTGTGCCGGGCCGGGGCGGTGATACCGTGGTCGATACCGACGAGCAGCCGGGCAACGCCAAGCCGGAAAAAATCCCGAACCTGAAACCGGCCTTTGCCAAAGACGGTTCGGTCACCGCCGCTAACTCCAGCTCCATCAGCGATGGCGCCTCGGCCCTGGTGCTGGCTTCAGCCGCTGAAGCCGACGCCCGCGGCCTGACTGCGCAGGCTCGAATCATTGCCCACGCCACGCACGCCCGCCTGCCGTCAGAGTTCACTCTGGCGCCCATTGGTGCCATTGAAAAGGTTCTGGCGAAGGCCGGCTGGAGCAAAGACGACGTTGATCTGTTTGAGATCAACGAAGCCTTCGCCGTGGTTACCCTGGCTGCCATTAACGAGCTGGGTCTGGCCCCGGAGAAGGTGAACGTACACGGCGGCGCCTGTGCGCTCGGCCATCCGATAGGTTCTTCAGGCTCAAGAATCCTGATCACCCTGATCAACGCCCTGAAGCAACGCGGCCTGAAGCGCGGTGTTGCATCGCTGTGCATCGGTGGTGGTGAGGGAACGGCGGTTGCTATTGAGCTGATCTGATCCAACCTGAATAACCTTTGAGGTCCGTCACGCATCGTGCGTTGGCGGACCTCATTCCTTCCACCCTCTTTTTCTTACATCCTTCCTTGTTCAGCCTAGAACGCGTTAAACAGCATCCGTCCGGCAATAATCAGCAAAAATGCGCCGAAGCCGCGTTTAAGCGTGGCAGCTGGAATGCGGTGACTGAGCGCTACTCCTAATGGTGCGGTGAGGACGGTGAATACGGCAATGCAGGCTGCTGCAGGCAGGTAGACATAGCCGAATGACCAGTCGGTGATATTGGCGCCCCAACCTGAGATGGCATAACCGATGGTGCCGACCAGCGCCAGTGGGAAACCCAGGGTGCTGGAGGTGGCCACAGCACGTTGCATGGGCACATTAAAGAACACCATCAAGGGCACCATCACATTGCCGCCGCCGATTCCGGCAAGGCCAGATAGCGTGCCGCTGAACAGCCCCAGGCCGGCAGTACCGGCTTTACCCGGCATGGTTCTGGCGGGATCCGGAACCCAGCGGCTCAGCATGATGAGTGAAACCACCAGCAGGAAGCAGGCAATGCCAACTTCCAAAACCAGGGTCGGAAGGCGGGCGGCAATGAAACCTGAGAGAAAGCTGCCAAGCACGACCGTGACAGACCAGCGCTTGAAGATATCCCAGTCCACGGCTTGTCGTTTGATTTGTGATCGGGCGGCCGAAATGGAAGTAAAGATGATGGTGCAGAGCGAGGTTGCGACCGCTGTTATGACAATGGACTCTGCGGGGAAATCCTGAACGCCGAGGATGATGATCAGGGCCGGCACGATAACGACCCCGCCGCCAATGCCAAGCATGCCCGCAAGAATGCCCGCAATGATGCCGAGTACCGAACAGGCGATAATAATGTCCATAAGCAAGTCCTGAAGATATTTTTCTGGTTTCTATTATTCCGGCCGGCTAACTCAGCCCTCTGGCAGTGCCTTGGCCCCGCGAGTCGTGCATTGCCTCTTTAAAGCCGTCAGCTGACACCATAAGTGCCCCGGCCTGGCCCGTTAACGGGCTCAACTGCGGAATCGGTTCGACCTGATGGCCCCGTGCTGAGAGCTCCGCGCTCACGTTTTCGGGCACCGATTGTTCGAGCTTGAGATTCTCGCTGCTGCCAAAGAAACTTCGTCCCAGCAGGAATCGGGGTGCCACGAGCGCGCTATCAATCGAGCGATGGTAGTCGATAAGTTGAGTGGCGAGAACCATCTGCGTCTGAGGCTGGCCGTCGCCGCCCTGGCTGCCGAAGTACCATTGGGTGCCATCGTCTGCGAGATAGCACGACGGGTTCAGCGTGTGAGCCGGAATTTTGCCCGGCGCCCAGCCGTTGGGATGCCGGGCCTCAGCGCGAAAGCTGGCCGCGCGGTTTGACCAGAGCACGCCGGTATTACCGACCATGCAGCCAGAACCAAAATCGTGAAACAGGCTTTGCATCAGGCAGGCGGTGCGCCCTTGCCGATCCGAGGCAGCCATCCAGATAGTGTCTGCGGGCTGCCCCTGCTCTTGCCAGGGGGCTGCCCGCCCCATCTTAATTTTCGCAAAGGTTTTCCGGGCTGCGGCGTCGGACAAGTGATCCTGCAACGGAAGAGGAAAGTAGGCGGGGTCAGCGAGTTCCCGGTTGCGAATGGCCAGTTGGTGTTTGATGGCTTCGATCAGGCAGTGGAAGTAATTGGCACCACCGTTCTCAAGCTTGGAGAGTGGCATCTGGTTCAATGCTGCGAGCGCCCTGAGCGTATAGATACCCTGGGTTGGCGGTGGAAAATTGTAGAGGAAGCCGTTCCGGTATCGTACCCGCAGCGGCTCACCAATGCTGGCCTGGGTATGGGCAAGGTCTTGAGCCGTGAGGCCGCTGCCCATCTCGTGGAAGCCTCTAGCAAGCTCCTGCGCAATCTCACCCTGATAGAAGTCGTCGATACCTGCCCGCGCGAGCTGCTCCAGGGTATTGCCAAGTTCCTGTTGATGCAGCGTGCTCCCCTCGGGACGTAACTTGCCGTTGAGGTCACAGCACAGCCGTTGGAGATCCGGTAGCTGCGCGATCAGAGCCTCTCGCTGTCGCTGCCAGAAGGCCTGGGACTGGGACACTGGCGTGCCTTTGCGTGCCTGCTCAATGGCGGGAGCCAGCAGTGTGGGCCATTCCAGCCTGGAGCCCCACTGGTCCCTACTGATCGATTTCGCCCGCTGCCACGCGCGCAAAGCGCCGGCGGTGGTCGCTGCTGAGGCCGGTCCCCGTTCGCTGATTTTTCCACCGTCAGGCAGGACCTGGCCGGCCTGGCCCAGCCCCATGATCACCTTGATGCCGTGGCCGTCGTTGATCATGAGCAAGGCATCACCGCCGATGCCGGTCATGTGGGGATAGCTTACGGCCAGGGACGCGCTGGCGGCCAGCACAGCATCAATAGCGGTGCCTCCGTCCTGGAGAATGTCGAGACCGGTATCGGTTGCGGGAGCGTGTGGCGTACAAATGACGCCATTAGGGGAGCTCGCCTTCATCGATCCGCTTTCCGGTATACCGGTTCATCAACGTTTGCCGCCGTCGGACGATGCTGATGTTCAGCAATGAACTCGGCCGACATGGCGCTGACAGTCTGGACATGGGCGCGCATCAGCCTGGCAACCCCGTCTGCGTCACCCGCGAGAATTGCGCGCACGATGGCGTCGTGTTCCTCCCAGGATTTGCTCAATCGGTTGTTGAGCCGGAACTGGGCTCGCCGGAACGGGGCCAGGCGGGTGCGGGTGGTTTCGGCCAACTGCTGTAGTTGAGGGCTGCGCGCGGCTTCAAAGATCAGGGTGTGGAAGGTGTGATTAAACCGATTGTACTGGTCCGACGTGCCGTCCCGCACCAGGTGTATGGACTCGTTATGCAGGTGCTCCAAAGCTTCACGCTGGCGGCTGTTCATCCGCAGCGCGGCGAGCCTGGCCAATGATGCCTCAAGCTCGGCCATGGCCTCGTACAGGTCGGTCAGTGACTCTGGCGACAGGGTTGCAACCACCACGCCCCGGTTGGGGCGGTGAGTGACCAGGCCCATGGCTGCCAGATGTCCGAACGTTTCGCGGATGGGTGTCCTTGAAACGCCAAAGCGCTCGGCCATGGCCTGGGCATCCAACTTGGTGCCGGGCATTAGCTGGCCGCTGACAATGTCGTCGGCCAGGGTTTGAACTATGGAATCGACCACCGTGCCTTTGCGCAGACTCACGGCTTCGTTGTCTTTCATAATGCTCCGTCCTGGAGTTCAGTATTTCCTGTTATCGAAGCATCCGCCGCCGGTGGATGTGGAATGGCGGCTAGCAGGCTGCGGGTGTAGTCGGTTTTTGGCGTGTCCATGATCTCGTGGGCATGCCCCTGCTCAACGATCTCGCCGTGTTGCATGACAATAATTCGATCGCACAGTAGCCGGACTACGTTGAGATCATGGCTGATAAACAGGTAGCTCATGCCCAACCTGTGTTTGAGATCTTCCAGCAGATTCAGGACAACAGCCTGTACTGAGACGTCGAGCGCTGCCGTGGGCTCGTCCAGGATCAACAGTTCCGGTTCCATGGCGACGGCCCGGGCAATACCCACCCGGGCTTTTTGTCCGCCTGAGAGCTGGTGTGGAAAACGGTTCAGCAATTCAACCGGCAGCCCCACGAGGGAAGCCAGCTCCAGAACCCGGGCCTGTCGATCAGCGGCGGGCATGTCTGGGGAAAGGCGGAGCAGTGGATCGACAATGGAACGCTCGGCGCTCCAGCGCGGGTTCAGGCTGTCGGTGGGGTCCTGGAATACCATCTGCAATTTGCCGCGCAGGGCGTGGCGGGCGAACTGCTTGGCTGGTATGGCGGCAATGTCCTGGCCAAGAAACTCGATGGAGCCCTCTGTAGTGTCCAGCAGGCGCATGATCATGGACGATGTCGTGGACTTGCCGCAGCCACTTTCGCCCACTAATCCGAGGCTTTCACCTTTGCGGATGTCAAAGGACAGGTCTCGCACAGCGACGTGATGATGACCGCTGCCGGGCTTGCCGAACTCTTTTTTTAACGACTTCACCGACAACAGGGCAGCTCCGGGTTCGGTCGACGCCGGCAGAGCCAGGGCCTGGGCCTGCTGTTCCGGGGTGAGCAGATCCCGCACGTAGGAGTCGCGATGGGGAGTGGCGTTCAGAAGTTGCTTTGTGTAGGCCTTTTGCGGGCTATTGAACAGGGCTTCCGACGTGTTCTGTTCAACCACGTGTCCCTTTTCCATCACCAGCAGCCGGTCGCAATAGGCGGCCGCCAACCCCAGGTCATGAGTGATCAGAATCGTGGACATGTTGAACTTGGCAGTCAGCTCGGTAATCAGATCCATGACCGCTTTCTGGGTGGTGACATCCAGCCCTGTGGTGGGCTCGTCGGCAATCAGCAATTGAGGTTTGCAGGCCAGGGCCATGGCAATGACAACCCGTTGGCACATGCCGCCGGATAGCTCGAACGGGTAGGCTTCATAGCGTTTTTCGGCATCCTTGATTTTTACGGCAAGGAGCATCTCGATGGCTTTGGCGCGACCAGTGGCCCGGGTTGCCTGGTTGTGTTGAACCAGTACATCGGCGATTTGCTGGCCGACTTTCCGAATCGGGTTCAACGCTGCCCGCGGGTTCTGGAAAATCATCGAGATTTCCCGGCCACGTATGTCCCGCATGTCCCGTTCCGAGATCTTATGCATCGACATACCGCCGTAGGAGATTTTCCCGCCGGCGATTTTGCCAGCACGATCCAGAATGTTCATCACCGCATAAGACGTTACCGATTTGCCCGATCCGGATTCGCCCACGATTCCGAGGGTCTCACCCTTGGCGACGGACAGGGAGATGGAATCGATGGCCCGAACGGTGCCTCGACGGGTGGCAAAATCGACGCTCAGGCGCTGGATATCAAGTAAAGGGGGAGTCATGGTGGTTCCTCAACAATGTCCTGAAGGTTTGCCTTAAGTGCGACGCTGCGGATCGACCAGGTCTCGGAGGCCATCACCGATGAGGTTGAAGGTGAACACCGCCAACATCAGTGCCATGCCTGGGAACACCACAAGCCACCATTCACCGGAAATAATGAAGTTGGCGCCCTCAGCGACCAGAATGCCCCACTCCGGCATGGGTGGTTGTACGCCCAGACCAATGAACGACAGCCCCGCGGCATTCAGGATGGCCCAGCCCATGTTGAGGGAAATCTGCACCATCATCGGCGGCAGGGTATTCGGGAAAATATGCCCAAACAGCACTCGCAGTTCGGAGTTGCCCGACAACCGCGCGGCCTGAACAAAGCCCGCATTTCGGCGAATGCTGACTTCGGCCCGAGCCATGCGGGCGTAGAAGGGCAGGTTGATGATGGCGGTTGCGTAGACAATGTTTTCGATGGAATTACCGGCGGCAGCCACAATCCCCATGGCCAAAACGAACAAAGGAAAGGCCATGATGGTGTCCATCAGCCGGCCGGAGATCCGGTCGGTCCAGCCGCCGAAGTAACCGGCGAAGCAACCGATGATTGAGCCGAAAACGAAGGATAATGTCACCGCGGACACAGATATCAGGAGATCCAGCCGGGTTGCCACGACCACCCGTGAAAACACGTCCCGCCCCAGATGATCGGTGCCAAACCAGTGGCTGACGCCGGGGGGCTGAAGCGCGGGGCCTACGCCGGTAGCAACCGGGTCGAACGGCACCAGGTAAGGGCCGAAGATCGCAACCGCAATGAGGCCAAAAAACAAGCCAAACGAGATCCCGGTTAGCGGATTCTCAGCCATGATGTAGCGCAGGTGATGCCAGTAACCCTCGCGGGTTTGAGCGCGCGGGGCGGTGGACGGAGTGATTGCCAGATTGCTCATATTAGCTGTCCTCGCCAACGCGGGGGTCGATCAGTGTGTAGGTCACGTCGATAAGCAGATTGAGCGCCACGAACAACAGCGCCATGGAAAGCACGAAACCCTGAACGGCGGCGTAATCTGAAACCACCAGTGCCTCAACTGCGAACGAACCAATACCCGGCCAGGCGAACACTTTCTCAACCAGCACATTGGCGCCAAGTACGAAGGAGAACACCATGCCCAGAGTGGTGATAACCGGCAGCAAGGCATTTCGGAACGCGTAGGTGATCAGCACCCGGCGACGACTCAGACCGGCGGCGCGCGCGGTACGGACATAATCGCTGGCCAGGGTTTGCAGCATGGCTGCCCGGGTCATGCGGGCGATGGGGGCCAGGGTGAACAACGCCAGGGTAATCAGGGGCAGCGCCATCTGCGCCAGGGATGCCTTAAACAGGGCCCAGTCACCGGCAATCAGCGAATCGATAGTGTAGAAACCGGTGATTGATTCCGGCGGCAAAAACATCATGTCGAGCCGGCCCATAGGTGGCGGTGCCCAGCCCAGCAAATAGTAAAAGACGTACAGCAGCGCCAGACCGGTAAAGAAGGTCGGCAGGGAGACGCCCGCAGTTACCAGGAAGCGACACAGGTGATCCACCCAGGAGTTCGGCCGGGTTGCGGCCAGAACGCCCAGGGGAACGGCGATGGTAAGGGCAAGGAGCAGCGCGCCCAGGGTCAACTCCAGCGACGCCGGAAGCCGCTTGGCCAGTTCCTGGGTTACCGTCTGGCCGGTCGAGATGGCGACTCCGAGGTCGCCTTGCAGCAGATCACCAACGTAGGTGACGAACTGGATCGGCAGGGGCTGATCCAGACCGAGATTTTCCCGCACCTGCTCAATTGACGCCTCATCGGCCATATCTCCAGCGAAATAGGCGGCCGGATCTCCGGGCAGGGCCCGGGTCAGGATAAAGCACACGACCAGGATGCCGAAGACCGTGGGTACGGCCTGCAGCAGTCGGGTAAGAACCCGTTTGGATTTGACGCCCAGAGACACGGTGAACTCCTTGTTTAGTGGATCAGGCAGGCTTCAGCGGACGGATATCCATCTGACGGTGGAACCAGTATTCGTAGCCCTCCACACCCTCCTTGAATGCCACGTTCAGGGTTGGCTGCCACAGCGGAATGCGGGGGATGTCATCGAAGGCGATTTCGATCATCCGCGTGACATTCGGGGCGTAATCCGGGTGGGATATGGCCATGTCGAGCGTATCGTCGATCAGCTTGGCCATCTCGGGGTTGTCGTAATTGTAGGAGTTGAACAGGTTGCCCTTGATGTAGGCCCAGAAGAAGTAATAGTCCGGTGTGTTCAGCCAGCCACCGAAGTTCTCGAGGTGCAGGGGCAGCTTCTTTTCCACCAGGGCAATGGTGCGCCAGTTGGCGCCCGGAATTTTCTCAATGCTGGCCTTGATGCCAATCTCCGCCAGACCTTGCTGGATCAGCAGGGCTGTAGGCTCGGCCCAGTCGGCCACCGACAGGTTGAATGACAGGGGTACTTCGAAGCCGTCCTTGTAGGCCGTTTGCGCCATAAGGGCCCGCGCCTTCTCCAGATTTTGTTCGTAAGGCGATTTCTGCGGCCAGGCAATGCTGGTGACCTGATCTGCGCCACCCCACATGGGAACACCCTGGCCATAGGCGGCCTGTTCGAAGATCTTTTCATAGGGAATGGACCAGGCCACGGCCTGGCGAACCCGCTTGTCCTTGAATGGCTCAAAGTCGAGGTTGGTACAAAGCGAATATATGCAGTTCTCGATCGGCGTGCTGACAACCTTTACCCCCTGCTTCTCAGCGAGCTCCTTGGCGTCTTTGTTGGGAATGTTTTGGGATGCCGAGACACTGCCACGCTCGATCAATGCCCTTCGGGTCGACTGCGCCGGCACCTCTCGCAGCATGACACGCTGGTAGCCAGGGAGCGGACCACAGGCCCAGTTGTCATTGCGTTCGTAAACCAGCTGCTCGCCAGCGTTCCACCGCATTACCTTGAAAGCGCCGGAGCCGGCGGGGTTGCGATGCAGGTATTCGGTTGCCCATGGGTCATCTGGCGTGGCGTTGGCTTTGGCGACCTCCGAGTTGATGATGATCGGGATCGGTGTGGCGAGATCGGGCAGCGCCAGTTTTGAAGGAAACGGCAACGTGATTTGGAAGGTCTGATCATCAATAGCCTTGAACTGATCCGGAGACTCAAGCCGGCCGGCTTTCATCTGGACCGTGGGGAAGCCACCGAGAGAGACCGCCCGGTCCAGTGACCATTTCACATCGTGGGCGGTCACCGGCTTGCCATCCCAGAACGTAGCGTCCTTGCGGATCTTGAAAGTCATCACGGTGCCGTCGTCGCTGATTTCCCAGGACTCGGCCAGTTCGGGTTGAACGTTGCTGAAGTCGTAACTGAATGAACCATCCGCAGTCTGCTTGGTACCGAAGCTGACCAGACGGTCGTAACAGTTGATTGCAACCTGGTAACTGGCGCGGTTGGTGCCCGAGCGGTGAATGTCCAGGCTGTTGATGGTGCCGCCAAAAACCACCACGGCGGTTTCATTGGATGCCGCCTGTGCAGCTCGGGGAAGCAGTTGGGCGAGGGGTAAAAGGCTGGCGCCAACAGAGAGAGTTGTGGCGCCCTTAAGGAAATTGCGACGGTTCATGGTGCATGCTCCATTCGGATCGAAGATGCCTGGGAAATCGCAATTGCCGGGCCAGCTTTGAAAGCTTATTTAAAAGTCCATGAAAAACATAATGTTGCGATGTCGTGGGAGTAAGTGAATGCAATGTTTTGAGTTATTCATCGATTTTGCATGCACGCTAATGGTTCGAAATTCCGTTCGTGGCACCAAGAAGAGTCTCTGTGCATGTGACAGTTTGCTCGCGATTGAGCCCAATCGATTCCGAATAAAGGGATCGACTGTTTGTGGCACGAACCCTGCTGAAGTTAAGGGTGGAATATGTCCAAACCGCGATCAGGCGCCTTAGAGGGCTGGTATCGCACTCAATCAGTGCAAACGCAGAGGAAATGTCCATGATGAACAAAGAACTGATGACGGCAAAAATCTTGGAAGCCAAAGCAACCCAAGGCGTGTCCTGGGAAAAACTGGCTTCGGCCATTGGCCTGTCCCCCGTGTTTACCACCTCGGCCTGCCTGGGCATGAACAGCCTGGCGGGAGACAAAGCCTTTGCCTTATGCGAAACCCTGGGCCTTGATAAGGAAGTCGCCGCGACCCTGCAGGTGTGCCCCAAGAAATCCTGGGACGATGCCATCCCTCAGGACCCGCTTATCTATCGCCTGTACGAAATTGTCGGTGTGTATGGCGATACCCTGAAAGAACTGATTCACGAGAAGTTCGGCGATGGCATCATGAGTGCGATTGATTTCACCATGGATGTGGAGAAAGAAGAGAATCCGAAGGGGGATCGGGTGGTTGTGACTATGAATGGGAAGTTTTTGCCTTACAAAGCCTGGTAGTTTTGGTCTCGTAGACTGGTTGGTTTGGGGGCGGGCTTGCGGGGTGGCAGGTGGAGTTTTCTTTGGGAAAATAACTCGCTGCGCTCAAACATCTTTTTCCGGCAGAAAATCCACCTACCACCCCGCGCCGAGCTGACCACACGGGTTCACGGAGGAAAGGCTTTTCGATTGTTGGTGCCAGGGATTGGCGTCTACTTCGTTAAAGTTTCAAGCCGCCCCTTCAAACCAAGCTTTTCCTTTTCTCATCCCTTTTTTCTTTTCTCTCGTCGGCCTATCGGTTGTTGCCCGCCCGCGTACCCGCCCCCAAAACCAACAGGCTACAAAGAACCCAACTCCCAAATCAGGCTCGAAGCGAACGCGCCAAAGCCCCCTGATCAAGGACAACCTCAGCCACCGTATGCAACTTCAGCAACTGCGCCTGAAGCATCGCAATGGGCCGGGTACCTTCCAGCGTGAGGGCAATGTCCAAATGCTCACCGGCACTTTCGACGGCCATACGGGCAATCTTGAAACCGCGAATCCGGACCACCTGGCAAAGGCGCTCCAGGGCCGCGGCTTCCTGAGACATGCGACAGGTCAGGGTGTAGCTCGGGGTTGAAGGCTGGTTTGCGGGCTGGGTGGAAGGGTTCATGCAACGTGCTCCCGTTGGGCGGTGGTGGTGCGCTTTTTGGTTTCGTCGATCATTTCGCGGTTGCTGGCGCCGGGTTTGACGATGGGCCAGACGTTTTCTTCACGGGCAATGGCAACGTGCAGCAGCATGGGGCCATCGTAGGCGAGGATGGTTTCGATACCGCGGCGGATCTGATCGGTGCGTTCGATGTGCAGGGCAGGGATGTCGAAGGCGCGGGCCATGGCGACGAAGTCTGGGTTGTCGTCCAGGTTAATCTGGCTTTCGCGGTTGCTGTAGAACAACTCCTGCTGCTGGCGGACCATGCCCAGGCACTGGTTGTCCAGGATGATCATCTTCAGCGGCAGGTTATAGCGGCGAATAGTGGCCAGCTCCTGGGCGTTCATCATGAACGAGCCATCGCCCGCGACATTGATAACGGTGCTGCGGCGATCAGCAAACTGGGCGCCAATGGCGGCGGGCAAGCCAAAGCCCATGGTGCCCAGGCCGCCACTGGAGAGGTGGTGGCGAGGGTGGTCGAACTGGTAATGCTGGGCCACCCACATCTGGTGTTGGCCAACATCGCAGGCGATGACAGTGTCATCCGGTGCAATACGGGACAATTGCCGCACAAAGGCGGGGCCGGTGATGGGTGCCAGAGGCTCTTCGTTGTCCGCGGCGCTGAAGCCACCGGTGGTGTTCCAGGTGCGGCATTGGGTCTGCCAGTCGCTGATCGCCAGTGGAGCCGATTTAAACTCGGTGGTCATTGCCTGGAGGATACCGTTCAAATCACCCCGCAACGCCAGATCCACCGACCGCAGTTTGTTGATCTCGGCGGCGTCGGCGTCAATGTGGATGGTCCGGGCGTTGGGGGCGAAAGTGTCCAGTTTACCGGTGGCCCGGTCATCCAGGCGGGCGCCGATGACCAGCAGCAGGTCGCATTCGTCGACGGCGCGATTAGCGGCGCGGGAGCCGTGCATGCCCAGCATGCCCAGGTGATGGGCACTGTGCTTTCCGCTGTTGCCGATACCTTTCAGGGTGACAACGCTGGGCAGGGCAGCGGTTTGGGTAAATTCGCGGAAGCTGTCTTCAGCGTGGGCCAGGCTCACACCGCCACCGCTGTAGAGCAGGGGCTTTCGGGCCGAGCGCAGCATGGTCATGGCTTCGGAAATATCGGTGGTGGCGCTGGCGGTTTTGGCAGCACTTGCGGCTTCGGGCTCACAAGAGCGCGCCGGGGCCGATGCCAGCAACACGTCCTTGGGTATATCAACCCATACTGGCCCGGGGCGTCCGCTTTGGGCGAGCTCAATAGCTTCGTCCATGATGGCGGCCAGCTCATCAGCGCTGTCCACCAGGTAACTGTGTTTGACGATGCCCAGGGTCATGCCCAGAACGTCGGTTTCCTGAAAGGCGTCGGTGCCGATCAGGCCGGAAGGCACTTGTCCGGTGATCACCAGCATCGGGATGGAATCCCGGTGAGCGTTGGCGACACCGGTGATCAGGTTGGTTGCACCCGGTCCGGAAGTGGCGATGCACACGCCCAGTTGGCCACTGGCGCGGGCATAGCCGTCGGCGGCCAGGGCACAACCCTGTTCGTGGCGACACAGCACGTGTTCGGTTCCGACATCATCCACTAGAGCATCGTAGAGCGGCATGATGCAGCCACCCGGGTAGCCGAAAACGGTGGAGATGCCGTGGCGATGGAACGCGTCGAGAATGTGCTGTGCGCCGTTCATGATCGATGTTTTCCTTTTTGTGGCGGCAAAAAAAAGCCCCCGGACCTTTCGGTGCCGGGGGCTCTTGGTGTCTTGTCAGGTTGTTGCTATCTCACCCGCTTGTCCACGCAAAAGCCCCCGGACGGTACCACGACCACCAGGATAAGCTTCACTAGGACAACCACTGCGCTGAGATTCATAAGATGAACAATCTGCTCTGAATTCGTTAATTACGTTCGGTTAGAATCTACCTCACGTTTTTAATTGGTTGCAACCGTTTCTTGTGATTTTTTTAGTGCGGGCCAACAGCTTGCCGTCTGGCCCGCACTTCGATGAACGGTTTAGCTGCGAATCCGACCCGCCAATTCCCGAGCTTGTCGCGCCATGTCGTCCAATTCTGGAACAGTGCGGAGATTTTCCTCTGCGGCCTCATTCATGCTTGCCGAGATCTCGGCCACCTCTGTCACATTGCGGTTGATGTCTTCGCTGACACTGGTCTGCTGCTCGGCCGCAGTAGCCACCTGGGTGGTAGCGTCGTTGACGCTGGCCATACGCTGGCTGATTTCACTCAGGGTGTGACGAACCGCTTCTACTGACTCGCTGCTTTCCTCGGCAACCACGCCTGAGGCCTGCATGTACTCGGTGGCATCCCGCGAAGCGGAACCAATGGTCTCAATAATCTGATCAATCTCGACGGTGGCTTCCTGGGTTTTTGCCGCCAGGTTGCGGACTTCATCCGCCACTACCGCAAAGCCACGACCGGCCTCACCCGCCCGAGCTGCTTCAATGGCAGCATTCAGGGCCAGCAGGTTGGTCTGGTCCGCAATTTCGCGAATGACCTGCATGACATCGCCGACTCGACGACCGTCGCTGGCGAGCTGGTTGACCGTTTCCGCGGAGCTGTGGATTTGGTCAGTCAGCCGCTTCATGCTCTCGACAGCCTGATTGATCTGCTGATCGGCCTGTTGGGTTTGGCCAGAGGTCTCATCCACTTGGGAGGCCACGGAAGCGGCATGGTGGGCTACGTCCTGTGCTGTTGCCGACATTTCGTTCATGGCGGTGGCGATCTGATCAATTCTTTGGTGCGCCTGGTCAGAATGAGACGATACCCGATTGGCATTATTCCGGATCAGAGTACCGGTATGTTCCAACTGCGTGGCGTTGTTCTGCATCAGGTTGCCGGTTTCCGACAAGAATGCATGCAGCAACCGGGAAGTGTCGGCGAGACGACCGAGCTCGTCCTGTCTGGTGAGGGTAGTGCGGTCGGATAGGTCACCCTTACCCAGTTTGTCGAGCTGGCCAATGAGTTGCTGGGTCGGTCGCACTACGGAGCGGATCAGAACAATGACGCAGGCAAGGGTGCCAAGAAGGATCGCGGCGAACAGCAGGCTACCGATCTGCCAGGTGCTGGATTGCACCGATTCTTTCAAATCACCGGCGTAAGACAGGCTGACGACACGAATCTGGTTCGATGCCTCTTCAACCAGTTTGGCCGGCTCGCGGTCGATACCGGCTACCGCGGCGTCGCCGGCGGAGTGTTCATAACCAGACTCCACAAAAGCCTCGAATCCTTTGCGGTAGGCGCTGCCCATACGCTGGTGCGACTTTTGGAACTGGGACATCAGCTTCTTGGCTTCCGGGTCCTTGAGCTGCGGAATCAGGTCGTCCAACTGAGACTGGATCTCCGCTTCCCGCTTCTGGAATCTGCCCCAGTATTTTTCCCGTTGGCCATCGTCGTCGCCTCGGATCAGAACGTTTTTCCACTCCTGGACCTGGGTCTTGAAAGTGGCCAGGATGTCTTGTGCTTCAAGCGCATGAACCATTTCGCTGCCGACCAGGCCGCTGTAATTGTCGCCCGTTTCGAGCGACGCCTTGAAATAGAAACCGGCCACGATCGCAATAACCAGGTTGGCGACAAATACGATGGTGAGGATGCGGTTAAGAATGCTGCGGGAGTACCAATTCATTATGTGGCCTATGCATGAGGGACGTAAAACGCTGATGCCAGCGAATGTCCCTATACACCAGCTCTTAGGACTATAATCGGCGATTATTACCGTTTCTTTAACTGCGTTGTGTAATTTTCGTCGCATTTATAGGGCAAAACGACTTAACGGTTTCTACTGAATGGTTTTTTCTGATGGTTTCATCGATCAATCCTTTGACCATTTTATATTCTGACGAGTATTTATTGGCCGTCCACAAACCGGCGGGTCTGCTGGTGCACCGAAGCCCGATTGATAAGCACGAAACGGAGTTTGCGCTGCAGTACGCGCGGGCGCTGAACGGCGGCGGCCATGTGTACCCGGTTCACCGGCTGGATCGGCCGACGTCGGGAGTGCTGGTGTTCGCGAAAGATCCGGATACCGCGCGTGCCCTCGGCCTGGCCATAATGGCCGGGGAAGTGCGCAAAACTTACCAGGCCATGGTGCGCGGTTGGCCGGCGGACTCAGGGTTTATTGATCACCCGCTAAGAGAGGAGCCGGAAGATCGGCGGCAGAAAGGCACTGAACAGCCGGTCCGGGATGCTCGCAGCCGTTACAAAACCCTGGCGACTACCGAAATTCCTGTGGCCATCGAACGGTATCCGAGTAGCCGCTACGCAGTGGTTGAGCTTTATCCGGAAACGGGCCGAAAGCATCAGCTGCGTCGGCACATGAAGCACATTAACCATCCCATCATTGGCGACGCCAATCACGGCCGCGGTCGTCATAACCGTTATTTTGCCGAACGATTCGGGCAGGGACGTTTGATGCTGGCGGCCACGCGTATCGAGTTTGCCCATCCGGTCACGGGCGAGACTGTCGTGATTGAGGCGGCGCCGGAATCCAGCTTCCAACAGGTGCTTTCGATCTTTTCGTAAGGTAGCAGGCGGGGCCAGCACGGGGTTGGTGGGCGTCGTTTGTAGTTTTATATGTTGAATTGCTTCAAATGGTAGTAATCGACGGCAAGTCCGGATTTTATCGGCCATAATGCGGCCGAAAACAAAAAAATCTGACTGGCTAATTACGGATGCCATTGTTGCGCGTACTGATCGCTCTCTTCAGCCTGCTGTTTGGCTATTCCTCGCCCGTTGTTGCAGCTGCGGATCGTCAGGCTACCTGGGATCTGCAATCCGAGCGGATTGAACTCTCGCGCTTTGTCGATTATTGGCCGGAACAGGACCTGCCCACTGGCATTGAGGCGATAACTGACCTTGACCCGCAACGTTGGACGCCAAACCAGAGCGAAAGCCTCAGTCTGGGCTATGGCAATTCGGCCTACTGGTTTCGGGTGGCGGTGAAAAACCCAACGGATGAAGCCATAATGCCGCTGATGGAAATCGCTTATCCGGTATTGGACCGAATAGAGGTTTTCATCAATCCGGAAAGCTCCAGTGCTGAGCCTTTGGTGCTCGGCGACAAGCTGCCATTCCACGCCCGGCCTATCCAGCATCGCAACTTTGTCGTTCCCCTGACCCTGGCGGCCGGCGAGCAAACCTGGGTCTATCTGCGGGTGGAAACCACCAGTTCCATGCAGGTGCCGTTGATCTTGTGGGAGCAGAACAACTTCCTTGCCGCTGAACAGGCCCGTAGCATTTTCCAGGGCTTCTACTACGGCATCATCCTGGTCATGGTGCTCTACAATCTGTTCGTGTTTATGGCAGTAAAGGAACGGAGTTTTCTGCATTACGTGGGCTATATCACGGCAATGCCCCTGTTTCTGGCCAGTCTCCATGGCGTAGCCTTTCAGTATCTCTGGCCGCAGGCAACCTGGTGGAATGACCAGGCGATCACCGTGTTCCTGAATCTGGCTTTGGTGTTCGGCGGTACTTTCAGTATTCGATTCATCAATGTCTCCCCCACCAATCACCCGTTTCTAAACCGTTGGGCTGTTGGGGTCGTCGTGGCCGCAGCTGTGCTTGCTTTTGCGGGCTTGATGGTGCCTTACAAGTATCTGATTCTGCCGACGATACTGCTTGCTTTCATCGCTTGTTCCACGATGTTGGTTTTGAGTATCGTCCGGTGGGTTCAGCAGGATCCGGCGGCGCGTTACTACACCTTTGCCTGGGTATTCATGCTGTTCGGCGGCATGGTTCTGGCCCTGAGCAAGTTCACGGTACTGCCGCGAAACCTGTTAACGGAAAACGCCACTCAGGTTGGCTCCGCACTGGGTGTTATCCTGCTGTCCATTGCCCTGGCAGATCGTCTGGAAAGGGAAAAGAAACGGGTTTTTGAAACCCAGCAACGACTGATTCGGGAAGAGCGCAAGGCCCGGATGGCCCAGGAAAAATCCCTGCAAGTTCAGCGGGAAGCCAATACCCAGCTGGAAGAACGGGTACAGCAGCGTACCCAGGACCTGGAACACCTGAATGAACAGTTGCTGGAGCTGAGTGCCACCGATGCCTTAACCCGGCTTAAGAACCGTGGCCACTTCGACCGGATTTTCCAGTCGGCTGTGGTACGGGCTTATCGGTATGAGGAGCCCTTGTCGTTGTTGGTGCTGGACATCGATCACTTCAAGAAATTCAACGATACCTACGGCCATTTGGTCGGAGACGATTGTCTGAAAATGGTGTCTCAGTGCATCCAGAAATTTATTACCAGATCACAGGACCTCGCTGCCCGCTATGGCGGTGAAGAATTCGTGGTGCTGCTGCCCGATACACCGATGAATGGCGCGCTGCGGGTAGCGGAGCGTATCCGCATGGAAATCGAAAAAACGGCCTTCCCGGTCTCCGGCGATGTCTTGCACCTGACCGTCAGTGTTGGCGTATGCAGTCTGTCTCCGACCAAGGCCGATGCCACCAAGGATATTTTCAAGTGGGCGGACCAAGCCCTGTACGAAGCCAAAGGCCAGGGCCGTAACCGGGTGGTTGCCTGGAATATGGACGGTCAGCCCATTAATCCGCTTTTCACAGGCCTTTCCAGATAATAAGCTTGCAGTTCGACAATGTAGTAAGCGAGTCAGATGGAATCTATTGAACCTTTAGTGCGCCATTTTCTGGGTATCTTTTTTCTGATGATCGGCCTGCAGTTCGGCGGGCGGGCGCTGGGGCTGTATCGGCGCATGTCCTTTTCCCACATTAACTACGGGGAAACGGGAACGGCGCCCTGGTGGCACCGGCAGATCTTCAATGTGTTCCGAACCCTGATTGTCAGTGTTTGCGTGATCCGGATCTTCGTTGATATTGATGGCTGGCTCGGGGTGTTTCCTGCGCTGTACCAGTGGCCGGTGCTGTTGGTGGGAATGCTGCTGCTGTTGGTGTCGTTTACCAGCGTGAATTACCTGCAGGCATACATGCACGAAGATTGGCGCTCCGGTATTGATCCCCGCGAGGATGGCCGCAACCTGCTCACCGAGGGACCGTTTGCCCGGTCTCGAAATCCGGTGTTCATCAGTGTGATGACCGGGCAACTGGCTTTCTTTCTGGCGTTGCCCAGTGTTTTCTCACTGATTTGCCTGATTGCGGGCGTACTGGTTATCACCCGGCAGGCAAGAGAAGAAGAAAAGGCTCTGGCCCGCCAGTTCGGCAGCCAATACGACCATTACCGGGCACGGGTGCCTCGCTGGTTCTAGGAGATCCCGCGCCCGGCCAGATTAGCTGGCTTTCTTGCGTGCGTCCTTGATGACGTCGTAGGCGTGACTGATGTCCCGTGTCCGCTCTTCTGCCATTTCCCGCATACTCTCTGGCATACCTTTACCGGCAAGCTTGTCCGGGTGGTTCTCGCTCATCAATTTGCGGTACGCCTTCTTCAGTTCATCGTCGCTGGCCGAGGGTGAAACCCCAAGGACCTTGTAGGCATCATCAATCTGTTGGCTTGAGGAACGCTGGCCGGCGCCAGTACCGGCTTGTCCGTTGTGGGCGCCTCGCAGCATAGCCTCCAGCTGGTCCACCTGGCTTTCAGGCAGGCCCAGCCCACGGGCAATGCGCACCAGCATGGCGTGCTCGTCCGGATGGATAACGCCATCGGCGGCAACCGCGGATACCTGAACCTGCAGGAACATCTGCAGGAAGGCTGGCTGACGCCCGCTCATGCGCAGGAAGTGGTTGAGTTCTGCGTCCAGATCAAAGTCCGGGGACTTGCCGCGATTGAAGGCGGCCCTGGCTTTGGCGCGCTGATTTTCGTTCAGGCGAAAACGGGCGAACATGGTCTCGGCCATCTGGATTTCATCCCGGGAGACCACGCCATCGGCCTTGCAAAGGGCGCCCATTACCGCGAAGACCGATTCGATAAAACCGGACTGGATGGAGTGGAGCTTACCGATCAACCGGCTTTTGAGTCGGTGGAACACGAACGCACCGATGGCTGCACCGACCAGAAAGCCAGCAAACTTGCCAAAGGCGTAACCAATTAAACCCCCAAATAAAGCGGCCAACAGCATCTAAACAATCCTTAATTCGGTATGGAACAGTCCATAGAATATACGGGTTTTCTTGTGCGGATTCATGAACAGGCCTTCATGCAGACCTAAGATCCGATCCGGCGCCCGCAGAGAACAAGCTAGAAACATGCTTTGGAAGTAACCCACAATGATGGGTGTGCCCGCGAAAGTGAGACGCCAGTAATGACTCAAGACCTGTTTGCCGATCTGCCTGAAGAACCCCGCACCGAGACGATTACCGAAGGCGCGCTGGTGCTGCCAGGGTTTGTGTTTGAGCGCGCGGAAGAGTTGCTACGCGGTATCCAGCAGGTCACCGACGCCGCGCCACTGCGCAAGATGCAGACGCCGGGTGGCCACACCATGTCTGCTGCCATGAGCTGTTGTGGTGACCAGGGTTGGGTAACCGATGCCACGGGATACCGGTATCAGGCTAAAGATCCGCTTTCCGGCCAGCCTTGGCCAGCCATGCCTGAAGTCTTTGTCAACGTGGCCCGAGACGCTGCCGAGGCCGCCGGTTTCTTGAACTTCCAGCCCGATGCCTGTCTGATCAACCAATACAAATCCGGTGCCAAGATGGGTTTGCATCAGGACAAGGACGAACTGGATTTCGAACAGCCGATTGTGTCGGTGTCTCTCGGATTGTCTCAGGTTTTTCAGTTCGGTGGACTGAAGCGCAATGAACGGCCGGTGAATGTGCCTCTCGCCCATGGCGACGTGGTGGTCTGGGGTGGGCCAGCACGCCTGCGTTACCACGGTGTCTTGCGGCTGAAAGCGGGCGAGCATCCACTGACGGGAGACTGCCGGTACAATCTCACGTTTCGTCGGGCCCGCTGACTGCCCCTTATTACTGCAGCCAGGAAACGGCCAACCCAGCAATAAGCGACAGAGCCATGGGGATGCCCACCAGCAGGCCGGTCTGCCGGTTGCCCAGGGCCCAGGCCAACCCCGACTTCGTCAGATTGTTGCTGGCGGCCGCAATGACGATGCCGATCACGGCGACGTCCATATCCAGTGTCTGGATCGACATTCGGGTTAGTGACAGGGTAATGGCGTCCACATCGGCGACCCCGGAGCTGGCGGCGAGCATGTAAATGCCTGAGTTGCCCAGCCACTGGGTCAGGTACTCGCCCAACACCAGAATCGCCACCAATAACAGGCCAAACACCAATGCCGATTTCAGGTCCAGCGGATTCTGGTGCAGCGGCGACTGGCTCGATTCCGGTTGCTGTGAGTGCCGTCGCCAGATCAGGAAGGCGGGGCCATAGAGCAGGGCGGTCATGGTCATAATCGGCCAGATCAAGCTGGGCAAAAGATCCCGGTTGATGACAAAGCAGTACACCAGAATCCGGGGAAACATGGTGCCGCAGGCAATCAGAATGCCGGTGGCGAACTCGGGGGTCAGTTGTGGGGTCTGGGCGCTCTGCCGCGCATAGTGCAGGGTCAGTGCAGTGGAAGAACTCAAGCCGGCGAACAGCCCGGTAAACAGGATGCCCCGCTGGGTGCCGGCGACGCGAATGGCGAAATAGCCCACGAACGAGATTGAGGCGATCAAAACCACCATCCACCAGATTTCTCGGGGGTTGAGCACGCCGCCCGGTCCCATTTCCTGGTTGGGAAGCAGTGGCAGTACCACCACGGAAATCAGTAGCAGCCTGAACGCGGCATCAAGCTCGTGGGCCTTGAGCTTGGTGAGCCAAATGTGGATGTCCTCTTTGTTGTCGAGGATGATCGCGGTAACGACGGCAGCAGCGGTCGCCATGATCGGGTCGACAGCCACGGCAATGGCACCGAAGCAGAAAGTCAGAACCATGCCAACCAGCCCGGTGATGCTGAAATCGCGAACGTGTTCCAGACGTTGGCTGTAGCCGACAATCCCCATGGCCACCACGCTTAACAACAGCGCCGGAAAGGCCCAGGGCGTAATGGCGTCAGCCAGCACAGCTGACAAGCCCCCGAGTAAACCGATCAGGGCAAAGGTGCGAATGCCGGCAATGCGTTCGCCGGATTTCTGGTCGCGGGCGCCCCAGCCGCGCTCGAGCCCTACAATGGCACCCAGCAACAAAGCGACTGCCAGATTGATAATGGTCTGATTGGATGCGACAAACTTTACAGCGACATCTTCCATGAGTGGTAACGTCTCCACCAACTCGGATTTTGAATCGGTTTTGCGGTAAGCCCCCTGAACTTAAACCTTCATCTCTGAGCATAGTTGAGCATCGGTACAGCGGGTAACCCCTACCTTACTTGTACAAGGCGAATCTGCTAAGCTTCGCGCCCTTTATTTGCAACCCCTTTGAACAAAGCTCACCGGATTACTGTGACTGCCAGTCGACCCTGACACCCGTTCCTGTTCTCTCTGTATCCACCTTCGGGAATGTGTTTTCGATTACCCCGGGTGACGGCCCGGTAGCTTTGTACCTGATTTACCAATAACGGAACTCGACATGGTTAATACCCTGAAAAACCAATGGTTATCCAACATCCGCGGGGACCTGCTCGCAGGTGTCGTGGTCGCGCTGGCGCTGATCCCGGAGGCTATCGCCTTCTCCATCATCGCCGGGGTTGATCCGAAGGTGGGGCTTTACGCGTCCTTTTGTATCGCGGTCATCATCGCGTTTGTAGGTGGTCGGCCCGGTATGATTTCGGCCGCGACGGCGGCCATGGCCGTGCTCATGGTCACGCTCGTTAAAGAGCATGGCCTCCAGTACCTGCTGGCGGCGACACTGTTAACCGGTGTGATCCAGGTGGTGGCCGGTTACCTGAAACTGGGCAGCCTGATGCGGTTTGTTTCGCGTTCGGTGGTGACTGGGTTCGTGAACGCTCTCGCCATCCTGATTTTCATGGCCCAGTTGCCGGAGCTGACTAACGTCACCTGGCACGTTTACGCCATGACTGCCGCTGGCCTTGGCATCATCTACCTGTTTCCCCTGCTGCCAGTGGTGGGCAAGATCCTGCCTTCGCCGCTCGTGTGTATCGTTGTGCTGACGGCGGTGGCCGTTTTCCTTGGATTGGACATCCGCACGGTCGGAGACATGGGCGAGCTGCCTGATACTCTGCCGATTTTCCTGTGGCCAGATGTGCCGCTGAACCTTGAAACCCTGATGATTATCCTGCCGTACTCGCTGCCGCTGGCGGTGGTGGGCCTGCTGGAATCCATGATGACCGCGACCATCGTCGACGACCTGACCGACACTGAGAGTGACCGGAACCGCGAGTGCAAGGGCCAGGGCATTGCTAACATCGGCTCCGGCCTGATTGGCGGCATGGCCGGTTGTGCCATGATCGGCCAGTCCATCATCAACGTGAAATCCGGCGGCCGTACACGTTTATCGACCCTCACCGCCGGTGTCTTTCTGCTGATCATGGTGCTGGTACTCGACAGCGTCCTGGTTCAGATCCCGATGGCCGCGCTGGTGGCGGTCATGATCATGGTGTCGATCGGTACCTTCTCCTGGGAGTCGATCAAGAATCTCAAGGAGCACCCGCTGTCCACCAACATCGTGATGCTGGTCACCGTTATTGTAGTGGTTGCCACGCACAACCTGGCGTTCGGCGTGCTGGCCGGCGTGCTGCTGGCGGCGTTGTTCTTCGCCAACAAGATTGGCCACTACATGATGGTGGACTCGTCGCTGGATGAGAAAACCGATACCCGCACCTACACCGTGGTTGGCCAGGTATTCTTCAGCTCTTCAGAAAAATTGATCCAGGCCTTTGATTTCAAGGAAGCAGTCGATAATGTGGTGATTGATCTGAGTCGGGCTCACTTCTGGGACATTACCGCCGTTGGAGCGCTCGACAAGGCCGTGATTAAATTTCGTCGTGAGGGTGCCGATGTCGAAGTGATTGGTATGAACGAAGCCAGTGCCACCATTGTTGACCGTTTTGGCGTGCACGATAAGCCGGATTCGGTTGATCAACTGATGGGGCACTGACATGAGCCAGACCACGGAATCTGGTAGCGATCGCAGTCAGACTAACAACCACAACGACCAGCAAGGCGAGGTTGAGATGTTACGAGTAGTGGCCTGTATCGATGGTTCCCGCGCTGCACCGGCGGTGTGTGATTACGCCGCCTGGGCAAGCAAGCACATGCAGAATCCGGTGACGTTGCTTCACGTTCTGGACGAAGAACGCTATCCGGCGGAGCCGGACCTGGCGGGCAACATTGGCCTGGGCAGCCGCGAACAGTTGCTGGACGAGCTGGCCGAACTGGACCGCAAACGTTCCAAGCTGGCACTCGAGCATGGCCATCATATGCTGGACGAGGCCGAGCGCCGGGTTAAAAGCGCCGGTGTGGCTGAGGTAGTCAAGCGCCAGCGCCACGGTGATCTGACCGAATCGCTGCTGTCGCTTGAGAGCCAGACACGCCTGCTGGTGATGGGCCTGCATGGTGAGAGCAGTTCTGACCGTGACATTCACATTGGCAGCCAGCTTGAGACCGTGATTCGCAGCATGCACCGGCCCATCCTGCTGGTACCGGATGAATTTACTGCGCCTCAAAGCGCCATGCTGGCCTTCGACGGCAGCGACACCGCCTTCAAGGGTGTGGAGTTGCTGGCTGGTAGCCCGGTACTGAAAGGTATGCCGCTGCACCTGGTAATGGTGGGTGCCGACACCAACGATCGTTGGGAACAGCTGAAGAAGGCCGAAAAGATGCTGGCAGGCCTGGAATCCGAGATTACCCTGGCGATTCGCGCCGGTGATGTCGAGCCCACGCTGCACGCCTATCAGGAAGAACACGACATTGATCTGCTGGTGATGGGCGCCTACGGCCACTCCCGCATTCGCCAGTTTCTGGTGGGCAGTACCACCACCACCATGCTTAAAACGGCGACAAAGCCGTTGGTGATTCTGCGTTAGTCAGCGACTTGGATTCAGTCTTGGGTGCTTGGGGCTCTGCTTTGCTAGAGTCATTTCCGGGTGGCCCTCTGGCACGGTCTGGATATACTGAGTCCGAAGAAGAAAAACACAGTGGAACAGCCCACACTTATTTTGGTTAGGAGTACGATCAGTGACCACGGTAATCAATAAGTATCTGAATGTACTTGCAAAGAACGATGGTTCTGATTTGTACCTTAGCACCGGAGCACCACCCTGCGCGAAGTTTCAGGGGACATTGAAACCGCTATCCCGGGAAGTGTTGAAGGCTGGCGAAGTAGAGGCCATTGCAAATGGCATTATGGATGATGAGCAACGGGCAATCTTCAATAACGAGCTGGAGATGAACCTGGCCGTTTCTTTACCAGGCATTGGCCGCTTTCGCGTCAACATCTTCAAACAGCGTAATGAAGTCGCCATCGTTGCCCGTAACATCAATACCGACATACCAAAATTTGACGATTTGGGGTTACCTCCCGTTCTGAAAGAACTGGTAATGAACAAGCGTGGGCTGGTGTTGTTTGTTGGAGGTACGGGTTCAGGCAAATCTACCTCTTTGGCGGCCCTGATCGACTATCGCAACAGCAATGTCGGCGGGCATATCATCACCATAGAGGACCCCGTTGAATTCGTTCACAAGCACAAGAAATCCATCATTAATCAGCGCGAGGTGGGGGTAGATACCCGAAGCTTCAAGAACGCCTTGAAGAACACCCTGCGTCAAGCTCCAGACGTTATTCTGATCGGCGAAATTCGGGATCGAGAGACCATGGAGCATGCGCTGGAATTTTCGGAAACCGGTCACTTGGCCATTTCCACCCTACATGCGAACAATGCCAACCAGGCGCTTGAGCGTATTATCAACCTGTTCCCGGATGAAAAGCGGCCGGCATTGCTGATGAGCCTGGCGCAAAATATCCGCGGCTTCGTCTCCCAGCGCCTGGTGCCAACTGCCGACGGCAAGCGTTGCGCCGCCGTTGAGGTGCTCCTGGGCACAAAAACGATACAGGAATTGATCCTTAAGAACCGGCTGCCAGAGATAAAGGAAATAATGGAGAAGTCGGAAAACCTGGGGATGCAGACATTCGATGGTGCCTTGTTCAAACTTTACGAGAACGGCCGCGTAACGCTTGACGACGCAATCGCCAATGCGGACTCTCCGAACAATTTAAGGCTACGTATCAAGTTGGTTCAAGGGGACAGCGCCCCCGCAGCGCAGGAAAAGCATAGCGAGGGCAAACCCTCACCGTCGATTGATGAGCTGACTCTGGAAGATATTGAAGAAGAGGATGATGAGGCGAGTTCGGATTCGTTCAAGTCCGGGCTCTGATAGACCACCTCTCAGGATGCGTCTTGAGAGGTGTGGCCAAAGGCTTTTACCTGGGACATAAAGTCGCTGAACCGGGTGCCCTGAATCAGTACGTGCTCCTTGAGTTGCTGCTCAGCTTCGAACTCTTTGCCTTTCTCGATAGCCTCGAAAATCCTGCGGTGCTCGCTCACCGACGTAGAAACCCGATTGCGTGTCTGTAGCTGCAGACGACGATAGGGCTTCAGGCGTTGCTTGAGCTGCCGTGCCTCGCTTGCCAAGAAGCTGTTGTGACTGGCCGCATAAATGCAGCTATGGAATTCCTCGTTTTCGTAATAGTAGTCATCCGGATCCGACATCACGTCGGGATCTTCGCAGCGGTATAGCGCCGCTCGCAGAGCTTCCAGTTCGTCCGGTTGTATCCGCCTGGCCGCAAGCCGGCCGCACATACCTTCCAGTTCCGCCATCACCTCGAACATTTCGATCAGCTGGTCGAAACCGACCTTTGCGACAAACGTGCCTTTTTTTGCCTTAACGGTAACCAGCCCGCTGACCACCAACTGTTGAATGGCCTCTCGAATGGGCGTGCGAGACACGCCGTACTTGGCGGCCAGAGCGTCATGATCAAGCTTCGCGCCTGGCAGCAGCTGGCCGTTGATAATGTCCTCTTCCAGAGCGTCTTTTAGTTTTTGTGTATTGGAGCGTTTCATAGTGGTTTCTCGGCTCAGTTTCAAAACGGACTTGGTCATACTTTAGTCAATTCCTATTGACAACAATATACAACAAGTCTAATGATGTATACATCAGAGTGCTCTGATAGATATTACAAAAACAATTCTGGAGACAAAATGATGAAGATGCCTTTCGCTAAACTGGCCGCAGCGGCCACCCTCTCTGTGTTTTTGCCCAGCATTGCCGCAGCCGATACAACCCTTCGTGTTTCGCACCAGTTTCCGGGAGGAAAGGGGGATGTGCGCGATGAGATGGTTCAATTAATGGCGCGCGAAGTTAAAGCGGCGGATGTCGGCCTCGAACTTCAGATCTATCCGGGTCAGTCCCTGTTTAAGGCCAAGGAGCAGTGGGGAGCGCTGGTGCGGGGGCGTGTGGACATGATCTCGTTACCACTGGATTACGCCAGTGGCCGCCATCCCGAGTTTTCAGCAACGCTGATGCCGGGGCTGGTTCGCAGCCACGAGCGTGCCCAACGCCTGAACGACTCCGAATTCATGGACATGATCAAGAAGGTGATCAACGACGCTGGCGCCCGAGTCCTGGCTGATGCGTGGCTGGCCGGTGGCTTTGCCTCTAATAAGCAGTGCATCACTTCACCGGACACCGTGCAGGGGCAAACGCTGCGCGCCGCCGGCCCGGCGTTTGACGAGATGCTGGCTACCGCTGGCGCCTCTATCGCCTCCATGCCGTCCTCCGAAATCTATACCGCCATGCAGACTGGCGTTCTCGATGGTGCTAACACCTCCTCAGGTTCTTTCGTGTCTTATCGTATCTACGAGCAAGTTACCTGCCTGACAGCTCCTGGCGAAAACGCGCTCTGGTTCATGTATGAGCCGGTTCTTATTTCCGAACGCAGCTGGAACAGCCTGAACGCTGAGCAGCAAGCTGCCCTGACCGCTGCAGGCCAAAAAGCGGAAGAGTACTTTGCGGCAGAAGCGGCAGGTCTTGACCAGAAGATGGCCGATGTTTTTGCGGAAAATGGTGTTGAGGTGGTCAATATGACACCGGAGAACTACCAGGCCTGGCTGGATATCGCCAAGCAGAGTTCTTACAAGACCTTCGCAGAGAATGTTCCAAACGGGCAGGCTCTGATCGACGCAGCGTTGGCTGTCGAGTAACACCTTCAGTCCTGATCTACGGAATCAGCCTCGCCATTCCCCGCTACCTACCGGGGGTGGCGAGCCAAACATTTTTCGGGTTTGAGCTATGTCCCAATCTTCCAGTTCAAGACGAGCCTCTGAGCGAGGCATCTTCGGTGGATATATCCGTTGCATGGATGCCGTGTCGGTTGCCGCTGCCATTCTCGCCGCTGCGCTGCTTGCGCTGGGTGTGCTGGCCGTTGTTCACATGGTGTTTGTTCGTTACGCCATGGGTGAAAGTACAGTCTGGCAAACCGAATTCACCACCTTTGCGATCAGCGCAGCGATGCTGCTGGGTACGCCCTATGTGCTTAAGACCGGTGGTCACGTGGCGGTCACCGTGCTGCCTGATGCCATGCGTGGTCTGCCTAAACATCTGATGCAGCTGACTGCATCGCTGGTTGGCCTGGTGTTCTGTCTGGCCTTGGCTTACGGCTGCTGGTACTACTTCTACGAAGCCTACGCCTTTGAATGGACCACCGGGACCGTCTGGAACCCACCTCTGTGGCCCGCACTTTTGCCCGTGGCCGTTGGTGCGTCGTTACTGTCGCTTCAGTACGTTGCTGAAATTCTGCGGGGAGAGGCGTAATCATGGATCCTGTCACTAGCGGTATTCTCGTTGTTATTGTCTTGCTGGTACTGATGGCCATCGGTACCCCCATCGCCTTTGCGCTTGGCGCCGTCGCTTTGGGGGCTCTGGTCCTCGATCAGGGAATGGGTGAGCTGGTGTATTTTGGCGAAACCTTCTTCGGACACGTGGCCTCCTTTGGCTTTGTCGCCATCCCCATGTTCATTCTGATGGGTGCTGCTGTGGCCTCGTCGCCCACCGGCAGGGACCTCTATCGTTCTCTCGACATCTGGATGGGCAGGCTGCCAGGCGGTTTGGCGATCTCCAACATTGCGGCCTGTTCAATTTTTGCGGCCTTGTCAGGGTCATCGCCCGCCACCAGTGCCGCGATCGGTAAGCTCGGCATCCCCGAGATGCGCAAGCGGGGTTACCCGGATGGTGTTGCGGCGGGCTGTATTGCCGCCGGTGGTACCTTGGGTATTCTGATCCCGCCCTCGGTCACCATGATCGTATACGGCATTTCTACGGAGACCTCTATCGGCCGTCTGTTCATTGCCGGCGCCATACCTGGGCTGATGCTGGCAGGTCTGTTCATGGTCTGGACCCTGATTGCCTGCAAACTGTCCGGCGGCTACAACAGCCCGAATCCGGTGGCGCAGGCGGCAGCTCAGATCAAGGAAAATGTCGAAGGCAACATGAAGGCGCTGGTACGGGTGCTGCCGTTCCTGATGGTGGTGCTCGGTATTTTATTTGCCTTGTATGGCGGTGTTGCCACGCCGTCCGAGGCGGCGGGTGTTGGTGCCTTCCTGTGTCTGGCGTTGGCCATCATTGTCTATCGCATGTGGCAGGTTAAGCCCATCTCCAACATCATGCGAGATGCACTTCGCGAAAGCGTCATGATCATGCTGATTATCGCGACCGCTGAAATATTTGCCTTTGCTCTGTCGTCTCTGTTCATTACCCAAACCTTGGCCGGCGCCATTGCCGAACTTGAGGTGAATCGCTGGGTCCTGATGGGCGTTATCAACCTCTTCCTGCTGGTTGCTGGTTTCTTCCTGCCGCCAGTCGCCGTCATCGTGATGGCTGCGCCTATCCTGTTGCCTATCATTCTTGCTGCGAACTTCGACCCCTACTGGTTCGCTGTGATCCTGACCATCAACCTGGAAATCGGACTGATCACGCCGCCTGTGGGCCTCAATCTGTTCATCATCAAGGGTATTGCGCCCGACATAGCACTCCGGGACATCCTCCTTGGCAGCTTGCCGTACGCTCTGTGCATGATTCTAGGCATTGTGCTGCTGTGCTTCTTCCCTGAGATCGCCTTGTGGCTGCCGAACCTCATCATGGGCGCCGGCACCTGAGACTAACCCGAAGGTTAATGCTATGAACATGAGTTTCCTGCAAGAGCTGTTCAGCAGCATCACCCAGCGTGATGCCCTGCAGCGTAAGTTTGGCAACAAGAGTAAAAGAGCCAGTTACGATCACAGGGACTTGGAGACGGCCTGCCATGAGCTGCTGCACAGTGATGGTGAGGCTGCCAGTATCGTTATGGCCAGTCGTGCGCTGGATATATACCAGTCGTTGAGTGAAGACGATAAGCGTGCGTTCTTTGGAGCCCTGGCTAAGGACTTCGCCGCCGACCCGGATCAAATCGACGAGGCGTACCGCATTTATAAGAGTGACAGATCGAACAAGCACCTGGCGGTATTATTCAGTGTCTGCGAACCCCTCAGGCAGGAGTTGCTCCGACGCCTGAACCTGGCGCAGGGGGCGACCTATGAGCTGGTAAAAATGCGGCAAGATTTTTTGACGTTGATGAAAGGGCACAAGGACTTTGAGCCCATCAATGCTGATTTTGTTCACCTCTTTGCATCATGGTTCAACCGGGGATTTCTGGTTCTCAAGCGTATTGACTGGACCACGCCCGCTTCCATTCTCGAGAAAATAATCCGTTATGAGGCGGTTCATAAGATTCAGGGTTGGGACGACCTTCGCCGTCGCCTTGATGACCGGGATCGTCGGTGCTTCGGTTTCTTCCATCCATCGATTGGTGATGAGCCACTGATCTTTGTTGAGGTAGCGCTTACCAAGGGTATTCCAGACAAGATTCAGCCTATTCTGGCGGATGACCAATACGATATTGACGCGCCAGAACTGGCAGATTCCGCAGCCTTCTTTGGAATCAGCAACTGCCAGGTCGGTCTCCGTGGGATCTCCTTTGGAAATTTTCTTATCAAACAGGTGGTGCAGGAACTTAAACAGGAACTGCCAAACCTCAAGAACTTTGTGACGCTGTCACCGCTACCCACGTTCCGAAGCTGGTTGGAAAAAACCTATCAGCAAAATTCTGGCTTACTGACGCCGGAGGCCCAGGAAGTGCTGAATCACCTGGATAACCCTGAGTGGGAAAAAACACCGGAGTTGGCGGAACGGCTGAATGAGGTGATTCGTCCGCTGGCGGCTCGATACCTGTTGAAAGAGAAAAACAGTGCCAATCTGCCGCTGAATCCAGTGGCAAGATTTCATCTGGGAAATGGCGCGGAACTGCACCGAATTAACTGGCTTGGTGATGTGTCGAGTAATGGCATGGCGCAGTCCGCAGGACTGATGGTCAATTACCTATACGTGCTTGAAAACATTGAACGCAACAACGAAAAATACACCGCCCGTGGCGAAATCGTCTGTTCTCCCAGTGTGCGTGAGCTGAGCAAACTGGGCCGGAAATTGTTTCAAGGAGAGCTTGAGAAATGAACCATAACCTGTTCGATACTTTTGCCACCAAAATGCAGGGCCGTGGAACGGCCAACTTCATTACCACGCCCGAGGGTGCAGAGTATTCCTACGCCGATGCCCTGGCCAAGACCGAGCGCATTGCCGGTGCTTTGAAGGGCCTTGGGGTTAATCCGGGCGACCGGGTGGCGGTGCAGGTTGATAAGAGCCCGGAGGCCATTCTGCTGTACCTGGCCACTCTGCGTGTGGGCGGTGTCTATTTGCCGTTGAATACCGGCTACACAGCGGATGAGATCGGCTATTTCCTGGGTGACGCGGAGCCAGCTTTATTCGTGTGCATGCCTGCGTCCCTGGAGTCGGCTAAAGCGATTGCAGCCAAAACCCAGTGCCCGCGCGTGGAAACCCTGGGTACCAGGGACGATGGCTCCTTAATGGATGCAGTTGCTAAGGCACAGGCGTTCACCGGCATTGAGCCGCGCGATGAGGATGACCTGGCGGCCATTCTATACACCTCAGGCACCACCGGGCGCAGTAAAGGTGCCATGCTGACCCACAAAAACCTGGCGTCAAACAGTAAGAGCCTGGCCGAGGCCTGGCGGTTCACCGAGAAAGACCGGCTGATTCATGCGCTGCCGATTTTTCACACCCACGGGCTGTTTGTGGCCTGCAACGTGATCCTGACGGCCGGTGCCAGTCTGTATTTCATGTCCAAGTTTGATGTCGACACCATCATCGCCGCCATGCCCGAGGGCACCTCGCTGATGGGGGTGCCGACTTTCTATACCCGATTGCTACAGGACGACCGCCTTACGCCGGAACTGACCGCCAACATGCGCCTGTTCACCTCCGGTTCGGCACCGCTGACTGCGGAAACGCACCAGCAATTCGAGCAGCGCACCGGGCACGCCATTCTTGAGCGTTATGGCATGACCGAAACCAATATGAACACCTCCAATCCCTACGATGGTGACCGGATTGCCGGAACCGTTGGTATGCCGTTGCCCGGTGTAGAGATCCGCATTACTGATCCGGAGACGGACACCCATACGCCATTGCCGCAAGGCGAGATTGGCATGCTTGAGGTGCGCGGTCCTAATGTGTTCAAGGGCTATTGGCGCATGCCGGAGAAAACCAAAGCCGAGCTGCTTGAGGATGGATTCTTTGTCACCGGTGATTTGGCGCTGATTGATGAGCGCGGATACGTCCAGATTGTTGGTCGTGACAAGGATCTGGTGATCTCCGGTGGCTTTAACGTTTATCCGAAAGAAGTGGAGCAGATTATCGATGCACTGCCGGAGGTGTCGGAGTCGGCAGTCATTGGTGTGCCGCATCCGGACTTTGGAGAGGGTGTGACGGCTGTGGTAGTGCTGTTGCCGGGCCAAAAACTCGGTGAGGCGGATGTCATCAAGTCCTTATCCGGCCACCTCGCGAAATACAAGCAGCCCAAAAGAGTCTTCTTCGTTGATTCATTGCCTCGCAATACCATGGGCAAGGTCCAGAAGAAGCAGCTACGGGACGAATACAAAGACATCTACTCAGACGCTTGAATGGCGTAACCATGGGAGAAAACGCCATGACCAGAAGTTTTCGAATCGGCCAGATTGTTCCCAGTTCGAACACCACCATGGAAACTGAAATACCCGCCATGCTCAGGGCGCGCGAAGCGGTGGAGCCGGAACGGTTCACCTTCCATTCCAGCCGGATGCGCATGAAAAAAGTGACCAGGGAGGAACTGGCGGCTATGGATGATGAATCAGACCGCTGCGCCCTGGAGCTGTCGGATGCCGCTGTGGATGTGATGGGCTATGCTTGCCTCGTGGCCATCATGAGCCGGGGCGCAGGGTATCATCGTGATTCCCAGGCTCGCCTGCACGGTGTCACCCGGGACAACGGCCATCCGATTCCCATTGTCAGCAGCGCAGGAGCGCTCACTGACGGCCTTGGTGTCCTGGGCGCCAAGCGGGTTGCAATCATCACGCCGTACATGAAACCCCTGACCCAGATGGTGATTGATTACATCGAAGCGGAAGGCATTCAGGTGGTTGATAGCATCGCTCTCGAGATTCCCGACAACCTTGAGGTTGGCCGCCGTGATCCTCTGCTTCTTCGCGATATTGTTAAGCAGCTGGATCTAACGGGTGCTGATGCTGTGGTGTTGTCGGCTTGTGTACAAATGCCATCGCTGGCATCCATCCAGGCGGTCGAGGATGAACTGGGACTGCCTGTGGTGTCGGCGGCTACCTGCACCACCTACCAAATTCTGAAAGCTTTGGGGCTGAAGCCAGTGGTGCCTGATGCGGGCAGCCTGCTGGGCGGAGGTTACTGCAACTGAGGAGTTTTAGAGTGTCGGGCGTGATAGTCGCAGCCTCCAGCCGTTTTGGCACGATCCCCTGTGCTGATGAGCGCCGTGGAGGGGCATTGCCAGAAACACTGCCAGAAACACTAAGAGTGCTTTGGAAAGCCCTTTCGGTGGTTCTGGTATTGTTCGTGACCGGTTGCCAGTCTTTGTCGCTGCCCCCGCCAACGGTCGGAACCGAATCCGCCGGCACTGTAGCGGTCAGTCCCGCCTATGCCGATCGGTTCGAGCAAATCGAGGGAGCACTGTCGGAACTGAACCCCGCTGGCGTGCCTGCTGATCAGGATGCCTACACCCGCCAGGCTCAGCAATTAAGCGCCGTCTCTGACGATTTTCTGAGGTTGGTTAACGCAGGCCCGGCGACAGCACCGGAGTTCCGACTGTGGGGGGATTACTTCAACCGGCTGTCGGATACCGTTGAGGTTGTAGTAGCTGGTGACGCCAACCTGGATGAGGCCGAACGGCTCTATGAACAGGCTGCCCGGCTTTACCCTCAGTTCCTCGAACGCTCCCAACTGCCCGAGCGGCCCTACAGAGCCGTGGATGGCGAGACCAGCGCCTACTTCGCGGGCAATTATTTCCTGTGCACCATGCCGGAGCTTATTGCCGACGCCTACGGTCGACGCGGCCTGGGCGGCATGAGTGGCCACCTGGAGCAAGCCATGAGGCGTTACCTGTCCGGGCCGTGCGAGCCGGACCTGATGTTTTCGGCGGCCGAGATGCTTTACGACTACGCCCTGATCTCCGGGCCGAATCGCTCGGCCTATCGCACCCGCATCGAACAGGCCGGCCCCGGCAAATCCGCGCCCTGGCTGGTGCTGCTGGAAAATTTACTGTCGGACTACGATCGGGCGCAGGCGCTGGCCAGGCTTGATCAGGTTCTCGCTGAAGCGCGCGCCAATCTGGATGACGATGACGTGATTAGTGCGGAATTTGCCAGCGAGGTGGAGCGCCAGCGCACGCTGTTGCTCGATGGGCAGGCGCCAATTCGAACCCTTCGTTATCGGCCTTAACCACTCCTTGCGGTGTCAGCCGTCATTGCCCGCCGCCACACCAGATGCCCAGGCCCACTGGAAATTATGCCCGCCCAGGTGGCCGGTCACGTCCACCACTTCACCGATGAAGTACAGGTTTGGGCGCTCCAGTACTGCCATTGTCTTTGACGACAGTTGCCGGGTATCCACGCCGCCTAGGGTCACTTCCGCGGTGCGATAGCCCTCGGTGCCCGCGGGTTTTATTTGCCACTGGCCGAGTGTCTCGGCCACCTGTTCCAGATCGCTGTTCTTGTAGCCCTGCAGCGGGCCGGTCCAGCCGTGCAGTTCGTTGTAGGCCTGGGCAAAGCGCTTGGGCAGGTATTGGGCCAGGTAATGGGCCACAGTGGACTGGGGCTTTTGTTGGCGCAAGGCCAGCAGGTCTTCGTGAATGCGTTGGGTCGGAAGCAGGTTCACCGACAGCGTATCCCCCGGTTGCCAGTAGCTGGAAATCTGCAGCATCGAGGGGCCGCTCAGGCCACGATGGGTAACCAGCATGGGTTCGCGGAAGTGCTGGTTTTGGCAGGTAACGTCCACCGGGCAGCTGACCCCTGACAACGGCGACAGCTGTTCCTTCAGTTCCGGATGCAGCGTAAACGGCACCAAGCCCGCGCGCGTGGGCAGTACCGAAAGCCCGAACTGTTTGGCCAGGTCGTAACCGAAGCCGGTGGCGCCCATGGTGGGAATGGACAGTCCGCCACAGGCGACCACCAGGGATTCACAGGTGAGAGTGCCGGCGAGAGTGCCGGCGCTGGTATTCACCTGGTAACCGGTGTCGGTTGTACGGACATCGGAAACCGACGTCTTCAGCCGAATTTCGGCGCCGGCCCATTCGCACTCGGTGAGCAGCACGTTCAGGATGTCTTTGGCGCTGTCCCGGCAAAACAGTTGCCCGGCGGCTTTCTCTTCATGTTCAACGCCGTGGCGCTCCACCAGTTCCAGGAAGTCCTGCGGGGTATAGCGCTTCAGGGCGGAAATGCAGTAGTGCGGGTTATCGGACAGGAAGTTGGCCGGCGTGCTGTTCAGGTTGGTGAAGTTGCAGCGTCCACCACCGGACATGAGGATTTTCTTGCCTGCCTTGTTGGCGTGATCGACGACCAGCACCTTGCGCCCACGGTAGCCCGCAGTTGCGGCACACATGAGACCGGCGGCACCGGCACCAATGATAATTACGTCGTAATCCGAAGCCATGAATGATCGCAGCGAGGGGAATGTGCGGGGCATTATACGTGGCGGGCTAAACAGATAGAAATCCGTAGGAATGCGGGCCCGGCGACGAACGCATCATCGCCGCGCCTTACGGCATCAGCTGTCTTTCAGCGTTGCCATATCGATGACGAAGCGGTATTTCACATCGCCTTTTTTCATCCGCTCGTAAGCGTCGTTGATGTTGTGGATGTCGAGCATTTCCACATCACAGCTGATGTCGTGTTCGGCACAGAAATCCAGCACCTCCTGGGTTTCCGGCATACCGCCAATCAGTGAACCTGCCAGCACCCGACGCTTGAACACCAGGGCGCCGGTTTCCAGAGCCGGTTCCATCGGCTCGAGCAGACCCACCATGATATGGGTACCGTCGTAGGTCAGGCAGTTAAGGTAGGGGTTGATGTCGTGCTGTACCGGGACGGTGTCGAGCATAAAATCAAAGGTCTCGGCGACGGCGGCCATCTGGTCTTCGTCGGTGGAGATTACCACATGGTCAGCGCCCTGTTTTTTGGCTTCGCCGACCTTGCTTTCGGACCGGGTGAAGATGGTGACCTCCGCGCCCAGTGCCTTGGCGAATTTAACGCCCATGTGGCCAAGACCGCCCATGCCGATCACGCCAACTTTATGGCCCGGTTTGACGCCATAGTGGCGCAGCGGCGAATAGGTGGTGATGCCGGCGCAGAGCAGCGGCGCGGCCTTCGTGATGTCCAGTTTGTCGGGAATTCGCACCACAAACCGATCACTGACCACGATGCGCTCGGAATAGCCGCCAAAGGTGATGGAGTGGTCGTGGCGATCTTCGCCGTTGTAGGTGCCGGTCATGCCTTCGCTGCAGTATTGCTCCAGGCCGGCTTCACACGCCGAGCAGGTGCGGCAGGAATCCACCATGCAGCCGACGCCGACAACATCACCTTCTTTATAGCTCTTTACACCCGGGCCCACTGCCGTGACTCGGCCAACGATCTCGTGGCCGGGGACGACCGGGTACTGGGTAACTCCCCAATCGTTCTGGGCGAAATGGATGTCGGTATGACAGACACCGCAGTAGTCGATTTCAATGGCGACGTCGTCGTTTCGCAATGAACGCCGGTTGATGTCGTGTGGTGCCATGCCAGAGGTTGAAGACTGTGCCGCATAGGCCTTGGTCGCTGTCATGAGCTAGGCTCCTTTTTCGGGGATGAACTTATATGTACTCCGGAGAGTATCGAATCTATCACCCTCTGACATTGCCATCGTGTAATTAGCTCTGGCTAACGGAGCTTAGAGCTGGATCGAACCTTCCATAAAGAACGCGGATTGCCCGGCGATGGCCACGCGGTCGCCCAGCAATTCGCAGCGCAGTACGCCACCACGTTTTGAGACCTGCCGGGCATTCAGTTGTGTTTTACCCAGTTGTTCGGCCCAGTAGGGCACCAGCACGCTGTGGATCGATCCGGTGACCGGGTCTTCATCAATGCCGGCGCCCGGGGCAAAGTAGCGGCTGACGAAATCGCAGTTGTCGCCCTTCGCCGTTACGATCAGGCCCTGGTTGCCAAGCTCCTTGAGTTTGCGCAGATCGGGTTGGGCGGCGCGCACGTCGGCTTCGCTGTCCAGGACAATCATGTAATTGGTGTCGTTGGGCACGAAGTACGCCGTGTCCGGCGCTGCTTCAAGAGCCTGGCGAATGGTGGCCGGGGTTTCCTGCTGTTCAAACGCGAGGTTGGGGAAGTCGAGCACCAGCCAGCCGTCGCTGTCCTGGCGAACACCGAGCGGGCCGCTCTTGGACGTAAAGCGAATACTGTCTTTGTGCCAGCCCAGTTTGTTGAATATAACCCAGGCACTGGCCAGCGTGGCGTGACCACACAGCGGAACTTCTATACCCGGGGTAAACCAGCGGATGTGAAAGTCGGCGTCATCGCGCTCGGGCAGGGGAACGAAGAATGCGGTTTCGGACAGGTTATTTTCAACGGCCAGGGCCTGCATGGCGGTATCCGGCAGCCACTCATTCAACGGTATGACTGCGGCTGGGTTGCCACCGAAAACCCGACTGGTAAAGGCGTCCACTTGGTAGATGGGGTAGGTCATGATTGGTTCTCCTTCAAAGGTGTTGTCAGCATAGGGCCATTGCCCTGATTGGTCATGGCCCAGTGTGAAGTGTCACAGACACCCATAACAGATTCAGTTAAGATTTCTTTGGACCGGTACAGAATGGTGTGGCTGGCATCTGTACTGGTCAGGTTTTCGGCAAACTGTACTCGTGGGACGGCCGGAAAATCTGCTGCAATGGCAGTCGGACAGTTGGGACTCAGGGCACGAGAGGGATGAGATGGGCGTTTTATACAACCAGGTGGCGGATCAGTTACAGGCGCTGATTCAGCAGGGCGTTTATCGGGACGGCGACCGCCTGCCCGGCGTGCGGGTGCTGAGCCGGCAATTTAGTGTGAGTATTTCCACAATCCTGCAGGCGCACCAAACCCTGGAAGGGCGTGGCTACCTGGATGCCCGGGAGCGCAGCGGCTATTTCGTGCGCCTGCCGGCCCTGGATGCCCCCGAACCGGTCATGCAGAAACATCGGGCCAAACCGGTACCCGTGACGGCGCGGGAGATGGCGCTGGATCTGTGTGCCGACGAGCAGAAGCGGATGGTGCCGCTGGCCACCGCCATTCCTCACCCGGATTACCTGCCGCTGCGCCAGATTCAGCAAAGTACCCTGTGGGCGGCCCGGCGTGGGCTGGAAACCCTGGACTACTCCTTTCCGGGCAAGGAGTCGTTCCGGCGCCAGATAGCCCAGCGCATGGCGACCCTGGGGGTACCGGTTTCGCCTGACGACGTGCTGGCCACCAACGGTGCACAGGAGGCAATTATTCTGGCGCTCCGGGCGGTGACTCAGCCAGGGGACATAGTTGCGGTAGAGACACCGTCGTTTCCAGGCATTCTGCAGGCCCTGGAAGTGGTGGGGCTTCAGGTTATCGAGATCCCGACTCATCCCTCTGACGGTTTAAGCCTCGAGGGATTGCAGCTGGCTCTTGATAAGTGGCCCTTAAAAGCCTGCGTGGTGGTGACCAACCACAGCAACCCCATGGGCGCGAGAATGCCCGATGAGCGCAAGCAGCAACTGGTATCCATGTTGGCGGCAGCAGGGGTGCCACTGATTGAGGACGACATATACGGCGACCTCTATCACACCGGCGACCGGCCAAAGCCGGCCAAGGCCTTTGATCGAACCGACAATGTCATTTACTGCAGTTCCTTCTCCAAGACCATCTCGGCGGGGCTTCGTCTTGGCTGGATGCTGCCCGGCCGGTACATGGCGCCGGCCCGTCAGCACAAATATTTCGCCAACCTGGCGACTTCGTCCATTTCGCAGCTGGCCGTGGCGCATTTTCTGGAGCAGGGCAGTTACGACCGATACCTGCGTTCGGCCCGGCAGCACTACCGCGAATCCTGTGAGCGTATGCGGGCGGCTATCACCCGATCGTTCCCCGAGGGTACTGCGGTCAGTCGGCCGCAAGGTGGGTTTGTGCTGTGGGTGCAGTTACCCGATGGCATTTCCGGTACGGGCGTGTTCCAGAAAGCCCGGGCAGAGAATATCAACGTGTCGCCCGGCCTGATGTTCTCGACCACCAACAAGTACGATAACTGCCTGCGCCTGAACAGCGCCAACCCCTGGACCGAACGGATTGAGCAGGCGGTGGCGCGGCTGGGCGCACTGGCCCATGCGGAGCGGGATAGCCGCGGTTAGCGGGACGCAGTAGGTGCTGAGGTCATGCGCCTTTGGTGTGATATATCCATTGGTCCAGTTCAAATACTATGCTTTAACGAGCGAGGACACGGAAGCCGCTGCGGGCGTCCCGAATCTGCCATAAGAACATTTGCCATAACAACAACAGTGCCCAGAGAGGAACCCTTATGACCTCAATATTCGATCAGGGCCTTGCGCCCGTTGATGCCAATTACGCCGTCCAGTCCCCTGTCGATTTCATTGAACGCACCGCGAGTGTTTACCCGGAATTTCCGGCCGTCATCCATGGCAAGCTGCGATACACCTGGGCCCAGACCTACGAGCGCAGTGTGCGCCTTGGCTCGGCTTTGAAGAGGCGCGGCATTGGTCGTGGTGACACCGTTGCGGTGATGTTGCCGAACATTCCGGCCATGGTGGAGAGCCATTTCGGGGTGCCCATGATCGGTGCGGTTCTGAATACCCTGAACGTGCGCCTGGATGCCGAGGCGATTGCCTTCATGCTCGAACACGGCGAAGCCAAAGTCATCATCGCCGATCGCGAGTTCGGCGAGGTGATCAACGACGCGGTCCGCCGGCTCAAGCACAAACCCCTGGTGGTGGACGTCGATGACCCGGAATACGGCGAGGGCGTTCAAGTCAGTGATCTGGATTACGAAGCCCTGCTCCAGGAAGGTGACCCCGAATTCCAGTGGAGCTTCCCGGCGGATGAGTGGGACGCCATTTCCCTGAATTACACCTCGGGTACCACTGGTAACCCCAAGGGCGTGGTCTACCATCACCGCGGCGCCTACCTGAATGCGCTGGGTAACCAGGCAGTGTGGTCCATGGGCATGCACCCGATCTACCTCTGGACCCTGCCGATGTTCCACTGCAACGGCTGGTGCTTCCCCTGGACCATCACCGCTATGGCCGGAACCCATGTGTGCCTGCGCCGGGTTGATCCGGAGAAGATCTTGCAGTTGATTCAGGAGCACCGGGTGACACATATGTGCGGCGCACCGATTGTACTCAATGGCCTGCTCAATGTGCCTGAATCTGCCCGGGCATCAATCGATCACGAAGTTAAGTCCATGACCGCTGGTGCGGCGCCGCCTGCCCAGGTCATCGGCGCCATCGAGGAAATGGGTATTCAGGTGACTCATGTGTACGGCCTGACCGAAGTTTATGGCCCGGTCACCGTGTGTGCCTGGAAGTCCGAATGGGATCAACTGCCACTGCACGACCGGGCCCGAAAGAAGGCCCGTCAGGGTGTTCGTTATCAAACCCTCGGTGGCACCATGGTGGGCGATCCCAACACCATGGAACCTGTACCGAAAGATGGCGAAACCATTGGTGAAATCTTCCTGCGCGGCAACACGGTGATGAAGGGCTACCTCAAGAATCCGAAGGCAACCGAGGAGGCCTTCCGGGGCGGCTGGTTCCACACCGGAGATCTGGCGGTGTGGCACGAGGATGGCTACTTGGAAATCAAGGATCGCTTGAAGGACATCATCATTTCCGGTGGCGAGAACATTTCTACCATTGAGGTCGAGGATACCCTCTATCGTCATCCCGGAGTCATGGAGGCGGCTGTAGTGGCTCGTCCCGATGAGAAGTGGGGCGAGACGCCCTGTGCCTTCATCACCCTGAAGCCGGACGCCGGCGACGTCAGCGAGGCGGATATCATCAGCTTCTGTCGTCAGCATCTTGCGGGCTTCAAGGTGCCGAAAACCATTGTTTTTTCCGAGCTGCCCAAGACCTCGACCGGTAAGATCCAGAAGTTTGTCCTGAGGGATCAGGCCAAGGTTCTGGACTGACTCTGCCGCAGCGGTCTCCAGTTTAGCGCTGGAGGCCGCCGCTTGTGCGAATTGAAAGGAGGCGGCAGGCCTCTTTTTTTTTGTGCCTTTCTCTTGTCATGACAGGATGTCATTTGGTGACAAACTGTCTTTCCGGCCCCGCAAAGCCTTTCTCTGCTGCAAAGTTCGGGTTTACACTGAACCTGATGGTGATTTTTTAACCGCTGTTCGCAACCAATAACAACACGCGCCGGTGCAATAACAACAGGAGGCAGCCATGACCATCAGTTCCACACCTGAAGGGGTGTCTGTTCAGCCCAGACACATCCGTTTTGATGTCAGCGAGGATCTCAAGTCTTTCTGGCACGGCAACAACGCATTCAGAACCGCCTTTTTTAATGCCCTGTCACTTCAGTTTCCCGATGGCGAGCAGCAGTTCATCAACGCGGTGCGGTTGTATCGCGATCGCATTGACGATCCCAAGTTGCAGGCTGAAATTCGGGGCTTTATCGGTCAGGAAGCCCTGCACAGCAGAGAGCACAAAAGCTACAACGAGGGACTCAAGGCGAGAGGCTACGACATTGATGCGATCGACCAGCGTTTTGCCCGGCACATGCAGTGGGTGGGCAACTTGCCACCCAGCCGCCAATTGGCAGGCACCTGTGGTGCGGAACATTACACCGCAGTGCTGGCCAACGCTATTCTCAAACACCCGGAGTGGATGGAAGGCGCCACACCGGCCATGGCTCGCCTGTGGCGCTGGCATGCGATTGAAGAAACCGAACACAAATCGGTAGCGTTCGATGTCTATCGTCAGTGCGTGGGTAACGAGCGCCTTCGCCGTATCGTGTTCCTGTTTGTGACCTGGAATTTCTTCAAGTACACCTTCCTCAATACCTGCAGCCTGCTAAAAACCGACGGAAAACTCTGGAGCCTGAGAACCTGGCTGGGCGGACTGAATTTCCTCTGGGGCAAACCCGGGGTTATTCGCAAGTGCCTGCCGGACTTTCTTGCCTATTTCCGGAAGGGTTTCCATCCATGGCAACAGGACAATCGGCAGCTTTTGGAGCGTAATCTCAAGGAGCTGGAAACTGTTCGAGTGGGCAAAATGTGAGGTGCTGAATTATTAATCGGGTTGTGTAAGACTGACAGAGCTGAAAACAATAATGACTATAAAGGGAAAGGGCTGTCCAAGCTGAGGATTGGCCTGCCCTTGGAGACGTAATCATGCGAGTTGGTCTGATCGTCGATTCCGCGTGCGACTTGCCCTATGAATTCAGTCGCAAGCACGACCTGTTTATCCTCCCTGTTACTGCCGTGATTGACGGCGAGACCTACATAGACGAGCACGATCCGGTCAGGACTCAGGAGTTCTACCAGAGCGGTTTGCTGAAAAAAGGGCACCATGCCGAGACCCGTGCCTATTCCCCGGAGCAGATCCACAACCTGTTCATGGAAAAGATTGTCACCCAGTTTGACGTCGCCTTCTGTGAAACTGTCGCGCGCAGCCGCAGCCTGATCTACGACAACGCCACCGAGGCGATGAACAGCGTCATGGCCAATTACGATAAGACCCGATCGATGGCCGGCCGCGAAGGCAAATTTTCCATGCGGGTGATCGACACCAATCAGATCTTTGCAGGGCAGGGCCTGCTGGCAGCCCACACCCTGAAACTGATTGAGAAAAAGCTCTCCAAGAATGCTCTGCGCCATGAGGTAGAGACCTTTTCAAAAAATATCTTTACCTGTGTGATTCCCAGGGATTTGCATTACATTCGGGAGCGCGCCCGCCGCCGGGGCGACAAGAGTGTCTCGGCGCTGGTGGCGTTTCTGGGCAAGGCGCTGAATATCACGCCGGTGCTGTTCGGCAAGGGCGCGGAAGCCCAGCCGGTTGCCAAGACCCGCAGTTTTGATGTGGCGGTTGAAAAGGTCATGAATTACGCTGCTGCCCGTGTAGAGGCAGGCTTGCTTACTCCCTATGTGAGTTTGTCCTGTGGCCTGACCTGGACGGAGATTGAAGACCTGCCCGGGCTGAACCGGCTGCGGGATGCTTGCGAACGCAATGGTGTCGAGCTGCTGTTGTCGCAAATGGGCATCACCAGCAGCATTTACGTGGGGCCGGGCAGCTTGTGCCTGGCGCTGGCGGCTGATCCCCACAGCTTCAGCGACTTCCAATAGCCTTCCAGAAACGCGTCAACAACCCGGATTGCGCTTCAACAACCGGGATTGATAGGTGTCCGCTGCGGCTGGGATTTGCCCCGCCGCAGCGGAAAACCGGTAACTTCGGCAAACCCTTCCGGTTGGCCATCGTGTTAGCCTCTCAGTTCTTCTCTCAAACGTTTTCACAAACAGGACGGTCAAAGCCATGAGCGACAGCAGCGCGGATCTCGCCAGCCAGCTATTGGAGCAGCACGTAAAGCACGAAATGGCGGCCTTAAAAGGAGCGAAGCTGCGCAAGTTCCTGGAGCGGGAAGTGTCCGAGCTGTTGAACCACGCCGAATCGATCACCCTGAACCGGCTCAGTTCTGTGGACCAGGTGATGGGGGTGATCCAGCGGGTGGTGGTGAATATGGAGCTGGACGCCGGTATTCCCGAGCTTGCCGCTGAGATGGCCACCGAGGTGATGAACGCACCGGTACAAGCTCAGACCACACTTGGCGAAGTCATCACCCGGGAACAGGCCACCGGGTTTGTTGAAGAGCTGCTGGAACTGCGCCAGCAGCGCGAGCGGGTGATCAGCGAGATTATGGCGCACCCGGTGTATCAGGAACTGGCATCCAACCTGGTGTACACCGGTCTGGTCAATTACCTGTACGAGGACAACCTCATCACCAAATCCGTGCCCGGGGTCGGGTCGATGATGAAGTTCGGCAAGAAGATGGCGAATAGGGCCGTGCCCGGGCTCGATGAGAGCTTTGAGCGACGGATAAAGACCTGGCTGTCCGATAGCCTGCCCGGGCTGATTGCCCGCAGTGAGCAGTTTCTCAATCAGGCGCTGTCCGATGACGAGGTGCGCGACAGCGTGATGGCGGCCTGGGTGTCCCTGGAGAATCGCACCATTGCAGACTTGCGCGAGGGCCTGGGGGATGTCGAGCTGCAGGAGTTTGTGGTGCTGGGCTACGATTTCTGGCTGCAGTTCCGGCAAACCGCCTATTTCGAGGGCTGTGCCCGGGCCGTGGTTAATCATCTGTTCGCCAAGTATGGGAACCAACCGATTGCCGAACTGCTGGGCGATATCGGTGTCACCCGCGAGGTGATCATGGCTGAAGTAGACGCGTACGCCGTTCCGGTTATGGACGTTTTGCGTGAGGAGGGCTATGTTGAGGCCCTGGTGCGCCGCCGGTTAAGTGGGTTTTACCACTCAGCCGCCGCGCGCAGGATTCTTGAGTCGGAGGCCTGACTTACAGGGCTTCGGAGCGTTAGCGGAGACGTTCAGTGATTACCGAGTTGTTCTGGGCATACCTGGTGGCCATCACCCTGCTGACGGTGACACCGGGTGTCGACACCCTGCTGGTGATGCGCAATACCGGACGCGGAGGGCTGCGAGATGGCTGCGTGACCAGTGTTGGCATCTGCAGCGGTCTGTTCCTGCACGCCATTCTGTCGGCGCTGGGTATCTCGATCCTGCTGGTCGAGACCGCCTGGGCCTTTTCCGCGTTGAAATGGGCGGGGGCCTGTTACCTGGTGTGGTTGGGGTTGGTGTCCCTGCGTCAGGCCATGGTGCGAGAGCAAGAGCCTGCCTCGGAAGCGCCGGCCGTGCGCAAGCGCCGGGTGTCCGCGGTGGTTTCTTTCCGGGAGGGGGTGCTGTCCAATGTGCTCAACCCCAAAACTGCCTTGTTCTATATGGCGTTGCTACCCCAGTTTGTTGATCCCGCTGGCAATGCCTTTCAGCAGTCGCTGCTGCTGGCGAGTGTGCACTTCTTCCTGGCCATGCTTTGGCAGTGTGGGTTGGCGTTTGTGGTGGTCCGGTTCAAGGGCCTGGGTGCCAGCCGGCGGGTACGGCGGGCGCTCAACGCCACCACCGGTGGTTTCTTTGTCGCCATGGGTGCCAAGCTGGCGAGCAGCTGACTGAATAACAGGCACAAAAAAGGGAAGCCCGAGGGCTTCCCTTTCTTACGGTCGCATTCTGCCGTCTGGCTGCGCCTTACTTCTCCAGATACCTTCTAGGGGGACCTTATTTTTCCAGGTATTGGAGCTTGTTGGGCTTGCCATCCCACTCTTCGGCGTCCGGCAGCGGATCCTTCTTCTCGGTAATGTTCGGCCATTTGCCGGCGAGGTCGGCGTTCAGCTCGACAAACTCAACCTGATCGGCCGGCAGCTCATCCTCGGAGAAAATCGCTTCCGCCGGGCACTCTGGCTCACACAGGGCGCAGTCGATGCACTCATCGGGATCAATTACCAGAAAGTTTGGGCCTTCGTAGAAGCAGTCAACCGGGCAAACTTCCACGCAGTCTGTGTATTTGCACTTGATGCAGTTATCAGTAACGATAAACGCCATAATCAGATCCCTGGTCCAGTGGTCAATCTCATCCGGAGCTTGTGGTCAGGCTCCATGGTTATGTTTTATTGCGCGATATTGTAGGGAGCGCCCCGCAGACCCGCAAGCGTTAGGCCGCTATATCCTTATTACTCGCCTCAATATTTCGGAATTTCCTGCTATTTGGCCATCAGAGCCTTCAGTTCGTACAGCCGGTTCATGGCTTCCCTCGGTGTCAGGTCGTCCAGATCGAGTGTCTTGAGCGCCAGTTCAACCGCGCTCGGTTCCAGGCTGGCAAACATATCGCCCTGCATGACCGGGTCATTGGCTTGTGCGACAGGTTGCGCCGGGCGTTCGGCCTCGCTGCTGGCAGCGACCGGTGACCGGGTAGCCGTCGGTGTCGCGCTGCCTTCCAAATGCGCCAGCTGGCCCTTGGCATTGCGAATCACGTCCTGGGGCACACCTGCCAACTTTGCTACCTGCAAGCCGTAGCTCTGACTAGCCGGGCCATCGTGGACGTTGTGCAGGAATACAATGCTGTCATCGTGCTCGGTGGCGGTCAGGTGCACATTCACCGCGTGCTGGAGATCGTCGGCCAGCTGGGTGAGTTCGAAATAGTGCGTCGCGAACAGGGTGTAGCAGCGGATGTTCTTGGCCAGGTGCTCGGCGGTTGCCCAGGCCAGCGACAAGCCGTCAAAGGTGCTGGTGCCGCGTCCCACTTCGTCCATCAGCACCAGGCTGAATTCGGTGGCGTTGTGGAGAATGTTGGCGGTTTCAGTCATCTCCACCATGAAGGTAGAACGGCCACCGGCAATGTCATCCGAAGAGCCCATGCGGGTAAAGATCCGGTCCACCGGCCCCAGTACCGCCCGGTTCGCGGGTACAAAACTGCCGGTGTAGGCCAGCAGGGCAATCAGCGCGGCCTGGCGCATGTAGGTGGACTTACCGCCCATGTTCGGGCCAGTGATCACCAGCATGCGTCGTTCGGTGTCCATCAGCAGGTCGTTGGGTACAAAGGGCTCGTCCAGTAACTGCTCGACCACCGGGTGCCGGCCTTCCTCGATATCGAATCCGGGTTTGTCACTGAATTCCGGTGGCGCAAAGCGCAGGGTGGTCGCCCGTTCGGCAAAGTTGCTGAGTACGTCCATCTCCGCCAGGGCCTGGGCCGCATCCTGTAGTGGAGCCAGTTCTGCGGCCACGGTTTCCAGCACCTCGTCGTACAGGGCTTTCTCACGGGCCAGGGCGCGGCTCTTGGCGCTCAGTGCTTTGTCTTCAAATTCTTTCAGTTCCGGGGTGATAAATCGCTCGGCGTTTTTCAGGGTCTGGCGCCGGATGTAATCCACCGGAGCCTGATCCGATTGGGCCCGGCTGATTTCAATGTAATAGCCGTGCACACGGTTATAGCCGACTTTCAGGGTGCTGATGCCGGTGCGTTCCCGTTCCCGGGTTTCCACGTCCAGCAGGTATTGGCCGGCGTTTTCGCTGATGTTCCGGAGTTCATCCAGCTCATCATCGAAGTGCTCACGAATCACCCCGCCTTCGCGGATAACCACGGGTGGATTGTCGATGATGGCACGTTCGAGCAGGTCGGCCAGTTGCGGATACTCGCTGATCACGGTTGCCAGTTTCACAATGTGGTGCGAGTTGACCGGCTTTAGCCTCTCCTGCAGCTTCGGCAGTGCCTGGAAGGCATCACGCAGGCGGGCCAGATCCCGGGGCCGGGCCGAGCGCAGGGCAACCCGCGCCAGTACTCGCTCAATATCGCCGACTGTTTTCAGCAAGTCGTGCACGGGTTCGTAGTGAAAGCCGTCGAGCAGGGCCGACACCGCTTGCTGGCGTTGCGTCACGGTGTCGACATCTCGCAGCGGACGGTTCAGCCAGCGCCGAAGCTCACGGCCACCCATGGAGGTGGCGGTGCGGTCCATTACCCAGGCCAGGGTGTGCAGGTGACCGCCCATCAGATTGGTGTCGATTTCCAGGTTGCGACGGCTGGCGGCATCCATGATGACGGCCTCATCCCGACGCTCCCGCGTGAGCTTACGGATATGGGGCAGGGCGGTGCGCTGGGTTTCTTTGGCGTATTGCAGCAGGCAGCCGGCGGCGCAGATGGCCAGGGTCAGGTCCTCACAGCCGAAACCGGTCAGGTCCCGGACCTGCAACTGGTGGGTAATGACCCGACGCGCGGTGTCGGATTCAAACAGCCAGGGGCCCTGGCGGCGAATACCGGTGAAGCCTTCCAGCACGTCTTCGTACGGGAAATCCTCGCTGATCAGAATCTCTGCCGGCCGCAGGCGCTGGAGTTCGCCCTGAAGGCCTTCCAGGTCGTCCAGTTCGGAAACCGCGAAGCGGCCGCTTGAGATGTCCAGTGAGGCAAAACCGAATTGCTCGCGATGGCTGTAAATGGCCACGAGCAGGTTGTCCCGACGATCCTCAAGGTAGGCGTCGTCGCTCAATGTGCCGGGGGTGACGATTCTTACAACCTGGCGATCCACCGGTCCTTTGCTGGTCGCCGGGTCGCCAATTTGTTCGCAAATGGCGATGGATTGACCTGCCCGAACCAGCCGTGCAATGTATCCCTCAGATGAATGATACGGGATACCGGCCATGGGAATAGGGTTGCCCCCTGACTGGCCTCGGGCGGTCAGAGTGATGTCCATCAGCTCCGCGGCCTTTTTGGCGTCCTCGTAGAATAGCTCGTAGAAATCCCCCATCCGGTAGAACACCAGTTCATTGGGGTGCTGGCCCTTGATCTTGAGGTACTGCTGCATCATGGGCGTGTGCTTGGAAAGATCGGTCTGAGCTGCTGACATGGACGGGTCCGGATTGCCTTGCTTTGGATGAAGGCGTGAATTGTAAGAAAATAACGCCTCGGATGAAATGAAGGAGGTCATTATGACGGCCACGGATCAGGAACTTTTCGACGCCGGCGATGCGCTCGGCGAACTGCTAAAGCGTCAGGGCCGTATGATTGCCACGGCTGAAAGCTGCACCGGCGGCTGGGTAGCCAAGGCTCTGACCGATAAGGATGGTTCATCCAGCTACGTACTTGGTGGTTTGGTGACTTACAGCAATGAGGCCAAGGAGGCCTTGTTGGGTGTTAACCGGAAATCGCTGGATGAGCACGGTGCCGTTAGTGAGCCTGTGGTGCGGGAAATGGTGGCCGGAGCCCTGGCGGCTACCGGCGCTCAGGTGGCCGTTTCCATCAGCGGTGTGGCCGGACCGGGCGGAGGTAGCGCTCAGAAGCCGGTAGGCACCGTCTGGTTTGCCTGGGGCTGCGATCCGGCGTCCACGGAAGCGGTGGTGCAACACTTTGACGGCGACCGGGATCAGGTCCGGCGACAGGCCGTACTCTTTGCCCTGCAAGGGGTTCGGGCGTATCTGGATGAGTCCAGATCGGCCTGAAAAGGCGGCCCCGAACCGGGGCGGTGAGTTTCACTGCGGAAGGGGTTGGTCTACTCTTCCGGTTATGTTTTAATACTGTTCAAATATACAGGGAATTTGCAGTGATCTACTGTGCGAATTCCCGACTCATTATTTCACGACTGGTATTAGGTAGTTCCGGTCGTCATGGCGACAGAGGGTTTTACACTGATGGAAGACAACCGCAAGAAAGCACTTAACGCAGCATTGGGCCAGATTGAGCGTCAGTTTGGTAAGGGCGCTGTGATGAAAATGGGCGATCAGCCCCGCGAGGCCATTCCTGCGGTTTCCACCGGTTCCCTGGGGCTGGACGTCGCCCTCGGTATTGGCGGCCTGCCTTACGGTCGCATCTGTGAAATCTACGGCCCTGAAAGTTCCGGTAAAACCACGTTGACCCTTCAGGTCATCGCCGAAGCGCAAAAGCAGGGTAAGACCTGTGCGTTTGTGGACGCCGAGCACGCCCTGGACCCGATCTACGCCGAAAAGCTGGGCGTAAACGTGGACGACCTGCTGGTTTCCCAGCCGGACACCGGCGAGCAGGCGCTGGAAATTGCCGACATGCTGGTTCGCTCCAACGCGGTAGACGTGATCATTGTCGACTCCGTGGCGGCGCTGACGCCGAAGGCGGAAATTGAAGGCGAGATGGGTGACAGCCACGTTGGCTTGCAGGCCCGCCTGATGTCCCAGGCTCTTCGGAAACTGACTGGTAACGTAAAGCACGCCAACTGCCTGATGATTTTCATCAACCAGATCCGTATGAAGATCGGCGTGATGTTTGGCAGCCCCGAGACCACCACCGGTGGTAACGCACTGAAGTTCTACTCGTCCGTGCGCCTGGATATCCGCCGTATTGGCGCGGTGAAAGACGGTGACGAGGTTGTCGGTAACGAAACCCGTGTGAAAGTGGTCAAAAACAAGGTTTCCCCGCCGTTCCGTCAGGCTGAGTTCCAGATCATGTACGGCAAGGGCATATACCACATGGCCGAGGTGCTGGACATGGGCGTGAAAGAAGGCTTCGTAGACAAGTCTGGCGCCTGGTACGCCTACAACGGCGACAAGATCGGCCAGGGCAAGGCCAACGCCTGCAAGTTCCTGGAAGAGAACATGGACATGGCGACCGAAATCGAAGCCAAGGTTCGTGACAAGCTGATGCCCAAGCCTGAGAAGAAAGAGAAGGCAGTTGAGGCAGAGACTGAAGCTAACGGTGAGCTGCTTTAACTGAGTAAACCGAGTTTGGTGCTTTAACCGAAATCAGGGGAGGGCTATGGCTGACACAAAGCGACTGCTGATTGTTGCCCATGCGCCTTCCCCGAATACCCTCAGACTCCGGGACGCGGTGCTACAGGGCGCCAGCCACGACGATATCGAGAATGTCGAAGTGACGGTTCGCGCGCCACTGGAGGCCGGTCCCGAGGATGTGCTCGCCTGCGACGCCATCATCCTGGGCACTACCGAAAACCTCGGCTATATGAGCGGGGCGCTGAAGGACTTCTTCGACCGCAGTTACTACCCCTGCCTGGAGAAAACCCAGGGTCTGCCCTTTGCCTACTACATCCGCGCCGGCCACGACGGCACCGGAACTCATCGTGCCATCGAAAGCATTACCACGGGTCTGCGTTGGCGGCGCATTCAGGATCCATTGATTTGCCGTGGTGAATTTCAGGACGGTTTCGAGGATCAGTGCCAGGAGCTTGGGCTGTACGTGGCGGCCAGTCTCGATGCCGGGCTCATCTAGCCTAAGTGGCTAAATGAGGCGGCTAGCTGGCGAACCGGCTGTATAATCCTTCAATTCGGGACAGGGCGTTGTCCACGGTGCGTGAATAGCCTTTCTTGTCCAGACAGTAGCTGAATTGCACGCTGACCCGGTAGCTGGCCTGGTAACGCTGGCATTCCACCACCTTGGCGCCAACCCGGGATTCCCGGATGTATTTGCCTGCGAAGTCCATGAACAGCCGAACACCGGGTTCCACCGGTCTCGGGCAGAGCACGGCCATGCCATAGCGGTTCAGGTCGAGACAGGAAACGGAGGTTGTCTGCTTACCCCGGCCAAAGAAGCCGCGCTCTCTTAAATGAACCTGAAGGCAAGATGCTGGATAGCGATCTTTGATTCTGCGATCTGTTGAATCACTCGTCATAGAAAAGCGTCCATTGCGTGTCTTGTCTTTGTTATTGGTCGGTTAACCACGGCGTGAGGATAACCGGGGAAGGGAAGTTTAGTTCCGGTGCGGCTGTCTGAAAAATGACCGATTGTAAAACTGTGAACTGAGTGGCACTTCGGTAAGCGCTTGCCATGGCGACAGAAATCTTTGGCACACACGCGACAGGGGCCGTTCCAGAATCTACAATGACCGGCCAATGATTCAACCGTTACAGGACCGCACCTTGAAGTCACTGTCTCTGCACCAGCTATACAAAGCCTGTGTTCTGAAAGACTTACCGTTTAAAACGACCCGGCAATTAAAGCCCCTGGCCGAGATTGTCGGGCAGAACCGGGCCCAGGAAGCCGTGCGTTTCGCACTCGCCATGCCGCACGGTGGCTATAACGTCTATGCCGTCGGACGCAACGGGCTTGGTAAGCGGACCATGATGCTGCGCTACCTGGAGCATCATGTGGACACCAAGCAGAAGAGTCACGACTGGTGCTACGTGGCGAATTTCGAGGAGCCCCGAATTCCCCGGTTGCTGCAGTTACCTGCAGGCAAGGGCACTCAGCTGAAGCAGGACATGGAAAAGCTGATGGCCCGGTTGGTGAAAGTGATTCCGCAAACCTTCGACAGCGACAGCTTTCTTGAGCGCTCTGAGCAACTCAAGAACGAGTACGGCAAGATGCAGGAGGATGAGCTGGAGAAGGTGGCGGCTCAGGCCAGGCGCAAGAAAGTCAGCCTGACGGTATCGACGCCCGGTGGCTATCGTTTGGTGGCCATGAATGGCGAAGAGCCCCATACAGCGGAATCCTTCCAGGCGCTGACCGAAGCGCAGCGGGACAGGTTTGAAGATTCCATTAACCGGCTCGAAAAGAAATTGCGGCAGGCCCTGCGTAAGCTGGCGGACTGGGAGCAGGAATACGCTGACAAGCAGCAGGCCCTGAACAAAGAGACGCTGGAAGGTATTTCCGGGCATCAGATTGACGAGCTGAAAGAGAAATACAGTGACCTGCCGGACGTGGTGTCGTTTTTTGAGGCGGTACGCAAGGATCTGGCAGAGAACCTGGATATCTTCCTGGATGACGACGACGAACAGGCCGCGATCGCCTATGCCTCCCTCGACAAGAAGATGCCCCGTCGTTATCTGGTGAACACACTGGTGCACCAGAAAACCAACGAGGTGCCGGTGGTGGTGGAAGACAATCCCAACTACCACAACCTGTTTGGCTACGTCGAAAACGTTACCTATAAGGGCACGGTGTTTACCGACTTTTCCCTGATCCGGCCAGGCAGTCTGCACCGCGCCAACGGCGGTTATCTGCTGATGGACGCGATCAAGGTGCTGGAGCAGCCCTACGTCTGGGATGGCCTGAAGCGGGCGCTGCGGTCCAAATCCATCCAGATCAACTCCCTGGAGCGGGAGCTGACCTTGTCCGGCACCATTTCCATCGAACCGGAAGCGGTTCCCCTGGACGTTAAAATCGTCCTGTTCGGTGATCGTGAAACCTGGATGCTATTGCAGGAGTACGACTCCGAGTTTGCAGAACTGTTCCGGATTACCGCGGATTTTGAAAACGAGATGTACCGCTCCGACGATAGTCAGCTGCTTTACGCCAAGTTCATTGCCAGCCTGGTCAGCGAGAAAGAGCTCCTGCACTGCTCCAATAAGGCCGTTGCCCGGGTAATTGAGCACAGTGCCCGAATGGCCGAGCATCAGGATCGCTTGTCACTGCACGCTGCTGATATCGCCAATCTGCTGAGGGAATCCGATTACTGGGCCCGTCAGGCCGGTGCCAAACTGATTCAGGACACCCACGTGGAACGGGCCCTGGAAAGCGCGAAATACCGCAGCAGCCGTATTCGTGATCAGTTCTACGATTCCATTCGCGATGGCTCAACGCTGGTGACCACTCACGGTACCTGTGTCGGTCAGGTTAATGCGCTGTCGGTGCTGTCCACCGGCGGTTTCGAGTTCGGCTTGTCCAACCGTGTCACCGCGACCTGCTACTATGGAGATGGCGCGGTGATGGATATCGAGCGCGACGTCAAGCTGGGCGGCAACATTCACTCCAAGGGTGTAATGATCCTCAGTTCCTGGCTGGCCTCGCACTTTGCGGTTACCGATCCCATGCACCTGTCTGCCAGCCTGACGTTTGAGCAGAACTACGGCGAGGTGGATGGCGACAGCGCCTCGCTGGCGGAACTCTGCGCCCTGATCTCGTCGTTGGCGGAGATTCCGGTGCGCCAGGATCTGGCGATTACCGGGTCGGTAAACCAGTTTGGTGAGGTTCAGCCGATTGGCGGCGTGAACGAAAAAGTGGAAGGCTTCTATACCACCTGTCAGCTTAAGGATGGCCTGACCGGCACCCAGGGCGTGATTGTGCCCAGCACCAACGTTCAGAACCTGATGCTGGACAGCGAAGTGGTTCAGGCCACCCGCGAGGGCAAGTTTGCGGTGTACGCCGTCAGCCGGCTGGAAGAGGCGGTTACCTTGCTGCTAGGGATGCCCGCGGGTAAAGCCGACGATAAGGGCAGGTACCCGAAGCAGAGCGTTTTTGGCATTATCCAGCAAAGGCTCGAGAAAATGCGCGAACATGAGCGCCAGGAGCACAACCGTGATGACCACAAAGATCCGTCAATTCACTGACCGGACATCATAAGAAAACGGACAGGAGAGAACACACAGATGACTGATATCCAGCAGACCGTATACGTAGTAGAGGATGATGAAGCGGTTCGTGATTCACTGGAACTGCTGCTGAAATCCGACGGCAAGCCGGTTCAGACCTTTGAGAATGCTACCAGCTTTCTCAAGGAGTATTCCGACAAGATGGCTGGCTGCATCGTGCTGGATATCCGCATGCCCGGCATGGACGGCATGGAATTGCAGAAGAAGCTGAACGACAAGCACTCTATCCTGCCCATTATCTTTGTCACCGGGCACGGCGATGTGCCCATGGCCGTGGATGCCATGAAAGAAGGCGCAGTCGATTTTATCCAGAAACCGTATAGGGAAGAGGCGCTGCTGGAGAAAATCGAAGCGGCACTGGCGCAGGATCTTGAGCAGCGCAAGACCCTGGACGAAAAACAGGAAATTATTCGCCGCGTGAAAAGCCTCACCCCCCGTGAGCATGAAATCATGGATCGGATGATTGCCGGGCAGGCGAACAAGGTGATTGCGATTGAGCTGGAGATCAGCCAGCGCACGGTGGAGATCCACCGTTCCCGGGTTATGCATAAAATGGGAACCCATTCACTTGCGCATTTGGTCCGTATGGTCTTGTCCGTAAAGGACCTTATCGACGCCCGTTGATCCAGGCGGCATCATACGGAGACGTTTTTAACCGGCTCCCTTTATATGACTGAAGTTGTCAGTGAGAACTCAGAGGTGACGGTTCTGCTTGTGGATGACAATCCGCAGAACCTCAAAGTCCTCTATGAGACCCTGAAGGATAAAGGCTATCGCCTGCTGATCGCCAACGAGGGCCAGAAAGCACTGGACCTCGCCCACCGGCATCAGCCCGAAGTGATCCTGCTGGATATCATGATGCCCGACATGGACGGCTATGAGGTGTGTAAGCGCCTCAAGGCCGAACCGTCGACCACTGATTGTGCGGTTGTGTTTCTGTCAGCGCTGGATGATTTGCAGGCCAAGGTGAAGGGTTTCTCGCTGGGTGGTGCCGATTACATTTCCAAGCCCTTCCAGTCCCTTGAGGTGATCGCCCGGGTGAAGACCCATGCCCGCGTCATCCGGCTTGAGCGCGAGCTTCAGGCCCGTAACCGGGAACTGCAGGGTGATCAGGCCCGCATCCTGAACTCGATCAGCGAAGGCATTTACGGCCTGGACGAGAACGGCGTCATTGAGTTTGCCAATCCGGCTGCGGCGCAGATCATGGGTTGCCCGGTTGATGAGCTGATCGGCCGGAATTTCTTCGAGACTCATTTTGCTACGTGCCAGGAAGGCCAGAACGGCCTGCCCGGTCACACCACTTGCAGTCAGGGTGTGGCCGAAAACCGGCGTAATATCCGGATGCTGCGTATGGACGGCAGTGGTTTCCCTGCTCAGTACCGGTCTACGCCAAAATTGGATCAGGGCGAACTGCACGGTGCCGTGGTGGTGTTTGATGACATTACCGCCGAGCTCCAGAGTGAAGCCGCGCTGGAAGAAGCCCGGGCGCTGGTGCAGGAGCAGCGCGATCAGCTGGCCCACGCCTCGCGCCTGACCACCATGGGCGAGATGGCAGCCGGTTTTGCCCATGAAGTGAATCAGCCGCTCACGGCGATTACCAACTACGCGCGTGTCTCCAAGCGCATGATGGCCAAGGAAGAGCCAGATCTCGGGCTGCTGGGTGAAACTCTGGACAAGATTGAAGCCCAGTCTCACCGCGCCAGTGAAATCATTCGCCGTATTCGCCGATTCATGAAGAAGCCGGCGACGGGTAAGGAAGTCATCTCGGTACCGACCCTGCTTGAGGACACCCGCCAGTTCGCGGAAGTGGATATGCGCAACAACGACGGGGGTATTGAATTGTCGGTTCCGGACAATCTGCCGGAGGTGACCGCTGATCCGATTCAGGTCCAGCAGGTTGCCCTGAACCTGATCCGCAATGCCCTGGAGGCCACCCGAAGCGCCGATGTGTCGATTCCGGTGCAGGTAAGTGCTGAGCTGCTGGGCTCCAGTTGCGTCCGGGTGCAGGTGCGGGATCACGGTATTGGTCTGTCGGACGACGCCGAGGATAAGTTGTTCCTGCCGTTCTACACCACCAAGGATGAAGGCATGGGAATCGGCCTGGCTACCTGTCGGTCGTTAATCCAGGCCCAGGGCGGCGACATTGGCTTTGAACGTCCAGAAGGGGGTGGCGCCTGCTTCTATTTCACCTTGCCGGTTGCTGGATCCTCAGGCGCGCCCTGCGCCCCCGAGCAATCGTCAGGGATCGAAGAGGGCTGACCTCGCGGTTACAGCCATTCGATGCGGCCGCTTAGATGCGGCGCATTGCCCTTCGCATTCAGCAATTGATAGTCCCACCCAGATTCACCTGTCCGCCAGTTTAATTGCGCCGTTCCGGGTAGCAGTAATGGCTTCTTGAACTGGCAGTTGATCCTCATTGGGCCTGATCGCCAATCCTTTTGCTGTTCCAGCAGGGCCAGCGCCTGAGCTTTACTCCACATCCCATGGGCAATGGCTTTTGGAAACCCGAAGGCCCGGGCGCTGACCGCATGCATGTGAATTGGATTGCGGTCTCCGGAGACGCTGGCGTATCGGCGCCCGATCGACTCCGGCGCAGTTAGGCTGAGGGTATGGGGGTAGCGTTCAAGTTCCGGTGGTGGGGACTTCTTTGTGGTATTGCTATTTTTTGTTTCCGGTCTTCGGGACAGATTTATGCTGGACTCCTCCCACACCAGTTGCCCGGCCGAATAGGCTTCGGTGATCAGATCAAACTCCAGGCCCCGGCTGGTGCTTTCCTGTGCGCCCAGGCGCACCCGCAGATCCAGAATTTCACCGCGCCCGATGGACCGGTGCTGGGTGATGGTATTACGCAGGTGCACCAGTCCCAGCAGGGGTAACGGAAAGTGATTGTCGGTCAACAACTTCAGTTGCAGCGGAAAAGCCATAACATGGGGCCAGGTAGCTGGCACCCGGAGGCCGGAGTGGAAACCGCAAATCGCCTCGTAACGGGTCAGGGTTTCGTTGTTGGTGCTGGCGCCAATCAGTTCGGCTGACAAGCAGGGCAGGGCAATTTCGTTGCTATCAACGGCGTGTTTTGGTGCCAGGGCCCTGGCGTAAAGTGGCAGCAGTTTTGGTGGCTGGCGGTGATAGATCAGCGGATCTGGCATGTCAGTGTTCTCCCGGCTCGGATTGCGCCTTTCGATTTCGTTCGCATCTGATCGATGATGTTTTGACCGCATAGGTACCAGTTCCTATTTTCATTCTGGTAAAGCTGTGAGTTCGTGGCCTCATATGCTCTAATACCAGACGTTAGCCTGCGAACATTTATATTACAGGTTTAGACTCTGGCAAACCGAGCCGGATCAAGCATTGACCCGGCGTGCGCGGCCGACTGTCCGGTGGGTCAAAGTGGTATTTGATAAATAAGAAAGTGGGAACGTATGCAGGAACTTCGTGACGCGGGAGTGATGTTGCGCCTGATCTATGAGGCGATGAAACGAAAGGGTGTTGATACCGACGCTATTTTTAGTCGTCTGGGTGTTGATGAAGCCTACGTTTACACCGAGCAGCTGCGGACGCCCCACAGCGCTCAGCTGTATTTCTGGCAAGCGGTGGAAGAGGTCTCTGGCGATCCGGACATCGGGTTGCACCTGGGCCAGCTTCTTCCGGCCTACAAGGGGCAGGTGCTGGAGTATCTGTTCCTGAGTAGTCCGACCTTTGGCGAGGGCCTGCGACGGGCGCAAAATTATCAGCGCTTGCTCAGCGATGCCGCGAACACGGATTTCTTTATCGAAGGCGACGACGCCTGCATGGTGCTGGATGCTGCCTCCGACGAGGTCAGTCGCCTGAAGCATTTCAACGAATGCTTCGTGCAGGGCGTGATCATCTTTTTCCGTTCCATCACCAACAATTCGTTTTACCCGTCCCGAGTTGAATTCGAGCACGAGCGAACGGAAGGGCAGGAACACGTTGCAGAGATCCTTGGGTGCGACGTGGTGTTTGGGGCCGAGGAAAACCGGCTCTACTTCCCGGTGAAACTCCTGGCCCATGCGTCTCCACATGCCGAGCCGGAACTACTGGATCTGCACGAGCGGTTTGCCAGTGAACAGGTGGCCCGGCTGGAAAAAAAGGACATTGTTGGCCAGGTGGAGCGTATCGTCGCCGAATTGCTGGACAGTGGTGAGGTCACTCTGGACGCGGTTGCCGAGCGTCTTGAAATCAAACCGAGGACCCTGCGTACCCGCCTGACTGAGGCGGAAACCAGTTTTAACCAGGTATTGGCGGATTTCCGCTATCGACTGGCCCGTCAGTTGCTCGCGACCACCGACGAGTCCATTGACGAGATTGTGTATCTGACCGGGTTTTCCGAGCCCAGCACCTTCTATCGGGCGTTCAAGCGGTGGTCCAATATGACCCCGATTGAGTACCGAAAAACCGCGCAGGGTAAGGGCGCAGTGGTCGCTGCGGTTTAGCAAAGACGGATGCCGGATATTTTTTCGGAAAAAGCGTTGACATAAACAAGGGCGTCTTTATAATGCGCCCTCGTTGTCACAGAGCAATCACACCCTTGATTGCGCAGCCCAAGGTGGGTGAGACGTGATAACCAACGCGGAGCGGTAGTTCAGCTGGTTAGAATACCGGCCTGTCACGCCGGGGGTCGCGGGTTCGAGTCCCGTCCGCTCCGCCATTTTTTCCCTCCTTGATTTACGTTTTCTTTTCTGTTTTATCCTCCTCAGCATTGTCATTTGTTTGTCATCACTGTGCTTCAGTGTGTGCTCTCGTGTGTTTTTAAAAACGGGAGTGACCCATGCTGGATTACGAAGAAGAGCTGATCGAAAGTCAGTTCGAAGAGTATGACGACGATGATGGCTTTGACGACGCCACCGAGATTTAATTGCTTGATCTTAGTTGCTGCCGGTGTTCGCCAGGGCTGATTCTAAACCAGCGCTTGTAAGCCTTGTGAAATGCCGCCGGATTGGCAAAGCCCAATAACCAGGCAATCTCTGCCAGCGACGTGTCCGTCTCCCGAATGTAATCGGTGGCCAGTTGTTTCCGGGTTTCATCCACCAGCTCCCGAAACCCGGTGCCTTCAGCGCTCAATAGCCGTTGCAGGGTCCACGGCGCCACCCCCAGTTTGGTTGCCACGAGATCCAGGCCCGGGCTTTCGCCCCGGAACAGGGGAGGCAGCAGGTGCCTGACCCGATCCCCTGTCGTCCAGCCCCGCCGTATTTGTTGCAATTCCCGCTCACAGATTTCCACCAGTTGCTCATGCATGGCCGGTTGCGCGTTCAGGGACGCTTGTGTCCAAAGCTCCGGTTTCAGGGTGACGCTGTTTTCTTCCGCCCCGAAGTGCACTGGGCACCGAAACCAGCTTTCAAACAGATCGTCCTGACCGGTGGACGGATATTCAATGGTGACGCGTTCAAGCACTTCGTAGTGATTGGTGATCGTGCGGACGAATTGGGTCCAGGCTGCCAGAACGGAATCCACCACAAAGTAATTGAACGCATTGTACGGCCGGATCGAATAGAACAGGACTTGCCGATCCCGGGGGCGCACTGAAGGGGCACCACGGCTGTTGCGGCTGGACAGGGTGGAGTAGCGCACCAGGGTGGATAAGGCTGTTCCCACGGTGGCTGCGCATTGGCCCGCCAATCCGGCGATGCCGGTATCGACCGGGCGGGTCAGCGCGCCCATGCGCAAGCCCAGGGCGCGGTTGCCGGTTTGGGCAATCGCGGCGTGCCCCAGGCGCATATAACGCGGAATGCTGATACGGGCGGCCGGCGAGCTCAGGGTGTCCGCGCTCAGCCCGAATGTGGAAGTCAGTTGTTCGGTATTGGCGCCTTCTGCTTCAGCAGCCCGCAACAGTACCGAGGCGTACAGCACACTGATGTGGCCGAGGGCGTTTTGGCGCTGTGGTGATGGGGACACTCGTGTGCTCATAGGGGTTATAGGGAGACGCTGTCTGACATGTTGTTTCAGGATAACAAAATGTTATTCCAAGATATTGTTGATCGCAAGTTAGCCGGGTAGCTTAGAGCCATACAAAAAGTCGGACCCTTCGAAGGTCTGATCCCAATGCACATGAGGAGACCACCATGACCGTAACCGCCACGCCGGGTGTAGCCAAATACCCGAACCTGCTTGAGCCGCTTGATCTCGGTTTTACCAAATTGCGCAACCGGACCCTCATGGGCTCGATGCACACCGGTCTGGAGGAGGCCAAGAACGGCTTTGATCGGCTGGCTGCGTTCTACGCTGAGCGGGCCCGAGGCGGCGCTGGCCTGATCGTGACGGGCGGTATCGCGCCCAATGTTGAGGGTGGGGTTTTCCAGCACGCGGCCAAGATGACCGGTCAGGACGAAGTTGAGCAACACAAGATCATCACCCGCGCCGTGCATGAGGCCGACGGTAAGATCTGCATGCAGATCCTGCACGCAGGGCGCTATGCCTATTCACCGGAGCTGGTTGCACCGTCGGCTATCCAGGCGCCGATCAACCCGTTCAAGCCCAACGAGCTGGACGAGGCAGGCATCGAGAAGCAGATTCAGGATTATGCTGACTGCGCAGCCCTGGCTCAGGATGCCGGCTATGACGGTGTTGAGATCATGGGATCGGAAGGTTATTTCATCAACCAGTTCATCGTATCCCACACCAACCATCGCACCGATGGCTGGGGTGGCAGCTACGAAAACCGTATTCGTCTGCCCTTGGAAATCGTGCGCCGGGTTCGTGAGCGGGTGGGCGAAAAATTCATCCTGATTTATCGGTTGTCGATGCTGGATCTGATTGAAGATGGCAGCACCTGGGAAGAGGTGGTCCACCTGGCCAAGGAAATCGAGAAGGCCGGCGCCACCATCATCAATACCGGCATTGGCTGGCACGAGGCGCGGGTGCCAACCATTGCCACTTCGGTGCCAAGGGGCGCTTTCACCAAGGTCACGGCGCGCTTGAAAAGCGAAGTCAGCATTCCGCTGGTCACCACCAACCGCATTAACATGCCGGATGTGGCGGAGAAGATCCTGGCCGAGGGTGATGCCGATATGGTCTCCATGGCCCGTCCGTTTCTCGCCGATTCGGATCTGGTTTTGAAGGCCGCCGAGGACCGGGCTGACGAAATCAACACCTGTATCGGTTGCAATCAGGCCTGTCTGGACCACACCTTCAGCGGCAAGCTGACGTCCTGTCTGGTCAATCCCCGCGCCTGTCATGAAACCGAGCTGACCTGGATGAAAACAGCAACACCGAAGTCGATCGCGGTGGTCGGTGCCGGTCCTGCGGGTCTGGCCTTTGCCTCAGTCGCGGCCGAGCGCGGCCACAAGGTCACCCTATTCGACGCCGGTAGTGAAATTGGTGGTCAGTTTAATGTCGCCAAGCGTATCCCGGGCAAGGAAGAGTTCTACGAAACCCTGCGCTATTTCCGCGTTATGCTGGACAAGCACGGTGTCGATGTCCGGCTCAACACCCGGGTTAATGTCGAGGAGCTCAAGGCGGGCGGCTACGACGACGTGGTTCTGGCAACCGGTGTTCATCCGCGCACGCCAGAGATTGAAGGAATCGATCATCCGAAAGTCATCGGTTATCTGGACGCGCTGCTGGAGCGTAAGCCGGTTGGTCAGAAAGTTGCCGTCATCGGTGCCGGTGGTATTGGTTTCGACGTCTCCGAATTTATCGTGCATAAGGGTACTTCAGCCGCCCTGGACACCGACCACTTCATGCGCGAGTGGGGTGTGGATCTCAGTGTGGAGCACCGTGGCGGTATCAAGGGGGTAACACCGGAAGTGCCGGAACCGGCCCGCGAGGTTTACCTGCTGCAGCGCAAGGCGTCGAAAGTGGGTAAGAACCTCGGCAAGACCACGGGCTGGATTCACCGGACGTCGCTGAAGAATCGTGAGGTTCAGATGGTGCCGGGTGTCAGCTATCGCAAGATTGACGACGAGGGGCTGCACATCACGATAACGCCCAAGGGTGCAGAGCAGGGCGAGGACCGCTTGCTGCCCGTGGACACCATTATTGTCTGTGCCGGCCAGGAGCCCCTGCGGGAGCTGCAAGGCGGACTTGAGGCCGCCGGCGTCGCCGTGCACCTGATCGGCGGCGCCGATGTTGCCGCAGAGCTGGATGCCAAACGCGCCATCAATCAGGGCAGCCGCCTGGCCGCCGAGCTGTAAGTGTATGCGTGAGCGCCAGCGGGTTACCGCGGCGCTCACAAAACGTTGCAGTTTTTCCCTGTGCACAGGATATTGACTGACTAGACTGTTAGCCGAAGTCTGCCAGTTTGTGGAGCCACCCTTGTTCGTTTACATTGGCGGTTCCGCTAACACCGGCCTGCGTTGGAACATTCCGTGTGGTTTCGACGTGCTGGTGGTGAATCTTGTGACAATTAGGGAGCAGTAGATGGTATCTGCCGACCAGTCGACGGACGGTTACGCGGCGGTATTTTTCATGGACGAAGGCCAGGTCGTCCGCCAGATGCGCGCCAGCGAGTTTGGTGCGTTCCTGGATGGTTACGTGGGGTTGTCTGACCTCGCGGAAACCGATGTCAAAGCCGTACTGGTTGAGCTGGACCCGGAGTTGCGCGTCCAGGCACTGGTATTTTTCCGCATCTGGTTCGATGAGGAAGGGCGGGCGGACCCCAACTGGAACATCCCCATCGAAGACCTCGCCAAGCGAGGCGCCAAAGGTCCTGATCTGGGTGGTGGCGCTATACGGCTGGTGTGCCGTAGCCAATGCCCGGAACCACGGCTTGCTGATGAGTTGTGGGATCCGGACATGACCCCCGGCAACAATCACTTCCAGGCCATCCGAAAGGCCGTTCACGGCAATTCCCTGAAATTCCGCAAGATTGAGCCTCAGCCAGCCCAGCGCGAAGAGGTCATTCCGGTACTCAGTGCCGACTCCGATGCTTCTGAAGATGACGAGGATTCGGGCAACTCCGCCGATCGTGTGCGCCTGGCCCAGGTCATCCGTGAGCAGCGCCTGCGCATCAAGACGTTGCAGAGTGTGCACCGTGACACTATGTCTGATCTCCAGCGCGAACACCGCCTGGAACTGCAGGCCCTACGGGGTGAATTTGCGGAGCTGGAGCAAAAGTATGAGCGCCAGCGCCTGAGTAACGAGCAACTGAAGAAGCGACTGTCAGAGCGCAATGAGCAGTATCTGACGATGCAGGAGCAGATCGCTGCAGGGGGCGAGAGCAAGCAGCGGGAAGAGGCCAACACCAATGCCGAGCTGGTGTTGCTCCGGGAACAGCTGGATCGGAAGCAGCGTGAACTGGAACTCCGCGACGACCGGATCGTGGCGTTGGAGCAGGAAAACCACGACCTTAGGAATCAGGAGCCGGTGGAAAACTCGATCATGGATCACCTCAAGAAGCAGTCGGTGTTTCTGGTGGCCTATCAGCCTGGCGCCGGTCACGTCACTCTGAAATACGAGGATATCAACAACTATTTCGCCAATCCGGTGGGCTATGCGGCCCAGCGGTGTGGCATGAACGAACCCGCCTACCGGGACTGGCTGGAACACTACGAGCATCCAGTCTGCCGGCATGCCGCGAAGGATGGCGGCCCATGTGGCGAGCCCGTCATGCGCATCAGTCAGCCTGGGGAATTTCGCCCGGGTATCGACGATCGTTGCGAACAGCATCAGGCCTGACCTCGCGATCTTTTTTCAGTATCCGGGCGACTTTCGTTAAACTGTGAGCCAGATTGTAACGGGGCTCATGGATTTGACGGGCTCCACCGCATCACGACACCACAGGAAGCCTCATGGATCAATTCAGGAACATTGGCGTTATTGGCCGGATGGGCAGCGTGAAGGTGGTTGAATCCTTGCGCCAGCTTAAGCAATACCTTATTGCCAATAATTATCACGTCATACTGGAGGAAGACACTGCGGGCATGCTGCCCGGGCACGGGCTGCAGGTGGCCAGCAAGAAGCTGCTGGGCGAAATCTGTGATCTGGTTATCGTGGTAGGTGGCGATGGCAGTTTGCTGGGTGCCGCGCGTGAACTGGCTAAATCGAAGATTCCGCTATTGGGTGTTAACCGTGGTCGGTTGGGCTTCCTGACCGACATTTCGCCCTCGGATCTGGAAGAGCGCCTGGGTAAGGTGCTGGAAGGCGAGTACATCGAGGAGACTCGCTTCCTGCTGGACGGCAATGTCGAGCGCAACGGCCAGCCACTGGGCTTCGGCACTGCGCTAAACGACGTTGTCCTGCACCCGGGCAAGTCCACCCGGATGATTGGCTTTGATCTCTTTATCGATGGTCACTTTGTTTACAGCCAGCGTTCGGACGGTCTGATCGTCGCCACGCCTACCGGCTCCACCGCGTATTCGTTGTCTGCAGGTGGCCCGATTATGCATCCCAAGCTGGATGCCGTGGTTCTGGTGCCAATGTTTCCCCACACTCTCAGCAGTCGTCCCATCGTTGTCGATGGCAAAAGCGAGATCAAACTGGTGATAGGGGAGACTAATGAAACCTATCCGCAAATCTCGTTTGATGGCCAGATGAATATTGCCTGCGCTCCCGGTGACATCATCCGTATCACCAAGAAACCGTTCAAGATCCGCCTGATTCATCCGACGGGCCACAATTTCTACGCCACCTGCCGTGACAAGCTTGGCTGGGCAAGCGACATTTCATCGAGTTGATCATGGCTGTAAACAGACAAGCCGCAAACCGCGGTTACGACATCATTGGTGACATCCACGGCTGTGCCAACACACTGATCCGGCTGCTGGAGCAAATGGGCTACCGCAAGGTGAACGGGGTGTACCAGCACCGCCGGCGCCAGGCCATCTTCATCGGCGATATCATCGACCGGGGACCACGAATCCGCGAAGCCCTGCATCTGGTTCGTGACATGGTGGAGCACGGCTCCGCCCGGATCGTGATGGGCAATCACGAGTACAACGCCCTCGGTTACTGTACCCGGGCCCGCCCTGGCAGCGGCAAGAAGTGGCTGCGGGAGCACACGGCGCGTCACAACCGGTTGATCCGGGAGACGCTTGATCAGTTTGATGACCATCCCCATGAATGGAATGAATTCCTCGAGTGGTTCTACACCATTCCTCTGTTTATCGAGGAAGAAGGTTTCCGGGTGGTCCACGCGTGCTGGGATGGCGACCTCATCGAAAAGTTCAAGCGGGTTCAGGGTGGCGCCTGCATCGATGAAGATTTTCTCCATGCCTCGGCCGCGATTGAATCCTTCGCCGGTCAGGTGATGGACACCTTGCTACGCGGCACCGACCTTCGACTTCCGGAAGGTACCAGCATCACCGGTCGGGACGGCTATGTCCGGGAGTTTTTCCGAACCAAGTTCTGGGCCGATGACCCCGAGACCTACGCTGACGTGGTCTTCCAACCGGATCCTCTGCCACCGGAAGTGGCGCGGAAGGTACTGACCGACGCGGAGCGAAAGCAGTTGATCAGCTATCCGCTGAGTTCGCCGCCGGTCTTTGTTGGCCACTACTGGATGGAGGGAGAGCCGGCGCCGCTGAAGGAGAATGTCGCCTGTATCGATTACAGTGCGGTCAAGTATGGCCGGTTGGTGGCGTATCGTATGGACGGTGAATCGGTGCTGTCCCCGGATAAGTTTGTCTGGGTGGATGTGTCCCGCCCCGAGCAGTTGGGCTACCCCAACATGGAAGACAGTGTTGAGCGTTAACGCTATTGATGCCCGTTACCCCGAGAGTCGAGGTAGTTTGTGTACCGCGTAAAGCAGTTGGATACCACGGTCAATCTCGCCGGCTTCAGCCAGTGGCTGAAGGGCCAGGGTGTACCGCACCGAATCACCGAGGAAAATGACCACCAGGTCCTGTGGCTGGAAAATCCCCAGCACGCGGAACCGGTTCTGGAAGCGCTTGACCGTTTTCTCGCCGAGCCTGAACTTCGGGACGCGGTCGATCGCCAGCATCATTCCCCTGTCTTCGTTGGTGGGCGCTGGCAGCCATCGCCCAAACATGCACCGCTGGTGCTGGCTGCGATTGTCGTTGCTTTGCTTATGGTGTGGGTTACGTCCATGGGTCGCAATGAGCTGGCAGCCGCGCTGATGATGATCGATCCGCGCGATTTCGACTGGTCAACCCTCGCGGGCCGGATTGATGCGCTTGCCAGCACCCTGGCGAGCGGCCAGGTCTGGCGGCTGCTGACTCCCGATTTCCTGCATTTCAGCTGGACCCACATCATTTTCAATTCGGTGATGCTGTGGTTCCTGGGCAGTCAGATTGAATGGTTTGATGGGCGTGGGCGGTTGCTTACGCTCTTTCTGGTCACCAGTATTTTCTCTAATGGCCTTCAGTACCTGGTATCGGGTCCACTGTTTGGTGGGCTGTCGGGTGTGGTGTACGGCATTCTGGGTTATTGCTGGCTCAGTCAGCGCAAGCTGCCCCGATTCCAGTTCCCACCGGCGCTGGTAACGTTTGCCGTGGTCTGGATGGTAATAGGTTTTACCCCGTTTACGGAAATGCTGGGACTGGGCCGAATGGCCAATGAAGCGCATCTTGGCGGGTTTGTCAGTGGAGTGGCCCTTGCACTGATTTTGCCCGTAAAAAGACAGTGACGGCACAAAAAAAGCCCCACCGAAAGGTGGGGCATGAAAAGAGCTTTTAGCTCCTGATGAGAGAGACCAAATGAAACGACCGTTGTCATTTGGTGGTGTAATGATAATTATTATCGTTTGCATCTGTCAAACGATTCCGTCACATTTTTTTGAAAAGCGTTTCGGGAGTACCGAATGACTTACGATGAATTGATCGAACGACTGGATCCCACCGTCTACCGCAGCTTGCGCCTGTCTATTGAACTGGGGAAATGGCCGGACGGTAGAAAACTGACGCCGGAGCAGCGGGAAATCAGCCTGCAGGCGGTGATCTACTATGAAAACCTGCACGGCGTGCCGGAAGAGGAGCGCACCGGTTATATCGACCGTGGCCACAAGGCCGGTACTGCCTGCGATCCGTCGGTGCAGCGCCAGAACAGCGCGGGCAACGATGTTGATCCGGACCAGTTTGTTGAGGTCAAGTTTTGAGTGATTTGATTGACGTATCGGGCCGACTGCGCAAGATGCCGGCCGAGGCCGGCGAGCCGGTAACCTATTCCATTGCGGTCGGCGACAGCCGGATCCCGCTCAATGAATACCTCGGCAAGCAGGTTCGCATTGATTTTGAGGGTGTTATTCGCTGCATCAACTGCGATCGCACCACCAAGAAGAGCTTCAATCAGGGTTATTGTTTTCCGTGTTTTCGGAAGCTGGCGGCCTGCGACACCTGCATCATGAGCCCGGAGAAGTGCCATTATCACCTCGGCACCTGCCGCGAGCCCGAGTGGGGCGAGACCCATTGCATGGTGGAGCACGTGGTTTATCTGGCCAACTCGTCTGGCCTCAAGGTGGGCATTACCCGTGGAACCCAGGTTCCTACTCGCTGGATCGATCAGGGTGCAGTGGATGCCATTCCCATGGTCCGGGTGGCGACCCGGTATCTGGCGGGCCTGGTGGAAGTTGCCTGCAAGGCCCACGTGGCAGATCGGACCAACTGGCGGGCCATGCTCAAGGGCGATGTGCCGGAGTTGAATCTTGCAGAGGAGCGGCAGAGGATACTGGGTCTGATCGCCGACGATCTGTCTGCGCTGAAAGAGGCCCATGGCCCGGACTCGATTCGCGAGGTCGATGAAGCCGGCCTGGGGCTCAGTTACCCGGTGGCTGTCTGGCCCGAGAAAGTGAAAACCCACAATCTGGACAAGGCTCCCGAGGTTGAAGGCGTGCTGGAGGGGATCAAGGGGCAGTACCTGATCCTGGACACCGGCGTGATTAACATCCGGAAATTTACCGGGTACGAAGTTCGTTTTCGGGTGCTGGGCAACTGATTCGTCCGACACCCGCCTGACCTGACACATTCCCGCGTGCCGGTTTTCCGGCAGCGCGCGGCTGAGTAACCTGGAGATAGACAATGCGCACCAATCAACCCCAGACCATATACCTGAGCGACTATAAAGTGCCGCCTTATCTGGTTGATCATGTCGACTTGCGCTTTGAGTTGTTTGAAAACGGGGCGCGGGTTCACAGCATCCTGGCGGTGCGTCGCAACCCTGAGGCTGGCGCCGGTGATATTCCCCTTGAGCTGGATGGTGACAGCCTGGTTCTGGAATCGGTCGGGCTGGACGGCGTCACCCTGAATGAAGCGGCTTTCGAGAACCGCGGCGACAAGCTGATCATTGCCTCTGTGCCTGAGCGCTTCGAGTTGGCCGTGGTCACGTGGCTCGAGCCGCAGAACAACACCCGCCTGGAGGGGTTGTACAAGTCTTCCGGCATGTTCTGCACCCAGTGCGAGGCGGAGGGTTTCCGCTGCATCACCTATTTCCCTGATCGTCCCGATGTCATGTCCCGTTTCCGGACCCGAATCGAGGCCGACAAGCGGTCCTACCCGGTGTTGCTGTCCAACGGCAACGATGTCGATCGCGGCGACCTCGACGATGGTCGGCACTTTGTCTCTTGGGAAGATCCGTTCCCCAAGCCCTGCTATCTGTTTGCCCTGGTGGCTGGGGACCTGGTTGAGAAGCGGGATACGTTCACCACCTGCTCGGGTCGGGACATCGATCTGAGAATGTATGTTGAACCGCGTAACTCTGAAAAGTGTGACCACGCCATGGACTCGCTGAAGCGCTCCATGGGCTGGGATGAGGAGGTGTACGGCCGTGAATACGATCTCGACATCTTCATGATCGTCGCGGTTGATGATTTCAACATGGGGGCCATGGAAAACAAGGGCCTGAACATCTTCAATTCGTCCTGCGTGCTGGCCAGCCAGGACACCGCCACGGACCTTGCCTTCCAGCGAATTGAGGCGATCGTGGCCCACGAATACTTCCATAACTGGTCAGGCAACCGGGTTACCTGTCGTGACTGGTTTCAGCTCAGCCTGAAGGAAGGTTTCACGGTGTTCCGTGACTCCCAGTTCTCGTCCGACATGGGTTCGCCCACGGTGAAACGGATCGAGGACGTGGCTTTGCTGCGCACCGCGCAGTTTGCCGAAGACGGCGGCCCCATGGCGCACCCGATTCGTCCGGCGTCGTACATGGAAATTTCCAACTTCTACACCCTCACCATCTATGAGAAGGGCGCCGAAGTGGTGCGGATGATCCACACCCTGCTGGGGCCGGATCTGTTCCGGAAGGGCAGCGATCTCTATTTCGAGCGCCACGACGGGCAGGCCGTGACCACCGACGATTTCGTCAAGGCCATGGAAGATGCCTCCGGCCGTGATCTGTCCCAATTCCGGTTGTGGTATGAGCAGGCAGGTACACCGGTGCTGACCGTTGCCGATGAGTTTGACGCGGAGCAGGGCATCTACCGCCTCACCATCAAGCAGACTATTCCTGATACCCCGGGCCAGACTGACAAGAAGCCTCAGCACATTCCTTTTGCACTGGGGCTTCTCGGTGGCAAGGGTGAGTCGCAGCCGCTGCGCCTGCAGGCCGGGGAGCAAGATGCACCTACCGAACGAGTGCTGGAACTGACCGGCGAGACTCAGGTGTTCGAGTTCCACGGCCTCGATGGATGCCCGGTGCCGTCCTTGCTGCGGCAGTTCTCGGCACCGGTCCGTGTGCGTTATCCCTGGACCCGCGAGCAGCTGTTGTTTCTGATGAGCCACGATCCGGACGGTTTCAACCGTTGGGACGCCGGCGAGCGACTGGCGGTGGATGTGATTCAATCGCTGGTGGGTACGCCGAAGGATGCCCCGGTTGATTCCAGGCTGGTGACCGCCTATCGGCACCTGGTGTCGGATTCATCCCTTGATCAGGCACTGGTTGCCAAAATGCTGCAGTTGCCGTCGGAGGCTTACCTGATTGAGCTTGCGGAAAGTGCCGATGCACCCGCCATTCATGATGCACGCGAGCGGGTGCTCAAGCACCTGGCGATTGCGCTACGTGATGATCTGATTGCCTGCTATCGTCGCAGTGTCGAGGCTGGTGCATACCAGGTTACCCCCGACCAGATTGCCCGCCGGAGCCTGCGCAGCACCGCATTGGCGTGGTTGCTGCAGATCAACGATGAGGAAGGGCGGGAACTGGCTCTGCGTCAATTCCGGGAGGCGGACAACATGACTGACCGTATCGGCGCGCTTCGAGCACTGGTGAACTCGGATTACGAAGATGACCGGGCCCAGGTTCTGGAACAATTCTACGAGCGCTTCAAGGAAGATCCGCAGGTGGTCGAGCAATGGTTCTCGGTACAGGCGACCAGTGACCGTGCTGGTCAGTTGCCACAGATTCAGCAATTGCTTCAGCACGAGGCTTTCGATTGGAAGAATCCTAACAAGGTGCGTTCAGTGGTGGGTGCCTTTGCCGGCCAGAATCTGGCTGCTTTCCACAGTCCAGACGGTTCTGGCTACGATTTCCTGGCCGACCAGGTCTGCCGTCTGGATGACAGCAACCCTCAGATCGCGGCCCGGCTAGTGACACCATTAACTCGCTGGAAGCGCTTTGCACCGGCTCACAGCCAGCGCATGAAGACTGCACTGGAGCGGATTCGTGATAAAGCGGGTCTTTCACGGGATGTTTATGAAGTCGTCCATAAGAGCCTCGTCGGCTAATCGTTGAGGATTTTTCCGGCTGTGTTGGTTAAGCAAAGACACAGCCGGATACAAAATCGCACTTTTGATCGATAGACAATCTTGGACGTTCGTCTAGTCTGTGGCAAAGTCTGTTTCATGCGCAGACCACAATAAAAGGCCCTCCAGAGGCTTCCAGACGGACTAAGGTTACACAATGAGATACAATAAGAACGCTATTCTCGGCGGCCTTATGGCCCTTTCTGTCGCCGCGGCACCTGCTTACGCTGCGGTTTCATCCAGCCAGGCTGCGCGCCTGGGTAACGACCTGACTCCCTTTGGTTCACCGATGGCCGGCAATGAGGCTGGTACTATCCCGGCCTGGGATGGCGGTATCACCGAACCACCGGCGAGTTACGAGGGCAGTGGCGACCATCATCCGAATCCGTTCCCGGATGACGAGGTGCTGTTTACGATCAATGCCGATAATGCCGGTCAATATGCCGAGCATCTGACCGATGGCCTCAAGGCCATGTTCGAGGCCTATCCGAGCACTTTCGAGATTCCGGTCTATAAGACCCGCCGTAGCCATTCTTTGCCGGATTTTGTCGTCAAGAACACCCGTGACAACGCCACCAGCGCGACCATTGTGGGTGACGGTGCCGGGCTTGATGATGCCTTTGGCGGCTATCCGTTCCCGATTCTGAGCGGTAATGATGAGCAGAAAGCCTGGCAGGTAATCTGGAACCATCTGACTCGCTGGCGTGGTATCTCTTTGACCCGTCGCGCCAGTGAAGTGGCTGTTCAGCAAAATGGCGACTACACCCTGGTTACTTCCCAGCAGGAAGCCTTCTTCAACTTCTACAATCCCGAGGGCGGCGAAAACACCCTCGATAACGTGATCTTCTACTATCTGTCGTTCACCCAGTCGCCACCCCGTTTGGCCGGCGGTGCGATTCTGGTTCACGAAACCCTGAACCAGATTATTAATCCGCGAAACGGCTGGGGCTACAATGCTGGTCAGCGCCGCGTACGCAGGGCGCCCAACCTGGGTTATGATTCCCCGATCGCGGCGGCCGACAACCTCCGTACGGCGGACGATACCGATATTTTTAATGGTGCTTTAGATCGGTACAACTGGACATATGAAGGCAAGAGGGAAATTTACATTCCCTATAACAACTATGAAATTGCCCAAGAGGGGCTGTCTTACTCCGAAATTTTGGGCAAGACCCACCTTAACCCGGACCTGATGCGTTGGGAATTGCATCGGGTTCACGTGGTAACGGCGACACTGAAAGACGGCGAGCGGCACATCTACGCCAAGCGCCGCTTCTACGTGGACGAGGACAGCTGGAATACTGCGCTTCTGGACCAGTACGATGGCCGCGGTGAGCTCTGGCGCGTGAGCATGGGTGTTCTGAAGAATTATTACGAGCTGCCGGGCACCTGGACAGCGCTGGAGGCCTTCCACGACCTGCAGGCACGCCGTTATCACGTTCAGGGTCTGGACACAGAAGAACAGAATACGACGGTCTTCACCGACGACGTTCCCAACAAGCGATACTTCTCGCCGGCCTCGTTGCGTCGCCGGAGTGTTCGCTAAATTTCAGCGAAAATGGAACCCTCTGTGCCAACTGAACGTTGACACATACCGTACCGGCAACTTTCGGGTTGTCGGTATGTTTATGCTGAAGGGCCCGAAAACTGATTCAAGTTACACAGTTACCAACAACTATAGGCAATCCGAATGGCTACAAGCTTTATGTGCAAAACCCTTGGTGCAGCATGCCTTGGGCTTTCCATGGCCTGTGCGACCCCTGTTGCATTCGCACTTGCGGACGTCATTGAAACACCGGCACGTCCAACAGAGCTGGCTCCCGACAATCTTCTGAACGATGTAGAACGTGCCGGCGACCGCCTTGTGGCGATTGGTGAGCGCGGTCATATCATCTTTTCTGATGATGAAGGGGCGACCTGGGCCCAGGCAGAGGTCCCGGTTTCTGTCACGCTGACCGGCGTCGATTTCGGCAGCGAGACCCACGGCTGGGCCGTTGGCCACAGCGGTGTGGTGCTCCATTCGGACGATGCCGGCGCAACCTGGGAGCTTCAACTGACCGGTATCCGCGCTGCGGAACTGGCCATTGAGAGCCAGGAAGAAGCCATTGCGGAGATGGAAGAACGTATCGCCGTTGCTCCAGAGGAGGAGAAATCGGACCTGGAGTGGGCGCTGGACGATCTGCTCTTTGCCCTTGAGAACATGCAGGCTGACCTCGATATCGGCCCGGTCAACCCGTTCCTGGATGTTTGGTTCGGTGATGAGAGCACGGGTTTTGTTATCGGCGCCTACGGGTTGTTCTTCCACACTCAGGACGGTGGAGAGACCTGGCAGGACTGGTCGCCGCAGTTGGATAATGCCCAGAACTTTCACCTGAATGCGATCACGCAGATTAGTGGCGGCGCTATGGTGATTGCGGGTGAGGCCGGTCAGATCCATGTCTCGGTTGATAATGGTCAGACCTGGGAGCGTCGTGAAAGCCCCTATCCTGGTTCGCTGTTTGGTGTTACTGGCACCAGTCAAGCCGACGAAATTCTGGTCTTTGGCCTACGCGGCACGCTGATGCAATCCTCTGATCTGGGCCAGACCTGGACTACGGTCAACACTGGTTCCACCGCCACGCTCAATGACGGTGTTTACCTGAATTCCCGGATCATCCTGGTTGGTAACGGCGGTGCCGTCCTAACCAGTGGAAACGGTGGTGATACCTTCCAGGAGTACCTGCGTGACGACCGGTTGGGTCTCATGAGTGTGGTGCCGATTTCAGGTACTGAATTGCTGCTGGTCGGTGAGGGTGGTGTTACAACGACCAATGCCAAAGGCAAAAACCTTCAATAATGCCCTGATGTGGCAACAACCGAACAGACAATAAAGGGGCTTTTGAATGTCTAACCTTAAACATGGCAAGGACGAGCATTACCTGACGACGCCAAAAGCAGAGCCGTTCCTGGAACGCCTGATTTTTAATAATCGCGCCGTTATCCTTTTTGGCTTCTTGCTGCTCACGCTCTTCCTGGGCTACAACGCCGCGAAGATCCAGCCGGACGCCAGTTTCGAGCGGATGATTCCGCTCGAGCATCCGTACATCATCAACATGCTCGATCACCGGGACGATCTTCAGAATCTCGGTAACTTCGTCCGTATTGCGGTGGAAGTGGAAGACGGCGATATTTTCAGCGCCGAGTACATGGAAACCCTGAAGCAGATCACCGATGAGGTTTTCTATCTGGACGGTGTTGACCGGTCCGGTCTGAAATCCATGTGGACCTCGAACGTCCGCTGGGTTGAGGTGACAGAGCAGGGTTTCCAGGGCGGCACAGTCATCCCGGATGACTACGACGGCTCTAAAACCAGTCTGGAAGCTTTGCGCCAGAACGCGCTGCGCTCCAACGAAGTAGGGCGCCTGATTGCCGACAACTTCAAGTCGACGATTGTTTACGCGCCACTGTACGAAACCAATCCTGAAACTGGCCAGCCGCTGGATTACGGCGAGTTTTCCCGTCAGCTCGAAGAGAAAGTTCGTGCGAAGTACGAAGAGCAGAACCCCAACATCGAAATCCATATTGTTGGTTTTGCCAAGAAGGTCGGTGACCTGATCGAAGGTATTGGTTCGATCGCCTGGTTTGCCGGTATCACCATCATACTGACTACGCTGCTGCTGTTCTGGTACTCCCGTTGCATCGCCGGCACCCTGGTTCCGGTGTTTACGTCGATCATTGCGGTGTTCTTGCAGTTGGGCGCACTGCGCCTGTTGGGCTACGGCCTTGATCCATACTCGGTACTGGTTCCATTCTTGGTGTTTGCGATCGGTATCAGTCACGGGGTTCAGATCGTTAACGCCATGGCGGTTGAGTCGGCCAAGGGTTTTGACTCGATCACGGCGGCTCGATTGGCGTTTCGTGCGCTCTACATTCCCGGCATGTTGGCCCTGATTTCCGATGCCTTCGGCTTCCTGACACTGTTCTTTATCGAAATCGACGTAATCCGGGATCTGGCGGTTGCGGCCGGCATCGGTGTTGCCTTTGTAATTATCACCAACCTGGTGCTGCACGTTCTGATCATGTCGTACATCGGCATTTCCAAAGGTGGCGTGAAGCATGTCCAGAACCATGGCGAGAAGCAGGACCGCAAATGGCGTGTGCTGTCGTACTTCTCCCACCCGGGTGTTGCACCGATTTCCCTGCTGATTGCGGTGATCGGGCTTGGTCTGGGCCTGTACTACAAGCAGGACCTGAAAGTCGGTGACCTGGATCGCGGTGCTCCTGAGCTGCGCGCAGACTCCCAGTACAACAAGGACAACGCCTTTATTATCGACAACTACTCCACCAGTGCTGACGTACTTGTGGTGATGGTGAAGACGCCGGTTGAGCAATGTACCCAGCACGACGTTCTGCGTGCCATGGACAGCCTGCAGTGGGAGTTGCAGAACACTCCGGGCGTACAGTCTTCGGCCTCTCTGGCAGACGTGTCCAAGATCGTAACCAAGGCGTTGAACGAGGGTAACTGGAACTGGTACGAGATCTCCCGTAACCAGACCATTATCAACGCGTCGATCCGTAACGCACCGTCGGGCCTGATCAACACTGACTGCAGCCTGACTCCGGTGCTGGTGTTCCTTGAGGATCACAAGGCGGAGACCCTGCAAACCGTCGTTGAGCGGGTTGAAGAGTTTGCCTCAAACGCCAGCAACGAGAAGCACACGTTCCTGCTGGCGGCCGGTAACGCCGGCGTGGAAGCGGCCACCAACGAGGTCATTTCCAACGCCAAGGACAAGATGCTGATCATGGTTTACGGCGTGGTGAGTCTGCTATGCCTGCTGACCTTCCGTTCGATCCGGGCTGTGTTGTGTATTGTGGTACCGCTGGGGCTGACCTCCATCCTCTGTGAGGCGATCATGGCGGTTTCGGGTATCGGTATCAAAGTTGCCACGCTGCCGGTTATTGCGCTCGGTGTGGGTATCGGTGTCGACTATGGTATCTACATTTACAGCAAGCTTGAAAAGTTCCTGCTGGAAGGCAAACCCCTCCAGGAAGCTTATTTCGAGACTCTGAAGTCCACCGGTAAAGCGGTTATGTTTACCGGCGTGACACTGGGGCTTGGCGTCGTGACCTGGATTTTCTCTCCGATCAAGTTCCAGGCGGATATGGGCTTCCTGCTGTTCTTCATGTTCCTGTGGAACATGGTGGGCGCAATCTGGCTGTTGCCGGCCCTGGCGCGCTTCCTGCTGCGTCCGGATCGCATGTTGGCCAAAGCTCAAGCCGGGAAATAATCCCTTTCCGGACCTGCAAAAAAGCCCGCTCTGCGGGCTTTTTTGTTGAATGGTCAAATGGTTAGCGGTGAGGGTCCTACTTTATTTATAATGTGATCTGGTCTATGTTCTTAAACGAACCATAAGCTCCTTCGAGCGCATCGTTGGGCTTTGAATATAACTAATCAGAAAAAGGAAGCACTCTCATGACATTGAAACTTAAGGTATCCGCGCTCGCTGTCGCTGCTGCGGTTAGCGCTGGCTTTGCCTCAACGTCCGTTTCTGCCCAGGAGCAGCGTTTTGTGACGATCGGTACCGGCGGTGTGACGGGCGTTTATTATCCCGCCGGTGGCGCGATTTGTCGTCTGGTCAACATGGATCGTAAAGAGCACGGCATCCGTTGCTCTGTCGAGAGTACCGGTGGTTCCGTCTACAACCTGAACGCGATTCGCCAGGGTGAGCTGGATCTTGCAGTGGCCCAGTCTGACTGGCAGTACCATGCCTACAACGGCACCAGCCAGTTCAAAGACGATGGCGCCAACAAAGACCTGCGTGCGGTGTTCTCCCTGCACCCGGAGCCGTTCACCGTGGTTGCGAGCAAGGGATCCGGCATCGAGAGTTTTGAAGATCTCGAGGGTAAGCGCGTTTCCGTAGGTAACCCGGGCTCAGGCCAGCGTGCCACAGCCGAAGTCCTGATGGACGAAATGGGCTGGACCATGGACAAGTTCTCCCTGGCCGCCGAGCTGAAGGCGGCAGAACAATCCCAGGCTCTGTGCGATGGCAACATTGATGCCTTCTTTTATACCGTGGGTCACCCTTCCGGCTCGATCAAAGAAGCAACTACGTCCTGCGACAGCGTGCTGGTCAACGTTGACAACAAGGCCTCCCAGAAGCTGATCTCAGACAACCCGTACTACCGTGAAGCGATCATCCCGGGTGGCATGTACCGTGGCAGTGACGACGATGTTACTACCTTTGGTGTGGCGGCAACGTTTGTCTCTTCGACCGACGTTGCAGATGAAGTGGTCTACGAAGTCGTGAAAGCGGTCTTCGAGAACTTCGACAGCTTCAAACGCCTGCACCCGGCGTTCGCCAACCTGAAGAAAGAAGAAATGGTTTCTGACGCGCTGAGTGCGCCTCTGCATCCTGGCGCAGCGAAGTACTACAAGGAAGCGGGCCTGATCGACTGATCTGACCGAAACCTTGCCTGGCCGCGGGCACACTGTGCCCGCGGCTGTAATTGACCCTCCGTTTTCCTCTGACAGGATTCAGCTATGACCAATAGCGACCCGAGAGCTGGGAACGACATCGACAAGCAAAAAGTCGAAGAGTTTCTACAAACCGAATCCGGTGGAAGAGCGACGACAGGCCCTGCTGCCGTTATTTTGTTTGTTGTTCCACTGCTCTGGTCCCTTTTTCAGCTTTGGATAGCGTCACCGCTTCCTTACATCTTCGAGATGGGCGTTTTCAATTCCACGGAATCGAGATCAATACACCTGGCCTTTGCGGCTTTCCTGGCGTTTGCTGCCTTCCCGATGATTCGCGGAAAGCATGCCAACCATGTGCCCGTGTATGACTGGATTCTGGCGCTGACGGCAGCCTTCGCCGCATCGTACCTGTACATTTTCTATGACCAGCTAGCGACTCGTCCCGGTGCCCCGAACACCCAGGATATGGTGGTTGCGCTGGGTGGTCTGGTTCTGCTCCTGGAGGCCACCCGCCGTTCGCTGGGCTTGCCCCTGACCATCGTGGCCGGTGTGTTCATTGTTTATTCCCTGGCCGGCCCCTACATGCCGGATGTCATCTCGCACAAAGGCGCGAGCCTGAGCAAGCTGGCATCGCACCAGTGGCTTGGTACTGAAGGCGTGTTTGGCGTGGCGCTGGGCGTCTCGACCAGTTTCGTCTTCCTGTTTGTGTTGTTTGGTGCACTGCTTGAACGGGCAGGCGCCGGCAACTACTTCATCAAGGTGGCCTATGCGCTGCTGGGACACATGCGCGGCGGACCTGCCAAAGCAGCGGTGGTATCCAGTGGCCTCAGTGGTGTGATTTCCGGTTCCTCCATTGCCAACGTGGTGACCACCGGTACCTTTACCATTCCGCTGATGAAGCGGGTGGGTTTCCCTGCCACCAAGGCGGGCGCGGTTGAGGTTGCGGCTTCTACCAATGGCCAACTGACGCCACCGATCATGGGCGCGGCTGCCTTCCTGATGGTGGAGTACGTGGGCATTTCCTACCTTGAGGTCATCAAGCACGCGATCCTGCCGGCGATGATTTCCTATGTCGCCTTGATCTACATCGTTCACCTTGAGGCCTGCAAGCTCAACATGCAGGGCATCGAACGTCTGGATCGGCCAACCCTGGCCCAGCGCATGCTGAACTGGGTGGTGATCCTGCTGGGGCTGAGTGTGCTAACCCTGGTGGTCTATTACGGCATAGGCTGGATGAAAGACTGGCTAGGGGCTGGCGCCATGTGGGTGCTTGCGCCATTGCTTCTGCTGGTCTATATCGGGCTGGTTTGGTACGCGACTCGTTTCCCTGCGCTTGAGGAAGACGATCCTGAGGAGGCGATGGGTGAACTGCCGCCGGTTGGGCCCACGGTCAAGACCGGGCTTTATTTCCTGCTTCCGGTGGTGGTGCTGGTCTGGTGTCTGACCGTTGAGCGGTTCTCGCCGCAGCTGTCGGCATTCTGGGCGACGGTGTTCATGATTTTCATTGTTGTCACCCAAGGGCCGCTGAAGGCGTTTTTCCACAAGCAAGGCGAGTACGGAAAACAGTTAAAGCAGGGGGTGGTCGATCTGGCCCATTCGTTGGTAACCGGCGCCCGCAACATGGTGGGCATCGGCGTTGCCACCGCAACGGCGGGTATCGTTGTCGGCACGGTCACGCTGACCGGTGTTGGTCTGGTTATGACCCAGTTCGTGGAATTCATTTCCGGCGGCAACCTGCTGCTGATGCTGATCTTCACCGCCATCATCAGTCTGATCCTCGGTATGGGGTTGCCGACGACGGCGAACTACATCGTGGTATCTACTTTGATGGCGCCGGTAATCGTTACTCTCGGTGCGGCCAATGGCCTGCTGGTACCGTTGATCGCGGTTCATCTGTTCGTGTTCTATTTCGGCATCCTGGCGGACGACACGCCGCCGGTGGGGTTGGCGGCCTACGCGGCCGCGGCCATATCCGGGGCCGATCCGATACGAACGGGTGTCCAGGGTTTCACCTACGACATCCGAACCGCGATCTTGCCGTTCATGTTCATCTTCAATACCCAGTTATTGTTGATTGGGCTGACCGGTTGGATAGACCTGCTGATTACCATTTTCAGCGCGGTGACAGCGATGCTGGTGTTCTCGGCCGCCACCCAGGGCTATTGGTTTACCAAGACCCGGTGGTGGGAAACCGTACTGTTGCTGTTGATCACGTTCACCCTGTTCCGGCCGGGCTTCTGGTGGGATAGGGTCTATCCGCCCACGGAGGACCGTCCAGGTGCCGAGGTGCTTCAGCATGTGGAGGATGTACCGGCGGATGAGGCGATCATCATCCAGGCCTCTGGTATGTCCATTGACGGTAACGAAGTCTCCACGTATCTGAGATTGCCATTACCTGAGGCGGAAACGCCCGCTGAACGATTGGCCGCTGCCGGTCTGGAGGTGTCACCCCAGGGTGAGGAGATGGTGGTTGATTTTGTCAACTTCGGAAGTATCGCCGAGCAGGCCGGTATCAGCTATGGCTGGAGCATTGACGCGGTTCAGATCAAGAAGGAGCGGCCGCCGAAAGAGCTGATGTTCATTCCGGCCCTGATCCTGCTCGCGTTGCTTGCCTTCGGTCAGTTGCGACGACGGGCCAGGGAGCAAACTCAGCCACAAAATGCTCAGGGCGCCCAAGGCACCTGAAGCCTCTCTGATCCGTAGATCCGTAAAAACCCGGCATTAACCTGCCGGGTTTTTTTCTGGTAGACTCCGGATCGAATCGGCCCGCGGTTTGTATCGTGGAACGCCGTCATCACGTGATCTCTGGTATAGATCACCGCTGAGCAACCAAATTGGAGTCTTTCATGCCCGTCGTAACCTTGCCGGATGGCAGCCATCGCAGTTTTGCAGAACCCGTAACCGTCCACGACGTTGCCGCCGACATTGGCGCAGGTCTGGCCAAGGCCGCATTGGCTGGCCGGGTGAATGGTCAACTGGTGGATACCAGTTACCGCATTGAAGACGATACCGAGCTGGCAATCATTACCGATCGTGATGAAGACGGCGTCGATATTATTCGTCATTCCACCGCTCATCTATTGGCAATGGCGGTAAAAGAGCTGTTCCCTGATGCCCAGGTCACCATTGGCCCTGTGGTGGATAACGGCTTCTACTACGATTTCAAATTCGATCGCCCGTTCACCAACGAAGATCTGGCGCGCATCGAAAAGCGCATGGAAGAGCTGTCCAAGCAGGATATTCCGGTGTCCCGGTCGGTGCTGTCCCGCGATGAGGCGGTGAAACTGTTCGATGATATGGGCGAAGAGTACAAGGTCCGCATCATTGAGGACATTCCGGGCAACGAAGACCTGTCGTTCTACCGCCAGGGCGATTTTATCGACCTGTGTCGTGGCCCCCACGTGCCCAGCACCGGCAAGCTGAAGGCGTTCAAGCTCACTAAGGTGGCCGGTGCCTACTGGCGCGGTGATACCAGCAATGAGCAGTTGCAGCGGGTCTATGGCACCGCGTGGGGCAACAAGAAGGATCTGAAAGCCTATCTGCACCGTTTGGAAGAGGCAGAGAAGCGGGATCACCGTAAGATTGGCAAGAAGCTGAACCTGTTCCACATGCAGGAAGAAGCGCCGGGCATGGTGTTCTGGCACCCGGATGGTTGGTCGTTGTACCAGGAAATTGAACAGTACATGCGCGACAAGCTGCATTTCCATGGTTACAAAGAGATCAAGACACCGCAGGTGGTGTCCCGTGCGCTGTGGGAGAAGTCCGGTCACTGGGACAAGTTCCACGATGACATGTTTACCACTGAGTCGGAAAAGCACGATTACGCCATCAAGCCGATGAACTGCCCGTGCCACATCCAAGTGTTCAATCAGGGCCTGAAGAGCTACAAGGACCTGCCGCTGCGGCTGGCCGAGTTTGGCTCCTGTCACCGTAACGAGGCCTCTGGTGCGCTGCACGGCCTGATGCGGGTGCGTGGCTTCACCCAGGACGACGCGCATATCTTCTGCGAAGAAGACGCGATCCAGGAAGAAGTGTCCCGCTTCATTGATCTCCTGCACGAGGTCTACCAGGACTTTGGCTTCGATCAGATCCTCTACAAGCTGTCCACTCGTCCCGAGAAGCGGGTAGGGTCGGACGAGGTCTGGGACAAGTCCGAGGCTGCGCTGGAAGAGGCGCTGAACCGCGAAGGCGTTGACTGGGAACTGCTGCCGGGCGAGGGTGCATTTTATGGCCCTAAGATCGAGTTTTCCCTGAAGGACTGTATCGGACGGGTGTGGCAGTGTGGCACCATTCAGGTCGACTTCTCGATGCCGGGCCGACTGGGAGCCCAGTTTGTCGCGGATAATTCAGAGCGGAAAACACCGGTCATGCTGCACCGGGCCGTGCTGGGATCGTTCGAGCGTTTCATCGGTATTCTGATCGAGGAATACGAAGGCGCGTTTCCGACCTGGCTGGCACCAACCCAAGTGGCGGTGCTGAATATTACCGATAATCAGCGCGATTATTGCCAGAATCTGGCGAAAAAGTTGGATTCTTTGGGTTATAGGGTTAATGCTGACTTGAGAAACGAGAAGATCGGCTTTAAAATCCGCGAGCATACTCTTAACAAGGTTCCCTACCTTGTCGTTGTCGGCGATAAAGAAGTCGAGAACAACGCCGTTGCGGTGAGAACCCGCAAAGGTGAAGATTTGGGAACACTATCGCTCGAAGCGTTCGAACAACTTTTGCAGAAAGAAGTTGAGCGCAAGGGCAAAACAAAGACGGAGATCTAATTATTAAACAGCGAGCGAATCGGGGTGGGCGTACACCAAAGGCGCCGATCAATGAGAATATTGACGCAACCGAAGTCCGACTCATCGATGCCGAAGGCAATCAGGTCGGTGTAGTACCAATTGAGGACGCCATCAAGCAAGCTGAAGAGGCGTCTCTTGACCTGGTCCAGGTTACGGATTCCGATCCGATCGTCTGTAAGATAATGGACTACGGCAAGAAAATCTTCGACGAGAAGAAGGCCAAGGCGGCTGCCAAGAAAAAGCAGAAGCAGACGCAGGTCAAAGAGCTTAAGTTCCGACCAGGAACTGAAGAAGGGGATTATCAGGTCAAACTACGCAACCTGGTACGTTTCCTTGAAAACGGGGACCGCGGCAAAATCACTATTCGCTTCCGTGGGCGTGAGATGGCACACCAGGAAATTGGTATGAAGCTCATGGCCCGCATCGAAACGGATATTGAGGAGCTGGCAACGGTTGAGATGCGGCCGAAAATGGAAGGCCGGCAGATGACCATGATTGTGGCGCCCCGAAAAAAGAAGTGATCCTGTTCGGGTGATGATCCCCCGCGCTTGCGGGGGATTTGTCGTTCAGGGCCACATTTGATGTTCTTAAAAATAGAATGCGGAGTTTTAAAAAATGCCTAAGATGAAAACTAAAAGCGGAGCCACGAAACGGTTCAAGAAAACCGCCACTGGCTTCAAGCACAAGCAGTCCTTCACCAGTCATATCTTGACCAAGAAGAGCCCCAAGCGTAAGCGTCAGCTCCGCGGTACCAAGCTGATCGCTAAATCCGATGTGGCTTCCATCAAGCGTATGACCGCGTCCTGATTCGGGCGCTAATCATTCCTGCAAAGGTTTATTAAGGTAGAAGGATTAAAGTATGGCTCGTGTAAAACGTGGTGTGGTCGCACGCCGTCGTCACAAAAAGATTCTCAATCAGGCCAAAGGTTACTACGGTGCTCGTAGCCGTGTATTCCGTGTAGCCAAGCAAGCGGTTATCAAAGCCGGTCAGTACGCATACCGTGACCGTCGTAACCGTAAGCGTGCTTTCCGCGCTCTGTGGATTGCCCGTATCAACGCTGGCGCCCGCGCTAACGGTCTGTCTTACAGCCGTCTGATCGCTGGTCTGAAAAAGGCTAACGTCGAAATCGATCGTAAGGTTCTGGCCGATCTGGCTATGAACGAGCAGCAGGCGTTTGCAGCTGTTGTCGAGAAAGCCAAAGCATCTCTGTGATTGCTTAAGCTCTTCATCGATTGATGATCGATCCGGGCGTCTCATGTCATCATGGAGACGCCTTCTGATAGGGGAAGGGCACGCTCTTCCCCTATTTTTGTTTGTAGAATTCGTATTTCGTACTCCCATTTCTGGTTTGGAGCAGGGTCAATGGAAAACCTGGAGCAATTGGTTCAGGACGGATTGGCTGCGGTAGACAAAGCCGACAGCTTGCAGGCGCTTGATCACATTCGCGTTGAGTACCTAGGTAAGAAAGGCGTGATTACCCAGCAGGCAAAGACACTGGGCAAGCTTTCCGCCGAAGAGCGTCCCGCTGCAGGCCAGAAGATCAACGAAGCCAAGGGTCAGGTGGAGCAGGCGATCAATGCCCGTCGCACCGAGCTGGAACGCGCGGCCATTGAGGCCAAGCTGGCCAGCGAATCCATTGATGTCACCCTGCCAGGCCGAGGCCAGGATCTGGGTGGGTTGCATCCGGTAACCCGTACTCTTCAGCGCATCGAGCAGTTCTTCTCAAGGGCGGGCTACACCGTTGAGCAGGGCCCTGAGATCGAAGACGATTACCACAACTTCGAGGCTCTCAATATTCCAGGGCACCATCCGGCCCGTGCCATGCACGACACCTTTTATTTCAATCCCGGCACTCTGCTGCGCACCCACACTTCACCGGTCCAGATTCGTACCATGGAAGCAGGCAAGCCGCCATTCCGTATGATCTGCCCCGGGCGCGTCTACCGCTGTGATTCCGACATGACCCATACTCCGATGTTCCACCAGGTCGAGGGGTTGCTGGTCGAGAAGGACGTCAGTTTTGCCGACCTGAAGAGCACGGTGGAAGAGTTCCTGCGGGTGTTCTTTGAACGCGATCTTGAAGTCCGCTTCCGTCCGTCCTATTTCCCGTTTACCGAGCCCTCCGCCGAGGTGGATATCGAGTGGGGCAGGGAGGCTGACGGCAGCATCAAGTGGCTGGAAGTTATGGGCTGCGGCATGGTGCATCCAAAAGTATTTGAGCACTGCGGTATCGACGCCGAGGAGTACCGTGGCTTTGCGTTTGGTCTTGGCGTTGAGCGCCTGGCCATGCTGCGCTACGGCGTGAATGACCTGCGTATGTTCTTCGAGAACGATTTGCGCTTCCTGCGCCAGTTCCGTTAATCCGGCGATTACGGCATTCAAATCAACAGGCGAAACCGCATCAGGACAAGGCATTAACCATGAAATTCAGTGAACAGTGGCTGCGCGAGTGGGTAAATCCGGCAATCGGAACCCAGGAATTGATGGATCAGATCACCATGGCCGGTCTGGAAGTGGACGGCTTTGAACCGGTTGCCGGTCAGTTCAGTGGTGTTGTGGTTGGTGAAGTGCAATCAGTAACGCCGCACCCGGACGCCGACAAACTTCGGGTTTGCCAGGTAAGCGATGGCACCCAGACGGTTCAGGTGGTGTGTGGCGCGCCCAATGTTCGCGATGGGTTGAAAGTGCCGTTTGCGGTGGTAGGCGCGGTCCTGCCTGGCGATTTCAAGATCAAGAAGGCGAAGCTGCGTGGTCAGCCGTCTGAAGGCATGCTGTGTTCCGAGTCGGAGCTGGGACTGTCCGAAAGCCACGACGGCCTGATGGAGCTGCCTGCGGATGCGCCGGTGGGTCAGTACGTTGCCGACTACCTGAACCTGAATGACGTCACTATCGATGTGGATCTGACACCCAATCGCAGCGATTGTCTGTCCATCAAGGGCATTGCCCGGGAAGTGGGCGTGCTCAACAGCCTGGTGGTTGAAGGGCCGGAGATTCACCCGGTTGAAGCGGTGCATTCGGAAGTGCCGGATATTCGCATCGAGGCGACTGCCGGTTGCCCGCGTTACCTGGGGCGTATCTTGCGCAATGTCAATCTGCGCTCGCAGTCGCCGTTGTGGATGCAGGAAAAGCTGCGCCGCTCGGGTATCCGCTCCATCGACGCCGCCGTGGACGTAACCAATTACGTCATGCTGGAGCTGGGTCAGCCCATGCACGCCTTTGACCGCACCGAAATCCAGGGCGGTATCGTTGTGCGGATGGCCAAGGCGGGTGAGAAGCTGGTGCTGTTGGATGGCCAGGAAGTCGAGCTAACCGAGCAAACCCTGATCATTGCCGACCACGAAAAGCCCGTGGCTATCGCTGGTGTCATGGGTGGTGAGCACAGCGGTGTGAGTGCCCAGACTGGCGACCTGATTCTCGAGTCGGCCTATTTTGACCCCATTACCCTGGCCGGCAAGGCCCGGGGTTATGGCCTGCATACCGACGCTTCGCACCGTTTTGAGCGTGGCGTGGATTACAAGCTGGCGCGCGAGGCCATGGAGCGCGCCACACAATTGCTGCTGGAAATCGTTGGTGGTGAGCCCGGCGAAATCATTGAAGTGATCAGCAAGGACGATCTCCCCAAAGACCGATCCGTGGACCTGCGGGCCACCCGCCTCTACGACGTACTGGGACTCGATATTGATCGCACCACGGTAGAGGAAATCCTGACCCGTCTTGGCTTGCACATTGATAAGTTGCTGAAAGACGGCTGGCGCGTGAGTGTGCCCAGTTTCCGCCCGGACATTTCCATTGAGGAAGACCTGATCGAGGAAGTCGGTCGGATCTTCGGCTATAACAATCTGCCGGTCACCGAGCCCACTGGGTCTCTGGGCCTGCGCCAGGAAGACGAAGCCACCCGCCCGATCTCGGCGATTCAGAGCTTCTTTGTCGACAATGGCTATCAGGAGGCGATTACCTACAGCTTCGTGGATCCCAAGGTTCAGCAACTGATCGATCCGGAGCGCGAAGGTATTGCCCTGGCCAACCCGATCTCTTCGGACCTCTCGGTGATGCGCACCAGTCTCTGGAGTGGGCTGCTCAAGACCGCTGCCTATAACCAGAACCGCCAGCAGGCCCGCATTCGCCTGTTTGAAACTGGCCTGCGGTTCGAACAGGTGGGAGAGCGAATCGATCAGCAGCAAATGCTGGCCGGTGTCGTGGTGGGCTCCCAATACCCCGAAAACTGGGCAAACGGTCGCAGAACCGCGGATTTCTTTGATGTAAAAGGAGATTTGGAAAGCCTGTTCCGTTTGCTCGGTATCGAAATCCAGTTTGTGGGCAGCCAGCACCCGGCTCTGCACCCAGGCCAGACCGCGGAGTTGCTCCGGGATGGCGAACATGTCGGGTGGTTAGGCACATTGCACCCACAAGTGCAGAAAAATCTTGAACTTAATGGCACGATCCTGGTGTTTGAGCTATTCTTGGATTCAATCGTTACCGGTTATGTGCCTAATTTCAAAGAAATTTCGAAATTCCCGGAAGTTCGCCGGGATTTGGCTATGATTGTCGGGAGTGACATCGCGTTTGCCGATGTTGAGCGTGTAGCCAAAAAACATGCCGGTGAGCAGCTGACAGCGTTGCGAGCCTTCGATGTCTATGAGGGCGAGAATCTGGGCGAAGGTAACCGAAGCTTGGCTTTGAGTCTCTTCTGGCAGCATCCGGAACGTACGCTGAACGAAGATGAAGTTCATTCGCTCTTCAATGGTGTCATTGACGCCTTGAAAGAGGAGTTGGGGGCAACACTAAGGAGTTGAGAGACATGGCGGCTTTGACGAAAGCGGAAATGGCTGAGCGGTTGTACGAGGAGTTGGGTCTGAACAAGCGCGAAGCCAAAGAAATGGTGGAAGCTTTTTTCGATGAAATCAGAGGCGCCCTCAGCCACAACGAGCAGGTAAAGCTGTCAGGATTCGGGAATTTCGATTTGCGGGACAAAAAACAGCGTCCCGGCCGGAACCCCAAGACCGGTGAAGAAATCCCCATCAGCGCACGGCGGGTCGTTACTTTTCGCCCCGGGCAGAAACTAAAGCAAAAAGTAGAAGCGTATGCTGGAACCCAGTCATAACAACGAACTCCCCACGATTCCGGGGAAGCGGTACTTCACCATTGGAGAGGTCGCTGACCTGTGTGCTGTAAAGGCGCACGTCTTGCGTTATTGGGAGCAGGAGTTTCCCCAGTTGTCGCCGGTCAAGCGCCGGGGCAATCGCAGGTACTATCAACGAGCTGACGTTATCACCATTCGTCAGATCCGCAGCCTGCTCTATGATCAGGGGTACACTATCGGTGGTGCCAAGCAGAAGCTGAGCAGCCATGAAGTGAAAGACGACACCTCCCAGTACAAACAGCTGATCCGGCAAATGATCACCGAGCTGGAAGATGTTCTGGACGTGCTGAACACCCCGGTAAAGTAGGGGCGCTTTAGTAATAAAACCGAGTTGGCGAAGGCCACCTCGGTTTTTTTGTGCCCTCTTTGCGATCTCGATTTTGTCTTGGCGCTTAACCAAAATCCGAGCCACACTGGCTTTGTCTGGCCAAGGCAACGTCGGACAAGTGACGGCGTACCCTGATCGATCACTTAGAGGTCGACTCAATGAGAGTAGGGCCGCTGATCAGCGCAGCATTCTGGTCGAGGTGATCAATGTAGTCGTGACACGCGTCCTGCGAATGTCTGCTAACGATGGAAAAATGAAAACGATGTTTCTTGCCCGGTCCAAAGCCGCGATAGTTCATCCACGAAGCTTCTATACAGGTTGGCTCATTGTGTGCCTGTGCGCCGGCATCACCTCCTTTACAACGGCAACGTTGGCTGAGCCAGGAAGCGAGACAGCAGAACAAGACGGTTATTATGAGCCAACTCAATACCTCTTCACTGAGGACATCGAGGAGCTTACGGAGGGGCTTACCCTTGAAGACTCGACCGACCGATTTGGTCGACCATTATCAGGGAGCGTTTCAGCGCGGCCAACCATCAATTTGGCAGCCCCTGAAAATGGCTTTGTTCAAGATATTTCAATCAGAATACTACGAAAAGCTTACGATAAATTGGGTTATCAGCTTGTAGTCCATGAATTACCAAATCTTCGCTCATTGATATCCGCGAATAATGGGCAATACGATGGTGAAGTTTCACGTATTGCTAATCTCAGCTCAATCTACCCTAATTTACACGCTGTACCTGCAGCAATTAACGTCATTAATATTGTTGCACTTGGACAGCTGGATAGCGCCAATATCCACAGAATTGAGGATATTCGAGACGATCCATTGTGTGTAAGAGGGATTATAATAGTAGAGAGGTTGGTCAGTGCAAATCGCATTGAGTGCCAATTTGTTGTCAACGTAAATCAAGCGCTAACGATGGTAAGTCTAGGGAGAGCTAAATACGCTCTCCTTCCTGAAACCAATGCGAGAATCTCTCTGTTACACTTACCTGTTTCGAATCTACAGATAGTAAGCCCTGTGCTCCATTCAGAAGCGCTTTACCATTATCTACATGAAAAAAATCTCAGCCTCGTCGAACCACTCGATAAGATATTAAGTGAGATGCGGTCGAGCGGAGAAGTTGACCAAATACGCTCGGATTATTTTGACAGCCTACCAAGTCCGGCTGGTATGGGCTTTGACGACCACAACCAGTACTAAACATGCCTAACAATGAATCAGATAGTTAGCGATCTGTTTCCACACAGAGTGCTAAACAAACTCGTGGATTCAACCAACAATCGTAGCACCTCTCATCCGCCAGGGGCTGCAACTGCACACCACAGGCACGGACCCATTCGGTTAGAGTAGAGCGCAGGAATTCCAGGCCGGCGCGGCCGAAGATGCGTTCTTGACGGTTATCCCGGGGCTCGGTGCAGGTCGAGTTCTGTCAGATCGCGAGTTCTGTCAGATCGATGGCGTCATGAAATCTGGGCAGATGCCCGAACGGCGGATGCAGTTGTGAATGTCCATTCCCTGCAAGGCACCGTGACCGGTCACCAGCATTGTCGACATGCCGGCTGCCTGGCCTCCCAGGATATCGGTGTGCAAAGTGTCACCCACCATCAGAATTCGCGCCGGGGCAATGCCCGGGAGCCTGGCCAGCGCGGCCTCAAAAGCCGTGGCAAAGGGTTTGCCGAAGAACTCCAGGCTGGCACCGGTTGCGGTGGCCGCCAGATGGGAGAAATACCCCGGCTCCAGCGTTAGCAGATCGCCCCTGGGAGCGACCAGGTCCGGATTGGCAACCTTTATAGGTCTGGGCCGCCGGGTGAGGCTATTGGTTAGTCTGCCCTGCAGCGTTTCGTTCCAGCCTTCACTGCTCAAAAAAATGAAGCCTTCCATCTGGTCCAGCGTATCCTCTTCAACATCGGCACGGATTGTCCGCACCGAGTCGTTAGGCATGGGCAAGGTCTCCGGCTGTGACTTTTCTGGGGCAATCACGCCCCAGATACCGGTATGTTTCGCGTGCTGCAGGTGTTGTTCCAGCAGCCAACGGCTGGAAATCACCGTTTCTTCATCGAGGTTAAAACCCATGCGCTGGTACTTCGCCGCCAGTGCCGGGTGGCTCGCTGTGGCGGCGTTGGACAACACCAGTACCGCCTTGTTGTGAGCCTGGAGCCGAGCCAGTTGTTCGAGTGCTCCGGGTATGACACTGGGCCCGGTATTGAGCACCCCAAAGGCGTCAAAGACAAAGGCGTCGAATTCGCTCACCAGCGGCGCGAGCGAGTCAACAAGTCTAGGTTGGGCTGCACGAACCGATGCACTCGGGAGCCGTTCCCGGATGCCCTCGTACTGCTCGAACGCCCAGGCGGGTGTGGGTTGTATGCCGGCGAAGGCGGTGGGATGCTGATCGATCATGGGCTTACAGCACCGCCTGTCGGACACGGGCAGAGACCCACTCCGAGACCACAACGGTGCCAAGGATCAGTAGGAAGATGGTGGCGACCTGATTCCAGGCCAGGGTGGCCAGTGAGGCATTGAGCTGAATGCCCAGGCCACCGGCGCCAACCAGACCGAGGATGGTGGATTCCCGGATGTTGATGTCCCACCGGAATACGCTGATGCCCCAGAAGGCTGGCAGGATCTGGGGCACGATGGCGTAGTCGATGACCTGGGCTCCGCTGGCGCCGGTGGCTCGAACCGCTTCCACCTGGGTGACGTCGATTTCTTCAATGGCTTCATAGAGCAACTTGGCAACAAAGCCAATGGAGCGAAGGCCAATGGCGATAATACCGGCCAGCAGGCCGGGACCAATGATGGCCACCAGCAGCAACGCCCAGATCAGGGCGTTGATCGAACGGGAAGCCACGATGATCAGCAACGCCAGCGGCCGTACAAAGCGGACGCTGGGGGTGGTGTTGCTGGCCGCCAGAAAGGCAACAGGCACTGCGATCATAATACCCAGCAAGGTGCCAAGGGTGGCTATGTTGATGGTGTCCCAAAGCGGCTGCCAGAGCTCACCCACATAGCTCCAGGCTGGCGGGAACATGCGGCTGCCAATGTCCGCTGCCTGGGCGGGCGCATCGCTGACGAAAGCCCAGATGGTGTTCTCGTTCATCAGTTGCCAGCAGAAAACGGTCAGGGCAACCAGCCAGAACCAGCCCAGCCATCGGAGCAGGGTTTGTTTTCGGGTCCGGTACTGCCAGACGGGAGAGGAAGAGGTTGTCACTGGACCCACCTGCGAATGTACGAAGAGGAATATTCCACCACAAGGACGATGGCAATAATGAGAATCAGGATGGCGCCAGCCGAATCGTATTCGTAGCGATCGATGGCCGTATTGAGGGTGGCACCGATGCCGCCCGCCCCGACAATGCCAATCACCGCCGATTCCCGGAAATTGATGTCCAGGCGGTACAGCGATAGGCCAACCAGCCGTGGCATGACCTGCGGCTGAACCGAGTAGTTCACTACCTGCCACCAGGAAGCCCCGGTAGCCCGAATGGCTTCGATCTGGCTGCGATCGCAGCTCTCAATTTCCTCAGCCAGCAGCTTCGACAGGAAGCCGATGGTGGCAAAAGCCAGGGTCAGAAATCCGGCAAAGGGGCCAAAACCGAACATCGCCACCAACAGAATCGCGATGATGATTTCCTGGAACGAGCGGGACAGGGTAATGATGCCACGACAGGCCAGGTAAACCGGGGCCGGCGCCAGATTGCGGGCTGCCCCGATGCCAATGGGCACCGAGATCAGGATGCCGGCGACGGTGGAGGTGAGGGTGATCGTCAGGCTCTCGATCAGGCCTTCGTGAATGTCCCGCCAACGGGTGGTGAAGTCAGGTACTAGAAACCCCTCAATGAAACGCCAGCCGCGCTCAAGGCCCAGGTAAACCCGTTGCCAATCCACCTCGACAGTCTGCACCGCCAGTACCAGGTAGATAAGGGCGCCGCTATAGATCAGCCGTCGCCAGAGGGTGTTGGTCAGCAGCAGGGGCGGTCGCTTCCAGGTGGAGCGGACTGTGGGCTGATGGTCCATCATACTCCCTCGGCAAGGTCGACGGAGGGTGCGTCACTCGAGCCGTCGGTGCTCTCTTCGCTACTCTCCTGGCCGCGCAGCTGGGTCCAGTCCTCGTCGCCGTATATGCGAGTCAGGACCTCGTTGGTCAACTCGTCGGGGGCGCCGTCAAACACCACCTCGCCGTTTCGCAAGCCGATGATCCGGTCTGAAAATTGCTGAGCCAGCATCACATCGTGAATATTGATGATGGCCGGCAGACTGCGTTCCTGGCAGGCGCCCCGGATTAGCCGCATGATCTGCCGGGACGTTTTCGGGTCAAGCGAGGCGGTGGGTTCGTCCACCAACAGCAGTTCCGGATTCTGTTCCAGCGCCCGGGCAATGCCTACCCGCTGACGCTGGCCGCCTGAGAGAGCGTCAGCGCGTTTGTTGTAATGGTCGGCAAGCCCCACTTTCTCCAGCAGGGCAAAGGCCTGGCCTATGTCCTCGGGGCTATAGCGGCGAAGAAACGAGCGCCAGGCAGGCACATAGCCGAGTCGTCCGGAGAGTACATTCTCCATCACGGTCAGCCGTTCCACGAGGGCGTATTCCTGAAAGATCATGCCGATTCGCCGTCGGGCCTGGCGCAGACTGCGCCCGTTAAGGCGGGTAAGGTCGGTATCGCCCAGTAGAATGGAGCCCGCTGTGGGCTCCACCAGGCGGTTGATGCAACGAATCAGGCTCGATTTGCCGGCACCTGAGGGGCCGATCAGCCCCACCACCTGTCCGGCGGGGACTTCGAAACGGATTCCCTGAAGCGCCTTGTCCCCGGTCTTATAGGTTTTAGATACGTTCTCAAGTTTTAGCACAAGGTTCGCCGAGTTGGTTATTTGCAGCTGTATTCAACGCCGTTGGCTGAATCGATCTTACGGATCACTTCCCAATGATTCTTGAAGGTGATTGGAACAAACTGGGCTTCGCCAGACTTGGAGAACTCATCCTCCAGTGCGGTTCCCTCCCACTCGAAGGAGAAAAAGGCGTCCTGGATCTTCTGTTGCAGCTCAGGCTTCAGGTTGTGGGCGAGGCCGTAGCTAGTGGTGGGGAAGGTCTGGGATTTGTAGAGGCTGACCAGTTGATCTTCACTGACCACATCACGGCGAAGCATCCGGTTCAGTACCGAATTTGCGACGGCCGCTGCCTGGTAATCCTGATTGGCGACACCGAGGATGGAGTTGTCATGCTTACCTGAGAACACCGGTTCGAAGTCTTCACCTGCGACCATGTTGTAGTCAGCTTTCAGAATGGCGGAGGGTGCCTTGAAGCCCGAGTTTGAGGTCTGGGAGGTGAACGCCATTTCCTTGCCGCGAATGTCTTCGACCGCATCGATACCGGAACCTGGATAGGACAGGATCTCCATTTCATAACCGAAAGAGCCATCGGCAGCGGCCATCATGGTGAAGGGGCGATAACCGGCACAGGCGACAGCTAAAGGGTTGGAGCCAGTGTTAAAGCCGGCAATGTGCAGGCGCCCGGCACGCATGGCTTCAATCTGGGCGGCGTTGGATTGCACCGGGAAAAACTGTACCCGCTTACCGGTGACGTCGGACAGGTGGGCGAGGAATTCGGACCAGACTTCTCGGTACACTGAAGGATCTTCGACCGGAGTGTAAGCAAAGATCAGGGTGGACGGATCAATCAGTTCCGACTCGGCGCTGGGGATGTCTGCAATCAGATCGCCGTCCTTGTCCTGATAACGGCTGTCGAGCTGGAAAGCTGCTTGGGTGAGTGCGGGAGTAAGAAGGGTGGCACAGGCCAGGGTCAGAAACTTCTTCATCGTCACTATCCTTTGTCTTTATCCCGACGGAATGTCGGCATGGACGTGAACTTAAGGTAGTCCGGTGAAGGTTTTATGACAAATTATTGGAATTCGGCGGGGAAGGCTGTGTTGTTGCGTGGGCAAAATCCGGCACAAAAAAATCAGCGACCCGAAAGTGGCTGATTTCAATGTACTGAATTGGTCGGGACGGTAGGATTTGAACCTACGACCCCCTGCACCCCATGCAGGTGCGCTACCAAGCTGCGCTACGCCCCGAATTGCTAGTGCCTTTGAGAAACTTGAGAGTTATCTCAGTGGCTTAGCGGGAGCGAAGTCTACACCAGCCTTCAGAAAAAATAAACAGGCTTTGGGCCATTTCGCTCCCGGTTTTTTACCGGAGTTTGGTCTCTCTGAGTTTCAGGATAAATTCCGGCGGATCGAAGCTGTCTGAGGTGGCTTTCGCCCAGTATTTATCGAAGACCTTAAGCCCTGTCTCGGTCTCAAGCAGCGCACCGGGTTCCAGAAACCTGAACAGATCCAGATAGGAGTGCACTTCGGTTGTGGAGACCCGGCGAACGATATGCTCGGGGCCGAGCTCCGAAGGGTGGAGCAGGCCAGAGGATTCAAGCAGGTTCTGAAGCGCATCAAGGGTGGTTTTGTGAAAGTTGAAGACCCGCTTGCTCTTGAGTTCGACATCAAGCTTGTTACCTCGCCGGGGATCCTGGGTGGCCACGCCACTGGGGCAGCGGCCGGTGTGGCAGTTCAGCGCTTGGATGCAGCCGAGGGAAAACATGTAGCCGCGGGCTGAGTTGCACCAGTCAGCGCCCAGCGCCAGGGTGCGGGCGATGTTAAAGGCTGAGGTGATTTTGCCAGCGGCGCCAATGGCAATGTCCTCCCGCAGATGGGTGCCTACCAGTGTGTTGTGAACCAGCAGCAGGGCTTCGGTCATAGGCATGCCCAGCCGGTTAATGAATTCCAGAGGCGCGGCACCGGTGCCGCCTTCACCGCCATCGACGACAATAAAGTCGGGTTTGCGGTTGGTCTCCAGCATTGCCTTGACGATGGCGAACCACTCCCAGGGGTGACCGATCGCTAATTTAAACCCCACCGGCTTGCCACCCGACAGCTCGCGCAGCTGATCAATGAATTCGAGCAGCTCTATAGGGGTGGAAAAGGCGGAGTGGCTGGCTGGCGACACACAGTCCTCGCCCACCTCGACACCGCGGGCTTCGGCGATCTCTGGCGTTACCTTGGCACCCGGAAGAATACCGCCGTGCCCGGGTTTGGCGCCCTGAGATAGTTTGACCTCTATCATTTTGACCTGATCAAGCGTCGCATTCTCCCGAAACATGTCCGGATTGAACGAGCCATCTTTGTTACGGCAGCCGAAATAGCCCGATCCGATTTCCCAAACCAGATCGCCGCCGGGTTGCCGGTGATAGCGGGAGATCGAACCCTCGCCGGTATCATGGTAGAAACCACCCATCCTGGCGCCGGTGTTCAAGCTCAGGATTGCGTTCGCGGAAAGCGACCCGAAACTCATGGCAGAGATATTGAACACGCTCGCGCTGTAAGGTTTTGCACAGTGTTTGCCAATCAGGATCCGGAAGTCGCTGCCATTGATTCGGGAAGGATTGAGTGAATGGTTCATCCATTCGTAGCCTTCGTCGTACATACTCAGCTGCGATCCGAACGGGCGCTTGTCCAGGACGTTTTTGGCACGCTGATAGACAATGGTGCGCTGCTCCCTGGAAAACGGCCGTTCTTCGGTGTCGGACTGGATGAAGTACTGCCGGATCTCCGGACCGATGGATTCCAGCAGATAACGGACATTGGCGAGAATGGGGTAGTTGCGACTGATGGTGTGTTTCTTCTGTCGGAGGTCGTAGGTGCCGAGCGCAGTCAACGCTCCGAATACGATCGGAAAGAGGTAGCTGGCGTCACGCACGAACGCCAGCGCCAGAGAAACGAAAAAGCCGGTGATGCTTAGCGCGTAGACGGTGTAACGTACCGGAAATGTGGTTGTTTTCTCCATGATTACCTCAGTTGGATCCATTCAGTCGCATGGACTCGGTGCAGTGCCAGATTATTTCGATACGCTATGAATTCTGTAGCCGATCGCTAGTTAGATAGCTAATCACGGCGCATTCTTGGTCTATGATGAAGGAGGATGCAGCAATTCGCTGCATTTTTGATGTTTTGAGTTCAAAACATTACCATGACGCGCTTGTAACGTTTGAATACCGATTCCCAAAAAAGACTTTCCACTTCAGGAGGCGCCAAACGTGGGCGAGGTAGTTAAAGACGAATATCAGACGGATTACGTCGCAGGCCAGGATAATATAAATCCTTTTGGCCTGGATCTTCACGCGCCGGTATTCCCGATTACGGCAATACTGGTGGTGCTTTTCGTGGTAGGTACCCTGATTTTCCCGGCCGAGGCGAAGTCGCTTCTGGACGGCGCAAAATGGGACATCATTGCCACGTTTGACTGGTTCTTTTTGCTCAGTGCCAACATCTTTGTGGTGGTGTGCCTGGCGTTGATCTTTATGCCGGTGGGCAAGATTCGCCTGGGCGGTATGGACGCCAAGCCTGAGTTCTCGACCCTGTCCTGGTTTGCCATGCTGTTTGCAGCCGGCATGGGTATTGGCCTGATGTTCTGGGCGGTTGCCGAGCCGACAGCCTACTTCACTGGCTGGTACGAGACGCCGTTTAACGTCGAGCCGAACACGCCGGAAGCGGCTAACCTGGCCATGGGCGCCACGATGTACCACTGGGGTCTTCATCCGTGGGCCGTCTATGCCATCGTAGCGTTGTCTTTGGCATTCTTCTCCTTCAACAAAAACATGCCGCTGACCATCCGCTCAGCCTTTTTCCCGCTGCTGCGTGACAAGGTTTGGGGCTGGCCTGGCCACATCATCGATATCCTGGCGGTGGTGGCTACCATTTTCGGCCTGGCAACCTCCCTCGGCTTTGGTGCCCAGCAGGCCGCGGCTGGCCTGAGCTATCTGTTCGACGTGTCTGCCGGAATCAACGTGCAGATGGCGATTATCGTGGGTGTTACGGCAGTTGCGTTGATTTCCGTACTGCGCGGCCTCGATGGCGGCGTAAAAGTGCTCAGTAACATCAACATGAGCCTGGCCGGCATCCTGCTGTTCTTCATTATCTTCGCCGGTCCCACCATGACTGTGATGGAAACCCTCTGGGTGACCTCGTCCAGCTACGTTGGCAACATCCTTCAGTTCAGTAATCCGTTTGGTCGTGAAGACGAAGCCTGGTTCCAGGGTTGGACTGTGTTCTATTGGGCATGGTGGATCTCCTGGTCACCGTTCGTTGGTATGTTCATCGCCCGCGTTTCCCGCGGCCGTACCGTGCGTGAGTTTGTGACCGCAGTTCTGATTATCCCCACAGTGATTACCGTGGTGTGGATGAGTGCCTTTGGCGGTACTGCGCTGGAGCAGATCCAGAGCGGTATCGGTGCGCTGGCAGCGAATGGCTTGACTGACGTTCCGCTGGCTATGTTCCAGATGTTCGAAAACCTGCCGCTGACTGGCATTATCTCCTTCGTCGGTATCATTCTGGTGCTGGTGTTCTTCGTAACCTCTTCGGACTCCGGTTCGTTGGTTATCGACAGCATCACCGCTGGTGGTAAGACCGATGCGCCGACTGCTCAGCGTGTATTCTGGGTAGTGATGGAGGGTGCGATTGCCGCAGCGCTGATCTTCGGCGGCGGTGAGGATGCCCTGGGCGCGATTCAGGCAACTGCGATTAGCGCGGGTCTGCCGTTTACCGCCATTCTACTGGTCATGACGTGGGGTCTTCTGAAAGGCCTGACCCATGAACGCAAATTGCTGATCGCCCGAGGCGAAATGTAATTGCACCAGTAAAGGTGTGAAAAAACCGGGGCTTAGCCCCGGTTTTTTTTATGTCTGAATTTTGATTCAGATTCCTGCCTGGAGCCTATTTAGGTCAGAGCGCACCAAAGGCGTCCATGACGTAATTCGCCCGTTCACGGGGCGTGAAGTGGGGGCGTTTGAGACTCTCGATGTTCCGCAGTCTAGGCAGTAGGCCGCGGCCATTGGCCATCTGAATGGCCAATCCAGGACGGGCATTCAGTTCTAGCAACAGTGGCCCCTCGTTGGCATCCACCACCAGATCCACGCCCATGTAGCCGAGGCCGGTTGCCTCGTAGCAGCGGGCTGCCATTTCCAGCATGTCTTCCCAGGCTTCAATGTCGATGTTCTCGAGCGCCAGCCCGGTATCAGGATGCAGGGTAATGGGGCGGTTGAACTGCACCGCGTTCAAACTCCGGCCAGTGCCAATGTCCAGGCCCACACCCACCGCGCCTTGGTGCAGGTTCGCCTTGCCATCTGAATCCTTGGTGGCCAGACGCAGCATCGCCATCACCGGATAACCCTGAAACACCACGATGCGGATGTCCGGTACGCCTTGATAGGAGAACTTGGCCAGGGACGGTGCAGACTCCACCAGATTCTCAACAATGGCGACATCCGGGCTTCCTGCCAGTGAGTACAGACCTGCCAGGATATTGGTCAGGTGGCGCTCAAGATCGGGCGCTGCAATCCGGGTTCCAGAGGCTTTGATGTAATAGTCATCATCGCGGCCGGTAATAACCGTGATGCCTTTGCCGCCGGACCCCTTCGCGGGTTTGATGGCAAAGCCGCCGAGACCTTCGGCCATTTCGCGGAAATGAGAGATTTCGTGCTGTTGTCGTACTACCTGCAGCAGACGGGGTGTGGTGACCCCGTATTCAGCCACGGCCAGCTTGGTTTTCAGCTTATTGTCCACCAGCGGATAAGACGAACGCTCATTGTAGCGGGCAATGTAGTCAACATTGCGCCGATTCATATTGAGCATACCCAGCCGGTTCAGACGTCGGGGTGAGATCCAATCCATGTTAGTCGTACACCCTCATGGGCGTGAACCGCTTGAGTTCGCTCAGTTTGTAGCCGGTATACTGCCCCATGAGCAAAATCAGGCCGAGTACGGCGAAATGCAACTCCGGGAAATTGAAGGTCAGATGCCCGGCCAGTGGTGTGCTCATCAGCAGGTAAGCGCAGATGGCGACAAACAAACTGCCAGCGCCCTGGATCGCAACTTCGTGCGCACCTTCCTCTTCCCAGAGGATGGACATGCGCTCAATGGTCCAGGCAATGATGACCATGGGGAAGAAGGTGACCGTCATGCCGGTATTGAAGCCCATCTGGTAACCAATGATGCTCAGTCCGGCAGTGATGAAAATCACCAGAATGATCAGAGCGGATATTCGTGATACCAGCAGTAGATTCAGGCTGGACAGGTAACCGCGCATCATCAGGCCGATGGATACAACCGACAAGAAGGCGATTAGTCCTGGTACCAGGGTGGTTTGCACGAAGGCCACCGCAATCAGCACCGGCATGAATGTTCCGGAGGTGCGAATGCCAATGACGATCCGCATGAACGCCACTACGAGTGCGCCCAGCGGCAGCAGCAACAGCATGCGGAACATGCTTTGCTCTTCGATTGGAAGTGCATAGAAGCTGAGGAAACCGAGCCCGTTGGACTCCACCTGCATGGTCGCCAGTTGCAGGGCCGGCACAGTCTGTCGAAGCATGGAGAAGCTTACTTCGGAGTTGTCTCCCCCCACCACGTCCAGCAGCGATGCGGAGCCCTGGCGCCACAGCAGCAGGCTCTCCGGAACGCCCTGCTCGGCGTTACTTGGATCAAAGGTCAGCCACCGCTGGCCATTGTAGATCTGCAGGAAGGGCGTCAGCGACTGGCGACGCCGGGCATCTTCCAGCTTTAGCCCGTCTGCGGTGCGGGCGGGAATGCCTGAGTGGTTCAGCATATCCACCAGCAAATCCAGGTAGTTCTCTTCGGCGACCAGCAGGGTGGTGTTCTGGGTGCGGGTATCGGGCTGCATCAGCCGGATAAGCTCACGGGTCATGCTCTCCGGCGTGCTGGACCGCGCCTTCGCCTGGGTCAGAATTTCACGCACAGCGGTAGCCTGGGGTTCTTCCCAGAACACATTGCGGGCCTTGGGCTCCTTGGCGGGTTTCCGTCCGAGGGCGGATTCGTCTGGAATGAATTGGGCCTTGAAGTACAGGGTTTGCGGACCAGAGACGTTGCGCTTGGTCCATTCTGCCGTACGATTGCCGGACTTCTCGATGATCGAGAAACCGTAACCTGGCGAAGCAGCCTGTTCGGTAAGGATTCGGAATCCGGGTGGCTGGTCCGGCACATTCAGGCTGGCCTGGACTGCATTATCGGCGGCATCAAAATCGACACGGGCCTCAATCATCCAGACCGGTCGTTGCTCGCCGGTCAGCCAAGGAATGCCAAGCTCAATGTGACGCCAGACAGCCAGCGAGATGCCTGCAGCAATGAGCAGAAATACGGCGACGTAAAAGGGAAGGCGAGAGCGGGACTTCACGAGTCATTCCTGTTCTTGGCGATGGCTTCGGGCAGCTTGGTGGTAAATTCCCGGCCGACATCAATCAGCATGACGTCCCGAAGAACGTTGCGACCAATCAGTACCTTGTTTTCGAGGTCGTTTCTGTCGGTCAGGGTGAATTCGGCTACTTGTTGATGATCGCCGATCGCGAATTGGAGCTCCACGACTACGCGACGTTCCGGGTCATCGGCGGCAGCCTGAGTGACTTTGACGCGCCGGACGATTTCTTTCTCAAGGGTAACCAGGGTATCGGAGCCAGGCACCGGGACGTCAAAGCGAACCCAGTTGCTACCGTCACGTTCAAAACGGGTAATGTTGCGAGCATCAACTGACGAGGTTTCCGCGCCGCTGTCGATGCGCGCGGTGTACACCTGCTCCGTCGCGGCCAGATAGATTTTCTCGACTTGGCCGACAATTAATTTGCCCTTCAGGTGTGCGGCCTGACCCTTGGAGGTATCCACGGTTGGGCAGACCTTTTGTGCTGGGATTGGTGGGCAGCTGGGTTTTTCAACCTGAGTCTTGATGGCATCGATGATGGAATCGGTGCTGTCCTGCTGTTTTTCCATCATTTTTTCATGTCGGAATTGGGCATTGTTTTCCATGGTCACAAGCGTTGCCCGCTGGGTATTCACGGACGTGTTCAAGTCGCTCAAGTCCTGCTTGGGCACCATGAAATAGCGATCTGATGAGCAGCCGGCCAGCAAAACAAGCATGCCAGTTACCAGCAGGATTCTTGGTTGAGGAAAACCAGCCCGTATCTGTCTTAAATCCATTGAATACCCCTGCGCCGGCAGTTCTCAGGCCGTTTCCATGGCGGTTGCCGCGGCCAGTGTGAATGTAATTGAAAATAGTAGGGGCAGCAGTATACAACAACCGAACTGTGTAGTTGCTTTACAGTTGGTTAAGAGCGATTTTTTTCGACGGGTTCTCAGAATCGGAGCGTAAGTGATTACCGGAACAGTAGGTTGTCGTCACATAGGGTGGTTTCTGAACGCAGGTATTCCTGAATCACCGGCGAACAGTTCAGGTAGAACAGCAGCAATTCGCGTTGAACATCCTGATCCTGAATTCGGGCCGCGTAACTGATCAAGTCCCGCAGCGCTTCGTCGCCGGAATCGCCGCTGACCGTATCAAAAGCCTTGCTATAGCGGCCTTTCAGCACGGTGGTCAGGCGTTCCAGGTGAAATTCGCCGGTGTGGGTGATGTGAGGAAGTGGGCGGGAACGCCCGGTAGAACGGTGCAGATCGCGCGCTCCAGACAGCCCAGCGTAGGCTTCGGGCGTGGAAAAGCCCGGTTGCATGAAGTCCGTTCCAAGTTTTCGCCAGAGTTCTTTTAGCATGGTCTGTCGTCCGTTTTCGATCCTGTCGTCGTCCCAGACACCGTTAAAAAAACGTAATGCCCAAAGACAAAAGGATATTCCATCCTTTTAGACGATATTACGAGGCGCGTCTACAAACAGATGCGCTCGGTGACTGGATTTGCCAAGCCGTCGAGAACAAGGCAGTTATCCATGGTCACTGTCACGGCCCGGTGCGAAAAAGGTTCCATTGATGAGGTAGACTGTGTGCGCTGATTCACAGTCTGGTTTTTTTTAGGATTTTCGCCGCAAATACAGGAGTGCATGCAGTGCCAGAAGCTGTCACCGATTTGATGATATCCCAACCGGCTCTGATGGCTGGCTGGATGTTGGTGTTGATAGTTGGCGTATGTGCGCTTGCAGTCCTGTTAGTGCGAAGTACTGGCGCACGGCGAAATCTGGCGTCGGAGCTTGAAGCGGTGGGCCTGGCCCGCACCGAGGCCGAGCAGTCGCTTTTGGTGGCCCACCACGAGCAGGCAATGGAGCGGCAGCAGGCGGAGCACCTGAAGCAGGCCCTTGAGGAACAGCAGAAGCGGCTGACCAAACACGAGCAGAATCTTGAGCAGTGGCGTCAGCGCGCTACTGGACTGGAAAATCGGGTTGCCGGGCTGGAGTCGGATCTGGAGGGGCGGCGCACCCGGATTACCCAGCTTGAGCAGGAGCGTGCAAGCCAGCAGCAGCGCGCAGACGAACTGTCCCGCGAACTCCACGATGCCCAGGTGACTCTGCGCGAGCAGGAGGTGACGCTGGATAAGGAACGGCGTGCAACGTCGGAAAAGCTGGAGTTGCTGGAGCGTAATCGCGACGCGCTTAAGCAGGAATTCGAGAATCTGGCCAACAAAATCTTCGAGCAGAAAAGTGAACGCTTCAGCCAGCAAACCCGAACCAGCTTGGATACCCTGCTGAACCCCTTCCGCGACCAGCTTCAGGATTTCCGCAAGCGGGTAGAAGACGTCTACACTACTGAAACAAGGGATCGCCAGGCGCTCCGGAGCGAAATCAAGTCACTTCAGGATCTGAATCGCCAGATCACTGAGGAGGCCTCAAACCTGACCCGGGCGCTGAAAGGTGATAAGAAGATACAGGGTAACTGGGGCGAATTGATTCTTGAACGGGTGCTGGAGAAGTCAGGCCTGCGTAAGGGGGTGGAGTACGAAACCCAGGGCAGCTACCGGGACGGTGATAACCAGTTGCTTCGGCCCGACGTGGTGGTCTACCTGCCGGACAACCGGAACCTGATCGTCGATTCCAAGGTGTCCCTGCTGGCGTACCAGCAGTGGGTTACCGAAGAGGACGATGTGGCGCGGGAAGAGGCACTGAAACAGCACGTAGAGGCGGTTCGGGACCACATTAGAACGCTTAGTGAAAAGGATTACAGCCAGCTTCATGGGCTGCATTCGCCCGATTTCGTATTGCTGTTTATGCCCATTGAGCCGGCGTTTGTGGCGGCATTTCAGCAGGACGAGAACCTTTTCTCAGAAGCGTTTGAGCGAAAGATTATTGTGGTAACACCCACGACCTTGTTGGCAACGCTGCGGACCATTGAGAACATCTGGCGGTATGAGCGGCAGAGTCAGAACGCCCGTCGAATTGCCGAGCGCGCCGGTGCGGTGTACGACAAGCTGCGGGTGTTTGTGGAAGCCATGGAGCGTCTTGGGGGGCAGTTGCACACGGCCCAGGGCTCCTACGATTCCGCGATGAATACCTTGACCCGGGGGCGCGGCAACCTGATTTCCCAGGCCAACCGGTTCGTTGAGCTGGGTGTCCGGGTGAAAAAGGAACTGCCTAAGGGCATTATGGATCAGGCGGAAGTGGATGCTGAAGACGCCCCCGACGATGAGGGCGCGGAAGCCTCTCCAGAGCCGGAAAAGCAGGCAATTGGTGCGGATAACGATCAGGAGTGAGGTCATGGCAGTATCGTACGGAAAGGCCCGTCAGCGGGCTCTGGGGTTAGTTCTCGCTTCGATGTTGATGTCGGGTCAGGCCTGGGCACTGGCTCCGGAACATGAGACCCGTCGCCTGATGCTGGCTACCGAAGAGGCGGTGACATCCGAACGTTGGGGAGACGCAGGCGAATATCTCAACCGCCTGCAGCAGCTTGAGGGCACCAAGCCCGCTGACTATTTCTTCTATCGTGGCCGGGTGATGCACCAGGCCGGGCACCTGAACGAAGCCCAATCGGCACTGGAAGCTTATGTGGAGAGTGCCGGAACAGATGGCAGCCATTACCAGAAAGCGTTAAAGCTGATTACTGAGGTGGAGAAAGTACGTAAAGAGCAGGCTGCGGCGCCTCAGAATGGTAACGGTGAGTCGAGCAAAGTAGCTGTGATCGAGCCGGCCGGTGTTGAGGAGACGGCGTCTCTGCGCGAGCTTTACCTGGTCAATTCCGACCGTGAGGCGCTTGCCCTGCACCTGAACAGTTTGCTGGAAGTGGCCGGCTGGCGTGAAGACCAGACCATCGTACAATTGGATGAGTCGGCCGACGTTGAGTACCGCGTGCGTGCCGAATCCAGTGCCATCAATTTGCAGGAGATCCGCCGCGATGCCCAAGGCCGGATGGTGCGAACAACGCAAACCATTTCGGTTTATGGGGTTAATCCTCAGGTCGAGTGGGGATGCGAGGCGGCCGCTACCACCTGCTGGGTTTACGATCCGCGAGATGGATCACGCCTGTTACAGCTGTCTCTGGATCGGGACCGGACTCAGGAGATCGCCCGCACGTTTGGCAAGCTGATCCGCAACCTCCAGAACCCTGCAGGTTCCTGAAGACCTTCAAACAGGCAGGTTGCCCCGTTCGCCTTCGCGATAGGCGCCCGGGGTAACACCTGTCCATTTCTTGAATGCCCGGTGAAAGGTAGACGGCTCGGTGAAGCCGACCTTGCTGGCGATATCGTTGATCGATAGCTCTGGCCGCCCCAGGTAGTAAATCGCCATGTCTCGGCGTAGCAAATCCTTGATCTCCTGAAACGACGTATTTTCCTGCTTCAGACGCCTGCGTAGTGTTTGCGGACTGGTGTGCAGTTCGGCGGCAATCCATTCGAAGTCGGGCAGGGGCTTGGAGAAGTCTCGTCCTATCAACGCCCGAATCCGGCCGGTGAACGTGTTGCTTTCGTCAGGACGGGATAGCAGGTCCGCCGGGGAGGTCTTCAGGAATTGGCGCATTTCCGACTTATCCCGGATCACCGGCGCGCTGAGAAAGCGCTTGTCAAAGGTGAGGGCGGTGCGATTCGAATCGAATGCCAGCGGGCAGTGAAAAATGTGGCGGTATTCGTCGCCGTGAGCAGGCCGGGGGTAGGCGAACTCTGCTTTCGTCAATTCCACCGGCTGACCAATCAGCCAACTGCCGAGCCGGTGCCAGATCACCAGAATGCTTTCCCTGAGGAAGTAGCCGGGGTCGTGGATCTCGCCTTCCATGCGCGTGACCAACTGGACGGTGTCGTCGCAGGTTTTCAGTTCCATTGTCACCATAGGTTCAAAGAGCCGGGAGAACTGGAAGGCCTGGCGATAGACCGCTTCTAACGTAGGGCAGTCAATGACCAGTGCACACATGGTGGCGAAAGTACCACTGGGGGCGCGGCGAGGACCGAACCCCATGAACTCGTCGTCAAGACGGTGCCACAGCACCTGCATCAGGCGACTGAATTGGTCACTGCTGACCCGCGCCATCTCGATGCGCAGAAGGTCCGGAGATATACCGGCCTCCCTCAGCATCTCATGGGTATCGAAACCGAGACGCTCGGCGCCTTCCAGCGCAGCCTGCACAAAGTGTCTTGAAACCGTCAGGTTGGACATGTCACTCGCAATTTTCTGTAAACGAGACCCATCATAAAACCCCCGCGACACAATGCAACCGGCCAAATATCAGTAAGCTGGAAGAATCGGCCAATAGGAATGAGGGAACCGGCAGTTGGCCCCAAAGGCAAAACCGGGCAGCATGAGATCTTCTGATACATCGGACAATAATAAAGTGATCATCAAAGGAGAATGCCATGGCAGGTCCACTGACCTCACTGAAAGTACTGGACTTCAGCACCCTGTTGCCCGGCCCCTACGCCACCATGCTGCTGGCCGATATGGGTGCCGAGGTGCTGCGGGTGGAGGCGCCGGACCGGGTGGACCTCACCAAGGTGATGCCACCGTTTGATGGCAAATTCGCCACCGCGTTTTCCTACCTGACCAGAGGCAAGCAAACCTTGTCTCTGAACCTGAAGCAGACTGAGGCAGTAGAGCAGGTTAAGGCATTGGTGAAGGACTACGACATCGTGGTTGAGCAGTTCCGGCCCGGTGTAATGGATCGCCTGGGTATCGGCTACGAAACCCTGAAAGCCATTAACCCAAAGCTGATCTATTGCGCTATCACCGGCTATGGCCAGACCGGCCCCTATCGTGATCGCGCTGGCCACGACATCAATTACCTCGCCCTTGCTGGCGTCAGCAGCCACTGCGGCCGTGCCGACAGCGGTCCACCGCCTTTGGGTATCCAGGTGGCGGATGTGGCCGGAGGCTCCCACCATGCGGTCATGGGTATCCTGGCAGCTGTTATAAACCGGCAACAGTCCGGTGAAGGGCAGTTTGTCGATATCAGCATGACCGATGCCGCCTTCGCCATGAACGCCATGGCCGGTGCTGCCTGCCTGGCCGGAGGGCAGGAGCAGAAGCCGGAAAGTGCGCTGCTAAACGGCGGATCTTTTTATGACTATTACCAAACACAGGACAATCGTTGGCTTTCCATTGGTAGTCTGGAGCCGCAGTTCTCGGCGCGGCTATGCGATGCGTTGGGGCTGGCTGAGATGAAAGGACATGCTTTGAGCCAGGAGCCTGAGCAGCAACAACAGTTGAAAGCGGCACTGAAGGATAAGGTGGCTGAAAAGACGTTAGCGGAATGGCAGGAGATATTTGCGGATCAGGACGCGTGTGTGGAGCCGGTATTGACGATTTCTGAGGCGGCGGAGCATCCTCAGTTGAAGGCTAGGGGGATGGTTGTTGAGGTTGATCGTGGGGACGGGGTGATGCAGGCCCAAATAGGGAGCTCTATAAAGCTTAGTTAGAAATAACAGATTAGATCTACAAAAAGAAAACCCCGGCAATCGCCGGGGTTTTTTCGTTCTAGCTTAGTTCAGCTGTTTGAACTCATCTGTATCATCGGAATCGATGACATCTTGTGGCGTTGGAGTTTCACGATCATCCAAGATTGGTTGAGTGGCAGGTGCGCCAATTCGTCCAGTGTCTTTGTTAACGGCGCCGCCGGACAGGGTGCCATTGCCTAGGAAGAATTCCGCTGTCTGAGCCAGAGATTCGGCAAAAGCATCTTTTTGACGTTGGAGGTCGGCAGCGCGAGCGGCATCATCAGTAATGGTTTGATCCTCTGACGGAAGCACGAACATGCCATGGTTTCCATAAGCCAGGTTGCTTGCCAGGAAAACCTCTGTCCCAGTGTTGGCAACTACATTGGTTGCTCCAAGCTCTTCAGAGAAGGGGATGGCACCAGCGAGGTAGTCTTGGAACGGCTTAACACCGAACTGAGATGTCAGTTGAACATTGCCAGCCTCAATCACGTTGGTCTGGTCAGACTTATAAACCGTGTCCCCGTTGGTGTTTGCGGTACCCACTACGTTGAAGTTGATCACTCCGTTTCCGGCTGCTACCAGGTTGTCCGCGAGGTTAACCGGATCTGCGGCATCAATAGCGTGCTGGAATACGCGTAGGAATGATTCATAGTTTGATGTTCCCTGTTCAACACCTACTGCTGCCAAGCCGCCAATAATTCTCGGAGCGAAGCTGGGGCTGTTTTCAAGCATGCGAACGATGCCCGACGCCGGGGCGTACAATGCCGTTGCAACAACATCGGTTACCACGTCGGACTGGTTGGCGGCAGCCACTGCGCCAGTACCAATTACGGTGCCCAGGGAGTGGCCAGCGAGGAATACGCGGTCAGTGTCGAAGTCTGAATTGCCATCATTATCGACATCGATGCCACCGAGAGACTGGATCAGGTTGAGCAGGTCAACAGCCCCTTGGCGGTTTTTGTCGCGGGAGTTGATGAAGCCCTGCAGGTTGATGAAAAGGCTGCCGGAGCTGCCGAAACCGCTGTCGAAGTTCATAGCTGTTGGCGCGAGACTCGCGTCAGCTGTGAAATCGAAGTGACGCTCGTAGTTTGTGCGGGCGATACCCGGGATCACACTGGTATGGTCGTTGACAGAGCTCTGTGCACCGATCGCAAAACCCATGAACTGGGCCGCATCTGCGCCACACAACCCTGATAGGATCATGTCACGGTTATCTGGGCAACCCTGGCTAACTAGCTCAGCTTGAACTTCATCTGGATAGGTGCCAGCGAGCAAGGATGCGATGTTGTCAGCAGTATTCTCGGTGGTGCCAGCCGCAGCATCAAAGCCAGCAAGTAGTGCTGATGCTAGGCCCTGTTTTTCTTCTGTAACGCCAGATGTCAAATCAGACTGGTCCTGAGCATCTACACCATGTAGCGGCAGGTCGATGGCTACTACAGCAAAGCCTGACGCGGTGAGTACGGAGCCGACGGACAACGCGGCACTGCGGTCAGTAGTTATGCCGTGCTGGAAAACCACGACTGGAAAGCCGTCCAGTGGTTCCGCCGAACTTGGGTACATTACTAGAAGTGGAGTCTGCAGATTCTCAGTGCCGGTCTTCTCAGGGAAGGGGTAGATGTAGTTGACAGTATCGCTAACAGTGGCTTCGCCTTGCGGTAGAGTCAGGCCAAGACCCGAAAACTTGTCGTTAATGGCCGCTGCAAGCGTATTGTCGGCATTCCACGTTGAGCTGTTGATCGTGCTACCGTTCGCAGCAGTGGGGATGCCCAGATAGTAGGGCAATTCAATGCTGCCTTGAACTACGAAAGCATCCGAAGCGCCGGTCACGGTCGCAACTGCAGCAGATTGCAGGGCTGCGCGATTAGTATTTGCGTAGTCCAACAATACGCTCGCAGACTGGTCTGCCGGTGTGGGTAGCAGATCAGCAAAACCATTGGGAGAAGGCAGACCGGTTAGCACCTCACCGATACAGTCGATGTAGGTGGCGCCTTCATTTGCAGCACCGTAGGTTCCCGAATCCGGATCAAGAGTGTTGCAGTTTGTACCGCTCTCTGTTGAAAATGCGCCGCTGCCAAAGGCAGCCTCGATGCCAGCCGTAACCAGCGCGTCGCGAGTGCTAGTGTCAGTGGGGTCGCTTGGGTTGAGCGGAAAAAATGCAACCGCGCCGTCAGCGGCCATTTTGACGTCGTCGTAGTCCGGTGACGTATCGCCGTCGCCGTCGACATCCAGCCCGCCTTCGACAACGCTGGCGGAGGCGGAAGACCGGACAAAACCAGTAATCTGGTCAGTAAACCAATCGTCAGGGTCGGCGATGTAGCCAACTACTTTTTCGTCCGCTGAGGTCGTGAACGAGTAGCTGATGGCAATATTTTCATCTGAAATGGGGCTCATGCCCATGCCAGCGCGGGTGCTGTTCGTCAGGCTGAAGTAATTGCTGGCAATTGGTTCCCAGAGACCATTAATCAAGTCCTTAACTGGTTGGAGGCTGCTTGTGCCTAGCGGCTGCTCTTCGTCGGATAGGCTGCCATACGAAGGAGATGCAATGATGGCCTCGCCTTTGGCGTCGACTACCGAATCAGTAACTACGACAACGTATCGTTTCTGCGGGTCCAGCGGTGTTAGCAGGTTAATCCTAATGACGCTGCTTCCGGATTGCTCTACAACCGATACTTCATACTGGTCGACAGCGGCGCGTGCTGCCTCATTGGCTGAAGTCACCAGGCCTGCAGACGGTGTTCCACCGGCAGCAAGCGTAGCTGCAATTGTGCCAAAGGGAACAGCAGCCGGAATTGTTGGTGGCTCCTTTCCTGTCAGTCCGCGAAGGGGGTCACCGCTGGCATAGTCCAGTTCGATCAGGAACACGTTCTGGCTCGGGTTCGGAACTGCAACGCCCGAATTGAGCTGCAATTCGCCATCGACATCAACCAGGAATGGCTGGCCGTCGACAGAAGAAGCATCAATGTCAGCACTGAAGGCGATGTCAATTGGCGCCACTGTTGACGCGCCACTTAAGCTATTCAGCGCAGTAGTAACAGGAGGCGCAGTGTCCGCAACTGCAAAGGTTCCATCGCCTGCTTCTGAGTCAAAAATCAGGTCATTGGGGATCGGCAGTTGGCTAGTAACTGGGTTGAATACGGGCCAGGTTTTGCCATCAATGGCCGGGTTGCTGATTTTATAATCCGGATTAGCATTCGCCCCCGAATCGCCACTATCAAAGCAGCCTGTAAGTCCAAGGGAAGACGCCACGGCAACGCTTATTAGAGTTTTCTTGAACATGGGTGGAACCTTTTCCTGTTGTTGTGTCGTTATGTTCGGCAGCTGACGGGGCCGGTCTGATCCGGTAAGCCCGTTGTCAGTGGCCTGTTCTGCTTTTATCTGTTGTCTGAAATTGTAGCCAGCGCATCAAGCCAATTTCTGTAGCTTTGACTATAGCGACAGTATGGCAAGTGTTGATCAGCCGAAAGTGTGATTCTTTCGCTTTGAATACCCCACGCACGAATGGAGATTGGCCAATTTGCAAAATAGTTGGCACTGAGTGGTTTGTCGAGCAATGAGGTGCTGGCCAGCTGCCTAGTTGAACGACGAGAAATCCGGGTTCCGCTTTTCCCCAAATGCCCTGAACGCTTCTGCCGCTTCCGGCCCCTTCAGTAGACCAGCAAACCGTCCACCTTCCGCGATTAAAGTGTCCTTGAGCTGGGCCTGGGTTGGTCGGTTAAGCAGTTCCTTCGTGGCACGTATGGCCGCCGGTGCTTGCTTGGCAAGTCTCGAGCAGATCTCCCGGGCTGTGACTTCAGTTTCGGTTGGATCGCACACCCGGTTAATCAGGCCCAGGCGGGCGGCATCGTCAGCGGTAAATGCGTCGCCCAGCATCAATAACTCAGCAGCGCGCACCCGGCCCAGCCAGGACGGCAGCAAAAGGCTGGAGGCGCCCTCCGGGCACAGGCCCAGGTTGACGAATGGCATCTGAAAGCGGGTGTTGGTGCCGGCGAACACCATGTCGCAGTGCAGCAGCATGGTGGTGCCGATGCCAACCGCTGGGCCATTAACAGCGGCTACGACCGGTTTAGTGGCGCTGGCCAGCAAGACTAAAAATCGGCCGACCGGTGTATCTTCAAAGGCACCGGGCAAGCCCGCAGCGAATTCGCCGAGATCATTGCCGGCGGTGAAGCAGTCGTTGCTCCCGGTAATCAATACACAGCGGATCTCTGGGTCGTTTTCGGCCTGTTCCAGGGCGTCACCCAGCCCGGTGTACATGGCGTGGGTCAGGGCGTTCTTACGGTCTGGCCGATGAATGCGGACGGTCAGGATGCGATCGGCTTGCTCGGTCAGGATGAGGTCGGTCATTGGGCCTCCGGCGGGGATTGTTGTTGGGTACTTTTATGAGATGCCTTTATTCAGGCTTACTTTCAGACGTGGTTTTCAGAGAGTAATTATTATTTCGTTAGCATGATAGCTTTTTAGCGGCGGGCTGTTACAGCTTTTGTACACGGCTTTACCGTTGGCCAGATGCTGCGCCTGATGGATTTTCTGGTAAACTCTCCGCCTCTTTTTAGACCAAAACACAGAAACAATGACATCTAGCTGATGAGGCGCCTATGACCACGGTAATCCGCCAGGACGACCTGATTGAAAGCGTAGCGGACGCGCTGCAGTTCATTTCCTATTACCACCCGAAGGATTTCATCGATAGCGTGCACGAGGCCTACCAGAGGGAAGAGTCTCAGGCGGCCAAGGACGCCATGGCGCAGATCCTGATCAACTCTCGCATGTGCGCGGAAGGCCACCGGCCGCTGTGTCAGGACACCGGCATCGTAACGGTGTTCGTGAACATCGGCATGAATGTTCAGTGGGATTGCGAGCTGCCGCTGGATGATGTGATTAACGAGGGTGTGCGCCGCGCCTATACCCATCCGGATAATGTGCTGCGCGCCTCCATCCTGGACGACCCGGACGGCAAGCGTGCGAACACTGGCGACAACACCCCGGCCATCATTCATTACAAGATGGTGCCGGGCGATACGGTAGAAGTGCACGTGGCAGCCAAAGGCGGCGGTTCCGAAGCCAAATCCAAGTTTGCCATGCTGAATCCGTCAGATTCCGTAGTGGATTGGGTGCTGAAGATGGTGCCGCAGATGGGCGCCGGTTGGTGTCCGCCTGGCATGCTTGGTATCGGTATCGGCGGTACCGCTGAGAAGGCCATGCAAATGGCCAAAGAGTCGCTGCTCGACCCGATCGATATTCACGACCTGCAGGCCCGTGGCTCATCCAACCGGGCCGAAGAGCTGCGTCTTGAGCTGTTCGATAAGGTCAATGATCTGGGTATTGGCGCCCAGGGCCTGGGTGGCCTGACCACGGTTCTGGACGTGAAGGTGAAGGATTATCCAACCCACGCGGCCAACAAGCCGGTGGCGATCATCCCGAACTGTGCGGCTACCCGTCACGCGCACTTCACGTTGAATGGCAACGGTCCTTCGCTGCAGACCCCGCCGAGCCTGGAAGACTGGCCGGAAATCACCTGGGAAGTGGGTGAAAACGTTCGCCGGGTGAACCTGGATACGGTCACCCCGGAAGACGTGAAGGACTGGCAGCCGGGCGAAACCGTACTGCTTTCAGGCAAGATGCTGACCGGCCGTGACGCTGCCCACAAGAAGATGGTCGATATGATCGAGAAGGGGGAAGAGCTGCCGGTGGATCTGAAAGGCCGCTTCATTTATTACGTGGGCCCGGTTGATCCGGTGCGTGAGGAAGTGGTTGGTCCCGCCGGCCCGACTACCGCAACGCGGATGGACAAGTTCACTCACACCATGCTGGAGCAGACCGGTCTGACCGGAATGATCGGCAAGGCTGAGCGTGGTCAGGTTGCTATCGACGCCATTCGTGAGTTTGGCGCTGTTTATCTGATGGCCGTGGGTGGCTCCGCCTACCTGGTGTCCAAAGCCATCAAGAACGCCGAAGTGGTCGCCTTCCCGGAACTGGGTATGGAAGCCATTTACGAGTTCGAGGTTGAGGACATGCCGGTTACTGTAGCGGTGGACTCTCGCGGTTCCTCGGTGCATCAGACCGGTCCCGCCGAGTGGCAGGAGAAAATCATCGCGGCCAAGGCCGTCTGATTGGTTTTTCCGCTGTGAAACAAAAAGGGTGAAGCTCAGGCTTCACCCTTTTTTTATGACCGCTGTATTATGGCGGGTACTTGTTATCGAGAATGCTCAGGACGAGCAACTGATGTTCATGTGCTTGCCCCAGTCCGGTGGTGGCGCGGCGTATTGCTCGTGTTCGGGTTGCTCGTCGAACGGATGCTCCAGCACTTTTAATAGCTCGTGCATGGGTGCGTAATCGCCGTTCTGGGCTTCCTGGATAACCTGCTGGGCCAGGTAGTTTCGCAATACGTATTTGGGATTCACTGCACGCATGGCTGATTCCCGGGCCTCATCGGGTCGGTTCTCGGCCTTCAGTCGCTGTTCATAGCGTTGCAGCCAGTCGCTGGCGGTACTGCGGTCCACAAACAGGTCCAGTACCGGGCCGTGGCCATTCCGGCGAAGGTTAGATAGCGCCCGGAAGAACCCGGTGTAATCCACATGGTGCTCATGCAGCATGCTGAAGGTATCCATAATCAGCCCCAGGTCGGATTCATGCTCCTGCTGCCAGCCCAGCTTGTCCCGCATGTTCTGCAGGAAGCGGTCGTTGTAAGCCACTTCGTAGCGGCGCAGTCCCCGGCGAACCGCATCCTCATCCATCACCGGCAACAACGCGTTGGCCAGATAGCGGCAATTGGTGAAGCCGATCTGCGGTTGCCGGTTGTAGGCATAACGGCCGCCCTGGTCGGTGTGGTTGCAGATGTAGCCGGCGTTAAAGTCATCAAGGAAGGCGTAGGGGCCGTAATCGAAGGTGTCACCAATGATCGACATGTTGTCGCTGTTCATCACGCCGTGACAGAACCCGACCGCCTGCCAGTCCGCGATCAGCCGGGCGGTGCGCTCCACCACTTCCTCGAACCAGCGCTGGTGTCGTTCTTCCTCTGAAAGACCAATCAAATGCGGGAAGTGCAGGGCAATGACATGCTCCAGCAGGGTTTTTACGGTTTCCGGGCCCTCATGGTGCGCAGCGAATTCGAAGTGGCCGAACCTGATGTGGCTCTGGGCCACCCGGACGAGTGCGGCTGCGGTTTCGATGGATTCGCGACGCACCGGGTCCTTGGCGCTGACCATGAATAATGCCCGGGTAGTGGGTATGCCCAACCCAGCCATGGCTTCACTGCACAGGTACTCCCGCACGGTGGAACGTAGCACTGCCCGGCCATCACCAAACCGGGAGTAGGGCGTGGTGCCCGCGCCTTTCAAATGCCAGTCCCAGCGCCGGCCATCTGGTCCGACGGTCTCCCAGAGCAGCAGCCCACGGCCATCGCCCAGTTCCGGGTTGTACATGCCGAACTGGTGACCGGTGTATTTCATGGCCACTGGGTCCATGCCTTCCAGGAGTTCGGCACCGGCGCCAATCTGGGTCCATTCGTCGGCGTTTTCAGTGTGGAAGCCCATGTCGTCGGCCAATGCGTGGTTGAAACACACCATACTGGCGTCTCGAAGCGGGCTGGGCTGAACGCGAGTATAGAAACTGTCCGGGAGTTCCAGGTAGCGATGTTCAACTCGAAAATCGTTGTTGCTCATAAAATGCCTATACTCCCACTGGTACGAATACTGCTGTGCTTTTCAATCATTCAACGACTGCCGGGACTCCAACAACGTGTCTGAACCTGAGCTGAGACAAACCCTCAAAGATCTGGTCGAGCAGGAGGCACTTCCTGCCACCTACGTGAACACCGCTGAACAGACCATTCTCCCACTGGTTGAGCACCTTGTCGCGCTGCAGCGCAGTGCCAACAGGACCATTGTGGTCGGCATTCACGGCGCGCAAGGCACCGGGAAATCGACCCTGGCGCTGTTCCTGCGGGAGATTCTGGGCAAACACTATCATTGCCCAACCGCCAGTTTTTCGCTGGATGATCTCTACCTTACCAGAGCTGAGCGCTGCGAACTTGCTGAACGAATTCATCCCCTGTTCCGCACCCGGGGCGTACCTGGCACCCACGATGTCGGGTTGGGTCAGCAGGTGATCAAGCAGCTCCGAGCTGCCCAGGCGATCGACCAGACTCCGATCCCGATGTTTGACAAGTCTGTCGATGACCGGGTTCCACGTTCTGAATGGCCGGTATTCCGAGGGCCGGCGCAGGTGATTCTGTTGGAAGGCTGGTGTGTGGGCGCTCGGCCCGAGCCCGATCAGGCACTGGAGCAGCCGATGAACCTTCTGGAGGCCGAAGAGGACGCGGATGCCCTATGGCGCAGAACGGTGAACAACTGCCTGAAGGGCAGTTACCGCCGGTTCTTTGATGACTTGGATACGCTGGTGATGCTGAAAGCCCCGTCCATGGACAGTGTCCGGGAATGGCGAACTCTGCAGGAGCACAAGCTGGCGGAAAAGATCAAAAATGCACCAAAAGTGGGCGAAGGTTCCGATGCTGCCCAATCCTTGCGCATTATGACCGATGCCGAGGTGGCGCGGTTCATCATGCACTATGAGCGCGTTACCCGGGCATGCCTGAACGAGATGCCCGACAGGGCGAATGTGTTGATTGAGGTGGCTGAGGATCATTCCCTTGGGTTGCCGCGGTTCCGAACCTAGTAACGGAGTATTCCCATGACCAAGCCGAAGTTACTGATCATCTCTGACCTGGATGGCACCCTGTTGAACCATGAGAACTACCGCTGGGACGATGCTGCGCCCGCGCTTAAGCGGCTTGATCAGTCAGGCATTCCGTTAATTCTCAACTCCAGCAAAACGGCCCCGGAAATCCGAAAGGTGCGGCAGGAGCTGGGCAACGGGGCGCCTTTCATCGTCGAAAACGGTGCAGCGGTGGTGATTCCGGCTGACACTTTTGGCAATGGTGAGGAACAGGTGGTTAATTTTGGGGCACCCCGGGCGGATGTACTCAAGGTGCTGACGGCGCAACGCCAGGCCGGCGCCCGGTTCAGAGGCTTCGAGGATATGTCGGCCACGGAATTGGCGGCGCTGACCGGGCTTGATGTGGCATCGGCTGAAATGGCCAAGGACCGGCTTGGTACCGAGCCATTGCTGTGGGAGGGCTCAGAAGACGAACTGGCCGGATTTCAGACTGCACTGATGGCCGAGAACCTGCGCCTGGTGCAGGGTGGGCGGTTTTTTCATGCCATGGGGGTATTCGATAAAGCCGATGGGGCCCACTTTTTGCTGGGTAAATACCGGGAGCACTATGGCGAGCAGCCGGTAATTGCTATTGCCCTTGGAGACAGCCCGAACGATCAGCAGATGCTGGAGTCGGCGGATATCCCGGTTGTCATTCGCGGAGTTCACAGTGACGACGTGCAGTTGCCATCGGCCAAGCATGCCATGCGCTCCCTCAAGCCCGGCCCTGAGGGTTGGAACGAGTGCGTGCTCAACCTCCTGTTTGAGTACGGCTACTAACAAGAATACCGGTTCCAGAGAGGAGAGCCGCCATGGGCGACTTTTACCAGAATGGCATTGTCACCACCCTGCACAACCTTGTTCGTCGGCCCGTGGAGGATCTTGAGGCGGAACTGATGGAGTTCCGCAAGGCCCGGCCCATGTCGTTGGTATTACCTTCACTTTATTCCGAGCTAGAAGGGCCCGCACTGAAGAACATCGTGCACGAGCTCACCAAAGTTCCGTATCTGGACCAGATCGTCATTGGTCTCGATCGTGCTAATGAGCAGCAGTATCGCCATGCGATGGAGTACTTTTCGGATTTGCCCCAGAATTTCAAGGTATTGTGGAACGATGGACCACGGCTGCGGGATGTTGACGTGAAACTGCGCGAGCAGAATCTGGCGCCCACTGAAATGGGCAAGGGACGCAATGTCTGGTACTGCTTTGGCTATGTGTTGGCGTCCGGAGTGAGCAAGTCTGTGGCGCTGCATGACTGCGACATACTGACCTATTCGCGGGACCTGGTGGCTCGATTGATTTACCCCGTCGCCAACCCGGGCTTCAACTACATGTTCTGCAAAGGCTATTACGCTCGTGTGGCCGATGGGAAGATGAATGGCCGAGTCAGCCGGTTGTTGGTCACACCACTGATTCGCGCGTTGAAGAAAGTGTGTGGCCCCAGTGATTTCCTGGACTACCTCGACAGCTATCGTTACCCGTTGGCGGGTGAGTTCTCCTTCCGTACCGACGTCATCAATGATCTGCGCATTCCGAGCGACTGGGGCCTTGAGGTAGGTGTACTGTCCGAGATGAAACGCAACTATGCCACCAACCGTCTGTGCCAGGTCGACATTGCCGATGTCTACGATCACAAGCATCAGGAATTGTCACCGGAAGACGCCAGCCGTGGTCTGTCCAAGATGAGCATGGACATTTCCAAAGCGCTGTTCCGAAAACTGGCCACCAACGGCGAGATTTTTTCATCTGAGAAGTTTCGGACCATCAAAGCCTCTTACTTCCGTATCGCCCTGGATTTTGTCGAGACCTACCAGAACGATGCCATCATCAATGGCCTGACCTTTGATCGCCACAAGGAAGAAAAAGCAGTGGAGCTGTTCGCCCAGAACGTGATGCGCGCGGGCGCCTATTTTCTCGATAACCCCATGGACACACCCTTTATTCCCAGTTGGAACCGGGTGACCAGTGCAATTCCTGACATCAAGGAACAGCTGCTGGAAGCCGTGGAACTTGATAACCAGGAATTCCGCCCATGACCCAGGTGCTGAGAACGAAGCTGGTTTCCCTGCTGACCACCGTTTACCCGGATCTGGAGTGCGATGGGCTGGCTGACAAGCTGCTGGAAACCATGGGGCTGGAGCCTGAGCAGCCACCACCACCGGCACACCAGAACAACTGGGATGAGTCCGACGTGGTTCTGATTACTTACGCCGACTCGGTACAGCAGCCCGATCAGAAGCCGCTGGTCACCTTGCATCAGTTTTTGAAGGATTGCCTGGAAGACAGCATTTCTACGGTGCACATCCTGCCGTTCTTCCCGTTCAGTTCGGATGATGGCTTTTCGGTGATGGACTACCTGGCGGTTAATGAATCCCATGGCACCTGGGAGCATGTCGAAGCCATTGCCGCTGACTTCAAACTGATGGCGGACCTGGTGATCAATCACATGTCGGCCCGGAGCCGATGGTTTGAAAATTTCCGCAAGCGAGTGGATCCGGGTAAGGACTATTTCTTTGAAGGCAATCCCCGGGACGATCTGAGTGCTGTGGTCCGGCCCCGTACCTCGCCGCTGTTGAACCCAGTGCAGACCGAGGACGGTGAACGTTACGTCTGGTGCACGTTCAGTGAAGACCAGGTCGACCTGAACTTCGCCAACCCCCAGGTCCTGATCGAGTTTGCCGGCATCATCCGGCAGTACCTGGAGCGGGGGGTAATAGTGTTTCGGCTGGATGCCGTAGCGTTCCTCTGGAAAGAGTCCGGTACCTCCTGCATTCACCTCCAGCAGACCCACGAACTGATCAAAATCCTGCGGCTGCTGATTGAGCACCATAGCCCCACAGCGGTGGTGATCACCGAAACCAACGTGCCCAATCGGGAAAATCTGACTTACTTCGGTAACGCCAACGAAGCCCACGTTATTTACAACTTCTCGTTGCCGCCGTTGCTGATCAATACGCTGGTGACCGGCAATTGCCGGCACCTGAAAACCTGGCTGATGAGCATGCCGCCGGCGCAGATGGGAACTTCCTACTTTAACTTCATTGCATCCCACGACGGCATTGGCATGCGTCCCACCGACGGTTTGTTGACCGAGGAAGAGAAACAGCGCCTGATCAATACCATGGACTCTTTTGGCGGCAAAGTGTCGTACCGGCGCACACCGGATGGTCGGGACCAGCCCTATGAAATCAATATTGCCCTATACGATGCCCTGAAGGGCACTGCGGAATCCGGTGCCGATCACTGGCAGCATCAACGCTTTGTCTGTGCCCACACGATAATGCTCGCCTTGGAAGGAATTCCGGCGTTTTACATTCACAGCCTGTTGGCCACGGGAAACGATCTGGAGCGAGTGGCCAACACTGGCCGACTCAGGTCGATCAACCGAAGTCAGTGGCAGTTGGATAAGCTGGAACAGACGTTGGAGGACCCGCTGACCCATCACAGCAAGGCTTTCCACGAGCTGAAGCGGCTGATCGCTATCCGCCGCAAACAGGCGGCCTTTCACCCTAACGCCACTCAGTTCACCCTGCACCTTGGTTTGCAGTTGTTTGGTTTCTGGCGCCAGAGCATGCGACGGGACCAGTCCATCTTTTGCATCCATAACATCAGTGACGAGATCCAGCAGGTTGCTCTTAGCGACATTAACCTGATTGGCACCGATGAGTGGGTGGACCTGATTTCGGGCATGACCATCGACGATCAGTCCGGAAGCATTACCCTACAACCCTATCAGAGCGTCTGGTTGTCGAATCGGGAGTAGGGCAGAATGCCTGCATGCCCGACACGATCCCAGCCCACAAACCCCGCATATTGCTGCTCTCCGCCTACGATGCCGACAGCCACCGGCGCTGGCGGGAGCAATTGGTCGCCAGTCAGTCATCCTTTGAATGGCAGACACTGACTCTTCCCCCGCGGTTTTTCCGCTGGCGGATACGGGGCAACGCACTCACCTGGTTAAACGAGCCCTTGCTGCAACAGCGGTGGGATCTGCTGTTGGTCACCTCTATGGTCGATCTCGTCTCTATCCGCGGACTGCATCCGCACCTGGCCTCGACTCCTGCCGTGTTGTACATGCATGAAAACCAGTTCGCCTATCCGGAGTCGCAAGGGCAGCATGCCAGCGTCGACCCACAGATGGTAAACCTCTACAGCGCCCTCGCTGCCGATGTTGTCCTTTTTAACAGTGACTGGAACCGCCGCAGTTTTCTGGAGGGCGTGGCTGGGCTCTATCGCAAACTGCCTGATGGTGTGCCTTTGGAGACGCTCGATCAGTTGGCGGACAAAGCCCAGGTAGTGCCGGTTCCCATTGAGGATCGTTTGTACGTTGACCGCACGGAACCCCTGAACCGAACCTGTCCACACCTGCTTTGGAATCACCGATGGGAATACGATAAGGGGCCTGACCGCTTACTCTTGCTGTTGGATGAGCTGGAAAGCCAGGGTCAGGATTTTAGCTTGAGCGTGGTAGGCCAAACCTTTCGGCAGCAGCCGGAGGCGTTCGATGCCATTCGTCAGTGTCATGGCCATCGCCTGGTGCATTGGGGCTTCCTGCCACAGCGCTCGGATTACGATCAGCTTCTTAGTCAGGCGGATGTGGTGATCTCCTCGGCACTGCATGATTTCCAGGGGCTATCGATGCTTGAGGCCATGGCATCCGGCTGCCTGGCCCTGGCGCCGGACCGGTTGGCGTACCCGGAATATGTGCCATCCTCGCAGCTTTATCCCAGCGTTCCTGACAATGCCAAAGCCGAAGCGCGAGGCGCCGCCCACCAGCTGGTGACATTAATGAGCGAATCTGTCGACTGCCGGAAACCGCTCGAATGGGGCTTGGGGAAGCTTGCCGCCATCTATGAAAATATTCTCATTACAACGCTGGAAAAACATCGGGTATGCTGAGCTAATGTTCCAAAACCGAGACCTCAGACATGATGAAAGCGATCAAGGTAATCGGAGACAAGCTCAGCTGGGAGGACTGTGACGACTACACAGAAGTGCCGGCCGACCATGTCGAAATCGATGTTGTCTGGACTGCAATCAATCGCGCTGATCTGATGCAACGAGCGGGCGTTTACCCACCGCCGCCGGGGGCGTCTGACATCCTGGGGCTGGAAGTCAGTGGCCGTATTGCGGCGCTGGGCGAGTCAGTCAGCGGCCTGGAAGTGGGCCAGGAGGTCTGCGCCTTGCTGACGGGCGGCGGTTATGCCACCAAGGTGGTTGTGCCCGCAGTACAGGTATTGCCGGTGCCCAAGGGGTATTCACTGGACCAGGCTGCGGCCATTCCGGAAGTGTTCGCCACCGCCTGGCTCAACCTCTATCAGGAAGCGGGACTGCAGCCGGGCGAGCGGTTACTGCTTCATGCCGGGGCCAGCGGCCTGGGTACGGCGGTTATCCAATTGGCAACAGCGTTTGGCAACCCGGTGTTTGCAACCGCAGGCGACGCGGCAAAGCTGGAAACCTGTCAGCAGCTGGGCGCGACCGGTGTCTGGAACCGCAACGACGGTTCATTTGTGGATGCGGTCAAGAGCTGGGGTTGCGTTGATATGGTGCTGGACCCGGTCGGGGGCAGTTACATCAGCGAGGACCAGAAAGTTCTGAACGTGGATGGTCGGATCGTACTGATTGGATTGATGGGTGGGCGCACGGCCGAGGTGGATCTTGGCCTCATGCTGGTGAAGCGTCATCGCCTGATCGGCTCCACGTTGCGGTCGCGGACCGTGGTCGATAAAGGCAAGGTGATGCAGGCGCTGCACCGGCACGTATGGCCGTTGTTGAGCGCTGGACAGATCCGCCCTCAGATTGACAGCGAGTGGCCGATCACCAAGGTTGAAGAGGCGATGACCTACGTTGCAGAGAATCAGAACACCGGGAAGGTTTTGCTGAAAGTTTCAGACTGACCTTCCCGGTGTTCAGCGTGCTAACAGCCGATCAGTCGGCGATGTGCACCAGCTGCTTGCCGAAGTTCTTGCCGTTGAGCATGCCCTTGAAGGCGTCAACGGCATTCTCCAGGCCCTCAGCAACGGTTTCCCGGTACTTCAGTTCGCCATTGGCGATGCGTGAAGCCAGGATGTCCGTAATTTCCTGATGCTTGTCCTGCCATTCGGTGACGAGGAAAAAGCGATGCTCGGGCACGGGATCCAGAGCCTTGAGGACATGAAACGGAGTTTCCACTGAGGCCATGTCGGTGGCGTTGTACGCTGACACGTAACCGCAGATGGGCACCCGGGCACCGGTGTTCAGCAGGGGCGCGACCGCACGGGTAACCGCTCCACCGACGTTTTCAAAATAGACGTCGATGCCATCGGGGCAGGCGGCTTTAAGATCAGCCTCAAGATTGCCCGCCTTGTAATCGACACAGGCATCAAACCCAAGCTCGTTAACCACGAAATCGCATTTCTCCGGACCGCCGGCGACGCCGACAACGCGGCAGCCTTCGCTTTTCGCGGTCTGGCCGACCACCGTGCCAACCGGGCCGGAGGCAGCAGAGACCACTACAGTATCACCTGCCTTGGGCAGACCAACGTACATCAGGCCGCAAAAACCGGTACGGCCTGGCATGCCGGCCACGCCCAGATACGTTTGCACGGGCACATTGTCCTTCTGGTGAATCTTGTAAACCATGGGAGCATCGGCGGGGAAGGTTACGTATTCCTGCCAACCTGAATAACAGGTCACCAGATCACCCACCTTCAGTTTGTCCGACCGGGATTCCACAATGCGGGCAACGCTTTCGCCCACGATGGGCTCGTCGATACCAATGGGATCCATATACCCTTTGGAGTCGTTCATGCGCGGGCGCATGTAGGGATCCAGCGAAAGCCACAGAATCTGTGCAACGACTTCGCCGTCACCCGGCGCCCTGACGGAGCGCTCTTCCATGACCAGATCGCCTTGCTGAATTTCCCCTTGCGGGCGCTGTTTGAGTACGACAGCACGATTATTATATTCGCTCACATTGCTCTCCGGTTGCGTAATGAAACCAGATTAGGGTGCAGCAGAATGAGCCTGTGGTCAACTTCTCATCCTGAAGAGGTAACCGGTGTGTTTTGATTACATTCCTCCAGACCGCCGGTATACTTACGTTCACGCTCAGGATGAGCAGGACTTTTTTCTTCAAGGACGGAAGACATGCCTCAGGCAAGCGGACTGCAGTTCACCGCCCGTGTTGGTGAGCTCCCACCCGACGTATTTTCTGTGGTTGGCTTTGCGCTGACCGAAGCCCTTTCCGAGTTGTTTCATGGCCGCTTGCAGCTGGCCAGTATTGATCCCGCTATTGGTGCTGCGAATGTCTTGGAACAGCCTGTCGAACTGATGGTCTGGCAGGATGGTGAGCCGTTGCGTCGTTTTTCCGGTGTGGTCAGTGAATTTGTTCGCGGCGACTCCGGCCACCGGCGAACCCGCTATGAGCTCGTCATTCAGCCGCCGTTGTGGCGGTTGGGATTGATGCACAACAGCCGGATTTTCCAGAGACAGCAACCTGATGCCATTGTGTGTACCTTGCTGGAAGAGCGGGGCATTGTGGATTCGGTGCTTGAGCTCAAGCGCGAGTCGGCGGAGCGGGAATACTGCGTTCAGCATCGGGAGAGCGATCTGGCGTTTCTGGAGCGATTGGCGGCAGAGGAGGGCTGGCATTACCGCTATCAGCATGGCGCGGTAGATGGCAGTGCATCGGCCGGGCTGATCGTGGCCGATCATCACGGCGACGCGCCGGTTCTGGCTCCGGTCGGATATAACGCCTCTGCGGGTGGCAGTCACCGGCAGATGTCGGTGTTCCGGTTTCGCTACCAGGAGCGGGTCCGAGCCACTTCCGTGGCGCTCAAAGACTACACCTTCAAGAATCCTGCCTATGCCCTGATGCACGAGCAGGGCACCAGCGCTTTTAACCACCGCGACGACTACCAGCACTTCGAATATCCGGGCCGATTCAAGGCCGATGCCAGTGGCCGTCCCTTCACCCAGGCTAAACTGGACGCACTAAGGAATGACGCCAGTACCGCTCAGGGCGAAAGCAATCGCCCGGACTTTGCGCCGGGTGCCAAGGTTGAACTCACCGATCATGACCAACCGAACCTGAACCGGGACTGGCTACTCACTGCCGTGACCCATCAGGGCAAGCAGCCGCAGGCGTTAGAGGAAGAGGGCGGATCGGAACCGACCACTTATCACAACCGTTTCAGCGCTATCCCAGCGAACCTCACCTGGCGCCCGCAGTGTGTTCATCGTCCCATCATGGACGGCCCCCAGATCGCCATCGTCACCGGCCCCGAAGGTGAAGAAATTCACTGCGACGAACACGGCCGGGTGAAAGTGCGCTTCCCGTGGGATCGTTACAGCCAGAATGACGAACACAGCAGCGCCTGGCTCCGTGTCAGCCAGGGCTGGACCGGCGGGCAGTATGGCTTTATGGCCTTGCCCCGCATCGGCCATGAAGTGATTGTGTCCTTTCTGGATGGCGATCCGGACCAGCCCATCATCACCGGGCGCACCTACCACGCCATCAACAAACCACCGTATTCACTGCCAGAGCACAAAACCCGCACCACCCTGAAAACCCAGACCCACAAGGGCGAGGGCAGTAACGAATTACGATTCGAGGACGAAGCGGACAAGGAACAGGTCTATGTCCACGCCCAGAAGGACTTGGACCTGCTCACCGAGCACAACCGCACCGAGGTCATCAGAAACGACAGCCACCTGACCGTGAAGAATCACAGTTTCAGCCACGTTAAAGGAAACGAACATGTCGGCGTCGACGGCGAAAAGCGGGAGTCCTACGGTGCAGATTTCAGTCACGACATCGGTGGCACCTGGCACAGCTCTGTAGGTGAAGTCTCCGCAAGTGAGGCTGGGCGCGAGGTTCATCACAAGGCTGGCTCCAAAGTCGTGCTGGACGCCGGTGCGGAGCTCACTATTTCCGGTGGCGGTAGTTTCATAAAGCTGGATGCCAGCGGTGTGACCTTGAGCGGTCCAGGCATCAAAATTAATTCTGGCGGCTCACCGGGTAAGGGCTCCGGTGTTGATCTGCCGAGTGCGGAGCTGCCGGCAGGCCTGAGCAATGATAGCAGTGCCGCCGTTCCTCCTGAAATGCTTGCGGAACTCGGCCAGAGACGCAACGCCGAAGCGGAATCTGTTCCTCCTCGCGCATTCGAGAAACCCCGGAGAGAGCTGATCGTCGACGTCATTGGAGGCACGTCGACCGGTGAGAATGTGGTTGTCATTAACTCTGTAGCCGGAGAGTCGGAGCAATGACCAATACCCTGAGTTTTATGGATGAAACCCTGGAAAATTCGGTGCGGCGCCGTGCCGAATACGATGACAGCAATCCTGGTGAACTGGTTCTGTCGGTTCCGAAACGCGCCGGCGGGCACATCAATCTCACGCTTTTAGAGCATGCCCAATCGAATGTCGAGCAGGACGAACACCAGGAAAACACGCTGCTTCGGATCAAACCGCTGGCAGAACTTGCCGGTAATCTGCCGGTGAAATCCGGTGGCCTGACCTTCCATACCGGACGCGCTGTCGCGTTACTTCGCCCTGGTTATCTGTACGTGTTCCGAGGGGATGTGCTCTGGCGTGAGCTGGAAATTGACACTCATGGGCTAATGAGTGATATCGACCTCCAGAGTATTCGTCTGGCAGAAGCCGGGGCAGGGAAGGAGGCGAGTGCGATCAGGGCCAGCGAAGGTAAATGGCTTTCAAACATCCTCGTTCCCGTTCTTCTGCAAGGCCGGGCTGTCATCAACGAAATCCGCGTTGCCTACAGCGAAGTCCAGTGGGACTGGCGTTACATTACTCGTCTTGAGCAGGACACTACAGCGAGGCTCACCCGAACCAGTGGCATCGAGCATGCCTGGCCAGCCGCCACGGTCGAAGACCTTGTCTTTAAAAAGGGCTATCCGGCGTCGAACATTGCGAACGTGAATGCTCTACGGGCCCGGGATCTCGGTATGGAACTGATGCTGGAAAACCCGGCTGTCTACCGACCTGACTTCGAAACTCCGGATGACACCGAACTGTGTATGCGCCTGAATCGTCGCCTTGAGCAGATTGCTTCTGACGATGGCTACGATTCAGTGGGCATGGACTTCAACGGGGACGCAGACGAAGACCGCCTGCAAGAGCTTCGCAGTCAAAAGGGGGTTGTCGGTGTTTCAATCCCCGACCCGCTTTTCCAGTTGCGTCACTCTTTGGCCCAGCTGCACCTCGCACTCCATTACCTTGATGCCGTGGATGCCTCGATCAAGCAGAAGCCTATGGCCCACTCCGCCATGCTGATCCGACAGGCTGTGTTTGATCCATTGACCCTGGATGGCAAAACCGATCTGCAGAAATACGCGGATGCCATCGACAAAGAGAAGCTTGACGCGGTGCTCGACACCAAAGAAAAGGACCACGCGGTTGCTGTCATTAACCGGCACGTGGAGCGGCTCCAGGAGATGATGAAGAGCTCGGTTCTGGCGGCGGTGCTGGATGATTACCGAGAATGCGGGGACCTGGCAATCTGCGAGGGATACCTGCTGATTGCGGATAAGTTGAACCTTTTCCAGCAGATACCGGGGGTTCTCAGGGCAAACGGCTTTGCCAGAGAGGATGATCTCTTCAAGAGCCTCAAGCGGTGGCTCTTTGACAGCGACTTTCTGACGGGCTGGGCACCCCAATCTGCAGATACCGCGGACGACGAATTGTCCGAAGAGTCCAAGTCGGCACATGATCTGCTCCTGCAGCTGACGGAGGATCGTAGCGAGATCACGGAGGAGATGCTGGGCCGATTAAATCTCCAGTCTCTTGCTTATCTGGAAAAACAGCTCCACGACCGCGAGGCTGGCGATGGTGGAATCGTCAAAAATATTTCGGACGCAGGCAAAGTGGGTAGCCTGGTCGCACGCGCCTTGGAGGAATGGAGCACAGCGGTACTGAAGGTAGGCGAGCGGCTCATGGAAGAGGGCGTGGTGAGTCAGGTTGAGATACAAAGGGTGATGCAGTCTGCAGCCTCAAACTTCACCCTGGCTGACCCAGCACTTGCTGGCATCACCATCGTCAATCGTGGCGGTGTTGAGGCTTCGGGCACGATCCTCGGCGTGCGAGGCGAAGGGCTCAACCGTGGCTTGACCGAGTTCGATCGAACCGAAGGCATCCTGACCCGAAAGAACGATTATCTCTATGCTGACTTGATCGATAACTCTGGCGAAATGATGGGGTCAACCAGCCCCTCCCGGGCTGCCGATGAACTGGAAACGGCAATTCAGAAAGTGGCTGGGCCCGCACTCGTATTCTACGCACCGACGGGACATAGCGAGGCCAAGAAACTCAGCCTGATTAAGGTGGATCTCTCTAAAAACGTAAGCGGTATCGTAGATGGGCCGGCCGTCTCGCGCGGGCTGGTTGTCTTGGCCGCTTTTAACGTTTTCGTTGAACTTAAAGCCTTTAATGAAGGTGCTGATCGTGGAAGTGGGCGATGGCCATTGTTGGTGTCTAGATTTGTTAGCGCCGCAGTTGATTTAACGGCGGCATCCCTCAAACTCACTCAAGTTCTGGGTGAAATAGGTGGGGCACAGAACTCCAGCTCAAGAAGTTACCGGATTGCCACAAGACCTCTTTTCGACGTCAAAAATTGGTTTTTCATTGGCAATCGCCTGCAAAAACTTGGCGCCTCAACGCTGGTTCGTACTGTTGGCTTGGCAAGCTTTATCGCTGGTGCTGCGACGGCCGTTTTGAGTTGCATTGAGATGGGGCTTAGTTTTTATAGCAAGGACTTCGATGCGGCAATTGGGCATGCAGTTGCGCTTGCAGGCGGTCTAATTTATTTGGCGCATCCCCTGATGGCAACGCTACTAGCGGTTCCGGGGTGGGGATGGGCGGTAATCGGGATGGGAATGGTTATAGGGGGGAGTTTGTATGCGAGTAACGTCACCGACGACCCTTTTGAAAACCTACTCAAACGCGGGCCTCTAGGCCTCTATCCGAATCCTGATCCTGGTAACGCCGAAGATAGTGCATATTTTGGCCAACTAATAACGTTACTGTCTCCAATCTCTATCAACGTGCAAACCTATCGAAATATCGCTCCGGATCTTGAGTTCTCCCAGGCAACGAACTTGGCGGCGCCAGAAGACTACGTGGTTACAGTCCGGATGCCACTTGTAAGCAGGTTGTTGGTGTCTCCGACGCAGGTACCGGGAATACCCAAAAATTCGTTTAGCCTGGCTGTCCAGGAAATTGCTTATGCTTCCACATCTATCGATACGTATGGAGCGGCGGGAACAGTGAAAAGCCATTACATGCAAGCATCAACACCGTTGAAAAAAGTAGTTGCTCGCCAATCATTGCCTGGTGAAGGAGGGGTTCGGTTTTTGGTTAAAAAGGAACTTCAGAATGGATACAGGAGCAGTTGGGGCTACGACGAGTCCATCTGGACCACAGTTAGGGTGGGAGTTCAAGCGGTTGTCAGTACTGAGCAAGGGCCGTTGGTGCTGCCATCCCCAGTAAATGATCAGTTCGAGCTATTCGATTTGTCGCGTCATGGAAATCCTCCTGCCAAGGAACGTAATTCGTCTGATCCACTTTCTCAGCCAGACTCGCCCTATTGGTTTTTTACTGAGGTAGAAGTATGAGAGAAATGGAAAACATCCGGCCAATTGCAGAAACGGCGTACTCGGCCTGCAATATTGAAGTGCTGCCAGAATGCCGGGGCAAGCGCTCTCGGGTTGGTGATGAATTGCAGCCTATCGGGACGTATGCGGGAGTGAATCCTTATTTCCTCATGGAGAAAGATGTCGAAGCAGTACAGAGTCAGGATAAGAGCGATCCAGAATTTAAAGACAGGGATTGGTGGTGGAACCATGAGAGGATCGGATTCCTCAATGGGAAAATTGGCTTCAGGTTTTTGGTATTGATCGTTCCACTCACCTGGGTGCTCACCCTCTGGCTCGGTGGGCCAGCACTCATGATTTGGGGTATAAGCGAATTTGATTTCGTGCAACGTGTGCCGGCTATATTGTTGACGGCCCTAGTCTTCTTTTTCACTTTCGGATGGATAGGCTTTGCTATTTGGGCGACACCCTGCACGACCAATTGGCTTATGAGCACCGGCATGGCTTTCTTACTGAAGCCATTCGAAAAAAGTCTAGAAAAAAGGTTAGACAGAACATTGGAGGACGGATATAGCGAATTCAACCGCATTACCGGTCAGGTCCGCTTTGCGATGGGACGAAAACGTTTTTTCGAAGCACCTTTTGTAGAGTTTGATGCCTATGTGGAGCGTGTGATTCAACACGGAGGAATCTTTTACCGCCTGATGTTTGTCCATCGCTACACCCAGAAGACTTTTAATCAGACCTGGCTTAGCGGCATTGAGCCGACGAAGGGAGAAGTTCTCGCCCTCTGGGACATGCTTCAACGCTATATGGATGTCACCGAGCCGCTTCCAGACATGCCCCGTCTGGAGCCTTTCCGCCACCTGGATCCCGTTACCCGAGATCACGATTTAAAGACGAATCGGAATCCTCGGTATTGGCGTGATCTCGACTTGGAGGCCTGGAAGGCGGGAGAAGGTGTTGAGATGTTGGCAAACCAGAGTCATTTTCCCTGGGCAAAGCGTCAGTGCAAATTGACACCTCACCTTGGAAAGGTGTCCATGGCCGAGTATCGGGAACTGCGCCCGGAGGGCGCTTGGCCTATCTGATAGATTGAAAGGGGTTTATTCCCCGTGTTCGGTTCGAACCACTTCGATACGGATATCGACTACTTAGGCTGAGTCGGCCACGACGAAGGTACAACAAAGATTCTTCTTCGTTCCTTCCAGTGGTCGGAAGCGCTATCTCGAGTAAGTTCTGAGAACAGGCGCGGAATGCGATCGACTTGGATGTCAGTGATCGCTTGCCTGGCATCGGTGCCCGGTGGTGTTGCAGGCTGCCACCAGGGGCCAACCCAGTGTGGCTTGTTCAGTTGGACCCAGGTTGAGGTATCCGTTTCTTCCAGTGTGTCGGCATAGGTCCAACAGCCGCGAAGATGGTTTTGGGGTGTCGTTGCGGGTGCTTCCAGGGCAATGGCTAACGGGTAGAACAGGTAGCCGGGCATGAATATTCGGGCGGTTATTGGGCCGCTTATTCCGTGTCTGGAAAGCAATTGCAGTGTTTCCGGCTGCTGGGTACGGGTGCTCTGATGATTGATCAGCCGGTCGCTTTTGATATCCAGGCGATCCCGGGCATTGGGGCCGTACCAGAGCGCTTCGCTGCCGCCATTGGGGACGCCCAGATAGTACTTGATGGCAATCTCATGGTGTTCAATTCGATCATCTGTGGTGTTGTGAACGATAAAATCCAGCTCGCCCAAGGTGTGTCCGTTGGACTGGATCTGGGCATTCTTCAGCAGGATCTTCCAGCCGAGTAGGTCGGAGAGCATCACTTCGTAGAGTCGCTCGAAGTAAAAGCCAAGCCTGCGTTGGGGAACTTCTCTAAGCAGGGCTGGTGCGGTCTCGGGATTCTGGTCCCATTGTTTCAGGGTTTCCAGATAATCCCGGGGCAGGTAATCGCTGGGCTGAAAGGTTGCCGGCGAATGCAAAAGCTGAGGCGCAGAACACAGCCACCCCAGGTGGCGAACCGCAGGATGCCGAAATTCAAGTAGGCTATTGTTGGGGGTACGTACAGTCATCCGTCCAGAATACCGTAAACTGGTTGTCAGGTAAGGGCGAACCCACGCCCGACATCAGTTAGCCGTAATCAGGAGCCGATATGCAATACCTGCACACCATGATCCGTGTCAGCAACCTCGACGAGACTTTGCACTTTTTCTGTGACCTTCTGGGCATGAAAGAAATCAGTCGGAAGAGCAGCGAAAAAGGCCGTTTTACCCTGGTGTTCCTGGCAACTCCAGAGGATGAGGCGCGCGCCCGGGAAGAGAAAGCGCCAATGATTGAACTGACCTATAACTGGGATCCGGAAGAGTATTCCGGCGGCCGGAACTTTGGCCATCTGGCGTATCGGGTGGACGACATCTATGCGCTGTGTGAGCACCTGCAGGCGAATGGCGTCACCATCAACCGTCCTCCCAGGGATGGTCATATGGCTTTCGTGCGCACCCCCGACGGCATTTCCATTGAGCTCCTGCAAAAAGGTGAGTCGCTTGCGCCAAAAGAGCCCTGGGCCAGCATGGAAAACACTGGTAGCTGGTAGGCTGCCGGATTCGGGGCGCTTATATGCAGTAGCCCCAGCTTTTGCATCAGGATGATGCGGTTTCAACATGGAGCGTGTGATGGATGATTGGCAAGGCTGCCTGGCGCCTGAATGTCAGGCGGCGCTGGTAAAAGCGCGAGACAGCGTAATTGAGCGCGGTGGTGTCGTTATCACTGTGGAAGATTTCCTGCTCGCGCTTCTTGATACCTGCCCCGATATCCCCCGGTTTCTGCGCAGTTGCGGGATTGATCTTGATGAGCTGGTGCGAACCGTACAGTGTGAGCAACCGATCGTCACTGAGGTTGGTGCAGAGGGCGCGTTGTCGTCTCAGCTGGTTGACTGGTTTGCGTGCTCCCGAGAGCTCAGCGACGCACACTGGCTCGAATGGAATCTGCTTCTCAGCGTGCTCACGACGGGGATGGAGCGTTTGCGGGATAAGGCTTATGTTGCGGTGCTTGAGTTGGTCCCCAATTGGCCATGTGAAAGCATAGACACTGTCCCGGCAGGAATCGAATCCAATACCGGTGCGCCCCTGGTGGTCACCAATGCGCAGTGGGTGGCGCTGGCGGAGGATGTTGCCATCACGGTGTCCGCGTCATCATCTTCGTTGCTGTGGATTCGAGCAGAACCTGGAGCTGGTAAATCCAGTTGGCTACCGATCATGCTGGCGGCGGTAAACCGGGATTATCTGGAGCTGGACCTGCGTCGTGAGGCCGAGGTAATGGCAAGCGACCTGCCGGTTCTTGCCCCGTCAGATCAGACCTCAACGCGTGAGTGGCCGCTGCTGGTGCTTGACAACACATCGCCATCGGATTTGATGCTACTGATGGATCGGCCGGGAAGTCTGGCGTCTGAGCTGGCGACGAACTGGCGAGGACCAATCCTGCTACTGGGGCCCGAGCGCGCTGAGGAAGATCATTGTTCCTTAGAGCGTCGTCTGGGGCGATCTCTCCAGATTGTCGATTTGCCGGAGTCCGATACTGATCAGCGCGAGGCGATATTAACCGCGCATCAGCCTGATATCGAAAAGCGTTGGAAGATTGAACTTTCCAGCCCCGTCCTTCGGTTTGCGGCCCATTGCCCAGACAAGCGTGTAACCACGCCCGGTGCCATGCTGGAGTGGGTGGAACGGGCCGCCGCCAGGCTGGATCTGTTTGCCCGCTGTGGCCCAATAGGCAGAGTGGCTTTGGCCGGAGCCGCAGATACACTGCACCGGCAGAATCTGGTGGCGCTGGCACGTGCGGAGACGCCGGCCCCAATCGCTGATGCGCTGGACGACATCGATCGCCGGCAAGCTGCATTGGAGAAAAACTGGTGTGAGCGAAAAGCAGCAGGTACATTGAGACGCTTGTCGGTGGCTGATCTTCAGCTTGAACTGGAACGTTGGCTTGCAGCGGGCACCGGCCCGGTTCACTATGTGCTCCATTGTAACCAACAGGATGGAGATTCAGCCGGTGCAGGATCTGGAAATATACATTCGTGACCTTGCGGAGGGCACTGTTTCACAGTGGCTGGCAGGTCATCTCGACAGTCTGGAGTTGGATGACAGTCAGGTGACGTCAGTGATCAAGGGACACGCCCTGTGTGCTGGTAAGCGGTTGAGGATATCGTTGTATCCGGGTGCGTTTGGAAAGCGTTTCACCTGTCTGGTGATGGAAGGAGAGAATTTGCCCTGGCATACCGATCTGGAGTGCGCGAGGAGCGCGTGGCGTTCCATGGATACGGAGATCCGATGCAGTCCGGGTGAGTGGAAGGAAGGAGAGCCGGTCACCGATGAAAAATGGTGGCGGTTGGACCATCGGGGTGAAAACCTCGTCGTCTGGAACTAAAAAAGGCAGCCCGAGGGCTGCCTTTTTCGTGAACACCGGTGTCAGTCGCTCAGGATAGACACGTTGTCCGCCTGCAAGCCTTTATCCGCTTCCACAACATTGAAGCGAACCAGTTGGCCCTGGCGCAGAACCCGGCGGCCGCGGCCACGAATGGCGCGGAAGTGAACGAATACTTCGTCACCACTGTCGCGAACGATGAAGCCGAAGCCTTTCTTTACGTTAAACCACTTAACAGTGCCTTCTTCGTCACCCTCAGGGGTGCCGTCGTCGTAGTCGCCATCATCGTCATCATTGTAGGGCTGGCCCTGTGAGCGTGCGACTGAACCAGATGAGCTGCGTGTTGTGCTCTTCTGCTTGGCCGACAGGGAAACTGCCAGGAAGCCGGCTACGGTGAAGATCACCAGTGCAATGATATAGGCGGCAATTCCCTGGGCACTGCCAAGGACAAACGTGGTGCTGTTGGCCAGTTCGCTAGTCTCGGTTTGCGAAAGAATCTGAAACAGTTCCGGGGTAAATGACACCAGCAGGAAACCGAGGATAAAGGGAGCTGGAATGGCGATCAGAAGAGCAACAAGGATCGCTTTGGCTGGATTACGCATTGACTAAGATTTCTCCATTCTTGTAACACTAACGATAAAAAACCGGATATCGGGTAAAATCGCACACCCGGTCGATGAAAACCGCCGGTCGGCCTGTTGGTAAAGGCGCCTGCGGGCAAAAGCGGCATGATAGCAGATTATCCGGTTAGCTGACCAAGGCAATAGGATTGCCAGGCCCGCAACGTGTCACAGTTATCAGCAACGAGCCGAAGTTATCAAAGCTACCGATAGTCACATTCTCAAACGATCCGTGCACGGGAGTTGCAACAGCGAACATGAGCGAGAAAGACCTGGAAACACGACTCGACGAACTGGAAACGCGGATGGCGTTTCAGGATGACATCATCAATACGCTGAGTGAGCAGGTGGCTAAGCAGGAATTGGAGCTTCGCGAGTTGTGGCAAGCCAAGCAACTGTTACATCGGCAATTGAAGGAAGTGTCCCCCTCGAACATCAAGAGTGAAGAGGAGGAAACACCGCCCCCTCACTACTGAGGCTGGGCGGGGTTTGACGGCGTCAGGCCAGAAGCTCAACCAGAATTTGCTCGTAAATGCTGGAAAGCGTATCCAGATCCTCGGCTTTCACGCACTCGTCCACCTTGTGGATAGTGGCATTGATAGGGCCGAGCTCCACCACTTGAGCACCGGTAGGAGCGATAAAGCGCCCATCGGACGTTCCACCCGAGGTCGACAGCTCCGTTTCCCGGCCGGTGACCGTCCGAATGGCGTTCTGGCTGGCTGAAACCAGCGCACCACGATCAGTCAGGAATGGCCGGCCACTCAGATGCCAGTCCAGATCATATTTCAGGCCGTGACGGTCCAGGATCGCGACCACGCGCTCTTCAAGACTTTCGGCGGTGTTCTCGGTGCAGTAACGGAAGTTGAAATGCACCAGGCATTCGCCGGGAATAATGTTGCTTCCGGTTCCGGATTCAATCTTGGTGATCTGGAAGGTCGTGGGCGGGAAGAAATCGTTGCCGTTGTCCCAGAATTCCTGTGCCAGGGCGTCCAAGGCTGGCGCTGCTGTGTGTACGGGGTTTTCTGCCAAGTGCGGGTAGGCGACATGGCCCTGAACACCTCGAATCGTCAGGTAGCCGTGCAAAGAGCCTCGGCGACCGTTCTTGATTACGTCTCCGACTTCCGTCGTGCTGGAGGGCTCGCCGATCAGGCACCAGTCGATCTTCTCGTTCCGGGCTTCCAGGGTTTCGACCACCTTTACCGTGCCGTCCTGGGCCGGACCTTCCTCATCGCTGGTGATCAGTAGTGCGATCGATCCCCGATGATTCGGGTGCGCCTCAACGAATCGCTCACAAGCCGTGACAAACGCTGCCAGGCTGCCTTTCATGTCGGCCGCTCCGCGTCCCAGCAGGAAACCGTCCTTGATGACCGGCTCAAACGGCGGGTGTGCCCAGTTTTTTTCCGGGCCGGTTGGTACCACGTCGGTGTGACCGGCAAAGGCCAGTACCGGGCCGTCTGAACCCTTGCGGGCCCAGAGGTTGTCGGTGTCGCGAAAGCGCAGGTTCTCGCCGTCAAAACCGAGCGGACCCAGGCGCGACATCATCAGCGCCTGACAGCCCGCGTCATCCGGAGTGACGGATTGCCGGCGGATCAGATCGATGGCCAGCTCAAGGGTTTTCGACTCAGTTGTTTGCATGCAGTTCTTCGTTCAGCTCGATGGCGGACTTGTTGGTTTTGCATTCCACGGCGCCAGTTTGGCTGTTACGACGGAACAGCAGGTCCGGCTGGTTGGCCAGGTCGCGGGCCTTGATTACTTCCACCAGCTTGTTGTTGTCATCCAGCAGGGCAACTTTGGTACCGGCGGTGATGTACAGACCGGCCTCAACCTTGCAACGGTCGCCCAGGGGGATACCGATGCCGGCATTGGCGCCGATCAGGCAGTTTTCGCCCACCGCGATGATGATGTTGCCGCCGCCGGACAGGGTGCCCATGGTGGAGCAGCCGCCGCCCAGATCCGAGCCCTTGCCGATCATGACGCCCGCAGAAATGCGGCCTTCGATCATGCTGGTGCCTTCGGTGCCGGCATTGAAGTTGATAAAGCCTTCGTGCATGACAGTGGTGCCTTCGCCGACGTAAGCGCCGAGACGGACTCGGGCGGTATCTGCAATACGCACGCCGGATGGCACAACGTAATCAGTCATCTGCGGGAACTTATCGACGGATTTAATCTCTAGCGTGTGGCCTTCAACTCGCGCCTGCAGCTGACGGTCTGGCAGTTCGCCGAGATCGATAGCGCCTTCGCTGGTCCAGGCGAGGTTCGGAAGCAATCCGAAAATGCCATCGAGTTTCAAGGCGTGAGGCTTGGTCATGCGATGGGAGATCAGGTGTAGCTTGAGGTATACCTCAGGCGTGCTCGAGGCCGTGTCGTCGGTTTCCAGAATGGTAACTACAACAGGGCGCTTGCTGGTTTCGGCTGCTTCCGCAAGCCGTGCCTGTTCGGCCTGGCCAATCTGACGCAGGGCGTGGGCAAGCTGGCTGAGCTGCTCGGCGGAGGCGCTAATCGCCTGATTTCCGCCCTTGTAGTCCAGGGCATTCTGAACCACTTCCATCAGGGCGTTATCGGGGGTCATAACCGGCTGCTGGTAATAGACTTCCAGCCAATGTCCCTGCCTGTTCTGGGTGCCGATGCCGATACCGAATGCGAAACTCATCAGGTGGTTGCTCCTCTATGATCGTCAGACTTAAGCGTTTGAAAACTGTTGGGCCCAATCGTCGGCCTTGAAGCCAACGGAAATTGAACCTTCATGCTCGACCACCGGTCGTTTGATGATGGACGGATTTTCCAGCATGAGGCTGTGGGCAGATGAACCGTCTATGGTATCACGAACCTCATCCGGAAGTTTGCGCCAGGTGGTGCCGCGGCGGTTAAGCAGGGTTTCCCAGCCAACGGCCTGTTCGAGTCGTTGGAGCAGGGCGTCATCCAGTCCGTCTTTTTTGAAGTCGTGAAAGCTGTGCTCAATGCCTTGTTCGTCGAGCCATTTGCGGGCTTTCTTGACGGTGTCGCAGTTCTTGATGCCGTAAATCTTCATGGAGTGTTCGCCTTCACAAAATCAACAATGCGCCGTGCTGCTTCCACGCACTCTTCCAAGGGCGCCACCAGAGCCATTCGAACCCGATGTTCCCCGGGGTTGTGGCCTTCGACGGTGCGAGACAGGTAGCGGCCGGGCAGAACATGCACGTTCTGCTGGGCTGACAATTCTCGGGCGAAGGTTTCGTCGTCCATGGGTGTGACCGGCCACAGGTAGAATCCGGCATCGGGAAACTCGACGTCCATGACCTCACGAAGAATGGGCACTACGGCCTCAAACTTGGCGCGATAGGCGGTCCGATTCTCAACGACGTGGGCTTCGTCCTGCCAGGCGGCAATGCTGGCCAGCTGGTTGTGGATGGGCATGGCGCAGCCGTGGTAAGTGCGGTATTTCAGGTAGCCCTTGAGCACCGAGGCGTCGCCGGCCACGAAGCCGGATCGCAGGCCGGGCAGGTTACTGCGTTTGGACAGGCTGTGAAACACGATGCAGCGGGCAAAGTCGTTGCGGCCGATGGCGGCGCAGGTCTGCAACAGGCCTTCGGGAGGCTGGTTCTCATCGGGGTAAAGTTCAGAGTAGCACTCGTCTGAGGCGACGATGAAGTCGTGCCTGTCGGCCAGCTTGATGACTTGTATCAGGGTTTCCCGGGGCATTACAGCACCACTGGGATTGCCGGGGGAGCACAGGAAGAGGATCTGGCAGTCTTGCCAGACCGAATCCGGCACCGCGCCAAAATCAGGAATGAAGCCGTTCGATCCATCACAAGGCAGGTAGATGGGAGTGGCTCCTGCCAGGAACGCAGCGCCTTCGTAGACCTGGTAGAACGGGTTCGGGCTGACTACCGTGGCGGAATCGCTGCCCGCGACAACGGATTGGACCAGGGAGAAAATGCCTTCCCGGGTTCCGTTGACCGGCACTATATTGTCAGCCGGACTCAGTGAGCCGGCTTCAAGCTGGAAGCGCCGGGTCGCCCAGTCAGCGATGGCAGTGCGCAATTCGTCGGTGCCCTTGGTAGTCGGGTAGTTCGCGAGCTTGTCGAGGTTGTCCGCGATCACCTGTTTTACGAACTCAGGCGATGGGTGTTTAGGCTCTCCGATACCCAGGGAAATTGGCCGCAGGTGTTCCGGTGTGGAGATACCTGCTTTTAGCTTGGCCAGTTTTTCGAAGGGGTAGGGATGAAGTCGGTCCAGGTTTGGATTCATTGAATATCGTCCAGCATTTTACAGAGGTCTTGCTGCAATTCATGGCATGTCGCCGGATCGCGCAGGGGTTCGCCCTGTTCGTCGGTCACAAAGAAGACGTCTTCCACTCGTTCGCCGAGGGTTGCGATCTTGGCATTGGTCAGGCGCACCCGATGGTCCAGAAGTACCTGCCCGATTCGCGCCAGTAGACCCGGTCGGTCGGGCGTGATCACTTCCATGACGGTGCGCTGATTGACGGTGTCGTTTGAGAAAGTCACTTCGGTTGGGAACGCGAAGTGCTTCAACTGCCGCGGTGTGCGGCGATGAATGATGTCGGGGTAATCGTCGGGATCGTCCAGCTCTTCAATCAGGCGTTGACGCACCCGGTCTTTACGCGCTGGATCAGTGCCCAGAGGCTGGCCTTTTTCATCCAGCACGACATAGGAGCTGATTGAATAGGGGCCTTCGCTTGAGCTGATCCGAGCGTCCACGATGTTGAGGTTCAGTTGCTCCAGCACCGCAGTGGTGGCGGCAAACAGCGCCACCCGGTCTTTCATGTAGATGATGATCTGGGAGTAGCCGTCGGTGGGGCCGCCGCGGGTATCGCGAATCAGCACCAGGGGATCCGGATTGTCGCCGTGACGGATAATGGCGGCTGTTTGCCAGGCAATATCCACGGTCGAATCCTGCAGGAAATAGTCCTCATCGACCGTGTCCCAGATGTGATCAATCTGTTCGTCGGTCATATTCTGGGCGTGCAGGATTTCCCGGGCTTCCGACTGCGTGGCGCTGACCCACTCGTGGCGCTTGATCGGTGTTTCTGTGCCCCGGCGCAAGGCGCGCTTGGCTTCGATGTACAGCTGGCGCAGCAGCGATGCACGCCAGGTGTTCCACAGTTTCGGGTTGGTGGCGCTAATGTCACAGACAGTCAGCACGTACAGGTAGTCCAGGTGCGCCTGACTCGGTACCGCCTGGGCAAAGTTGTGAATGATGTCGGGATCAGAAATATCCTTGCGCTGCGCAGTCATCGACATCAGCAGGTGGTTTTCTACCAGCCAGGACACCAGCTTGGTATCGCGTTCGCTCAGGTGGTGCCGCTGGCAAAAGGCTTCCGCATCGATCGCCCCCAGTTCCGAATGATCGCCACCGCGGCCCTTGGCGACATCATGATAGATGCCGGCAATGTACAGGGTTTCCAGTTTTGGCAACCGATGGATCAGCCGTGACGCCAGGGGGTATTCGGTGCGGGCCTCGGCGCTGTTCAGTCTGACCATGTTGCGGATCACCCTCATGGTGTGGGCATCCACGGTGTAGATGTGGAACAGGTCGTGCTGCATTTGCCCGATGATCTGGCCAAATTCCGGCAGATACCGGCCCAGCACGTTGTACTTCTTCATGGCCGACAGAGTCTGGTCCAGGGCGTGCGGTGTCCGCAGCAGTTCCATGAACAGGGTGGTGACGGCCAGGTCCGACCGGAAGGCATCGTCGACCAGATGCCGGTGCGCCCGCAGGGATCGAATGGTCGTGGCTCTGATTCCCTTGATCTCCGGGTGCTGCGCCATCAGCACGAAAATTTCCATGATGGCGTAGGGAGCGTAGGCGAACACCTGGTTGTTAACCGCTTCTATATAACGGTTTCGAATCTGGAAACGTTTGTTCAGCGGCTGGATGTCGTCCGTAGTGCCTGTGCCCAGGATCGCTTCATCGTAATATTGAAGGATGACGTCGGTGAGCTCCGCCAGTGCCAACACCGTTCGGTAATAGGATTGCATCATCAGTTCAACGCCGAGACGCTTGCCCTCATCGTGGTAACCAAGCATTTGCGCCAGTGCGCGCTGATGGTCAAACAGCAGCCGGTTCTCGGGCCGGTCAGCCAGCAGTTGCAGACCGTAGCGAAGCTGCCAAAGAAAGGTTTCGCCCTGGAACAGAATCTGGTGCTCTTCTTCCGTCAGAATGCTGAACCGGGTCAGGTCGGCGATGTTCTGGAGGCCGAAGTGCCGCTTGGTGATCCAGCCAATGGTCTGGATATCCCTTAACGCGCCGGGCGAGCCTTTAACATTGGGTTCCAGATTGTATTCGGTGTCACCGTATTTGTTGTGGCGGTCTCGCTGTTCCTGCCGCTTGGCAATGAAATAGTCGCGATCGGTGCTGACGCCGTCGTCATAGACCTGGGTGCTCAGTTCGTTCCGTAGTTCGTCCGGGCCTGCGATGGTGCGGGTTTCCAGCAGGTTGGTGAGGATGGTGACGTCTTCCCGGGCAGCGGCTTTGCTTTCCTCTATGCTGCGAACGCTGTGGCCAATATCGAGCTTCAGATCCCACAGCAGGGTAATAAAAGAGCTTAGATCGTCCTGCCAACAGTCCTCAATGCCCGAGCGGGTCAGGATCAACAGGTCGATGTCTGATTGCGGGTGCAGTTCGCCGCGGCCATAGCCGCCGACCGCAACCAGAGCGATGTCTGGCGAGCTGGAGAAGGGGTAGCGATTCCAGATCAGCCTGAGCACCGTATCCACGGTGTTAGCCCGGGAATGGACAAGGGCGCGTACATCCGCGCCCTGGCGGAATGCTTCCGCGTCGGCATTATACCGCTCTCGCAAGAGCTCACGGGCTGCAGACACCGGGGAGGTGTCGTTACTGATGCGCGACTCCAGTTCGCTCAGGTCCACTTAAAAGGACTCTTCGGCTCGTTTGGTCAGAACCTCGTGACCATCTGCAGTGACCAGAATGGTGTGTTCCCACTGTGCGGATAGTTTGTGGTCCTTGGTGACCACGGTCCAACCATCGGGCAGCAGTTTGGTCTGGTATTTGCCTTGGTTGATCATCGGCTCAATAGTGAAGGTCATACCTTCCTGTAGCTCCATGCCTGTGCCGGGCTTGCCGTAATGCATCACCTGCGGCTCCTCATGGAACACTTTGCCGATGCCATGGCCGCAGTAATCACGAACCACTGAATAACGGTGCTTTTCAGCGTGCTGCTGAATAACGTGGCCAATGTCGCCCAGGCGCGTGCCCGGCTTAACCAGTTCGATACCTTTATAGAGGCACTCTTGGGTAATGCTGATCAGTCGCTCGGTGCCGGGCTTGGGCTTGCCCACTGTCCACATCTTACTGGTGTCGCCGTGGTACTCATCCTTTATGACCGTGACATCAATGTTCAGAATGTCCCCATCTTTCAGGATCTTCTTCTCCGACGGGATGCCGTGGCAGATCACGTGGTTGACCGAGGTGCAGACCGATTTCGGAAACCCTTTATAGTTAAGTGGAGCCGGGATCGCTTTCTGCTCATTCACAATGTAGTCGTGGCAGATGCGATCAATCTCTTCGGTGCTGATGCCGGGCTTGATGTGTTGACCAATCATTTCGAGCACTTCGGCAGCCAAGCGGCCGGCAACGCGCATTTTTTCGATTTCTTCCGGGGTCTTGATCGATACTTGCATCGGGCTTCCCATTGATTTGTATCAAACCGGCATTTTAAGGGCGCGAGAGGCTGGGTACAAGGAAGGGGGGTGGTAAAAATAATGGCGTTGTCCGCTCGAAATATGGTATAAACGCGCCCGCTGGAAACAAATCCGGCAAATTCACACACGTGTCGGCACGTTGTCCCAGGGTGCCTCCCTTCAGTTAGATGAAGGCGGGTTGGGGCAATCGGACGCGTGGAGGTCTAACCCGAAGCTAAATAAGGTAACTATCATGGCTCAGGTAAATATGCGTGACCTGCTGAAAGCAGGTGCTCACTTCGGTCACCAGACTCGCTACTGGAACCCGAAAATGTCGAAGTTCATCTTCGGCGCCCGTAACAAGATTCATATCATCAACCTTGAGCAGACTGTTCCTGCCATGAATGAAGCGCTGAACTTCATTCAGCAGCTGGCAGAGAACAAGAACAAGATCCTGTTCGTTGGCACCAAGCGTGCTGCGGCCAAGATCGTCAAGGAAGAAGCAGAACGCGCCAACCAGCCGTTTGTTAACCATCGCTGGCTCGGCGGCATGCTGACCAACTACAAGACGATCCGTCAGTCGATCCGTCGCTACCGTGATCTGGAAGCCCAGAGAAAGGACGGCACTTTCGACAAGCTGACCAAGAAAGAAGCTCTTGAGCGCACCCGCGAGATGGATAAGCTTGAGCGTTCTATCGGTGGTATCAAGGATATGGGCGGCCTGCCGGACGCACTGTTCGTTATCGACGTGGACCACGAGCGTATCGCTATCAAGGAAGCCAACAAGTTGGGCATTCCTGTTATCGGTGTTGTTGATACCAACAGCGATCCGGACGGCGTTGATTACGTGATCCCGGGCAACGACGACGCGATTCGTGCGATCCAGATCTACGTGAAAGCCGTTGCTGACACCTGCATGGAAGCCTCGCAGTCTGCAGGTTCAGGCGCTGACGAGTTTGTAGAAGTCAGCGAAGACGCGGAAGGCGCCGCCCCGGCCGCCGAATAAGCGTTAGCTTCACGTTGAGATGTAAAGTACGCCCGGACTTGATCCGGGCGTACTTCCCACCGAATTCGTAACAGTTGAGAGGATTGAACATGGCTGCAATTACCGCTGCAATGGTCAAAGAGCTGCGTGAGCGTACTGGCCTTGGCATGATGGAGTGCAAGAAAGCACTGGTAGAAGCTGAAGGCAGTGTCGACGCTGCAATCGAAGAGCTGCGCAAGTCTTCTGGCCTGAAGGCCGCCAAGAAAGCCGGTCGTACTGCCGCTGAAGGCGTATCCCTGATCAAGATTTCAGACGACAACACCGTCGCCTACATTCTGGAAGTAAACTCAGAGACCGACTTTGTTGCTCGTGACGACAACTTCCTGAACTTCGCCAACGACGTTCTGGCTGTCGCTTTCGAAAAGGGCGAAACCGACGTTGCCAAGCTGATGGAAGGCGATCTGGAGGCCAAGCGCGAAGCGCTGGTTCAGAAGATCGGCGAGAATATCTCTGTGCGTCGTCTGGTTAAGGTTGAAGGCCCGGTTGTTGGTGGTTATGTTCACAGCACCAACAAGATCGCCTGTGTCGTAGCACTGACTGCCGGCGATTCAGAAACTGCTCGTGACATCGCAATGCATGCTGCCGCTGTTAACCCGCGTGTTGGCAAGCCGGAAGAGATGCCTGCGGAAGAGCTCGAGAAAGAGAAAGAAGTCATTAAGGCCCAGCCCGACATGGAAGGTAAGCCTGCCGAAATCGTCGAGAAGATGATGGGCGGCCGTATCAAGAAGTTCCTCAAGGAAAACAGCCTTGTTGAGCAGCCTTTCGTTAAGAACCCGGACCAGACCGTCGGTGAATTGATCAAGTCCGCCGGTGGCGAGCTGGTCGAGTTCGTTCGTCTGGAAGTGGGCGAAGGCATCGAGAAAGAAGAAGTGGATTTCGCTGCTGAAGTTGCTGCGGCAGCTGGCACCAGCAAGGCCTGATCCTTCTTTCGGCACTGGTTTAACACCACAGTGCCATCTGAGTCTGCCACGTTAGTCAGGTCTACCTGGCTTTCGTGGCGGGCTTGTATCTGAGATACCCCTTTTTTTTGAGGAGTATGTCAGATACAAGCCTGCGACGCGTATTACGCCGGACCGCAGCCAACAGACGAAAAGGGGATCCTCATGCCGACATCATCCAAAACCCAGCCCAGATACAAGCGTGTTCTGCTCAAGCTCAGTGGCGAGGCCCTGATGGGAGAGCACGATTTCGGTATTGATCCCAAAGTCCTTGATCGCATGGCCCTTGAAATTGGTGCACTGATTGGTATCGGTGTGCAGGTTGGCCTGGTTATTGGTGGCGGCAACCTTTTCCGGGGTGCAGCGTTGAACGCGGCCGGCATGGATCGAGTTACCGGTGATCACATGGGTATGCTGGCCACTGTGATGAATGGCCTGGCCATGCGTGATGCCCTGGAGCGGTCCAACATTCGGACCCGGGTAATGTCGGCGATACCCATGAGCGGCATTGTCGAGCATTACGATCGCCGTCGTGCAGTGCGGGATCTGAAGGACGGTGATGTAGTCATCTTCTGTGCTGGTACAGGTAATCCCTTTTTCACTACGGATTCGGCGGCCTGCCTGCGGGGCATTGAAATCGAGGCGGACGCAGTGCTCAAAGCGACCAAGGTCGATGGCGTATACTCCGCAGACCCGCACTTGGACAGCAGTGCTGAAAAGTACGATCACCTGACCTACGACGAAGTGCTGGACAAAAAACTGGGTGTTATGGATCTGACTGCCATCTGTCTGGCCAGGGATCACGGCATTCCGCTGCGAGTGTTTGATATGAACCGGGCGGGCGCCCTGACGCGCATCGTAACTGGTGAGAAAGAAGGTACACTGATCGAATAGCCGGGCCTTGAAGCTATTGGCCGGAAGCCACGGCAACATATGATTTGACGAATGAATCGAGGATGCTGAAGTGATTAACGACATCAAAGCAGAAGCCGAGAAGAAAATGCAGAATAGCCTGGAGTCGCTCCATTCGGCTTTCAAGAAAATTCGTACCGGTCGGGCGAACCCTGCCATTCTGGACAGCGTCATGGTCAGCTACTATGGCCAGCCGACGCCGCTAAAGCAAGTTGCCAGTGTAAACACTGAAGATAACCGTACGCTCACCGTAACGCCGTGGGAAAAGAACCTGGTGCCGACCATCGAAAAGGCCATCATGACCTCTGACCTGGGCCTTAACCCGGCCACCAGCGGCGACGTTATCCGGGTGCCTATGCCGATGCTGACCGAAGAGACCCGTAAGGAAATGGTCAAGCAGGCGAAGGCCGATGCCGAGCATGGCCGGGTTTCCATCCGCAATGCCCGTCGTGATGCCAACAGCACCATCAAGGAATTGCTGAAGGAAAAGGAAATCACAGAGGATGACGAGCGCAAGGGCGAGGATGAGATCCAGAAGCTCACCGACCGCTACATCGCCGAAGTAGAAAAGGCTCTGAAATCCAAGGAAGAGGATTTGATGGCGGTTTGATCGCCTGGATTTTCTTGCACGCGAACGATGATCCGGGGGCTACTTCTCCTCCGGTCGAGCAGAGGGTTTCATGACGGGAACGGTATCCGCAGAGATTCCGATGTCGGCAGAGAGCCGGCCGCGGCACGTGGCTATTATCATGGACGGTAACAACCGGTGGGCCAAGCAGCACCGGTTGACGGGTGTCGCCGGACACAAGGCCGGTGTGGATGCCGTCAAGGCCGTGGTGGAAACCTGCGGGCGCGAAGGGGTAGAAGTGCTCACCCTGTTCGCGTTTTCCAGTGAAAATTGGCGGCGTCCGAAAGACGAAGTGTCCGCGCTGATGAAGCTGTTCCTGTTTGCGCTTGAGCGTGAGGTTCGGAAACTGCACCGCAACAACATCCGGTTGCGGATCATTGGTGATCGATCAGCCTTCAGTGCCGCGTTGCAGAAGCACATGCGCGAGGCGGAAGAGCTGACCCGTCACAACACCCGGATGACCCTGGTCATTGCCGCCAATTATGGCGGGCATTGGGACATCGCCGAGGCCAGCCGAAAGGTTGCTGCCAAAGTGCGTGCAGGAGAGCTTGAGCCTTCCGATATCACCGATGACCTGATTCAGCAGCACCTGAGTATCGGTGACCTTCCCATGCCGGACCTGATGATCCGCACCGCAGGCGAGCAGCGAATCAGCAATTTCATGCTTTGGCACCTCGCCTACACCGAATTGTACTTTTCCCCTGTGTTCTGGCCTGACTTCAAGGCCGACGAGATGCGCAAGGCGCTGCAGGCTTACGCTGGTCGTCAGCGCCGTTTCGGCCAGACGGATGACCAGATAGCCGCCAAAGCCTCACAACAATAACGAAACCATAGCGACGTTCACCGTGTTAAAAACCCGAATCATTACCGCATTGATCCTGGCCCCCATCGCTATTGGTGGCATCTTTTTTTTGCCGCCTCTTGGTTTTGCCCTGTTTACTGGCGCCATCATCACGCTTGGGGCCTGGGAATGGGCCAATCTGTCCGGGATTGAGGGGCAGGGCGGCCGAGTCGCCTACGCCGCTGTCATTGCCGGAATTCTTTATGGGCTGCTGAACGTACCGGCCGTCGCTGTACTTTGGCTGGCTCTGGCCTGGTGGTTTGTCAGTTTCCTGTTGGTCCGCAGTTATCCCGCCGGGTCGGCCGGTTGGGGTAGTGTGCCGGCCCGCGCGATCATGGGCTTGCTGGTGTTGCTGCCGGCCTGGGTGGGGTTGAATCACCTTCGCACCGGCGTGCTGGACTTCGGTACTGTAAGCAACAGCCTGTGGGCCATCCTCTACGTATTCTGCGTGGTCTGGGTTGCCGATATTGGTGCCTACTTTGCGGGTCGGGCTTTTGGCAAGGCCAAGCTGGCGCCTCGGGTCAGCCCGGGCAAATCCTGGGCCGGTGTCTGGGGCGGACTGGTTGCCGTTGGTGTTTTCGCTCTGCTGGTCAGTCTGATTGTATCCGCCAGTGTTCCTGAAACGGCATTCCTGATCCTCGCGAGTTTGGCGACCGGGTTGGTGTCGGTGTTGGGTGATTTGCTGGAAAGCATGCTCAAACGGTTTCGCGGAGTTAAAGACAGCAGTCAGCTGTTGCCCGGTCATGGTGGTATCATGGACCGCATCGACAGCCTGACCGTAGCCATTCCTGTGTTTGCATTGATCATCACCCAACTTGGCTGGCTCACCGCCGGACAGTGGTAACCATGGAAACGCGCCGCCTTACGATACTCGGAGCGACCGGTTCCATTGGTTTGAGCACGCTGGACGTGATTCGGCGCCATCCCGATCGTTTTTCCGTTTATGCGCTCACGGCCGGCACGCGGGCACGTGAGCTGGCGGTGCTGTGTCGTGAGTTTCAGCCGGAGGTGGCGGTGATGGCCGACCCGGGCGCAGCGACACTGCTGGCTGAGTTGCTGTCTGATCTGCCCGATATCCGTGTGCTCGGCGGTACTGAGGGGCTGTGTGAGGTGGCGTCGGCCCCGGCCGCGGATACAGTCATGGCGTCTATCGTTGGCGCAGCGGGCTTGCCGCCAACCCTATCGGCCGTGCGTGCTGGCAAGCGGGTGTTGTTGGCGAACAAAGAAGCACTGGTGATGTCCGGCAAGCTCTTCATGGACGCGGTTGCCGATTCGGGCGCCGAGCTGCTGCCCATTGATTCTGAGCACAATGCGATATTCCAGTGCCTGCCCTCGGACCGGATCCGCGATCCCAGAGGCGCGGGTGTGGCCCGGATCCTGTTGACCGCCTCGGGCGGGCCATTCCGGGAATACAGCGCCGAGGCATTGCGATCGGTCTCTCCGGCCGAGGCTTGTGCTCACCCCAATTGGTCCATGGGGCAGAAGATTTCAGTGGATTCCGCCACTCTTATGAATAAAGGGTTGGAGCTGATTGAAGCCTGCTGGCTGTTTAACACCACGCCGGAACGGGTGGAGGTGCACGTCCACCCTGAGAGCATCATTCACTCCATGGTTGAGTATGTGGATGGATCAGTGTTGGCCCAGTTGGGTAGCCCGGACATGCGCACTCCCATTGCCAATGGTCTGGCCTGGCCCGAGCGCATCGACGCCGGGGTTGCACCGCTGGATCTGTTTTCCATAGGCCGATTCCATTTTGAGCGGCCAGATCTGGTACGCTTTCCGTGCCTGAGGCTGGCAGCCGAGGCGTTTGTTCAGGGCGGCACAGCGCCAGCGGTGCTGAATGCCGCCAATGAGGAGGCTGTTTCAGCCTTTCTGGCTGGTAACCTGTGTTTTGCCGATATCCCCGTTATCATAGAGCGGACGCTGGCGGCCACAACCGTGACGCCGGCAGACAGTTTTGAGGCGATTTTCGCTAAGGATTTCGAAGCGAGAGAGCACGCCCGGGAACAGATTGGAATGTTAACTGTCTGAAATTTCGAACATTGTGCTTGTGCGTTGTAGCCACTAACCGGGAATGCTATGCAAATAATCGAAACCATTTTGGCGCTCGCGCTCACCCTGGGCATTCTCGTCACATTGCACGAGTACGGCCATTTCTGGGTTGCCCGCCGCTGTGGCGTCAAAGTGCTCCGGTTCTCGGTGGGTTTTGGTAAGCCGTTATTTTCCTGGTATGACCGTCATGGCACGGAGTTCGCGGTTGCGGCGATTCCCTTGGGTGGCTACGTCAAAATGCTGGATGAGCGGGAAGGCCCGGTTCCGGCAGAACTCAAAGACCAGGCATTCACGTCCAAATCACCGTCCCAGCGCATTGCCATTGCCGCCGCCGGTCCCGTGGCCAATTTCCTGTTCGCTTTGGCCGCCTATTGGTTGCTGGGTGTTGTCGGGGTCACCTCGGTCGCTCCCATCGTGGGCGACGTCGCCCCGGATACAGTTGCGGAACGCATGGGCCTGCGCCAAGGCATGGAGCTGCATGCCGTCGATGGTCATCGGGTGTCGTCCTGGCGCGATGTGAACATGCGCCTGCTGGAACGCGCAGGTGAGCGTGGCGACATTGCCATGGAGGTTACCGATAACGGCGCGCGAGGCACCATTGCAGGTGAGCTGGGTGGGTGGCGCCTGAGTGAGCAATCTCCAAACCCTCTGTCTGAATTCGGGATTACGCCCTGGCGTCCTGAAATTCCCCCGCTGCTTGGGCAGATCTCGGATGGCGGCCGTGCCCAGCAGGCAGGCTTGCAAGCCGGTGACCAAGTGTTGGCCGTAGATGGTCAGCCGGTGGCAAACTGGTTTGATCTGGTCGAATTTATCCAGCAGGCGCCGGAACAAACACTGACCCTGACCATTCGTCGTGACGGCACCGAACGCATGGTTCAGGTCACACCGAAAGCAAAAGCCGTTGAGGGCAGTGAGGCTATTGGGTTTGTGGGAGCCGGCGTTCAGCCCGTGTCCTGGCCCGAGGAGGCTTTGCGGGAAGTCAGCTATGGCCCGCTGGCAGCCATTCCCCATGCCGTCAGCGAGACCTGGGCAGACACACGTCTGACCCTCGTCGCCATCAAGAAGATGGTCACCGGGCTGCTGTCGCCGACCAATCTTAGTGGGCCGATCACGATTGCCCGGGTTGCTGAAGCCAGCGTGAGCTCCGGGTTTGAAGATTTCGTGCGGTTTCTGGCTTATCTCAGCATCAGTCTCGGCGTTCTTAATTTGTTGCCAGTACCCATTCTCGATGGTGGGCATATTGTTTATTACACCATCGAAGCCATCCGGGGCAGGCCGCTCTCTGACCAGGCCCAGGCACTCGGGTTGCGGATTGGTATGGCATTGATTCTTACATTAATGGTGTTTGCTCTTTACAACGACCTGATGCGGTTGTGAGAATTGCGAGCTCTTTACGCGCATTAACCAGGCGAAATATTTGAATGAGACGTTCTCTTCTAGGTGTAGCCATTGGCCTCGCTGTAGCCGCGACTGGCATAAATACAGCCACGGCAGACGAATTTACGGTTGCGGATATTGAGGTTGAGGGCCTGCAAAGGGTATCTGCCGGTACGGTATTTTCATCCTTCCCAGTCAACATTGGTGAGCAGGTCGATCCGTCCGAGCTGGCTGATGCCATCAAGTCCCTGTTCCGGACCGGTCTCTTTACCGATATTGAAGCCAGCCGCGATGCCGGCGTTCTGATCCTTACCGTTCGGGAGCGTCCCTCCATCAGCTCCATTGAGATTGAGGGCAACAAGAACATTGAGACCGAAATGCTAATGGACGCGCTATCGGGCGCCGGATTGCAGGAAGGTCAGGTGTTCCGTCGGGCTACACTGGAGCGCCTGGAGCTGGAAATTCTCCGCTCTTATATCGCCCAGGGCCGCTATAACGCCCGCGTCAAGGCGACTGCAGAAGACCAGCCCCGAAACCGGGTGGCTATTCGCCTGGAGATCAACGAAGGTACCGTGGCTGCCATCCACCACATCAACATCGTGGGCAACGAGGAGTTCAAGGACGAGGAGTTGCTCGGGCTGTTCGAACTCCAGACCAGCACCTGGTGGAACTCGCTTACCAACTCCGATAAATATGCCCGCGAACGGTTGAGTGGTGACCTTGAGTCATTGAGGTCGTTTTATCTGGATCGGGGCTACCTGGATTTCAACGTGGAATCGAGCCAGGTTTCCATCTCTCCGGACAAGCAGCAGGTGTTCATTGCCATCGCGCTGAACGAAGGGCCTCAGTACACCATCTCGGAAATAAACCTGCGCGGCGACCTGATCGTCGGCGAAGAGGAATTGCGTAAATTGATTCCCGTTGAAGAGGGCGATGTCTTCTCTCGTGCCCGCATGACCGCGATCTCCGAGGCACTCGCTTTCCGGTTGGGTCGTGAAGGTTATGCCTTCGCCAACGTCAATGCCGTGCCTGAACCGGGTGAAGACAATACGGCGGCGGTTACCTTCTTCGTCGAGCCGGGCAAGCGTGCTTACGTTCGCCGGGTGAAGTTTGAGGGCAACGTCTCTACCCGGGACGATGTCCTGCGCCAAGAGATGACGCAGATGGAAGGGGGGATTGCCTCCTCCGACCGAATTGAATACTCCAAGACCAAGCTCGAACGTTTGGGCTTTTTCAAGGCGGTTGAAGTTGAAACTGTTCCAGTGCCCGGCACGGATGATCTGGTCGATGTGAACTACAGTGTCGAAGAGCAGCCGACCGGCAGCTTGTCCGCGTCCATTGGTTTCTCGCAGGATTCGGGGGTTATCCTCGGCGCCAACGTCTCTGAGAACAACTTTTTTGGTACCGGTAAGCGAGTGTCGTTCGGTGTTAACGTTAGCGACTCAGTGAAAAGCGCCAATGTGTCCTACCTCGACCCGTATTACACGGTGGACGGTGTAAGTCGTGGCTTCAGTTTGTTCGCCCGCGAGACCGACTACGAAGATGAGGACATCTCCTCGTACCTGCTGGATGAATACGGTGGTCGGGTTACTTTCGGTTATCCCACGGATAGCATCACCCGCCTGAATTTTGGTCTGGGCTACACTCGCTCCAACATCAAGGCCGGCTCCTTTACGTCCCAGGAAGTGAACGATTTCATTGCGGAGGAGGGTGACTCTTTCGATAACTACTTCCTGTTCGGTAGCTGGCGCCGAAGCACCCTGAACCGCGGTGTTCTGCCAACCGATGGTTACAGCCATTCGGTGTCACTGGATGTGGCCGTTCCGGGCAGTGACCTGACGTTCTACAAGGTGAGCCACAAGACCGATTTCTACCAGCCGATCACCGATTCCGGTAGTTGGATTTTTCGTGCCCGCAGCGACATCGGCTACGGCGACGGCTACGGGGATCGTACCCAAATGCCGTTCTACGAGCATTTCTACGCGGGCGGTTATGGCTCGGTCCGGGGTTACGAGGCCAACTCCCTGGGGCCGCTGGCCACCAACAGCCCCAACGATCTGTCCGATCCAGATCCTTTCGGTGGTAATCTGCTGACTGAGGGCAGTCTTGAGCTGATATTCCCGACCCCATTTGCCGGTGACACCCGCTCAATGCGGACCGCGTTCTTCCTGGATGCGGGGCAGGTGTTTGATACTGACCGTGATTTCGAGCCCAAGCTTGAAGATGTTCGGCTGTCTGCCGGTGTCGGATTCCAGTGGATTACCGCCGTCGGCCCGCTGGCGTTCAGCCTTGCGAAACCATTGAACGATAAAGATGGGGATGAGACCCAGGTCTTCCAGTTCTCACTGGGCCAGACCTTCTGACGAATGACGGACCAAAAAACAACGGATCAAACGTAGGAGAAAACCAATGTTCCGAATTTTCATGATGATTGCAGCGGCGCTGATGGTGCTATCGTTCCCGGCCATGGCCGAGACCCGCATTGGTGTCGTTGATCTGCGTCAGGCACTATTCTCGTCCAACGATGCCAAGAGCTTCAGTGAAACACTGCAGAAGGACTTTGCCGCAGACGAGGCTAAAGTACGTGAAGTGCAGGACGAAGCTCGTGAGCTCAAAGAGCGTCTGGAAAAAGACGGCGCGATGATGAACGAAAGCGAGCGCAGCAAGCTGACGGCTGAATTCCAGGAAAAGGTTAAGGAATTCAATTTCCTGAAGCAGCGCTTGGACAGTGCTGTTGCGCAGCGTAAACAAGCGTTCCTGGAGCAGGCACGTCCGGAAGTCGATCTCGCTGTGGAAGAGCTGCTTGAGGAAAACGATCTCGACATTATCCTGCCCAGCGAAGCGGTGGTTTATGTGAAGCCGGAGATGAACCTGACACCACAGTTGCTTGAGAAGCTGAACCGTTAAGTTCCAAGCGGGTGTCCCCGGTAGGTTTTTAGGGAGCGAGTAATGACAAAGAAGTCCTTCCGGCTCGGTGAAATCGCCACGGCGCTGGGCGCCGAACTCAGGGGTGACTCAGACCTTGAGGTGACCGGACTCGCCACGCTGCAGGCAGCGACACCGGGTCAAATCAGCTTTCTGGCGAACCCGTCCTATGCCAAGTACCTGGCCAATACCCAGGCTTCGGCTGTGATCATGTCGCCGGCAACCGCCGGCGACTCTGAAACCAATGTGCTGTTACTCGACAATCCCTATCTGGGCTACGCTCGTCTGAGTCACTGGTTTGACCCCGAGCCCGTTGCCAAGCCAGGCATTCACCCGACGGCAGTGGTGGACCCGGACGCCCGCGTGGCGGAAACCGCTTCGGTTGGCCCCAATGCAGTTATTGAGGCCGGCGTTGTAGTTGGCGAACAGGTTGTGATTGGCGCGGGCTCCGTGATTGGTGCCCGAGCCCAGATCGGTGCCAGCACCGTGATCCGGCCGCGCGTGACCCTGGCACATGATGTGGTTCTTGGGCAGCGTTGTCACATTCTCAGCGGTGCGGTGATCGGGTCTGACGGGTTTGGATTTGCCAATGAGAAAGGTGTCTGGCAGCGGATCGCCCAGCTTGGCCGGGTGGTGTTGGGCAATGACGTGGAAGTGGGTGCGAACACCACCATCGACCGCGGCGCCCTCGATGACACCGTGATCGGCGACGGAGTAAAGCTGGACAACCTGATCCAGATCGCTCACAACGTGCAAATTGGTGATCACAGTGCCATGGCCGCCATGGTCGGTATCGCAGGCAGTACCCGCATCGGGCGCCACTGCGTGTTTGGCGGTGCCTCCGGCGTTGCCGGCCATCTGGAAATCGCTGATCAGGTACATTTGACGGGTATGACACTGGTCACCGGTGATATCCGGGAGCCCGGCGTGTATTCTTCCGGCACCAGCGCAGATACCAACCGGCAGTGGCGCAAGAATGCGGTTCGTTTCCGGCAACTGGATGGTCTTGCACGACGGATTAAAGAACTGGAAAAGAAAACAAAGGGCTGAGGCCAAGTAAGATGATGGGAATAGACGAAATTCTGGAATACCTGCCGCATCGTTATCCGTTCCTGCTAGTGGACCGGGTTACCGAAGTGGAGAAAGGGAAATCAATCAAAGGTTATAAGAACGTCTCAATCAACGAGCCATTCTTCCAGGGCCACTTTCCCAACAATCCGATCATGCCGGGCGTGCTGATCATTGAGGCCATGGCACAACTGTCCGGGATTCTCGGATTTGTGACTGTGGGACGGAAACCGGCAGACGGCGTGGTACAATATCTGGCTGGATCCAGCAAGGCACGCTTCAAGCGTCCTGTGTTGCCGGGAGACCAACTCTGCATGGAGTCAGAGCTGATTTCCGGCAAGCGTGGCATCTACAAATTCGAATGTCGGGCATTGGTCGACGGTGACGTCGTATGCGTGGCAGAGATTCTGACCGCTGAGAGAGAAGTTTGATGGCGACAAGTGACTGGTCGGGTATTCATCCTCAAGCGATTGTAGACCCATCAGCCAAACTCGCGGACAACGTTACCGTTGGCCCGTGGAGCTACATTGGGCCGGGCGTTGAGATCGGAGAAGGTACTGAAATACTGTCCCATGTGGTTGTGAAGGGGCCGACAGTGATTGGTCGCAACAACCGGATTTTCCAGTTCTCCAGTATTGGAGAGGAATGCCAGGATAAGAAGTACGCCGGTGAACCGACGACGCTGACAATAGGTGATAATAACGTAATTCGTGAGAACTGCACGATACATCGGGGCACGGTCCAGGATCGTGGTGAAACCCGGATTGGCAGCGGCAATCTCCTGATGGCCTATGTGCACGTGGCCCATGATTGTGTGGTGGGTGACAACGCAATTCTGGCTAATTGCGCGACTCTGGCGGGGCACGTGAACGTAGGTGACTTTGCTATTCTGGGCGGTGGCACCATGGTGCATCAGTTCTGTCATATCGGCCCCCACAGTATGGCGGCCGGCGGCAGTATTGTGCTCAAAGATATTCCTGCCTATGTCATGGCCAGTGGCCAGTCTGCCGAGCCCCATGGCATGAATGTAGAAGGTCTGAAGCGCCGTGGTTTCAGCAAGGATGTCCTACTGACGCTGCGCCGAGCTTACAAGGTGATCTACCGTCAGGGACTCACTACGGAGCAGGCGGTGGAAGAATTGGCCAGCGCCTATTCAGACATTCCTGAGATACGCCCCCTCATTGACTCCCTCCGTGGAGCGCACCGCGGCATCATTCGCTAATCTGGCGGGAGCCTGCTGGTGACGGACCATCCTACGCAGCGTGCGGTTGTCAGCAACCGCGCCATAACGTTCGGAATCATTGCCGGTGAGGCTTCCGGCGATATTCTGGGCGCGGGTTTAATCCGCTCTCTTCGTGCCCGCTACCCCAAGGCCCGTTTCGTCGGCATTGGCGGCGACGACATGATGGCCGAAGGTTTTCATTCCCTGGTGCCGATGGAACGACTATCGGTTATGGGACTGGTTGAAGTGCTCGGGCGGATCCGAGAGCTGTTCCAGATTCGAGCGCGCTTGCTGGAGTACTTCTTTACCACTCCGCCGGATGTGGTCATCGGTATTGATTCCCCCGACTTTACCCTTGCTATTGAGCGCCGATGTCGTAACGCAGGCATCCCGACTGTGCATTACGTCAGCCCCTCTGTCTGGGCCTGGCGCCAGAAGCGCATTTTCAAGATTGCCAAGTCCGTTAACCTGATGCTCACGCTGTTTCCGTTTGAGGCTCGTTTCTACGAAGAGCACCAAGTGCCCGTGGCGTTTGTCGGCCATCCATTGGCCGATCGGATACCAATGGTCCCGGAAACCGGAAAGGCGCGTCAGGAACTGGGTCTGGATGACCAGGCGCCGTTACTGGCCGTGCTGCCCGGAAGCCGGGCTGGTGAGGTGGAGCGCCTGGGTACTCTTTTCCTTGAAGCCGCGCGCTGGATCCAGGAAAAACGGCCGGATCTGCAGCTGGTCATTCCTTGTGTCAATCGGGATCGAGAGCGGCAAGTTCGGGACTTGGTCGATGCACTTGAGGTGACGTTGCCGGTGACCATTGTCCGCGGTCGGTCACGGGAGGTGATGGCCGCGTCCGATGTGGTCCTTTTGGCCTCCGGTACCGCCACGCTGGAGGCGATGCTGCTGAAAAAGCCGATGGTGGTGGGTTATCGGCTGAGTGAGTTCAGCTACGCATTGCTGTCTCGGTTGGTGAAAGTCCCTCATGTTGCGTTGCCGAACCTGTTGGCCAAGAAGGCGTTGGTCCCTGAGCTGCTGCAGGCCGACGCCAGTCCTGAATCGCTGGGCGCAGCGGTACTGGAGCGGCTGGAGAATGAGAGCGAGCGTGAGCGTTTGTTTGATTCCTTTACCGAGCTGCACCACACGCTCAGGCAGGACGCGGATGAAAAAGCCGCGCAGGCGGTTTCCGAATTGCTGGAAGGAAGAAGAGGATAATCATGGCGCGTGTCGAATTGCCGCCGTTCGAGTGCTCTTACCGGGGATCCCTGCTGGCGGGCGTGGATGAAGTTGGACGCGGGCCATTGATCGGTGCGGTCGTCACCGCGGCGGTCATTCTGCACCCTGACCGGCCCATTGCCGGGCTTGCCGATTCTAAGAAGCTGACGGAAAAAAAGCGTAACGCCCTCTACGACGAGATTATGGCCAAGGCCGAGGCCTGGTGCATTGGTCGCTGTGAGGCCCATGAGATTGATAAGTTGAATATCTACCAGGCTACCATGGTCGCTATGGAGCGTGCTGTTGAAGGCCTGGGTGTGGAGCCAGAGTATGTCTTGGTAGACGGCAACCGCTGCCCGAACTGGCGCTGGCCCTCCGAACCGGTGGTGAAGGGCGATAGTCGGGTTGAGTCAATCAGTGCTGCCTCCATCCTGGCCAAAGTGACCCGGGATCGAGAGATGGAGGTGCTGGAGCAAACCTACTCAGGCTATGGACTGGCCAAACACAAGGGGTATCCGACGCCTGTGCATCTGGAGGCCCTGAACCGTCTGGGGGCGACACCAGAGCATCGTCGTTCCTTCCGCCCGGTCCGCGAAGCTATTGATGCTGTTGGTTTGTGGCAGCCGACTACAATGGCTGATCCAGTGGTTACCGAGGATCTGTCGTTTCCAACTGATTTGTTTGAAAATAACGATTGACAGGGCGCCATTAGCTCCCTATTATACGCGCACGTTGATCGGGGGATGCCCGGTAAACAACCAGTTTTGATGCGGGGTGGAGCAGTCTGGTAGCTCGTCGGGCTCATAACCCGAAGGTCGTAGGTTCGAATCCTGCCCCCGCTACCACTTTATAAAGACGGATCAGTTCTCTGATCCGTCTTTTTTTTGAGCGCCAGAAAGGTCAAAGTGCCTGACCGACTTGCTCGCCTGTTTCCCCTTGGCAATCCTCTGATCTTATGCCGGCACTTTGACGCATTTTCAGTCGTTTAGTGGAAAGAATATTGGCGCTATTTTGACGCCCCTCCCAACTCCTTTTATGAACCCTTGTTAAATCCGACGTATTTTCACGTCTGTTTTCCGTCTTTTCTGTATGTAATCCACGTACAAAGTTGTCTTTTTGGGCAAGAAATTGCCCAAGAAACAGTGTTATGGGTCTTTTTATTACCTGTTCCTGTCGAAAAATTGACCATTTTGTAATTAGGAAAACGACGCTTGTCACATTTATTATCGTCCGCGTTTTATACAATTTTACAAAATCGACGGAATAATGGTGGATATTAGAATGAAACGCGTCAGCAAAATGTCAACGGCATGGATCGCCGCGTTTGTAATGGGAGCACTTTTAACAGGTTGCGGCGGTGGATCTTCTGGTGCCGGAAGCTCGGGCTCTTCAACGGCTGGAACTGGAGTTGGCGCTGGCGGTGTCGGTGAAGGTTCTTCTGACGTGCGTACAGCGGTGTTGAGCTGGAGCGCGCCCCTGACTCGGGTCAACGGCGAAAGCATTCCCATGGGGGAGTTGGACCGGTATGTGATCCGCTATGGCCAGGACACCCAGAACCTGACAGAGGAAGTGGTGGTAGCCAATGCCCAGGCACAGGCTGAGATGTCTTATGAAATCAGTGGGCTCGACAATGGCACCTGGTACTTCACCATTCAGGTCCAGGACACCAGTGGCCTGATCAGCGAACCGTCAGACATTGTAAGCAAATCCGTACAGTCGTAACCGTGATTCCCCCGCCTGCCTGACGGAATGCGGTTTCAGGCAAGAGGGTCGGCTATTGGAAGTCTCAGGGTGAAGGTCGATCCTTCCCCAGGTTCCGAGGCTACTGCAATTTGTCCCCTGTGCTTTTCCACCACCGTCTTCACGAATGACAAGCCAAGCCCGGTGCCGTGCACTCCGGCCAGCTCACTGCGCTTCTGCCGACGATAACGGTCGAACAGGTGGGGAAGCTCTTCGGCATCAATCCCGCTGCCTTCATCCCCGATGGTCAGGCAGGCCAGGTGGCCGGCGCGGAATACCTGTATGTCGATCGCCGATCCTGCTGGGCTATATTGGACGGCGTTGGTCAGTAGGTTGATGACCGCTCTCTCAAGCAACTCAGCATTGCCCCTTAGCCAAAGGTCTTCAGTACCCTGCAGGTGGAAGTGAATGCCTTTTTCCGCCGCCTGCTCACTGACGCTATCCCGTGCATTTTCCACAATCGCCAAAATTTCACACTCGTAAAAGCGGGTCTCCGTCAGTTGTTCGGCGCGGGCAAGCTGCACAAACTCCTCGGCCAGGTGGTAGCTGCGTCGCGCTAATCGGCCGAGCTGATCCAGCTGTTGCCGGTCGATATGGCTGGGGTCGCGTTTCAACTGCTCGATCAGCGCCAGTTGGGATACCAGTGGCGAGCGGACATCGTGGGAAATAAAGTCGATAGCCTCGCGGTGCTGCCGTTGTTGTTCGCGAAGCTCGGAAATATCTGAGATGTTCGCGATGATGCCGTGCTGGTCGCTGTCTGGCAGGGCGAACGGTGCAAAGTGAATGAGAAAATCTTTGTTGTGGATGTGCAAATCCACCGTCCGGCTCTGTTGCAGCGTCAGCGTCTCGGACACAGTCTCATGCCAGGGCGGCGTTTCCCGGGGATCGTGGCCCTCCAGAAGCCGCACCAGGGGCAGTCCACCCAGGCTGGGCATGGGTTCCTGGAACCATTCTTCAATATGGCGATTGGCAAACCGGATGACGCCCAGTTCATCGGTGACAATGATGCCATCGGGCATGCGCTCAAAGCTGTGGCGAATAAACTGCTGCATGTGATTGAGCCGTTCGGTGGCGATACGGACTCGTTGAATTCGCGCGGAGATATTCTCTCTGGGGCGTTCCGTCTGTTTGGAGTCCTGGGCGAATTCCAGGTGCAGGCGCCGGAGATAGCGCTGTATGGCGTCCCGGCTAAGGTCATTGGGCAAGATCAGGCCCAGGGTGTAATTGGTTTTTCCGCGTATCAGCTGCACCCAGCTGCGATTGTTGTCGTGATGCCATTGGCCGGGTTCCAGCAGTTGCGGAATGTCCTCTGCATAAAGCCCCTGAGCAGATAAAACGAAACGGTCCTCGCTCAGGAGCCAGCCTTTAGGCTGGAGCAGTGCTTGCAGGTGTTCCAGAAGCTGAGCCGGATGCCTGCGGGCCGTCTCCGGAACGGAAACGTGGGGCGTACGTGCGAGTGCGTCCAGTTGTCGATTGAGGAACTGGTTGGTCATGGCCAGTCGGAAACCGCTTGATATCGGAAACGCCAGCAGGGGAGCCAGCAGCGCATTGGCCACGGGCATCCAGACCCGAGCGGTGAACAGGCCAAACAGGAATACCGCTACCACAACAATCAGGGTAAACAGGCACGCGAACAGTGTGCGCGTCGGCCGCATTCTCGGCAGAGTGATAGCCAACAGAAGGATGGCGGCCAGGGCGAGGCCCGGTCCAACCCAGCGGGGTGCGGGTTCAATCAATAACCCCTGGCTGAGTGCGGAGTACGCGTTGGCGTGAAATTCCACGCCCGATATCGGCCTGCTCAGTCCTGAAAAGGGCGTCGGCAGGATATCCCCGAAGCCCGCTGCAGTTGCGCCTACAAACACCGTCTTACCCTTGAGCAGCCCCGGTGTAGGTGGCTCGTTCAATACCTGGATATAAGAGCGTGTGGGCAGGGTGCCGGCGCCCCCCGCCAGCGGCACAGAGCGGTAGCCGTCACGGACATTGACGAACGGCGCTGCCGCGTGGGAACTGGCATCCTGTTTGGGGGGTCGGCTGGCGGCCGCGGAAAGGCTGGGCCATAGATGGCGCCCCAGGCCGTTGAACAGATAAAGTCCCCGGGCAACACCATCGGTGTCCAGTTCCACATGGGCATGACCGAGTGCGGCAGCTGCATAGGCCAACTGTGACGCGGGCAGCTGTTCGCTCAGCAAATAGTTGGAAGCGGGCGGAGATAGATAGACCGGCAAAATGACGTTGCCATGAGCAGTCATGGCCTGGGCCAGCGCGGCATCGTCTGCCGATGGTTCCGGAAACAGGATGTCGAAGACAATGGTGTCGGCGCCGGCGGCGTGTAGCTTTCGGATGATTTCGGCGTGGACACTCCGTGGCCAGGGCCATCGACCGATTCGGTTCAGGCTGAGCTCATCAATGGCGACAATGACAACATCATCGGATGGTGTGGCCGGAAGGGACGTAGTGGCAACGTCGTACAGCCAGAGATTGATTCGCTCAGGCAGCGCCGATGCCTGAATGAGCAGGATCAGCATGGCCAGTAACAGGCCCATGGTCCAGGGAGTCGTATTTATTGGCAGCCAATCCCGGTTCATGCGTCCTGCTGTATCGGTCGATCAATGGATTATTCCAGGTACAGTTCCCTCCCGGGGCCCCAACGACTGGTCAGTGGGCCATCTGAAAGAGCTTTTAGCCGCACAAAATACCGCCTTCCGGGAATCAGACGCAAGGCTGCCGTCGTCTCGGCCAGCGTTGCCTCCTTGATTATGTTCTTGAATTCGGGTTCTTCCGAGAGCTGAAGGCGGTATTCCTGAGCGGTCCGCACTTTCTCCCAGAACACCCGGACCTGCCTGTCAACGTAGTTGATGCTGATGATGCGCACGGGCGGAATGGTGCCATTCACCACCATTTTTCTGGTGTTGCTGGTGGCCACCGAGGTGCCACCGGCTTCGGTTACAACGCGCCAGTAATACTGTCCCGGACTGAGCGGGCGCAAGGGCAGGGCCGAGGTTTCCGGTGCCCATTCGCTGGAGGTCACCAGTTCGTTGAAGCTTTCGTCTTCGGCTATTTCCACCCGTGCGACTTCGTTCTTGCCATTCAGGCGCCAACTGAACTCGGGCATATCATCGTCGGCCAGGCTGCCTTCTTCAGGCGCAATCAGGTTCGCGGCCTCTGCTTTCAGATCTATTTTTACCGGTACAACGGCGGGCAAGCCAGTGGTCCCTCGGTTGGTCAGCGCGGCCAGGTGGATTTCGTAGTCGCCGTTATCCAGCAGGCTGATGTCGAATCGGCTGCCATCAATTTTCCGGCTCTCGACCCAGCGTCCGCTCCCGGATTCAAAAATGTTCAGTTGGTGCTGCGCTGCCGGGCTGGGCGCCCACTTCAATGTAGCGGGTAATTGCGTCAGTGTCGTTGGCAGAGGTTCAACTTCGGGTGCCGGCGGCAGGCGCCGGATAGTGAGTCCGCCGTTTGGCTGGGTGGAAACCGTGGCGCTGTAGCCGGCCGGAATTCTGCGTGTTCTCCCTGGCGCGCCGAAATCAACCACACCGTCGGTGACTTGGAGGTTGGTGCTGGCTACCGACGTTTGCAGGGCGAAGGCGGTGCCGCGAACCGCCGCCACGGCGGACGGTGTTTCGATTTCGAACCGGGCGCCACCCTCAATCACCGGTTTGACCCGGGTATGAACCTCGCCCTTGTTCAGGCGCAGCCGGGTGTCCACCATGCCAGACTTGCCGTATTGGGTGAGTCTGTTGAATATGAGTCGGGAATCCGGCGCCAGCCGGACGTCCGAACCGTCCGCGAGGCTGATGGTTGCCGTGCCCGAGCTTGAGACGATTTCGTCACCAACTCGAATAAGGGTGTTGGGGGTAAGCGGAAGCTTGCGGCCGCTGGCGCCGGAAATCAGTTGTACCGCCCCGGAAACCGTGGTTACCCGTGCGGAATCGGGTTGGCGTTTGAGCCAGTGCAGGGGAATTCGGATGCTGTCGCCCTCGGCCACGACGGCGCCATCTTCGATATTGTTGAATCGCAGCAGGCGTGACGAGCTGTAGCCACGGGCCAGAAGCTCCTTGGCGACTTGCTGGTAATTTTCACCCGGGCGGAGCGTGTAGAGCCATTCCGGCGCTGACGTTGAGCCCGACTCAGAAGACGGCAGCGCCGAGCCTTGTGTGATGGACAGTTCGGCGTGGGCAGTCGTTGCTGCCCAAAGTATCGCCGATGCGGCAAGCGCCAGAAGGGTTCGCAGTGTGCCAGTTTTACTCATTCGCGGCTCGGTCGGTCTCGCTTATTTCAGAGTTATTCACGTCCGAGCTGCTCATGTCGGAGTTATGGTCCACTTGCTGATGTTGCATGGACTCAAGCCGGTAACCACGCTGATAAATAGTCTTGATCCGGAAGCCGTTTTCCGGATTCAGCCCAAGGCGACGCCGCAGTCGACTCATATGAGTGTCGACGGTGCGGGTGTTGATTTCCCGTGCCAGGCCCCAGACACGCTCCAGAAGCATTTCACGAGTCAGTAAGCGGCCCTGATTCTGAAACAGGAACAGGGTCAGGTCAAAATCCTTGTCAGTCAGGGTCAGTTCGTCCCCATGCAGCGTGATGGTTCGGCGCTGGGTGTTCACTTCAAAGGGGCCGTATTTCAGCACTTCCTTTTCGCTGTCAGGATTGCTGCGGCGAGCGAGGGCGTTGATGCGAGCCGCCAGTTCTGCCGCCCGGGCAGGCTTGGCCAGGTAGTCGTCGGCGCCGGCATCCAGCGCGCGCACGACATCGGCTTCGCTGTCACGTTGGGTCAGGAACACTACCGGAATCACCCAGTTGAGCTGCGATCTGACGCTTTCGAGCACGTCGATGCCGGTCATGTCGGGTATTTGCCAGTCGAGGATCAGCAGATCGTAGCTGCGGTGGAGAACGGCGCTGAGAAACGCTTGCCCTGTTGGAAAAGTGTCGCAGTGGTGATCGCGCTCTGACAGCATCGACTGGACGTGCTGCGCCTGTTCGTATTCATCTTCAAGCAGAGCAATGCGCATCAGACGTCTCCAGGGGTATTGCGATTGTGACCGTGCCTAATACTTGGGCATTGGACGGATTGCTGGTTGATATCAAGCGATTATCACAAAAACTGACAGTACGTTCAGTATCGTTATGTAGAGTTGCGTAAGTGGAGTGCTGGCTTTCCGTTGTCGTCATCAACTGTTTGTCGGCAGGCCGGAAAATTACTGCAGCCCCAGAACCAGCCTTTTTTTCCTTTCCTGCGGACCAGCGGGGAGAAACAGTGGGGGCAGGGGATAGGTTTCTGGCCGGTGCCGTCCTCCGGCGCCGCATCCTCGAGGGGACGGGTGCCACGGCACTGAGGATACCGTGTGCAGGCGAAGAAGCGACCGAACTTGCCATCCCTTTCGGTCATTGGGGCTCGGCATTTTGGGCAGTGTACCTGGCCACCCTGCGCCGGCTCGGTTCCATCCGCGGATGGACTAACGTTAGGTGTGCCCTGGGGACGATCGATGAAGCCCCGGACTTCCTGTTTCAGGGTGTCGAGAAATTCCCGTGGATCGCCTTCGCCACGGCGAATGCTCTCCAAGGTAGCTTCCCAGGCCGCGGTCCGGTCCGGTTTGCTGACCGACTCTGGCAAGGCGGTAATCAGTGCCTTGCCCTTATCGGTGGCCCGAATGTGGCGGCTGTCGCGGTACAGGTAATCCCGCTTGAACAGGGTGTCAATGATGGCCGCGCGGGTTGCTTCGGTGCCCAGTCCGTCGGTTTCCCTCAAGGTTTTCCGAAGGTTCGGATCGGTCACGAAGCGGGCGATGTTGGTCATCGCCGACAGCAGTGTGGCGTCGGTGAAGTGCTGCGGAGGTTGGGTCTTGCGCTCTGCGATGGTGGTATCGCTGCACAGAACCGGCTCGTCTTTGTCCAGGCGTGGTAAAGGCGCCTTTGAAGAGTCGTTGCGGCCTTCGCGGAGCTTCAGTTCAAGGGTTTTCCAGCCCGGGACCAGAATGGCGGTTTCGGTGGCCCTGAACTTGTGGTTGGTTACCCGAACTGTGAGCCGACCCTCCCGGTGCACCGCGTCGGCGGAGAACTGCATCAGGTAATAGCGACTGATGAGCCCGTAGAGTTTTTCTTCGGTAGCCGTCAGCGCCCCGTTTGGCGATGGCCGGCTGGTTGGAATGATGGCGTGGTGCGCGTCGACCTGTTTGTCGTTCCAGGCTGCCGTACGGCGCTCGGTATCGGCCTGCTGGCAAGCTTCGGCTAAATCTGGAGCAACCCTGGAGATGGCGCGAACCACCTGTTCTCGCTGTCCGAAATGGCCCTCGGGCAGGTGGCGGCAGTCTGACCGGGGATAGGTGATCAGCTGATGACGTTCGTACAGATTCTGCGCGGTGTCGAGCACCTCTTTAGCACCCATGCGAAACAGCCGGCCGGCCTCGATTTGCAGAGCCGAGAGCGACAGGGGCAACGGCGGCGCTTCGGGACGATCCCGGAACCGTGACTCTGTGATGGTGCCGGGGCGGCCGTCTACGTCGGCGGCGATTTGATCCGCAATGGCTCGGTCCAGCAGCCGGTTCTCTTCGTCGAGTTGGTCCTGGAATTGTTCGTCAGGCAGCCAGCGGGCGGTGAAAGGGCTCTGGTCGGCCTCGTCTTCCTGGGCTGCAAACTGGGCTTCAATGCGGAAATAGGGTTTGGGTTCGAAATTCTCGATGGCACTGTCACGCTCAACCACCAGGCCCAAAACCGGCGTTTGAACCCGCCCCACGGAATATACACCCTGCTCGCCCGGCCGCTGGTAACTCAGGGTGTAAAAGCGGGTCAGGTTGATGCCGTACAACCAGTCTGCGCGTTGGCGGGCCAGGGCAGAGTGGGAGAGTCGGCGGAATTCGCGATTGTCTCTGGGGGCCTGAACAGCCTTGGCCACGGCTGCGGGCGTCAGGTCGTTGATCAGTACCCGCTGGACTGGCGCCTCGGTGCCAACGTACCGAATTACCTCGTCCACCAGCAGCTGGCCTTCACGGTCCGGGTCGCCTGCGTGGACAATGGTTGTCGCCTGCCGGATAAGTGACTCGAGCACCTTCAATTGCTGGCGCACACTGTCCTTGGGCATGACCTCCCATTTGTCTGGGAACATGGGCAGATCTTCCTGACACCACTTTTTCCAGGCCGGGTTATAGCGCGCAGGTTCGGCTGGCTCCAGCAGGTGCCCTATGCACCAGCTGACGGTGGCGGCGGTTTCGCCATTGCCACAGCGGATCCAGCCCTGGCCTTTCTGGTGTGGACCGGGCAGGGCGGCGGCGATGGCGCGACCGAGGCTAGGTTTTTCGGCGATGTACAGATGCATGGGCGTTTATGCGGTTGAATCGGGATGGGAATGTGGCCGTTTGGCTCTTTGCTGTCAAGGTTCGGGTGGTTGGTGGTTTGTGTAGTAGACTGCAGTCACAGAACGTATTCGGAGAATGGACGAATTATGAAGATCCAGAACGCAATCGAAACAAAGCTGAACAAGGCTTTCGATGCCCGCCTCCTGCATGTGGAGAACGAAAGTCATAAGCACAGCGTGCCACCGAATTCGGAGACTCATTTCAAGGTAACCCTGGTCTCAGCGGACTTTGAGGGTCAGATGAAGGTCAAGCGCCACCAGGCGATCTATCAGGTTCTGGCCGCAGAGTTGGCCGGCGAAGTGCACGCGCTCGCATTGCACCTGTATTCGCCAGAGGAATGGGAAGCAACCGGTCAGTCCGCACCCGAGTCACCCAACTGCCTGGGCGGATCAAAAAACGACCCCGCCATGACAGCGCCCACTGGTCAGGGAGAGGATGCATGAGCCAGTTTTTCCAGATTCACCCGGAAACCCCACAAAAACGCCTGATTAATCAGGCCGTGGATATTCTCCGCCGGGGTGGGGTAATCGTGTACCCCACGGATTCAGCCTATGCCATTGGCTGTCATCTGGGGGACAAACAGGCGGCGGATCGAATCAAGCGCATTCGACGCCTGGACGACAGACACAACTTCACCCTGGTGTGTCGGGACCTGTCCGATATCGGCGTGTACGCCAAGGTGGATAACACGCAGTACCGTTTGCTGAAGAATTTCACCCCCGGGCCTTACACCTTCATTCTGGATGCCACCAGCGAAGTGCCCCGGCGGCTGCTGCATCCCAAACGCCGCTCTGTTGGCGTGCGGGTTCCGGACAATGCCATTGTTCAGGAGTTGTTGGGGGAGCTGGGTGAGCCGATCATGAGCAGTACGCTGATCCTGCCCGGTGAAACAGAGCCGATGACCGACCCCTACGATATCCGGGAAACCCTCGAGCACGAGCTGGATCTGATCATCGACGGCGGATTCTGCGGCATGGAAGCGACCACGGTGGTTGACTTCACCGGCGAGGCACCGGCGGTTACCCGGGTCGGTAAAGGCGATCCCGCCCCCTTTAATGTCTAATGATCGGGCAATGTCTGACGATCAGGCGCGCGCGTTCAGATTGAACGCGTAGTTCCTGTTGTTGTCGGCCACCCCGAACTGTTCGCTGCCGGCGGAACGGCGGAGGCTATCGTAACGGTGCACCAGATCCTGCAGCCCGTTGAACTGCTGGTTCTCGCTGACCAGGGTGTCCAGCAACGGGTTGTTTACGCCGTAGGCCTGGTTGAGCTTCAGGGCGTTGTCCATGAACCCAAGTGTGGGCTCGTTGATACTCAGCCGGCCGAACGCGTCCTTGAAGTTCTTGTTCACATTAAGATCGTTCTCGATCGAGGCTTTTGCCTGTTCGGGAATCCCGCCTGAAACCTGAACGCTACCGGATTCACTCCGGTTCACACTGAGCGCAGTGCCGGGTTGCAGATTGTATTCGGCAAGCTTATGCCGCAGCGTTTCCCGCACAAAGGCAAGATCCTGCCCCACGGTTTGCTTGTACTCTGCCATGGCCAGCTTACGGGATTTCTGTTTGGCCAGGTCTGCAGCGTTGTCACCGGAAGGGGTAAAGCGGTCGTCGCCAGGCGCCCCGGCTGGCTGGGGCTGCGCCGCCTCTGCCTTGGCTGGAGCGCCTTGCCCCGAACCCTCGGGTGCCGGGCGCTTTTCCAAGGCCTGTTGGAACTGGGTGCTGGCGCGAATCAGTGATGTCAGTAGCGACATGGCGTGGTGTCCTCCCTCGGCTCACGGCGTGGTGTGCCGGTAAATCATCGTCTGAGGTGTTGGGAAGCACGTTTTGGGCCATGATCCAAATAGATTGGTGAGTAATGCCTCGGGTCAGAACTGAAAGTGAACCAGGAACCCGGCCTTGTCGGTGTCTGTTTCCGGCTCGATGTCGGAGACGAAGGCATAGTCAAAATCTGACTGTCGAAAAAATGCCGAAAACTCGACATTGCGATTGAAGCGATACGCGATACTCACGATGTGATTGCGTTCCACCGAATCGAAGGCAGGGTGTGAAGGATCAAAATTGGCCACCCGATCCCACACCAGAGTGTCGATTCGGTCGAGCTCCTCGTAAGTATATACAAGCTCCAATCGTGATCCGAATTCCACCACGCCAGTTGCGAACACTCCCCGTTTTACCAGGTCTCTGCTTTGAATTGGTGTGGAGCGGCCTTGTTGGCCTTTAGTTGTTAAGCCCAGGGTGTATTGACTGTATTGACTGTATTGAGCGAGCAGGCGATACCCGGTGATCAGCGATGATTGTGGAGTGTAGGTTACGTCCAGCCCCACTTGGGCTCGTTCGTCATTGTGTTTACCGCTGTATAAGTGCCCGACGGCTGAGCCTGTCTTGGTGTGGTGGTAACCACCATAGAGTGTTTGGGTGCTTTGCCGCCCAATTCTTCGGTAGGCGAGGGTAGTTTCGAACAAAGGGGTGTTGTTGCCTTTTAGATTTGGATCCACTTGCCCATTCAGATAATAGTTGTAGGAACTGCCCGGATCACCGCGGCCGCCAAAGACACCAAGCGAAGCTGTCCAGCGACTTAGCTGGGCTTCGAGATTGACCCCGCTGACCAGTTCTTTATCGATGTAATAGGCGTGAGGTGCGTCGTGCCGATGGCGATAGGGTGCTTCATTTAATGACAAGCCATAGGGATTGATAATTCTGCCAATGTCGGCGTACCAGTTGTCTCCCTGATAGCGCGCGGCGGCTTCACGTACCGGATGCTCACCGAAGTAAAGCAGGCTTGTTCCGAGATTTTTGTAAATGTCACCGCATGCCGCGTTTTCTGGCTCGAAGCATAGATCATCCGACAATGGGACCCATTCAATACGCGCTGACCAGGCAGAGTCTTCGGCGTTGTAGACAAGGCCAACCAGCACCTGGGTCATCTTCCAAATCTGAGTTTCGCGGCCAGAGGTATTGTTCAGAGCCTCATCAGAAATGTAGCCGCCGGTGACTTCGCCATAGATGTCGAACAGGTCAGGCTGCAGCGCCTGTGTTGTTGTGCTAAGAGTCCAAATTAATCCAGTACCGGTGAAGAACTGGCGACCTGTCATCGTCTTCATGCCTCAATAATGAGGAATGTAAGGCGGCTGTCCGGATTTTAGGCACTTCACTGGCCCTCATACTTCGTTCCGGACCCGTCAATTGCAGCGTCTCTTGCATTCAGCAAGGAGCAAGCCAATGGGCATAAAATCCTTGCACCCCAAGAACTCTTGAGAGGTGTCGTCAGCGTTGTATAGGAAGTGTGGCGGGCATTGTAAAAAAACTGACTGGAGGAAACCTTGAGTAGGCCTCGAAGCAGGGAGGTCAGCGGGGTACTGTTTTAGGGCCCTGGAGTGCAAACACGAACACCACGGCAAGGCCTGCAGATCCGGCAAGCCCGAGCAGGATTTCGTAACTGTAGGCTTGGGCAATCGAGCCACCCAGCAAGCCGAAGATGCCCGCAAAGATGACCTGGATGGACGCCTGCACGGTGAAATCGGTGCCGGCCCACTGCTGCCGACACAGATTCATCATCATCGCAAACAACACCACCGTGGATGCGCCGTCGGCCAATTGCTCGGTGATACCGACTCCGTAAACCAAGGCAGTTCCGGTGCCCTTCACTGCGACCAGTGCCCAGCCGCTGATCGTCACAGCCTGGGCGATACCTGCCCAGATCAGGCTGCGTCGGCCACCCAGTTGGGTGTAAAGCCATCCGCCGATGGCCGCCCCCAACAGGCCAACTACGGTGGTGGCAAGTGTGAAGTTTCCAATTGCCTCGGCTGTCCAGCCACCGTCGGTCAGCATCGGGCGAACCATGCCTGATCCCATGGCATCACCGACTTTGTAGCAGGCTACGATTCCCAACCAGAACAACATGCCGGGCTGGCGGATAAGGCCGATGAAACCGTCGATAATCCTGGGCTGCGGTTCGTCCGCTGGGGTAGAGAGCCGATGGGGAGTACGAAGAATGGGGGCGCGATAAACCAGTGTCAGCAGCACAATCAAAAGACCTGCCGGCAGCAAGAGAGCGATCTGTGTGTCTACGTGGCTGGCCAGGATCAGCAAAAAGGCGCCGCCGGCCAACATTCCGATTTTGTACCCAGCCACTTGCAAGGTGTTGGCCAACCCTCGCCAAATAGCGGGAACATGCCGAACAGCCAGACCATCGGTAATGATGTCCTGGGTGGCCATCAGCAGATTGATCAACAAGATCGCAGCGACCGTCAGCGGCAGCCAGGGGCCTTGAGGGGTTATGCCAACTATTCCCAGGCCGATCAGGCAGACGGCGGCCAAAGATTGCAGCCCGAATACCCAGCGTATCGGAGCTACGTTCCAGAGGCTGCGATCAATTACCGGCGCCCACAAGGCTTTCAGAATCCATGGCAAAGCCAGCAGTTTTAGCGCGCCGATCCAGGCAAGGCCAATCCCGGCCTCTCGCCAGAACACCGGCAGGGCATGGGCAAACAATCCAGAGGGTAGTCCCTGGGCAATATAAAGTGCCAGAAGGGTCGCCATGGTCGTCTTGGGAAATGCTGGCACCGGTGTGGCTTTAGAGGTCATAGGCCCGGACTTGAGTCGAAATGGTCTGTGCTTTTGTACGGCATCGTTGTCGCTTATACGCTGAGGCTTTGAAGCAACCGCTTTCAGGCAATCTGCAACAGGCGCAACAATTGGGGCTTTTGCCGTTCCGGAAGAATGTCGGCGAGCGTGTACTGGTCGAGGGTCTCCAGGAAGGCTCTTAAAGCTTCCGCCAGAATGTTCTTCAATCCGCATACCGGTGTGATGCGACACTTATTGCCCGAGGAGAAGCATTCCACAAGATTCAGGTCCTGCTCGGTCTCCCGCACCAGCACGCCAATGTTGATGTCCTCCGGTTTCCGGTGCAGTCGCAGCCCGCCGTTCTTGCCGCGGATGCTCTCTACGTAGCCCTTCAGCGTCAACTGATGTACCACTTTCATCAGGTGGTTCTTGGAGATGTCATAGCTGCTGGCGATTTGCTGGATGGTCGCCAGACGCTCTTCCTGAAGCGCCAGGTATATCAATACCCGAATGGAATAATCGGTGTAGCGGGTGATGTGCATGTAACTGCTCCAACAAAGACGATGGCCACAAGGTCAGCAAGAGGGTCGGGTGAAAAGGAAGGCAAGCAGGCCGCAGAAGAATGCCGCCAATCCTGCGAGAAGCCATGCCGACGCACCAGAGACGAACAGAATTCCCCAGCTCAACATCAGCATCGCGCAGGCCAGCCATTTGGCTTGCGTGGGCACAGCACGATTAGTTTCCCAGTTTTCGATAATAGGTCCGAACGTTCGGTGATTGTGTATCCAGCGATGGAACTCTGGAGAGCCGCGCCCGGCTGACCATGCTGCTAGCAGCACAAAAGGTGTAGTCGGCAGCAGGGGCAAAAAGATGCCGGCAATCGCCAAACCTAGACTCGTGTAGGCAAGAACGCGGTATCCGATTAATCCGGGGTTCATGATTTCTATGTGATCGCTTTGCATGGATGTTCCCCAGTTTAACGGTAATCAGTGAACGGGTCTCCCCAGGGATTTCAAGGAGATCAGTCGCAGGATGTAGGACAGCTTCACTAGCGTGGCGAAGAGCAAGGTGCCGATATGGGCGGCAATTTGAACTGGCATGCTCAGGTGGTGCGCAAGCGGGTAGGACGCCAGCACTGTACCTGTCAGGGCTAGGGCGGCCACCAGTAATGCAGCGTTGGCGAATGTGAGTACTTTTTCCATGGCTGTGCACTCGACTCTCTAAGAAGATGTAAAAATAATATATGTTCAAAAGGTAGGATTTGCAAGTGGCGTGACTGAGCAAAAACACTTAGGAGTATGGGCGTAAAGCGAAGAGGTTTTTAAAAGCCCCCACGGCAGCGTGATGTCGACAGCTTGATAGAGAAGTGTTCGAAAAAACAAACATTCTTTTTGTTTACTTCTTCAATCTAAAACATGTAAATTTAATAAATGTTTTAAAGGGTGAGCCTGTTGCAGAGCGAGCAACGGATCAGAAGAGAGTGATCGAGAGGAGGATGACTGTGAATCTGCAAAATCTAATGGTGTGGCAATTGGCCGAGGATATCCCGGGAGCCACAGCCCTGTTCTACCAACCGAACGCAGGGTTTGAGGCGTTGCGTGAGGATCCGATGAAACCTATTAGCTCGAAGAACAACGTTCTCTTCCACCGTCTCTACGACGAGCTCAGTGGAGGGCGCCATGACTAGTTACCGTAGGCTATGGTTTATTCTCATTGCCGTGCTCGCCATTACCTTTGCCATGCTCGGGTATTTTGGCGCAGAGGTCTATCGTTCAGCACCTCCCATCCCTGACAGTGTGGTCAGCGCGTCAGGGGAGCAGTTGATGACTGAGGACAGCATCCTCGATGGCCAGACCGCCTGGCAATCGGTTGGCGGAATGCAGCTAGGTTCAATCTGGGGGCACGGTGCCTACCAGGCTCCGGACTGGACCGCTGACTGGCTGCATCGGGAGCTCATGGCCTGGCTCGAACTGGCAGCGCAGGACACCTATGGTTCGCCTTACGATAGTCTGACGGGCTCCGAGCAGAATGCTCTCCAATACGAGTTAAAGCAGTCGTATCGGACCAACACCTATGATGCCCAGACCGACACCCTGACGTTGTCCGAGCGTCGTGTTGCGGCGATTCGCGATACTGCCAGCTATTACCGCCGGCTGTTCAGCGCAGATCCCGGGCTCCAGTCCACCCGCGAAAATTACGCCATGAAGGAGAACACGCTGCCGAGCGCCGAGCGGCGTGACCGGCTGACGGAGTTCTTCTTCTGGACCGCTTGGGCTGCAGCCACTGAGCGGCCAGGCGGCGATGCTACCTACACCAATAACTGGCCCCACGAACCGTTGATTGACAATGTGCCGACTGCAGAGAACATCATGTGGTCTGTCATCAGTGTGGTTCTGCTGATCGCTGGTGTCGGTGGTCTGGTGTGGGCGTGGGCATTCCTGAGGGGAAAAGAAGAGCACGAGCCGGAGGCGCCGGTGAAAGACCCGCTGACCACCTTCGTAGTGACACCCTCCCAAAAAGGTCTGGGCAAGTACCTGTTTCTGGTCGTGGCTCTGTTCGGGTTTCAAGTGCTATTGGGCGGCTTTACTGCGCACTATACCGTTGAAGGGCAGAGTTTTTACGGTATCAACGTTTCTGAGTGGTTTCCGTATTCACTTGTCCGAACCTGGCACATCCAGGCGGCGCTGTTCTGGATTGCGACCGGTTTCCTGGCAGCGGGCCTGTTCCTGGCTCCGATTATAAACGGCGGCAAAGATCCGAAGTTTCAGAAACTGGGCGTCGATGTGCTCTTCTGGGCTCTGGTGGTTGTTGTTGCCGGTTCCTTTATCGGTAACTTTCTTGCGATTGCTCAAATCATGCCACCGGAGTGGAACTTCTGGTTAGGCCATCAGGGGTACGAATTTGTTGATCTGGGCCGACTCTGGCAGATCGGAAAATTCACCGGTATTGCATTCTGGCTGGTGCTGATGCTGCGTGGCATTGTGCCTGCCCTGCGTCGCCCGGGAGACAAACATTTGTTGACGCTGCTGACAGCATCGGTCGTTGCGATCGGCCTGTTCTACGGCGCAGGATTTTTCTACGGCGAGCGCACCCACCTGTCAATCATGGAGTACTGGCGCTGGTGGATTGTTCATCTCTGGGTTGAAGGCTTCTTCGAGGTCTTTGCTACCACAGCGCTGGCGTTCATCTTCTGCAGTATGGGGCTGGTGTCACGCACTGTAGCGACGGCGGCGAGCCTCGCGTCTGCATCGCTGTTCATGCTGGGTGGCGTGCCCGGCACTTTCCATCACCTCTACTTTGCCGGTACCACCACGCCTGTGATGGCGGTGGGTGCAACGTTCAGTGCGCTGGAGGTAGTGCCCCTGGTTGTGTTGGGCTATGAGGCCTGGGAAAACTGGCGCCTGAAGTTTCGCGCTCCGTGGATGGAAAATGTGCGATGGCCGCTAATGTTTTTCGTGGCGGTGGCGTTCTGGAATATGTTGGGGGCGGGCGTCTTCGGCTTCATGATAAATCCGCCAATCGCGCTTTACTATATCCAAGGCCTGAATACCACGCCGACCCATGCCCATGCGGCCCTGTTCGGAGTCTATGGTTTCCTGGCGCTGGGCTTCACGCTGCTCATCCTTCGCTATATTCGCCCCGGTATCCGCTTCGACGAGCGGTTGATGAAGACAGGCTTCTGGTGGCTCAACGGTGGCCTGGTGCTGATGCTGTTTACCAGTTTACTACCGGTGGGTCTGATCCAGTTCGCCGCCAGTGCTGACCAAGGCCTATGGTATGCGCGCAGCGAAGGTTTCATGCAGAGCGACATACTGCAGACCCTGCGTTGGGTCAGGACCTTCGGCGACGTGGTCTTCATCGTGGGTGCCGCTGCCGTGGCCTGGCAGGTTGTTAAAGGGCTGATGGGCAGCTCTCCGCGAGTGGTTTCGCCGGACACTGAGGCGCCGGTGACTGTTGAGTAAGCTCGGAAAAGCAGCCTTAAACAGGGAACCTGTCTGTTCCCTGTTTTTGTTGTTTCTGTCAGCCGCCTCGTCAGAAAACCGGCTTGTTCAGCGCAAGCCAGAAAATCAGGGCCAGCTGAATCAGAGCAAGCACTGCCGCCGTAATGCGGGTAGGGCGCGAAAATTTGGGCTTGATGGCATAACCTCCTGCAACGATATATCCCACGAGGAGAATGACTTTTGCGGTGAGCCAGTGGTGGACGAAAGGCATCCATCCCGTCACTACCAGCAGGCCGATAGCAGCAGTGAGCAGCACGGTGTCGTTCAGGTGGGGCAACCACCGCAAAGGAGTTGTGCGCCAGCCCGGACGGCCGGTCGCATCCAGCGCTAGACGCACAGTGAAAAGCAGTGCGGTCAGGCCGGCGGCAGTAACATGAAGATGTTTGAGAATATCGTACCAGTGCATTGAGGATTCCTCTGGTCAAATCGACGGTCTTTTTGGGCCGGGCCATGCTGCCTCAGCTGAGTATATTAAGCTGTATTTTTAATATTTCTTATTGTCCTATCATAATGCCAGAGTCATCAGGGAGCCCAAAGCCATGCAAACCAATACCTCTACAATCACTGGGCTGTCGTTGGGGCAGCCCTTCAGCTATCCGTTTCGAATCTTTTTCATATCGTTGGCGGCGCTGGGTGTTATTGCAATACCCCTCTGGCTCAGCCTGGTTTCAGGTGCGCTGCACCTGCCGCTCGCCATGCCCGGCGTTTTCTGGCATCAGCATGAAATGCTTTTCGGTTTTTTGTCTGCGGCCATCGCCGGTTTCCTGCTGACCGCAGTGTGCGTATGGACCAACACTAAGCGTACCCACGGAGCACGGCTTTTTGGCCTCTGGTCAATCTGGCTTGCGGGCCGCGTGCTGCTTGCTGGCGGCGCGGAGTTACCTGACGTTCTGGTGCATTTGGTCAACTTGGCATTCCTGCCCCTGGTGATGCTCGATGTTGGCTGGCGCATTTGGCGTGCACGCCAGTACCGCCAGTTGATGATCCTGCTGGTACTTGGATTATTTTGGGGAATGCAGATCAGTTTTGTGCTCACGGTTAATCCGATTTATATCTCAGGCGGGCTAGTCATGGCCATGGCGCTCTCAGGCATCATCGGTGGGCGAATCACGCCGGCGTTTTCGTCTGGATGGCTGCGCCAGCAGGGCCGGGATGCTTCAGTGGTGAAGGTTGTTCCGCGGCTTGATGTGCTTAGTCTGGTGGCCATGGTTGTTTTACTGGGGCTTTTTCTGGCGGGTAGCAAATGGGGAGGCGGTCTGTCGGCATTAGTTGCGGCGTTTCTCATGGTGGCGCGGTTGCTGGGCTGGAAGGGCTGGTTGGTCGCCTCTAATCCGTTGCTGGCTATTCTTCACATTTCCCTATTGTGGATACCGGTGTCCCTCGTATTGCTAGCGGGTAATCAGCTGTTAGGTTGGCCGGGTGGTGCCTGGGCCCACGCCGCAGGACTCGGGGTCATTGGCAGCCTGGTGTTGGGTGTGATGGCCCGTGTTTCATTGGGACACACGGGGCGCGCGTTGGTACTGCCCCGAGGGATGGTATTTGCTTTTGTTGACATCCAGATTGCGGCGCTTGCGCGTGTAGTAACGGCCTTTGGCGTTGTGGACTGGACGATTGGAGTGTGGATTAGCGGTATGCTCTGGATAATGGCTTATGCGCTTTTCTTGGTTCAATACACCGGGATCTTGATGAGGCCGAGAGCTGATGGATTAGAAGGGTAAGGCGCTCATAGGCGCTAACGTATAACGCGGCGCGCTCAATCGGTCAGCGCAACGTAATACAATTTGATGTTCACCGGAGTGTTCAGGGTGCAGTCGACAACTTCAGCCACTGTCCCACAGTGGCTGAAGTTGTCTTTGATTCAGTGACTCCATGTTTGTCTTAAACCAAGGTAAGAGGAAAGCGTCCTCACGGTTGGTGCGCACTGTAAAAAGTTTGACGTGAAATGAGAAAGAACTCAGGAAGTCTCTGAGCCAGTATTGAGCCTGTTCCCAAAACAAACAGAACAGGAGAGTTCCAATGATTCCCGAATCCGTCAAAGATCACGGTTCACTGATAACCTTGGGCGCCGATGCGCCAGTTTATAAAGACATCCTTTTACCCGGTGTTGATGTCCAGCCGCAGTTCCTTGACGCCAATAACGGCACCTGGGTGCTCAGAGTCTGGTTTCACCCTGGTGTGCGTTTGCCTACTCACTACCACACCGGCACCGTGCATCTGTGGACCCTATCCGGAAAATGGTTCTATGCAGAGCATCAAGACCAGCCTCAGACCGCAGGCTGCTATCTTTACGAGCCCGGTAGTAGCGTTCATTCGTTCCTCGTACCAGAAGACAACACGGAATTGACCGAGACCATCATGCTCGTCCAGGGCGCCAACATCAATTTTGATGAAGATGGCAACTACCTCAACACCATGGACGCAAATTCGATCATTGGCATGATTGAAGAAGCCATCAAAGAGCGAGGTCTGGAGCCATCAATTTACGTGAAAGCTGGCTTTCCAAACTTCGCAAAGGATGTGAAGGACTAACCCCCAATTTCCGGGCCTGCGTTGCAGGCCCTTTTTGTTTGTGAGTGTTCAATTATGGAATCTATAGAGATGCCTGTCGGCAAGGATGGGCAGCAGCCTATTCGTCCAAAAAAAGTATTCATTACCGGTGCGAACGGCTTTATCGGTCGATCGTTGCTTGAACGTTATCAGCAGCAGGGCTGCGAGGTTCGCGGTATGGACTTGCAGGCCGATCCCTCGGCAAATGTAGTTGCGGGTGATCTGACCAAACCTGAGTCCTGGCAGACCCATGCCGAGGGCTGCGATCTGTTTATCAACACCGCTGCGGTTGTATCGTTGGCAGCGGAATGGGAAACCTATCGCGCCATTTCCGTTGAGGGTGTTCGCCACGCTCTGGATGCAGCCATCGCCGGTGGCGCCAAGCGATTTGTCCATTTCTCATCCATTGCTGCCATGGGCCCTGACTATGAGCCAGGCGCCGATGAGACTGCCCCGGTAACCATTGGCGATAGCTACCTATACGGTGTTGCCAAGGGCGCTTCTGAGCACGCGGTTTTGGCGGCCCACGCCAGTGGCGAGATCAACTGCACCATTATCCGCCCCGGCGATGTCTACGGCCCAGGTTCACGAGCCTGGTTGCTTGAGCCACTGAAAATGGCCAAGGCCGGACAGTTGATTCTGCCCAACCGGGGTAAGGGCATCTTCACCCCAGTGTATATCGACGATCTTCTGGACGGCACGATGCTGGCAGCGGGTCTGAAGGAGGGCAGCGGTCAGATTTTCATTTTGTGGGGCGGTGAACCTGTGCCATGCCGTACGTTTTTCGGTTACCACTGGCGTTGGGCCGGGCAGAAGGGCCATCCGCCCAGCATCCCCTTGTTTGCGGCTTTGAAGCTCGCCCGCGGTATCTTGATGATTAATCGCAAGTTCAACGGCAAGGGCGAGGTTACGCCAGACACCATGCTGATGTTTGCCAGAAAGGGCGGATTTTCTCTGAAAAAGGCCAGCGAACGATTGGGTTTTGAGCCGAAAATTGGGCTTGAAGAGGGTATGCAGCGCTCTGAAACCTGGCTTCGGGAACGCGGTGACATAAACTGAAGGCCTGCAATGGTGCGCTGTCAGTCCTTTCGCGACTAGCGAAACAACTCAAAAAGCCCGGCTATCGTCAGATAACCGGGCTTTTTCATGTCAGCGCATCCTTGGACGATGGCGAACGATTAGTCGTTGGCTTTCGAGAAAATCTCAGTAACCGTCTTCAACGATGGATCGTTCTGCCAGTCGTAGATTGGATCAAACAGGCCCAAGAGTTCCAGACCATCACCCGCAACAGACAGCTTACCCTGTTCCGCAAGGGTGGCAGGTGCTGCCAAATTGTTGAACAGCAGCGCCCAGGTCTCCGGCGCCATCGTAAGCGTTGCGTCGGGACTGGCATCAGCCATTTTCTCTGGTGAGCGATAGTTGGCTACACCGCGACGGATATCCAGGCCGAAGGTTTGGTCACCTATCTTTAGAGCGAGCAATGCTTCCGTGTCGCTCGACCGATTCGGGTTGATGCGTACTCGGTAGTAATCCACATATAGGCCTGGTGAGCCTGCAATGGCTTGGGGCGCTGCGGGTGTTGTATCCGCCACATGGGTCTTGCCTTCCAGGTCCCTGGCCTGGCTGAGATACCAGGAACGGCTGTTGGTAGACAGTGCACGCTGACCCATGGCCCTGAGGCAATCCGCTTTGAGTTGCCGGTTCTGTTGCGTTGCCTTTGCTCTTACCAGATAGCTTGCCAACTGGCAGGACCAGAGATAGTCGCCTTGGTTATAGGCGTTTTTCGCCTTGTCGTAGGTTGCTTGCTCGCCACCCATCGCCGATAGCATACGCTGCGCTTCGGTATCCGGGTGAAGCTTGTTCAGAAACGCTGCGTCACCGTCGAACGAGCCGAAAATGGCGGCAAAAATGCGCGGTGGCATAGTGGCAATTTCCCCGTAGTTCTCTACCAGCACTGGCGCGTTTTTGAGGTGCTCGGGAAGCTGCACGAAGTAGCTCAGCTCGTCCGGTTCCAATCCCAGCAGAATGCCCTTCAGTGTCTGATCCAGAACAAACGACAGGCCGTCTTTGTAATTCTGCAGGCGCTGGGCAATCAGCTCGGGATTGGCCAATGAGGTAGAGTGGGAGCTAAGAAGAATCTCCGGCTCCAGGCTTTCGATAAACTCAATAGCACCCTCCCAGTGTTGGGGATTGCGGTAGTTGCCACCCCTGACACTGTAAATGTTCGGGAACCAACCCCAGACCACATTGTTCATCACCAAGTCTTTTTCCGGTACATGAACCAGCACCTGGTAGTTGGTGTCGGTGGCAATGCCTTTGCTATAGAACACCAGGTCCAGACCGGCCACAGTCATTCGCTCGCCATGCTCCACGGTGGTATTGACCGGAACGAAGCCGTCAAAGCCCGGGATGATGGTGTTCTTGAATGCGGCGTCTGGTCCCTCGTCGGGCAGGTACAGGTTGAACTGTTCCATGGATCGTGCAAGCAGCGTTGAGGACACCTCGGGATGGAACGCGGTCACGCCGCCCTTGGCAATAGACTCATTGGTGTTGGGGTGGCCAATGATCTTGATGTCGGTATTGCCACGTTTTGCTTCCTGCTCGACGAAATATCGGGCGCCGTAAACGTAGTGCTCGTGAGAGTAAATGATGGCCTTGATCGGGGCGTTCGACACCGAGCGGAACTTCTCATAGAAGTGTCGAGCGTCCTTCATGTTATCGCCGGTGTCGTAAACGATCAGCCCTTCCGGCCCCTCAATGGCGTGGCTGTTGACGATGCTTTCAGAGCCCACGGTCCAGACCTTATCGGCCACTTCAATGAGTTCCAGTTCATCATAGGACGCACGCTGCGGAGAATCGGAGGGCAGTTGCCAGTATTCCAGCGTGTCCTGCCCAACCTTGGCGCCATTGTTCAATGTCGCCAAGGGTGCGTCTGCCGCATCGTTGTAGCGGGCATTTTTCGTCAGTTCAGAGGCAACTGACTGGGTAGGTAACCCTGCTGTCAGCGCGGCACCCATCAGGATGCCTGTCAGGTTTTTGTTCAGCATAACGTGGTCTCATTAAGTTGGTTTGACGTTGTTGTTTGAGACTCAAAACTATGGCTGAACGACGTCTTTCGCAATACAGCTCCATTGCCAGGTTCTATCCAAAGTCTCATAAGAGCATTTTAAAACAATAAGATAAGTGATCGACTTGTCATCGTCTGGCGTTCAAAGACAAAAAATTGGCATCGTAAACGAAAGACTCAGATGTTCTCTCCCCCGGATACTAAAAAGCGACACAACAACAAAATCGTGGGTTTCTACTGCCCACACCAGGAGAACCTGATGTCTTATCAAACCAAATCATTTCAACTGAGTAAGCTCTGTGTGGGCGCGACCCTGGCGCTGCCTATGGCCGTTGTTTCCGTGCCGGCTACCGCCTTTAATTTCCAGGCAGGCGAGTGGGACGGAAGTCTCAGGACAACCGTTTCCGTTGGTTCCAGTTGGCGTACAGAGGACGCGAACCAGTCCCTGTACAACGCTGACGACGCAGACCGTGTCGGCGAGTCCGGCGGCACCGGTGGCAAGGTGGACAGCGGTAACCTGAACTATGAAAAGGGTGACCGTTTTTCGACCGTGGGACAGTTCTTTACCGAACTGTCAATGGAGAAAGACTACATGGGCGGCGTCGTCAGCCTGAAAGGCTGGTACGACCAGGCGTTGGAAGACGAAGGCGTGCGCCAGGGCAACATTGCCAATGGCTACGCCCAGGGCGAGCCGCTGTCGGACAGGGGCTTTGAAAACCTGCAGAAATATTCTGGCGTTCAGCTATTGGATGCCTTTGTTTACAACACTTGGGACATCAACTATCACCCGGTGCAGGTACGTCTGGGTCGTCAGGTGGTCAACTGGGGTGAAAGCCTGTTTATTCAGGGCGTCAACCAGGGCATTAACCCGATTGACGTGCCGGGCTTCCGTCGCCCGGGTACCGAGCTGCGTGAAGTACTGCTGCCTACCAACATGCTTTACACCAACGTCGGTCTGGGTGGCGGTGTGTCTCTGGAAGCCTACTACCAGTTTGAGTGGGACAACTCCCCGGTGGAAGGCTGCGGCCACTACTGGGCGGTGACCGAAACCATCATTTCTTCCGATCCTGGTGGCTGCATTATGGGCGCCACGGTGGGCCCAGGTGATGTAGCGGAAAACCTGGAGAACCGGACCTACTACCCGCTGGCGGCAGGTAATGACGCTAAGGATTCCGGACAGTGGGGTCTGGCCTTGCGTTTGCCGGTGGATTCCATTGGCGCAGAGCTGGGCCTCTACGCCATGAATTACCACTCCAAGTTTCCGTATCTTTCCGTGGATACCGGCGCTGGTCCCGGCAGTGCTCCGGGCAGTGTGTTGCCGTTCCAGGCGAATGCCGACGCCGCCGGGGTGAAGTCGGCCGCGGCGTTGTGGGAATACCCGGAGAACATCAAGCTTTATGGGGTGAGCTTTGCCTCGAACATCGCCAGTTGGTCGGTGGGCGCGGAATTGTCGCACTCCCCGAATTTCCCGGTTCAATTGAACGGTGGTGACATCGTAGTTGGTGCTCTGACAGGCCAGGGACCGCTGGGGACCACGTTTGCCACATCATCTCCCAATACTGAGGTCAACGGCTACGACCGCTACGAGAAAACCCAGTTCCAGATCAACGGTATCAACCTCTGGTCAAACATCATGGGTGCCCAAACTGCCGTTTTGATTGCGGAAATGGGCATGCAGTACGGGGAACTGCCGGAAACAGACACGGAGCGTCGTTATGGCCGCGCATTTATTTACGGCTTCGCTGAGCACGAAGATGGGTTCGGCGGTTCAGATCCCTGCGCAATCGGTGTCAATTCCTCACCCGCTGGCTGTAAGAACGATGGCTTTGTGACCGACTTTTCTTGGGGTTACCGAGTGCGTGGTTCGCTGCAATACCAGAACCCGTTCGGACTGGGCATGGTAGTCGAGCCCTCGCTGTTCGTGGCTCACGACGTCAAAGGCTATTCACTGGACGGCCAGTTCCAGGAAGGCCGGATATCAACAACCCTGGCCGGCAAATTCACCTACCTGAAGCGCCATGTAGTGGATCTGAGCTATGTCGGATTCGCCAACTCGGCTGATTACAACCCGCTTGCCGATCGCGACTACGCGTCTGTGAGCTACAGCTACACCTTCTAAAACAAGAACACGGAGTGAATACAATGAAACATGTAAACATCCTGGCGTCCGGCGTATTACTCGCCGCAATCTTCGGTGCTACTACCAGCGCACCGGTTGCTGCCGCCCTGTCTGAAAAGCAGGTGGAAAAACTGGGTACTGAACTGACGCCGATGGGCGCCAACCCCAATGGCAACGAGGACGGCTCTATTCCCGCCTGGACCGGTGGGTTGACCTCGCCTCCAGAAGGCTGGGATCCAAAGAATGGCTATGTGTCGCCCTTCCCGGATGACCAGGTCAAGTTCACCATCACCGCCGACAATCTGGACCAGTACCGTGATCACCTGTCAGAAGGTCAGGTTGCGCTGCTCAAGAAGTACGACAACTTCAAAATGCCGGTTTATCAGACTCGACGCACGGCCGCGTTGCCGCAGAAGATGTACGACAAGATCAGAGAGCAGGCAACCAAGGTTGAGCAGAACGGTTATGGCATCGTGGATTTGAACGGTTCGCCGGTGCCTTTCCCGATTCCGGAAAATGGCGTTCAGGCCATCTGGAACCATAACGTGCGCTACCTGGGCGAGGGACTTGAGCGTCACTATAACTGGTTCCCGGTCCGTGGAAACGGTGACTACTACAAGGTCGGTTTCCGCTCGACGCGGGTTTACGATCAGTACATGGATCGCCAGTCTGAAAACCGCCTGCTGAACTACATGGGTGAGTTCACCAACCCGCCTACACTGGAAGGCACTATTCAGTTGGTTCATGACCCCATCGATCAGGTTAAGGAAACCCGTTCGGCCTGGATCTACAACGTGGGTCAGCGGCGCGTACGCCGGGCACCGGATCTTGCCTATGACAATGCCAACGACGGTACAGAAGGGCTGCGCACCACCGATCAGTTTGACGGCTACAACGGCGCACCCGATCGTTACAACTGGAAACTGGTTGGCAAGAAAGAAATTTACGTGCCGTACAACGGCTATCAGCTGAGTGACAAGTCACTAACATACGACGAGATCCTTCAGAAGAACACTCTGAATTCGGATCTTATGCGCTATGAACTTCACCGTGTATGGGTGGTAGAAGCAACCCTTCGTGAAGACAGCAGCCATATCTACGGCAAGCGCACGTTCTACCTCGATGAAGATTCCTGGACCGTCCTTCTGGAAGACGCATACGACACCCGTGGTGACCTCTGGCGTGTCGGTGTTCATGGCCTGATTCAGTTCTACGATGCTGATGTTCCCTGGTACAGGTTTAACATCTATCACGACCTCAATAACGGCAGCTATCTTGCCGCCGGTCTTGCCAATGAAATTGACGAGCCGTGGACCTTTGGCATCGAAGGCCGCTACATCGAATTTCAGCCAGACGCACTGCGCCGTCGCGGTCGCTGATCCATAGCCAGTTGGCCGGCGCCGGGTGCTACCCCGGTGACCGGCCGCTCCCAGATTCAGGAATTTGTTATGAAACCTTTCGCCAAACGTGGCTTATACGCGGCGGTGTTGTGTGTGGTGCCAGTGATCTGTGCTTCAGCACAACTCGACTACCACATTGCACCCGAAAAGCTGACAACCTTTGACGTGGTCGCAGACAATAAAACGCTTTACGCCGTGGGTGAACGGGGTGTGGTTCTGACGCGCACAAAAGCGGAAGGATCAGACTGGAAAACCCATCGACTGCCAACAACCAAGAGCCTGACCTCCATGGCAGTGTCTGATCGCAGCCGGGTCATTGTCGGTTATGGCGGTGCGATTCTTCGATCAGATGCTAGCTCCGACAGCTGGACACTGATCGACGCTGAAGAGTTGACCTACGGTGACCCGCTGATGGAGGTGGTGCACCTGGGCAACGATCGTTTTCTGAGTGTTGGCGCTTTTGGCCTGGCCATTTTGTCAGACGACGGCGGTCGCACCTGGAATAAGCTGACGCTGTCAGAGGAGTACTTTGATCGCCACCTGTACAGCATCATGCAGGCCGGGAATGCCTGGATACTGATAGGTGAAAGTGGTTCGCTGTTCAAAACCGACGATCTGGGCCAGAGCTGGACCCAGATGGAATCCCCCTATGCCGGCTCGTTTTTTGGTGGGCTGCAAACCCAGGGTGGCGCGTGGCTGTTGTATGGCATGCGCGGCCAGGTGTGGCGTTCGGAGAATCAGGGCGACTCCTGGACCCAATCCCAGACCGGTATTGAACTCGCTATCAATGCTCACGGAATTGCCAGTAACGGAGATGTCTACCTGCTGGGTAACAGTGGCGAATTCCTGGCCAGCAGTGACGACGGTAAAACCTTCCGCCGACAAACACGAGCGCCGCAACACGGTGACATCACCTCTGTATCCCGAATCAACGGTAAATGGCTGATCAGCGGCACCCGTGGTGTCGGGCTGGCAGAACTGGGCCGTGGAGAACAACAATGACTAATTCACAACAACCTACAAAATTGCAGGCGATTGCCGGGGTGATTTTTCGCCACCGGCTGGCACTGCTGATTGTCATGGCTATCCTGACCCTCGGTCTGGGGTATTCGGCAACCAAGCTCAAGATCGAGGCGGGTTTCTTCAAGATGATCCCGCTGGAGCACGAATACATGTCCACGTTCCTGGATTACCAGAACGAGTTTGTGGGCGCCAACCAGATCATGGTGTCGCTGCGGAATACCGATGGCACAGTGTTTGAGAAAGATTATCTGGCGGCATTGAAAAAGGCGACCGACAAGGTGTTCTACCTGGACGGCATCGAGCGCAGTTCGGTGACCTCGCTGTTCACCCCCAACGTGCGTTACTCGGAAGTCGTTGAGGAGGGGTTTGTCGGGGGCAACCTGATTGAGTCTGATTACGCAGGTCGACCCGAACAGCTTGAGGCCATTCGCGAACGTACCCTTAAGTCCAACTGGATTGGTCGCATTGTTTCCAACAATCTCCAGTCCGCCATGGTCGTGGCGACGTTGCAGGAAACAGATCCAGATACCGGTGAAAAAATTGATCTGCAGGGAATTGCAGACAGGCTTGAAACCATTCGTAGCGAAGTCGAATCGGAGACCGTTGAGGTCAATATCATCGGTTTCTCTAAGGCCATCGGGGACATTGCCAACGGTGCCCGTGGCGTACTGATGTTTTTTGCGGTGGCGGTGCTGCTGATCGCTGTTCTACTGTTCTGGTATACCAAGTCCAAGCGCCTGACTGGGCTGACGCTACTGACCGCATCATTGCCGGTGGTCTGGCTGATGGGGCTTTTGCCGTTGCTAGGTCTGACGCTGGACCCCATGTCGATACTGGTACCGTTCCTGATCTTTGCGATTGCCATCTCCCATGCCGTGCAGATGTGTAACGCCTGGAAGCTGGACATCGTCGATGGGCACGATACGGTTCACGCTGCACGGGCCAGCCTTGAGAACCTGCTGATTCCCAGTGTGGTTGCATTGGCTGCCAACGTATTGGGCTTCCTGGTCATCGCCTTCGTCGAAATTGAGATGGTGTTTGAGCTGGCCATCACCGCCACCATGGGTGTGGGTGTGATGATCTTGACCAACTCGCTGGTACTGCCGCCGCTGCTGTCGTACACCAAGGTGGATGAACATGCGCTGGACCGTTTCCGTGGCAAGGGACAACATTACTGGTTCTGGGAAAAACTCAGCGTTCTGGCGACACCTCGTGGGGCTGTGGTTCCGATCATCTGCGCGGTTGGCCTGACTGCTTTTGGCATCTATCGGCTGGACACGCTTCATGTGGGCGATCTAGGCGATGGCGTGCCGGAGCTACGCAGTGACGCACGCTATAACCAGGATGTAGCGGCCGTCACCTCGCAGTACTCAGTGGGTGTCGATGTACTGCAGGTAATCGTGGAAGCCGAGGGTGACAACATGCCCTGCGTTAAGCCTGAAGTGATGGCCCAGTTGTCGGAGTTTGAACTCTATTTGCGCCAGTTGCCGGGCGTTGCGTCGGTGTCCGGTTTGCCCGGGTTTGTAAAGGGCGTAACCCAGGCCTACGCGGAGACGAACCCCAAGTGGAGAGTCATTCCCGGCAACCAGGCGCAGGTGGCGCAGGGGGTGGCTTTTGCCACGCGCAACGGCAGCACCCTGATGAACACCGAGTGCGATGCCATGGCTATTTCCGTCTTCCTGTCGGATCACAAGGCGGAAACCATTGATGTCATTGTCGAGGCGATCAAGCGTTTTAAATCGGTTTACGACAATAAGCTGCTGACTTATCGCCTGGCGTCCGGAAACGTAGGGGTGATGGCCGCCACCAATGAGGCGGTCAGTGCGGCCAATCCCTGGGTGAATACGTCACTGTTCTTCTCCGTCACCTTGCTGTGCCTGGCGATGTTCCGCAGCCTGCGCATCAGCCTGTGCATTATTCTGCCGCTGGCGCTGGTCACCCTGCTGTGTAACGCGGTGATGTCGCTGCTGGGCATCGGTCTCAAGGTGAATACTCTGCCAGTGATAGCGCTTGGAGTAGGCAGTGGTATCGATTACGGAATCTATCTGTTTGAGCGCATGAAGTACGAACTGGAAGAGAACGGCCGCGATATTCGCGATGCGTTCTACGAAGCATTGAAACAGCGGGGTACGGCCTCGGCGTTTACCGCCCTGACCATGACCCTGTCGGTCGCAACCTGGTATTTTTCGGAACTCAAGTTCCAGGCCGATATGGGCATATTGCTGGCGTTCATGTTCCTGGTGAACCTGTTTGGCGCCTTGTTGCTTCTGCCCGCGCTGGCAGCTTTTCTGGTTCGGAAAAAGAAAGCGCATCAGCCGCAGAAACGACAGCAGGAAGAGGAGCAGGGATATGAACTGGCATCAGGTTGAGTTTCAGGGTTACGTCGTTGATGTCCTGATCGAGGAACCGGCACCAGAGAATGCCAATGGGCAGACCGTGATCCTGCTGCACGGCTTTCCTGACAGCCCGTTGACCTGGAAGGACATCATCAAACCGCTGGCCGAAGTTGGCTACACGGTTAAAGCACCGCACATGCCAGGCTACCAAAGCAGTTACCTGCTGAAGCACGACGACTATCGGCTGGAATCACTTGGGCGCGAGGCGGTGGCCCTGTGCCAGGCGCTATCCGACGGTCCTGTGCATCTGGTCGGTCATGATTGGGGCGCGGCGGTGGCCTACATGGCGGTATACACCCGGCCGGAAACCTTCACCAGCTTTACGGCGGTGTCCATCCCGCCGATCTTCCGGATGATCAAGCTGATCCCAAAACGACCGTTGATATTCAGGCACACCTGGTATCAGGTGGTGTTCCAGCTGCGCTTTGTCGCGGACTGGCTGATGAAAACCAATGGCTGGTGGTTTCACCGGTATCTGTGGAAAAGGTGGTCAAATGGCCACTCATTTCCAGATCTGATCAGCCGCAGCCAGGAACGCATGGAAGAGCCAGGTGTTCTCCGTGCGACCCTGCGTTACTACCAGCAGGCCTATCGACCCTGGGACAGGTCCTGGTTCCGGTTGCTGAACACAGATCGGCCATTCCCGGTGCCAACGTTGATCGTGGCGGGGGATAAGGACGCCATCTACGGGCCGGATACCCACCGACATGCAATCGTTGAGGAGGATTTTCCAAAAGGAGTCACCTTCGAACTGCTGCCCGGAGTGGGGCACTTCGTTCAGGCAGAGGCGCCCAGGTATCTGCTGCCCCCCCTGCTCAACCACATCGGGTTGTGTCGCTAGCCAGTCACCTTATGGTCTGCATCGGCGGTCGCCTCGGCCCTGACTTTAAGGGGCGATCGTCGGAACCAGCGCTGGCAGGCGCGATTGAACGAACTTTGCTCGGTGTAGCCCAGTAACGCCGTTAGCTGAGACATGCGCATTTTCTGACCGGTGAGGTAATCCCAGGCCAGGTCTTTGCGAACGTCATCGACCAGATTTTCAAACACCATATCTTCGTTTTTGAGTCGCCGTTGAAGGGTTCGCTCACTGACGGCCAGGTATTTTGAAACCATGGAAATGGTGCACCGCTGTACGGGCAGAAGTTTGATGATCAGATCTTTGACTACGTCAGAGAAAGAGAGGGAATTGGCATTGATGGCTTCGCTGACGAAGTTTTCCATCATGGTCCGGATGCCGCTGTCTGCGCCATCGATGGGGTGAAGCATGTCCTCTGAGGAAATAACCAGTGCATCCCGATCAGCATTGAACTCCACCGGGCAACCGAAATAGTTCCGGTATTGTCGCATTGGCAGCCCCCGAGGGTGGGAAAAGACAACGCGCTGGGGGTGAAAATCGGGGCGGGTCAGCATTTTCATCGTCTGAAATGCCACGCCAAGGGAAAGCTCTATGATCTGTCGGCGATCCGGACGGCTCGCAATTTCCAGGTTGAAACCCAACTCGGCCGATTGTCCGTTGGCAGGGTTGTCGATGTGCAGGCGGATTGCCGGGCTGTAGTACCCCATGTATTGCCCGATTTTAGTCACTGCAGAATAGGCATTGACCTCATTACGGGCAATGATCGCAAGGGGGCCGAGAATATTGACCGACTGCTTATTGGAGAGCTTGAGACCAAAATCCGGGCAATCCAGTTCCTCAGCAGAACATTCCATCAGATCAATGAGCGACACGTAAGGCAGCATTTGCTTCGGGTCGTTAATCATGGCCTCGCTGGCATGAACGCGCTGGAGGAAGGGTTCTGGGTCCGCCCCCAACTCCCTGACCAGCTCAGGATAGGCCGTCAGTGAACTCATTCGGATAAGCGCTGTTTCCACAAACATTCCCTTTCTTTTTGTTATCGGTTTTAAGTCATTGCCTCTTTCTATTTAGGCGTCGTCACACGCTGGCGTCAAGTGACAAATCTACGGCAGCTTCGGGCAAGTGCATTTCGTCGTGAAGCGCCATTATAAACACTCCATATAGGTACTTAACAAAAACCAACATTCGTATCGCATCAGCGTGGGCAAGCCAGACACCAGACCCAGATTTGGTGTTCCTGCTGAGCATGGCGAATGACTTTGAGGAGACAGCATTATGGCAAAGATCTGGTTTGATCATTACCCCAAAGGCATCCCCCACGAAATCAACCCGGATACCTATTCGTCGCTGACGCATTTGTTCAAACAGGCAGTCGAGAAATTCAGCGACCTAGAGGCGCTTGAATGTTTTGGCGAGACCCTGACCTATGCGGAATTGGACCAATTGTCAGACGTTGTAGCCTGTCTGCTGCAGGATCGGTATGGCGTCAAGAAGGGCGACCGAATCGCGGTCATGCTGCCCAACGTATTTGCCTATCCCATCGTCATGTGGGGCATTCTTAAAGCGGGTGGCGTACAGGTGAACGTGAACCCGCTTTACACCGCGCGGGAACTTGAGCACCAGCTGAACGATTCAGGTGCTACCGCCATGTTTTGTTACAACGGTTCAACCGAGGCTCTGGCGGCTATCCAAGGTAACACCTCCGTTGGCTGTGTAGTCACGGTGGCCCCGGGCGACGGCGCTGATATCGAGATTCCAGCCCCGCCATTGGCTGACGGACTGGGCAAGAGTGAGGCGCTTTCGGATCTGCTTGATGCGTACGCTGATCAGTCACCAGCCCCAGTGGCGTTGGCCGGTGACGATACGCTGTTTCTCCAATACACCGGTGGTACCACAGGCCCGTCTAAAGGCGCCACCCTTTGCCATCGCAACCTGATTGCCAACACCGAACAATTTAAGGCGTTTGTTCCCGAGGCCAACGAGCCGGGCAGGGAGCGGGTAGTTCTGGCGCTGCCCATGTACCACATCTTCGGCCTAATGGTGTACGTGGCGTACGCGGCCATTGGTGCCAAGGCCATCCTGATTCCCAACCCCCGGGATGTAGAAGGTTTTCTCTCCACAATAAAGGATGCCGGTTTCACCGTGATAGGCGGAGTGAACACCCTGTACGCCGGCATGGCCACACATCCGCTGTTCAAGGAGGTCGACTTTTCCCGCTGCAAGATTTCCCTCGGCGGGGGCTCGAAGATCTTCCGCAGCACCTCAGACCGGTGGGAAGCCTTTGCGGGCGGTCACATTCTGGAAGGCTTTGGTCTGTCCGAAACCAGCCCGATCCTCACCCTGAATCCCATGGGCCAAAGTGGCTTTACCGGCACGGTCGGTTTCCCAGTGCCCTCGACTGACGTGAAGATTCTGGGCCCGGAGGGCAATGAACTGCCACCGGGTGAGCCGGGTGAGCTTTGCGCCAAGGGCCCGCAGGTGATGAGCGGCTACTGGAACCGACCAGATGCCAACGCGCAAACCTTTACAGACGACGGCTACTTCAAGACCGGCGATGTAGCAGTGATGCACGCCAACGGCCTGTTCGAAATCGTGGATCGCAAAAAAGACATGCTGATTGTGTCCGGTTTCAACGTGTATCCGAATGAAGTGGAAGCGGTTGCCAGCGAGCTGGACATCGTGGCGGAAGCCGCCTGTGTGGGTGCCCCCGATGAGAAAACCGGCGAGCGGGTAAAACTATTCGTGGCCGGCAATGGCGCCAACATCGACGTGGAAACGGTGGTTGAGCACTGCCGCCGGAATCTGGCCGCCTACAAAGTCCCCAAAGAGGTGATCGTACTCGAGGAATTGCCCAAATCCAGTGTGGGCAAAATTCTCAGAAAAGAATTGCGTTAAACCTGAACAAAAACAATTGATGGAGAATCTGAAATGCGTAGCGCAACGGTCGATAACAATACTCTGAAAGTCATGGACGTACCCACGCCCCAGCCGAGAGAAAATGAACTATTGGTGAAATCACTGGTGTGTGGTGTGTGCGGCTCAGACCTGCATTGCCTGCACCATTCCCATGATCTGGCAGAGGGTACCCGCCAGATCGTAGGGCAACCCCTGGTGGATCCGGACAACCCCATTCTTCTGGGCCACGAATTCTGCGGCGAAGTATTGGAAGTAAATCAGAAAGATTCGCCGTTCAGGGAAGGCGACACGGTGGTGTCGCTGCCATTTTTGCTACGAGAGGAGGGCGTGTCGTTTATCGGATCTGGCGGTGCCAGCTTGCCTGGTGGCTTCTCCGAGCAACTGTTGGTGGACGGGCGCCTGACCATGAAAGTGCCCAATGGCCTGGACTGCAACACCGCAGCGTTGACTGAACCCATGGCTGTGGCCATGCACGCCGTGCGAAAAAGCGAGCCAACACAGAACCACGTGCCCCTGGTGGTGGGCTGTGGTCCGATTGGTCTGGCGGTTATAGCGGTGCTGAAAATGATGAAGATCGGCCCGATTGTGGCGTCTGACTTTTCGAAAGCCCGGCGGGATCTCGCCGGGCAGATGGGAGCTGACGTGGTGGTGAACCCGGCAGAACACTCACCGTACGACAGCTGGAAAGAGGCCGCCCGCACCACCGATGCCTCGTTGGCGGGTCCCGTTTCCCCCCTGTTAGGCGGCCACGACCTCAAGCCGTCGCTGATTTTCGAGTGTGTGGGTGTGCCCGGGCTGATCCAGAACGTCTGTGCCGGTGCTCCTTTCGGTGCCCGCATTGTGGTTGTTGGTCTGTGCATGGAAAAAGACAACCTGATTCCGGCGATGCCGGTATTAAAAGAGCTGGATCTTCGGTTTGTCAGCTTCTACACGCCGGAAGAGTTTGGCGACACCTTGCGGTCTCTTGCCGAGGGTGAACTGGAGGCGTCCGGACTGATCTCTGATGTGGTCGGCATGGACCAGATCAATAGTGCGTTTGACCGCCTGGCCAAGCCAGAAAGCGACGTGAAGATTATGGTTCAACCTTGGGCTTGACGGAACGTCTATGAGTAGCCTGAATCCACGCCCATCCCGACGTAATCCGCAATTAAGCCTAAGAAGCCGGTGGCGCCTGTGGCTATTGCGATGGTTATTGCGACCCTTGCTGGCAATGGTTCTGCGGGGCGGCCCCAGGCGGTTGGCCAGTGCTCAGCTGAAAGTGGCCGCCCGCGGCGCTCACCGGCTGGACAGTATTTCTTGTGGCTACGATTACTTCGGCGAAGATGGGACGGTAGTGCCCGGTCATTTTATTGGCCGGCCGTTCGACGAGTCCGGTGAGCCGGTGTTGCTGTGGCTGCATGGCGGTGCGTTTGTGCTGCCGGCCATGCCGGAGGGGCACCTGGCCTTTGCGGGGCGGGTGTGCGAATCCCTGTCTGGTAGTGCGTTTTTACCAGACTATCGCCTGGCCCCGGCTCACCCGTTTCCAGCGGGGCTGGACGATTGCGAAGCCGCCTATCGCCTGCTTCTGGACGCGGGTATTTCGGCCCGCCGAATCATTTTGGGCGGCGAATCCGCCGGCGGCAATCTCGTGGCAGCTCTGCTGCAAAGACTCGCTCGCAAGGGGTTGCCGATGCCCGGGTGCGCGATCGCCGTATCGCCGGCCTTGGACCTGTCGCGCCTACACGGTACGCCTTCAAGGTCACTGCACGCCGGTCGCGACGCCATGCTGCCGGCAACTTCGCTGACTCATGCCCTCGAGGGGTATCTCAACGGAGGCGATGCTTCTGACCCGGAGGTGTCTCCCTTGTTGGGAGATCTGTCAGGGCTTCCGCCGACGTTTATTGTTGCCAGCGAGGTGGAGTTCCTTCGGGATGACAGTGTTCATTTTGCACGACGCCTGACTCAGGCCGGCGTGCCCAATGAGCTGATGCTCTGGACTGACTTACCTCACGCCTTCCCACTGCTGGAAGACTGGTTTCCCGAGGCCAGGCAGGCACGGGAAGACATTGCAGCGTTTATTCACGAGCAGCTTGGCGAAGAAAGGAACACCGACAGCAATGTTGGCAGCAACGCTAGAGAGAAATACTCATGACTTTATCCAGGCTTTCCCCCATGGACTCAGCGTTTATTCAGCTTGAGACCCCCCGAACCCCAATGCACGTGGCGGCGCTAATGGTGTTTGAAGCACCAGAAGAAGGGGTCGCCAGTTTCGTGAAAAAACTCATGGAGGATGGCCGCAAAGAAACCCGGATTACGTCGCCCTGGAACAAGGTGCTGGTATCCGGTTCCCGCTGGCAGTTGGCGCCTTCACTGGTGACCTCTTACGATCCGGACCTGGAATACCATCTGCGACACCTGTCGCTGCCAGCGCCCGGCGGTGAAAAGGAGTTGGGGCAACTGGTCGCCCGGCTGCACAGCCAGCCTATGGATCTTCGGAAACTGCTCTGGGAATGCGTGGTGATTGATGGTCTGGAACATGATCGGTTTGCTGTCTACGTAAAATTTCATCATTCCATTGTCGATGGCGTCAGTGGCGCTTCACTGCTTATGAACGGGCTGTCTGACCATAAGGATGATTTGACCACGCCGCCGTTTTGGGTTCACGCCGCTCCCGAAAAACCCCTGAGCCTGAAGCCGCTCAAACTGCCGTCGTTCAACGAGGTGGCGGGCACCGCCAGAAATGTGCTGAAGATGTTCGGCCAGAATGATGCCTTGACCACTTTGCGGTCCGCGCCCCACAGCCCGCTGAACGGTCGCATTGGCCCACAGCGTCGGTTTGCGACCCAGGCTATCTCTTTGAATCGCTTGAAGACCGTTGCCCGCCAGGAAAGCGTCACCCTCAACGATGTGGTGGCCTGCCTGGTCGGTGGCAGCCTGCGGCGCTACCTGCAGGACATTACCGCCCTGCCGAGGGAAAGCCTGACAGCCGCTATTCCCATGTCGCTGAGGGAAGAGGGGGATATCAGCAGTGGCAACGCCGTAGGCATGATCTATAGCATCGTCGGCACCAACATCGCCGACCCAGTGGTCAGGCTCCGGGAGATCCATGCCTCCACCAGCCACGCCAAGAAACACGTTCAGGAGGTGCCACCGCAGATGCGTGTGCCATATTCCCTGGCCAGCATGGCACCTGCCATTCTGAAAATGCTCTCGGGTCTGGGCGGCACTGGTCGGCCCATGTTCAATACGGTGGTGTCTAACGTGCCCGGCGGGCGCAAGGACAAGTATCTGCGAGGTGCCCGCCTGCTGCATCTCTACCCTGCCAATATTGTGTTCCAGGGGATGGCCGTCAGTTTTACCTGTTACAGCCACGCGGGCGTACTGAACGTGGGTATCACGGCCTGCCGGGATTCTGTACCCCATATGCAGCGGCTTGCCACTGGCCTGACCGATGCACTGGTTGAGCTGGAAGAAGGTCTTGGCATCACCGGAGGTGACTTATGACCCTGAGAAAAATGTCTTTATTGGATGCTGCATCACTGCGCTTGGAGGGGCGGGATATGCCCATGCACGTGGCAGGATTGATGGTATTTGAGTACCCCAAGGGTCTGAACGTTATCCAGCGGGCATCCTTTGTCACTGAGCTAGTGGAACGCTGGCGTCGGGAAACCCGCGTGTTTTACCCCTGGAACCAGATGCTGACCCGTCCCAGCCGCTGGCAGCTGAGCCCGGCAACGTGCACGGTGTATGACCTGGACCTGGAATACCATCTGCGGCAATGGGCGCTGCCGGAGCCGGGCGGTGAGGTAGAGTTGGGGCAGATGATCGCGTGGATTCACGGCCTGCCCATGGACTTGCGAAAACCGCTCTGGGAATGCCATTTCATCGAGGGGCTTGCTGATAACCGCTTTGCGCTTTACGTGAAACTGCACCATGCGCTGGTGGACGGCGTCAGCGCCAGTCGGTTGCTGGTCGACGGGCTGTCCACGACTGGCGATGAGCACACGCCGCCGCATTGGACCAGGTATCGGCCTGAAAACGATGCTGAACCGGATTCACTGTCCATGCCCGCGTTCGGCGATATCAAGGCCGCCTTGGGTGCGGCGCTGCGGTTGCGCAAAAAAGACCCGGAGCTGACTACCTTTGCGTCCACCCCAGCTTCCGTCATCAACGGGCCAATCGGCGCGCAGAGACGAGTTGCCACCCAGCACTTCGAACTGTCGCGGCTGAAAGCCGTTGCCAAAGCGGCGGATGCCACTTTAAACGATGTGGTGATGACGTTGGCGGGAGGCGCGCTGAGGGATTACCTGATCAGTATGAACGCATTGCCGGACCAGTCCCTGACCGCCGCGCTCCCTGTGTCCACCCGAAAACCAGGCGACCATCGGGTGGGTAATCAGGTGAGTATGATTTTCGGGGCTCTGGGTACCAATGTTGCGGACCCCCATGAGCGCCTTGCCCAGGTAAAAACATCTACCCAGGCCGCAAAAGCGTTTCTGCACAGCCTGCCGGAAAACGCCACCATTCCATACTCACTGATGGCCACAGGGCCATTTATGTCCTCAGTCATTATGGGGCGGGCAGGGCAGGGGCGGCCGGCATTTAACACTGTTATTTCCAATGTCCCCGGGCAGAGAGAAGACCGGTATCTGGATGGAGCTCGGCTTCTCCATGTCTATCCGGTCAGCTTGATCATGCCTGGCGTGCCGTTGAACTTTACCTGCTCCAGCCACGGCGAGTACCTGAACTTTGGCATTGTTGCCTGCCGGGACCGCGTGACCAAGGTCCAGCGAATTGCTGTTGGCCTACGGCACGCGCTTGAAGCGCTGGAAGAGCGCCCTTAAGGTGCGCTCGTCTGGCGCTTTCAGAATCCAGAAACCCGCTCCAGGGTCCAGAAGGCAGCTAGACTGCCCGCGCCATAAACCATCAGCGTTTGAGCACCAGCCAGAGGGAAGGTTTCAATTCGCCTCAATAATGCAAAAATTGCCATGACTGCACTGACAAACAGGATCTGACCGATCTCCACACCAATGTTGAAGTACAACAGCGCGGCGCCAAGATCGTTTTTGGGCAGGCCTATATCTTGGAGCACGGACGCAAATCCGAAACCATGAATCAGCCCGAAAAGTGTCGAAACCGCTACCGGGAAGCGCCAGGCGAGGGTGTCACGCCGGTTGCGAACAATCTCAACCGCCAGAAAAAGAATGCTCAGAGCAATCACGGCCTCGACTGGCGCAATGGGCAGACGGACATAGCCCAGGGTTGTCAGAACCAGAGTCAGTGAGTGCGCCACGGTAAACCCTGAGATGGTGACCAGCGTTCGCTTGAAGGTTCCGGCAATCCAGATCAGGCAGACCAGGAACAGCAGATGGTCCCAGCCGATCAGTATGTGTTCGATACCCAGCATGCTGTATTCACTGGCAACGGCAAGCGTGCCTCTCTCGGTTGGCACTTGCCAGCTGGTTTCATCCGGGCCCAACAGCTTCTGATAGCTTTCGCCGGATTCCAGCGTGGCCCGAATCAGGGTACTGATCGATGGGTTGTGCTGGGGCCAGCCAATCCGAAGGGTTTGCCCGCTCAAGTTGGTGGCGCAGTGCAGCCGGATCAGCGTACCCATGGGCTGGTGTTGGCAGGTGTCTGGCAGCATCAGGTAAGGGCGGTTGCTGGCGTCGATTGTGGGCGGAACCTGAAGTTTCACTGTGTAGAGGCGTTCAGCCGCTGGTTCACTGTCCAGCGTGTCGATCTGCACATAAAGCGGCCGCGCATCATGAGCCAACAGTATTCCGGGCATGAGCAGCAGCGACGCCAACAGGGTTCTAAAGGCGAGTTTCAACATCGTACTGCTCCACAATCTGCTGAATGGCCACTTCCTGTGTTTGCTGCTGCTTGCGGCGCAGGAAATCGCTTTCTACCCGAGAACGGATTTCTGCAAGCGCTGGCACACGGCCGTGGCGGTACTCGCGAATCTTGATCAGGTGAAGGCCGTGCTCCGAGGCTATCGGCCCCTGCCAGCGAACGTTGTCAGTCTCGAGTTCGGAAAGCGAATTCCCGAAATCCTCGCCAAAGTGGCTGGCGATGAAGCCCGGTGTTCTCTCCACGTAATTGCGGTGGTACAGGAAGCGGTCGCCAAAACGGGTAGCTTCGGCGAATCCCACATTGTCGGCGTTCAGTCGCTGTAACAAAGCCGTGGCGCGCTGCGCTGAGTGCTGACCATCGGATTTGAGGAACACATGGGTGAAGCTGTAGGACGGCGCTTCGTAGTAGTCATCCCGATGCCGATCAAAGTAGGTTTCTACCTCCGAATCGCTCACCTGGCTGGTTTGTTCGGCAACGCCTTGCGCAATAAATTCGAGCTTTTGCACCGAACGGCGGCGAACAATGTAGTCGTTTTCCATCATGCCCATGGCCTTGGCTTCACGGAAAAGCGCTTCTTCGCGCACGTAGTCTTTAACCAGCGCATCGCGCTCTTGCTGAGGCATCTCAGTGAGTCGCTTGCGAGCCTGGGCGGGTTCGAAGGCTTTGGAGCGATACTGGATAAACGTCAACAGCGCGTTGCGGTCCACCACAATGGTGTTCTCATCCAGGCGTTCATCCGGCGAGCCTGCCAGGTAATAGACGGCAAATAACGCGGCGCCAACCAACGTAAAGTGAACCAGCGGATCTTTGATCAGTCGTTTCAACATGACTTGGGCCTCCTCACCCGATCAGGGGGTGTACCAAATGGGGGATGAGTAGGCACGTTCCTGGATGACCGTTCGATAGCTGGCGGCTTGTCTGGGTTTGCCCAGCGCCAGGGCATCCAGAGTTGAATGGCGTGCGGTCGGGATCTGCAGAACCCGCACATAGTAGAAGGCTCGTTGGCTGGTATCGAATTCCGGATCGGTCCAGACGGTCACCAGTTCGGCATCGCCAATGGTATTGGTGTAACGGCCGGTTTTCAGGTCGACGGTGTTGCCAACGGGCTTGGTCTCGTTTCCAAGATCTTCGCGACTGTCGGACAGGGCCACGTTGAACACTCGTTCGTGACTCTTGCCGTCGTCATCCAGCCAGCCTTTGACGACCTGTACCCGGTCCAGATTCGCTCCCTGAGGGTCTTTTACAGCGTGAATGAGGAATTTCGGAGCTTTTCCCTCCGGAGCTTGCAGAAGGTCGCCGCCCATCGGGACGCCTTTGTTGTAACCCACTTCTGCCAGATCATTGCGTTTGAGGTCATCGGCGTTGAAATCGAACCCGCCGAACAGTCGCACCTGCATCCGTGGACCCGTGGTGGCGTAGACTTCCTTGCGCTTGAAGGCGGCAAACAGTGACTCGCGGGTGTTTTCCTCTGCCCAGACAGCCACCATGCCAGCGGCGGACATGTCCCAGCCAGTGGCGCCTGGCGTGGTTTCCTGGGACTTGTTTTCTGGAATGGAGTCCACGCCGAACTTGCCCCAGAAATTGGGCTCGCTCGCGGTGCTCAGGCCGGTGTGGGAGTCGGTGGATCCGATCATGCCGAATTTGTACGGGTTGGCACCGGTACGCTCTTCAATCTCCAGACCACGTTTGAGTGCACTGCGGGCGTAATTGCTCCGCTGATCTACCTCTTCTTTATCATTAGCTGCACCGAAGCTCATCACATGGGCATAAGTTTCGAAATCGGCGAACGAGTCGTTGGGAGACAGGTCCGGATGGGCTTCAGAGTCGCCTTTCACCTGGGTGACCTCAGCGACGGGCTCCCAGCGCATGCGGGTCCGTGCGTAATCGGCACTGATCGGGTGGCCCTGGCTGTCCACGGCGTTGAACATCAGGCCCTTGCTGATATTGGAGTTGTGGGGGATGGCAACAAAGTCTGCACCTGTATTTGAGGAGGTCTGATCCAGCCAGCTCCACAAATCCTCGGGCTTATTGCTCTCGGCGGATGAATAAGGCAGGAACTGCTTGGCGACATCGCCACCCTTGTTGGTAAACACAACCCGGTGGAGGTTTGCTCCATTCGGCAGCGAGGACCATTCCCAGCCGATAAAGGTGGTGAACTCGCCGGGCTCATAGTTGTTTTCTGCGGCATCCACGATCTTGTTCCAGACCGGTTCGCGGATGCTGTCCGTCAGCAGATCCTGGAGAGGCTTTCCGCGTACCAGCGCACCCGCGATGTCATAGTAAACTGATTTTGGGCTTTTATTGTTCCAGAGATCGATAAGACGCTGGCCGTTATCGGTGTCATCCAGCAGCGCACTTTCATCGCGCACCAACTGCATCAGGCCCATGTATTCGGCATGGTCCGCAACCACCAGAAAGTCCAACGGCCTCTGAAGTTGCACACGTACGCGGTTGTACGGGTGAATGACCGGTTGTCCCTTGGCAAAACGATAGGCCGTTTCCGGGTCAGCGGATTCGTTCCCCATGGCGAAGGCATCGCCAGAATACGAGGTGTGCAGGTGCGTGTCGCCCCAGAACACCTGGGTTGGGCTCGCCTGTGCGGCGAATGGAGACAATACGGCGATGGCAAGAAGGCTTAAGGCAGGCTTATACATAGAGTGAGATCCCGATACGCGCCAGAAAAGGCTGGTTGCTGTAGTTCACAACAACATAGCCGACGAATAGGTTTGGAGCTTGCCAGAGGATGACAACTTTTTAGCTTAAGGCGACAGCCTATGAATAGGGCAGATAACTCGGGTGCATAAAACGGACTACAGTAGCGCGATTCAGCGCTTCCAATGGGGAAAGATCATTTTCTACCCCAAAACCCCGACACCATGACATCAACCAACTCCTTGGGAGGCCTTTCTGGAGTTTGGGTGATTCCTGTGGGGATCTGCACATCATCCGCTTTTTGACTTGTCCAGATATGCGCCTGGGGCTTGAATGTAAAGGGCGACAGTCGGTCCGCCATTACGGCCCAAGCACCATTGAGAGCAGTCACCCGCACGTATAACGGTGTTTTACAAACTGCACACGAATAGTACGTTTTGTCAGACCCCGTGCTGCCTTTTACTGTCGTTGCGTCGACTTTCCCATCAGCGCTGCATGCATCGGATTTAAAGAACGCCGCCTCAACATACGGCATGCCAGAAAGATTTCTACAATCACTGCAGTGACAGACCAACTGCACAACGGGCACATCTGTGATTCGCAGCTTGAGTGCGCCACATTGGCAATGGGCCGACGTCGTTGTTGTTTCAGTCATACTCTGCTCTCTGGCATAGGTTGTTCGTGGGTAGCTCGGTTGTTTAACGCCTTGGGTAAGTCGCCGGGACGGAGCGGAGCGTATTTCCGGTCGGCTTCACCCACTGGTTAAGTTTTGTCTGCGGCTGCCACAAACAGATCGTAATACTTCTGAGCCTCTTCCTCTGGTCCCAACGCAACATCTATGAGCATTTGGAGACTCCAGACTGGCCCGGGAATCACCTGATCCTTATCTAAATCGTCTGGATAAGATTCCGGATCTATTGCCATTTCAAAATGCTCGAACCACCAGATTTCGATCTTCCGTAACAGCTCCACCATTTCGTCGAATGCTTCAGCAACGTTGAAATCAACTCCATTGGAAGCGAAAGAAAGCATCTCGTGTGTAAGCGTGTTGCGACACGTTTTGATGTGTTCAAACTTCCCCATGTCCTCATCATTGATGACGTCCATGTCCTGCAGCCACTTCAATGACGCGTAGACGGGGCTTCTATTCAGGGAAAGAACCTTTTCTTTGTATTCTGGGCTGACAATCGGTCCATTATGGTCAAAACCATTCGTAAAGAAGCTTTCGATCTTTTCAACAATGCTGCTCTTCAGTATTTCGAAAGCCATTGAGAATATTGAGGCTGTGATGATGTTGGTTTTGAGAGTTTCTGGGTGAAGAGTCCGTTCCCAGGATGCTCGTACTTTTTCGTCCATGACCGATCTCGATGAAAACTTAACAGTGATTAGACCGAACTCTCAGCAATCGCAAAAATCTGACCGCTTCATTATTCCGCAAAAAAGTAGAGCCCACTTTGGCCAACCTTAATTTAAAACAAAACCTTAGCCCACCTGCCAACGTCGCGCCACGTATTCGCCTGACATCTATGATAGTCCGACAGAGCGGGCGGAAGGCTGCAGAGGCGTGACAAGCAAATGAAAGCAAAAAGCCATGCGCTAGTTGCTGATAGGCTGGGGGAGTTTGGGAAACTAGTTTGGCAAGACAGAAACTGGTACCCCCGGCAGGACTCGAACCTGCTACCTTCCCCTTAGGAGGGGGACGCTCTATCCAGATGAGCTACGGGGGCAATTTGTCAGGAAGGGCGGTATGATAGCGGGCTGAGGCGGGTGGCTCAAGGTGTAGCCCTGATTCCTAGGTATTCCGGAGTAAACGTTGCCTGATCAGTTTTTCTTAAGTGTGGTAGTGCCGGTGTGGAACGAAGCAGCCGGCATTCAGAATACTCTCGAAGCGCTGGCGCCGCTCAGACGTGCCGGCCACGAAATCCTTGTGGTGGATGCCGGCAGTGACGATGGCACTGCTGCACTGGCCCGGCCTTTGTGCGATCGGGTTGTGGACGCTGACAAGGGGCGGGCCGCCCAGATGAATGCTGGTGTGGCCGTTGCCCGCGGCAACCTTTTGCTGTTCCTGCATGCCGATACCCGCCTTCCTTCCGATGCCCTGCAGCGCCTTCAGGCCTTCATGGCGAGCGGCAATGCCTGGGGCCGATTCGATGTGCGCCTGAGCGGGCAACGACCACTGTTCCGGGTGATAGCCTGGTTCATGAACACCCGGTCCCGGCTGACGGGAATCTGCACCGGCGATCAGGCTATGTTCGTTCGTCGAGACGTGTTTGAGGCTCTGGGTGGTTTCCAGCCGCTGCCATTGATGGAAGATGTCGAGTTTTCCCGGCGTTTGTGTCTGGTATCCCGTCCGGTTTGTGTTCGGTCGCCAGTGATCACCGACAGCCGGCGCTGGGAAAAACTGGGGCCGTGGCGTACGATTTTTCTGATGTGGCGGTTACGCTGGCGTTACTGGCGCGGCGAGTCGCCGGAATCCCTGGCCCAGGCCTACAACTCGGATGTCCGCAATGGCTGATACCAACTGCTCGAGCGCAGTGTTAATGCAATTCGCGAAATGGCCGGAAGAAGGCCGTGTAAAGACCCGATTAATGCCGGCTCTCGGAGCCGGTGGCGCCCTTCGCGCCCACGTCACCCTGACCCTCGCGGTTCTCGACAACCTCTGCGCCACCGGCTATCCGGTGCAGTTCTGGTGGGATCGCGAGATTGAACGGGTACCCTATGAAGCCGATGTTATCGTGCACAACCTCGAATGTGCGGGCCTGGAACAGAGAATCCAGCAAGGTGGAACTCTGGGCGACCGAATGCTGGCGGCGCTGACGTCCTCGCTGGAGGCGCATTCCCGGGCCGTGGTCATTGGCAGCGATTGTCCCTCGGTGGATCCCCAATACGTGCGTCAGGCGCTGGATAAGTTGACCGAGTTTGATGTGGTGTTGGGTCCGTCGAACGACGGCGGCTATGTCCTGATTGGCGCGAGCCGCGTGGTACCCGGCATGTTGGATGATATCGAGTGGGGCAGTGAGCAGGTTCTGGCGCAAACCCAGGCCCGGCTTGAAAAGTTGGGGCTCCGCGTCAGTTTGCTGGAGCCCCGTTGGGATGTCGACGAGCCCGAGGATTGGGCCCGCTTCCAGCGCCTGATCGACGCCTGATTCAGCTCGCTGGCACCGGCGGCCGGGCCATCAAACGGGTCAGGCTGCCGTCGGCATTGGCGTTTTCCTGGCCGGTGACCACCCGCAAGGCGCGTTCCCGTTCAATAATTGCCTGCTTGAACGTCTCCACCAACTCCGCTTTGGTGACGGATTTAATGGCGTTGGCCAGTTTCTCCCGAGAGTCAAAGCTGTCGGCGTTGCGGTCGATCTCGCGCCAGTATCGGCTGGAAATATCGCCGAGTTGACGGTCACGCTCCAGCAATTTGCTGATCACTGCCTGCTTCTCCCGATTCAGGCTGGCTTCATCCAGGCCAGCGATAGTCGCCTCGAACTCGTCGGCAAACTCCCGCACGGCCTGATCAATCTGCCCTGGGCTCGCACCTGGGGACTGCACCACAAAACCCAGTGCAGGCGTTTCCAGCATCTCGAAGGGCGTGGCGTAGACGATGTAGCCCAGTTGCCGGTTGGTGCGAAGTTCCTCGTAGAACGGACTGCTGACGATTTGCGCCAGAAGACGGAAACGGGCGCGCGCCTCAAAGCCGGTATTGTCGCCTTGCATGTACAAGCTGTAGCCGGTGTCCGGATGATCCACGTCCAGGGTGACCTGGGTTTCCTTTGGCGGCAGTTGACGCACACGGCTCCGGTCGACGGTGGCTATGGCGCTGTCATCAAGTACCAGCGCCCGAACCTGCTGTGCCAGGTTGAGGGCGTAGGCGTGGGTGAGGTTGCCATGGGCCAGCATTACCGGGTCCACCTCGGCCAGCAGGGCCTCTGAAAACGACTTCAGTTCATCCAGGGTAACCTCGCGAGCCGCTGCCAACTTGTCTTCTGTGCTCCAGGCACCCTCAATAAGAGCTGTCTGGATGAACTCGGAGGTCTGTTCCACCGGGCGATTCTTGGCCTTGTTCTCCAGGCTGTCCACCAGGTTTTGACGAGCAATGTTGAACCGTTGGCGGGTCAGGGTTGGCTCAGCCAGCTGCATCAGGATGCGGTTCATCAGGGTGTGGAGTTTGTCGCTGTAACCGCCGACACGCACGGTTACGCCACGCAGGTGTGGGTATACGCTGTAGTCCAAGCCGGCGAGACGAGCCGAGTAGGCCCAGGCGTTAAGGTTGGTGTTCACCGCATCGACCAGCAATTGTGTTAGCACGGCGCTGCGTGCTGAGGCCCGCGCCGCCGGGGTCCGCAGGCTGAGAAAGACGTTGGCCTTAGGTGTATCGAACCGGGTGTCCCGGGCAAACCAGATTTCCAAACCATCGCGGCTGGCCAGTTGGGTTGGTTGGTTCATGCTCGGGCCGGGAACCATGCCGAGTTCTTCAGGTACAAAGGGGTTGGGCTGGGGCAGGCGAAGCAGGGCGGCCAATTCCGGTAACGCATTGCGTTGCAGGTGCTCTGGTTCCAGCGCCTGCTGCTGCCATTCGGCGCCGTACCAGGGAGTCTGCTGCGGGTTTTCAAAGGCCGGTTCCGGATCCAGCACAAATACCATCAGGTTGTCGGGGGTAAGGCGATCAAGAATGGCTGAGTATTGCTCGGGTGCGTAGCGCTCCAGCAACCAGGGCGCACTGAGAACGTCTTTCGCCGGGTACTGTTGCAACTGCCGGGACAGGGCCATGACCTCATGGATGGGATCGCTTTGTTCCCGGAAACGAAAATCGATCCGGGCCAGTTGCTGCATTTCCTGGAAGCGCTGCTCGCTGATGCCATTGGCTCGAATCTGGTCGATGTACTTGAATACCAGGGGAAGAATGTCGTCATGACGGCGCAACCCCTCCGGTGTCAGCGTCATGCTGATCTCAAGAGTGGCACTCTCGCCGGTATCCATACCCAACCCGGCGGACAGGCTTTCCACCAGTCCCGCGCGCTTGAGCACTTCAAACAGACTGCCCGGGCCTTCGTGGCCCAACAAGTTGGCGATGTAGCTGGCCGGTTTGGTGCGATAATTTGCTTCCTGCGAGGGGATGGGGAACGACAGGGTCAGGCTCCGCACATCCTTGATGGCATCAACGGTGACTTTCGCAGGAAGTTTGTCAGCCTGGAAGAAGTCGGCTGGGTGTGATTTCTGCGTGAGCCGACGGTTTTCGATGGCATTGAAGCGATTGCGCACCATCTGCTCCAGCTCATCCAGCGCCTGTGGGCCATACACTGCCAAGGTCATGAGATTGGCCGAGTAGCTGTCTTTCCAGAACTGAATCAGGTCGGGCCTGAGCGGGTTTTCCTCGGTGTTCTCCAGCGTGCTGAGATTGCCCACCGCAAACTGGTTAAAGGCATGGTCCGGATTGCTCGCAGCCTTTTTGACCGAGTAGAAGCGACGACCGTCTTCCTTCTGCTTGGAACTGAACTCCGAATGCACTGCGTTGCGCTCCCGGTCGACCAGTTCAGCGGTGAACAGAGGGGCCGCAAACTGCTCGGCAAACCGGTCTAGCGCGGGCTCCAGAAACTGGGCCTCGACGTCGAAGAAATAATTGGTGTCCTGGAAAGCGGTGAAGGCATTGTGACTGCCGCCGTGGCTCTTGATGAACTGCTGATATTCGCCGGGCTCCGGGTACTTTTCGGTGCCCAAGAACAGCATGTGCTCGAGGAAATGGGCAAGTCCTTCACGATCGGCCGGGTCGTCGCCGCTGCCCACGGCAACATTCAACGAAGCCGCCGCCTTGTCGGCGTCCTCATCCGAGACCAACACTGCACGCAGGCCGTTATCCAGCTCCAGGATGCGATAGTCATTATCGTCGCTTGGGCTCTTGGTGGGCGATTCGGCGGCAACGGCCAGGGCACTGCTGAAGAGCAGGGCGATAAAAGCCAGGGTGCCGGCGAAATGGAGGCGCGCGATTGCTGTACGAAGGGTGCCAGTGCTCATAGGACCTCGGTTGTTGATTGCGAGTTCGGATGCGCTCAGTGCATCAGAGCGTTGCGAGTAGTCTCGGGCTGCTGATCAAGCGTTTTTCGTGCCAGGTCTGCAGCCGAGTCGGCATCAAGCTGGCCTGAAGCTATACGTTCCAATACGGTGGCCATGATGGCAACGGATTGCCGGTACTCGGAAAACTCAGCCTGGAATGCGGAATCAATGGCTTGGTACACCGCTTGAATTTTTTCTTCGCGGCTACCGGAATGTTCGGCAGTATCGTTGATGGCCTTGAGGCAGGCGCGGGCGATGGTGATGTAGCGTTCTGCGTTCGGATCGTCTTTGTGCATGGTGGTTTCCGCAAGTGCTGGATTGGAGCTTGTGTTGATGACGCCAGGTGGCGCAATAAGTTCCTGATTATGTCATTGCTCGCGGGGTGTTTCATTGCTTTCCGGTAATCGAACGCGAGGGCGTGCAGCGATCGGTTGATGTGCTAATCTCAGAACCGTTGTGTCGGCATTGCAGACAGGCGCCCCGAGTGGCTTTCTGTCTAAAGTTAGAGTAATGGCTCTAATAAAAACAACAGGTTACAGAGTAAAAGCTCTAAAAAAGTTCGATACATGAGGGTTGCAGTTAAGTACAATGCCGCCATTCCCGGCAAGTCTTACGACTAAAGTCTAATAGGGTGCCGGCATGGATAGACAATAAACAGGCAACAACCAGGGTGGAGAATTGATGAACTATTTCCTGACCGGTGGCACCGGATTCATTGGACGTTTTCTCGTTGAAAAGCTGTTGGCACGGGGGGGTACGGTCCACGTACTCGTGCGCGAGCAGTCACTCGGCAAGCTTGAGCAGTTGAGGGAGCGCTGGGGTGCAGACGAGTCGCAGGTGAAGGCCGTTATTGGCGACCTTACCAGTAAGAACCTTGGTATCGACGCCAAGGCCATGAAAGCGCTGGAAGGCAACATTGATCATTTCTTCCACCTGGCTGCCGTGTACGACATGGGTGCAGACGAGGAAGCTCAACAGGCAACCAATATCGAAGGCACTCGCGCCGCGGTGAATGCTGCCGAAGCCATGGGCGCCAAGCACTTCCATCACGTGTCCTCCATTGCCGCCGCCGGCATGTTCAAGGGCACCTTCCGCGAAGACATGTTTGAAGAAGCGGAGAAGCTGGATCATCCCTACTTGCTTACCAAGCATGAGTCCGAAAAATTGGTGCGCGAGGAGTGCAAAGTTCCGTTCCGCATCTACCGTCCGGGGATGGTCATTGGTCACTCCAAGACCGGTGAAATGGACAAGGTTGATGGTCCCTATTATTTCTTCAAGATGATCCAGAAGATCCGTCACGCGCTGCCTCAGTGGGTTCCCACTATTGGTATCGAAGGCGGCCGACTGAATATTGTGCCGGTGGACTTCGTGGTTAACGCCATGGACCACATCGCCCACCTGGATGACGAAGATGGAAAGTGCTTCCACCTGGTGGATTCCGATCCGTACAAGGTTGGCGAAATTCTCAATATTTTCTCGGAAGCCGGTCACGCGCCCAAAATGGGCATGCGCATCGACTCCCGCATGTTCGGATTCATCCCGCCGTTTATCCGTCAGAGTCTGAAGAATCTGCCGCCGGTGAAGCGACTGACCAGCGCATTGCTGGATGACATGGGCATCCCGCCTTCCGTCATGTCCTTCATCAACTACCCGACCCGTTTCGACGCCCGTGAAACCGAGCGGGTGCTGAAGGATACGGGTATTGAAGTGCCGCGGCTGACCGATTATTCCGCAGTGATCTGGGATTACTGGGAACGCAATCTGGATCCTGACCTGTTCAAGGATCGCACCCTGCGCGGAACGGTTGAAGGGCGTGTGTGCGTTGTTACCGGCGCGACTTCCGGTATCGGTCTTGCCACCGCGCAGAAGCTGGCGGACGCAGGTGCCATTCTGGTTATCGGTGCCCGTAAGCCGGAGCGCCTGAAGGAAGTGGCCAAGGAACTGGAATCCCGTGGCGCCAGTGTGCATGCCTACCAGTGTGACTTCTCTGAGATGGAAGACGCCGACCGTTTCGTGAAGACCGTTCTGGACAACCACGGCCATGTCGATGTTCTGGTTAACAACGCCGGCCGGTCAATCCGCCGTTCCCTGGATCTGGCTTTCGACCGTTTCCACGATTTCGAGCGGACCATGCAGCTGAACTACTTCGGTTCCGTGCGCCTGATCATGGGCTTCGCACCGAAGATGCTGGAGCGTCGTCGCGGACACGTGATCAACATCTCCTCCATTGGTGTGCTGACCAACGCGCCGCGTTTTTCCGCGTATGTTGCGTCTAAGTCTGCCCTGGACGCGTTCAGTCGCTGTGCCGCAGCTGAGTGGTCGGATCGCAACGTGACGTTCACCACCATCAACATGCCGCTGGTGAAAACGCCGATGATCGCGCCGACCAAGATCTACGATTCGGTGCCGACGCTGACTCCGGATGAAGCGGCCGACATGGTTGCCGAAGCGATCGTCTACCGTCCGAAGCGCATTGCCACGCGTCTGGGTATCTTTGCTCAGGTTCTGCATGCGCTGGCGCCAAAGATGGGTGAGATCGTGATGAACACCGGCTACAGGATGTTCCCGGACTCACCGGCAGCGGCGGGCAGCAGGTCTGGCCAGAAGCCGAAGGTGTCGACCGAACAGGTAGCCTTCGCGGCGATCATGCGCGGCATCTACTGGTAAGTCACTGCGCTGCAATAAAAAACCCCGCCTCGGCGGGGTTTTTTGTGACCGTTACTCCAATTCTTCCACCGGTGGCGGTGGAAACCCGCCCAGCTCTTTCCAGCGGTTGACGATGCCGCAGAACAGGTCGGCGGTTTTCTCAGCATCGTAGGCAGCGGAGTGCGCTTCCTTATTGTTAAACGGAATGCCGGCCAGCTTGCAGGCCTGGGCTAGTACCGTGTGGCCATAAGCGAGACCGGCCAAAGTGGCGGTGTCGAACGTCGAGAATGGGTGGAACGGATTGCGCTTGATGTCCGAGCGCATGGCAGCGGCAAACACGAAATTGTGATCGAAGGTAGCGTTGTGGCCCACCAGCACTGCCCGCTTGCAGTCGAAGGCTTTGACCGCCTTGCGAATGGGCGTAAAAATTTCGCTCAGGCCTTCCCGCTCCGGGACGGCTTCCCGCTCCGGATTCCAGGGATCGATACCGGTAAAATCCAGGGCCGACTGTTCCAGATTGGCGCCTTCAAACGGATCGATCTGCTGTACATGGGTCTCACCACGCACCAGGTAGCCGTCTTCGTCCATGGTCAGCAGCACGGCGGCCACCTCGAGGAGGGCATCCCGTTCCGGGTTGAAACCTGCGGTTTCCACGTCAACAACCACGGGTAAAAAGCCGCGAAAGCGGCGGGACATCGGATGCGGTTCTTTGTTTTCGTCAGTCACTCAAACTCCGGTCGTGCCAGGTGATAATAAGTCAGGGTGTTTTACGCCAGGCGCCAGTGAACGGTTTCACCCGCCTTCAGTGGCACGATGTGGCCGTTGGCCAGCGGTAGCTGGCTCGGCATGGTCCAGGACTCGCGCACCAGGGTAACGGTGTCGCTGTTGCGCGGTAAGCCGTAGAAGTCTGCGCCGTTGAAGCTGGCGAAGGCCTCCAGCTTGTTCAGAACGCCAAGCTCTTCGAACACGTCGGCGTACAGGCTCAGTGCGCCGTACGCCGAGTAACAGCCAGCGCAACCGCATGCGGCTTCCTTGCGGTCCTTGGCGTGGGGGGCTGAATCGGTGCCCAGGAAGAAACGCTTGTCGCCGGTCGCGACGGCATCGCGCAGGGCCTGTTGGTGGCGGTTGCGTTTAAGAATCGGCAGGCAGTACAGGTGCGGACGGATGCCACCCACCAGCATGTGGTTGCGGTTGTACATCAGGTGCTGGGGGGTGAGGGTCGCGGCCAGGTTGTCGCCCTCGTGTTGCTGCACAAACTCCGCGGAATCGGCGGTGGTGATGTGCTCCAGAACCACCTTCAGGTTGGGGAAGGCTTCCATGGTTGGGGCCAGGACCCGATCCAGGAACACCTTTTCGCGGTCGAAAATGTCGATGTCTGCGTCGGTGACCTCGCCGTGAACCAGCAGCAACATGCCACACTCGGCCATGGCATCCAGTACCGGGTAGATGTTTCGAATATCCTTCACGCCCGAGGCTGAATTGGTGGTTGCACCGGCCGGGTAGAGTTTTGCCGCCACCACACCGGCCGCTTTAGCCTCGCGGATAGTCTCTGGCGTGGTTCCCTCAGTCAGGTACAGTGTCATCAGGGGCTGGAATTCGGTGCCCTTGGCGGCCGCCAGGATCCGGTCCCGATACGCCATCGCGTCAGACGCCGTGACGACCGGCGGTACCAGGTTTGGCATGATGATGGCCCGCCCGAAGCAGGCGGCGGTGGCCGGCACAACATCGGCGAGAATGTCGCCGTCGCGAACGTGCAGGTGCCAGTCGTCGGGTCGGGTGAGGGTGATCTGATCGGTCATGGGCGGTTTCCGCGGTTCTGTCTGTGGGCCATGGCCCTGATAAAATTTTGCGGATTATAACAGAAGGGGCGTGTGTTTGTTTTTGTATCCGGCGCTAAAGTCGGCGTGGCCGGCGCCGTTAAACAGGCTATATGCTGAAATACCCAAGAGCGTCGGTGATCCGTTATGGCATCCAGCTTTTCAAAATCAATCCCGAGCCTGCTCGGCGCGCTGGCGCTCGGGGTGTCGGTCTCTGTTGACGCCGCCAGCTACGGTGCCGGTATCGAGAACAGCCAGTGGTATCTGTCGGAGTCGGTATTCGAATGCGCCCTGGTGCATGAAGTTCCGGGGTATGGCAAGGCAGTTTTCCGCCATCGGGCAGGGGAACAACTGACCTTTTTCCTCGAATCAACATCCCCGCTGATGCGGCCGGGCCGAGGCACCCTTGTGGTGGAAGCACCGGCCTGGCGGCCAGGTGTTGCGCCCAGGCCAGTGGGCAAAGTCACGGTGTCGGACAGCAATCGTCCGGTGCTGCTGGATACCCGCAGGGCTATGGTGCTGGTGCAGGGCCTGCTCCAGGGTATGCGCCCCACGGTCAGCCGGGAGTCCTGGTTCGATGGCCGCCTGGTACGCGTGCAGGTATCTAACGTCAATTTCTCCGGGCAGTTTCAGAACTACCAAGCCTGCACCGCCAATCTACTGCCGGTAAACTACGATCAGATCCGCCGCTCCCGCATTCCGTTTGCCAGTGGCAGCGCCAGTCTGTCCGACGGCGATCGTGTGGTGCTGGACAACGTTGTCACTTTTGTATTGGCCGACTCCAGCGTAGAGCGGGTCTTCGTCGATGGTCACAGCGACCGTCTGGGCAGCCGGATTAACAACCGGGCGCTTTCTGAAGAACGCGCCAACGTGGTAGCGGACTACCTGAAAGCCCGGGGCGTCTCCGAGGACCTGATTACAGTGCGTGCCCATGGCGACCAGTATCCGGTCTCCCGCCGGCCGGCAGACAACCGCCGGACCAACATCCGGCTGCAACGGGAGGGCGAGCGTCCGGAGCTACAGCAGGCCAACGGCTATGGTGGTGATCCCGCCGAGGATGGTCCGGGCTAATTGACCGAATTCAGCACCTGAACATGAGCTGCGACGCTCTCGGCCAGGGCTTTGAGGTGATAACCGCCCTCCAGGGAGGAAATGATCCGGTCATTGGCGTGGTCTCGGGCCACGCCGACAATCATCTCCGTCAACCAGCGATAGTCTTCCACTTCCAGGTTCAGCTCCGCCAGGGGATCCAGCGCGTGGCCATCGAAGCCGGCTGAGATCAGGATCAGCTGGGGATCGAAGTCCCGCAATCTCTGCATCCAGGCATTCTCGATAGTCTTGCGGTATTCGATGGCAGCGCAGCCGGCAGCTATGGGGGTGTTGATGATGTTGCTGGCCTGTCTGTGCACGTGGGAGTGCGGGTAGAACGGGTGCTGGAAGCTTGAGCACATGAGAATACGCTCATCGCCACCGACAATGTCCACCGTGCCATTGCCCTGGTGCACATCGAAATCTATGATGGCGACCCGTTCCAGCTGGTGAAAAGTCAGGGCCCGCATCGCGGCCAAGGCGATGTTGTTGTAGAAACAGAATCCCATGGATTTTGCACGCTCGGCATGATGCCCAGGTGGTCTCGCACAGACAAAGGCGTTGGTGACCTGGCCACTCATGACCATGTCCACGGCCTGTACGTTGGCACCAGCCGACAGGCGAGCGGCGCGCAGGGTATCCGGCATCAGTGCGGTATCGGGGTCGGTAAACACCCGGCCACGGGTCGGCTGCATCAGGTCAAGTTGGTGCAGATACTGTTCAGGATGTACGGTTAGCAGCTGATCACGGGTGATTTCCTCCGGCCGGACCCAATCAAGGTTTTGGTCCAGTCCGGTTTCTGAGAGGTAACTGAGAATGGCTGAAATCCGCTCCGGGCATTCCGGATGTCCCGGGCCCATGTTGTGCTTCAAACAGTCGTCGTGGGAAAAAAATGCCGTGGTCATACGTGCCTGAATGCCCTGAATCTGCTTTTGTTTTCACCAATGTTATCAGGGAACAACCGATACTGCCGTGTTTCTTTGGTCTTAAAGCGTGGGCTAGCCGTTTCACATCCATCAATCAGCGCCTAAGATAAGAAGTGCCGTCATAACTTACCTGATTTCTGAGAGTTACCACCCGCGGGGCCATGCGCCTGACGCCCAAGGAGAGCCTGTTTGAGTACCCGATACCTCGAGAGTCTGTTTAATCCTGCCTCCATCGTAGTGATTGGTGCGTCCGAGCGGTCGAACAGTCTTGGTGGCATGGTGCTCCGGAACCTGATGGGCGGCGGCTACCCCGGCAAGCTGCTGGTGGTTAACCAGAACGATTATGACAACGTGCACGGTGTGCCCTGCGTCAAAAAAGTCGCCAAGATGGACTTTTCGCCGGAGCTGGCGATTATCTGTACACCGCCGGACACCGTCGCCAAAACCATCAAACGGTTGGGCGAAGCGGGCGTGCGTACGGCCATCGTGATGACCGGGGGGATGTCGCGGACCCACAGTAAGACCGGGCAGCCGCTGATGTATTCGGTACGCGAAGCTGCGCGGGAGACCGGCATTCGTGTGCTGGGGCCAAACACCATCGGGCTGATGGTGCCGGCCCGGAGTCTGAACGCGACCTACGCGCACATGGGCGCCATTCCGGGGAAAGTGGCGTTTGTTGGCCAGTCCGGCACCATCGCCAGCTCCGTGATTGACTGGGCATTTGCCCGGGGGGTGGGCTTTTCCTATTTCCTTACCCTCGGTGATGGCATGGACATCGACCACGATGACCTGATTGATTACCTGGCCCAAGACACCCAGACCCGGGCCATCCTGCTGCACATCGAGAATATCCCAAATCCGCGTCGGTTCATGTCGGCGGTCCGGGTTGCGTCCCGGACCAAGCCTGTGATTGCCGTTAAGTCCGGCCGTGTACCGGAGTCGGAATGGTTTGCCCATCAGTTGCCGGCCGGCTTGCACCGCAGCGATCCGATTTACGATGCCATGCTGCAACGAGCCGGTGTCTTGCGTGTGGACGGTCTCGGTCAGATGTTCGATGCCCTGGAAACGCTGACCCGGATGCGGCCTCTGCGCCGCGAAACCCTGGCTATCATGGCCAATGGTGTGGGGCCGGGGGTGTTGGCGGTTGACCGGCTTGCGGACCTGGGCGGCGAACTGGCCCAGCTATCGGATCACAGCATTGACGCGCTGGCGGAAATGCTGCCACCTTACTGGACCCGCCGAAACCCTATCGACCTCAACTACGATGCTTCACCGGAACTGTACGCCAACGCCATCAAGGTGCTGGCCAAGGACCCGGAAGTGGCCAACGTTCTGGTGATGTACGCGCCTAGCCTGACCGAAGACAGCTTGCAGATCGCTGATGCAGTGGTCCAGGCGGCCAAGGGTACGCGCTTGAATGTGTTTACCTGCTGGCTGGGCCAGAGCACGGTGATGGATGCCCGGGATGAGTTCTACCAGGCCGGGGTGCCGTCGTTCTTCAGCCCGGAAAAGGCGGTCATGGCCTTTATGCAGCATGTTCGGCACCAGCGGGTTCAGCGATTGCTGACTGAAACCCCGGAGTCGTTCACCGATCATTACGCCGATCGCAGTCATACCCGGCGAGTGGTGCTCAAGGCTTTGCGCGCCGGTCGTAGCCATCTGTCCAACCAGGAAGCGCGGGAGCTGACCGCGGACTACGGCATCAACACCATCGACACCATGTACTGCGACGACATGGAAGAGGTGCTCGAGGCCTTCGCGGTCGAGCGCCGGCCGGTGGATATCACCATCATTCACGAGCAGGCCTGTCAGCCGTTCGTCAAGCTCAGCCCCAGCCAGCGTCGCTACAAGGGCACCATGCAGAAGCTGAACGGCGAGCCAGCCATCATCGACGCTTGCCGCTATCTGATGGAGGAATACCGGCTGCATTTCCCTGATAGCGGGTTCCTGGGATTTGCCGTCCAGTATTCATATCAGCACGTCGGTGGCGTCGAATTCAGCGTCGGCATAACCCGGGATTCGCTGTTTGGTCCATTGGTGGTGTGCGGGGCTTCGGGTGCCGAGATCAATGTAACAACGGATCGCCAGATCGCTTTGCCACCGCTGAATATGGTGCTGGCGCGCGAACTGCTGCGCCGGACCTACATGTATAAGCTGCTGAACGAGAACAGCCTGCAGCCAGACGAAGACGTTCGGGCAGTGTCCGAAACACTGGTGACCCTGTCACAGATTGTGATTGATATCCCCGAAATTCAGGGCCTGGAAATATCGCCATTACTGTTTAATGAGCAGGGCGCCGTTGCCGTCAACATCGCTATCAGTGTCTGCGACCAACCGAGCCAGCCGATTATCCAGGCTTATCCCCGGGAGCTGGAAGAGTGGGTTGTGCTGCCAAAATCCGGGCGTCGGGTCATCATTCGCCCTGTGCTGGCTCAGGACGAGCCAGCCCACCGCGCCTTTCACGAGCTGCAGTCTCCGGAATCCATTCGTTACCGATTCTTCCAGTACCGCAAACACTTCTCGCGGGAAGATGTGGCCCAGATGGTCCAGATCGATTACGACCGCGAGATGGTGTTCATTGCCAATGCGCCCCGTGAAGATGCCGAGGGCGAGGAAACCCTGGGTACCGTGCGCACCTGGACCGACGCCGACAACCTGCAGTGCGAATTCGCGGTGATGGTGCACGACAAGATGAAAGGCGAGGGCCTGGGTATCGCGCTGATGCAGAAGATGATCGATTACTGTCGAGCCCGCGGCACGGTGGAAATGGTGGGTAATGTGCTACCGGACAACCGACCAATGCTACAACTGGCGGAGCATCTGGGCTTTGAGGTCAAGTACAACCTGGAAGAAGAAGTGATGGATCTCCGGCTGGTGTTGAACGAACCGGAGAAGGATTGGCAGCGGGAGCGGCTGGGCAAGAGCTCCCACTAGGGAAACTCCCGCCCGCAAGGCTTATTCCTCGACGATGGCCGAACGGTCTTCGCCACCCATGGCTTCCAGCAGGCCCGGAATCAGCCGGGACAGCTCCAGGGTCATCAGGGTGAAGGCGGCGTCGAATTTGGCAGCGGCATCATCGGCATCGATGTCATCCAGCTGCTCCTGCAGGGTTTCGCCAAATTTCAGGCGCTTGATGCCCAGCTCTTCGTCCAGCACGAACGACACGTTATCGTCCCAGGTGAGGGAAAGCTTGGTGACTTGCATACCAGCGTCCAGGTGACTGCGGATTTCGTCGGCCTTCAGGTCCAGCCCCTTGCAACGAACCACACCACCGTCCTCTGACGGATCCTTCAGCTCGCACTCGTTGCCCAGAACCACCTTGCCGGGAATGTCGATGCTTTCGTTCAGCCAGCCGGTAAAGGTAAACGCCGGTGCCTGTTCTACCGCTGGCGGCCGCACTGGCAGCGAACCGAGGCTCTTGCGCAGGGTTGAGGCCAGATCCTCGGCCTGCTTGGCCGAGCCGGCATCGACCACCAGAACGCCGTCTTTCGGAGCCAGGTAGGCAAAGCTGCGGCGATTCTTCGAGAACGCCTGGGGCAGCATTTCCAGCATGACCTGTTCTTTGATCTCGTCCTTTTCCTTGCGCCGAACCTTGCGGCCCTGATCAATTTCGATGGCTTCCGCCTTCTCCTCAACAGCTTCTTTCACTACCGCGCCGGGCAGGATCTTTTCTTCCTTGCGCAGGGCAATCAAGTGGTAGCCATCGGCGCTGTGAACCAGCAACTCACCGTGCTTGCCGAGCGGAGGCACCCAGCCTTGCCGGCTGGTTTCCTGGGGACCGCAGGGCTTGAAGGTGTCGGCCTGGAGTTTTTCTTCGAGCTCTTCAGCTGAGATATCAAAGGGTTTGGTAAATCGGAAAACACGGGCATTACGAAACCACATCAGGCTTGATCCTTGCGTTTAGAAGATTGGACGATTCAGAAAACGGAAAAAGGGCAGGAATGATACGGCCACCGGTCAGTGGCCGTAAAGTGACGACTCAGGCGTCAGAGGTTCATGATCTCCACCATCACGGTTTTGACCAGAAAGCCGACCACCCCGGCGCCGAGCACAGTAAAGAGTGCCAGGGTACCAAACTTACCGGCCTTGGATTTCTTGGCCAGGTCCCAGACGATGATACCCATCCAGACAATAAGCCCGGTCAGTAGCACCAGCATGGCGATTTGTGAAAAGACTGCTTCATTCATCGGATAAAAAATCCTGGTTCAATGACTAAGCTTGATCCCGCAGGAACACCCAGTTGTCGCCCTCGGACTGTTCCTCGCTGAAGTAATAGCCGTCGAGGTTAAAGCCTTTCAGGTCATCGGCTTGGGTGATCCGGTTTTCGATGGCGAAGCGGCACATCAAGCCGCGGGCTTTCTTGGCGTAGAAACTGATCATCTTGTATTGGCCGTTTTTCCAGTCCTTGAACTGGGGCGTGATCAGACGAGCAGTCAGTTCTTTCTTCTTGACGCTCTTGAAGTACTCGTTGGAGGCCAGATTCACCAGCACTCCGTCGTCAGCGGCCAGCAGGCGGTTAAGCTCATCGGTCAGAATGCTACCCCAGAAGGCATAGAGATCTTTGCCACGGCTGTTCTCGAACTTCGTGCCCATTTCCAGCCGGTAAGGTTGCATCAGATCCAGCGGCCTCAGCAGGCCATACAGCCCGGAAAGCATGCGCAGGTGTTTCTGGGCAAAGGCAAAGTCGTCCTCGCTAAAGCTCTCGGCGGCCAGCCCGGTATAGACATCGCCTTTGAAGGCGAGAGCGGCCTGGCGGGCGTTATCCAGGTTGAACGGCGTGTGCCAGTTCTGGAAGCGCTCGGCATTGAGCTGGCCCAGCTTCTCGCTGATGCTCATCAGGTTGCTGACCTGGTGAGGTTCCAGTTCCTTGAGCTGATCGATCAGCTCGCAGGCGTGATCGAGAAACTCCGGCTGGGTATGGGATTCCGTTGCCAGGGGGCTCTCGTAATCGAGGGTCTTGGCGGGAGAAATGACCATTAGCATGTCAGGCAATCCTCATTGAAGAAACGTGAGTAACTGATCCCTGGTGAATGGCCAGTCCAGTTCGGCGCCAGTGTCGTTGCGGCGCAGGACCGGTATGCGCGTTCCATAACGCTCCACCAGTTGTTCGGACTGGGCAATGTCCACCACGTCGACCGGAATCGGCGCGGGCATGGGCGTATTGACCAGCAGCGCTTCGGCCAGCTCACACAAGTGGCACTGGGTAGTGGTGTAGAACAGCAGCTCCATTATTTTGGCTGCGCATCCAGTTGTTGACCGTTAACGCCGTGGCTGTCTTTACCCATCAGGTATAGGTAAATTGGCATCAGCTCTTCCGGCGCGGGATTCTGCTGCGGGTTCTCAGCCGGATAGGCGTGTGCTCTCATGTTGGTACGGGTAGCGCCGGGGTTCAAACTGTTCACGCGCACATTGTGGCGCTCGTCATCCAGCTCATCCGCCATCAGTTGGCTCAGGCCTTCCACTGCGAACTTGGACACTGCGTAGGCACCCCAGTACGCCTTGGCTTTCCGTCCAACACCAGAGGAAGTAAAGATAACCGAGGCATCGGTGGATTTGCGCAGCAGGGGAATCATCGCGCGGCTCAACAAAAAGGGCGCGGTGGCGTTCACGTGCATCACCTTGTTCCACATTTCCGGGTCGTACAGCTCGACCGGACTGCGGTCGCCCAGGATGGCCGCATTGTGGAGAATGCCATCCAGGCGGTCGAAGTTGTCTTCCAGGGTCATCGCCAGTTCTTCGTAGTCCTTAACCGCAGCGCCCTCGAAGTTCATCGGCACAATGGCCGGCTTCGGATGGCCGGCGGCTTCGATCTCGTCGTATACCGTTTCCAGTTTGGACACAGTACGTCCGACCAGAATTACTGTGGCACCGTGGGCCGCGTAGGCCAGGGCGGCTGTCCGGCCAATGCCGCTGCCAGCCCCGGTCACCATGATGATGCGGTCTTGCAGAAGATCGGCGGGGGCGTGGTAATCGTGCATAACCTGTCTCCGTGTCAGGCAGTTGCCGGTTCGGGAACCGGGTTTAATTCTGGCGTCTATTGTAACAGCTTTGCCAGATCGCTGACGGTGTCGGCAATGATGTCGGCCTGCCACTGGTCAACGGAAGTCGGCTCTTCGATATAGCCGTAGCGCACGGCGATGGTCTTCATCCCGGCGTTGCGCCCGGCTTCGATATCTCGTTCGTGGTCGCCCACATAGATGGCCTGACCCGGCGCCACGCCGATCTGATCACAGGCAAGAAACAGCGCTTCCGGGTGTGGTTTGCGCTCGGCCACATGGTCCGGGCAGACCACCGCCGCACAGCGTTGTGCCAGGCCAAGGGCCTGAACCAGCGGCGCCGCAAAGCGCACCGGTTTGTTGGTGACAATGCCCCAGGGAATGCCGCGCTGCTCCAGCCCTAGCAGGATTGGATCCATGCCTTCGAACAGACGTGTTTCCACGGCAACACCCTCTTCATAGAGATCAAGAAAAGCGGTGTGTTTGGCGAGGTAGTCCGGGTGTTCCGGCTCCAGGCCAAAGCCAACCCGCACCATGGCACGGGCGCCGTTGGAGACAGACCTGCGAATGTGAGCGGCCGGCAGCGGTGCCAACCCGTGCTGTTCGCGCAGCTGGTTCAGGCACCGGATAAAGTCCGGGGCGGTATCGATCAACGTTCCGTCGAGATCAAACAGGACGGCTGAAGGGCTGGCGTCAGGCTTCACGGGCGTCTCGGGAATGCATCATGTAGTTGACGTCGACATCGCGGCCCAGTTTGTAAATCTTGGTGACCGGGTTGTAGGTCATACCGGTAAGCTCCAGCACTTCCAGCCCGGCGTGGCGCAGGTGATCGGACATCTCCGAGGGACGAATGAACTTCTTCCATTCATGAGTGCCCCGAGGCAGCAGGTTCAGGACATACTCCGCACCCACAATCGCGAACAGGAAGGACTTAGGGTTGCGGTTGATGGTCGACACGAACAGATGGCCGCCGGGTTTGAGCATGGCGGAGCAGGCCCGGATGACGGAAGCCGGATCGGGCACGTGCTCGAGCATTTCCAGGCAGGTAACGACATCGTACTGACCGGCGTGGTCAGCATCCTCGGCCAGCTCTTCCACAGTGATCTGCCGATAGTCGACGGTGATACCGCTTTCCAGGCCATGCAGCTTCGCCACCGACAGTGGCGCCTCGCCCATATCGATACCGGTCACATGAGCACCGCGCTGGGCCATGCCTTCGGACAGCAGACCGCCACCGCAGCCGACGTCAAGCACCCGCTTGCCCGCAAGCGGCACCCGCTCATCGATGTAGTTCAAGCGTAACGGGTTGATGTCGTGCAACGGCCGGAATTCGCTGGTGGGGTCCCACCAGCGGCTGGCCAACGCCTCAAACTTTGCAATTTCATTCCGGTCTACGTTCTGGTTTGTCATGGTCTGCTGCCTGAGAAATCCTTCGAAGTATGATTATTGGGCCTGTTGCTGACGGATGCGTTCCTTCCAGCTCTCCACCCTCAGCATCAGATCTGCAACATCGATACGGGTGAGACGGCCATCCTGTAATTGAGGTACGCCGTTGATCCAGCTATGGCTTACTGCCCGGCCATGGTTGCTGTAGACCAGGTGAGACGCGGGGTCGTAGACCGGCTGTAGGAACGGGTCGCTCAGATCCACGGCAATCAGGTCCGCCAGTTTGCCCGACACCAGCGAACCAAGCTCATGGTCACGGCCGAGGGCTTTGGCACCGTTCAGCGTGGCCATGGTGAGAGCCTGGTGGGCGGACAGCGCAGAGGCATCACCGGCAACCACTTTGGCAATCATCGCCGCGGTGCGCAGCTCACCGAACAGGTCCAGATCGTTGTTGCTGGCGGCGCCGTCGGTGCCAATTGCAACATTGATCCCGGCATCCATCAGGCGCTGGACTGGGCACAAGCCACTGGCCAGCTTGAGGTTGGACTCGGGGCAGTGGATGACGTGGGCGCCGGCTTGGGCGACCGTCTCGCGGTCCTGATCGCTCACCTGGGTCATGTGCACGCACTGGGTGTTCGGTCCCAACAGTCCCAGATCGGCCAGGCGCGCCAAAGGACGCTGGCCGAGTTTCTCTGTTGCGTCAGCGACCTCAAACTCGGTCTCATGCAGGTGGATCTGGATCGGCGCACCGGTGCTGGCGGACAGTGAGATGGCGCCTTGCAATGGCTCGTCGGACACCGTGTAAGGAGCGTGGGGCCCAATGGCAGGGGTAATATAATCGTTGTTTTGCCAGCAGTTGATGAAAGCTTCGCCCTTGCTCAGGTATTCATCCGGCCCCGAGCCCCAGGGCGTTGGGAAGTCCAGCAGTGGGAAGGCAATCTGGGCGCGCATACCAACATCGTAAGCGGCCTGGGCCGCGATTTCCGGGAAAAAGTACATGTCGGAAAACGTGGTGGTGCCTGTGCGCAGCATTTCAGCCATGGCCAGTTGGGTACCGTCGGCAATGAAGGCTTCGCTGATGAACTCACCCTCGGCCGGCCAGATATGGTCGTTAAGCCAGGCCATCAGCGGCAGGTCATCGGCCATACCTCGGAACAGCGACATGGCCGCGTGACCGTGCAGGTTGATCAGGCCGGGCATGACCACGTGGTGTTCCAGATCGACGGTCTCACGGGTGCGAAAACGCTCATCGGCCTCCTGCCGGGAGATCACCGCGGCTATCCGGTTGCCCTGGATAATGATGGCCTGGTGCTCCAGGACCGTGGCTTTGGGTTCGATGGGAATCACCCAACGGGCGTTAATGCGGATATCGGCTGCGGTGATGGTGTCTGCCGTCATTTACCTGCCTTCAGAGCCGGGCGCGGAGTTCCACGCTTTGAAAATGTAGCCCGGAAGTATAAACGTTATACTGGCGCTTTTCAGCGTTTCAGAATCGGAGCTGTTTTATGTCGAGTCCCTCTTCACCCGTTTCCTCACCCGCCCCTTCACGAGTGGTTGGAACCGTGGCAATGCGCTGGCATGAGCACAGCCTGGAGTTGTTGGATCAACGCCTTCTGCCTGCGGAGGAGCATTGGATAACCCTGGAGGGCGCATCCGGCGTGGCCCAGTCCATTCGCGACATGGTCGTGCGGGGTGCTCCGGCCATTGGTATCAGTGCCGCCTATGGGGTTGCGCTGGCGGCCCGCCATGCCGGGGGCGGCGACTGGAAAGCGGAAATCAAGCAGGCAATCCGTGAGCTGGCGGCGTCCCGGCCGACTGCGGTCAACCTGTTCTGGGCGTTGCAGCGCATGGAGCGGGTGTTCCACGGCTGTCATTCACTGGCCGAGGCCTGCAAGCGTTTGGCGGCAGAGGCGGTCGCGATTCACGAGGAAGATCTGGCCGCCAATCTGGCCATGGCCGATCATGCCCTGGCGGCCATGCAGCCGGAGCGGCCGTTGTCTGTACTGACTCATTGCAATACCGGGGCACTGGCTACGGGTGGTTATGGCACTGCCCTGGGGGTAATCCGCCGACTGCACGAAGAAAAATTACTAAACAGGGTGTACGCGGATGAAACCCGCCCCTGGCTCCAGGGTAGTCGGTTGACCGCCTGGGAACTGGCTCAGGAGGGCATTCCGGTTACCCTGAATGCCGATGGTGCGGCAGCTTCCATATTGGCTCTCAAAGAGGTGCTTTGGGTGGTGGTTGGCGCTGATCGCATCACCGCGAACGGTGATGTGGCCAATAAAATCGGAACCTACAGTCTGGCGGTGCTGGCCCGTCACCATCGCGTTGGTTTCATGGTGGTGGCACCGTCCAGCACCGTGGATATGACACTGGCATCGGGCAAGGACATACCCATTGAGGAACGCGAAGGCACTGAGATCCGGGAGTTCCGAGGCATCCCGCTGGCACCCGGGGGCGTGGACGTGTTCAATCCGGTGTTCGACGTCACGCCGGCGAATCTGATCGACGTGATCGTCACCGAGAAAGGTGTTGTTCACAACCCGGACATCGCAGGGATGGGTAAGTTATTTGGCTGAGGGCTTACTGCCCCGGGTGGCTGGCGGTTTTTTGCCAGACTCTGGGGCTTCGGCCGGGAGTTTAGATGGTTTTCCGGCATGGTTTTCGGCATAGCTGGCTTTAAAATCGGCCACCTGCTTCTCCTGTTCCTCAACGAAGTGCAGGGACATTTCAAAGCTCTGACGGGTGAACTCCAGTACCTTCTGAAAGCCTTCATCGGACAGGTTTCGCGCATCGTCGTGCCGGCGGAAAATATTGATGAACTCCCGTTCCCGCTCGAACTGCAGTGGCAACCGCCCCACACCCCAATCGTTCAGGATTTGCCAGACTTCCGGATTGTAGTTGCGAGTGGTGCGCATGATGAATGGAATGGGGTCGTTCCGGGCGATCAAGGCGGCAAGGCGCAGGATCAGCTCAAAAGACAGGGTGCTGGTACCGTTTTCGATGGCCTCAAGCACCGACTTGTCCCTGAGGTCGAGCGCTTCGCTCATCTCCGAGAGGGTCAGGCCGGCCACCTCGCGGATGTCTTTCAGGGATTGGCCTGCGGTAAGCATGGCGCGAAGTTGGTCCTGGGAGTTGATCAGCGCACGACCAACGCGCACGGAGGTGTCTGTGGCCCGAACGCCAAAGCGGATGGCCGAGCCGGTAAGATTGGCCAGCCGGTCAATCAGACCCTCGGGGTCTTTTGGCTCCTGATCGCTGGCTGTTTCCAGGGTCTTGATTTCCTCCATCGACCGCATCGCGTGCAGGGCATCCAGCAGGGTGTCCTGGAGCGCGCGTCGTGAAGTTCGGGACGGCTGGTCCTTGTCGTTCTCTGACATACTCCGTCCCGTTCCGTTTATTGGGCTGGCGCCTGCGCCGCGAATTGACGCGGCGTGACAATGGAAGCCATTTGCTGATCCAGTTCCAGCATGTCCGCCATGATGTGCCCGCCTTCGCGAATAACGAAATCCAGTTCGTCGTCGGTATTGTCCAGCTCAGCGGCTTGCTGATCCTGCCAGTCTTCGAGGTCTTCCAGGGTCGCAAAAGGCTTATCGCCACGCAGTTCGCGACGGGCATTGGCGATGGTTAGCCGGGTCCGCTCGATCTGCTCATGCTGGCTCTTGCGGGTATCGAAGTTCAGGCTGACGGAATCCAGGTTGCGCTGCTCTTTCAGGAAGTTGATTTCCTGTTGCAGCAGGCTGAATTCCGCGCTGTCTGAGAAACGCGCCTCGTGGCGATCCCTCAGCTCATCGATGATACCGGTGAAATCAAAGTAACGATTGTGGGGAACAGCCTCAATCTGGTCCCAGGGCAGGGCGTGGTCGAGGGCATTTTCACCGATACGGTCGTTGTCGATCCGGGACGGGATTTCGATGTCCGGGATCACGCCTTTGTGCTGCGTGGAGCCGCCGGATACCCGGTAGAACTTGGACTGGGTGATCTTCAACTGGCCATGGTTCAGAGGCCGAACCGCCTGCACCGTGCCTTTGCCGAAGGTTTGCGAGCCCACGACCAGGCCGCGGCCGTAATCCTGAATGGCGCCAGCGAAGATCTCGGACGCAGACGCGCTCATGCGGTTGGTCAGCACCACCAGCGGGCCATCGTAGGAAACCGACGGGTCCTCATCGTTGAGCACTTGAACGTCGTTGTTGGCGTTGCGGATCTGAACGGTTGGTCCTTTGTCGATGAACAGGCCGACCAGATCGTTGGCTTCGTGCAGGGCGCCACCGCCATTGTTGCGAAGGTCAATCACCAGGCCATCAACGCCGTCCTCCTGCTCAAGCTCGGTTATCAGGTTGCGGACGTCCCGGGTGGTGCTCTTGTAGTTCGGATCACCGGCCTGCATCGCCTGAAAGTCGGCGTAGAAGGTAGGAATGGTGATCACACCCACGGTGTAGTCGGTGCCGCCGCGCTCAAGTTCAATGACGTCCTTGCTGGCGCTTTGCTCCTCCAGCTTGACCTCGTCGCGCTTGATGGCGATGGTCTTGGTGATGGTTTCATCGCTGGCGTTGGCCGGAATCACCTCCAGGCTAACCACGGAATTCCGTGGTCCGCGAATGAGATCGACAACTTCATCGAGGCGCCAGCCAATGACGTTGACCGGTTTTTTGTCGTCCTGGGCTACCGACACAATGCGGTCGGCAGGCTGCAGTTGACCCTGCTTGGAGGCCGGGCCGCCAGGAACCAGGCGCACAACCTTGGTGTATTCGTTATCAGACTGTAGCACCGCACCAATACCTTCCAAAGACAGGCTCATGTTGATGTTGAAGTTCTCGGAGGTGCGCGGCGAGAAGTAGGAGGTGTGCGGATCCCACATGCCGGTGAAGGCGTTCATGTAAGCCTGAAAAGCATCTTCGCTGCGCGCCTGGTAGGCCCGTTTCAATTGGCCTTCGTAACGGCGACGCAGGTTGTCTTCGATGGTTTCGTCGTCGGTGCCGTTTAGTCGCTGCGCCAGCACCGCATTTTTGATGCGTTTTACCCAGAGAGCGTCCAGCGCCTCCGTGTCGGCTTCCCACTCGGCGTCCGAGCGATCCAGAAGAATGCTTTCATCGGCACTGAAATCCAGTTTTGTGATGCCGTCGTCGATCAGGTCCAGGGCGAACTGGAGCCGTTCAATGACCCGCTGCTGGACCAGGTTGTAAATGTCGAACCCGGGTTGGAGCTGGCCGGTTTTAAGGGCCGCACCCAGTTGGCTCTTAACCCGGTTGATCTTGGTCAGGTCCTGCCGGGTGAGATAGATCCGTTGGCCATCGAGGTATTCCAGGTAGGCGTCGAATACATCGCCGGACAACTCATCGCTGATGCCCAGATCCCGGAAATGGGTGAATTGCAGTTGGCGGGCTATCAGGATGTTGGCTCGGGCCTGATCGATGGTCGGCGCAACGGGCTCATAGGTAAGGGACTCATCGACTTTCGCCTGCAGCCCCCAGGGTGCCGCGACCAGCAGAGCCATGGTTAAGGCCTTGCAGAGTCCTATTCGGGTGGGTCTGGCTGGGGTGTGCTGGGCGACAAATCTTTCCGCGATGGTCATAAATGCTTACCTGACGGTGCTGGGCGCCGGTCCCAATTTGAGAACCGTTCAAACCCGTTGGCGAATCAATTTATTGTAGGTAAGCGCTATCACTGTTGCCATAGGTATGTCGTTTCGGTTCGTGACAATCTGTCCATGAAATTGTCATGTGTGACGTCGAACAGGTCGGGCTGGAGTTGGAAAATGAGGGGTGAAATGAGAGAAAAAATGAGAGGAGCAGCGCCCCTCTCACAGGATTGTCAGGCGAACGGGGCGTTTGCCTCGGCTTTTTCGAGTAGCAGTTTCGGCGGAGCAAATCGTTCGCCGTGCTGCTGCGCCAGTTCCTGGGCCCGATCGGTGAAAGCGCGCACGCCATACTGGTTAATGAACTGGATAGCGCCGCCGGTCCAGGGCGCATAACCGATTCCGAAGATGCTGCCCACGTTGGCGTCTTCAATGGTGCGCAGTACACCTTCCTCCAGGCAACGAACGGTTTCGATCGCCTGAATGAAGAGGATCCGATCCTTAAGATCCTGCAATGCCGCCGAACGAGCTTTGCCTGCATCGACAAACTGGCTTTCCAGTTCAGGCCACAGGTGTTTCTTGCCGCTGGCCGGGTACGCATAGAAGCCGGCGCCGGCCGCTTTGCCCTTGCGGGCATGCTGATCCAGCATCTGATCGATTACGGCTTCGGCCGGGTGCGGGCGCCACGTATTGCCAGCCGCCTCGGTGTCCTTCTTGCTCTGGTCGCGGATGTGGCGCATCAGAGTCAGGCTGACTTCGTCGGAAATAGCCAGAGGGCCAACCGGCATGCCGGAAAGAACGCCGGCGTTCTCGATGCTGGCGGGGTGAATGCCCTCGCCGAGCATGCAGATGCCTTCGTTTACAAAGGTGCCAAACACCCGGGAGGTGAAGAAGCCGCGGCTGTCATTCACCACAATGGGGATCTTGCCGATTTGCTGCACGTAATCGAACGCCCGGGCCAGGGTGTCATCGGAGGTGTTTTTGCCCACGATAATTTCCACCAGCTGCATTTTGTCCACGGGTGAGAAGAAGTGCAGGCCAATGAAATTCTCCGGCGCGTTGGAGGCTTCGGCCAACTGGGTAATGGGAATGGTTGAAGTGTTGGAGGCGAAGATGCCATTGGGCTTCAGTTTAGGCTCCGCTTCCTGGGTGACCTTGGCTTTCAGGTCGCTGTCCTCGAACACCGCCTCGATGACCAGATCGCAGCCGTCCAGATCGTCAGCACTGTCGGTGGCCTTGATTCGGCCAAGAATCTCCGCCTTCTGCTCTTCCGTCATCCGGCCCCGGCTGACTTTCTTGGCCAGCAGCTTGTCCGAATAGCTTTTACCCTTCTCGGCGTTTTCGACCGAAACGTCTTTCAGCACCACCTCAATGCCTCGGGTAGCGGTGGAGTACGCAATGCCCGCGCCCATCATGCCAGCGCCAAGCACTCCGACCTTTCGGAAGCTTTCCTTCTCAATGCCATTGGGACGACTACCACCGGCCTTGATGGCATTGAGCTGGAACCAGAAGGTGCCGGTCATGTTCTTGGCGACCTGGCCAATAACCAGCTCGGCAAAGTACCGGGTTTCGATCAGGCTGCCGTTATCAAAATCGACCTGCGCACCTTCAACCGCCGCAGAAAGAATGCGTTCCGGCGCGGGGTAGCAGCCTTTGGTCTTCTGTTTCAGCATGGCGGGCGCAATCGCCAGTTTTTGCGCCATGGCAGGATGCTGTGGCGCACCACCGGGCAGGCTGAAGCCTTTCTGATCCCAGGGCTGCTGGCAGCTGGGGTTGGCTTCGATGAATGCCCGGGCACGGGTAATCAGATCGTCGGTGCTGTCGACCAGTTCGTCGACAATACCGGCCTTCAAGGCTGCGGCCGGATTCACTTTCTTACCTTCCATCAGGTAGGGAAACGCCGCTTCAAGCCCGATCATTCGGGGCAGACGTTGGGTTCCGCCACCACCGGGCAGCAGGCCGAGGGTGACCTCGGGCAGGCCCAACTGCAGTTTGTCGTCGTTCAGTGCCACGCGATGGTGGCAGGCGAGGGCGATTTCCAGCCCGCCGCCGAGGGCGCTGCCGTTGATGGCGGCAACCACGGGTTTGCCGCAGGTCTCAAGCGCGCGCATATCGGCTTTCAGGCCGTTTACCATCGCCTCGAAGGCCTGCGCATCGGCGCGGGTGACCTTGTGAAGCTCTTTCAGGTCGCCACCGGCAAAAAAGGTTTTCTTGGCCGATGTGATGATGATGCCACGCAGGTCATCCAGATCGCATTTCACCTGGGCGACGGTCTCGGTCAGCGCCTCGCGGAACGCGCCATTCATGGTGTTGGCGGACTGGCCGGGCATGTCGATGGTCAGGGTCAGAATCTGGTCTGAACCCAGGTCGTAACGGATAGCACTCATAATCGGTTCTCCTGTCGGAAATGGGTCGGGTTCAGACGCGTTCAATGATGGTGGCAATGCCCATGCCGCCGCCAACACACAGGGTGGCGAGGCCATAGCGCAATTCCCGGCGCTCCAGCTCGTCCAGAAGCGTGCCCAGGATCATGGCACCGGTGGCTCCCAGCGGGTGGCCCATGGCGATGGCGCCGCCGTTCACATTCACCTTCTCATCCGGAACCGACAGTTCCCGCTGGAATCGCATCACCACCGAGGCGAAGGCCTCGTTCACTTCGAACAGGTCAATTTGGTCGACCGTCATGCCGGCCTTCTCCAGAGCCTTGCGGGCAGCCGGCGCCGGGCCTGTCAGCATGATCGTGGGATCGGTGCTGGTCACGGCGGTTGCGACAATGCGGGCGCGAGGTGTCAGGCCCATGGCTTTGCCCTTGGCCTCACTGCCAATCAGCATGGCGGTGGCGCCATCAACAATGCCTGAGGAGTTACCGGCGTGGTGCACGTGGTTGATCTGCTCAACGTAGTGGTATTTTTCACGGGCTACGCCATCAAAGCCCATTTCGCCCATCATTTGGAACGAGGGTTTCAGGCCAGCCAGGGAATCGACGGACGTATCAGGGCGAACCTGTTCGTCCCGGTCGAGAATGGTGACGCCGTTCTGATCGGTTACCGGTACGATGGATTTGGCGAAATAGTCGTTGGCCCAGGCATTGGCGGCTTTCTGCTGGGACTTGACCGCAAAGCCGTCCACGTCTGCCCGGCTGAATCCTTCGAGGGTGGCTATCAGGTCGGCGCCAATACCCTGGGGCATAAAACCGGTGTGCAGGTTAGTTTCAGGGTCGGAAGCCCAGGCGCCGCCGTCGGAGCCCATGGGCACCCTCGACATGGCTTCAACACCACCGGCAACCACCAGGTCTTCCCAACCCGAACGAACCTTCATGGCTGCCAGGTTGACAGCTTCCAGGCCAGAGGCGCAGAAACGGTTCAGGGTTACGCCCGCCACTTTTTCATCCCAGTCCGCGGCCAGGGCGGCGGTCTTGGCAATATCGGCGCCCTGGTCGCCGACAGCGGTGACACAGCCCATGACAATGTCATCAACCTGAGCGGTATCCAGGCTGTTTCTTTGCTGCAATGCGTTCAACACGGTGGTGAGCAAGGTGATTGGTTTGACGCTGTGCAGCGAGCCGTCTTTCTTGCCCTTTCCCCGCGGGGTGCGGACCGCGTCGAAAATATACGCCTCGGTGGTCATGGTCTGTCCTCTGATCGTTGTTGTTACGGATAGAAATGCTGATGGCGTAACCATAGCGGTTTGAGGGGAGTGGGGGTAATGACGGCGGCTGCCAATCGAATTGGCGAAATTGCTCAGCCAATATGACAACTTCACTGGAGGCTTCTATGGTTAGTGGTAAGTGCATGAAGCCAAGAGAGGCGCAGTGACATGTCCCTTAGAGATGCTGTCGACAACTTTTACGAACGGCTGGTGTTGGACGCGATTGACGCCACGCGGCAGGAGGCGGACACCACCGACTATCTGACCGATGTGATGTGTGTGGCGTTAAACCGTCTGCCAAACCGGTATTACCGACATTCCATTGATATGATGTTCTACCTGGCCGATGAGGAACTCAAGACCATGAAAGAAAAATCCCTGGCAGAGGTCATGGCCGCCAGGGATTTTGTTCGGGAACATCAGCGTGAGTGAATCGGTTGTTCAGTCCGAAGCCACGGCTGCCAGCGCATTATTCAGCCGTTCTGCCAAGGCCTGGTCGGGTGCCTGCCCAGAGAGCTTGAGGCACCAGTTTGCGACTAGTTTTTCCAGTTCCACTATCTGATTGGTATTTTGTTCTGAAGACCCCATACCTTCTGCCAGGCGCTGAACCTGGATTTCCATGCGGCGCTGCTGGTCCGAGGCCGGCGAGTCGACGCCGCTGAGAATTTCGGCGCGAATCACCAATTCGCTGTGATCGTACGCCTGCTGCAATGCGGCCAGTTCCGGCCAGTGCCTGGGAACCTGCTCTGGCTCGGGCTGCCCATCGGTACGGGCCAGCACCAGGGATTGCCAGGTGCTGATGTCCTGCAGCATTTGCTGATCGGCCAGCGCCTTTTTCAGGCGCCGCTTCTCTTCCTGCACACGCTCTTTCACGTCGGATGACAACGCCAGCGTTTGCAGGTTGTTCAGTGTGGTCAGGGCTTCGCTCAGCGCGCTGACGTCCTGACCCCGTTGAATGCCCTGGGTTTCCTGCAGGACTGCTCCTGCGGCGTCATCGGCCGCCTGGGTGGCCTGTTGTTGCTCGCTGCGCTGGGCATCGCGCCGGGCGAAGATCTGGTCACAGGCTTTACGGAACGCCTGCCAGAGCTTGCGATCTTCCCGGTGCCGGGTAATGCCAATGGCTTTCCAGTCGGACTGCAGGTTTTTCGCCTGGTTCATGGCGTCCTGAAGGGGCTCATGATCGATCAGGGCCTCAGCCTTATCGACGATGTCCTGCTTCAGGGCCTCATTCTTCTGACGTTCCTCATCCAGCGGAGCTTCCAGCTGCTTCAGCAGGCTGTCGAAGTGCTTCTGCACCTGTCGGTTTTCCCGGAACTCCACTGGCCAGGCTGCTTTCCATTCCTGGCGTGCCGTCAGGTGAATCTTTTCGGCGGCTTTCCAGTCGATGCTGGTCCAATCGGCATTGGCAAGGAAAGTTTCGAGCTCCGCGCAGATCGCCCGCCGTGTTTCCAGGTTCGCGCGCTTGAGCCCCGACTTGGCGGAAAAGTACTCCTTACACGGCTCGTATGCCTTGTCCGAGGCAGCCTTGAAGCGTGACCAGAGTTCCCGGTCTGAAGAGCCGCCGAGGTTGCGCCATTCGTTCTGGAGCTCCTTGATTCGCTCAGCCTTGGCTTCGGGCTCTATGGGCTGCTTGGCCAGATGCTCCATCTGTTCGCACAGGGCAATCTGCTTCGGTTCTGTGGCAAAGCCGAGCCAGTCGCCCAGTTCTCGAAGCTGCCCGGTCAACAGTTGCATTCGGGCCTGGAACGGCTTGCCATTGCGATGATCCAGGGATTTGAACTGCTGTTGCGCGGTTTTGAACAACTGCCGCGATTCCTTCAACTGCTTGGCCTCCAGGGCCGCTTCCAGATTGGCAATGGTGGCGTCGAGGTCCGCAGCGATGACTTTCTGCTTTTCCAGATCTTCTACTTTGGCTGGTGCCGCCTGTTTGCGCTGGCCGGCCAGCTTGTGAACCGGCACCAGCAGGGACGGCATCGGGAAGCCGTTGGGCCAGTTGATTTCCTGGCTCACGGCCTTGGCCTGGGTACGTTGCTCATCGGAGGCTCCCTCGCCAGCGGCTGCGTCGGCCAGCTCTGCCAGTGTCTCCCTGGCCTGACCAATCTGGCGAACGGCACTAATGTAGTTGCGCAGGGCCAGCATGGTGGCGTCGTAGGTTTTTTGCTGCTGCTTGTCCACCTGAGTATCACGCGTGGCTTCGAGCCAGCGGTTTTCCTGTGTCTTTTGCAGGGCATCCAGAGATGCCAGGGAGGGCAGGGTGTCCGGTGACTGGCTGCGTAGGTCTTCCAGTGTCTTGGAGAGCAGGCTCAGGGTCTCGTCCCGTTGGTGCGTCTGTTCCAGGTGGCGCGCTTCTTCCTCACGGGCTGACTGGATGGCCTGCAGCCGTTCTTTGCAGCGGTAGCTCGCTTCCAGGAACGCTCGCGTCTGTTCTTCGGTGGCGTGTGCTTCCAGTTCCACCCATTTCTGGTTCAGGGTCTCCAGACGTGCCTCATAGAGTTTGGTGTCTTCGCTCCGGGCCTGCTCGCTAGCGGTGTTTATCAGGGTAGTAATGGCATCGGAAATAGCCTCAAGCCGGGCCTGTTCCTCGCGAAGTTTCTGCAGTGATTGCCGAACTGCCTGGTAGACGCTTTTATCGCGGCCTTTCGCCTTTTTCTGAACCGTTTGCAGGCAATTGCCATCGGTTAAACGGTTGGCAGCGTTCAGCCGCACTTCGGCGGTGGCCCCGGAGATGGCCAGTTCGGCAAGTTCCTTCTGCGTCGGTGAGCCCTCGAGGGCTTTCAGCTGGGATTCCCTGAGGTTGGCTCGTGCCTCGTCCTTCTCGGCTTTCTCAGCTTGTTCGACGTCCGGCGTCCGGGGCTGGTTTTGGCGTGTTGCGGTTGCGCCCTGGGACTTGCGCGATTTAAACAGATACTGGAGGAATGCGGCCATGAGGGTATCCTTTGGGATTGAAACCAGTTCACGGTGTCGGGCAAAGTAAGCCGCCACCGGCCATCGGCTTCCAAATCAGGAAGCCGGGTACTGCCTGCCGGTGTACTCCGGCAGGAATGAATTTGGTGGCTAGTCTAGCGTTTTGACGACGCACGCGGGAAGAGTTTGAATGGCAAAACCGGAAAATCAGGATGATCAGGAATACAAGGCCCGTTCGGCAGCCCTGAGGCTGCTGGCCAGGCGCGAGCACAGTCGTCTGGAGCTGTCGTTGAAACTTCGTCAGCGCAAGATCGAATCGGCCATTATTGAGCAGGTGCTCGACGACTATGAGGACGAGGGCTGGCTGGACGACGACCGCTTTGCGGACGTGTACGCCCGACAGCGGATGGACATCGGTTACGGTCCTCTGCGCATTTTGGGGGAGCTTCAACAGCGAGGCGTGCATCGTACGCCGCAGTGCCTGAAAGACATGACCGAAGAGGACTGGTGTCGCCGCGCCGTGTTGCTCAGGGAAAAGCGATTTGGCCTGGTGGATCTTGAAGATGACTGGGATGAGAAGGTGCGTCAGGCCCGGTTTCTGAATCGTCGCGGGTTCTCCTCCAGCCAGGTTGACAGCGCGCTGGAAGCCCGGGCTCCAGAGCTCTAACCGCCTACGGTCTCTACTAGAGTGTGGGAGGAATCAGGCCCAGTTCGGTCGGCAGGCTTGCCCGCATGTCTGGCTGGCTTTGTGAGTCTGAAGCGGTCTCCGGGTTTTGGGGCTCCAGATTCACCATCTCAGCAGGTGGAGCGGTATCGGGCTGTGCCTGCTCGGTAATCCGAGCCAGGACGTCGTAATAACGACGGATGTTCTGCACATAAAGAACCGGCTCGTGGCCACGGGCAAAGCCGAATCGTGTCTTGGTGTACCACTCCTTCTGCGCGAGCAGAGGCAGAAACTCCTTTACGTCCATCCAGCGATCCGGATTCTTGCCAGCGCCCTCCGTCAGGCGGCGGGCATCTTCAAGATGACCATAGCCGACATTATAGGAGGCCAGTGCGAACCAGGTGCGGTCCGGCTCTGGAATCCGCTTCGGGATTTTCCGGTGCACCATCCGAAAATACTTGGCGCCACCCTGGATGCTTTCCTCGGCGTCCATTCGGTTGTTAATGCCAATGTAGCTGGCGGTATTACGGGTCAGCATCATCAGCCCACGTACTCCGGTCGGCGAGACCGCATTTGGGCGCCAGTGGGATTCCTGGTATCCAATGGCGGCGAGCAACCGCCAGTCGATCCCGAAATCGCTGGCGTAGTCCTGAAATAGGGCTTCATACTTGGGCAGGCGGTTGTCGACGTGATGCATGAACGTTCGTGCACCGACATAGTTCAACTGGTCGAGGTGGCCGTAGAAGCGCTCGGCGAGTTGGTCCAGGGTGCCGTCAGCCTTTAGCTTCTCAAGAAACTCGGCTGCAGCGTTTACCAGAGTGTTGTCCTGGTCAGTGGGGAAGAGCCAGGCAAGTTCTTCCGGCTCTCCCAGATAGAAGGCCTTCTTCACATGGGGGTAGAAGACGTGATTCAGTTCCAGTTCGTTGGACGACACCACGGCGTAGGCAAACTCACCGCTCTCCACCCGCGCCAGCACACCGGCCGCATCGATACTCGGATGGACCTGCCAGTCAAGGCCTTGATTCTCATTGGCGATCAGGTGCTCATGATTGCTTTCGGCAACCAGGTGGAGGGTTTGTCCGGTCAGGTCATTCAGTGAGTCCGGGCGCATGAGGTCCCGGTGGTAAACCACCACCGACTGTGCGGTGATTCCGGTGGGCAGCACCCGGTATTCGCCAGCTATGCCCGGCTGGCCCGATAAACCGGCGAGGCCGATGTGGGCGTAATTTCTGGACAGAACGGACAGAATTTCAGTGTTATCGTCGGCCACGCGAACCCGCAGCTCGACGCCGAGTTCATCGGCAAACCGTTTTGCCAGTTCGTAATCATAGCCGGTCGCACCGTTGCGCCCTTCGTAATAGATCGAGGGGGCTTCACGGGTAATCACATGCAGAACGTCCTCTGCGAGAACTTCCTGCAGTGTACTGGGGCGCGAGCAGCCAACTAAGGCCACAGCTGCACTGATCAACAGGATCACCTGAACCGGTGCGGCTGCGAAAGCAGTCAAGAATCTGAGCAATTCCCTGGACTCCCTTACAGCTGAATCGTCGGGATACGTCAGTGTATGAGTATTGGACGTATCCGGTGTCGCACTCGGTGTAGCTTCCATTGCCACACCTTTATGATCGTCGCTGCCGGTGAGCGGGTCAACAAAGCTGATCAATTTACATGCAAAACAATGTCAATTGTACCCGCGGGAATTCCCTACCGCGGCGCTGTATCCCGACCTCGGTTTCGAGTATCATGTCGGCCTTTCAAAATTGCACCCAGACATCCCCCGTTTCGCGCGATACAGGTTGATATCATGCTTGAACTTCGCGGCGCTCCCGCGCTCTCGCCATTCCGCTCACGCAAATTGCACGCTCGTATCCAGGATGCTGTTCCTGAAGTCGAGCATGTATACGCCGAGTTCATGCACTTCGTGGATCTGGAGGACAGCCTGTCAGCGTCTGAGCAGGCGATCCTCGACCGACTGCTAACCTACGGCCCCAGCGTTCCTGTTGAGGAGCCAGACGGTGTGCTTTTCCTGGTTGTTCCCAGGCCCGGCACCCTGTCGCCCTGGTCCAGTAAGGCGACGGACATCGCCCGTAACTGTGGCCTGCGCCAAATTCATCGTATTGAGCGTGGTACAGCTTTCTACGTTCGTGCCAGCAAAAAGCTGGGGCTCGCTCAGCGCGAGAAGATTGCGGCACTGCTGCATGATCGCATGACCCAAAAGGTGTTTCATGAGATGGGCGGTGCCGAACTGCTGTTCAGTCATGAAGAGCCTCGCCCACTCGGCCGCGTACCGGTTCTTGCAGGCGGCCGTACTGCCCTGGTCGAGGCCAATAGCCGCCTGGGTCTGGCGTTGGCGGAAGACGAGATTGATTACCTGGCGAAATCGTTCACTGATCTTCAGAGGGATCCAACCGACGTTGAACTGATGATGTTTGCCCAGGCCAACTCGGAACACTGCCGGCACAAGATTTTCAACGCCTCCTGGGATATCGACGGTGAAGGTCAGGAAAAATCGCTGTTTGCGATGATTCGCAACACCTTCGAAATGAACAGCGAAGGGGTGCTGTCTGCGTATAAGGACAACGCGTCCGTTATTCGTGGCAGCCGTGGTGGCCGCTTCTTCCCGGATCCGGAGACAGGTGTCTACGGCTACAAACAGGAAGACATCCACATCCTGATGAAGGTGGAAACCCATAACCACCCGACCGCGATTGCGCCGGCGGCAGGTTCGGCCACCGGCTCTGGTGGTGAGATCCGTGATGAGGGTGCCACCGGTCGTGGTTCCAAGCCAAAAGCGGGATTGAGCGGATTCACAGTGTCCAATCTGAACCTGCCGGGCGATACCCAGCCGTGGGAAATCGGTTACGGCAAGCCCGAGCGCATTGCCTCGGCGCTGGACATCATGATTGAAGGGCCCATTGGCGGCGCTTCATTCAACAACGAATTTGGCCGCCCGAACCTGGCCGGTTACTTCCGTACCTTTGAGGAAAAAGTGCCGGGTGCGGCGGGCGACGAAGTCCGCGGTTACCACAAGCCGATCATGATTGCCGGTGGTCTGGGCAACATCCGTGAAGATCACGTGGAGAAGGGCGATATCCCGGTTGACGCCAAGTTAATCGTGCTCGGTGGTCCTTCCATGCTGATAGGCCTGGGCGGCGGTGCGGCCTCGTCCATGGATTCTGGTTCAAGTAATGAGAACCTCGATTTTGCGTCGGTTCAGCGCGACAACCCGGAAATGGAGCGTCGCTGCCAGGAAGTGATCGACCGCTGCTGGCAGATGGGCGACCACAACCCGATCTGCTTTATCCATGACGTGGGTGCCGGTGGCCTGTCCAATGCGATGCCCGAGCTGGTGAAAGACGGCGGCCGGGGCGGCAAGTTCGAGCTGCGGGATATTCCCAGTGATGAGCCGGGCATGTCTCCGCTGGAGATCTGGTGTAACGAATCCCAGGAACGCTACGTAATGGCGGTGGCACCGGAGAACCTGGACCGGTTCGACGCGCTTTGCCGTCGTGAGCGTTGTCCGTACGCCGTGATCGGTGAGGCCACCGAGAGCCACCACCTCGAACTGGGCGATTCCTATTTCGATGACAAGCCGGTCGATCTGCCGATGGATGTGCTGTTTGGTAAGCCGCCACGCATGCACCGCAGTGTCAGCCGCGCCTCCTTTACCAAGCCAATCTTTGATTCCACCAAGATTGACCTGAACGATGCCATTCGCCGGGTTCTGCGATTGCCATCAGTGGGCTCCAAGAACTTCCTGATCACCATTGGCGACCGGACCATTACTGGCCTGGTCGCCCGTGATCAGATGGTTGGCCCTTGGCAGGTGCCGGTCAGCGATGTGGCGGTTACCGCCAGTTCCTTCGACGTCCGTGCCGGTGAAGCCATGGCCATGGGTGAGCGCACCCCGGTTGCGGTTATCGATGCTCCGGCGTCTGGCCGTATGGCGGTTGGTGAGGTGATCACCAACATGGCTGCGGCCCCGATCAGCCAGCTTTCCGACATTAGGCTGTCCGCCAACTGGATGGCCGCCGCTGGTCATCCGGGCGAGGACGAAAACCTGTACGAAACCGTGCGGGCCGTCGGTATGGAACTGTGCCCTGAGCTGGGTATCACTATCCCGGTGGGCAAGGACTCCATGTCCATGAAGACTATGTGGGAAGAAGAGGACAGCGGCGAGCAGAAGAGCGTCACTGCGCCACTCTCCCTGGTGGTCAGCGGCTTTGCACCCGTCGTCGATGTTGCCAAGACCCTGACGCCGCAGCTGATCACCAGCGCCGGTGACACCGACCTGATTCTGATCGATCTGGCCGCCGGCCAGAACCGCCTGGGTGGTTCAGCGCTGGCCCAGGTGTATCGCCAGGTAGGTGCGGTGGCTCCGGATCTTGATGATCCGGAAGACATCAAGGCGTTCTTTGCGGTCATCCAGGGGCTGATCAGCGATGCCAAGTTGCTGGCCTACCACGACCGCTCTGACGGTGGTCTGTTCGTCACCCTGGCCGAGATGAGCTTCGCTGGTCGCACCGGCGTTGACGTCAAGCTCGACGGGCTGGCCGAGGATGCGTCGCAATTCGCCCGCGAACTTTTCAACGAAGAGCTGGGTGCGGTTATTCAGGTTCGCCGTGAAGATACCGACTTCGTCCTGCAGCAGCTCTCTGGAGCGGGCCTTGGCGACCACACCAGTGTGATCGGTACCCTGAACGACGACGACCAGCTGCGGCTGAGTTTTGGCGGTGAATTCGTGGTGGATGAGCCGCGTGTTGAGCTGCAGCGGCTGTGGTCTGAAACCAGCTATCGTATCCAGTCCCTGCGTGACAACGCGGATTGTGCCCAGGAAGAATTCGACAACCTTTTGGATGCCGAAGATCCGGGGTTGAGTGCTGAGCTCACCTACGACATCAACGAGGACATCACGGCGCCTTACATCAATACGGGTGCGCGTCCGAAGGTTGCAGTGCTCAGAGAGCAGGGCGTTAACGGCCAGACAGAGATGGCCGCTGCATTCGATCGGGCCGGTTTTGAATCAGTCGACGTTCACATGAGCGACTTGCTGTCCGGACGGGTTACATTGGAAGGCTTTAACAGTCTGGTAGCCTGTGGTGGATTCTCCTACGGCGACGTGCTCGGCGCCGGCGAGGGCTGGGCCAAGTCCATTCTCTTCAGTGACCGGGTTCGTGATCAGTTTGCCGGTTTCTTCAACCGCCAGGACACGCTCGCCCTGGGCGTGTGCAATGGTTGTCAGATGCTGTCCAACCTGCACGAACTGATTCCTGGCAGCGAAGGTTGGCCGCGGTTCGTGCGTAACCAGTCGGAGCAGTTCGAGGCTCGGTTGGTGATGGCGGAAGTGATGCAGTCGCCGTCGGCGTTCCTTGATGGCATGGCGGGCTCACGCATGCCCATTGCCGTCGCTCACGGCGAAGGCCGGATCGAGTTCAATGGCGTTGGTAGTGCTGCCAATCTCACCGAAAACGAACTGGTAGCCCTGCGTTACGTCGACAACCGTGGCCAGGCAACGGAGCGCTATCCGTTCAATCCGAACGGCTCTGAAGGCGGAATTACAGGCCTGACCACCCGCGATGGCCGGGTGACCATCATGATGCCTCACCCGGAACGGGTATTTCGTGCGGTCCAGCATTCCTGGTGCCCTGAGGGCTGGGAAGAGGACGGTCCCTGGATTCGCATGTTCAGGAACGCGAGGCACTGGTTCGCCTAAAACCGCGGACTGAACAAAGCCGGCCCTGGAAGTGTCTGACGAAGACATTCTCCATGGCCGGTTTTTTTTGTGTTATGGATTCCCGTAATTGAAGCAAATATCAAGGCCCAAAACCCGAAACTTTGGCAAAATAGCCCTTGACTCATTTGTTTTATGCACACTGATGGTGCCTGGTTGTGCGTTCTGTGCACAAAGAAAGGGAAATAGGTTCAACTTTTGCCCAATACATATAACTCGTTGAAAAATAAAAATAAAAACAATCGGGTGATTTTGTCGCCAATTTGACACAAGTGCAGTAATTCCGGGGTTTTGAGGCGTGTTCCCCAAAACTTTCCCCAGAGTTATCCACAGATTCTGTGGGTAAGTGTCTAAGCCATTAATCTGTACAAAAAATGTCCGAATGTCCAGGGAGGTTGCCATGTATAAATTGTGCTATTTCGTACCCGAGACTCATTTGGAGCAGACCAAAAATGCGCTGTTTAAATCCGGGGCAGGCAAGATCGGTGATTACGACAGCTGTGCCTGGCAATCTCTGGGGCAAGGCCAGTTTCGACCACTGGCAGGCAGCGATCCATTTTTGGGCAACAAGGGTGAGCTGGAGGTAGTGGCGGAGTATAAGGTGGAGCTTGTATGTGAAGATGCCTTGGTCGGTGAGGCGCTAAAGGCGCTGAAGCAGGCCCATCCCTATGAAGAGCCTGCCTATGAGGTGTATCGAATCGAGGAGCTGTAATCAGTCCCTGCGGGTTGATGAGGACATCGGGTGCCGAATGTCCTGCACGTGTACGCCAAAGGACTCTTTTCCGAAGTCCTCAATAAACAGCTCCAGGGTTTTGCGGACCGTCGGGAAGGACAGTTCGTTCCAGGGAATATCATCAAGGGCGAACAGCTGGGTTTCCAGGGATTCCTCGCCAGCCCCGTACGTGCCATCTTTCAGGGTAGCCCGGTAGAACATGTGCACCTGGTTGATATGGGGCACATCGATGATCGAGTACAAGCCCTCGATGTCGACCTCGGCCAGCGCTTCTTCCCGTGTTTCCCGTTCGGCGGCCTCAATGGTCGTCTCGGCATTTTCCATGAAGCCTGCTGGTAGAGTCCAGTAGCCGTATCGGGGTTCGATGGCGCGGCGGCACAACAGGATTTTGCCCTGCCAGATGGGGACCGTGCCTGCGACAATGCGAGGGTTCTGGTAATGTATGGTTTCGCAGCTTACGCAAACATAGCGGTGGCGGTTATCGCCCTCGGGGATGCGTTGTTCAACCAGATGGCCGCATGTGCTGCAGTACTTCATGTGTTTCCCCGTATACTGGAAATTGGTTTGGTAGTCAGTTTAACGATCGTGGCTGCCTCTGTCTCATCCAACCTGCGATGTACCCCTGGAGCGACAATTTGCGCGATTTACTTGCCGAACGTCTGGCGGGTTATGCACCCAGGCAGCTGGCGCTGGATTACCCGGAAGCCGGCATCCTGGTGCCTATTACAGACGATTATCGTAACCCGGAAATGGTCTTTACGTTGAGATCCTCGAATCTGAACACTCATCGGGGCCAGGTTGCCTATCCCGGAGGCAAGCGGGATCCGGGGGACCCATCACTGGCGGCCACCGCCCTGCGGGAAACCCACGAAGAGATCGGCTTGCCGCCGGAGCAGGTGCAAATTATAGCCCCCTTGAGCCAGGTGATGTCCCGATACGGTATTCTGGTCACGCCTTATGTTGGGGTGATACCGGTGGACCACCCCATGGAACCCAATCCCCATGAGATCGATAGCGTATTTCGTGTTCCCTTGTCGTTTTTGCTTGAAGACCGGCGCGAACGAACAGATGCGCTGAACTTCCTCAACCATACCTTTTATGTGCCTTGTTATCGCTGGGGTCGTTATCAGATTTGGGGATTGTCGGCGGTGGTTCTGGTCGATTTTATGAACGCTGTGTACGATGCCGGTATCGATTTGCTGGAACCGCCCAATGCAGGCTGAGGAGGCTGACATGTTTTACGAGCTGGATACGCGTATCCCCGAACTGAGTGGCGAAGGTCAGTTTGTTGCGGACAACGCATCAGTTATCGGAAGTGTGCGCTTGATGGAAAAATCGAGTGTCTGGTTCAATGTGGTTATCCGGGGCGACAACGAACTGATCACAGTAGGCCCGGAAAGTAATGTCCAGGATGGCTCGGTGCTGCACACTGATCCGGGAATACCGCTGACACTGGGGCGGGGCGTTACCGTTGGTCACAAGGCCATGCTGCATGGCTGCGATATCGGCGATTACAGTCTCATTGGCATCAACGCGGTGGTTCTCAACGGAGCAAAGATCGGCAAGCACTGTTTAATCGGGGCCAATACCCTGATTCCCGAAGGCATGGAGATACCTGATGGTTCCATGGTGGTTGGTTCACCCGGCAAGATCAAACGGGAGTTGAACGACAACCAGAAGAAGATGTTGGAGATGAGTGCACAGCACTATGTGCAGAACGGCGCTCGGTACCTGGCCAAGCTGAAACCCTGCGAGCCGTCCCGATGAGTGTGGCAGATAAAGTGCGTTCACCCTGTGTTCAGGTATGCGCGCTCGATGAAAACGACATGTGCATTGGTTGTCAGCGGACCGGTGATGAGATTCTTCGCTGGACACAAATGACCAACGACGAACGCAGGGAAGTGCTGCGTCAAGTCGCTGTGCGCGAAGAAAACGTAGCGCTGTAACCCAGCCACCGAAACCCCCTTTAACTGGAAGACAGGCTCAGGCATGACAGAAGCAACCAGCACGGTTCAAATCGGCACTCCCTATAAAGAAGGCGCATTCAAGGTATTGTTCTGCGGCGCAGGCGAACTGGGCAAAGAAGTGGTGATCGAACTTCAGCGTTTGGGTGTAGAAGTGATTGCCGTTGACCGCTATGCCGACGCGCCCGCCATGCAGGTGGCACATCGTAGCCACGTTATCGACATGTTGGATGCGACCAGCTTGCGCCGGGTGATTGAACAGGAGCAGCCCCAGCTGATCGTTCCTGAGATTGAAGCTATTGCTACGCCAGAGTTGGTGAAGCTGGAGGACGAGGGTTATCGGGTCATTCCAACTGCTCGTGCTGTGAATCTGACTATGAATCGCGAAGGCATTCGTAGGCTTGCCGCTGAGGAGCTTGGGTTGCCAACCTCGCCTTACCGATTTGCCGGTAACCAGGGTGAATATCTGGCGGCTGTTAAGGAAGTGGGCCTTCCTCTTGTTGTCAAACCGGTGATGAGTTCGTCCGGTAAGGGCCAGAGTACGATAAAGAATGAAGATGGTGTGGATTCTGCCTGGGACTATGCCCAGTCGGGTGGTCGTGCCGGCAAGGGGCGAGTGATTGTCGAGGGATTCGTTGATTTCGATTACGAGATCACCCTGTTGACAGTGAAGCATCGCGATGGCGTGTCTTTCTGTGATCCGATCGGGCATCGCCAGGAAGATGGTGATTATCGGGAGTCCTGGCAGCCCCAGCCAATGTCACCGCTGGCACTGGATCGTTCCATGGAGATTGCCCGTGCTGTCGTCGACAATCTGGGTGGCTACGGACTGTATGGTGTAGAGCTGTTCGTTAAAGGTGATGAGGTGTGGTTCTCGGAAGTATCACCGCGCCCCCATGACACGGGTCTGGTTACCCTGGTTTCCCAGGAGTTGTCTGAGTTCGCCCTGCATGCGAGAGCGATCCTTGGTTTGCCGATTCCGGCGATTCGTCAGAATGGCCCGTCGGCCTCTGCGGTAATTTTGCCAGAGGGGGAGTCCGGCAATGTTCGTTTCTCAGGTTTGGAGAATGCCCTGGCTCAGCCAGACACTCAGTTGCGCCTGTTTGGTAAGCCGGAACTGAAGGGCCGTCGGCGCATGGGTGTGGCTCTGGCTCGTGGTGAAACTATTGGGCAGGCACGGGAGCTGGCACGTGGGGCGGCAGCGGCAGTAAAGGTGGAACTCTAGTCAGGCGAGACTGTCTATAGTGGTCTATAATAGAGACCCCTGTAAGAGGGTGGTTTGAAGCGGTCAGAAACGGTTTTTGAAAAAAGTTAAAAGCAACCGTTGACACCTCTGAGCAGGTCTGTAGAATGCGCATCTCTTCTGAGGGGCAAGTCACTGATGCAGCGGCACCCTAGGAAGGCAACCGTTTGAAATTGTTGAAGAAATTGAGTTTCAAGATTCTTCGGAAAGCGGTTGACAGAGGCTCGATTCGCTGTAGAATGCGCCTCTCGAAACAAGCAGTAAGCCGGTTGATTTTCGGCGCTTTCCGGAGACGGAAAACATTGAAAATAAACGGTTGACAAGGCGGCGACACGATGTAGAATACGCCACCTTGATTGAGCAGCAGCTCAACCGCTCTTTAAAAAATTGACCAAGTAATTCGTGTGGGCGCTGGCCGAGGTATTTCGGAT